>NZ_JCAQOW010000005.1:0-1898740 GCF_059567865.1 Delftia sp. BGA-UO-ETr-SB1 | reverse complement strand
GGACAGTGAAACGACTTTGCGCCGATGATAGTGCGGGTTCCCGTGTGAAAGTAGGTCATCGTCAGGCTCTTACAGCCCAAGAAACCCCGTAGCCCAAAGCTACGGGGTTTTTTGCATTGGGCTGCAGGAAATGGAGAAACAGGCTGAACAGCCAAAACGGACATCCCAAAAAAAGAGAGCGCTGACGCGCTCTCTTTTTAGATCCTGAACGTGCAATGGTTCAGAGCGGCAGGCATTCGCCCTGTACAAAGACCTTGAGTTCGCCCGACTGGATCGAGGTCCAGGTTTCATTCTTGGTCAACGGTGCTGTGACGATGATGGCCACACGGTCCTGTGGTGTGGTCTCTCGGGCGAAGTCCACGGTCAGGTCCTCATCCGACAGATGGGCCTGGGCAAAGGGGTGGCGACGCTCGATGTAGCACAGGTGTGTGGTGGCATGGGCCCACAGCGCTTCGCCGTTGGACAGCAGGAAGTTGAAGGTGCCGTGTGGCGAGATGCGCTTGGCCAGTTCGCGCAGCGTGTGCGTGAGTTCCTGCACGCTGGGCAGGCCGGCATGGGACTTCCAGAGCTCCTGAAGAATCCAGCAGAAGGCCTGCTCGCTGTCGGTGTTGCCTACCGGATGGAAGTGGGCATGCAGTTTGGGTGCGAAGCCCTTGAGATCTCCGTTGTGGGCAAAGACCCAGTTGCGACCCCACAGTTCACGCACGAAGGGGTGGCAGTTCTGCAGGCTTACCGCGCCCTGCGTGGCCTTGCGGATGTGGGCGATGACGTTGCGGCTCTTGATCGGGTACTCGCGTATCAGCTTGGCGATGGGCGAGTCGATGGCGCGCTCGTAGCCGACGAAGTGGCGCAGGCCCTTGTCCTCGAAGAAGGCGATGCCCCAGCCGTCCGTATGGTCGCCGGTATTGCCCGCCCGCTGGGTGAACCCCGAAAAGCTGAAGCGCACGTCGGTGGGCGTGTTGCAGTTCATTCCAAGCAGCTGGCACATGGCGGTATCGTTGTTTGCGTAGTTCAAGCCATAGCCTAACGCCTGGCGCGGCAGCTGCAAGCACAATGCGGGGCAACGGCAAAAAAACGGAACACACCAATGCCCATCCTTTGTCTGCATACGGCGCACAGCAACGCCGTGATCTTCGAGCAGGCTGCTGCCGAACTGGGCTGGCCGGCCCACTCAATCGTTCATCAGGTGCATGAGGAACTGCTGTTGGAGGCGGAGGCTGCTGGCGGCATGAATGCGTCGCTTCGGCAGAAAACGGCAGGGCAGCTCGATGCGCTGGCAGATCCTGCCGATATCGATGCCGTGCTGCTGACCTGCTCGACCCTGGGCCCGGCCGTGGCGGATTGCCGCAGTGGCAAGGTCTGGCGTGCCGATGGCATGCTGGCCCGCAAGGTGGCCGCTGCCTTGCAAAATGACCCCGAATCGCGCATTGCACTGCTGTGCGCCGCTCCCACAACGTACGAAGCCACGCGCAATCTGTTCATGGGAGAACTGCAGCAAGGCAACGCAGATCAACGCATGCAGCTGCAGTGTGTTGAAGGGGCCTGGGCTCTTTTTCGCAGTGGTGATGTCGCCGGCTATGTGGCGTGCATGGCCGATGCGGCTGTTCAGGCCCATGCTGCCGGTGCTACCCAGGTGGCCCTGACCCAGGTGTCCATGGATGGCGTTGCCAGGCACTGGAAGCCAGATGCCTCCATGCCTGTGCCCTGGACGGTGGCAGGGAGTGCACTGCAGGCACTCATGGAAATACGGGATTAAAGACCAGTTTTCATGAAAAAAGGCAGCCAAAGCTGCCTTTTGCATGCATTGAGCGAAAGATCCTCAGCTGCGTTCGGACCAGAGCTTGCCGCCTGTGGCCCAGTTTTCGCGCTTGATGTCGGTGATCAGGATGTCCACCGATTCGGGCGAGCCACCGAGGACTTCGACCGAGACGCGCGTGATCTCTTCGACCAGCTTGCGCTTTTGTTCGACGGTGCGGCCTTCCATCATTTCGACGTGGTATGTGGGCATGTCAATCTCCTCAGGGATCAAGTTCTAGGGGGTTGGGTCGGCGACATCATATCGGCCGACGCGGGTGGTCGAGGCTTGTCGGTGCCAAGCGCGCAGGCGGGGCACAGGCAGGCCTTGTTGCGCAGGGGCTCCGGAATGCGGGCCAGTGCATCGGGTGCCACCGGGGTGTCCATGCACCAGCAGTTCAGCGGATCAACGCCCGCAAGAATGGCGCATTGATTGCTGCGGCCGCACAGCGGACACAGGTTGGCATCGGGGGGAGGGGCGCTCATCGTGGTTCCGAGTGTAGGCCCATGAAAAAAGCACCTCAGGCAAGCCTGGGTGCTTTTGCAGCCTTGGGCGCCGCCAGGTGTCAGGCGGCTGCCTTGACCTTCAGGCGCCAGGCATGCAGCAGGGGTTCGGTGTAGCCACTGGGTTGCTCCTTGCCCTTGAAGACCAGGTCACAGGCGGCCTGGTAGGCCATCGAGGTGTCGAAGTGGCCGGCCATGGGCTTGTACAGTGCATCGCCCGCGTTCTGCTGGTCGACCACGGCGGCCATGCGCTCGAAGGTCTCGCGCACCTGGGCCTCGGTCACGATGCCGTGCTGCAGCCAGTTGGCGATGTGCTGGCTGGAGATGCGCAGCGTGGCACGGTCTTCCATCAGGCCCACGTTGTGGATGTCGGGCACCTTGGAGCAGCCCACGCCCTGGTCCACCCAGCGCACCACATAGCCGAGGATGCCCTGGACGTTGTTGTCCAGCTCCTGCTGCTTTTCAGCCGCGCTCCACTTGTCTTCCTTGACCACGGGCACCTGCAGCAGGTCGGCCAGGATGGTGGCGCGCTCGGCGTCGGCATTGGTCTGCTCCAGCTGCTTTTGCACTTCGGCCACGTTGACCTGGTGGTAGTGCAGGGCGTGCAGCGTGGCGGCCGTGGGCGAGGGCACCCAGGCAGTATTGGCGCCGGCCTTGGGGTGGCCGATCTTTTGCTCCAGCATGGCCTTCATCAGGTCGGGCATGGCCCACATGCCCTTGCCGATCTGCGCCTTGCCGCGCAGGCCCAGGCCCAGGCCCACGAGCACGTTGCTGCGCTCATAGGCGGCCAGCCAGGCGCTGCCCTTCATGTCGGCCTTGCGGACCATGGGGCCGGCATACATGGCGGTGTGCATTTCGTCGCCCGTGCGGTCCAGGAAGCCGGTGTTGATGAAGGCCACGCGCGATGCGGCAGCGGCAATGCAGGCCTTGAGGTTGACGCTGGTGCGGCGCTCCTCGTCCATGATGCCCAGCTTGACGGTGTTTTCGGGCAGGCCCAGGACCTTTTCCACGCGGCCGAACAGCTCGCTGGCGAAGGCGGCTTCCGCGGGGCCGTGCATCTTGGGCTTGACGATGTAGACGCTGCCCGTGCGCGAGTTGCGGATGCCGTTGGCGCCCAGACCCTTGATGTCATGGACGGCAATGGCCGTGGTGACCATGGCGTCCAGGATGCCCTCGGGAATTTCCTTGCCGTTGCCCCAGAGGATGGCCGGGTTGGTCATCAGGTGGCCGACATTGCGCACGAACATCAGCGAACGGCCATGCAGCTTGACGGGCTTGCCATCGGCGCCCGTGTACTCGCGGTCGGCGTTTAGGCCGCGCGTCATGCTCTTGCCGCCCTTGTCGAAGGTTTCGGTCAGCGTGCCCTTGAGGATGCCCAGCCAGTTGGCATAGCCGACCACCTTGTCCTCGGCATCCACGGCGGCCACGGAGTCTTCCAGGTCCAGGATGGTGGACAGGGCGGCTTCGACCACCACGTCGGCCACGCCGGCGGCATCGGTCTGGCCGATGGCCGTGGTCTTGTCGATGCGGATGTCGATGTGCAGGCCGTTGTTGAGCAGCAGCACGGAAGAGGGCGCTGCGGCATCACCCTGGTAGCCGACGAACTGGGCGGTGTTCTTCAGGCCCGTGGTGCCGCCGCTCTTGAGCGCGACGACCAGCTGGCCAGCTTCCACGCGATAGCCGGCGGCATCCTTGTGCGAGCCCGATGCCAGCGGGGCTGCCTGGTCCAGGAAATCACGTGCGAAGGCGATCACCTTGGCGCCGCGCACGGGGTTGTAGCCCTTGCCCTTTTCCGCGCCACCGTCTTCGCCGATGGCGTCCGTGCCGTACAGCGCGTCATACAGCGAACCCCAGCGCGCGTTGGCGGCGTTCAGCGCATAGCGGGCGTTGAGAATGGGCACGACCAGCTGGGGGCCGGCCTGGATGGCCAGTTCCGCATCCACATTGGTGGTGGTGGCCTTGGCATCCTTGGGCTGCTCGACCAGATAGCCGATCTGCGTCAGGAACTGCTGGTAGCCGGCCATGTCGGTGATGGGGCCGGGATGGGCCTTGTGCCAGGTGTCCAGCTCGGTCTGCAGGCGGTCACGCTCGGCCAGCAGGGCGGCATTGCGAGGAGCCAGATCTTTGACGATCGCGTCGAAGCCTTTCCAGAACGCCTCGGGAGCGACACCGGTGCCCGGGAGCACTTGTTCATTGATGAAACGGTGCAGCTCTGTAGCGACCTGCAGGCTGTGGGCTTGGGTGCGATCGGTCATGGTGGGAACCCCGGGTTGGATGGATGGAAAGGCTTGGCAGACCCTTTTCGGGCCTGACTATAAGGAATACTTTATTAGATTTATTTGCGTACATAAATAGACCATAAATCTTAAAACTCGTGACTTTTACGCAAAAATGTGGGAAGGTTATGCGCGCGCCAAAACCGGCCGGCTTTGGCGCGCAGCCCATGCATGGTGCACATGGAGGACAGCCAGTGCCCACTATGCAAAAAGGCGAGTCACAGGAGACGGGTGTGCGGTCGCATGCCCCACAAGAACACGGAAAAGAAACGGACAGCGGTCATGGACAAGCTCAAGGCATTCGAGTCATTCGTATCGGTGGCAACGCGCGGCAGCCTCACGGCAGCGGCCAAGGCGGAAGGCGTGGCGCCGGCCATCATGGGGCGGCGCCTCGATGCCCTGGAAGAGCACCTGGGCGTCAAGCTCATGGTGCGCACCACGCGGCGCATCTCCCTCACGCATGAGGGCAGCGCCTTTCTTGAGGATTGCCAGCGCCTGCTGTCCGATGTGTCCAACGCCGAGGCCAGTGTCAGCGCGGGCGGGGTCAAGGCCACGGGCCACCTGCGCATCACGGCGCCGGCGGGCTTTGGCAGGCGGCACGTGGCGCCCCTGGTGCCGCTCTTTCGGGATCTGCACCCGGATGTGACGATTTCCCTGAACCTCAGCGACCGCGTGGTCGATCTGGCCGGCGAAGGCTTTGACTGCGCGGTGCGCGTGGGCGATCTGCCCGACTCGGCCTTGGTCAGCGTGCGCATTGCCGACAACCGGCGCCAGTGCGTCGCCACGCCTGCCTATCTGGAGCGCCGAGGCACGCCGCGCCACCCCAGCGAGTTGACCCAGCACGACTGCCTGACGCTGTCCAGCGACGCCTCGCAGACGCGTGGCTGGGCCTTTCGCATCCCCCATCCCGACAGCGGCACCAGCGAGGTCGTGCACTTCAAGCCGGGCGGCCCGCTGGACTGCTCCGACGGCCAGGTACTGCACGACTGGTGCCTGGGCGGCTGGGGCATCGCCTGGCGCAGCACCTGGGAGGTCGAGGCCGAGATCACCTCGGGCCGCCTGGTGGCCGTGCTCGAAACATTCGCGGCACCGCCCAATGGCATTTTTGTCGTCTTTCCCCAGCGCAAGCACATGCCGCTGCGTGTGCGGCTGTGGATCGACTATCTCAAGCACCACTACGAGCAGCCGGATTTCTGGCGGCGTACCCACGCGGCCTGAGCGGGCCGCCCAGCAAGGAGGAATGAGCATGGCAGTGTCGATAGCGACGAAAGCGGTATCCGCAACGCAGGGCGCGGCCCCAGGACGGCGGCGCTGGATGCGCATGGCGCTGGGAGCCGCCTGCCTGGGCATGGTGGCGGGCTGCGCCGTCCAGGGGTCGGGGCAGGGCCGGCCGGACGGGATGCGGCAGGGCGCGGTGCCTGCCGGCATCGTGAGCGTGACCTTTGACGATCCTTCGCGGTTCGACGCCGGGCGCAACGGACCCCAGGAGTCCGAGAAGGCGCGCCGCGCCTGGGTCGATGCGCTGGCCCAGTTCCTGGCCGAGCGTGCCGCGCCCAGACTGCCCCAGGGCCAGCGGCTTGAAGTTCACCTCACCGATGTGCAGCGCGCAGGCGGCTTCGAGCCCTGGCGCGGGCCCCAGGCTGCCGATGTGCGCATCGTGCGCGACATCTACCCACCGCGCATCGACCTGCGCTTCAAGCTGCTGGGAGCCGATGGAAAGCTTCTGCGAGAAGGCAGCCGCCAGCTGCGCGACGCCAGCTTCATGATGCGCCCGGACCTGTATCCCAACGATCCCCTGCGCTACGAAAAGACGCTGCTGGACGACTGGGTGCGCGCGGAACTGGGGCGCTGACCGGACCGCAGTGGTCTACCGATTGCCTCGGACATCACGATGGCAGTCCCCGTTTCTGGCGTAATGGACACTTGGCCCAAGAGGCCCAATTTCTATACGGATTCCCCATGACGATAGAAGCCATCCTGGCCAGCCTCCACCTGCTGGCCATCCTCACCTTCGTGGTGTTCCTGTCCAGCCAGGCGGCGCTGTGCCGCAGCGAGTGGATGAACGCCGCCGTGGTGCAGCGCCTGGCGCGGCTGGACATGATCTATGGCCTTGCCGTGGTCTTCCTGGTGCTCACCGGCATCGCCCGTCTGGTGTGGGGCGTCAAGGGCATGTCCTGGTACGTCTCGCAGCCACTGTTTCATCTGAAGATGACTTTGTTTGTCGTCGGCGCGCTGCTGTCGATCAAGCCCACGCTGGCCTTCCGGCGCTGGCGCCGCGCGCTGGATGCCGGCCAGGGCCTGCCCCAGCCGGCCGAGGTCGCCAGCACGCGCCGCTGGGTGATGTGGCAGGCCCATGTGGTGCCCGTGATCGCCGTCGTCGCGGTGTTCTGGGCGCGGGGCATGTAGGCTCCGTTTCCCTGTCCGGCGGCACGGGGTGGGCCTGCCACGTAGAATCCGCCGATGCTCTCCGTCAAACAGGAACTGCTCGCGGCTCTGGCCGGCGAGCTTGAAACTTTGTCGCCCGGCGCCGGTGCCCGTGCCGCTTTTGAATCCCCCAAGGTGGCTGCCCATGGCGATTTCGCCTGCACGGCCGCCATGCAGCTGGCCAAGCCGCTCAAGCTCAACCCGCGTTCGCTGGGCGAGCAGCTCAAGGCTGCGCTGGAGGCCACGCCGTCCTTCCAGCGTTGGGTCGATGCCATCGAGATCGCCGGCCCCGGCTTTCTGAACATCCGCCTCAAGCCCGCCGCCAAGCAGCAAATCATCCGCGAAGTGCTGGAGCAGGCCGAGAAGTTCGGCTGGCTGGCCGACCGTGGCGCAAAGATGCTGGTCGAGTTCGTCTCCGCCAACCCCACCGGCCCGCTGCACGTGGGCCATGGCCGCCAGGCCGCGCTGGGCGATGCCATCTGCAACCTCTATGCCACCCAGGGCTGGGGCGTGCACCGCGAGTTCTACTACAACGACGCGGGCGTGCAGATCGACACGCTGACCAAGAGTACGCAGCTGCGTGCCAAGGGCTTCAAGCCCGGCGACGAATGCTGGCCCATCGATCCCGAGAATCCGGCAAGCAAGGCCTTCTACAACGGCTCCTACATCCAGGACATCGCCGACGACTTCCTGGCCCGCAAGACCGTCAAGGCCGATGACCGCGAATTCACGGCCAACGGCGATGTCGAGGACTACGACAACATCCGCCAGTTCGCCGTCGCCTATCTGCGCAACGAGCAGGACAAGGACCTGCAGGCCTTCAACCTGCACTTTGACGAGTACTACCTCGAATCCAGCCTCTACACCAATGGCTATGTCGAGGACGCGGTGCAGCGCCTGATTGCGGGCGGACACACCTACGAACTCGACGGCGCGCTCTGGCTCAAGTCCACCGACTACGGTGACGACAAGGACCGCGTGATGCGCAAGCAGGACGGCAACTACACGTACTTCGTGCCCGATGTCGCCTACCACATCCAGAAATTCAAGCGCGGCTACTCCAAGGTCGTCAACATCCAGGGCACGGACCACCACGGCACCATCGCGCGCGTGCGCGCCGGCCTGCAGGCCGCCGACGTGGGCATCCCTGCCGGCTATCCCGACTATGTGCTGCACACCATGGTGCGCGTGGTGCGCGGCGGCGAGGAAGTCAAGATCAGCAAGCGCGCCGGCTCCTACGTCACGCTGCGCGACCTGATCGAGTGGACCAGCAAGGATGCGGTGCGTTTCTTCCTGCTGTCCCGCAAGCCCGACACCGAGTACACCTTCGACGTGGACCTGGCCGTGGCCCAGAACAACGACAACCCCGTGTACTACGTGCAGTACGCCCATGCGCGCATCTGCTCGGTGCTGGCCGCCTGGGGGGGGGACGCGGCCACGCTCAAGGACGTGGACCTGTCGGCGCTGGAAGGCCCGCAGGCCCAGGCGCTGATGCTGCAGCTGGCCAAGTACCCGGCCATGCTGACCTCGGCCGCAGAAGGCAATGCACCGCACGACGTGACGTTCTACCTGCGCGAACTGGCCTCGCTGTACCACAGCTACTACGACGCGGAACGCATCCTGGTGGACGACGAAAAGGTCAAGCTCGCCCGCCTGGCGCTGATCTCGGCCACGCGCCAGGTATTGCACAATGGCCTGGCAGTGCTGGGCGTCTCGGCCCCGCAACGCATGTAACTTCGAGCGACAAGCGATCTATGAAGACACAGCAACGTGGGGGCACCGTCATCGGTCTCATCATCGGCATGATCGTCGGGCTGGCAGCAGCCCTGGCCGTCGCCGTCTATGTGACCAAGGTGCCCGTGCCCTTTCTCTCCAAGGGCGGCAAGACGGCCGACCAGGACGCGGCCGAGGCCCAGCGCAACAAGAACTGGGACCCCAACGCGCCGCTGCAGGGCAAGAACCCGGCGCCGCCACCACCGGCCGCCGTCACGCCCAGCCTCCCTGGCAGCACCGCACCAACCGCCCCCACCCCGCCCGCCGTGGCAGGAGGCGTGACTCCGCCACCCGCGCCCGTGGACCCGGCCAAGCCGCCCGCCAAGCCCGAAACCAAGGCCGATGGCAAGAGCTCGGCCGATCCGCTGGGTGACCTGGTCAAGTCGCGCTCCGCCGCTGCCGAGAAGGCGGAAAAGGCAGAAAAGGCCGACGCCGCCTTCAACTACTTCGTGCAGGCCGGCGCCTTCCGCAGCCAGGGCGATGCCGATGCGCAGCGCGCCAAGCTGGCCATGCTGGGGTGGGAGGCGCGCGTGAGCGAGCGCGAGCAAAACGGCATCACCATCTTCCGCGTGCGTGTGGGTCCGTTCACCAAGCGCGACGATGCCGAGCAGCTCAAGCAAAAGCTCGATGGCGCCGGGGTCGAGTCCACGCTGGTGCGCGCCGCACGCTGAAAGCGCGTTGCAACAAGAGCGCTGAACTTTTGGCGGGCCCCTGCCTCCTAACCTGCAGCATTGAACGAGGAGTTTGTTTTGATGAATCGCCGCGACTTTTCCCTGGCTGCCTCGGCAGCCGCTGCCAGCGCACTGACGCTGGGCACTTCCGCCGCCCAGGCCCAGGCCGCAGCGCCCAAGGAGGGCAAGGACTACATCAAGCTGGCCAAGCCCGCACCCACCAGCGCCGGCGCCGGCAAGGTCGAGGTGGTCGAGTTCTTCTGGTACAGCTGCCCGCACTGCAATGCGTTCGAGCCGACCTTTGCCGCCTGGAAGAACCAGGCCCCGGCCGACGTGGTCGTGCACCGCGTGCCCGTGGCCTTCAACGCCAGCTTCGTGCCCCAGCAAAAGCTCTACTACGCCTTCGAAGGCATGAACCTGCTGGACACCATGCATGCGCGCGCCTTCCACGCCATCCATGTGGAACGCAACCGTCTGGCCAAGGACGAGGACATCTTCGCCTGGGTGGGCAAGCAGGGCGTGGACGTGGCCAAGTTCAAGGAGGTCTACAACTCCTTCAGCGTCTCCAACCAGGTTCGCAAGGCCACCCAGCTGCAGCAGGACTATGACGTGGAAGGCGTGCCGGCCATGGGCGTGGCGGGCCGTTACTACACCGACGGCACCAAGGCCGGCAACATGACCAATGTGCTGCGTGTGGTCGATCAGCTGATCGCCACCAGCCGCAAGGGCTGAGGCCCGGGCCTCGGCCCAGCCAAGCCGCGACAGGCCCGCCATTGCGCGGGCCTGTCGCTTTTGGAAACCTCTTTTTGTGCCTTTGTGTCAGCGCTTTCCGTGCGCGTTGAAAGACGCCAGGAACGGTTGCGCGCGACACCCCCTACAATGGATGCAAGAAGCGTGCCCTCCATGAAACAACGACTTTCCTCCCTCCTGCTCGCCGCCGCCCTGGCGGCTTTCGCCGGTATGGCCCAGGCCGAAAAGGCCGACAGCACCAAGCCCATGAACATCGAGGCTGATGCGCTGCGCCATGACGAACTCAAGCAGACCAGCGTCTTCACTGGCAACGTGGTGATGACCAAGGGCACTATCGTGCTGCGCGGCGCCCAGCTCGATGTGCGGCAAGACCCTGAAGGCTTTCAGTACGGCGTGGTGACGGCCGAGGCGGGCAAGCGTGCCTTCTTCCGCCAAAAGCGCGATACCGTGCCGGGCCAGCCCGAGGAGTTCGTGGAAGGCGAGGGCGAGGTCATCGAATACGACGGCAAGGCCGACCTCGTGAAGTTCATTCGCCGCGGCGAACTGCGCCGCTATCGCGGTGGCCAGCTCAGCGACGAGATCACCGGCTCCATCATCGTCTACAACAACCTCACCGACGTGTTCACCGTTGACGGGCAAAAGACCAGCGGTGGCCAGCCCAGCTCCACGGCCGGCCAGGGCGGGCGCGTGCGCGCCGTGCTGGCGCCCAAGGAAGGCACGCCGGGCTCGCAGCCGCGCGCCCCCGCAGCGGGCACGCCGGGCACGTCCCTGCAGCCCAGCAACAGCCTGGACAGCCTCGGCGGTACCAAGCGATGAGCGGGCAAGCCGCAGCCCCGGCTGCCACTGCACGCGCCGACCAGGGCAGCAGCCTGCAGGCACGCCATCTGGCCAAGTCCTACGGCAGCCGCAAGGTGGTCAAGGATGTGTCGCTGTCCGTGAAAAAGGGCGAGGTCGTGGGTCTGCTGGGCCCCAACGGCGCGGGCAAGACCACCTCGTTCTACATGATCGTGGGCCTGGTGCGCAGCGACGGCGGCGACATCTTCATCGACGGTCAGGCCGTGGGCAACATGCCCATCCACCAGCGCTCGCGCCTGGGCCTGTCCTACCTGCCGCAAGAGGCATCGATCTTCCGCAAGCTCAGCGTCGAGGACAACGTGCGCGCCGTGCTGGAGCTGCAAAGGGACGAGCAGGGCCGGCCGCTGGCGCGCAGCGTCATCGAGGAGCGCCTGACGGCGCTGCTGCAGGAATTGCGCGTGGACCATCTGCGCGCATCGCCTGCGCTGGCGCTGTCGGGCGGCGAACGCCGCCGCGTCGAGATCGCGCGCGCCCTGGCCACGCAGCCGCGCTTCATCCTGCTGGACGAGCCCTTTGCCGGCATCGACCCCATCGCCGTGATCGAGATTCAGCGCATCATCGGCTTTCTCAAGGCGCGCGGCATCGGCGTGCTCATCACCGACCACAACGTGCGCGAGACGCTGGGCATCTGCGACCATGCCTTCATCATCAGCGACGGCCACGTGCTCGCCCAGGGCACACCCGAGGAGATCGTGGACAACGCCGAAGTGCGGCGTGTCTACCTCGGCGAACACTTCCGGATGTAGCGCCATGCCCTGCCTGGCCCGTCTGCGAGACTGTCTGCGCGAAGGAGCTGCCGCTTGAAGCCCGGTCTGTCGCTGCGCGTCTCCCAGCATCTTTCGCTCACTCCCCAGCTGCAGCAGTCGATACAGCTGCTGCAGCTGTCCACGCTGGAGCTGGCGCAGGAAGTGGAGCAGATGCTGGGCGACAACCCCTTCCTGGAGCTGGCGAACGAGGAGGGCGATCACGATGCGGCTGCCGGCACCCGCGAGCCTGCCGCGCCCGGCGCCGAGGCCACGGAGTCCTTCCAGGAAAGCCGCGCAGACCAGCCTTCGGCGGCGGTGGAGTGGGAGCCCTCGTCGGACGCATCCTCCGGCGATGCCGTGGAGACTTCCGGCACGGCCGAGTCCCTGAGCTGGGAAGGCGACGGCCAGACCACCTCGGGCAACGATGACCGCGACTGGGGCAGCGATGCGCCCTCCAGCCGCACGCGCGGGCAGGGCGAGGAAGACGAGGCCGATGCCACCGAACTGGCACGCAGCGCCGAAAGCCTGACCGACCACCTGCACCGCCAGGCCCTGAGCCTGCGCCTGGGCGAGGTGGACCGCGCCGCGCTGCGCTTTCTGATCGAGAACCTCAACGACGACGGCTACCTGGAAGACCCGCTCGACGAGCTGGCACAGGGCCTGGCGGGCGACGATCTGGAGGAGTGCGAGGAACTGGTGCACCGCTTCACCGTGGCGCTGCGCCTGCTGCAAAGCCTGGAGCCCGTGGGCGTGGGCGCGCGCGACCTGGCCGAATGCCTGACGCTGCAACTGCGCGACCAGCTGGCCGATGCCGAGCGCGAAGGCAACGGCAGTGCCGAGGACGAAGACCGGCAGGCCGTGCTGCGCACCGCGCTGGACATCTGCGCCCAGCCCATGGACCTGCTGGCGCGGCGCGACCTGCGCAAGCTCGCCAGCCTGTGCGGTGCGCGCGAGGAGCGGCTGCGCGAGGCGCTGGTGCTGATCACCCGGCTGGAGCCACGCCCGGGCCGGCGCTTTGCCGACGTGCAGCGCCAGATCGTCGTGCCCGACGTCATCGTGCGCCCCGTGCGCAGCGGCGCGGGCCGCATGGACTTCAGCGTGCAGCTCAACCCCGACGTCATGCCCAAGCTGCGCGTGCACGACATCTATGCCAGCGCGCTGCGCAGCCACAGGGGCAGCGAAGGCCATGCAGCGCTGCAGCAGCGGCTGCAGGAGGCGCGCTGGTTCATCAAGAACATCCAGCAGCGCTTCGACACCATCCTGCGCGTGTCGCAGGCCATCGTGGAGCGCCAGAAGAACTTCTTCGTGCATGGCGAGCTGGCCATGCGCCCGCTGGTGCTGCGCGACATTGCCGATGCGCTGGGCCTGCATGAATCCACCATCAGCCGCGTGACCACGGCCAAGTACATGGCCACGCCGCAGGGCACCTACGAGCTCAAGTACTTCTTCGGCTCGGGCCTGGGCACCGAGGCCGGTGGCAATGCCTCCAGCACGGCCGTGCGCGCGCTGATCAAGCAGTTCGTCGCGGCCGAAGACCCCAAGAAGCCGCTGTCGGACAACCAGCTCGCCGACATGCTCAAGGAGCAGGGCATCGAATGCGCGCGGCGCACGGTGGCCAAGTACCGCGAGCTACTCAAGATCCCGCCGACCACGCTGCGCAAGGCGCTGTAGCCCAGGCGCGCAAACTCGCCATCGTGGTGTCTATGGCGTTCGGCCGGCCACGTCATCCCACTTCAAGCCGAATTTCAGCAGGTACTTGCGCAGGCGGTCGGCATCGTTGACCACGCTGCGCTGGGTGCGTGACCGGTCGAACAGGCGGCGCCCCGCATCGGACAGCGAAGGCGACTCCCGGCACACGCGCAGCACCGCTTCGAGCTGCATGCGGTCGAACAGATCCAGCGGCTCCAGCACTTCGGCAGACAGCAGGCTTTGCAGGCTGGCGCCGGCCGGTTGCACGGCATCGCCTCTTTGCCACAGCCACTTCAGGCGCTGGATCTCGGCATCGACCAGGGCCGTGGAGATGCGCCCCCCGTCGGCCAGCGTGGCCAGGCGCGTCATGCTGGCCGACAGGTCGCGGAAGTTGCCGCTCCACAGCGCCTCGGGCGAGCGCGCAAAGCGCAGATAGCGCTCGCGGGCCTCCACGTTGAAGCGCACCATCTGGCCGGTCTCGTCGGCCGAGCGCGCGAGCAGGTGGTCCATGTTGGGTTCTATGTCCTCGGGGCGCCCGGCCAGGCCCGGCAGCGCGTAGGACCACAGGTTGATGCGCGCGAACAAATCCTCGCGAAAGCGCCCCTGCGCCACGTCGATGCGCAGGTCGCGGTGCGTGCCGGCGACCAGTTGGAAGTCGCTGCTGACCTCGCGGTCGCTGCCCATGGGATAGAAGCGCTTTTCCTCCACCGCCTTGAGCAGCATAGCCTGTTCGTCCAGGCCCAGCTCGCCGATTTCGTCCAGGAACAGCACGCCCTGGTGCGCGCTGCGCAGCAGGCCGGCGCGGTCGGCCGCAGCGCCCGTGAACGCGCCCTTCTTGTGGCCGAACAGCACCGAGGCCGCACCATCGCCGCGCAGCGTGGCGCAATTGACCTCCACGAAGTCGCCCTGGACCTGGTGCCTGGCCTTCTTCAACTCGTACATGCGCCGCGCCAGATGCGACTTGCCCGCGCCCGTGGGACCCGTGAGCAGGATGGGCGCGCGCGAGCGCACGGCCACGCGCTCGATCTCGTCGATCAGCGCGTTGAACCCGGCATTGCGCGTGGCGATGCCGCTCTTGAGAAATTGCACGGCCTCGCTCTGCTCGGCGCCGAAGCGCTGGGCGATCACGTCGTAGCGCGACAGGTCCAGGTCGATCAGCGCATAGCTGCCCGGGTCGCCCATGCGCTGGCGCCGGGGTGGCGAGGTCTGGGCCAGCACGCCGGGAATGCGGCGCGACTCCACCAGCAGGAACAGGCAGATCTGTGCCACGTGCGTGCCCGTGGTGATGTGCGTCCAGTACTCCTCGCGCTCGGGGTCGAAGCGATAGGCCTGCGTCCAGTCGAACAGCCGCGCATAGACCTCGCCGAAATCCCAGGGATCGGCAATGTCCATGGGCACGAGGTTCACCTGGGTCTCGGGCGATGCCGTGGCGATGTCGCCCTGCAGTAGCTGCGCCAGGGCCAGATGGGGCGGCGTGTAGAGCAGCTCCAGCCGCTCCACCACCAGATCCTCGTGCTGCATGAGGGAGAGGGTCGGCCGCCATTTTTCCCAGCGCCCCGCGCCCCTGCCGGAGTCCAGCTGCGTACCCAGAAAGCCGATGACGACCTTTTTCTTTTCCATGTTTTTGTCTAGTTGAATAGCTGAAATTCTAGTTTCTTTGGATCGAATAAGAAATCAAGAAAAGTGTGATTTGAGATTTATCCAAATAAATCAATGGGTTGAAGAATTGTCTGGCGCCTGATGCCAGGCTGGCACGCATCTCGCAATAACCAAGGCATCCAGTGCAAGCGGTGACCGCTCACAGGCCGGGGTTGGGGCAAAGGCCCGCCCCGCCGGTGCCGGAAGTCCGGGCCCCCAGGGGCTTGTCGATTTCCCGCATGCCGCACGCCGCAGGCGCTGGGTAACGGCAAGGTTGTGGAAACCGTCTCGCAAGGGACGCCTGGTTCGACTCCAGGCTTGCCAGCCACTGGTAGCTCAGTCTGGTAGAGCACCCTCGCAAGAGGACTGTCGCAGGTTCGATTCCTGTCCACTCTTCCGGCCGCAAGGCCGGGCTATTGAAACGGTCGAAAGACCACCCGCCGAACGCGGGAGGTGGCCACCGGGTTGCGATGCAGCCCAAGGCCGCCACCCGTCAGCGGCGGCGGCTGTGCCAGGTCCCGGCACGGTCCGCGCCCGCAGCCAGCCACGCTGCAACCTGTTTCCAGGGTTGCCGCCACGGCGCACTGCAAGGCCCGGGCCGTGCCCCCTGGAACCCCGCCGCTGCTGTAACGGCACCCCTATTGATTGCGGCGAAGACGCCGAACGAGGAGAAGAAGAAATGCTGAAGATCCAACGCATCACCGTCAAGAAGAACGAACGCGCCCTGCTGCTGCGCAATGGCGATTTCGAGCGCGTGCTGCACAGCGGCCGGCACTGGCTGGTTGCCGGCACCGACCAGCTGCGCGTGGAAACCTTTGCCCTGGAGCAGCCCGCCTTCACGCACGGCCTGGCCGACTACCTGATGGCGCAGGAGCCCGCCGTGGTGGCCGCCGAATTCCTGCGCGTGGAACTGTCCGAGACCGAGGCGGGCCTGCGCAGCGAAAACGGCGTGCTGGTCGAGATCCTGCCGCCTGGCACGCGCCGCCTGTACTGGAAGGGACTGGTGGATGTGAGTGTGCAGGTGGTCGACCTGCAGGCCGGCGCCGAGCTGCCCGCCGCCCTGGCGGCGCGCCTGACCCAGACGCAGCTGCGCCAGCGCAGCGTGTCCGGCCTCAACGGCGTGCTGCAGGTGCAGGTGCCCGCAGGCCAGTGCGCGCTGCTGACCATCGACGGCAAGGTGGACCGCCTGCTGCAGGCCGGCAGCCATGCGTTCTGGAAGTTCGGCCGCAGCATTGCCGTGGAGCTGGTGGACCTGCGCCTGCAGGCCGTCGAGGTCTCGGGCCAGGACATCATGACCCGCGACAAGGTGAGCCTGCGCCTGAACCTGAGCGCCACCTATCGCCACACCGACGTTCTGCGCGCCTTTGCCCAGCTGCAAAAGCCTGCCGAGCACCTGTACCGGGAGCTGCAGTTCGCGCTGCGCGCCGCCGTGGGCACTCGCACCCTCGATGAGCTGCTGGAGAACAAGACGGTGATCGATGACGTGGTGACCGCGCACATGGCGGCCAAGCTGCAGCCCTTCGGCATGGTGGTGGAGAGCGTGGGCGTGAAGGACATCGTGCTGCCCGGCGAGATGAAGGCCATCCTGACCCAGGTGGTGCAGGCCGAAAAGCAGGCCCAGGCCAACGTGATCCGCCGCCGCGAGGAAACGGCGGCCACGCGCTCGCTGCTCAACACCGCCAAGGTCATGGAGGACAACCCCGTGGCCCTGCGCATGAAGGAGCTGGAGACGCTGGAACGCGTGGCCGAGCGCATCGACAAGATCTCCGTGTTCGGCGGGCTGGATCAGGTGCTCAACGGGCTGGTGAAGATGCGTTGACCGGCAGGCTGGTCGGGGCACAACGGACAACGAAGAAACTAAAGAGAGGTACGGCCATGGCCGCATTCGAAGAACTATGGAGCTATGAGGTGGGCAAGGCGGGCTGGGCGACGTTGAAGTTCAGCACGCCCGAGGAGGAACTGGTGTGTGCCGTGTCCTACCTGCACGATTCGCTGGGTGATCTGGCCGCCATGGCGTTGGCTTTGGCCAAGGGCGCGCACCGGGCTGCCGCCGTGTTCATGGACGAGCCCGGCGAAGTGCACCTGAGCATGGAGGGTGACCGCGACACCCTTTCATACGAGCTGCGTCAGTACGCGGACTGGGCCAGCTGGGGCATCACCGCCATGGATGACTATGAAGTGCTGGCCCGTGGGCAGGTGGCCCGCGAGGACGTGGTGCGCAGCGTGTACCGCGTGCTGGACGGTATTTATTGCGGCATGGGTGTCGAGGAGTACCGAAAGCGCTGGCTGGAGCATGAATTCCCGCTGCGGGACTATCAAAGCCTGGGCAGCGCCATCCGCAAGCGGGACCTGTCTCGCCTGATGCGTGGATGAGCCGGGCGACAGCAAGACCTAAACAAGACGAACAGACAAGAAGACTGAAGGACAACGCAATGAACTACCTGCAACACAACGTGGAAAACGGCGTCCCCATCAAGATGTGGACCAAGGGCGTGCCCGTGGAGGACGAGGCGCGCAGGCAGCTGGAGAACGCCGCGCGCCTGCCCGTGGTGTTCAAGCATGTCGCGGCCATGCCCGATGTGCACCTGGGCATAGGCGCCACCGTGGGCTCGGTGATCCCGACCATCAAGGCCATCATCCCGGCGGCCGTGGGCGTGGACATCGGCTGCGGAATGATGGCCGCCAAGACCACGCTGCGCGCCGAGGACCTGCCCGACAACCTGGGCCCGCTGCGCTCGGCCATAGAGCAGGCCGTGCCGCATGGCTCGGTGCCGCGCCACCGGGGCCGCGATCCGGGCAGCTGGGAGAACCCGCCCGTGTCGGTGGACCAGGTCTGGGCCACGCTGGCCGATGAGTTCGACCTGCTGTGCGAGCTGCATCCGCGCCTGGCCAACACCAACAACCGCAAGCACCTGGGAACGCTGGGCAGCGGCAACCACTTCATCGAGATCTGCCTGGACGAGTCGGGCTTCGTGTGGTTCATGCTGCACTCGGGCTCGCGCGGCGTGGGCAATGCCATCGGCACCCATTTCATCGAGCTGGCCAAGAAGGACGCAGAACTCCATCAGCGCAACCTGCCCGACAAGGACCTGGCCTACTTCGAGGAAGGGGCCCGCTACTTTGGCGACTATGTGCGCGGCGTGTCCTGGGCGCAGAAGTTCGCCATGCGCAACCGCGAGGTGATGATGGCCAACCTCATCGCCACGGTGCGCAAGGTGATCGCCAAGCCCTTCGAGTCGCATGTGGAGGCGGTGAACTGCCACCACAACTATGTGCAGCAGGAGCGCCATTTCGGCCAGGACGTGTTCATCACCCGCAAGGGCGCGGTGAGCGCGCGGCGCGGCGAGCTGGGCATCATCCCGGGCAGCATGGGCGCGCGCAGCTATATCGTGCGCGGCCTGGGCAACCCGGAGAGCTTCGAGAGCTGCAGCCACGGTGCGGGCCGCGTGATGAGCCGCACCAAGGCCAAGAAGATGTTCAGCGTGGAGGACCACATCAAGGCCACCGAGGGGGTGGAATGCCGCAAGGATGCCAATGTGGTGGACGAGATTCCCATGGCCTACAAGGACATCGATGCGGTCATGGCCGCGCAGCAGGATCTGGTCGAGGTGGTGCACACCCTGAAGCAAGTGGTGTGCGTGAAAGGGTGAGTGGATGAGGGCCCAGGCTCTCATCCTCCAGAAAAGAAAGCAGGATGAGAGCATGAGGGAAGAGAAGGTATTGAGCGCGCATCCGGTCTCCGACGCCATGCGCGCCACGGTGCTGGCCAACCTGGCCGAGGTGGAGCGCAGGCACGAGGTCACGGTGCTGTTTGCCTGCGAGTCGGGCAGCCGGGGCTGGGGCTTTGCCTCGCCCGACAGCGACTACGACGTGCGCTTCATCTATGTCCACCGCCTGCCCTGGTATCTGACCGTGGCGCCGGGCCGCGATGTCATAGAGCAGCCGCTCAGCGGCGAGCTCGATGTCAGCGGCTGGGAGCTGCGCAAGGCGCTGGGGCTGCTGCGCGCCTCCAACCCCACGCTGCTCGAATGGCTGCGCTCGCCCGTGGTCTACCGGCAGGAGCAGCCCTGGGCCGAGCGCCTGCATCTGCTGGCCGAGCAGGGCTTTTCGCCGGTGCGCGGCTACCACCACTACGTGGCCATGGCGCGCAAGAACCTGCGCGCCCACCTGCAGGGTGATGTGGTGCGCTACAAGAAGTACTTCTACGTGCTGCGCCCCTTGCTGGCCGCGCGCTGGATACGCGAGGGGCGTGGTGCGCCGCCCATGCGCTTTGCGCAGCTGGCGGCGGGCACGCTGGAGGATGCAGGCCTGCTGGCCGAGCTCAACGAGCTGCTGGAGCTCAAGATGCGCCTGGGCGAGGCCGCCAAGGGGCCGTGCCGGGTGCGGGTCCATGATTTCCTGGAGCGCGAGCTGGCCCATGCCATGGCCCATGCGCCCGATCCGGGGGAGCAGGCCGATGCGGCGCCGCTGGACCGCTATCTGCGGGATGCCGTGGCGCGCTTTGGCGGCAATGAATGAAAGAGAAAAATGAAAGTGATCGAGATCGACGGCTCCGCCGGGGAGGGCGGAGGCCAGATGCTGCGCAGCGCGCTGGCGCTGTCCATGTGCACGGGTCAGCCCTTTGCCATGCAGCGCATCCGTGCCGGGCGCGCCAAGCCGGGCCTGATGCGCCAGCACCTGGCCTGCGTCAATGCCGCCGCCGAAATCTGCGGCGCGCAGATGCAGGGCGCCGAGATGAATTCGCAGACGCTGCAATTCACACCGGGGCCGGTGCGTGCGGGCGAGTACCGCTTCGTGATCGCCTCGGCGGGCAGTTGCACCCTGCTGCTGCAGACGCTGTGGCCCGCGCTGATGCTGGCCGATGGCGAAAGCCGCCTGACCCTGGGCGGCGGCACCCACAACCCGGCCGCGCCGCCCTTCCACTTCCTGGAGCGCAGCTATGCGCCGCTGCTGCACAGGCTGGGCGCGCGCTGCGAACTGCGGCTGCGCCGGCTGGGCTTTTATCCGGCCGGTGGCGGCGAGATGGACGTGACGATCACGCCGGCAGCCAATGGGCTGGTGCCTTTCGATATCACCGAACGCGGTGCCCCCGTGGCCAGCCATGCCGAATGCTTTGCGCCCGCGCTGCCACGCGCGGTGGCCCAGCGCGAACTGGACCATCTGGGCCAGGCCCTGGGCTGGTCTGGCGAGCAGCTGCAGGTGGCTGCGGTGCGCCAGAACGAAGGCCCGGGCAACGCGCTGCTGGCCACGCTGGCCTATGAGCACCTGAGTGAAGTGTTCACGCAGTTCGGCATGAAGGGTGTCAGCGCCGAAAAAGTGGCGCATGACCTGGCGCGCGAGGTGCGCCGCCACCAGGGCAGCCAGGCCGCGCTGGGCCCGTACCTGGCCGACCAATGGGCCCTGCCGCTGGCGCTGGCCGTCTGGCGCAGCGGGCGCGGGGCCAGCTACACCTGCACGGAACTGACGCCGCATGCGCGCAGCAATTTCGAGGTGATCGAGCGCTTTGTGCCTGTGCGCTTTGTGCCCGTGCGCTTTACCACGGACGCAACGGGTGACGGCTGGCGTGTTTCGCTCTCGCCAGCCTGAGCGGCCTCAGCGATCGGCCCGCACCAGCGTGCTCTTGCCGAACAGGCTCTCCAGCAGGTCCACCACCAGTTCGGCCGTCTGGTTGCGCACATCCAGCGCGGGATTGAGCTCCACCAGATCCATCGAGCCCAGGCGTCCTGTGTCGGCCAGCATCTCCATGCACAGCTGGGCCTCGCGGTAGCTGGGGCCGCCGCGCACGGGGGTGCCGGTGCCGGGCGCGATGTCGGGATCGAGGTAGTCCACGTCGAAGCTCAGGTGCAGGTGGGTGTCGCTGCCTTCCAGGTCTTCCAGCGCGCGGCGCATGACCTCGCGCATGCCCAGCTCGTCGATGGCGCGCATGTCATAGACCTCCACGCCCAGCGAATGCAGCAGGCGCTTTTCCTGGTCATCCACGCTGCGCAGGCCGATCTGGCACAGCGAGGCGGCTGCCAGTGCCGGATCGCCGCCCTGGGACAGCGCGGTGAGCGCCGCGGGCCCCAGGCCGCACAGGCTGGCCACGGGCATGCCGTGCAGGTTGCCGCTGGGCGAGATATCGGGCGTGTTGCAGTCGGCGTGGGCGTCCAGCCAGATCACGCGAAGCGCGCGGCCCCGTCGGCGGCAGTGGGCGGCCACGGCGCTGATCGAGCCCATGGCCAGGCTGTGGTCGCCGCCCAGCATCAGCGGCAGCTCGCCATCGTCCAGCGCCTGGCCCACGGCCTGGTGCACGGCGTCCATCCAGGCGCGGGCCGGTGCGAGGTGGCGCAGCCCCTGCTCGGGCGGTGTCTGCGGATTGGGCGGGCCTGCCAGATTGCCGATGTCGCTCACCTGGCAGCCCAGCTGGCGCAGCGCCGGGCCCAGGCCGGCCACGCGCAGTGCGTCCGGCCCCATGGCGCTGCCCAGGCGGCTGGCGCCGATGTCGGTGGGCACGCCTATGAGTCTCAGGGCGCGTGCGGTCTGCGGGGTCGTATGGGTGTTCATGCTCATGGGACCCATGGTATGCAGTCCCCGTGTCAGCCAAAGCCGCGTTCTGCCTGCCCGGCCTCGCGCACCAGCCGGTACAGGTCGCGGGGGTCGGCCAGCGCAGGCACCAGGTCGATCGACTGCATCAGTCCGGTGTCGTGGGCCAGCGCACGCAACCAGCGCAGGGCCGAATAGTCCTCCAGCGCAAAGCCCACGGAGTCGAACAGCGTGATCTCCGTGTCATGCCCGCGGCCCGGCGCCTGGCCGTTGATGACCTGCCACAACTCGGTCACGGGCGCGTCGGCGGGCAACTGCTGCAGCTCGCCTTCCACACGCGTCTGGGGTGTGAATTCCACGAAGATGCGCGCGCGCCGCAGCAGTGCCAGGGGCAGCTCGGTCTTGCCGGGGCAATCGCCGCCGACGGCGTTGATGTGGGTGCCCGGGCGCACGTCGGCATCGGCGATCACGCAGGCGCGGTGCTTGGCGGCCGTCACCGTGGTCACGATGTCGGCGCCCTCCAGGGCCTCGGCGCTGCTGGCGCAGCAGGTGATGCGCTGGGCCGCGATGCCCGCATGGCCCAGGTTGTCCACGAGTTTGCGCATGGCCTGGACATCGATGTCGAAGATGCGCAGCCGTTCCACGCCCAGCAGGTGGGTGAAGGCCAGGGCCTGGAATTCGGACTGCGATCCTGCGCCGATCAGCGCCATGCTGCGGCAGCCCGGCCGTGCCAGCCGGCGCGCGGCCAGCGCCGAGGTGGCGGCGGTGCGCAGCGCCGTGGCCAGCGTCAGGTCGGACAGGAAGACCGGCAGGCCCGTGGCCACGTCGGCCAAGGCGCCGAATGCCATCACCGTGGGCAGGTCCCGATCGGCGTTGTCCGGGTGGCCGTTGACGTACTTGAAGGCGTAGTCGAGCGCATCGGACACGGGCATGAGCTCGATCACGCCGCCGGGCGAATGGTGGGCGATGCGGGCCGATTTCTCGAAATCGGGCCAGCGCGCGAAGTCTTCCTCGATGGCATCGGCCAGGCCGGCCAGGCAGGCGGCAACGCCGACCTGCGCCACCAGGCGTGCGGCCTGCGTGGCGCCGAGGAAATCCGTGTGGACGGGCGTGGTTCGAGGCTTCATGGTGCTCTCCCTCGCGGTTGCTTCCACTGTAGGCCCGGGCCGAAGCGCAGGCAAGCGGGTTTCGGCTGGCGCCTGCGCGGGGAATCGCGGTGCGCGTATGCTCGGCACCCAAGCTATGAACCAACTGCATCTGTTTTTGCCCTGCGCCGCCGGCGTTGAGGGATTTCTGGCCGACGAGGTCCACGCGATCACCGGCCTGAGCGGCCACGACCTCATGGTGGGCCGTGGCGGCGTGATGGTGCGCGGCCTGTGGCGCGACGCCCTGCTGCTGAACCTGCACAGCCGACTGGCCCAGCGCGTGCTGGTGCAGCTGTCGCAGACCCTGTACCGCAACGAGAACGACCTGTACCGCGCCGCCAGCGAAGTGGCCTGGGAGATCTGGTTCTCCCCGCGCGAGAGCTTCAAGATCGAGGTCACGGCCCAGCACAGCCCGCTGACCAGCCTCAACTTCGCGGCGCTGCGCGTCAAGGACGCCATTGCCGACCGCTTCCGCGACAGGAAGGGCGTGCGCCCCGACGTGGAAACGCGCCACCCCGACGTGCGCGTGCACCTGCACCTGACGACCGACGAGGCCACCATCTACATCGACACTTCGGGCGAGGCGCTGTTCAAGCGCGGCTGGCGCGAGGACAAGGGCGATGCGCCGCTCAAGGAAACCCTGGCCGCGGCCATGATCGCCGCCACGGGCTGGGACCCGCATGGCGACGATCCCCAGCCACTGTACGACCCCTGCTGCGGCAGCGGCACGGTGCTGATCGAGGCCGCGCAGATTGCACGCCGCATTCCGGCCGGCATCCTGCGGCGCTTCGCGTTCGAGAAGCTGGTGCCCTTCCAGAGGCATGTGTGGGAAGCCATGCTGGACGAGGCCGAGGCCGCCATCCTGCCCGACAGCCCCGTGGCCATCTATGGCTCCGACGTGTCCCACCGCATGGTGGACTTTGCCCAGCGCAACGCCGAGCGTGCGGGCGTGGGCCAGACCGTGCAACTGCGCGGTGGCGACGCGCTGCAGCGCATGCCGCCCTGCGAGCAGCCCGGCCTGATGCTGCTGAACCCGCCCTATGGCGAGCGCATTGCCGCAGCCGGCTCGGCCGGCCGCAGCGCCGGCGAGCGCATGGAGGTGGTCGAGCGCGCGGGCCGCGAGACGGCCCAGACCGAGGACGGCGTGGAATTCTTCAGCCAGCTGGCCACCCACTGGAAGAAGAACTACAGCGGCTGGAGCGCCTGGATGCTCACGCCCGACCTCAAGCTGCCCGGCAAGATGCGCCTGAAAGAGGCACGCCGCACGCCCATGTGGAACGGCCCCATCGAATGCCGGCTGTTCCGCTTCGACATGATCCGTGGCGCAGTCAAGCCCAGAAAGGCCGCCGAAGGCCCGGCAGAGGGCGCCGCGCCATGAAGATCGTGCTGCGCTGGCCGCAGTGCAACGACGGCTACGAAGGTCCCCTGCCCCGGCCCGTGGTGCTCGATACCAATGTGGTCCTTGACATGCTGATCTTCGACGATCCGCATGTTCCGCCGATCCGCGAACTGGTGGAGCAGGGACAGATGCGCTGGATTGCCGACCAGGCCCAGCGCCTCGAGCTCGAACGCGTGCTGCACTACAGCCAGATCGCGCCGCGCGTGGCTTTCTACGGCAAGACGGTCGAGGGCGTGCTCTCGGCCTTTGACGGAGCGGTCGAGTACGTGGCCGATGCGCCGCGCATCCGCTTTGCCTGCACCGACCCCGACGACCAGCATTTCCTGGACCTGGCCAGCCAGCACCAGGCGCTGCTGATCAGCAAGGACAAGGCCGTGCTCAAGCTGCGCAAGCGCGTGGCCGGCCTGGGCGCCACCGTGGGCAACATCCTGCTGGCCGAGCAGGAAGAGGCGCTGGCCGCCTGACGCCCTGGCCGCTGTTGTGCAGCAACCACCCAGGCGGCAACGGGGCAACAGCCTGGGTGCGGCCCACTGGACGGCTTTCTCCTAAACTGGCGGCCATGCAGCAAGGCGCAAGCCCTTCTGCCAGGAGGACGGCCTCCCCCACATCGGGACATGCATGCGCCGGGACGACCCGGCTCCACAAGGAGTTTTCCATGGCATGGGTCTATCTGTTGGTGGCGGGGCTGCTCGAAGTGGTCTGGGCGTTCTCGATGAAGCAATCGCACGGCTTCACGCGCCTGGTGCCCAGCGCCATCACCATCGTCACCATGATCGCCAGCTTCGGCCTGCTGGCCGTGGCCATGCGCAGCCTGCCGCTGGGCACGGCCTACACGATCTGGACCGGCATCGGCGCCGTGGGCGCCTTCCTGGTCGGCATCACGGTCCTGGGCGAGCAGGTCAGCGCCATGCGCATCGGCGCGGCCGTGCTCATCGTCTCGGGCCTGGTGCTGATGAAGCTGTCCTCGGACTGAGCGGGGCCGCTCCCTGCCGGCCAGGCCGGCAGGAGGTCAGGGACCGGGCTCAGAACCTGGCTCAGAAGCGGTATTTGACGCCCACCATCAGATTGCGCGGCGTGCCGTAGTGGCTGTAGTAGCCCGCGTAGCTGAAGTACTTGCGGTCCAGCGCGTTGTTCAGGTGCACCGACGCACTCCAGTGCCGGTCGATGTCATAGCGTGCCATCAGGTTCACCACGGCATAGCTGGCCTGCCGCACCGTGGCGTCGCCTACCTCGCTTTGCCAGTTCACTCCGCCGCCCAGTGTCAGCCCCTGTAGTGCGCCGCCCAGGCGGTAGCTGCTGAAGAGCTTGACGCTGTTGCGCGGCAGCATGGTGTTGATGCGCTGGCCCTCTGCATTCGTGGTCAGGGTGTTGGCATAGCCGGCAGAGACCTGCCAGCCCGGCGCCAGCTCGCCGCTCAGTTCCATCTCCAGCCCCTGGGAGGTGGTGTTCTGCTCGGCCTTGTAGACATTGCTGCCCGGGAATTGCGCCTGCCACACCGCCAGGTTGTCCTGCTTGAGGTTGAACAGGGCCAGGCTGGAGTTGAGCTTGCCGTCCAGGTGCCTGCCCTTGATGCCGACCTCCAGTCCCCGGCCTTCCATGGGCGCCAGCGTGGCATTGTTCTCGTCGCGCACCCAGGAGGCCTGGGGATTGAAGATCTTGGTGTAGCTGGCGTACAGCGCCCACTGGGGCGTTATGTCGTAGACGGCGCCCACGTAGGGGATGAAGGCGCCGTTTTCCCGGGCGCGGGTGGCGGTGGCCTCTCCGGTGTCGGGCGTGCTGGCGGTATCGCGCCCCCAGTAGATCTGGCGGCTGCCCAGGATCAGGCGCAGCGGCTCGGAGATGCGGAAACGTCCGGTCAGATAGCCTGCGTACTGGTGCTCCCTGGTGGAGAACCGGCCGCTGGTCGCGAAGTCGGGCACGGGATTGCTGCCGTCATAGGTGAACAGGTTGTCTATGCGGCCTGCGGCCGAGCCGGAGTAGTCGTAGAGCCAGCTGCCGGAGGTGGGTCCCTTGTCCTCGAAGCGCGACAGCGTCAGGCCGGCGATCAACTCGTGCTCGCGGCCGAACAGCTTGAGCGGGCCGGTCAAGTACATGTCGAGGTTGTGCTGGCGCGGCTGGCCCTGAAAGCGCACGGGCAGCAGGCTGGTGCCGCTGCCATCGGCCTGCAGCGTGCCGTTGAGGTAGGTGTAGACCGAGTCGTAGCGGTCCTGGCCGTAGGCGTACTCGACCTTGCCGGTCCAGCCGCCGCTCAGCTCGCGCTCGATGGAGGTGAAGAAGCCGCTTTGCTCATGGTTGTTGTACGACCAGTTCGGCGATCCGTTCAGGGCGCGGGGCAGCCGGGTGGCACTGCCGTCCGGAAACCGCGACGGCAGGCCCGAGCGCATCGGCGCATCCACATCGTTGCGCAGGTAGCTGAAGCCCACGGTCCACAGGGTCCGGTCGTCGAGATCGACCTCGGCGATGCCGTACAGCAGGCGCGAGTCCTGGTGGTAGCGCTCCAGCCAGGCATCGCCCGATTGGTAGTCCGCAACCAGGCGCGCGCGGGCCGAGCCGTCCTGGTTCAGCGGGCGGGAGATGTCCAGGCCCGCGCCTCGGCGTCCCCAGCTGCCGGCATCGACATTGAGTTGCGTCTGGGGCCTGGCCGTGGGGCGCTTGCGGATCAGGTTGATGGTGGCCGAGGGGTTGCCCATGCCGCTGATGAGGCCCGTGGCGCCGCGCACGATCTCCACGCGGTCGTACATGGCCATGTGCTGGGTGTATTGGTTGAGGCCGGCGGCCGTGGGCACGCCATCGATCTCGTAGTTCTGGATCTCGAAACCCCGCGACCAGTAGCCGTCGCTTTCGGCACCCAGGCCGTCGCGCGTGACGATGATGCCGGGCGCGGCCTCCAGCATGTCGCTGAGCCGCGTGGTGCCCAGATCCTCCAGCCGCTGGCGCGTCATCACGGTCAGCGCCTGGGGCGTCTCCTGGGGAGCCAGGTTCAGGCGCGTGGAGCTGCTGGACGATGCCGTGGTGTAGGAGTCCGTGCCCTCCGTGGTCGAGCCCGGGGCCTTGCCGGACACGGTCACCGTGGCCAGGCTGACGCCTTGCTCCGGCAAAGGCGCTGCCGACGCAGGCAGGGCGCTGGCCTGGGGCGCTGGCCGCACGCCGAGCACGCCCTGGGCATCGCGCGTGAGCACCAGGCCGCTGCCGGCCAGCGCGGCCTGCAGCGCCTGCTCCGCCGTGTAGTTGCCCTGGATCGCCGGCGCCTGCTTGCCCGAGGCCAGGGCGGGGTCCAGCGACAGCGTGCGGCCGCTGTGCTGGCCAATGGCCAGCAGCGTCCGGGCCAGTGGCCCGGCTGGCAGGTCATAGCGTTGGCGCTGGCCGGCTTCGGCGCCGGAGGCTACCGCGGCCTCCTGGGCGGTCTGGGCCTGGGCGGGCAGGGTGGCGATGAGGGCGGCCAGGGCTGCGGCATGGGCCACGGGGCGCCATGCGAAAAGAGAGCGGGACATGCTTGTGGACTCCGGAGAATGGGGGATGACACAGGACATGTCGCGCGAGCGGGCCGGATGTGATCACCCCTGGCGCAGTTTTTTTTGGAGCCCCGCGTTGACCGGGCCTCAGGCCGCATCGATCAGCGTCAGCCAGCCGCCGCGATAGCGCGTCACGCGGATGGGCAGGCTGCTGGCCAGCGCCTGCAGCGCACGGTCGGTATCGTCCAGCGGGAAGGTGCCCAGCACGCGCAGCCGGGAGGCGGCAGGGGCGACGCGCAACAGGCCGGTCCGGTAAGGCCGCAGGGCGTCGACCACCGAGTCCAGCGGCCAATCGTCCACGGCCAGCATGCCGCTTTGCCAGGCCGCTGCCGCCTCGGCGCGCGCCAGGGCCTCGGAAATGGCGGCCCCGTCCATCCAGGCGCTGGCGCCGGCCTGCAGCGGGGACTGTGCGCCCAGCCGTGTGTGCAGGTCCACGTCCTGCGCGAGCGCGGCCACCTGCGTGCGCTCTTCCTGCAGGCGCACCATGAAGCGCGCGCCTTGCGCTGCCGGCACCTGGGCCTGGCCATGCCGGGTCTGCACGGTGAAGGGGCTGCCGGCCGGCACCTGCGCGATCAGCGCGCCCTGGCGCAGATGCACGCGGCGGCGGTCGGCGCCCAGGTCGATATCGATGGCGCTGCGCGCGTCCAGCAGCAGCCGGCTGCCGTCGGCCAACTCCAGGCTGCGCCGCTCGGCCGTGGCGGTATGGGCATCGGCCAGCAGGCCGGGCAAAGGCGTGAATCGGTGGGCCACCAGGCCTCCCAGGGCCGCGCCCGCAAAGGCCAGTGCGCCGCCAGCAATGCGCCTGCGGCGGCGGTCGGGCTGCAGCAGTGCGTTCAGCGCTGCATCGGCTGACGCATGGCTGGAGGTGTGGGGCGCCAGCGGTTGGAGCACGCGCTCCAGCGAGCCGCTCACCTGGGACCACGCGGCTTCGTGGGCCGGGTCGGCCTGTCGCCAACGGTCCAGGGCCTTGCGCTGGTGCTCGGTCATGGCTCCCGAGCGCGACTCCACCAGCCAGGCGATGGCCTGCTGGCGCAGGGCGGCGGCCGAGGTGGCACTCATTGCGGCAGCGCCGTTGCGCAGTCCAGTGCGCAGCAGGCGGCTATGGCGCGCCCCATGTGGCGCCGCACGGTGATCTCGGCAATGCCCAGGCGCAGCGCGATCTCCCGGTAGGGCATGTCGTGCAATTGGTTGAGCAGCAGCACGCGGCGCGTGGTGGGTGGCAGCGACTGCAGCACGCGGTCCACGGCCTGCAGCGCCTGCACGAGGGCATAGCGCTCCTCTTCCGAGGGCTGGTGGACGGCGGGCTGGGCCGCCAGCGCCTCCAGGTAGGCCTGCTCCAGGTCGCGCCTGCGCCAGAAGGAGAACAGCGTGCGCTTGGCCATGGTGGTCAGGTAGGCGCGCGGGTTGTCCAGCGGTGGAAGGTGGCGGGTGGTGAGCAGTTGCACGAAGGTGTCGTGCGTCAGGTCCTGCGCCTGTGCGGTGTCGCCCAGCTTGCGGCGCAGCCAGCCTTGCAGCCAGCCATGGTGGTCTGCGTAGAGCACGGCGACGGGAGGTGGCGGCAGGGGATGGGCGGGCATGCGGCGAGACAGGTGATGGGATGGGAATGCGTCTCAATTATCACGCCATGCCCTCATTCCCCGTGATTCACCTCGCCCGCGAGGCCCTCAGCGGCCCGTGCCCAACTCCAGCGTCAGGCGCAGCATGTCGCGGTGCTGCACGCCGCGCTCCCACAGCTGGGTGGTGTAGTGCCTGAGGAAGAAATCCCGGTCTATGCCCGTCACGCGAAAACCCGCGCGCTGGTAGAAGACCAGCTGGTCGCCGAAGCTGCCCGTGCCGACCTCGATGCGCGGCGCTCGCTGGGAGCGCGCCCATTCGATGGCACGCCGCAGCAGGGCGCTGCCCAGGCCCCGGTGGTGCAGCGATTCCGCGACCGCGATGTTCATCAGCTCCCAGGCGGGTGGGCCTGAGGCCTCATCGCCGCTGGCGCGCAGCGGCACCAGCACGCACATGCCCAATACCTCGCCGCGCCCGCCGGGACGCGGCGGCTGGCCTTCGCGCTGGAAGGACTCGCGCGCGGCAAAACAGGTGGAGCCCGCCAGATAGCCGCGCACCTTCTCCCGCGACGGATCCGCCGACAGCAGCAGCGGCCACGGCGCTTCGGCCGGGTTCAGCGGCTCTATGTGCCAGGGTGCGAGAGAAACGGAAGGCGCGGTCATAAGCCTGAATCATCCCATGCCTGACATTGGGACGCAGTTGGGCGCCTCTGCGGGATCTTGACGTGCGCTTACAACTGTGCCTTTGCATGGGCGGATCTAGTGGTTTATACTTAGATCTAGGGTAAACGCTTAGAGGGTTTTCCCGGCATTCGCGGCACTTGAGATGCATGCCGCCAGTGATTGTTGAGCGTCTCAGTAAGGAAGTTCACCATGCGCCAAGCAATCTATTCCCTGATCGATTTCATCCAGCAAGCCCGCAACGCCGAGCTCGAAATCGCCAACCAGTAATCCGGTTGGAGGCAGGTGCGCCCCGAAGCGCGCCCACCGATGCGATCGCCCCATTGCCGATGATGGCCTTGGGGCTTTTGTGTTTCTGGGCGCCGGGCTGCCCGAACCCTGGCTACAGGCCCAACACCAGCCTGCCGCTCCTGGCGCGCGAGCAGCAGCTCATCATCTTGGTGCAGGCCGCGCGCTCGCCGCGCGTGAGCACCATGTCGCGGTGGTCCACCTCGCCGTCGAGCACGGGCACTTCGCAGGACCCGCACAGCCCTTCCCGGCAGTCGCTTTGCACTTCGATCTTCGCGCTGCGCAGGGCGTCCAGCAGCGTCTGGTCGTTGCGCACCTGCAGCACAAGGCCCGAGGCGCGCAGTTCCACCTCGAAGCCCTGCTCCCTGGCAGGGTCCAGCGCCCCCACGGTGGAGACGAAATGCTCCACGCGCAGGCTGTCCTCGGGCCAGTGGCGGCTGGCCGCCTCCAGGCCGTCCAGCAGGCGCGCCGGTCCGCAGGCATGGATGCGGGCTCCGGCGCGCGGCGTGGCCAGCAGGGCGGCGTAGTCGGCGCGCCGGCCTTCCTCCGCCACGTACAGATGCAGCCTGGCGCCATGCTCGGCCAGCAGCGGCGCCAGCAGCGCCATGCCCGCGCGGCGCCGGCCGCTGTAGTGGATCTCATAGGACAGGCCCAGCGCCCTGGCGCGCCGTGCCATGGTCGAGATGGGCGTGATGCCGATGCCGCCGGCCACCAGGATCAGGTGGCTGGCGCCTTCGTCCAGCGGGAAATGGTTGCGCGGGCCCCGCAGCTGTACGGTGGCGCCGCGGTGCAGATGCTTGTGCACCCAGGCCGAGCCGCCACGGCCGTTGGCCTCGCGCAGCACGGCAATCTCGTAGCTGCCGGTGTCCTGCGGGTCGCCGCACAGCGAGTACTGGCGTGACAGGCCCGTGTCGCCGCATTGCAGGTCGATGTGCGAGCCCGGCGTCCAGCGCGGCAGGGCGTGTCCATCGGCGGCCTTCAGGCGCAGGCGCAGCACGCCTTCGGCGGCAGCCTCGGCCTCGGCCACGACCATGGGCCGGCTGGCGCCGCCCTGCAGGGCTTCGCCGATGCGCACGGGCTGGCGCGCCTGCAGCAGGGCGGGACGGGCGCGCTCGGGGTTGAGGGCCGGGTCCCACTCCACCCACAGGTGCTCGGGGCCCCGGAACGAGGTGTTGGGCACGTAGGTGAACCGCTGCTCGGCCAGCCGCATGTGGGGAAGGCGGCGCGTGAACTCCTCCAGGAAGATCTGCATCTCCATGCGCGCCAGGTTCTTGCCCATGCACTGGTGCGAGCCATAGCCGAAAGTCAGGTGGTCGCCGGCGTTGTCGCGGTGGATGTCGAAGAAGTCGGCATCGGCGAAATGCCGCTCGTCGTGGTTGGCCGACGAGGTCACGATGAGCAGCTTCGAGCCTGCGGGCACGGCCACGCCGCCGATCACCACGTCGCGCGTGGCCAGGCGCCGCCAGGCGGCCACCGAGCCGTTGTGGCGCAGGCATTCCTCCACGGCATTGGGGATCAGCGCGGGGTTCTCGCAGATCTGCTTCCAGGCGCCGGGATGCTGCAGCAGCAGCTTGACGGCGTTGGCCGTGGCATTGGCCGTGGTCTCGTGCGCGGCCACGATGCCGGCCATCATCATGGAGTGCAGGTAGGAGTCGGTGACGACCTCGGGAAGCTCCTTTTGCTTGCGTATGCCGTATTGCATCCAGCCCGGCGCATCGGGGTTCTCGCGCATCTTGGCCAGCACCTTGCCGGCCAGCTGCCAGAAGTTGCCCACCGCATGGGCCACGGCCACCTGCTGCTCTGGCCGGGGCCGGCCCCAGGTGTTGACGGTGTGGGCGATGGAGTACTCGCGCAGCCTGTCCATGTCCTCCTCGGGCACGCCGAGAAAGTGCAGGGCCACGGTCAGCGGCACCTCCCACAGCATCTGGTCCACAAGGTCGGCGCGGCCGTCGTCGATGAAGCGGTCCACATAGGCGCGCGCCAGCTCGCGCACCATGGGCTCGTGGTGGCGCAGCTCCTCGGGCGTGAACGGGTCCATCAGCGCGCGGCGGCGCGGCATGTGGGCGGGCTCGTCCTCGTTGACCAGGGTGCGGTTCAGCGCGAAGCCGTAGGAGGCCAGCACGGCATTGGCCTCCTCGCCCGTGGGCGTGATCTTCTCCAGCGCGATCGAGGGACTGAAGGCGATGTTGTCGCGGAACACCGCCTTGATGTCGTCGAAGCGCGTGACCACCCAGTAGCCCAGTTGCGGGCTGTAGAACACCGGCTCCTGCTCGCGCGCCCAGCGCACATATTCGGGCGGGTCCTGCTGGTAGCCGTCGCTGAACGGGTCGAAGGCCGCGGCACCCGCGCTGACGGGGCAGCCCGTGGGGCCGGTCTGGCCGCTGGGCTGGCGGTGGTCGAAGGGGCAGCGCGCGGAGGCTGGCGCAGAGGTGGAAGGGGTGGCGTTGGAGGCAGCGGAGGCAGTCATGGCAGGTTCGCAGGCAGGCAGGCGCGGAGGGTCAATCCAAAGTGATGTTCTGGTCGCGGATCAGCTGGTGCCAGCGCGTGCTTTCGCTGGCCAGCAGCGCGGCGAACTGCTCGGGCGTGTTGCCCACGGGCTCCACACCGAAATCCACGAGCTTCTGGCGCACGGCGGGCTCGTTGATCGCGGCCACGACCTGCCTGTGCAGGGCCGCGATGACCGGGGCCGGTGTCCTGGCGGGCGCCACCAGTCCCACCAGGGCGGCGGCCTGCACCTTGGGCAGGCCCAGCTCGGCGAAGGTGGGCACGTCGGGCAACTGGGGCAGGCGCGTGGCGTTGGCCACGGCCAGCGGGCGGACCTTGCCGCCCTTGATGAAGCCTGCGCCCGCGGCCAGGTCCACCATCATCACGGGCACCTGGCCGCCGGCCACGTCGCCCAGGGCCGGTGCCGCGCCCTTGTAGGGGGCGTGCACCAGCTTCAGGCCGGCCTCCACCCTGAGCAGTTCCATGGCCAGGTGGTGCGGGCTGCCGGCGCCGGCGGAGGCGTAGTTCACGCCGTCCTTGCTGGTGCGCGCCTGGGCCAGGAAGTCTTTGGCCGTGGCCGCTGCCATGCCGGGGCCGGCCACCAGGATCATCGGGAAGCGGCCCATCAGCGTGACCGGCGCGAGGTCCCTGGCGGGGTTGTAGCTGAGGCTCTTGTAGAGCACGGGATTGAAGACCAGGGTGCCGTTGTCGGCCGACAGCACGGTGTAGCCATCGGCGGCGGCACGCGCGGTTTCCGAGGCACCTATGGCCGTGTTGCCGCCCGGGCGGTTGTCCACCACGATGGGCTGGTGCACCTGGCCGCCCCAGGCCTGGCCTATGGTGCGGGCCAGGAAGTCCGAGCCGCCGCCGGCCGCGTAGGGAACGATCCAGCGCACGTTCCTGCTGGGGAATCCGTCCTGGGCCAGCGCGCCGGGCAGGGCGGTGGCCGATAGCAGGCCTGCGGCCAGTGTGGTGAGGAAAAGGCGCTTGTGCATGGGGCTTGTCTCCGGTGAGGCCTGGGTGGAATCCATGGAATCTTGTTTTGCGTAATTTTTCTACGCATTGCGTAAAAACACCGCCCGGGATTACCCGCAAGCTGCGGCACAATGCCCCGCCAGCCCTTAAAACAGGCCTTTCCAGACCCGCCCTGCCGCCATGACTTCCACTGCTGCCTCCGAGATTGACGAGCCCGCGCCGCCGCGCGAAAGGCGCCAGCGCGTGCAGGCCGCCGAGACCTGCCTGGCCGTGCTCAAGGCGCTGGCCACGCTGGGCGGACGCGCCAGCCTCACGGCCATCGCGGGCGCGGTGGAGGAAAGCCCGGCCAAGGTCCACCGCTATCTGGCCAGCCTGATGGCCGAGGGGCTGGTGGAGCAGGACCGTGGTGGCACGCAGTACGCGCTGGCGGCCGAGGCCATGCGCGTGGGCCTGGCCGCCATGCGGCAGTCCGACCCCATCCGCCTGGCCGAGCCGGCCCTATTGCACCTGCGCGAGGCCTTGCAGGTCACCAGCTTCGTGGCCGTGATGGGCAACCTGGGGCCGACCATCGTGCGCTTCGAGGAGCCGGGCCTGCCGGTCACCGTCAATGTGCGCGTGGGCTCGGTGATGTCGCTGCTGTGGTCGGCCACGGGGCGCGCCTTCTTCGCCTTCATGGACGACGATGCCCGCGTGGATGCGCTGCTGGCCCGGGAGCTGGCCGAGGCGCCGGCCGCGCGGCGCGCGCTGCTCGATGGCGCGGACCCGCTGGGCACGCTGCGCCGCGAGATCCGCGCTGCGGGCTGCGCCTCGGTGCGCGACGTCAACCTGCCGGGCATCAGCGCTGTGGCGGCGCCGCTGCACGACTACACGGGCCATGTGGTGGGCGTGCTGTGCGCGCTGGGCGCCAGCGGCGGCTTCGACCCGGAGCCGCAGGGCGCAGTGGCCCGGGCCCTGCGCGCCGAAGCGGCGCGCGTCAGCGCCTCGCTGGGCCACCTGCACGGCTGAAGCCCGGCTGAGGCCCGGCTGAGGCCTGCAACCCGCTGCCGCTACGGCGTCACCAGCGTGTAGGCCATGCGCACGCGCTGCATGTCGCGGCCCAGGCGGCGGCTTTCGGGCAGGCGGCGCACCCAGGCCAGCTGTTTCACGGTGCGCGCCATCAGGGCGCGGGTTTCGGGCTCCATGGACTGCACGAAATCCCGCCAAGCCGTGCGCGCGGTCTGCATGGCGCCGGCCTGCTCCAGTATCCAGGCCGTGGAGTGGGCGTAGCACAGGGCATCGCGCACGCGGCACAGCGCCAGGGGCAGGTGGGCGGCAGGGTCGTCCTCGAAGTCGATGAAGCCGATCACGCCATCGGCACAGCAGACCATGTTGCGCGCAAAGGCCTGGCTCAGGCAGTCGCCGCTGCCATGCACCTGCTGCAGCGTCTGCAGGCCCTGCAACCATAGCGCCAGCGTGCTGCCGTCGCCCCGGGGCAGGGCGGCTTCCATGGCATTGCCCAGCGAGGGCGCTTCCACGCCGGGGCTGCCCAGGTGGCGCATGGCAAAGCCGTCCTCGCACTCGGCCAGCACGGCAGGCACGCGCAGGCCGCGTTGCGCGAGCTGGCGCAGGCGGCGTACCTCGGTGCGGATGGCTTCGTGGCCGCCGGGATTGGGCACGGGCCGCAGCACGGGCAGGCGCAGGCACAAGGCGAGCAGGGCCAGCGCGCGATAGCGCCATGCCGGGTTGCTGGCGCCCGCGCGCTTGACCCAGATGGTTTCGTCTTCCCGGTCATAGCGCTGGATGCTGAGGGGCTGGCTCAGCACATGGGCGCGCAAAAAGGCGTCGTAGTCTGGCGGCTCGGGAGGCGGGACGGCGGAGGACGGTTCGGACACGGCAGGCTCTGGAAAGTGAGTGGCTGGCGCGCAACGCCAGCCGGATGCGGCAATTGTGCCGTGCCAGGACTTGCCGCTTGCGCCGGCCGGCGGTGGCGCCAGGGTTTGCACTGCGGCAAGGCCGGTGGATTTGCCGCTTGGCAGCCGGAAAATTGAGACAATCGTTTCATCTTTAGCAGTGCCGAAAACCATTCATGAACACAGAAGACAGTGGCAAGCTGGTGGCCGCCCTGGTGCGCGGCATCTCCGTGCTCCAGTGCTTTTCCAACAAGCACCAGGAACTCAGCGCCCGTGAACTGATGGACATGACGGGCCTGCCCAAGCCCACGCTGTTCCGCCTGATCGACACCCTGTGCGAACTGAACCTGATGCGCTACTCCGAGCGCCTGTCCAAGTACGTGCCGGGCGTGGGGCTGCTGAACCTGTCCTCGCCCGTGCTGGCGCGCATGCACATGCGCCAGTTCGCGCGGCCGCACATGCAGGAGCTGGCCAATCACCTGGAAGGCCAGATCCAGCTGGCCGTGGGCCACGGCCGCCAGCTGTGCCTGGTGGAGCTGGCCAACGGCCTGACCAACAAGGTCTTCCTGCCCGAGATCGGCGTGCACATCTCGCTGTCGCGCACCGCCACGGGCCGCGCCTACCTGCTGAGCCTGCCCGAGCCCGAGCGCGAGGCCTTCATCGCCGAGCTGCAGGCCGACGATCCCGCACGCGCCCAGCAACTGCGCGAGCGGCTCGACGATGCGCGGCGCGACCTGGCCGAGCACGGCTTTTGCCGCAGCCACGGCGACCTGCACCGCGAGATCCAGTCCATTGCCGTGCCCATGTCCACGGCCAAGGACGGCGAATACTGGGTGTTCTCGGTCTCCCTGCCCATCTACAGCCCGCAGAGCCGCGCGCTGGAAAGCGATGCCGGGCCGCGCCTGATCACGCTGGTGCGCCTGGTCGAAGGCATGCTGGGCGCCTCCAGCCTCTCGTGAATCAGCGGGCGCTGCGCCAGACTTCCTGCGCGCGGCCTGCGCTCACCTTCTCCCGCACGCTGGCGGTGTCGGAGCCTGCGGCATTTGCAGGACCCGGCGCATAGGCCTGGCCGTCAAAGCGCGGCGCGGGGCTGGCCTGCAGGGCGCCGCCTTCGGGCTGCAGGTAGACGCCGCGCGCCTGCAGGTGCGGGTGGCGGGCTGCTTCCACAGGGCTGAGCACGGCGCCGAAGCAGGCATCGCTGCCCTCCAGCAATTGCTGCCAGTGCGCGCGGGGCCGGGAGGCGAACAGCGCCTGCAGCTGCGCGCGCCGCGCCGGCCAGGCGGCGCGGTCCCACTGCGGGCCCTGGAACGCAGCGGCACCGGCCAGGCCCAGCCTGTCCAGCAGCAGGGCGTGGAACTGCGGCTCGATGGCGCCCACGGTGATGAAGCCGCCATCGGCACAGGCATAGGTTTCGTAGAACGGTGCGCTGTCATGGATGCTGTGGCCGCGCTCGTCGGCCACCAGCCCGCGCTGGCGCGCATGCAGCATGAGGTTGAGCATGTGCGCCGCACCATCGACGATGGCCGCGTCCACCACCGTGCCGCGCCCCGTGGCGCGCGCCTGCACGATGCCGGCCAGCAGCCCCGTCATCAGGTACATGGCGCCGCCGCCGATGTCGCCCAGCGTGGCAAACGGCGAGACCGGCCGGGCATCGGCCGGCGCGCATCCCCACAGCGCGCCCGAGACGGCCGCATAGTTGTTGTCGTGGCCAGCTGCCTGGGCCAGCGGGCCGTCCTGGCCCCAGCCCGTCATGCGGCCATAGACCAGGCGCGGGTTGAGGGCCTGGCAGGCCTCGGGTCCCAGGCCCAGGCGCTCCATGGTGCCGGGCCGCATGCCTTCGATCAGCGCATCGGCATCGCGCACCAGGGCCAGCACCAAGTCACGCCCTTCGGGCGACTTGAGATCGGCGAACACCGAGCGCTTGCCGCGCGACAGCGCGGAGGCGCCCGCAGCAGGTCCGGTCTCGGGCCGCACGATGGACACCACATCGGCCCCCAGGTCCGCCAGATGCATGGCGCAGAACGGCCCCGGGCCGATGCCGCCAATCTCCAGCACGCGCACGCTGTCCAGCACCTTCATGGCGTCTCCGTCGAAAACAGTTCAGTCGAGTTGCAGCTGGCGGCTGGTGATCAGCGCGCCCCAGCTCTTGCGGTCGTTGTCCACCAGCTGGATGAACTGCGCCTGGGGCATGCCGCCGGGGCGGCCGCCGAGCTCGCGGTAGCGGCGCGCCACCTCGGGGTCCCGGAGCACGGCGACAAGGCCGTCGATGAGCTTGCGCACCACGGCGGGCGGCGTCTGCGCGGGCAGGAAGAAACCCATCCAGCCGACCTTGTCGAAGTCCTGCAGGCCCAGTTCGGTGGTGGTGGGCACGTTGGGCAGCTCGGGCTCGCGCTGCGCGCCGGTCACGGCGATGGGATGCAGCTTGCCCGCCTTGATATGCACCAGCGATGCCGTGAGGTTGTCGAACATGAACTGCGTTTCTCCCGAGACGATGGCCGCCGTGGCCGGTGCCGAGCCGCGGTAGGGCACATGCACCACGTCCACGCCCGTGCGCTCGCGCAGCAGCTCGCCCATGAGGTGCGTGGTCTGGCCCACGCCGGCCGAGGAGAACGACAGCTTGCCCGGCGCCTGCCGCGCGGCCTTGAGCAGATCGTCCAGCGAGCGCACCGGCGATGCCTGCGGCACGACCAGCACGTTGGAAAACGAGATCATGTCCGTCAGCGCCACGAAGTCCTCTGGCCTGTAGGGCAGCTTCTTGTAGGCCGTGTAGTTGATGGCGTTGGAGCCCGTGTTGCCCACCAGCACCGTATAGCCGTCCGGCTGCGCGCGTGCCACCTGGCTGGCACCGATGGAGCCGCCCGCGCCGGGCCTGTTGTCCACGATGACGGGCTGGCCCAGCCGCTCGCCCAGCTTGAGCGCCAGCAGCCGCGCGGGAATGTCGGTGGAGCCCCCGGCCGCGCCCGGCACGACCAGGGTGATGGGCCGCGTGGGCCAGGCATCGGCTGCAATGCCTGCCGTGGCGCACAGCCAGGCGGCAGCCGCCAGCGTGAGGCGTTTGAACATGGTGTTTCTTCTCCGCGCGTGTGCTGGGCCAGGGCGCTTCTCAGCGAGGACTCATCCGAATGGCACCGTCCAGGCGAATCGTCTCGCCATTGAGCATGGGATTTTCAAGAATGTGCAGCGCGGTCATCGCGTACTCGGACGGGTGGCCCAGGCGTGCGGGGTTGGGCACGGAGGCGGCCAGCGACTGGCGGATGTTGTCGGGCAGCTTGGCCAGGATGGGCGTGTCGAACAGGCCCGGCGCAATGGTGCACACGCGGATCATGCGCGTGGCCAGGTCGCGCGCGGCGACGATGGTCATGCCGATGATGCCGGCCTTGGCCGAGGCATAGGGAATCTGGCCGATCTGCCCCTCGTAGCCCGCCACCGAGGCCGTGAGCACGCAGGCGCCGCGCTCGCCTTGCACGGGCTCGTTGCGCGCCATGCTGGCGGCGGCCAGGCGCAGCGTGTTGAAGGTGCCGATCAGGTTCACGCGCACGATGCCCGTGTACTTGTCCAGCGAGCCGGGGCTGCCGTCCTTCTCCACCAGCCGCACCGGCCCGCCCACGCCCGCGCAGTGCACCAGGGCGCGGAACTCGCCGAAGTCCTCGGCGGCCGCAATGGCGGCGGCCATCTGGTCGGCGTCGGCCACGTCGGCCTTCACGAAGCGCAGGCGGCTGCCGTGGCGCTGGCGGGCGGCGTCCACCATGGCCGCGCCGCGGTCCTCGTTCAGGTCCACCACCACCACGTTCAGGCCGCGTTCCAGCAGCGCCTGGGCCGATGCCTCGCCCAGGCCCGATACGCCGCCCGTCACCAGGGCCGTCATGTTCTCTTGCAGTTGCATGGATGTGTCTCCCGTGCCTGGCTCACAGGCGTTCGATGATGGTGGCGTTGGCCATGCCGCCGGCCTCGCACATGGATTGCAGGCCATAGCGCGCGCCGCTGTCCTCCAGCGCGTGCAGCATGGTGGTCATCAGGCGAATGCCCGAGGCCCCCAGCGGATGGCCCAGGGCGATGGCGCCACCGCGCGGGTTCAGCCGCTCTGGGTCGGCGCCCAGTTCCTTTTGCCAAGCCAGCGGCACGGAGGCAAAGGCCTCGTTGATCTCGCAGTGGTCCATCTGCTCCAGCCGCATGCCGGCCTTGGCCAGCACGCGCCGCGTGGCGGGAATGGGGGCCGTGAGCATGTACAGCGGATCGTCGCCCACCACGTCCAGCGCCACGAAGCGCGCACGCGGGCGCAGGCCCAGTTGCTGGGCGCGCTTTTCGCTCATCAGCAGCATGGCGCTGGCGCCGTCGGTCATCTGCGAGGCATTGCCCGCCGTGGTGTGCCAGCGGATCTGCGGAAAGCGCGCCGACAGCTCGTCGTTCTGGAACACGGCCTTGAGCGCGCCCAGCTTCTGCGCCGTGGTGCCCGGGCGGATGGTCTCGTCGGCCGTGACGAGGCCGGCAGGCGTGGTGATGCCCACGATCTCGCGCTCGAAGTGCCCGGCCGACTGGGCCGCATGGGCGCGCTGGTGCGATCGCGCGGCATAGGCATCCAGTTCCTCGCGACCCAGGCCCCAGCGCGCGGCCACGAGGTCGGCCGACACGCCCTGGCCCACCAGCCCCGGCGCAAAGCGCGCATCGAAGCGCGCGCCCGTGGTGTTCTGCCCCATGCGCGAGCTGCCCATGGGCACGCGGCTCATGGACTCCACGCCGCAGGCGATCACCATGTCCTGCGTGCCCGACATGATGGCCTGCACGGCAAAGTGCACGGCCTGCTGGCTGGAGCCGCACTTGCGGTCGATGGTGGTGGACGGCACATGGGCCGGCAGGCCTGCGGCCAGCCAGGCCAGGCGGCCCGGCGTGCCGGCCTGCTCGCCGGCCTGGCTCACGCAGCCGGTGATCACATCGTCCACCGCGCCGGGGTCGATGCGGTTGCGCTGCACGAGCTGCTCCAGCACCTGGCTGAGCAGATCGACGGGGTGGAGCTGGGCCAGGGCGCCATCGGGCTTGGCCCGGGCCATGGGACTGCGGATGGCATCGACGATGACAGGAGTGTTCATGCGGATTTAATGAGACTGGAGGTTCATGAAATGAATGATAAGTCTCGAAATTTGCATTGAACAAAGCGTTTTCCCGGATGAAAAACCGAGCGTAAACAAAAATACTTGCTGAAAACCCGATGAATTCGAGACGGCGGATTCAAAAAAGCAAAGGAGACAGGCGTGCATGACTTTCACAGCTGGGCCGATGCCCGGCCCGACCGCGTTGCGCTGACCATGGGTGACAGCGGCCAGCAGCACACGGCGGGCGCGCTGGCGCAGCGCTCGCGCGAGGTGGCGCAGTGGATGGCCGGGCAGGGCCTTGCGGCCGGCGACACGGTGGCCGTGCTGATGGAAAACCGCGTGGAGATCCTGGAGCTGGTGCTGGCCGCGCGCCTGGCGGGCCTGTACGCGGTGGTCATCAGCACCCACCTGACGGCGCCCGAGGTGGCCTACATCCTGGGCGACAGCGGGGCGCGCCATGTCTTTGCCTCCGCCGCCACGGCGGCGCAGCTGCCGGCCGCGCTGGCGGCCACCGTGCATTCGGTGGACGGAGACTGCGCATCCACGGGCCTGCCGTCGCTGGCCGATGCCCTGGCCGCCTGGCGTGCGCAGGCGCCCGCGCCCATCGATCTGTCAGGCCGTCCGCTGGGGCGCGACCTGCTGTACTCCTCGGGCACCACGGGCCGGCCCAAGGGCATCAAGAAGGCGCTGCCGGCGGCGCTCTACCGCACGCAGGCCGATCCCGAATTCCTGGCCTGGCAGCGCAACATGGGCTTTGATGCCGACACGGTCTACCTCTCGCCCGCGCCGCTGTACCACGCAGCGCCGCTGCGCTACTGCCTGCGCACGCTGGACGGCGGCGGCGCGGTGGTGATCACGGCGCGCTTCGACGCTCAGCAGGCGCTGGCCATGATCGAGCGCTACCGCATCACCCACAGCCAGTGGGTGCCGACCATGCTGGGCCGCCTGCTGCAGCTGCCCGAGGAGGTGCGGCACGGCTATGACCTGTCCAGCCACCGCTGCGCCATCCATGCGGCCGCGCCCTGCCCGGTGGCCGTCAAGCAGGCGTTGCTGGACTGGTGGGGCGACATCCTGCTGGAGTACTACGCAGGCTCCGAAGGCTGCGGCATCACCCTGATCAACTCCGCCGAATGGCGCCGGCGCCCAGGCTCCGTGGGCCGCGCCAGCTACGGGCGGCTGCGCATCGTGGGCGACGACGGGCAGGAGCTGCCTGCGGGCCAGATCGGCCGCGTGTTCTTCTCGGACGTGGCGCCCTTCGCCTACCTCAACGACCCCGCCAAGACCCGCGAGGCCATCGACGAGCGTGGCTGGGCCACCTACGGCGACCTGGGCCATGTGGACGAAGAGGGCTACCTCTTTCTCAGCGACCGGCGGGCCGACCTCATCCTTTCGGGCGGCGTCAACCTCTATCCGCAGGAGATAGAGAACGCGCTGGCCACGCACCCGGCCGTGCAGGAGGTGGCCGTGGTCGGCGTGCCCGAGCCCGATTTCGGCGAGCAGCCCATGGCCGTGGTCGTGCTGCGCCAGGGCCATGCGGCAAGCGCCGAGATGGCGCGCGCCATCGTCGCCGAGGCCGGCGCCACGCTGTCGCGCCTCAAGCGCCCGCAGCGCCTGCAGTTCGTGGACGAGCTGCCGCGCCTGCCCACGGGCAAGCTGCTGCGCCGCGTGCTCAAGGACAGGCTGCGCGAGCAGCCCCACGCGGGCTTCAACCTGCGCAGCGCCTGAACGGCCCTTCACCGTCTTTCCTCACCGACAACCACCGGATACCGACCCATGCAAGACCTGACCGAGCGCTCCGTCTACCGCGAAGACCATGAACAGTTCCGCGAGCAGGCCCGCCGCTTCTTCGAGCGCGAGATCGTCCCCCACCATGCCGAATGGGAGCGCCAGGGCATCGTGCCCAAGGAGGTCTGGCGCAAGGCCGGGCGCGAAGGCCTGCTCAACCCCATGCTGCCCGAGCCCTACGGCGGCGGCGGCGACTTCGGCCATGCCGCCGTGCTGCTGGAGGAGATCGCGCGCACGGGCGCCAGCGGGCTGGGCTTTCCGCTGCATTCGGACATCGTCGCGCCCTACATCCATGCCTATGGCAGCAAGGCCCAGAAGGACCGCTGGCTGCCGCGCATGGCCGCAGGCGAGCTGATCGGCGCCATCGCCATGACCGAGCCCGGCGCGGGCAGCGACCTCAAGTCCGTGCGCACCACGGCGCGGCGCGAGGGCGACCACTACGTGCTCAACGGCCAGAAGACCTTCATCACCAACGGCATCAATTCGGAACTGGTCATCGTCGTCGCCAAGACCGCGCCCGAGATGGGCGCCAAGGGCGTGTCCCTGATCGTGGTCGAGGACGGCATGCCCGGCTTCTCCAAGGGCCGCAAGCTCGAGAAGATCGGCCTCATGGCGCAGGACACCTCGGAGCTGTTCTTCGACAACGTGCGCGTGCCGGCCGACCACCTACTGGGCGAGGAGAACGCGGGCTTCAGGTATCTGATGCACGAACTGGCCCAGGAGCGCCTGGTGGTGGCCGTGCGCGCGGCCGCCTCCATCGAGGCCTTTTTGCACAAGACCATTGCCTACACGCGCGAGCGCAAGGCCTTCGGCCAGCCGGTGTTCGACTTCCAGAACACGCGCTTCAAGCTGGCCGAGGCCAAGGCCAAGGCCACCATGCTGCGCGTCTTCGTGGACGACTGCATCGCCCTGCACCTGCGCCGCGCGCTCGCCCCCGACCGCGCCGCCATGGTCAAGCTCAATGCCACGGCGCTGCAAAACCGCCTGCTCGACGAATTCCTGCAACTGCACGGCGGCTACGGCTACATGACCGAATACCAGATCGGCCGCGCCTGGACCGATGCGCGCATAGGGCGGATCTACGGGGGGAGCGACGAGATCATGAAGGAGATCATCGCAAGGACTCTGTGAACCCCCTGAGCCGCTGCGCGGGCGTGAGGCGCCCTGATCCGGGGGCGGCCAGCCGGGGCGATGTGTGGCGGCAGCACATCATGAAGGCCTTTGCTCCGGCCGCTTGTCCTAGGCTTTTCCCAAGCCCGTTCCGGGTGGGAGAGTCGGCAACTTCCCTTTGGCAATCCTATTTTTCGGCAGAAACTGGAATTTCCATGGGGCGGCTCATTCTTCCATGATCTTTCCGTATCGAAAGACCGGGAGGGCGCCCCGACAGGGCGCGAGCACCAATGACACGCCGAGTCACCATCCATACGCCATTGGGCGATGAATTGCATTTCCGTGAATTGCGCGGCCCGGAAAACATCAGCCAGCTCTTCAGCCTCGATGTGGAAATGCTCAGCGAAAGCGAAAGCATTGATCCCAAGGCCCTATTGGGCAAAAACGCCACCATAGAAATAGAAACCCAGGGCGGCGGCAGGCGCTTCATCGACGGCATCGTCACCCGCTTTGGCATGCAGGGCCAGGACCACCGCCACTATGCCTACAAGGCCCGCCTGAGCCCCTGGCTGTGGCTGGCCACGCGCAAGAGCGACTTTCGCATCTTCCAGAACCAGACCGTGCCCGACATCATCGAGCAGGTATTGGGCGTCTATGGCCATCCCCTGCAAAAGAAACTCACGCGCGCCTATCGCAGCTGGGACTATTGCGTTCAATACAACGAAAGCGATTGCGACTTTGTCTCGCGATTGATGGAGCACGAAGGCATCTACTACCACTTCGCGCATGCCATGGGAGAACACACCCTGGTGCTGTGCGACGACATCATTGCCTCTCACAGCGCATTGCCAGGCGGCGAATCCATTCCCTTCTATCCCCCCGAAAAAGCCGCTGCAGGCGACCAGGAAAACATCCACGCCTGGCAGCTGGAGCAGGAAATCAAACCGGGCCGCCATTACAGCGACGACTACGACTTCAAGAAGCCCCGGGCCGACCTCACCCACCTGCGGCGCGACCCACCAGGCCATGCGCACGACGGCCATGAAACCTACGAATGGCCGGGCGGCTACACGGAGTACGGCGATGGAGATGCCTACATCCGCGTACGCCTGAAGGAAAGCCTCACGGGCCACAGCCGGGTGCGGGGCCATTCCTGCCACCGGGCGCTGGCCACGGGCTACACCTTCAGCCTCTACAACTATCCGCGCGGTGACCAGAACCAGCAATACCTGATCACCGGCCTGAGCTACCACCTGAAAGAAAACCCTCGCGTCAGCACGATCACCAGCGTACGTGGCGCCCCATCCGCACCGAGTGCCCGGGACGGCGGCAAGGAAGAAGGCTCCTTCCAGCGCTACGAGTTGCAGGCCCAGCCCACGAGTCTTGCCTACACGCCCGCGCGCACCACGCCCAAGCCGCGCACCACCGGCCCGCAGACCGCCGTCGTCGTGGGCCCTGCTGGACAGGAGATATGGACCGACGAATACGGCCGCATCAAGGTGCAGTTCCACTGGGACCGCCTGGGCAAGAAGGACCAGAACTCCGGCTGCTGGATACGTGTTGCCACCCAATGGGCGGGCACAGGCTTTGGCGTTGTCTCCATCCCGCGCATCGGCATGGAAGTCATCGTGGACTTCCTCAATGGCGACCCCGACTACCCCATCGTCACGGGCTGCGTCTACAACGCGGCCAACATGCCGCCCTGGGCGCTGCCGGCCAACGCCACGCAATCGGGCATCAAGACGCGGTCGAGCAAGGGCGGCGCACCGGGTGCCGGCATGAAGAACGGCCCGGGTGACGCCAACGCCATCCGCTTCGAGGACAAGGCCGGGCAAGAACAGCTGTGGCTGCATGCGCAAAAGGACCAGCTCACCGAAGTCGAGAACGACGAGGACAAATGGGTGGGCAACGACCGGCGCAAGACGGTGGACCGGGACGAGACCAGCGTGATCCACCGCGACCGCACGGAGACCGTGGGCCGCAACGAGAAGATCGACGTGCATGGCTGGCGCACGGAGGTGGTGGACCTGGACGAGACCCTCACCGTCCACCAGAACCGCACGCGCACGGTGGACCTGGATGAAAGCATCCGCATCTGCAAGAACCGCACGAAAACCGTGGATGCCAATGGGCGCGACAGCATCGGCCGCAACTGGACCCTGGCCACGGGGCGCATGAAATCCGAAACCGTGGGCATCGGCTACACGCAGGGCACGGGCCTGTTCAAGATGGTCACCGTGGGGTGCGCCTACAACCTCAACGTGGGCGCGGTGCTGATGAGCAACGTGGGTGTCCTGCGAAGTGACAGCGTGGGGATGGACTGGAGCCGGACCGTGGGGCGCAACCGCAGCGCGCAGATTGGCAACGATGAAGGCCTCGTCGTGGGCCACAACCGCAGCAGCACCATCCAGAACAACGACAGCACCGAGGTAGGGCAGGACCAGGCGGTCAACGTCGGCAACGACCACGCGCTGCGGGTGGGCGCCAACAGCCTGGTCGATGCGGGCGGACAGCTGGCCCTGGCGGCGGGCACCACGCTGACGGTCGATGGGCAACAGGTCATCGTCACCGGCACCCAAAGCATCCGGCTGCAATCGGGGGCGAGCTCCATCGAGATCTCTCCGGCCATGGTCGAGATCAAGTCGCCGCTGGTGAAGATCAACTGCTGAACCCGGGGCACTCGCATGGGACAACCTGCAGCAAGAGTGGGCGACGTGCACGCCTGCCCCGCCCACGGGGGCGGGGCCATTCTCTCCGGCCAGGCCGATGTGCTCATAGGCGGCATGCCGGCGGCCAGGGTCACGGACCAGGCGCTGTGCCCCCGTTCGCCGCCCGACGCCATTGCCGAAGGCGAAGCCACGGTACTGATCGGCGGCAGGCCCGCAGCCCGCATGGGGGACAGGACTGTGCACGGCGGCGTGGTCGTCTCGGGCTGCACCACCGTCTGGATCGGTGCGAATGCGGGCCGGTGCCTGGCCGAAGCCGCGCAATCGGGGGCCGCCTTCGTGTCGGCCATGGAGGACTGAATCGCCATGTCCACCTTGATCCCCTCAGGCCCCGGCACGCCGGACGACCTCCAGATGGCACGCCAGGCCGTGCTCGAAAAGGTGGCGGCGACCTATGACGGCCTGCTCTACGCCATCGTGGACGCGGCGGCGGATGAGCACCTGCATGACGCCCTTCTGGCCGAGCCGCCGCAGTCGTGCATCACCTGCCTGTATGACGGCATGCCCGCCGCCCGCTATGCGCGCTACGCGCCCTATCTCATGCGGGTGCATGCAGGCAGTCCGCTATTCCAGCGCTGGCCGCTGGAGGGCTGGCAGGCGCACTGGGGCATTTTCCTGATCAGCCGGCTGCCCGCCCCTGCGCTCAAGCGCCATCTCAAGCGGTTTCTGCAGGCCAGGGGAGACGGCGGCCAGCGGCTGTGGCTGCGCTTTTACGACCCGCGCGTGCTGCCTCGCCTGCTGGCGCAGTTCGACCCGGCGCATCTGGGGGACTGGTTCCGCGGCCACAGCATCCTCGCCTGCCTGGCACCGCATCCCGAGGGGATCTGGGTCGGCATGGCGCAGCGCAAGTTTCTGGACCATGTCACAGGCCTGGCGCGCCTGGACAACAGGCAATGGGAGGTGCCTTCGCCATGATGGAAATTTCAACCCTGGAAATGCAGCGCACGCGGCGCCGCAACCTGGTGCCCAGCGAGGGAGGGATTGCCGCCATCGTGCGGCAGACCTGCCATCTCAGTGAGCAGGATTGGCCGCATGACAGGCTGCTGACCCATACCCGGCGAGGCCTTGACCGTGCGGTGGGCTGGGGCCTGTCGACGCCGGACGATGTCATCGGCTTCCTGGCCTTGCGCCACCAGTTTGGCGAGCGCTTCGACGAATTTCCCGCCGTGCGCAAGTTTCTCTCGCGCACCGACCTGCCGCCTGACGGACGCATCCAGTTGATGATGCTTGAACTGCCGATGGGCATCTGGGACGTGGTGCGGCGGCGCACACCTGCTGGCGAATCCTCCTCGCCCCTCGGCGGGCCTGGCGCATGAGCTGCGAACAACTGGTCCCCGCCTTCATCGCCCTCAACCGCCTGAAGCGGTCCAGGCAGCTGTGCAAGGCCGTCGTGCTCATGGGCTTTGACAAGGTATGCGGCACCCGGGACTTCGACAACGAACTGGACCGCAGGGCGCTGTGCGAGCTGTTTTGCTGCTGCATGACTGGCGGCCTGGGCCAGCGCTGCGTGGCCGGCGTGGTCATGCAGGCCGACGGGTTTGAAGGCTACCGGGGCTACTACAAGCAGGAAGTACCGTACCTGAACAAGACCCCCGTCATGTCGCGCAACGAGCCCGTGCGCCCCACGCGCAGCCGGCCTGCGGGCTCGCGCATCCCGGATGTGGTCGTGGTGAAGAACCCGCGCCTGCCGCCTGTGCTGGACAACGTGCAGCGGGTCTATGAGATGAAGTTTCCGGGGGATGGCTTTTCCAATGCTGAAGGGCCAGACGGCAAGAGTCAGTTTCATGCGTACCGAGAAATTTTCGAAGACAAGTTTCTCCAGAAGGCCTTGGACGCCGGAAGCTGCGCTTGCGACAGCGATGGAGAAAAGTCGAACGAAAGTGTGTTGAACCAGGCAGCGCGATGGCAGGCCAACAGGGAAAAGGCCATCTCTTTGGCAGAGCGGGTGAATGCGGATACGTCGGCTGCGGTGGGGGCTGCGGCCGGTGCGTCCGCACTGGGGCGGGTACTTCGAGGTGTAGGCGCGGTAGGGACTGCACTGGCAAGAGTCCTTGGGTTGTCATTCTGAAACGATGGCTTCGGTACGGTGAGATATGGAGGATGAATATGGCAAAAGATTTCAAAAAACCTTTGAGCACCAGAGAGCTGCAAAAAGCCACCGTGGCGACGATGGATATTCTCAAGGCGCTGGTACTGTGCAATCAGTTCGGTGATGTCTGTGCAAGAGCCGGCTGGACCATTGAAATGGTGTTCCATGAGGGAGATTCCTTGGCTGTGCGTGAACGTGCATGGAAAGTGGTTGATCTTTTTTGTGAGGCCGTAGGGAAGGAGAAATTGGTTTATTGGTATGACGGAATGCCTGCCATGCTGACCAGCGCAATGGCACAAAAGAAGTTGACCGCGAAGAAGCAGAAGAGCCTAGACAATCCTAAAGATTATGCACTGATTTTTCATATGGCTTCCGGAAAGCCAAAGCCGCCTGAACTGTGGGAAAACAATGCACAAGACTTTCGCCTTTACTGTTGTATCAACAACGACGAAGGGCTTTGGATGAAGGATCGCTATCAATCACCTGGAATAGGGCCTGCCATGTCTTTCATCCGCATGGCATTTCCTGCATGGTGGGTTTTGAATCAACCGTCCGAGCGCAATGTCGGTTGGATCACCTCTCAAGTGGTGGAATTGATGCAGCCTTTCTGGGCTACGGCGGGTTGGGGCATCATGTCTGCTGTGGAAGAGCGCAATATCGATCCCGACGGAAAAGGTCAGCAAATACTCTATCCTTATCTTCAGCGATTTCCAGGCTTGAATGCTTTAGGTAGCCACGCCTTGCAGAGTCATGACTTCAACAACGCTATGTACAGCATCAACTGGCTGAGTTTTGTCAGCGATGCATTGCTGGAGAAACTGGGTGGGCGGGAGGCCGTACGAAAGAAGGTGCAGGCCAGCCAATACCTTTCCGCCGGGGATGTGGGCAACTGCCTGGGGATTCGTGCAGGAGACTTTCCGGGGCTTGGGGATATGGACCAGGGGCTGACGCTGCCCGCCTTTGGCGAGGCGGCTCGCCTGCTCAAGCCGGCTCGTGCCAAATTTCGGCTCAACAGTTTTGTTGCCCCACCGCCTTCCGGCTCTAACGATGAACATGCATGGCTGCTGGCATGCGATGCCTATATGAGCCGGTTTGATTTGTTCTGATTTCTGGTGTTTTGAAGTAATGGAGAAGATAGCGATGGCTGCGGAACATGATTTCAACTGGCCTTGCGGCAATGATAAAGCGAATGTTGCCACCGTGGCGACGATGGATATTCTCAAGGCGCTGGTATTGCAGAACCAATTTGGGCGCATTTGTGCAAGAGCAGGCTGGACCATCGAGATGGTGTTCCATGACGGGGATTCATTGGCCGTGCGTGAGCGTGCATGGAAAGTGATTGATCTGTTTTGTGAGGTTGTTGGCGCAGACAAGCTTGCAATATGGTGGGGTCTGGCGCCTATGTCACTGACCAGCAAGCAAGCACAAGCGAGAATTGCCAAACACAAGCCGAGTACGCTTAACAATCCCGAAGGGTTTGCGATGATTTTTGATCTAGCTTCGGGAAATCCAAAGCCACCAGATGACTGGGTTGAAAATGCTCAAGACTTTCGACTTCACTGCCGTATAAACAACGATGAAGGTATTTGGCTACATGACCGCCATATCTCGCCTGGCATAGGTCCTGCCATGTCTTTCATTCGCATGGCATTTCCAGCATGGTGGATTCTTGACCAGCCACCTGAGCACAACGTGGGCCGGATCACTACCCAGGTGGTGGAGTTGATGCAACCCTTCTGGGCTATTGCCGGATGGGGTGTCATTCCTGCAGTGGAAGAACGCAATATCGGACCTGTTGGCAAGGGCCAGCAAGTGCTATATCCCTATCTGAAGCGGTTCCCAGGATTGAATGCCATAGGAAGTCTTGCATTGTTCGATCATGATTTCAACAACGCCATGTACAGCATCAATTGGCTCAGTTTTGTCAGCGATGCATTGCTGGAGAAACTGGGTGGGCGGGAGGCCGTGCGAAAGCAGGTGGAGGCCAGCCAATACCTTTCCGCCGGGGATGTGGGCAACTGCCTGGGGATTCGGGCAGGAGATTTTCCGGGGTTGGGGGACATGGATAAGGGACTGACACTGCCAGCCTTTTGCGAGGCAGCGCGCCTGCTCAAGCCGATTCGTGCCAAATCCCGGCTCAACAACTTCATCGGACCGCCGCCTTCCGGATCCGACGACGAAGACGCGTGGCAATTGGCATGCGATGCCTATATGAGCCGGTTTGACGGGTTTTGAATGGAAAGCACCATGAAGCCACAGCCCATCGCCCCGTTGATGGATGCCGTGTTGCGCACGCTGGGGCGGCATAGCCGGCAGGACTACCTGCGCCTGGCTCTCCGCCAGGCGGGATTGAGCGATGCGCACCTGCTGAAGATCGATCACGCCCCGCCTTACCCGGTGACATGGGCGGAGAGGGGGCTGGGCCTGGTCCTTCAACGCCTGGCCTGGGGCGACATGCCAGGCGCTCCGACATGGGGCGTGCACAGCGTGACCCTGGATGCGCAGCGCTGGAAGGGGTCCTGGCCCATGGGCCTGGATCGGGAGACCGTGACCGCGCAGGAATTCGTCAGCCTGCTGGCTCAGGACCCGGCCGAGGCGCTGTGCCTGCCCCAGATGGCCTGCTGCACGACCCGCGGTTTCGACGAGCAGACATGGGCACTGGTGGCAGTCTTTGGCGGCGCCAGCGGCGCTTTGCAGAATTTGACGATGAGCCGGGTCGGGGAATGGGTGGGGCTTTCCATGCTCGCGGCCTGGCAGGGAGCCGGGTAGCGGGTGGGCCATGTGGGCCATGTAGGCGATAGGGCCCCGTGGGCGCCAGTTCCGACCGGGCGCCACGGGCATGGCGGCGCGGCTACACTGCGGGCCATTCATTCGAGGGGCTGGCCGTGGCCGGTTCCTTCTCCCTGTTTTCCCTAGAGATTTCCGCCATGTCCAACGACGCCCACGAAGCCACCGCCCTGCCCGACGAGCCTGCCCTGACGCCCGAGGCGCTGGAGGAGCTTGACGATCTGCTCGACGAGCTGCGCACGCGCGGCGAGGAGATTCCGCAGTGGGAGTTCTGCGACGGTTTCCTGACGGCGTTGATCTGCACGCGCCGCGAGGTGCCGGCCGCCGAGTGGCTGCCCATGCTGCTGGGCGACGGCGGCACGCTGGAGGTGGCCGAGGGCCAGCCGCTGCCGCTGATGGAAGTGTTCAAGGACGCGGCGCAGCAGGCGCGCTTTCTGGAGCTGGTGGGCCTGCGCATGGACGAGATCCGCACCCAGCTGGACGCCGACGTGAAGACGCTGGAAGACGACCGCACCTTCCAGCCCGAGGCCATGGACATGCGCGGCGCCATCCTGTCGCTGCCCGAGGAAGAGCGTCCCGATGACGGCGAGATTCCCTCGTTCGGCCAGATCTGGGCGCTGGGCTTCATGTTCGTGGTCGAGAACTGGGCCGAGGAATGGGCCGCCCCGCGCGACAAGGAAGCCGCCGGCTGGCTCAACGAGGCGCTCAACGCCGTCGTGGCCCTGACCGAGGACGACACCGGCAAACCCGAAGTCTGCATGTACGACGAGGACGGCCCCGCCAGCACCAGCCAGGAGCGCGTGGAGCAGTTCGGCGAGGCCATCTGGGCGCTGTACGACCTGCGCCAGATCTGGAAGAGCATGGGCCCGCGCCAGGAAACCATCGTCAAGGGCGAGCAGCCGGGCCGCAACGACCCCTGCCCCTGCGGCAGCGGCAAGAAGTTCAAGAAGTGCCACGGCGCCTGAGCGCCCGCGCCACAGGCTTTGGATGCACGGGCCATGAGACATATCGGTGAACGCATACGCGCCCGCCGCGCCGAACTGGGCATGACCCAGGGCCGGCTGGCCGAGGCCGCAGGCATCACGGCCTCGGCCGTGTCGCAGATCGAATCGGGGGCCATCCGCACCCTCAAGAACGACACCCTGGCCCGCGTGGCCCTGGCGCTGCAGACCACGGCGCTGGAGCTGACGGCCGGCCTGGAAGACGACAACGCGCCGCTGCCCGTGGACGAGCAGCGCCTGCTGGAAAGCTACCGCGCCCTGCCTGCACCGCTGCAGGAGATCGCGCACAAGCTCATAAAAGCCTTGCGCTGATCAGCGCATTGAGGCGCTGCAAGGCATGGACCACGGTGGCCTGGCGCACGGCGGCGCGGTCGCCCTCAAAGCGCAGGCATTCGCTGTGCGTGGTGCCGTACACGTTCCAGCCGAACCAGACCGTGCCCACGGGCTTGGCGGCGCTGCCGCCGCCCGGCCCGGCCACGCCTGTCACGGCCACGCTGCACTGCGCGCGTGAGTGGGCGATGGCGCCTTCGGCCATGGCGCGCGCCACGGGCTCGCTCACGGCGCCGTGCTCGGCGATCAGCGGCTCGGGCACGCCCAGCAGGTCGTGCTTGGCCGCGTTGGAGTAGCTGACAAGGCCGCGCTCGAACCATTCGCTGGAGCCGGCGCGGTCCGTGCAGGCCGCAGCGATCATGCCGCCCGTGCAGCTTTCGGCCGTGGCCAGCATCCAGCCGCGCTGCAGCAGCAGGCCTGCCAGGGTTTCGACGAGTTCGTTGGATGCGTTCATGCCCGTTCCTTCAGCCAATGAAATGGCGCCACAGGGCGATGACCAGCAGCGTGCAGAAGGCGGCCACCAGGTCATCGAACATGATCCCCCAGCCGCCGCGCCAGCCGAAGCCCTTGAAGCACCGGTCGGCCCATTTGACGGGCTGGGGCTTGGCGGCGTCGAAGAAGCGAAACAGCGCAAAGGCGATGAGCTGGCCCCAGAAGCCCGTGGGCATGACCAGCCACAGCACCAGCCAGAAGGCCACGATCTCGTCCCAGACCAGGTTGCCCGGGTCGGCCACGCGCATGTGGCGCGCCGTGACCGTGCAGGCCCACCAGCCCAGGGGAATGCTGCCCGCGATCAGCAGGCCGATCTGCTGGGGCGTGAACCAGTGCTGCAGCAGCAGGAAGGACAGCCAGGCCCACAGCGTGCCCACGGTGCCGGGCGCGATGCGCCCCAGCCCCGAGCCCAGCCCCATGGCGATGAAGTGGGCTGGGTGGGACATCATGAATTCCAGCGTGGGGCGAGCCATGCCGCCCTGCGGCGGGCCTTCCGGTGGGCGCGCCGCAGAGGCAAAGGTGGGGGTAGCAGGATCGCCGGAAACCTCCGGCCGCAGCGGCGCGTCACTCATGGGGCCAGATCATAAGCGCGGCCCTGGTGCTTCACTGACGCTCTTCGACCGCCAGATCCTGCGGATGGCGGATCTGGTGGCGGGCCTCGAAGCTGGCGCTGGCGCCAGCGGCCAGCGGCTGCTGCCAGGCGATCATGCCGTTGCGGTCGTTCCAGCGCGTGGTGGCCGGCTGCGGGTTGTATTGGGACTGCACGCGGATCTGGTCATTGCGCGAGATGGGTGCGGCGTCCACCACCTGCAGCTCGATGGCGCGGTCATGGCGGTTGTCCACCTGGAAGCGCCGCGTGACCTGGCGTTCGGTGCTGCTGCTGAGCAGGCCACCACTGCCCGTGGCCGAGTCCACGGGCAGGTTGCGCACGACCACCTTGTCGTCACGGCCGAAGGACAGGCCCTGGGCCAGCGCGGCGGCGTTGCCGAAGTCCAGCCGGCCCTGGCCGGCGAAGGCGCCGTCGCGGAACAGGGCCACGGGGCCTGCGGGCCAGACGCCGGCCGGCACGGCCAGCTGGGCCACCAGGTAGGCGGCCTCTTCCACGGCGGGCGCCGTGCGCGTGAGCAAGGTGGCCGGCAGGTTCTGCGAGCCCAGGGCCAGGGTCACGCGCTCGCTGCTGGAGGGCACGCTGATGCGGTAGGGCACGGAGAACTGCGTGGCGTAGGCGGTGTTGAGGCTGGCGACATCGAGCACCGGCAGTTCGGCGGCCTCGCTGCCCGCCCCGGGCTTGCGGGCGCGCTCCAGCATCATCGCAGGGGCCGCCGGGGCCGGCGCTGGCGGAGGGGCCATGGCGGCCACGGGGCGGGGCCGTTCCACATCCAGCGTCCAGGGATTGGGCAGGCGTGCCTGCGTGCTGCGCGAAGGCTGGCCGGTGGACAGCAGCAGCTGCACCTGGCTCCAGTCCTCGCCGCTGTTCTGGGCCACCAGGGCCAGGCGTTCGATGGCCACCGTGCCCTTGGCCGGGTCCAGCTGGGCGCGGTAGGTGGGCTGCCAGCTCGGGCCGCGCACCTGGTAGGTGAGCTGCACATTGGCATCGGCCGGGCTGGCCAGTTGCACGGTGACCTTCATCACCTGGGCGTTGCCTGCGCCCGTGCGGTCGCGTTCGAGCTGCAGCGGCCTGAGCTGCTCCTGCAGCGCCTGCTTTTGCCGCAGGATCTGGTGGGCGCGCAGCGTGTTGCCACGGCTGGTGCTGCGCAGCGCCTCGGTGGCGGCGCCCAGCTGGCTGGCGGCGGGCAGGGCGGGGGCTTTGGCGTCATCGCCGGGCTTGGCCAGGCCCTGCAGGTAGTCGCCCACGAGCTTGGCGGCGGACTCGTCGGCCTCCAGCGCGGCCAGCTGGTCTTCCAGCGTGCGGATCTGCTGCTCCAGCGGGCTGGCGCAGGCCTTGGAGGCCAGTTCGCGCGGCTGCGACTGCAGCTTGTAGTCGCCCAGGCGCACGCCGGCATCGGCGCTGACCTGCAGGCTCTGCGGGTCGATGGAGCCGGGCAGGCACTCGAACACCAACTGGCGCGTGGCGGCCGTGATGCGCGCCGTGCGCTCCACCGAGGCCACGCCCGCATACAGGGTGACGCGCGCGATGGGGGCGCGGGCGATGGTGGCTTCCTGGGCTTGTGCCTGGGCCTGGACCGGGGTGCCTGCCAGCAGGAAGCAGGCGGCGGCCAGGGCAGAGAGGGCGGGCAGGGCGGAGCGTTGAACCATGGGCAGTCCTTCTCGGATGAAAGTGGTTTGGCGCGGCGTCAGGCCGCAGCGAAGTGGTCGAATGAGGTCCACCGGGGCGCCATGGCCGCTCCGTCCGGGCCGATCAGCCGCAGGCCTGGCTGCTCCTCGATGCAGCCGATGCGCGTGACGCGCGTGGCGCTGTCGCGGCCTGCGGCCTGCACGGCATCGCGCCGGTCGGCCGGGGCCGTGAAGCACAGCTCGTAGTCGTCGCCGCCGGACAGGGTGCACTGGTGCAGCAGGTCGATGGCCAGGGGCGTGTGCCGGCCGGCATCGAGCAGCGGCGTGATCAGGCGCGTGTCCAGGCTGGCTCCCACGCGGGATTGCTCGAGGATGTGGCCCAGGTCGCCCAGCAGGCCGTCGCTCACATCCAGCGCGCTGCTGGCAATGCCGCGCAGCGCCTGGCCCAGGGCCACGCGCGGCGTGGGCGCTTCCAGGCGCTGGCGCGCGGCGGCCAGCGTGCCGGGTGGCAGGGTGGTGTGGCCCAGCAGGGCTTCTAGCGCCAGGCGGGCATCGCCCAGGCTGCCGCTGACCCAGATGTCGTCGCCCGCGCGCGCGCCGCTGCGCAGCAGGGCCTGGCCGGGCGGCACCTCGCCGAAGACGGTGATGCAGATGTTCAAGGGCCCCTGGGTGGTGTCGCCGCCGACCAGCTCGCAGCCGTGGGCGTCGGCCAGGGCCAGCAGGCCGGCTGCAAACGCCTCGGTCCAGGCCGCATCGGCACGCGGCAGGGACAGGGCCAGGGTGAAGGCCAGCGGGCGCGCGCCGCAGGCCGCCAGGTCGGACAGGTTCACGGCCAGGGATTTGTGGCCCAGCAGGCGCGGGTCCACGTCGGCGAAGAAATGCCGGCCCTCGACCAGCATGTCGCTGGAGACGGCCAGCTGCATGCCCGGCGCCGGGGCGAGCAGGGCGCAGTCATCGCCCACGCCCAGGGCGGCGCGGCGCACGGGGCGCTGGAAGAAGCGGCGGATCAGGTCGAATTCACCCACGGTGGCGGCTTTCGGATGCGTTTGGCGATCGGGCTATTGTGCTGCGAGGTTCGTGCTGCCCCGTATCAGGTGGTCTCGCCCGCACCGGGCCGATGCTCCAGCGCCAGCGCGTGGAAGGCCTGGGCGGCCGGCGACAGGCTGCGCTGGCGCCTGCGCACCAGGTACAGGTCGCGCCGGCGGTCGGCATCGGCCAGCGGGCGCGTCACCAGGCCAGGCTGCACGAAGTGGAACAGCGCCAGGGCCGGCACCACGCTGATGCCCAGGCCCGCGCGCACCATGCCCATCACGGTGGCCAGGTGCTCCACTTCCAGCAAGGTGTTGAGGGGCGGGGCCTGCTCCTGCGATTCCAGGTACTGGCGCACGCTGCTGTGGCGGGCGAGCTGGATGAAGGGCTGGTCCCGCAGGTCGGCCATGGTCGGCGCGGGCAGGGCCGCCAGCGCATGGTCGGCGCGGCAGACCAGATGCAGCCGGTCGGCGCAGAACCATTCGGCCTGCAGCTCCTCGGTGTCGGCGCGGATGGCGGCCAGCGCCAGGTCGGCCTGGCCCGAGGCCACCTGGGCGATGCAGGACTCGGACAGCAGGTCCGACACCTGCAGCTGTATGCCCGGATGGCGCGCATGGAACAGCGCCAGCACGGGCGGCAGCCAGGCCGCCGCCAGCGAAGGCAGCAGGGCGATGGACACGCGCCCGCGCTGCAGCGCCGCCGCCTCGCGCAGGCCCTGCACGGCATCGCCCAGGTCGGCGCGTATGCGCTGCGCGGCATCGAGGAACTGCGCCCCCTCCTGCGTCAGCGCCACGTGGCGCGTGCTGCGGTCGAACAGGCGCACGCCCACGCCGTCTTCCAGCCCCTTGATCAGGGCGCTGAAGGCCGGCTGCGACAGATGGCAGCGCTGCGCGGCCAGGGTGAAGCTGCTGAGCTGGGCCAGGGCGATGAAGGCATCGAGCTGGCGGGAGGAGATATTCATCGAGTTTTTGGATGAGTTGATCCGAATAATCGATTTCACAGATTAGCAGCCCTTGCCTACATTGGCCTGCATGGACCACCTGGAAAACTCCTTTGCCCCGGACAAGCCCCCGCTGTGGGTGGGCTGCGCAGCCGGCTTCTCGGGCGACCGCACCGATGCCGCCGCGCCCGTGGTGCGCGCCCTGGCGGCCAGCGGCCAGAGCGCCTGCCTGATCTTCGAGACCCTGGCCGAGCGCACGCTGGCGCTGGCCCAACTCGCGCGGCGCGAGCAGCCCGACGCGGGCTATGAACCCCTGCTGGAGGACCTGCTGGAGCCCGTGCTGGCCGACTGCCTGGCGCATGGCATACGCATCGTCAGCAACTTCGGTGCGGCGAATCCCGAAGGCGCGGCGCGCTGCATCCAGCGGCTGGCGCAGCGCCTGGGCCTGCGCGTGCCGCGCATCGCCGTGGTGCATGGCGACGACGTCAGCGGCCCGGCGTACCGCGGGGCGCTGCGGGCCGCGCTGGGCGCAGAGTTCCCCGAGGATTCGCTGGTCAGTGCCAACGCCTACATCGGCGCGTGCGCGATTGCCGAGGCCCTGCAGGCCGGCGCCGAGATCGTGGTGGCCGGCCGTGTGTCCGACCCCTCGCTGACCCTGGGGCCGGCCATGGCGCATTTCGGCTGGGCCTGGGACGACTGGGACCGCCTGGCGCGCGCCACCATGGCCGGCCACCTGCTGGAATGCGGCGCCCAGGTCACGGGCGGCTACTTTGCCGACCCGGGCTTCAAGGACGTGCAGGGCCTGGCGCGGCTGGGCTATCCCATCGCCATCATCGAGCCCTCGGGCGACTGCACCATCACCAAGCCCGAAGGCACGGGCGGCCTGGTCAGCGAACGCACGGTCAAGGAACAACTGCTGTACGAGGTGCACGACCCGGCCGCCTACCTGACGCCCGACGTGGTGGCCGACCTGTCCGAGGCCGAGGTGCACCAGGTGGGGCCTGACGCCGTGCGCCTGAGTGGCGTGCGCGGCCATGCGCACAACGGCCACTACAAGGTCAATGTCTGCCATGCCTCGGGCTGGCTGGCCGAGGGCGAGATCTCCTATGCCGGCCCGCGCGCCCTGGAGCGCGCCCGGCTGGCCGGCGAGGTGCTGCGCGAGCGCCTGGGCGGCGAGGCCGCAGGCGACCTGCGCCTGGACTGGATCGGCGTGGCCAGCGTGCTGGGCGACGACGCCGGCCGCTGGCGCGACGCGCAGCCGGCCGGCGCAGCCGCCCCCCAGGACGTGCGCCTGCGCGCCGCCTGGCTGCGCCCCACGCAGGCCCAGGCGCGGCGCCTGCCGCGCGAGGTCAATGCGCTGTACACCTGCGGGCCGGCCGGCGGCGGCGGCGTGCGCACGGCGCTGCGCGCGCGGCTGGGCACGGTGTCCTGCCTGCTGGCGCAGCAGAGCGTCGCCACCGGGTGGAAGTGGGCCGAGGGAGAGGTCAATAAAGGAGTCGAGAAAGAAGCCGGGGAGCACGCCGCATGAACACACTGCCAACCACGATGCCCGTCACCGTGCCGTTGTACCGCCTGGCGCACGGGCGCACGGGGGACAAGGGCAACCGCTCCAACATCAGCCTCATCGCCTGGAATGCCGCCTGCTGGCCCGTGCTGGTGGAGCAGATCACCGAAGAGCGCGTGGCCGCGCACTTCGCCGCCCGGCGCCCGGCGCGCGTGCAGCGCTTCGTGCTGCAGCGCCTGCAGGCCATGAACTGGGTGCTGGACGCGGTGCTGGACGGCGGCGTCAACGACGCGCTCAACCTCGACAGCCACGGCAAGGCGCTGTCGTACTGGCTGCTGCAGATGCAGGTCCACATACCGGCTTCGCTGCTGCCCCACCTGGCGCCGGAGTAGCCGGCAGGACCCGCCCGTCACACATTCATCACAACAAAGGAGACAGACATGAACCTTTCGCACAACTTCCCCCGCCGCCATGCGCTCGTGCTGGCCGCCTGCGCGCTGGCAGCCGCCGCCGCACCGGCGCTGGCACAGGACTATCCGTCCAAGCCCATCACCTTCGTCGTGCCGTTTGCGGCCGGCAGCGCCACCGACCAGCTGGCACGGGCGCTGGGCCAGGCCGTGACCACGGCGACCAAGCAGGCCGTGGTGGTCGAGAACAAGGGAGGCGCCAGCGGCATGATCGCGGCCCAGCAGGTGGCGCGCTCGGCGGCCGATGGCTACACGGTGCTGATCACCACCAACACCACGCATGCGGCCAACCAGCATCTGTACAAGAAGCTGCCCTATGACGCGGTCAAGGACTTCGCGCCCGTGGCCGGGCTGGGCAAGGGCGGCCAGGTGCTGGTGGTGCGCGCCGATGCGCCGTACAGGAACGTGGGCGACCTGCTGGCGGCGGCGAAGAAGCAGCCGGGCAAGCTGTCGTTCGGCAGCGGCAGCTCCTCCAGCCGCGTGGCCGGTGAAATGCTCAAGCAGCTGGCCGGCGTGGACCTGATGCACGTGCCCTACAAGAGCAATCCGCTGGCCATCACCGACCTGCTGGGCGGCCAGATCGACCTCATGATCACCGACACCTCCACCGGCGTGCCCCAGGTCAAGTCGGGCAAGCTGCGCGCCCTGGGCTACTCCACCACCAAACGCAGCCCGCAGCTGCCCGAGGTGCCCACGCTGGAGGAAGCCGGCGTCAAGGGCTACGACATGGGCTACTGGTTCGCGGCCTACGCGCCCGCTGGCACGCCCGAGGCCGTGGTGGCCCGGCTCAACCGCCTTCTGTCCGACGCCGTGCACAGCGCGGGCGCCAAGTCCTTCTTCGAGATGTCCGGCTCCGAGGGCTGGACCGCCACGCCCCAGGAGCTGGCCGCCTTCCAGGCGGGCGAGACCCAGAAGTGGGGCCAGGTGATCAAGGCCGCCGGCATCCTGCCCGAGTAGGCCGTTCCCCGCTCTCCCGTTCCCTTTTTTTCCGAACCGTCCTAGGCCGCCGCAATGCACGGCGGCCAGGGCGGAGCCTTGCCTGTGCCATGACCCCAAGGAGACAACATGCACATCAGATCCACCCATCCACTGGCCCTTGCCCTGGCCGCATCCGGCCTGCTGACCGCCTGCGGCGGCAGTGACTCGCCCGCCGGCTCGCAGGCGCCGCGCATGCAACTGAGCATCAGCGCCACCGAGGACTTTGCCGGCAGCTACGGCAGTGTCGGCGCCTACGAGAAAGTGACCGGCGTGCTGCGCGGCGAGCTGGACCCGGCCGACCCGAAGAACGCCGTGATCCAGGACCTGGCGCTGGCGCCCGTCAATGCGCGCGGCATGGTCGAGTACAGCACCGACTTCGTCATGCTCAAGCCCAAGGACATGTCCAAGGCCAGCGGCGTGCTGCGCTATGACGCGCCCAACCGCGGCAACATCCTGACCATGCCCAACCCCACGGCCACGCCCGGCGATGCGGTCTACCTGGAGCGCGGCTATGTGCTGCTGTACTCGGCCTGGCAGGGCGACGTGCCCAAGTCCACGCCCGCGCGCCTGACGGTCACCGTGCCCGTGGCCCGCAACAAGGACGGCAGCAGCATCACGGGCAGCTACCGCACCGAGCTGGTCCCGGCCGCCGCCGTGCCCTCCATGACCCTGCCCGGCGGCGTGTTCAACGGGACCATGATCCCCTACGAGCCCGCCAGCCTGGAAAACACGCAGGCCGGCTACTCGCTCACGCGCCGCATCAACGAAGCCGATGCGCGCCAGACCGTGCCTGCGGGCGACTGGAAGTTCGCCAGCTGCGATGCCGCCGCCAATCCCTTCCCCGGCACGCCTGCGGCCACCAGCGTCTGCCTGAAGGGCGGGTTCGATCCGCAGTACCTCTACGAGCTGGTCTACGTGGCCAAGGACCCCAAGGTCATGGGCGTGGGCCTGGCCGCACTGCGCGATACGGTGAGCTTCTTCCGCGCCAAGTCGGCCGACGCCGACGGCAAGGCCAATCCGCTGGCCGGGCGCATTACGCACACCATCGGCCAGGGCACCTCGCAGTCGGGCAATGCCATGAAGACCTTCCTGCACCTGGGCTTCAACCAGGCGCTCGATGGCGGCAAGGTTTTCGACGGCATGTATGCCCACGTGGCCGCGCGCCAGACCAACATCAACACGCGCTTCGCCGTACCCGGCGGCGGGGGCGGCCTGCGCACCGACCACACGGCCTTCGGACAGACCGCGCCGCGTGGCCTGGACAAGGACTACAGCGACGAGGTCAGCGGCCGCCAGGGCGGCGTGATGAAGCGCTGCGAAGCCAGCAACACCTGCCCCAAGTTCTTCCTGGGCCTTTCGGGCACGGAGTTCTGGCAGCTGCAGGGCTCGCCCGTGCTGACCGATGCCAACGGCCTGCGCGACATCGCCCAGCCCGCCAATGCGCGCATCTACTACTACGCCAGCACCCAGCACGGCGGCGCAGGCGGCACGGCCAGCATCGGCTATGCGCCCACGCGCAATGTCTATCCGGCCGGCACCGTGGTGCAGTTCAACGACACGTTCCGCGCGCTGTTCATCGCGCTGGAGGACTGGGTGGTGCGCGGCACCGAGCCGCCGGCCAGCCAGGTGCCCAAGCTGGCCGACGGCACCCTGGTGCGGCCCGACAAGCTGGTCTTTCCCGCCATGAAGGGCCTGAGCTGGAGCGTGGGCGGCGTGCAGACCGCCATCCCCGAGTTCGGCTACCTGGCGCGCCACAACGGCTTTGCGCTGCTCGACTTCGGCCCGCAGTACGTGCCGCAGGACGAAAGCGGCATCGCCACGCTGCAGCCGCCGCGCGCCACGGGCAAGGACTACGCCATCCTCGTGCCCCAGGTCGATGCGGCCACCGGCCTCACGCGCGCCGGCATCCGCAGCGTGGAGGCGCGGGCACCGCTGGGGACCAGCATGGAGTTCAACTACGTGGCCACGCCGGGCATCGTGGACCTGTCCAACCTCACGGGCAGCTTCATCCCCTTCCACAAGACGCGCGCGGCGCGGCTGGCGGCCGGTGACGGGCGGCCTTCACTGGAGGAGCTGTATGTCGACCAGGCGGGCTACGTGAGCGCCGTCACGGCTGCGGCCCAGGACCTGGTGCGCCAGCGCCTGCTGCTGCAGCGCGACGCGGACGCGCAGATCACCGCCGCGCGTGCGGCGGCGGTGCTGCCTTGAGCCTGCGCTGAACGCCGCCCTCAGACGGCCTGGCCGCGAAAGCGCATGGCCGCCTGGCGCGAGACCTCGGCCAGCAGCTGCTCGCTGCGCTGGCGTTCGCGCAGCCAGCGGGCATCGTTGCTGCCGGCGGCCACGTCGCTGCGCAGCAGGTGCAGGGCGGGCGCGGCGCCATGGCGGGCCGCGTAGTCGGCCACGGCATCCATGGTCTTGAGGATGTGGTCGGCCAGCGGCATGTGCTCGCCCGTGGCCGGGTCCACGTACACGGCCTCCAGGCCGAAGCGGCAGGCCTGGAAGCGGTTGTAGGTGTAGACCAGGTAGTCGTCCTCCACGGGCGTGAAGGGCTGGGTGTCCATGAACCAGGCAGCCAGCGCCTGCACATAGCCGGACAGGGCGGCTGCGCGCTCGATGGTCAGCGGCGTGTCGAACACGCGGATCTCGATGGTGCCGAACTCGGGCTTGGGCCGGATGTCCCAGTAGAAGTCCTTCATGCTCTTGACCACGCCCGTGCGCGTCATCTTGTCGAAGTACTGCTCGAACTCGCTCCAGTGCAGCACGCAGGGCGCGCGGCCCGACAGCGGAAAGGCGAACACCGAGTTCAGCCGCGCCGAGTCGAAGGCCGTGTCGTGGCCCTGCACATAGGGGCTGGAGGCCGACAGCGCAATGAAGTGCGGGATGTAGCGCGACATGCGGTGCAGCATCAACAGTGCCGCGTCGGCGTCGGGGCAGCCGATGTGCACGTGCTGGCCGAAGATGGTGAACTGCTTGGACAGGTAGCCGTACAGCTGCGACAGCTCCTGGAAGCGCGGCTTGTCGTAGATGCGCCGCTCATGCCACTGCTGGAAGGGGTGGGTGCCGCCGCCCACCACGGCGATGTTGAGCTTGTCGGCGCTTTTGACCAGCGCATCGCGGATCTGGCTGAGCTGGCCCAGCACCTCCGAGGCCGAATGGCAGACGCTGGTGGAGATCTCGATCATGCTGTTCGTCATCTCGGGCACCACGCTGCCGGGCAGCGGGTTCTTGAGCATGAGGCGCAGCATGTCCTCGGCGTAGGGGGCCAGGTCGTAGTCGTGGGTGTTGACCAGCTGCAGTTCCAGCTCCACGCCCAGGGTCAGCGGTTCGGACGAGTTGAAGGCTTCAAGACTCACGTTCATCTCCTGCGGTATTCGTGCGGCTCAGCGGCTTCCAGGGACGGGAGCTTTCGCCGGAGCGGTAGATGGCCACGGTGGCGAGGGCGGCACCCAGCACCTCCATCACCAAAATGGTGGGCAGGGCCACGCCTGCGATCTGCGCGCCCAGCTCGGGCGCGGCGGCCACGAACTGCGATGCAATCAGCAGCGCCACCGATGACATGGGCGCCATCGCGCAGCCCACCCAGAAGGCCTGGCGCCAGTTGGCGCCCGTGCCCACATTGCCCACGGCCACGCCCAGGGTCTTGGCGACCAGGCGTGCCAGGATCACGGCGCCCACCACGCCGGCCACCGGCGCGCTCCAGTCGGCCTGCGCGGCCACGGTGGAGACCAGCACGAACATCAGCATGGTCAGCAGCGAGGCCGCCGTGCCCAGCTGGCGGGGCCAGGCCCAGGGGCGCGGGTTGAACTGCTTGAGCAGGATGCCGCCCAGCAGCGCCGCCAGCGGCGCCGAGCCGCCCAGGTAAGAGGCTACGGGCACGCTGGCCGAGATCAGGGTGAGAAAGAGGATGGAGGTGTTCTCGCTGGCCGGGCTCATGAAGCGCAGCGCCAGGCGCATCAGCACGGCCAGCACCAGGGCCACGGCCACCGAGACGCCCAGCACCACCAGCACCGGCATGATCGAGGCCACGAAGCCCGCCTTGGGCTGCGTCAGCATGCCCGCCTTGGCGCTGCCCAGGGCCAGCGCATACAGCGTGGACAGGGTGGCCAGCACCAGGCCGCGATCGGTCACGGCGCCTGCGGCACGCATGTCGGCCACCACGCGCGTCAGCACCAGGGGCGAGGCCGCCATGGCCACCAGGGCCAGCGGCCCGGCCACTTCGGGGGCCACGCCCAGCCAGCCCAGCACCAGGGAGACCAGCACATAGGTCAACGCGGATTCGGCCACGCTTTGCACCAGCACCATGGGGTTGTGGCGGAACCAGCGCAGCGTGATGCGCCCGCCGCATTCGAACAGCACGATGGCCACGCCCAGCTCCAGCAGGAACAATCCCGTGCCCTGCAGCGGCCAGGCGGTATTGGCGCCAAAGCCGATCAGCCCGGCAATGCCGCCCACCAGCGAATAGCCGACCACCTTGGGCAGGGCCGCATGGCGCTGGCAGGCGTAACCCACCATGGTGGCCACGGCCAGCAGCAGGGACCATTGCACCGTGGCCAACCCGGCCGATGGCCGCAGCCACGGTTCCCAGAAGCTCAGCATGTCATTCATAAGCGAGGTCCTTTGCGCGAGCCAGTGGCCCGCAAGCGAAGCTCCGCAGAGCCTTCCCTGCGGCGCGGGCAAGCCCGCGTCCCGTGCGCATGGCACGGGGACACTTCGTTGGCGATCCACTGGCGTGACTGCCGGGCTGCAAGGCCGGGCGGGCACGCCAGCACGTGGGTTCCGCGTGGTTCCCGAGGTCCCGCAGGCTCAGGGGCGGAAGAAACTCAGCGGCGCTGTGCGCAGACGGCGGCGGATGGCCGAATAGATGCGCGAGCGGTCGACTCCGCTGACATTGTGTGCCCTCATCGCAACGCGGAATGCCAGATAAAAGCTGACAGTGACATTCAACGCGCCATTGACCGGCAGTAGGGCAACCGCCCACCAGAACATGTCGGAGTGCAGCACCTGCCAGCCCAGGGCCGCCATGGAGGCACCGATCTGGCCTGCCGACAGCGTGACGTGGCGCACCTCCAGCCCCAGGCCGAAGAAGGCAGCGAACGCGGGCACCAGGCCCAGCATCATGCCCAGCGAGACGTTGGCGGCAAAGCCCGAAATGTTCTTGCGCCAGAAATGCGCCCAGCGGTCGGCGCGCTTGGCGCCCAGCCAGCGCGTGATGCCGGGGTTGTAGCGGATCACCGAGTCCAGCCGGCGCAGCACGAACCAGTTCTCGGCCCAGCCCGCGATCAGGCTGCTGGCGAACAGCAGCACGCCCGTGAAGGCCGCGAACAGCGGCGACATGCCCAGCAGACTCAGCGAGTCGAGCACGGCGATCGCATGCGGCCCGTCGATGGGCGTGTGGCCGAACAGCTGGGCATAGCCCAGCGACAGCAGCAGCACCATGGGCAGCACCACCAGCACGTTGCCCAGCACGGCCGCCACCTGCGAGCGCACCAGGTGGGCGACCTCGTCCACGAACTCTTCGATGGCCTCGCTGGCGCGCAGGTCCTTGAGCTTGGCGGCCATGGCCGGTGCCGTCATGGCCGGCTGCTTGGTCGCCACCGTGAAGTGCAGCAGCTGGATCAGCACAAAGCTGATGGAGTAGTTGATGCCCGCCGCCAGCCCGCCCCAGAACGCCGACAGCCCCAGCGCGTAGAGCGCGAACTTCAGCAGCGTGGTGAAGGCCATCACGAAGCCGCCGCCGGCGGCCTTGGTTGCCATGGACAGGTATTCGCGGCCGGTGCGGGTGATGTAGTGCTCGCCCGTCTCGGCGCTGCGCTCGGCCACCTTGGCCGCCAGCAGCGAGGTGTTGGTGGACAGCAGCGCGCGCAGGCTGCGCCGCTCTATGCCCACGGACACCAGGTTGGCCAGCAGGTCGGCCGTCTCGGTGGCGCGGTTGTCGGCCACCAGGCAGTCCAGCAGCCGCCTGACGCGCAGGATGCGCGCGCGCAGCTGGCGCAGGCGGAACACCAGGCCCACCGAAATCCCTTCAGACTCGAAATGGGTGTAGACCGATGTCACGGCCGCGCGGCAGGCATCCAGGCGCTCGCGCAGCCGGGCCTCGGCCGCATCGCGCCGGTCATTGGTGCGCAGCGCGTGCATCACCTCCACGCGCAGGCTCTCGGCGTCGTGGATCAGGGCGTGGAAGGGCTGGTCGTCGCGCGCCTGCTCGTCCATGCGCAGGCGCAGTTCGGGCGAAAAGCCCGTGGACAGGATCTGCCCCGTGCAATAGGTGATGGAGCCCAGCAGGCTGTTCTGCCAGAAGCTGCTGCCCTGGCCCTCGCTGCCATCGGTCAGCAGCAGCGCGATGCGTTCGAGCAGCGGCGCCTCCAGCGCGTGCAGCCAGCGCGCGTCGAATTCGTCGGGCATGGCCAGCATGAACAGCTCGGAGGCATCCACCGTCTCAGGCGTGCTGGGCAGCAGCTTGTAGCGTGCGCGCTCGGACAGCTCGCTGAACATGTTGGTGCGCGGCGCAAAGCCGAAATCGGCCAGCAGCGCCGTGATGTCCACGGTGTCGATGAAGCGCAGCCACCAGGCATGCAGGCGCTGGCGCACGGCCGGGTCGGCCTCCACGGCCTCCACCAGCAACTGCACACGCTGCACGGCGCCGTCCACCGATGGCTTGGGCGCGCGCACCCACTCCAGCAGGTGGATCAGCCAGATATGGCGGTGCGCGAGGTCGGCCTCGGGGTCGAGTGCGGCCAGAAGGCCGGGCAGGTCTTGGGTGATTCGCTTCATGTAGGGGTCTTGCGGCAGGGCGGAAGACTAGCGCCTCCCCCGAGGAACGCGCTCAGTGCAGCACGCGGTTGTCAGGGTCTGGAAAGCTGTCGCCGCCGGCACCGGATATCAGCTGGAATCGCGGAATGCTGCACTCGAAGACCTCGCCCTCGTGGCTGATGCACAGATAGCTGCCCTGCATGCTGCCGTTGGGCGTGCGCAGCTGGCAGCCGCTGGTGTACTCGAAGGTCTCGCCGGGCTGCAGCAGCGGCTGGCGGCCGATCACCCCCAGGCCCTTGACCTCTTCGACATGGCCCAGTTCGTTGGTGATGATCCAGTGGCGCGCGATCAACTGGCCCGGCACCTGGCCGGTATTGGTCACGGTGATCGTGTAGGAGAAGGCGTATACGCCCGCCGCTGGAGCGGATTGCTCTGGCAAAAAGGCGGGGCGGACCTGGACCTGGAACTCGTTCATGGGCATGGCGGCAATGGTAACTGCCCGCAATGTACCGGCTTGCGAACGTCCCCACGCGCCGCCGCCCATGGCTTTGTGCCGTCGCTGGTGCCGGCATGGGCTAGCTGCGACAATCGCAGGCCATGAGCCCCACCTACCGCATCGCCCCCTCCATCCTGTCTGCCGACTTCGCCCGTCTGGGTGACGAGGTCAAGAATGTGATCGCCTCCGGCGCCGACTGGATCCACTTCGACGTGATGGACAACCACTACGTGCCCAACCTCACGTTCGGTCCCATGATCTGCGAGGCCCTGAAGCCCCATGCGAAGACGCCCGACGGCCAGCCCGTGCCTATCGACGTGCACCTGATGGTCTCGCCCGTGGACGAACTGGCCACGGCCTTCGCCAAGGCCGGCGCCGACTACATCAGCTTCCACCCCGATGCCACGGCCCACGTGCACCGCAGCATCCAGAACATCCGCGCCCAGGGCGCCAAGCCCGGCCTGGTGTTCAACCCCGCCGCCCCGCTGGACGTGCTGGACTGGGTCATCGACGACATCGACCTCATCTTGCTGATGAGCGTGAACCCCGGCTTCGGCGGCCAGAGCTTCATCGACAGCACGCTGCGCAAGATCGAGGCCGCGCGCAAGCGCATCGAGGCCAGCGGCCGCGACATCCGCCTGGAAGTGGACGGCGGCATCAAGGAAACCAACATCCGCCGCGTGGCCGATGCCGGTGCCGACACCTTCGTGGCCGGCAGCGCCATCTTCGGCAAGCCTGACTACAAGGCCGTGATTGACGCCATGCGCGGCGCCCTGGCCGCCTGAGCTTCGGCCTGCCTCCAGCAACGAAAAGGGCCCGCGAATTGCGGGCCCTTTTTGTTGCCAACGGCGCTTTCAGCCGCCCAGCTCATGCTCTCCGGGCATGACGAAGATGCTCTTGCCCTGCGTGTCGAAACCGGGCGGCGCAAAGCGCGCCACCGGGACATGGTTGTGCTGGATGGAGCTGACCTTCCACGCGAATGTGCGGCCCTGGCTGGTGAAATTCACGGTTTCGCCGCAGGCGATATTGATGGGCGCTTTCTGCGATAGATCGACAGTACGGTAGACGCCCGCAGGCGCGGGCGATCCGTAATAGGATTTGCCGTTTGCAAAGCGTTCCGCATGGGCCGGCAATGCAGCCATGACGATTGCTGCGGTGCCCAATATGAATATGGATTTCATTGAATATGCCTCCGAAATAGGGCGGATACATGGGCGGATTCATGAAATCCGCCATGAACTGTATTCAGTCCATGGCGGAGACTGTAGAGTCATCGGCTTCTATATATCCGGGCAGCCGGATGACATTTCAGCCATATTGCCGCAAATGCGTGGAAATCTTCAGAAACTGTGGCGCATGCCGAGTTCAGCGCCTGTGGAGCTGCCGCCCGCAGCCAATCCGGTGGTGCCGCCATTGAGGCTGAAATTGGCCCCGCCCTTGTTGGTCACGCGTGCAAGGGTTCCGTACAGCGCCGTGCGCCGCGACAGGTTGTGCACATAGCCGATCGCATACCTGTTGGCATCGCTGCCATTGAAGGCCACCGGGCCACGGCGCGAATCGGTGCGCACATAGGAGGCGCGGATGTAGTTCGCCCCCACGGGCACGGTAAGGCCGACCTGCCAGCGGTCCTCGGAGCCCGCGATGCGGGTTCCATAGGTGCCATAGGGCAGGTCCTCGCGCTGGAAATACCCCATCAGCTTGGCAAAGCCGAAATCGTAGGAGGCGCCTGCGCCGTATTGCTTGAGCTTGGTGCCCGCAGCATTCACATCGGTCGAGCCATAGGTGAGCGCCAGGTTCAGAGGACCGTTGTCGTAGGTCAGGCGGCTGCCGAAATGGCGGCCGGCGCTGCTCACGGGGTCTTCGTCCAGGGCATACATCACTTCTGCCTGGAAACCGCTCCATTTGGGAGTGAAGTACTGGATGGCGTTGTCGCTGCGGTAGTAGTTCGAGAAGGTGCCGGGCAGGCGGCTGATGATGTTGGAGTTTGCCAGGCCGATCACGTTGAACGGGTCGAACTTGGTGGGATTTTGCGCGGCCGGCGTGAAATCGCGGCCCAGGCGCAGCTCGCCGAAGCCGCCCGCCAAGCTCACCGTGGAGCGGCGCTGGAAGAACTTGCCATTGGCGTTTGTCGTGCCGGTGTCGGCATAGAGGTCTGACTCCAGCCAGAACTCGGCTCTCAATCCGCCGCCCAGATCCTCGGTGCCGCGAAAGCCAAACCGGCCCGATGACAGCCCGCTGTTGTTCATGGTCATGTTGCTGGGCAGATCGCTGTTCTTCACGTAGCGCCCATTGACGTCAACGATGCCGAACAGGGTGATGGATGACTGCGCGCTGGCCGCCAGCGAAATGACGGGCAGTGCGGCCGCCAATATACGATTGAATTTCATGCCTGGTCCTTGTATTGAATGTGGATTCCATGCGCATCCATTTAAAAACGGATGCTGTTGTAAATACTAGAATTCACAGGCCGACACCAGGAGTCTTGAAAAGGAATCGATGGGGGGTGGCAAGCCAATCACAGGTTTTTTGGGCTCGACATGTTCCGTCCGGCCAACACCAATGGATTGCAATTCCATTCATGGCAGTTATCTTTCTTCAATATGTCTTGAATGTCACTTTTCTGTTGGGTAGATGGATTCTGGAGATTGATAGCATCCCGTGGGTTGAATCCGGTAAAGAAGAAAAAATCAATTCGTATCGGGTTGTTGATACGGCTGTGAGCGGGTATCGCAAGATAGGAGGGGACAGAAAAATGCGGCGCGAGGATGTCAAGCTGAGGATGCTGGCCAGGCGAGGGGACACGGGCGCCAGGCTTCAGCTCGGGGAGGCGTATCTGACCGGGGGCCCCGGCGTTTCCAGGAGCATCCCGGTGGGGTTGGAGTATCTGCAGGCCGCACTGCCTCAGGCCAGGCGCCAGGCCTCGGTCTGCATAGCCTTGCATCTGCCGCTCAGGGAGTTGCTGGAGCACGGGCTGCTGGAGACCCTGAGGATCGCGGCGGAGTATGAGGATGTCGGGCGCCAGAAGCTTGCCGCATGGCATCTCATCCGGGGAGAGCTCGATCTGGCGCTGGAGTGCCTTGGCAAGTGCAGCGCCGCCCTGCCAAGCCATCTGGCAAGCAGCGTGTCTGCGCACACATCCGGCGAGCTGCTGCAGGCGTTGCAGATCCTGCGCGCCATACAGCCGCTGGACATTGCCGAAGTCATGGCCTGCGAGGCCCGGCAGGCCATGGCCAAGGGCCAGTCGCACCGCGCCGTGCGGATGCTGGAGCTCCTGCGCGACCTGCCTCATGCCGCTCATGGTCCGGTCATGCAGCAGCTGATTGCCGACCTGGTCCACCAGGCGGAGGTGGCGGGCCATGGCCTGGGACGGCTGACCGTGGGCTGTATCGAAGCCAGCCTGGACCGATGCGCCGCCAATGGCGACGTGCGCGCCTGCCACGTGCTTGGACGGGCGCTTTCGGGGCTGCCCTGTGCACACCTGGCTCCCGAAAACCTCGTGAATGCGCAGAACCTGCGCAAGGCCGCAGCCCTGCTGCTGCGCGCTGCCGATGGCGGCATCGTCACCGCCTGGCTGCACCTGTTCCGCATCTGCTCCGACTACCGCAGCTCGGTGGCCAATCCCACCCTGGCACGCTTTTGCCTGGAGAAGGCGGCACGTCACGGGCTGCCCGAGGCCGAGCGCCGCCTGGGTGCACTGGTGCTGCGCGATGCCACGCACATCGAACCCATGGAACAGGGCGTGGCCCTGCTCCATGCTGCAGCGGCCAAGGGGGACGTGCTGGCCGGGCTGCTGCTGCGTTCCTTGCTGCTGCCCGTGGGCGGTGACAACGAGGAGGAGGCCCTTGCGGCCATCGAGGCCGTACAGCCAGATGCCCCGCTGCTGGCCATGCGCCTGCGCCTGGCGCGCGTGTTCGGGCTCACCAAGCTGGAGGCGCTGTCGGTCAATCCCTCGACCGCCATGCGTCCCTGGGGGCTGGTGGTGGGCCACAACCCCCTGGTGGCCAAGGCCCGGCTGTGCGAGCCCCGTGCCGTGCCCGCGACCACGCCCGATGCCCAGCGCTGCCTGGAGCAGGCCGCGTCCATGTTCTCGGCGCAGCACGGGGAATCCCTGGCGCCGGAAGGCTCGCTGAGGGCCCGATCCCTGCAGATGCGGCGGCTGTTTCACCGCCTGCAGATCAGTGAAACGGTCTTCTTCGCTTCTGCATCCTCACAGCAGCGCGATGCCATTCGCATTGGCACGAAATGGGCCAGGCGGCAGCAGCAGATCCTCCGCCAGGTGCTGGCCTGAGCCTCGCCTGTGCCCGCGTGCGAAGGAAAAGACATGAAGATCCTGATCGTGGATGCCCACCCGCCGTCGGCGCAGTACCTGTGCCAGGGCCTGTGCCAGGACGGATTCAACGTCGATGTCGTGCATGACGGTCTGCAGGGCCGCAACCTCGCACTGAGCCGCGCCTACAGCCTGCTCGTGCTGGATCTGGACCTGCCTGGCCAGAGCGGGCGTGCGGTCCTGCAGACCCTGCTCCAGGCGGGCGACACGCCCACCATCGTGGTCACCGCAAACGACAGTCTGGAGGACCAGGTGTTCTGCCTGCAGAACGGCGCCGATGACTACCTGGTCAAACCCGTCAGGTTGCCGGTGTTCCTGGCCCGTGCACGGCTGCGGATGCGAGGCTCTGCCGGCCAGGAGGGCCTGCGCCTGACATTGGCGGATCTGGTGCTGGACCTGTCGAAAAAGCGGGTCGAGCGTGCCGGCCGGCGACTGGACCTCACTCGCCAGGAATTCGCCGTGCTGTGGCTGCTGCTGCAGCGCCAGGGCGATGTGGTCACGCGCGCCGAACTGGTGCAGCAGGTCTGGAGCCTGCCCGTCGATGCGCTGAACAACGTGGTGGATGTGGCGGTGTGCAGGCTGCGCAGCAAGCTCGATGATCCCTATGCGGTCAAGCTGCTGCACACGGTGCGCGGCATGGGCTACCTGCTGGCGTTGCGCGACGGGGATCCCGCCAAGTAGCCCTCATCTGCACTGCTTTGCTCTGGAGCGCCCGCTGCCACAACGCCGGCGTTCAGCCCAGCCACTGCCGGATGCGCCCCGCCAGCGCCTGGGCACTGATGCCGTAGCGCTCATGCAGCGTGGGCAGGGCGCCCGCGTCGAGGAAGGCGTCCGGCAGGCCCGCCAGCCGAAAGCGCGCGGGCCGCACATCGCGCTCCAGCAGGGCGCCGGCCACGGCCTCGCCCAGGCCGCCCACCACCGAATGGTTCTCCGCCACCACCACCAGCCGCGGCCCGCTGGCCACGGCCTGCACGATGGCCTGCACATCCAGCGGCTTGATGGTGGCGCAATGCAGCACGGCGGTGCCCACGTTGTCGGCGGCCAGCAGCTGGGCGGCCTCCAGCGCGCGCATGGTCATGAAGCCGCTGGAGATGATGAGCACCTCGCGGCCCTCGCGCAGCATCTTCGCCTTGCCCAGCTCGAAACGGTAGTCGTACTCGTCCAGCACCAGCGGCACGTTGCCGCGCAGCAGCCGCATGTAGACGGGGCCGCGGTGCGCCGCGATCTGGGGCACGGCCTGGGTGATGTCCAGCGCATCGCAGGGGTCGACGATGGTCAGCCCCGGCACGGCCCGCATCATGGCCAGATCGTCCGTGGCCTGATGGCTGGGGCCGTAGCCCGTGGTCAGGCCGGGCAGGGCGCAGCAGATCTTGACGTCCAGGTTGTCCTCGGCAATCACCTGGTGGATGAAGTCATAGGCCCGCCGTGTGCCGAAGACGGCATAGGTGGTGGCAAAGGGCGTCAGCCCCTCCTTGGCCATGCCGCCGGCGGCGGCCATGAGCAACTGCTCGGCCATGCCCATCTGGAAGAAGCGCTCGGGGTGGGCCTGGGCGAACAGGTGCAGGTCGGTGTACTTGGCCAGGTCGGCTGTCATGCCCACCACATCGGGCCGGCTGGCGGCCAGCTCCACCAGGGCCTTGCCGAAGGGCGCGGCCTGCACGCGCTGGCCCTCGGCGGCGATGGAGGCGATCATGGCCGAGGTGGTCGGCCGGGGCTTGGGGGTGGCAAGAGGCATGTTCATGGCAGGGCGGGCTCCAGGGGTTGCGATGCGTCCAGGATGGCGATGGCCTGCTGCCACTCGGGCGGATCGACGCGGATGAAATGGTTCTTCTCGCGCTGCTCCAGGAAGGGCACGCCCTTGCCCATCAGCGTGTCGAACAGGATGACGCGGGGCCGCTCTGCGGCCAGCGTGCGCGCCGCGTCGAAGGCCTGGACGACCTGGGCCAGGTCGTTGCCGTCCACGCGCTGCACATGCCAGCCGAAGGCGGCCCATTTGTCGGCCAGCGGCTCGAAGCCCAGCATGCGCGTGGACGGGCCGTCGGCCTGCTGGTTGTTCACGTCCACCAGGCAGATCAGCCGGCCCAGCCCGTGGTGGGCGGCGGACAGCGCGGCCTCCCAGGTCGAGCCCTCGTCCAGCTCGCCGTCGGACATGGAGTTGTAGACAAAGGCATCGCTGCCCTTGTGGCGCAGCGCCAGCGCCATGCCCACGGCGATCGGCAGGCCCTGGCCCAGCGAGCCGCCCGAAATCTCCATGCCCGGCGTATAGCTGGCCATGCCCGACATGGGCAGGCGGCTGTCATCGCTGCCATAGGTCTGGAGTTCCTCGTCGGACAGGATGCCCGCCTCGGCCAGGGCCGCGTAGAAGGCGATGGCGTAGTGGCCGTGCGAGAGCAGGAAGCGGTCGCGGCCCTCCCACCCGGGCTCATCGGGCCGCAGCCGCAGCGCGTCGCCATAGGCCACGGCCAGCACATCGGCCCAGCCCAGGGCCTGGCCTATGTAGCCCTGGCCCTGCACCTCGCCCATTTGCAGGGCGCGGCGGCGTATGCGCCAGGCACAGGCCGCGAGTCGGTCCAGGCGCTGTTGCAGTTCTTGGTTCATGCATCGTCTCCTCGGGATGGAAGGGCGCGCGGCTCAGCGCAGGATGCTGGCCGGCACATAGGACACCAGCGCCAGCACCGCCAGCGCCACCAGGTAGAAGGGAATCAGCTCGCGCACGGTCTGGCCCACCTTGACCCGGGCCAGCGAGCTCGTGATGAACAGCGTCGTGCCCACGGGCGGCGTGTACAGCCCCAGGGCCAGGTTCACGACCATCATGATTCCCAGCTGGGTCATGTCCATGCCGATGCTCTGGGCCAGCGGCACGAACACCGGCGTGAGCAGCAGCACGGCGGCCGGCAGGTCGATGAACATGCCGATGAAGAGCATCAGCAGGTTCATCAGCACGATCACCAGCCAGGCCGAATGCACATGCGACTGCACCCACTGCACGATGCCGTCGGGCATGCGGTCGAAGGTCAGCAGCCAGCCGATGGCCGACGAGGCCATGATCACCAGCAGCACCACGCCGGTGGCCAGGCCCGCATGCACCACCGCATCGTTGAGCCGGCGCCAGCCCAGGTCGCGGTAGATGGCGGCCGACACCAGGCCCGCATACAGCGTGGACAGCACGGCCACCTCGGTGGGCGTGGCGATGCCGAAGCGCAGGAACACGATGATCAGCACCGGCAGCAGCAGGGCCGGGCTGGCGTACAGCAGGTGGCGCCGGAAGGCGGGCCAGGCAAAGGGCGTGGTGTCGCGCGGAAAGCCGCGCCTGCGGCCCACCCACCAGCACACGCCCATGAAGCCCGCGCACATCAGCAGCCCCGGCACGATGCCCGCCACGAACAGCGCCGCAATCGATGCATTGGCGCTGAGCGCGAACAGGATCATGGGGATCGACGGCGGGATCAGGATGTCGATGGTGGCCGCCGCCGCCAGCGTGGCCGCCGAGAACGCGGGCGGATAGCCCAGCCGCCTGTGCCACGGGATCATCAGCGAGCCGATGGCCGAGGCATCGGCCACGGCCGAGCCTGACACCCCGCCGAACAGCGTGGACGACATCACCCCCACCTGGGCCGGCCCACCGTGAAAGCGCCCTATCAGCGCCGACAGCACGCCCACCAGGGCCTCGCCCAGGCGCCCGCCCATCATCAGCGAGCCGGTGAGCATGAAGAACGGGATGGCGATCAGCGGAAAGCTCTGCACCTGGGCCACCATCTGCTGCACCAGCAGGTCCAGCGGCACGCGGTCCGAGGTGGCCGCCGCCGCCATGGCGCCCATGAGCAGCGCGTGGGCAATGGGCATGGCGATCACGGCGCCCGCCATGAAGACGAAAAGCATGATGAAGGACATGGACCTGCCCCCTTCACCAGTGCACGGCGGCCACGGGCCGCGCGGGTTCGGCATCGGCACTTGCGGCATCGGCCGCATCTGCAGCCCCTGCGGATGCCCGGCCCCCGCCCGCCACGCAGGCGCGCCAGGCCGACTGAAGGGCCAGCAAGGCCAGCAGCGCCATGCCCACCATCACGCAGCCATAGGTCAGCGAGCCGGGAATGCCCAGGATCTGGCTGCGCTCGTCATGCACGATCTCCAGCATGTTCAGCGTGGAGCAGGCCAGCGTGGCGTACAGGGCGGCCACGGCCAGCCAGCCCAGCACGGCCGTGGCGCGCTGCACGCGGGCCGGCAGCGCCTCGACCAGAAAGCTCGTGGTGATGTGGGCACCATGGGCGGCGGCCAGCACCACGCCCGACATCACCAGCCAGGGAAACAGCAGCTCGGGCACCTCGTTGGCCCATTGCAGGCTGGCGCCGCTGGCATAGCGCAGGGCGGTGTTGCACACCAGGATCACGAAGATCACCAGGGTGCTGGCCCACAGCACGGCGCGGCACAGGCCCGTGACCAAGCGTTCGATGAGATTCATGGACGGCTCCCTGCGCTTCACTGCGCGCCTGCGGCCTTGACGACCTTGGCGATATAGGGGCCCGCAGGGCTGGCCAGCCACTTGTCCTGCACCTTGGCCGTGGCCTGGGCGAAGGCCCGCGCGTCGATGGTGCTCACCTCCACGCCCTTGGCGCGGATGTCGTCCAGCAGCTTGTCGTCGGCCTCGCGCGCCAGCTGGCGCTGGTAGGCCGTGGCCTCCTGCGCGGCCTCGGCCAGCAGCGTGCGGTCGGCGGCCGGCAGCCGGTCCCAGCTGCGCTTGCCCATGATCAGCGGCGTCATCTGGAACATGTGGCCCGTCAGCGTCAGGTGCTTTTGCACCTCGTACAGCTTGCTGGCGTGGAAGTTGGCCAGCGGGTTCTCCTGGCCATCGACCACGCCCTGCTGCAGGGCCACGTACAGCTCGGCGAACTTGATCTGCTGGGCCTCGGCGCCCAGGGCCTGGATGATGTCCACCAGCACCGCGTCGGGCGGCGTGCGCATCTTCAGGCCCTTGAGATCGTCCACGCTGCGCAGGGGCCGCTTGCTGTTGGTCATGTGGCGTATGCCGTTGTCCCAGTAGCCCAGCACCACCATGCCCTTGGCGGCCGATTTGTCGGCCAGCTCCCGGCCCAGCGGCCCGTCCAGCACCTGGAAGGCACGGGCCGGCGTGGCGAAGAGAAACGGCATGCCATAGGCCGCGTACTCGGGCACGGCCGCTGCCACCGCGCCCTGGGAATTGGCCGACAGGTCCAGTGCGCCCGTGCGCAGGGCCGTCACCATGGCCGCGTCGTCGCCCAGCTGGGCCGAGGGCGCGACCTGCACCTCGATGCGGCCCGCGCTGCGCGCCTTCACCAGTTCGGCGAATTTCAGCGAGGCCAGGTGGCGCGGATTGTCGGGCGCCGCGCCGTGGCCCAGCGTGAGCTTCACGGCCTGGGCGCCGGCCAGGGCCGGCAGCAGCAGGGCGCAGGCTGCCAAGGCCCTTGCGGCCAGGGCAGCGCGTTGGAAATGCTTGTTCTGCATGGTCTTGTCTCCTTTGCTTTTTGGGGGGCCATGCGCGCCATGGCCAGGCCGGTGGGGTGCGGGTGATGCAGTCAGTGGATGAGCATCCCGCCGTTCACATCGAGCGTGATGCCCGTGCAATAGCCGGCCAGGTCGCTGGCCAGGAACACGCAGGCGCCGGCCACATCGTCGGCGCGGCCCAGGCGTGCCAGCGGAATCGTGGCGGAGATCTCGCGCTTGCGTTCGGGGCCGAGCTTGCCCTGGGTGATATCGGTCTCGATCAGGCCTGGCGTGACGCAGTTGATGCGTATGCCATCGCCGCCGAACTCGCGCGCCATGGCGCGGGCCAGGCCCAGCACGCCGGCCTTGGCGGCCGAGTAGTGCGGACCGCCGAAGATGCCGCCGCCGCGCTGGGCCGAGACGGAAGAAATGCAGACGATGGCGCCCGCTTGCTGCCTGCGCATGGCCGGCAGCACGGCCTGGGACATGTACAGCGTGCCGCGCAGGCTCACGTCGAGCACGCGGTCGTAGTCGGCCCCGCCGATCTCCAGCGTGCCCACGGCCTGCGTGATGCCCGCGTTGTTGACCAGCGCGTCGATGCGGCCAAAGGCGCGCAGCACGGCGGCGGCGGCCGCCTCGCACGAGGGCTTGTCCGTCACGTCGGCCACCAGCCCCAGGTGCCCGTCGCCCAGCCGCGCGGCCGCGCCGGCCGGATCGGCCCGCTCCAGGTCGAGGATGGCCACGCGGGCCCCCTGGGCGGCCATCTGGCGCGCCGTGGCAAAACCGAGTCCGTTGATCCCTGCGCCGCCGGTGATGATGGCGACCCTGTCCTTGAGCAGCATGTGCCTGTCTCCGCTGTGGTTGTGGTGGATGCAGCCATCTTGGGCTGTCGCGAGCATGAAGACAAACGATGTTTCATCAGCCTAAGATGACGGTTCTTCAGCTCAAGTACGGGGTCTCCCGGGGTCTCCCGGGGTCTTCCGGTGTCCGCCCGTGAGCTGCCCGCGTCCTCGAGGAACTTGCCATGGCGTCCATTCCCAGCAGTGCCCACCTGCAGGCCTTCGAGGCCGTGGCGCGCCGGCGCAGCTTCGCGCTGGCGGCCTCCGAGCTGCACCTGACGGCCTCGGCCGTCAGCCACCAGGTGGCCAAGCTGGAGGCGCAGCTGGGCGTGCGCCTGTTCGAGCGCAGCGCGCATGGCGTGCGCCTGAGCCGCCCGGGGCAGGCCTACCTGGAGCGGGTGGGCGGCGCGCTGGCGGCCATCGTCTCGGCCACCGAGGACCTGCGCCACAGCATGAGCAACAGCCTCTACGTGCACTGCGCGCCCAGCATCGCCAGCCTCTGGCTCATGCCCCGGCTGCGGGACTTCGCACGGGCCTGCCCGCACATTGCGCTGAACCTGTCGGCTGCGCATTCGCACAGCGACTTTGCGCTGGGCCAGGCCGATATCGACATCCGCTACGGCATTGCGCAGTGGCCGGAGCTGGAGGTGGAGCCCCTGTTCGAGGAGCACATCCTTCCGCTGGCCAGCCCCGCCTTCGTGGCCGAGCATGGGCTGCAGCGCGTGCAGCAGTTGCTGCATGTGCCGCTGATCCAGAGCAACGTCAGCATCGTCCAGTGGTCGGACTGGTTCCAGTCGTTCTCGCAGCTGCGCGCGCCAGAGCGCTTTGCCGTGCGTTTCGACCGCGCCCAGATGTCGCTGGACGCGGCCACGCAGGGCCTGGGTGTGGCGCTGGAAAGCGCCATGAATGCGGGCGGCCACATTGCCGACGGCCGGCTGGTGGCCCCCTTCGGCGTGGACCGGGCCCTGCGCGTCAAGGCCCACTTTGCCGTCTACCCCGCGCGCAACGCCAGGCGGCCCGCCGTGGCGGCCTTCCTGGCCTGGCTGCATGCCGAGGCTGCCCGCACCGAGCAGCAGCCCTGCCGCCAAAGCCCGGACTGAGTTGGCCGCCAGCCCCGAAAAATGGCAGAACGGATATTCCTGCATCCATTGCGAAAAACCTGCGATGCAATTTCTCTATGAATGAGCCAGTGTGGGGCAAATGGTTTTATTGCCCCTGTTTTCGGTGAATGACGACGTGATTGCCAGCAGGGATTGGCAATAATTCGGGACAGCCATACACACAGGGAGTGCCACGCTGAAATGGCCAAATCAGCAAGACGCCGATTTATCGGACTGATCACGGTGAGCTACGGATTGTTCGCATTCGGCTGGATCCTTCTGTCCGACAAGCTGTTGTTCGCATTGGCAGGGAGTGCGGATATCGGCTGGCTTTCCGTCGTCAAAGGGCTGTTCTTTGTGCTGGCCACGGACTTCCTGCTGTTCTTCGCGCTGTGCTCGGTGCCGGCCGCGCACAGCGGCGGCGCCTCCGCCATCACCCAGGAAATGGGGCCGCGCCGTTTTCCGGTCTGGGCCTCCTATCTGTTTGCCCTGGCCATGAGCCTGGCCGTGCTGGCCGCCAGCAGCACGCTGGCCAGCCATTTCGGTGAACGCTCGCTGCTGCTGCTGTTCATGCTGCCCGTGCTGGTCAGTGCGCTGATCGGCGGCCTGGGGCCGGGCCTGCTGGCCACGGCCTTTGCCGCCTACAGCCTGGACCAGACCGACGGCGTCGCTGTGCGCGACTGGGCGCAGTGGGGCGTGGTGGCCGTCAACGGCCTGGCCGTGAGCGTGCTGGCTGAGACGCTGCAGCGTTCGCTGCGCAAGGCCAACATGCAGCGGCAACTGCTCGACTCGGTGATCTCGGGCACCTCGGACGCGGTGTTCGTGAAGGACCTGCGCGGGCGCTACCTGCTGGTCAACCGGGCCGCCGCCAGCCTGGTGGGCCGCCAGGCCGAGGACATCGTGGGCAAGGATGACTTCGCGCTCTTTCCTTTCGGCATCGCCAGCGCCATCCGCAGGAAGGACCAGGCTGTGCTGCGCCAGGAGGTGGCCACGCATGAGGAGCAGCTGACGGTGGAGCCGGGCAGGACGCTGGACCTCCTTGTCACCAAGGGCCCGGTGCGCAACACCGCAGGCCACATCGCGGGCCTGTTCGGCATCTCCCGGGACATTACCGAGCGCAAGCGCTTCGAGCGCGAACTGGCCCAGGCCGCCGTGGTGTTCGACAGCAGCCACCAGGGCATCATGGTGGTCGATCCGGGGCGGCGCATCACGCGCGTCAATCCGGCCTTCACCCGCATCACCGGCTATGCGCCCGAGGACGTGATCGGCAAGACGCCGCGCGTGCTGTCCTCGGGCCTGCACGGGCCGGAGTTCTACCGGCAGATCTGGGCCTGCATCGAGCGCGACGGCTTCTGGCACGGCGAGATCTGGAACCGCCGCAAGACGGGCGAGATCTTCGCCGAGATGCTGTCCATCTCCGCCGCGCAGGGCGCCGGTGGCGAGATCGAGCACTACATCGGCGTCTTCACCGACATCAGCCACATCAAGGCGCACGAGGCCGAGCTCGAGCGCGTCACCCACTATGACCTGCTCACCGGCCTGCCCAACCGCCGCCTGCTGATCGACCGGCTCAACCAGGCCATGCTGCGCACGGCGCGCGAGGGTCGCTCCCTGGCCGTGTGCTTCCTGGACCTGGACGGCTTCAAGGAAATCAACGACCTGCACGGCGCGGCCGCAGGCGATGCGCTGCTGGTGGGCGTGGCCGCCCACCTCAAGAGCGTGCTGCGCTCCGAGGACACGCTGGCCCGGCTCGGCGGCGACGAGTTCGTGCTGCTGCTGTCGCACATCGGCTCGGCCGAGCACTGCTCCACCATCCTCGACCGGGTGCTGGAGGCTGCCAGCCGCCCCGTGCCCGTGCAGGACCGGGTGCTGTCCGTGACCGCCAGCGTGGGCGTCAGCCTCTACCCCGACGACCAGGCCGACCCCGACCTGCTGCTGCGCCATGCCGACCAGGCCATGTGCGTGGCCAAGCAGGCCGGGCGCAACCGCTACCAGCTGTTCGATCCGGAAAACGACCGCAAGGCCCATGCGCGCCGCCTGCAACTGGGCTGGCTGCGCCAGGCGCTGGAGAAGGGCGAATTCCTGCTGCACTACCAGCCCAAGGTGGAGCTGGGCGGCGGCAAGCTGGTGGGCGCCGAGGCCCTGCTGCGCTGGCACGATCCGCGCCAGGGCCTGCGCGCGCCGGGCGAGTTCCTGCCCTTCATCGCGGGCAGCGACCTGGAGCGGCCGCTGGGCGACTGGGTCATCGGCGAGGCCGTGGCCCAGGCGGCGCGCTGGTTCGGCCAGGGCCTGGACCTGTGCGTGAGCATCAACGTCAGCGCCAACCAGCTGCTGGACGGCGGCTTCCACGCCAAGATGGCCCAGGTGCTGGCCCGCCACCCGGACCTGCCGCCGCACCTGATCGAGCTGGAAATCCTGGAAAGCGCCGCCATTGCCGACATGGAGCAGGCCATCCAGGTGATGGGCCAGTGCCGGCAGCTGGGCATACGCTTTGCGCTGGACGACTTCGGCACCGGCTACTCCTCGCTCACCTACCTGCGCAAGCTGCCCGTGCAGTCGCTCAAGATCGACCAGAGCTTCGTGCGCGACATGCTGGCCGACCCGGACGACCTGGGCATCGTCGAAGGCGTCATCCAGCTGGCCAGCACCTTCCAGCTCGAATCGGTGGCCGAAGGCGTGGAAACGCCCAAGCATGCGCGCCGCCTGCGCGACATGGGCTGCCACGTGGCCCAGGGCTACGGCATCGCCCGGCCCATGCCCGCCGACCAGCTGCCCGCCTGGGCCGCGCGCTGGCAGGCCGGGGACAATTGGCTGGCGCATGGGCGGCATATGCCGTCCGAGGCCTGAGCTTCGCGTCCCGGCGCCAGTGCCGGTGCTGGTGCCGGCTATGTCAACTCGGCTGGACGGGTTTCCATGGCATTGCGGGTGGGCAAGGTGATGCAGAACAGGGCCCCTCCCGCGGGGCCGTTGCTGGCGACGACGGTGCCGTCCATGGTGTCGATGATCTTGCGGCAGATGGCCAGGCCCAGGCCCGTGCCGCCCGAGCCGTCCTTGGTCTTGCTGGACTGCACGAAGGGCTGGAAGATCTTGTCCAGTTCCTGCGGCGGAATGCCCGGTCCCTGGTCGGAGACGGCAATGCAGATATCGCCTTGTCCGTCGATGCGGCCCTGCACATCGATGCGCCCGCCGATGGGCGAGAACTTGATGGCATTGGCCAGCACATTGCGCACCACCTGCTGAAAGCGCACGGGGTCGGCCTTGGCGATCAGCGGCGTGTCGTCGAGCTCCAGCCGCAGGTCGATGAGCTTGTGCTGCTGCTGCGGCTCCAGCTCGCGCACCACGGGCCGTATCAGGCTTCTGAGGTCGGTGCGTTCCAGGTGGATGGTTCCCACGGCGCTTTCCAGCTTGGCCACGTCCAGCAGGTCGTTGACCAGGGCCAGCATGCGCTGGCCGGCTGCATGGATGTCGTTGAACATGTCTGCCATCGCGGCATTGCCGTGAGAGCGCAGGCCGCCCAGCTCGGCAAAGCCCATGATGGACTGCAGCGGGGTGCGCAGCTCGTGGCTCATGTTGGCCACGAATTCCGATTTCACGCGGAAGGCCTCTTCGGCCGCGTCGCGGGCTTCGTGGATGGCATGCTCGGCCGCGCGGAATTCGCTCACGTCCACAAAAATGCTGAGCACGCCGGTGATCCGGCCCTGGGCATCCTTGACTGCCGCCTTGGAGATCTGCACGTCGCGGTAGCTGCCGTCCACATGGGGCAGCCGGGCCTCCAGCACCATGGGCTGGCCTGAACGCATCACATCCTCATTGCCGTGCATCTGCAGCAGGTCATGGTCGCCAGAGTGCAGGCCCTCGACCTCATGGCCAAGCACGGCGTAGCGGCACCTGCCAAAGAAGTCTTCCCAGGCCTTGTTCACCAGGGCCACGCGCTGGCCCGCGTTCGTGACCAGCATGGGCAGGGGCGTGGTCTCGAACAGCAGGTGCTGGAAGGCCAGCTGGGTCTGCAGTTCCTGCTGGGCCTTCCAGCGGGCGGTCACGTCCACGGCGCTGCCGGCAAAGCCCACCAGCCGGCCCTCGCGCAGCAGGGGAACCACGGCGATGTCGCAGAGTATTTCCCTTTCGTCGGGAAGTCGAAAGCGCGCCTGGCAGTTGCGCAGGGCCAGCTTGGCCTGGGGGTCGAGCAGTGCCTGGATCTGGGGCCTGCAGGCTTCATGCACGATGCCCTCCAGCGGCTGCCCTACCGCCTCGGCGCTGGGCTGCCCGGTCCACTGCTCCCAGCGGGCGTTCACGAAGGTCAGCCTGCCATGGCTGTCGGTGCGGAAGATCAGCTCCTGCACGCTGCGCATGAGCACGGCCATCTCATGCTCGCTGCGGGCTATGCGCGCCTGGGCCTTTTCCATGGCCTGCTGTGCCGACTTCTGGACCCTGCGGGTCTTGAGCACCGACGCGCTCAGGCCGAGCACCAGGGCAAGAAGCGCAAGTCCGGCAACGAAGAAGGCGAAGGCATCGTCACGCCAGCGCGCGATCACCGCCGCGTAGGGCTCCTCCACCACCAGCAGCAGGGGCCAGTTGCGGACCGTGCGAAAGGACACGATCTCATGGGGGCCGAGCAGGCCGGCGCCAATGTAGGAGCCGAATTCGCTGCCTGGCAGCCATTTCTGGAAGATGGGGGTCTTGCGCGCAGAGGCCGTTTGTACGCCCCCGCCTGCGTTCGTGCTGGCCAGCGGTTGGCCGTCGTAGCTCAGCAGCACCGCCTCGTAGCTGAGGGTTTCCAGCGTGGCCTGGTAGAAGTTGGCCACGGCATCGGGATTGATCAGGCCCACCAGCACGGCGGGTGCGCCGCTGTCGTTTTCGAAGGCCAGGATCTGGGGCAGGTAGTGGACGCCCCGCGGTATTGCATGCGGGGCCAATGTCAGGGAAGAGAGGCTGCGGCCGCTGACAAGGCGTCCCAGTTGCACCTTGCCCAGGACCGGAGCCGATGCATTGGCCGGCAGCAACTGCTGCACCTCGATCTGCAGGCCGGCTTCGCCCGCCTGCGTGCTCGCCAGGATGTGGCCCTGGCCATCGAGCAGCGCCATGCTGCGCAGAACCGGCAGTTGGGCGACCACTTGCGCCATGGCCGCCTCGCGCGCGGCGCGCGGGCTGTCGGCGGACAGGATGACCGGATTGTGGGCCAGGCTCGCCAGGGCGACATCGCCGGTCTCGAAGGTCTTGCCGGTCTGGTCTTCCAGTACACGGCTGAGCAGTGCGGCCTGGGATCTGCTTTGCTCGGCCTTGGTGTGCAGTTGGCCCCAGATGAAGAGCACAAGCCCCGCCAGCACGCACAGCGCAAAGCTCAGGATCCAGGCTTTGATGTGGGCGCTGCGCCTGGCCCCCAGGAAGCGATGCATGGCGGCTCTGTGCGGCATGGTGATGGGCTCCTGCGCAAGGAGGGTCAGGGGGCAACGATCGCGGTCAGGCCGTTGTTGCGCGCCGCCCGGGCCAGCCGGCCGTCGCGCCGGATGTCGGAGACGAACTGGTCCAGGCGAGCGAGCCACTGGGTGTCGGCCGGACTGGTCGCGTAGCCGTATGGAATTACATGAAACGGCTTGGGCGGCGCGATCAGCCGGGCCCAGTCGGAGCTGTCGAGCAGCCTGCGGCTATAGGGGTAGTCGGTCATGAACACGTCCACGCGCCCCGCCATGAGTTCTTTTTCCCGGCTCTGGGGTGGCTCGGTGGGCACGAGGCGCGCATGCCTGAGCGTCTCGCGCATCACGGGCTCCATGAAGGTGCCGCGCTGCACGGCGACCTGCACGCCAGGCTGGTCGATGTCCGCCCAGGATTGCACGGTCTGATTGCTCTTGGTGGTCACACCGTAGATGTCGCTGCTCAGATACGGCTGCGTGAAGCGCAGCTGCTTTTGGCGCTGGGCAAAGATGCCCACGGCGAACATGGCGACATCGCAGCGCGACTCCAGCAGGTCAGGTATCAGCCTGGGAAAGGAGGAGTCCACATACTGCACCCGCACGCCCAGGTCCTTGGCCAGCTCCACCGAGAGCTCCGCATCGATGCCCGTCAGCCTGCCTGTGCGCGCGTCACGGAACGTGATGCCGTAGTAGTCTGGCCATATGCACACACGCAGGGCGCCCGTGGATGCAATCCGCTCCAGCACCTCGCCAGCTGCGGCAGAGCCGGACCATGGCACCAGACACAGCAGCAATCCGGCAGCGGCTGCCAGACGGGCCAGCACGCGCCGCTGAGGCGGTGCGCCGAAACAGGTCGATGAGGGGCGCATTGCGGGCTTTCAGGGTGTGTCGATCAGTTCGGTGAAGGACGGAGCCTGCCGGGTCAGCGCCAGGCGCAGCGCATCGAGCTCTTCGATGTTGTCCATGAAAGCGTCGACGATTCCGGGATCCAGGGCCTTGCCCCGTTCCGCCGCGATCATCTCCAGGGCCTGCTCCCGCCCGAACGCCGGCCGGTACACCCGGTCCATGGTGAGCGCGTCGAAGATATCGACGATGGACGTGATACGAGCCGACAGCGGGATCTCTTCGCCTGCCAATCCCTGCGGATAGCCCTTGCCGTCGAAGCGTTCGTGGTGGCTTGCGGCGATCTCGGCGGCCATCTGGAACACGGGGATGCGTGACTGGCCCAGCAGGCGTGCGCCGATCTCGGCATGCCGGTTCATGACGAGGCGCTCCTCGGGACCCAGCGGACCCTCCTTCTTGAGGATGGTGTCCGGGATGCCGACCTTGCCTATGTCATGCATCGGGGCCGCCTTGCGCAGCAGGCTGGCGAATTCGATGCGGCAGCCCAGGCGCAGGGCCAGGGCCTCCGACAGGTAGCCGATGCGGACGATGTGCGAGCCGGTATCGTCATCCTTGAGCTCTGCGGCCATGGCCAGGCGCAGCAGGGTCTCGTGGTGGGCACGTGTCACTTCCTTGAGAAGGTCGTTGCGCTCGCGGTACATGCGGCCGAAGTCCTGGATGAGCAGCTCCATCTGCTCCACGGCCGCAGGATCGAAACGTCGCGATGGCTCCCTCGGGGTGCCGGTCTGGTACTGGGCCATCAGGCGATCCTCTGCAGGCTTTCGATCGTCTCCAGCAGCTTCAATGTGCTGAAGGGCTTGACCAGGTATTCGTCGGCTCCGGCGAGGATGCCCGCCTTGCGGTCTTCGGCGCCGCCCCGGGCCGTCAGCAGGATGACCAGCGTATGCAGCAGCTCGTAGGAGCTCTTGATGCGGCTGCAAACCTCCAGGCCATTGATGGTGCCCGGCATCATGATGTCGAGCAGGACGATGTCGGGCCTGAGCCTCTGGGCCATCGTCCAGGCCTCATCGCCGTCACAAGCCTCTACGACTTCGAAGTCACGGAGTTCCAGCGTCATGCGCAGCAGCTTGCGGATGTCTGCATGGTCTTCGACGATGAGTATTTTTTGCATGGGGAGATCTTTCATGCCGAAACGGAAATTTGATCCGACATGTGAATCATAAATATCAATTTCATCAAATTTTATTGAATTTTTCTATCAGATCCGTGCCTGGCAAGGTGCTCCGATGGGCGCGACCCATGCACGATCGCGACAAGTCGCAGGCAGTCAAAACGCGCTAGGGGGGGCAGAAGGCGCAACTGAGCCGCCAGCCGGGCAGGTGGCAGCCCTGGGGCAGGTTCGTCGCAGACCTGCCGCTGCGCCTGTGCGCAGGGCCCGTTCCTAGGCCTCGTCCTTCCACAGTGCATCGAGGTCTGTGAAGCCCCATTTCGCAGGGTCTTCCCGGCTGACGATCTTCTCCGTGCACCCAGGCCGGGCCAGGTCAACGGTCTCCGGTGCCATCCGCATGCCGCTGGCCGTGGAATAGAACACCTTGACCTGCGGACAGGTCAGGGACTGGCGGCCAGGGTCGATGACCACCCCCAGCCTGCCCGTGGTCAGCCGCACCAGGGAGCCCACCGGATAGATGCCTATGCTTTTGACGAAGGCCTGGAAAACGGTCTTGTCGAAGTGGCCGGCACTCCATTCGGCCATCTTGTGCACCGCCTCCGCAGGATCCCAGCCGCGCTTGTAGGGGCGGTCCGAGGTGATGGCGTCGTAGACATCGCAGACCGCGCCCATCTTCGCGAACAGGCTGATGTCCTCGCCGCGCAGCCTGTGGGGGTAGCCCGTGCCATCCACCTTCTCGTGGTGGTGGAGGCAGACGTCCAGCACGACCGGGTCATCGACGCCACCGGCCTTGAGCAGCTCCAGCCCTCGCGCCGGATGCTCACGGACCTCGGCAAACTCCCTGTCGGTCAGGCGCCCCGGCTTGTTCAGGATGGGGGCGGGGATCGCCATCTTTCCGATATCGTGCAGCAGGCCCGCATAGCCCGCCTCGCGCACCTGCTGCGGTGGCAGGTCGAGCTGGCGTGCCAGCACGATCATCAGGGCGCAGACCGCCACCGAGTGCATGTAGGTGTAGTCGTCGCTGTTCTTGAGCCTGACGATGCTGATCATGGCGCTGGGATTGCGGATGATCGAATCGGACACCTCGGCGACCACGTAGCGGGCCTCGTCCTGGTTGATCTCCCTGCCCATGCGCACCTCGCGGAACATGGCGGTGATCGCCTGCCTGGACTGGTGGCAGATGCGGGCGGCCCGCTTCACCTCCTCCTCGAAGGCAACGGGCCGCAGCTCGCACTCCAGCTCGGCCAGCTGCGAGATCTCGGACAGTTGGGCGTCGATCACGGTGTCCACCTGCTCGCGGGTGAAAGACGGCCCGCCTTGCGCAACATCCAGGCCCTTGGCGGTATCGATCCACACTTCCTGAATGGGGGACTGTAGGATCCTCGCCAGGTCGGCAGGGTCTTCCAGCTTGAAGCGGCTGCGCCAGAACGGGTGTTCCATCCAGCTGCCGCAGAGGCTTTCCAGAAACATGCCCAGCCGCAACTGGCGCACGCTGATGCGCTTGATCATGAACTCGGACCCCGCAACGGTTCACATGGATGCACCATCTTGCCGCCTTTTGCCTGCTTCGGTACGAATCCAGGTCAGAAGGCCGCCCATTCTTCATCCTTGACCTGGGGCTGCGCACGGGCGGGCGACAGGCGTGGCGGCCTGGAGGGCTGCGCTTGCCTGGGGGCCATGGCCTGGGCGGTCGCGGCGCGCGGCCCGCCAGGCTGGCTTGCGCCATGCCCGGGATGCATCTTGAAGGTGGAGACGATCTGCGCCAGGGCGGCGGCCTGCTGCTCCAGGCTGCCTGCAGCGGCCGAGCTTTGCTCGACCAGCGCCGCGTTTTGCTGCGTCATCTGGTCGAGCTGGCTCACCGCCTCGCCGACCTGACGGATGCCCACCGCCTGCTCGGCCGATGCGCTGGAGATCTCGCTGATCATGGTGTCCACGCTGCGCACCTGCTCCACGATGCGGCCCATCTGCTCGCCGGCCCGGGTCGCCACCTCGGTGCCCTGCTCGACCTTTTGCAGGTTGGCGCCGATCAGCTCCTTGATCTCCTTGGCCGCCGTGCCCGAGCGCTGGGCCAGCGCGCGCACCTCGCTGGCGACCACCGCGAAGCCCCGGCCCTGCTCGCCGGCCCGCGCGGCCTCCACGGCTGCGTTGAGCGCCAGGATGTTGGTCTGGAAGGCAATGGCGTCGATGACGTTCGTGATCTCGGCAATCTTGCGCGAGGCCTCCGAGATGTCCTGCATGGTATGCACCACCAGGGCCACGGACTTGCCCCCCTCGACAGCCGAGGCCGAGGCGGCCGAGGCCACCTTGTTGGCCTGCTGGGTCGTGTCTGCATTCGTGCGCACCGTGGCTGTGAGTTCCTCCATCGAGGCAGCCGTTTCCTCAAGGTTGCTGGCCTGCTGCTCGGTGCGCTGGCTCAGGTCCAGGCTGCCAGAGGCGATCTCGCTCGATCCCGTGGCAATGGAGTCGCTGCTCTGGCGTACACGGCCCATGATTTCACGCAGCTTGTCGTTCATGCTGCTCATGGCGGAGAGCAACTGGGCTGGCTCGTCCCTGCCCTGCACCACGATGTTGGCCGTGAGGTCGCCGTGCGCCACGGTGTCCACCACCGAGACCGCCATGCGCAGGGGCTCGGTGATCGAGCGCGTGATCGCCCAGGCCAGCACGGCGCCCAAGACCACGGCCAGGGCGGCCAGGCCGCCGAGCAGGTACAGCGCCAGGTGGTAGTCCTTCTCGGCCTGCTCGGTGGCCTTGCGTCCGCCTTCCTGGTTCAGCGCGATGTCCTGGCCGACGACGTCCATGAGTTGGGCGAATGCCTGAGCGGCCGCGCCCGTGGCCATTGCGCGCGCCTGGGCTGCCTGCTCGGGCCCTGCGCTGGACAGCTCCACCATCTTGCGGTCAGCGGCGCGGGCCGCGTTCCACAGCACCAGCATCCTGTCATACAGCTGCCGCTCCTCAGGCGAGGACACCAGCTTTTCATAGACGGCCAGCTCCGACTCCAGGGTTTTTTGGGCCTGCAGCAGCAGGTCCTCCTGGGCGCGCTTCCTTTGCGCGTCCTCCTCGATCACGTGGCGCAGCCCCGCGCGGCGTGCCGCGTTGGCCGTGGCCCGGATCGAGGCCAGCACATTGGTGGAAGGCAGCCAGTTGGTGCCCAGGTCGTTGGCATTGAACTGGACCCGGGCGATCTGCAGGGAGCCGATGGCCGCCACCGTGCTGAGCAGCAGCAGGAGCAGGGTGAAGGCAACGATGAGCCGTGTGCGGATGGACAGAAGGCGGAGGAACATGGTGGGGGGCTCCCGGGATGCGGTTGGTAATTTTGATCAATATGATTTATTTGATAATTTACCAAGCTTGCGCCCATCTTGAGTGATTGAATTTATCAATTCAGTTTTACTGGGCCATTGCTCCGGGATGCGCTGCGCCCGAGCCACCCCGCAGTCCTCTACCTCTCTGGATAAGCCGTCGCCACAGTGCAGCAGCGCTTGGTGACGCGCTCCGGCTGGCCCGCGCGGCGAGGCATCAGCCCCACCAAAAAATGTAACAACCAGTTGTGCTGCTCTTTGCTCTCTGTTAAATTTTTATCAAATTCATCAAATAAATTTGATTGGAGTGATAAAGATGCCGCATGCACTGAAGACCGACACCACCAAGCAATGGCTCTCCTTCCGCGTGGACGATGAGGAGTTCGGCATCGACCTGCTGCAAGTGCAGGAGATCCGGTCCTACGAGTCGCCCATGCGCATTGCCAACGGCCCCGCCTACTTCAACGGCGTGCTGGAACTGCGCGGAGAGGTCATTCCCGTCATCGATCTGCGGCTCAGGCTGGGCCTTGCGCCCAAGCCGTACGACGCCTGCACCGTGACCATCATGCTGCGCCTGCCCGGCGGAGTGACGGGCATGGTGGTGGAGGGGGTCACCGACGTGGTGACGCTCATGCCGCAGGACCTGCGCGCCGTGCCCGCCATGGGCGGGGGCCTCGTCAATGACTGCCTTCTCGCCCTGGGCGTGCTCAATGAGCGCTCGCTGCTGCTGATCGATGCCGACAAGCTCCTGGCGACGGCCACGGCAGCCCTGCCGGACTGCGCTTCGAGCTGAGCCATGTGCTCCGGCACGCCCCTTTTCCCCGCCCGTACACCGCAATTTGCCCATCCCACTGGAGACGCGTCATGAATCCTCGCTTCTGGACTGTCAAGACCAAACTTTCCGCGGCCTTCACTTGCCTGGCGCTTGTCACCATGGTGGTGTCCCTGCTGGCCCTTCAGGCGTTGAGCGAGGCAAATCAGAATCTTGTCCGCTTCGTCGAAGGCGTCAACGCCCGTGCACACCTGGCAGAGAGGGTTCGCACAGCCGTGGACCGCCGGGCGATCGCGGCGCGCAACCTGGTGCTGGTGACCTCGCCTGCAGACCTGGCGGCGGAGAAGGATGCCGTGACCTCCGCGCACACCGACGTCAACACCTCGCTGGCCGAACTCCAGGCCAAAATGGCTTCGAAGGATGTTGCGGCCGATGCACGTGATCTGGTTGCCAAAATTGCGGGCGTGGAGCAACGCTATGGACCGGTCGCTACCGACATCGTGTCCCTGGCTCTGCAAAACCAGAAGGAGGCAGCGATCCGCAAGATGAACGAAGAGTGCCGGCCCTTGTTGGCGCAGCTGATCGAGGCCACCCGCCAGTACAGTGAACTGACCCGCCTGCGTTCACAGCAGATGATCGAGGAGGCCGCGCAGGCCTACGCGCACCGCAGAAACATACTGATCGCCGCCAGCGTCATGGCCTTTGTCCTGGCTGTGCTGATGGGGCAACTGATAGCACGCGGCCTGACGCGCGCCCTGGGTGCGGAGCCGGCACAACTGGGCGACGTCGCGCAACAGATTGCCCAGGGCAATCTCAGCCCTGAATTGCTTCGCCACCAAGCCCCTGAAGGCAGCGTCCAGGCATCGCTCAATGCCATGCTCAAGAGTCTGGTCTCTGTCGTCCATGAAGTTCGCAACAATGCCGACGGGGTCGCCGGCGGCAGCACGGAAATCGCCAATGGCAATGCCGACTTGAGCCAGCGCACCGAACAGCAGGCCAGTGCCTTGCAGGAGACTGCAGCGTCGATGGAGCAGCTGTCGACCACCGTCAAGCAAAACGCGGACAACGCCAGGCAGGTCAATCAACTCGCCTTGGGAGCAAGCCAGGTGGCCACCAAGGGCGGCGGCTCCGTGCAGGAGGTCGTCAATGCGATGCAGGACATCAGCGAAAGCTCGCGCCAGATCGGCGAAATCGTGGGCGTGATCGACGGCATCGCGTTCCAGACCAACATCCTGGCGCTCAACGCCGCGGTCGAGGCGGCCCGCGCGGGCGAGCAGGGAAAAGGCTTTGCCGTGGTGGCCGGTGAGGTGCGCAACCTGGCGCAGCGCAGCGCGCAGGCCGCCCGGGAAATCAAGCAGCTCATCGCCACCAGTGCCACACGCGTCAAACAGGGTACCGAGCTGGCTGACCAAGCCGGAGCCACCATGGCGGAAGTGCTGCATTCCATCCAGCGCGTGACCGATCTCATGGGTGAGATCAGCAGTGCCAGTGATGAGCAAAGCGCGGGGGTAGCGCAGGTCGGCAAGGCCGTCAGCCAGATGGACCAGGTAACGCAGCAAAATGCGGCGCTGGTGGAGGAAAGTGCGGCGGCAGCGGCCAGCCTCAGAACGCAGGCACAGCAGCTGGTGCAGGCCGTGTCGATCTTCCAGCTGGGAGGCCATGCGGCGCAGCTTTCCCCGACCCCGCCGCTCCCGCAACCGACGGTGCGGGCGCGCAAGCCCGCACCCGCGACAGCGGCACTCCCCGCACGCCAGGCTGCCCGCGCCGTACAGCCTGTGCAGCCCGTGCAGCCCGTGCACAAGCAAGCGCAGGAGCAGGACGACTGGGTGTCGTTCTGATCAACCTCCCCCTTGCGTGCCGCCCTGGCACTCGTCAGACCGCATCGCGGCACACCGGGATACGGGGCCACGGCCATGCAGGGGCTGCCAGGGGACGCAAGGCCCTAGTCCCAGGGCCCGCGCAAGTTCTGATATTTTCAACGCTGTTCCTGCGCAGGCAGCCCCCGGCTTTCGACACCCCCATTTCATGATTTCAAACTTCATTCCGTTGAACCCACAGCAACTGGACGCCGCCATCGTCGATCTCGACGGCACCATGGTCAACACCCTGGGCGACTTCGCCGAAGCCCTCAACCGCATGCTGGCGGACCTGCAACTGCCGGCCATCGCCCCGCAGGCCATCGAGAACATGGTGGGCAAGGGCTCGGAGCACCTGATCCGCTCGGTGCTGGCCCATGTGGGCGCGGCCGATGTGGATGCCATCTACGGCCAGGCCTGGCAGCGCTACGAGCACCACTACCTGCAGCTCAACGGCCAGTTCGCCGAGGTCTATCCGGGCGTGCTCGAAGGCCTGCAGGCCCTGCGCGCACGCGGCCTGCGGCTGGCCTGCCTGACCAACAAGCCGCTGTCCTTCGCGCAGCCGCTGCTGGCACAAAAAGGCCTGGCGCCGCTGTTCGAGCAGGTCTTCGGCGGCGATTCCTTCGAGCGCAAGAAGCCCGACCCGCTGCCCCTGCTCAAGACCTGCGAGGCCCTGGGCACCTCCCCCGCGCGCACGCTGATGCTGGGTGACTCCAGCAACGACGCCCAGGCCGCGCGCGCCGCGGGCTGCCCCGTGGTGCTGGTCAGCTACGGCTACAACCACGGCCAGCCCGTGCGCCAGGTCGATGCCGACGGCTTTGTCGATGCGCTGACCGAACTGGCCTGATTTGCACAGTTCCAGTTTTTTGGAAAAAGAATGGGATTTGGCGATGGTTAACGCACTTTGACGGTGCGATTTATGTTTTTGCTAGAGTCGTCTGCTTTGCCATCCTGGCCGCGATCCGGCCACAGACAAGGAGGAAGCACGCCACATGCACGGACTGCACCTGACCGCCGATCTCTACCAATGCCAGGGCGACGCGCGCCACATGCTCGACGCCGATGCCATCGCCGCCCTGTGCCGCGCACAGACCGCGCAGGCCGGCCTGACCCTGGTGGAGGACCGCTGGGTCAAGTTCCCGGACTACCAGGGCCAGCCCGGCGGCGTCACGGGCACCGTGCTGCTGGCCGAATCGCACCTGGCCATACACACCTGGCCCGAGACCGGCTGCGTCACCGTCGATGTCTATGTCTGCAACTTCTCCGCCGACAACTCGGGCAAGGCCCGCGCGCTGATGGAGGGCGTGATCGCCGCCTACGCGCCGGGCCGCGTCGTGCGCCAGCAGCTCATGCGCGGCGACATCGGCCCCGGCGTCCAGGCCACGGCGGCGGCGGCCGATGAGGGCGATTGGGCGCTGGAGGCGCTCACGCCCCATGCGCGCTTTGGCTGGCGCGCCACGCGGCGCGAAACCGTGCAGACGCCCCATCAGGAACTGGAGCTGCTGCACACGCCGCAGTTCGGCAAGGTGCTGCGACTGGATGGGCGCTTCATGACCTCCGAACGCGAGGAATTCTTCTACCACGAGGCCCTGGTCCATCCCGCTGCCCTGGCCCACCCGGCGCCGCGCAAGGCGCTGATCCTGGGCGGTGGTGATGGCGGCGCGGCCGAGGAGCTGCTCAAGCACCCGTCCATGGAGCAGGTGGTGGTGGCCGAGCTGGACGAGGCCGTGGTCCAGGCCGCACGCACGCACCTGCAGCAGGTGCACCGGGGCGTGTTCGATGACCCGCGCCTGCAGCTGCGCATAGGCGACGGCATGGCCATGGTGGAGCACACCGAGGAGCGTTTCGACCTCGCGCTCATGGACCTCACCGACCCCGACACGCCTGCCAGCGCGCTGTACTCCGACCAGGCCCTGGCGCGCATGAAGCGCGTGCTGGCGCCGGGCGGCGCCCTGGTGCTGCACCTGGGCAGCCCCGTCTTCCATGGCGAGCAGGTGGCGCGGCTGGTGGCCAGCCTGCGCGAGCGCTTTGCCATCGTGCGCTGCTACGGCCTCTACATCCCCCTGTACGGCGCCTACTGGGGCCTGGCCGTGGCCTCCGACACGCTGGATGCGGCGGCGCTGCCCCTCGCCCAGCTGCGCCAGCGCCTGGCCGAGCGCCGCCTGCCCGACCTGCGCTACTACAACGCCGAAGTGCACCCCGCACTGTTCGCGCTGCCCAACTATTACCGCGACCTGGTGCAGCCCGCGCCCCTGGCGGCGCTGCCCCCGCGCGCGGTCCGCGTCGCCTGAGCCCAGCCCGTTCCGGCAACGGGCCGCGCCCGGCCCGCCCTGGCCGGGCTGCGGTGGCAACTGCGCGCCCGGCAGGGCAAATTTGACACAGTGCTGCAATCTGGTGGCAAGTCTGCTGTAATGAAAAACGGCGGGAAGGCCCGTGCGCCCGCCATTTTTCCGGCTTCCTGGTAAGTATTTCCGGGATATTGCGTGCTTGCAAAAACCATATCAACAGATAAAGCGCCAGACGCCCTGTATCAAAATGACTGCTTCCCTTTCAAAAACAAGAATATCCGCGTCCAAATACCATGATGATTCCTTGCTGCGGCTTTGGAATTGGGCTTTGTTGGCGGGACTGGTATTGAGTTTCCCCCTGAGCTTTGTCTTGCCGCAGAGCCTGAGCTGGGAAAATGGATTCCTGGAGAATATCCAGGCCGTGACCCTGCTGCTGGGCATGGTGGCGGCCCTGGTTGCGGCGCGGCGGCAAAAGGGCTCCTTTGCAGCGCCACTGTGGTGGATCGCCTCCCTGTTCTGGCTGGCCTTTCTGGGGCGTGAACTGGCCTGGGGCGCGGCTTTCCTGCCCAGCCTGGAGGCTGGCAAGTGGGGGCCGGTGATCAGCTCCCAGGTGCTGTGGTACCGGCCCGCCGTCAAATGGGTGGTGGGTGCCATGCTGCTGCTGTGCTGCTATTGGTTTGTGCGCCACGGTGTCTGGAACAAGGTCATCAAGCGCCTGGTGCGCGAGAAGGCGCTGCCGATATTCAGCCTGGCGATATTTGTCGCGGCCATGGTGATATCCACCAATGCGGAAGGTCATGGCTTCATTGTCCTGCAGCAATGGTTTGATTATCAGGTGATCGTGCTGGAGGAGCTGGTGGAGACCTTTGGCTATATGGCACTGTGGCTGGCACAGTGGGCGCTGGTCAGGTATGTTTCTGGCTGGCAGGAAGATATTTGAGCCAATATTGATCAAACCGGCCGCCTGCATATTCCCGGTGTAATGGGGCAGATTCAGGGGCCGGTAAGTCGCCAGTAAGACGCAATCGGGGAGCATGGCCGTTTTCCCCGAAGGTTTGCCGCTCTCGCGGCGGACCGACGGAGCCTGAAACGACAGAACGTGCCATCGCAATGCAAGCCTCCATCTACCAGGACGTGATAGGTATCCAGGCGGCGGGCCAGGCGTATTCCCTGGGTTCGCGCTTCCAAGAATGCAGCCAGCACCGTGCCGTGCGGCTGGAGACGATCTTCGAGCTGCTCATCCTCAAGTTCCGCGAGGATCTGCTGCAGGCGCTGGCCGAGGAGCCGCCAGGCCCCGCACGCCACCTGCGCGCCTACGTGCGCTGCGTCTGCGAGCATGCCCTGTCCCGCCAGCGCGGCCAGAAGACGGCCGCACAGTTGCTGACCCGCGCAAGATTCCAGAACATATGGTTTGATTTCGTGGACGCGGCATGCGCCGACGATCTGGTGTCCGAGGACATTGCCCTGCAATGCCGCGCCATGGTCGAGGACCTGTGGGTCATCCATGTGCTGGTCGAGCCCATGGCGCCGCAGCGCATCACCGGGATCAGGGAGCATTTGCTGTCCCTGTGCGGCAACGACGGAAACCATGAATCGCATCGCATTAATTGAGGACCATGCCAGGCTGGCCACGCTGGTCAGCCGCTCGCTGGCCAACTCCGGCATAGAGACCGACGTCTTCCACCAGATCTCCACGGCCTGGCTGGCCCTGCAGGACATCGACTACGGCGTCATCGTCATCGACCGCGGCCTGCCCGATGGCGACGGCCTGCAACTGGTGCAGCGCCTGCGCGCCGCAGGCCGCTCCACGCCCTGCCTGATGCTCACGGCCCGTGACGCGCTCAGCGACCGCGTGGGCGGCCTGGAAGCCGGGGCCGACGACTACCTGACCAAGCCCTTTCCCATGGAAGAACTGATCGCCCGCGTGCGCGCCCTGCTGCGCCGCCCGGCCCTGGTGCAGGAGCTGGCGCCGCAACTGGGCGACATCAGCATCAGCCCGCAGCAGGCCTGCATGCACTGCGCGGGCTCGGCCATCGCGCTGCCGCCGGCGGAGCTGCAGATCATGCTCAGCCTGGTGCGCAAGGCCGGCGCCACGGTGCGCCGCTCCACGCTGGAGGCGGCGGCCTGGGGCATGAGCAGCGTGGTCACGCCCAACGCCCTCGATGTGGCCCTGCACCGGCTGCGCCGCAAGCTGGCCGCGGCCGGCTCGTGCATGGAAATCGTCAACATCCGGGGTCAGGGCTATGCGCTTCGCGAACCTTTGCTGGCCCGGTAGCCTGCGCTCGCGGCTGCTGGCCGTCTATGGGTTGAGCATGGTGTTCAGCGCGCTGCTGGTGGGCGCGCTGGTGATCCTCGTCGCCAAGCCCTTCGACAGCTACGCGCTGCAGCGCGGCATGGGGCATGCGGCCGAAAAGCTGGCCGAGTGGGTGAGCTTCGACGCCAAGGGCGTGCCCCAGGGGTTCAGCGAGCGTGAACTCAAGGCCTGGATGCTGACCAGCCTGGGCGAGGAAATGCAGCTGCGCATCACCGACGCCCGCGGCCGTGTGGTCTTCGCCCCCAACGGCGAAATGCAGCCGCTGACGCAGACCGGCCAGGGCTTCGACCCCGAGCTCAAGGCCTTTGCCTACGAGCGCGGCGGCGTGGTCATGCGCGCGGGCACGGCCACGCTGGTCCACGACGGCACGACGTGGCACGTGCAGATAGCCGTCAGCGACCGCATGGTGGACTGGCTGCGCGAATCGGTGGGCCTGCCCGCGCTGTGGCGGGGCATGGTGGCCATCGGCGTGGTCTTCCTGGTCGTGTTCCTGTTCTCCACGCACCGCACGCTGCAGCGCATGCTCAGGCCGCTGGGCGTGGCCGCGCAGGATGCCCAGCGCATCACCCCGCAGACGCTGGGCACGCGGCTGCAGCCCAAGGATCTGCCGCGCGAGTTCGCCCCCCTGGTCGAGGCCTTCAACCACGTGCTGGACCGGCTGCAGGCCGGCTTCAGGAACCAGCAGGAATTCCTGTCCATGGCTGCGCATGAGCTCAAGACGCCGCTGGCCCTGATGCGCGTGCAGATCGAGCTGGAGCCCGAGGACCGGCGCAGCCCCGAGCTGCTCAAGGACGTGGACCACATGGCGCGCCAGGTCCAGCAGCTGCTGCACCTGGCCGAGGTCTGCGAACACCAGCGCTACCGCATGGAAGACATTGCGCCGGCCGACATCATTGGCGAGGTCTGCGACTTCATGGCCCGCGCCTCCGAAAAATGCGGCGTGCACATCCACTGCGAGGTCAAGGAAGGCTCGCCTGCCTGGCGTGCCGACCGGGGCGCGCTGTTCGTGCTGCTCAAGAACCTGATCGAGAACGCGGTGCAGCACAGCCCGCAGGGCGCCACCGTCACCGTGAAGGCCTGCGGCCTGGGCTTTTCGGTGCTGGACCAGGGCCGTGGCGTGCCGCCCGAGGACCTGCCGCGCATCTTCGAGCGCTTTTGGCGTAGCAGCGAGCGGCGCGACCTGGGCGCAGGCCTGGGCCTGCCCATCTGCCTGGAGATTGCGCGCGCCCACGGCTGGACGCTCACGGCCCTGCCCGGTGCCACGGGGCTGGAGATCCAGGCGCGCTTTGCCGGGCCCGTGCAGGAGCCCGCGCAGCCGTTCAACCGCCCAGCAATGCCTTCTTGAGCTGATCGTCGGCCGGGTGCGGGCCCAGCCAGATGCCCAGCAGCGCCTGGAAGAACTCGGGCTCCTGGAAGGGCGCGCCCTGGGCCTGGCCCTTGACGAAGACCTGGGCACCCTGGCCCGGCACCCAGTCCACCGAGAAGTTCTCGCCCGGCAGCAGCTTCTTGTGCTGCGTGAAGATGTCGCTCATGCGCAGCACGCCGGGCACCAGGCGCGAGAAGCGGGCGCGCTCCATGTTGTCCTCGATGCCGCGCGCGAACAGCTTGCCCAGCTCGGCCGAATCGATCTCGCGCAGCATGGTCACGCTCACGCGCTTGGGGCCGGGCAGGGCCGCGATCTCCTGCAGGCTGGCGGCCGGCTTTTCCAGGTACAGGCCCGCCGTGTAGACCTTGAAGATGGCCTTGTAGCGAATGCCCGCGCCATTGAGCTGCAGCGTCTGGCCGCCCACCCCCGCCTGGGCGGGATAGGCCACGCCCGCGACGGTGCGCGCAGGCTCCTGGGCAGTGGCGGCCAGCGGCATCGCCAGCGCCATGGCCAGGGCGGCTGTCTTCATCCAGCGGGGCAAGGCGGTCATGGTGTCTCCTGCGGGGGGCGGGCTGTGGCCCGGTTGCGGTTTGTTACGTCCGGGCGACATGTTGTGGGGATCGGGTGGGGGTGGCAACAGGGTTTTCGCGGGCCGATGGAGGGTGGCTATCATCCTGCTCGGTCCGCTGTTCTTGTCGTGGGTGTATGCCCACGGCTCTGCGGTTATGGACGGGATGGGGCTATCCGCGAGGGCGTCCGCACGGCTTTGCACGTGTTCTTAACATCCCGTCCACCTTGTCTGTGCGTTGCACCGCTGGTTCTCTTTGCAAGCCCCTGTCGGGGCGTTTCTTTTCGAGGCCGGGTTTCGGCCCGGCGGCCGACCTCCTTTTCTTTGATTCGTCAAAGAAAAGGAGGCAAAAGAAAGACGACCCGAATGTCCGCGACCCCTTCGCTTCGCTGCGGGGCAACCTGCGCCGTGGCGGTTGCGGGGTTCGCCGTGAAACTCTCTTCGCGCTGCGCGCTACGTTCAAACAATCACGGCGAGTCAGATGACGAAGCAGTCCTGTCCTGCGGCAGGACTGCAACCCCGCAACCGCCACGGCGCAGGCGCGGACATACGGGGAGTGGGTGCGGGCCTTCGCTGCGCTCGGCCTGGGGCTTCGGGGCGCTTGCCTTCTTGAAAGCCTCTATCATTGCGGCGGCCCCCTGTTCAGGGGCTGGTGCGTAAGAACACTTGACTGTTGAGCGGTGCGGCCTCGCCGTTAAGGAGGCCTTGTCACGTCTGAATTGTTGGACCGTGGGTGCATGCCCACGTCCCTGCGGTTACGGGCGGGATGGGGCTACCCGCAAGGGCGTCCGCACGGCTCAGCACGTGTTCTTAACATCCCGTCCACCTGTTTGTGCGTAAGAACACAGACGGGTGGTTCCCGTCTCGCTGAGGAGTAAATCATGTACGTCATGTACGGCACTTCTTTTTCTGCCTTCCCCTCCACCCATCAAGCGCCCCACGCTGGCGCGTCTGCTGTGGGAGGGGTTGCGCCATGAGTACCGCTTCCACAACCCTGACCCAGCCCACGCCGCAGCAGTTGAGCCATGCCGTGACCGAGATCGGCCGGCTGACGCTGCAGGGCAGCAGCGAGGTGTACTCGCTGGGCCAGCTGGCGCTGGCCTGGCTGGAGCGGCCCGAGGGCCATCGCAATCTGGAGGTGGTGGCCAATGCGCTGCAGGCCATTTGCGGGGCTGCGCAGCGGATGGAGGAGCTGGTGGAGGACGAGGTGAGCTACGTGCATTGCCTGCAGGAGGATCCGGCGTATCTGCGGCGGATGGCTGCGGCTTCGGCGGCGTTTGAGCGCTGATTCTCTTTGCAAGCCCTGTCAGGCCTTCGCTTCGCTTGGCCTGGCGTTTCAGCCCAGGACGTTCTTCAGCAGCGTCTTTTCCTGCTCCGTGAGGGCGGCGATGCATTCGTCGCCCAGGGCCTGCAGCAGCCGGGTGCTGTCGGCGTTGGCGATGTCCAGGCCCAGGCGCTTTTGCTGGGCTGCGGGCTGCGTGAAGTTCAGGCGCAGGTAGCTGCTGGTGCCCAGTTCCTGGCGGGCCGCCTTGACGGCCTGGACCTCCTGGGCGGCCATGACCAGGTCCAGCAGGGGCTTGACCAGGGTCAGCCCGCGCCGGGGCATGGCCACGGGGTCCTGGCCCTGCTGGGGGTTGGCGGTGCCTATGCTGATCATCACGATGTCGGCGGCCGGCCCCCAGAGCTGGCGGGCGGCCTGCAGGGCCAGCAGGTCGGGCGCGTTGGCGGCGAGTCCGCCGTCCACGAAGACATTGCCTGCTGCGGCGTGCGCGGGAAAGTAGGTGGGGGCGGCCGATGAGGCCAGCATGGCGTCCATCAGCGTCAGGCCCAGCCGGTCCCTGTCGGGCAGGGCGCCGCTGGCCAGCAGGTGCAGCTGCGATGAATTCCAGTTCACGGCGGGCAGCAGCAGCGGCACCTGCAGCTGCCCCAGGGCGGACTGCTCCGCTTGCGGCATGGCCTCCTTGATCGCTGCGCGCAGCGCGGCGCTGTCATAGAGCGCCTTGCCCATGGCCTGGCGCAGGCCGGGCAGCCATTTGGAGGGAAAGATGGCGGGGCCGTGGTCCAGCAGCAACTGCTTGATGCGCGCGGGCTGGCAGCCGCTGGCCAGGGCGGTGGCGATGATTGCGCCGATGGAGGTGCCGGCGAACAGGTCCACTTTCTCCAGCAGGTCGCCGTTGCCGAATTCGCGGTGGATGCGCTCCAGCACATGGGCGCTGAAGAGGCCGCGATAGCCGCCGCCCGACAGGCTCAGGACGACCCGGCGCCGGCGCAGGCCCTGGCGCACCGCGCTGGACAGGGGCGGTACGTCGAAGTCCATCACAGCGCGTGCACGGTGACGCCCCGGGCGGCGGCCTGCGTCAGGTAGAGGTTGGCGGGTTCGGTGTAGCAGACCTTGAGCAGGTCGGCCGTGGCGATGAGCAGCCGCAGGTCCTGCGCCAGCGGCGCCGTGCCCCGCGGGCCCTGGCTGTCCAGCGGCGCGAAGTTGCGCCATTCGATGAAGCGCTCCAGCACCTTGTTGTCCACGCTGGTCAGCATGGAGGCGCCTTCGGCGCGCAGGTTGGCATACAGCGCGTCGAGCAGGGAGAACCATTCGTTGCGGTCGCGCAGGTCGTGGAATGCCTCGGCCACGGCCGCCTTGGCGATGGCCATGGACAGGTCGCTGACGATGCAGTTCAGCGGCCGGATGGTGGAGAACCACTCCAGGGTCGCGGGCTCCTGGTTCGCCATCCACAGCAGGCAGCGGGGGCCCAGCAGGTAGCGGCTCATGGCGCGCGCCGGGCGGGTACGTCGATATCGCCGCGCGCCCCGGACATTTGCGCAGCGGACAGATCCACGGCCTGGCGCGGCAGCGGCAGCGATCTGCAGATGTCGGCCACCGTGCGGGGGGCGCGCTCGTTGGCGGACAGGGCCACCATGTGCTCCTCGCTGACGATCACGTAGCGCTTGCGGCCCTGGGAGATGAGGGCCACCCCGTCGTGGTCGGCCTGTTTGAGCACCGCGCCGTACTGCGCCTTGAAGACCGAGATTGGCATGGGCGTGGTGTTGCGCGGCATGGCCGATCCGACCTGATGGCTCAGGTCCCGCAGGGCGCGGTTCAGCGGGTCGCGCTCGCCCTCGGGCAAGGCAGCGTCGGTGCGGGCGGAGAAATGGGACGGCATGGTCGACCTTTCTGGTCAGGTTGTGCTGCCATTGTTGGTCAGGCTGACCATGGTGTCAATTGTGGCGCTGGCAGGCCCCTGCGGCGCCCCCGCAAGGCGCCGGTCCGCACTTGTACCCAGCCGCGTCTGCGCTACACTTGCCCGCTATGTTCATTCATCGCATGTTCATTGCAGGTTGTGGAGACCGGGGAGCCTGGCCCTGGCGCAAGCCTGTCCAACTGAACAGCTGAAGCACCCGGGGCGCGACCCGGCGTGCACCCGAGGCCCTACGGGCCAATCGAATGAATCGGCGCAATCCATACGCAGCCCGCACCCACACCAGGTCTGCCAGCGCCACGCAATCCGGAGCCTTCCCCCGTGATCACCGAACTCGAATTCAAGAGCCTTGCTGCGCAGGGCTACAACCGCATCCCTCTGATGGTCGAGGCGTTTGCGGACCTCGAAACCCCCCTGTCCCTCTACCTCAAGCTGGCCCATGCGGGCGGTGACGGCAAGCACAGCTTTTTGCTGGAGTCCGTGGTGGGCGGCGAGCGCTTCGGGCGCTACAGCTTCATCGGCCTGCCTGCACGCACGCTGCTGCGCGCCAGCGGCTTCGGCGATGCGGCATGCACCGAGGTGGTGACCGATGGCCAGGTGGTGGAGACGGCCAAGGGCAATCCGCTGGACTTCATCGCTGCCTACCAAAAGCGCTTCAAGGTGGCACTGCGCCCGGGGCTGCCGCGTTTTTGCGGCGGGCTGGCCGGCTACTTCGGCTACGACGCCGTGCGCTATATCGAGAAGAAGCTGGAAGATTCCTGCCCGCCCGATACGCTCAACTGCCCCGATATCCTGCTGCTGCAGTGCGAGGAAGTGGCGGTGATCGACAACCTGTCGGGCAAGCTGTACCTGATCGTCTATGCCAACCCCGGCGAGAGCGAGGCCTATACGCGCGCCAAGAAGCGGCTGCGCCAGTTGAAGGATCTGCTGCGCTACTCGGTCAGCGCGCCGCAGATCAAGGCGGGGGAGAGCCATCCGGCCCAGCGCAGCTTTGCCAAGGAAGACTACCTGGCGGCCGTGGAGAAGGCCAAGGAGCTGATCGCCGCGGGCGACTTCATGCAGGTGCAGGTGGGCCAGCGCATCCACAAGCGCTTCACGGCCAGCCCCTTGAGCCTGTACCGCGCGCTGCGTTCGCTCAATCCCAGCCCCTACATGTACTACTACCACCTGGGCGATTTCCATGTGGTGGGCGCCAGCCCCGAGATCCTGGTGCGCCAGGAGAACACGGACGAGGGCCAGAAGGTCACCATCCGCCCGCTGGCCGGCACGCGCCCGCGCGGCGCCACGCCCGAGGCCGACAAGGCCACCGAAAAGGAACTGGTGGCCGACCCCAAGGAACGCGCCGAGCACGTGATGCTGATCGACCTGGCGCGCAACGACATCGGCCGCATCGCCAAGACGGGCAGCGTGAAGGTGACCGAGGCCTTTGCCGTGGAGCGCTACAGCCACGTGATGCACATCGTCAGCAACGTGGAGGGCATTCTGCGCGACGGCATGGACAACATGGACGTGTTCAAGGCCACCTTCCCGGCCGGCACGCTGACGGGCGCGCCCAAGGTGCATGCCATGGAGGTCATCGACCAGCTGGAGCCCACCAAGCGCGGCATCTACGGCGGCGCCTGCGGCTACCTGAGCTTTGCGGGCGACATGGACCTGGCCATTGCCATCCGCACGGGCGTGATCAAGGACGGCACGCTCTACGTGCAGGCCGCCGCCGGCGTGGTGGCCGATTCCGTGCCCGAGATGGAATGGAAAGAGACCGAGCACAAGGCGCGCGCACTGATGCGCGCGGCCGAGCTGGTGGAGGAAGGACTGGAATGAGCACGGACCGCGCCAAGCAGGCCATCGACCTGGTGCAGCACTGCACCGACATGCTGGATGTGCGCCGCAATGTGGATGCGCTGGACGATGTGCTGGTGCCGCTGCTGGTCACGCGCATGGGCTACATGCAGCAGGCCGCGCGCATCAAGGCCGATGCGGCCCAGGTGCGCGACGAGGGCCGCATCGAGGCCATCGTGCGCCGCGTGCGCGAGCGCACGGCCGCCGAGGGCGGCCAGCCCGACATGATGGAGGCGGTGTACCGCCACCTCATGGAGGAATGCATTGCCTACGAGCACCGCGAGTTCGCGCGGCTGCGCGAAGGCGGTGCGCAGGACGATCGTTCCTAGGGCCTGTTCACACTCATGCGGGGATCGCGTTGCCCGGCAGCCAGCGCAGCGCATGGCGCGCTGCCACCCATTCCTCGTTGGTGGGCTCCACGCCCACGATGACGGCGCTGCCGGTGGCCGAGATCACGGCCGCATCGCGCGCATTGGCCTCGGCGTCCAGCCGCAGGCCCAGAAAACCCAGGCCCTCGCACACGCGCCGCCGTATCTCGGCGCTGTGCTCGCCCACGCCTGCGGTGAACACCAGCAGGTCCAGGCCGCCCAGCACGGCGACCAGGGCGCCGATCTCGCGCACGATGCGCCGCACGTACAGGGCCAGCGCATCGCGCGCACGCTCGGCCTGGGCATCGGTGCCCGACTCCAGCGGCAGCAGCACGCGCGGCTCGGACGAGGTGCCCGAGACGCCCAGCAGGCCGGACTCGTGGTACAGGATGCGGCCCACTTCCTGCAGGCTGAGCTTTTCGATTTCCATCAGGTAGATCACGGCGCCGGGGTCCAGCGCGCCGGTGCGCGTGCCCATCATCAGGCCGTCCAGCGCAGAGAAGCCCATGGTCGTGGCCACGCTTTGCAGGCCCTGCATGGCGCACAGGCTGGCGCCGCTGCCCAGGTGGGCCACCAGGGTGCGCCCGCGTGCCAGGTCGCCATGGCGCTCGGGCAGGGCGGTGGCCATGTATTCGTAGGACAGGCCGTGGAAGCCGTAGCGGCGCAGCCCGCGTTCCCAGGCCGCATGCGGCAGGGGCAGCAGTTGCTCGACCTTGGGCAGCGTGTGGTGGAAGGCGGTGTCGAAGCAGGCCACCTGCACCAGTTCGGGCCGCTCGCGCAGCAGGATGTCCATGGCCTCCAGCGCAAAGGGCTGGTGCAACGGCGCCAGCGGGATGAAGGCCTTGAGGTCGGCCAGCACGCCGGCATCGACGCGCACGGGCTCGAAGTAGCGGCTGCCGCCGTGCACCACGCGGTGGGCGACGGCGGCCACGCGGGCGCCGTCCAGCTGCGCCAGGCGCGCGGTGATGCGCTCGCGGATCAGCTGCAGCGCGGCGCGGTAGGGGTGAGCGGCATCCAGGGCAATGGCAAAGGGCGGCACGCCGCTCTCGCCGAAGTCGGGCGCGGGCCCGCCTATGCCCTGGACCTTGCCGTTCCACAGCGGCTTGCGCGGCAGCGGGCGCTGGGCACCGTCGAAGACGGCGAACTTGATGCTGGACGAGCCGCAGTTGAGCACCACGACCAGTTCGCGGGCGGGGGAGGATGCGGTGTGGGCAGGGATCATGGCGGGGAGTTCCGGTAGCGGTGGGCCAGCAGCAGGGCAATGGCGCAGGAGGCAATGCGCGAGGCGCGGCTGTCGGCGCGGCTGGTCAAGATGACGGGCACCTTGGCGCCCATGACGATGCCGGCGCTGGCCGCCTCGCCCATGTACATGAGCTGCTTGGCCAGCATGTTGCCGCTTTCCAGGTCGGGCACGACCAGGATGTCGGCCTGGCCCGCCACGGGCGAATCGATGCCCTTGGTGCGCGCAGCGGCCATGGACACGGCGTTGTCGAAGGCCAGCGGCCCGTCGAGCACGCCGCCTTCGATCTGGCCCCGGTCGGCCATCTTGCACAGCGCGGCGGCGTCCAGCGTGGCCGGCATGTGCGGGCTCACGGTCTCCACGGCGGCCAGGATGGCGACCTTGGGCTCGGGCACGCCGATGGCATGGGCCAGGGCGATGGCGTTGCGCACGATGTCGGCCTTTTGCTGCAGGTCGGGCGCGAGGTTGATGGCCGCATCGGTGACGATGAAGGGGCGCGGATAGTGCGGCGTCTGCAGCACGAAGCAGTGGCTGACGCGGCGCTTGGTGCGCAGGCCGGCGGCGGCGGCCACGACCTCGGCCATGAGCTCGTCCGTGTGCAGACTGCCTTTCATGATGGCCTCGACCTCGCCGCAGGCGGCCAGCTCGGCGCCGCGCGTGGCGGCGGCGTGGCTGTGCGGCACGTCCTCGATGCGCAGGCCGCCCAGGTCCAGCCCGTGCTCGGCCGCCACGGCCTCCAGCCGCGCACGCGGGGCCACCAGCACGGGGTCGATCAGGCCTTCGCGGCGCGCGTCCAGCGCGGCCGAGAGGCTGGGCTCGTCGCAGGGATGGACCACGGCCACGCGGATGGGCGGCAGGCCGGCCACATGGGCCAGCAGGCGCTGCAGGCCGTCGCGTCCACCGGCCTCCAGGCGGATCTCGGGCAGGCTGGTGCGCTGGCGCTCGATGTGGCGCGCAGGCGCATGCACGGTGGCCTGGCCCTCGATCACGGCGGCGCCATGCTGGTTGGTGCAGGCCACGGCCAGCGTGACCTGGCGCTGCTCGGCCTGCTTGGCCAGCACCTCCACGCGCACGGTCAGCCGGTCGCCTGCGGCCAGCGGCGCCAGAAAGCGCAGCGTCTGGCCAACCAGGGTGGTGCCCGGGCCGGGCAGGCGCGTGCCCAGCACCGAGGCCAGCAGCATGCTGCCCCACATGCCATGGGCGATCAGGGCCGTGTCGTCATCGTCGGCGCCGGCAACCGTGCCGGCACCGGCACCGGCAGCGGCACCAGCGCCGTCGGCCACGGCCGCGCCCGACAGTGCGGCAAAGAGGCGCAGGTCCTGCGTGCTCAGCGTGCGTTCCAGGCTGGCGCTGTCGCCCACGTCCAGTTCGTCAAAGCTGTGGTTGCGCAGCAGGGCCAGGTCTTCGGGCGGCAGGGCCGCATCGGAATCGGGGGAGAGGTTCATCGCTTTTTCCGGGGGCTGGGGTGTGCGCGGCTGGCCTGGGCGCGTGCGGGGCGCTTGGCGGCAGGCGCGGAGTCGGGAACAGGTGCGGGCTCGGGTGGCGGTTCAGGAGCTGCAGCAGGAGCGGCCACGGGAGCCGCAACAGGAGCGGTCAGAGGCGCTGCCGAAGGTGCCGTCAGGGGTGCCGTCACAGATTCGGGTTCAGGCTCGGCCACCGAGGCTGGCGCGATGGCCGGGTGCCGCTCGGCCTGCTCTTTCGCCTGCCTGGACTCGGCGGCCTCCAGCGCCTGCACGAAATGCCCCATGGCCTGCAGCAGGCGCTGGTGCTCGGCATCGCTGAGGTTGCCGCCCTGGTTGGCCAGCTCGTCCACCGTGGTCATGCCCCAGCGGATGTCGGCGGCGGGCGAGGCGGCCAGCAACCGGGGGATGGCGGCCATGGCGGCGTCGGGCTCGCGCTGCATCAGCAGGGCCTGGCGGCGCACGATGCGGCGGAACTGCGCCATGTCAGGCGGCACGCCGCCCAGGTGGTCCTGCAGCAGCCGCCAGGCGTGGCGGAAGTGGCGCTCATCGGCCTCGCCGCGTGCACGCAGCACGTGGAACAGGGCGCGTATGACGGCCTCGTACAGCCCGCCCTGGGCCACGCTTTCGTGCAGCCGCGCCAGCTCCTGGCGCATGTACTGGCAGTGCTCGGGCGATTCGCCGGGGTGCGGGCGCGGCGGGCCGTCGTCCTGGCGGCTCTGGCCGGCCAGGGCCTGGACCAGGGGCGAGCCATAGATGGCGTGGAACAGCCGCGCCTGCATGGCATCGCGCTGGTCGCGGTAGGTGTCGAGCAGATGCACCACGGCCTGCGACATGGCCTGCTGCGCCTTCAGGAAGGGGTTGTCGGGCTCGACGGGGTGGCGGTCCTCGCGCGCATGCTCGGCGGCCTGGGCCACGACGGGTGCCAGCGGGTGCGAGTCCGACCAGCATTCATAGCCCACGCGCAGCGGGTGCATGGCCTGCAGCCAGCGCGCAGACAGCGGCGTGGACAGCGCCTGCACCCAGGGCTGCACGGTGTTGCGGTACAGGGCCAGGTTGATTTCGGAGACGCGCGCGGCAGCGGCGAAATGGCGCTCGCTTTCGGGATCGGGCCGGACGATGGAGCGCACCTCGGCCAGGTCGCTGCGGCGGATCTTCATCAGGTAGGCGGCGTCGGTCAGATCCTGTGCCGGCACACCGGCCGGGCGGTCGGCGATCTCGGCGCGGTAGATGCCGGCGGGCAGCAGGTCGATGATGTCGATGTGCGCCGCGAACTCGCGGTGCTCCTTGCGGCCCACGGCGCCCGAGACAAAGATGCCCAGGTGGCCGATGCTGTCATGCGTGGCGAAGACGATGGTCTGGTCGTGGGCGGCGATGTCCTCGTCGTCGCGGTACAGGTCGGTGATCCAGCCCAGGGCCTGGCCCGGCGGCGTGATGTTGTCGCCATGCGAGCAGAACACCACGATGGGCGAGCGGATGTTGCGCAGGTCGATGCGCACGCCGTCCGAGGTCGTCAGCTCGGCCGTGGCCAGCCGGTTGCCGATGAACAGGTTGTCCACGATGTACTGCATCTCGCGGCCTTCCAGGAAGACATAGCCGCCCCAGTACTTCTCGAAGCCCAGGTAGCGCGGCCCCTCGGTGTCCACGTCGGCATAGACCTGGTACTGCTTTTCCCACAGCGTGTTGGCCGGGTTGAGGTTCTCGAAGTTCTGCACCAGCCATGCGCCGTCGAAGCGGCCCGCGCCCAGGTCGCTGGTCAGCGCCGTCATCCAGCTGCCGCCCATGAGGCCGCCGCCATAGCGCATGGGGTTGTCGCCGGCCCAGTACGACAGCGGCGCACCGGCCACGATGATGGGGCCGAACAGCTCGGGCCAGACGGCGGCCGTCATGAGGATCTGCCAGCCGGCCTGGCAGTTGCCGATGACGGCGGGCTTGCCCCGGCTCTCGGGGTGCAGCTCGGCGACCTTGCGCACGAATTGGGCCTCGGCGCGCATCACGTCCTCGACGGTCTGGCCGGGCACGGGGTCGGGCAGGAAGCCCACGAAGTAGCAGGGATGGCCGGCCTTGAGCGCGGCGCCGATCTCGCTGTCGGGCTTGAAGCCGCCGATGCCGGGGCCGTGGCCCGCGCGCGGATCGACGACGATGAAGGGGCGCTTGGCCGGGTCGATGACCGTGCCCTCCATGGGCGCGATGCGTGCCAGGCCGTAGTTGACGGGGCGCGGCAGGTCCAGGCCCGACATCACGATCTCGGCCCGGAAGCTCAGCACATTGGGCACTTCCTCGGCCAGATGCTCGCGGTACTGGTTGCCACGCTGGCGCCGGATGTCGGCATACAGCAGCGAGCGCTGCCAGGCATCGGTGGCGTATTGCGCGGCTGCCTGCGACAGCTTCATCGGATCGCCCCACATCCCTCCCACGTCCACGGTGCCGTGGCTCTGCAGGTTCTCGTTCATCTGGCCCACTCCTTTACCGGCATGTCATGCCCTGCTCTTAGATTGCGTGTGATTGCTTGTGGCTGGGTGCGGATGGCCGCCCCCCGCCCATGCGGCCCCGAACCTGCGGGACCGCGTGGCGGCTTCCTTGGGGGCCTGTCAGCCCTGGGCTGTGGTGTCGCGGGCCGTTTCGGCGGCGGCTGCCGCAATGGGCTGCTGCGCCGCATGGGCGGGCTGGGCCACGGACTGCACGGCCGAGGTCCAGCGGGCGAGCAGGTCGCTCCACGGCACGGCGGTGTCGGCCGCGCCCTGGGTGCTGTTGCCCAGCGTGGCTGCCACCTGTTGCTGCCAGTCGTGCACGGCCTGCTGCACGCCCTGGGCCAGGGTCATCTGGCTGGCCATGGCGGTCTGGGCCAGGGCCTGGGCATGGCCCATGCGCAGGTGGGCGTGGCGCCAGAAGGCCTGGGCGGGCAGGGTGGCCAGCTCCTGCCAGCTGCTGGTCTGCTGCACGCCCTCGATCTCGCTGCCGGTCTCGGCGATGCGCTCGGGGCCGTTGCGTGCGGCATGCTCCAGCCACTGTTGGCCGCTTTCCTGCAGCAGCCGGCTCAGGTGCAGCTGCAGTTCAAGCTGTGCCTTGAGCAGATGGAGGGGAATGGTCTGTGCGCTCATATGAAACTCCTTGCTGGTTGAGATGGAAAGATGCCTTGGCGGCGGGAACGAAATCAGGCCATCTGGCTGATGGTCTTGCGAAAACGGGTGAGCGTGAGGGCGAACAGCACGGAGCCGATCGCGGCCAGCGCGAGGAAGGGCTTCCAGACCACGTCCAGCCCCGCTCCGCGGTAGAGGATGGCCTGCGACAGCTCGACAAAGTGGGTGGTCGGCGCGGCCAGCATGATGTTCTGTACCAGCTCGGGCATGCTTTCGCGCGGCGTCATGGCGCCCGACAGCAGCTGCAGCGGCAGCAGCACGAGCACCAGCAGCATGCCGAACTGTGGCATGTTGCGCGCCAGCGTGGCAAGGAAGATCCCCAGCGACGTTGTGGCGAACAGGCACAGCGCGGCCCCCGCCAGGAACAGCGGCAGCGAGCCTTCGATGGGAACGCCCAGGGCGCCGCGCACCACGAGGTTGAGCGAGGCAAAGGCGGTGACCAGCACGACCAGTCCCATGGACCATATCTTGGCCAGCATGATCTCGGTCGGTGTCACCGGCATGACCAGCAGGTGCTCCACCGTGCCGTGCTCGCGCTCGCGGATCAGGGCCGCGCCCGTGAGGATGATGGACAGCATGGTCACGTTGTTGATGATCTGCATCAGCCCGCCGAACCAGACCTTGTCCAGCGCGGGATTGAAGCGCGCGCGCACCACCAGGTCCACCGGCAGGGCAGTGGCGCCCCGAAAGCGCCGCACGAACTCGCTGACCTCGGCCGTGACGATCTGCTGCACATAGCTGTTGCCCGTGAAGGCCTGGCTCATGCGCGTGGCGTCCACGTTCAGCTGCAGCTCGGGGGCGCGGCCCGCCAGCACGTCGCGCTGGAAGTTGGGCGGGATGTTGAGCACGAAGGTGTAGGTGCCCGAGTCCATGCCCGGGTCCATCTGCGTGCGGTCGATCATGGCCGGCGGCGCGAACTGCGGCGGATAGAAAGCGCCCGCGATGCGCTGCGACAGCGGCGAGCCGTCCTCGTCCACGATGGCGATGGGCGCGTTGTGCAGGCTCTCGGGCATGGCCGTGGCCGCCGTGTAGATGGAGACCGTGAACACATAGGCGATGAGCACCAGCAGCACGGGGTCGCGCCACAGGCTCCACAGCTCCTTGACGCCCAGCCGGTAGATGTTGGAGAAAAGGCGGGTGCGCATGTCAGCTCTCCTGCTTTCTGGTCAGTGCAATGGCCAGGCCCAGGATCACCGGCACGGACAGCAGCAGCGGCCCGAACGAGCCGGCCAGCTCCCGAAATCCCAGCGCCTTGCTGAACACGCCGCGGCTGATGGCGATCATGTGGCTGGCCGGATAGACCTCGCCGATGATGCGGCCCGCCCCCTCCAGCGAGGACACGGGATCGACCAGGCCCGCGAACTGCGTGGTGGGAATCAGCGTGCCGATCAGCACCAGGAACATCGAGGCGATCTGGCTGCGCGTCAGCGTGGAGGCCAGCAGGCCGAAGCCCGTGGAGGCGCCGCTGAAGATCAGCGCCGCCAGGGCCAGCGTGGCAAAGCTGCCCGTCACGGGAACGCCGAACAGGGTGACGGCCATCAGGCACATCAGCAGGAAGTTCAGCATGGCCAGCACCACATAGGGCAGTTGCTTGCCCAGCAGGAATTCGGTGCGCGTGACCGGCGTGACGTAGAGGTTGGTGATGGAGCCGCTTTCCTTCTCGCGCACCACGGCCAGCGCCGTCAGCATGGCCGGCAAAAGCAGCAGCAGCAGGGGCATGACGGCCGGCACCATGGCCGGCAGGCTGCGCACGTCGGGGTTGTAGCGAAAGCGCGTCTGGATGTCGATGAGGCCGGCCGGCGTCACACCCAGGCGCTCGCGCGCCTGCTCGGTCAGCCAGTGCTGGTGGATGCCCTGCAGGTAGCCGCGCACGGTCTCGGCGCGCGTGGGCATGGCGCCGTCGAACCAGGCGCCCACCTGCACGGAGCCGCCGCGCAGCACATCGCGCGCAAAGCCCGGGGGGATCTCGATGGCCAGGGTCAGCTCGCCGCTGCGCATGCGGCGGTCCAGTGCGTCGTAGTCGGTCAGCGGCGGCTGCTCGATGAAGTAGCGCGAGCCCGACAGGCTCATCGCATAGCTGCGGCTGATGGTGGTCTGGTCGCGGTCCAGCACGGCAAAGCGCAGGTCCTCCACGTCCAGGCTGATGCCGTAGCCCATCACGAACATCAGGATCAGCGAGCCCACCAGGGCCAGCGTGGCGCGCACCGGGTCGCGCTGCAGCTCCAGCGCTTCGCGCCAGACATAGCTGAGCATGCGCTGGGCGCTGAAATGGCGGCGGCGCGCAGTGTGCGTTTCCACGGCAGCGGGGGTGGCTGGTGCGGCCTGCTGTTCCTCGGCCGGGGCCTCGCCGCCACCGGCCTCGACCAGGTAGCCGATGAAGGCTTCCTCCAGCGTGGCCGCGCCGCGCTTGGCCACCAGGCGCGCGGGCGTGTCGCTGTCCAGCACCTTGCCCGCATGCATCATGGACATGCGGTCGCAGCGCTCGGCCTCGTTCATGAAGTGGGTGGAGATGAAGATGGTCACGCGGTCGCGCCGCGACAGCTCCACTAGCAGGCGCCAGAAGCCGTCGCGCGCCACGGGGTCCACGCCCGAGGTGGGCTCGTCCAGGATGAGCAGCTCGGGCTTGTGCACCATGGCCACGGCCAGCGACAGGCGCTGGCGCATGCCCAGCGGCAGGGCGGCCGGCAGGCTGTGCTGCGCGGCCTGCAGGTCAAAGCGCTGCAGCATCTCGGCCACGCGCGCGGGGATGTCCGCCTCGGGCACGCCGAACAGGCGCGCATGCAGCACCAGGTTCTGGTGCACGGTCAGCTCGCCGTACAGCGAGAACGCCTGGGTCATGTAGCCCACGCGGCGGCGCGTGTCGATGTCGCGCGGGTCCACGGGCTGGCCGAACAGCCAGGCCTGGCCCTCGCTGGCCGGCAGCAGGCCGGTCAGCATCTTCATGGTGGTGCTCTTGCCGCAGCCGTTGGAGCCCAGGAAGCCGAAGATCTCGCCACGGCGGATGCGGAAGGACACATGGTCCACGGCGACGAAGTCGCCAAAGCGCATGGTCAGGTCCCTGGCCTCGATGGCGATGTCGTCCTCGCCGCCCTCGGGCAGGGGGGCGATGGTCACGGGCGCATGGCCGCGCTTTTTCTCTTCGGGCAGCAGGGCGATGAAGGCCTCTTCCAGCGAGCGGCTGTCCGTGCGCTGCAGCAGCTCGGCCGGCGTGCCCGTGGCCAGCACGCGGCCCTCGTCCATGGCCACCAGCCAGTCGAAGCGCTGGGCCTCGTCCATGTAGGCCGTGGCCACCAGCACGCTCATGCCGGGGCGCTGGCGGCGGATGCGCGCGATCAGGTCCCAGAACTGGGCGCGCGCCAGCGGGTCCACGCCCGTGGTGGGCTCGTCAAGAATGAGCAGGTCGGGGTCGTGGATCAGCGCGCAGCACAGGCCCAGCTTCTGCTTCATGCCGCCAGACAGCTTGCCGGCCGGCCGCTCCAGGAATTTGCGCAGGCCCGTGGCCTGGGTGAGGTCGTCGATGCGCCGGCGCCGCTCGGCCGCGTCATGGCCGAACAGGCGCGCGAAGAACTGCAGGTTCTCCTCCACCGACAGGGTGGGATAGAGGTTGCGCCCCAGGCCCTGCGGCATGTAGGCCACGCGCGGGCAGACGGCCTCGCGGTGGCGGCGCTGGGCCATGTCGCCGCCCAGCACCTCGACGCTGCCTTCCTGGATCTTGCGCGCCCCGGAGATCAGCGCCATGAGGCTGGACTTGCCCACGCCGTCCGGCCCGATCAGACCGACCATGCGGCCTTCGGGAATGTCCAGATCTATGCCCGCCAGCGCCTCGACCTGGCCATAGCGCTGGTGCACGCCCTTCAGGCGCACGACCCAGCCGCTGGCATGGGGCGTCGTGCTCTCGCTCATTGCGCGGGCTGGGCTGGCAGCTTGATGGCCAGGTTGGCGGGCCACTCATGGCTGGCATCGGTGCGCAGCCAGGCCATGCCGGGCACGCCGGTCTTGACCTGTTCCAGATGGCGGCGCAGCAGCTCCGGCGGGATCTGGGCGCGCACGCGGAACATCAGCTTCTGGCGCTCGCTGGCGGTCTCCACGGTCTTGGGCGTGAACTGGGCCTGGCTGGCGACGAAGGAGACGCGGGCGGGGATCACGTACTCGGGCGCGGCGTCCAGCACCAGGCGCACCTCGCTGCCCAGGGCGATGCGCCCGGCGGCGGTCTCGGGCACGAAGAAGGTCATATAGACATCGGACAGGTCCAGCAGGTTGAGCACGCGCCCGCCTGCGCCCAGCACTTCGCCGGGCTGGGCCACGCGCAGCTGCACGCGGCCGTCGCGCGGGGCCTTGAGCACGCCGTCGTCGATGTCGGCCTGCACGCGCGCCACCGTGGCCGTGGCCGCCTGCACCTGGGAGCGCACGCCGACCACCTGGGCCTCGGCCGCCTTCACGGCGGCCTGGGCAGCGGCGGCCTGGGCTCGCGTGGCGGCCAGCGCCGCCTCGCTGCCGCGCACGCGGGCGCGGTCGTCATCGAGCTCCTGCACCGAGGAGGCACCCTCGCGCGCCAGCGTTTCCGAGCGCTTGAAGCGGCGCTGCGCGGCGTCCACCTCGGTCTCGCGCTGCACGATCAGGGCCTGGGCGGCGGCCAGGTCGCTGCGGCGCAGGGTGACCTGGGCCTCGGCCGCGGCCACGCTGTGCTCGGCCTGCTGGCGCATGGCGTCGGCTTCCTGGCGCTGGGCGCGCAGGGTGTCGATCTGCATGCGCGCCACGGGCTGGCCGGCCTGCACGAAGTCGCCCTCGCGCACCAGGATTTCCTCCACGCGGCCGGGCAGCTTGGTGGAGATGTCGATCTCGGTGGCCTCGACACGGCCGTTGCTGCCGACGAAGCCCTCGCCCGGGCCCTTGGGCGTGAAGGTCTTCCAGGCCCACCAGGCCACGAGGGCCAGGACCGCCACGGCGGCGATCGGCACGATCTTGTTCTTCAGAGAGGTGTTCTTGTCCATGGGCGGGTCCGGAGGCTTCAGGAATTCGGGGGATCGGCAGGCGTGGCCGGCAGGGTGGCGGGCAGCGCGGCAGGTTCGGCGCCGCTGCCGCCGCCCAGGGCGGCATACAGGCCCACCTGGCTGGACAGCAGGGCGCGCCGCGCCTGCACCAGTTGCTGGCGTGCGGCCAGCAGGTCGCGCTGGGCGTCCAGCACCTCCAGGTAGGCGGCCGAGCCGTTGTCGTAGCGCAGCTGCGCCAGCCGCGCACGCTCGGCCTGGGCCTGCACGGCGGTGCGCTGCACGGTGATCTGCTCGGACAGCCAGCGGCGCGCGGCCAGGCCATCGGCCACCTCGCGGAAGGCGGTCTGGATGGCTTTCTCGTACTGGGCCACGGCCATGTCGCTGCGGATCTCGCCCAGCTCCAGGTTGGCGCGGCGCCGGCCGCCGTCGAAGATGGGCAGGGACACCGTGGGCACGAAGGCCCAGGCGCGGCTGCCGCCGTCGAACAGGCCGTCGAGTTCGGCGCTGGCCGTGCCCCAGCGGGCCGTGAGCGCAATGCGCGGGAAGAAGGCGGCGCGCGCCGCGCCGATCTGGGCCCGGGCCGCGCGCAGCTGATGCTCGGCGGCGGCAATGTCGGGCCGCGCCGTGAGCAGTTCCGAGGGCAGGCCCGGCCGCAGCTCGGTTAGCACCAGGGCGTCGTCAAAGGGTGCGGCGGCGGGCAGCGGGCCCGGGTGGGCGCCGACCAGCTGGGCCAGGGCATGCAGCTGCTGCGCGCGTGCCAGCTCCAGCTGGGCCAGCAGGGCCTGCGCCTGGGTCAGCAGGGTCTGGACCTGGGCCAGCTGCAGGCGCGAGCTGGCGCCCACGGCCTCGCGGCGCGTGAAGATGCGAAAGGATTCCTGGCGCGTGGCCAGCGTCTCGCGCGCAATGGCCACGCGCTCGTCCAGCTCGCGCAGGCCCAGGTAGCCGTCGGCCACCTGGGCGATCAGCGCGGTCTGCACGGCGTGGCGGCCCGCATCGCTGGCCAGCCAGGTCTGCAGGGCCGCGTCCTTGAGGCTGCGCACGCGGCCCCACAGGTCCAGCTCCCAGCTGCTGAAGCCGACCTCGGCGCGGTACTCGCCGCTGACCACGGAGCGGCCCGAGAGGTTGAGGTCGCCAGGCACGCGCGCCCGTGCGGCCTGGCCGCCCACGCCAATGGCCGGGAACAGCTCGGAGCGCTGGATCTGGAAGGCCGCGCGCGCCTCTTCGGCGCGCAGCGCGGCCACGCGCAGGTCGCGGTTGTGCTCCAGCGCGGTGGCGATCAGCTGGCGCAGCACGGGGTCGGTGAAGTAGTCGCGCCAGGGCAGGCCGGCGGCGGCGACACCCTGGGCGCCCGCCTGCAGATGGGCAGGCCAGGCCTCGGGCGTGGGCAGGGGCGGCGGCTCGTGCGGCGGCGCCAGGGAGGCACATCCTGCCAGTGCGGCGGCCAGTGCGGCTGCCAGCGCGGCGGCGGCGGTTCGGGGGAATGGGAGGGTCATCTGCAGTGCTGCGGGGCGCCGGTGCGGCAGCCGCTAGTTGAGGATGTGGTGGCCGCCATCGACATACAGCGTGCAGCCCGTGATGGCGCGCGCCCCGTCCGAGGCCAGGAAGGCGCACAGCGGCCCCACGTCGTCGGGCTGCAGCTCGCCGGCAATGGGCGAGCGGCGCACGCTGTCGGCCACGAGTTCATCGAACGCGGCAATGCCCGAGGCCGCGCGCGTGGCGATGGGCCCGGGCGAGACGGCATTGACGCGGATGCGCGAGGGGCCGAGCTCGGCCGCCAGGTAGCGCGTGGTGGACTCCAGCGCGGCCTTGACCGGGCCCATGATTCCGTAGTGCGGCATGACCTCGCTGGCGCCCAGGTAGCTCAGCGTCATGAGGCTGCCGCCGCTGGCGGCCATCAGCGGCTCGGCCAGGTGCGCCATGCGGATGAAGGAGTGGCAGGAGATGTCCATGGCCAGCGCAAAGCCCTCGCGGGAGCTGTCCACCACGCGGCCCTGCAGGTCCTTGCGCGGGGCGTAGGCCACGGCGTGCAGCACGAAGTCCAGCCGGCCCCAGCGCACGGCGGCGGCATCGAACAGTGCGCGCATCTGCTCGTCGTCGCCCACGTCCAGCGGCATGCGCAGCTCGGCACCGATCTCGTCGAGCAGGGGCTCCACATGCACACGGGCCTTGTCGTTCTGCCAGGTCGCGCCGATCTCGGCGCCCGCCGCATGCATGGCCCGGGCACAGGCCCAGGCAATGCTGTCGCGGTTGGCGATGCCGACGATCAGGCCCTTTTTGCCAGCCAATAGCGTCATCTCGAATGCTCCAGATCAGAAGGTCTGCCGGGAAACAGGCCGCCTTGGGGCGGCTTCGTCAGGAATCACGGGGCATGGCGCGGCATTGCCGACATATGCGCCACGGCGAATGTTTGTATTTCCTGTGACTACGAAGCTTTTGATAGCTTGTTTTGATGCATGCAAATCAAAGGTTTGCATGCCAATATCGTCTCCTGGTCTTTTTCATTCTATCTATGTTGCACTGCAGCGACCGATTTTGGCGATGCCGTTTCGTTATATCGATGCAGTTCACTCCATAGTCTTGACTCAGGTCAAAGAGGGCGGCGTCACTGAGAGGATGCCGCTTGCCGCCAGTCGCTGCGTCCAGTAGAGCAATGGCGTCTTTTCTGCGCCAAAAGCCAAACATTCCCTGTATTGGCCGGATTTCAATGAATACAAGGTTTTCACACCATATTGGTGCACGGGGGTAAAGAAAATCGGAAATCTGCCGATGGTCCATGAACAGAGAAAATCCCCTGCCTGCAAAGGCCTGGGCCGCCACATTCAGTCAGGACAAGACCGAAGGAAGACGATCAATCCATGACCAGCATTTCATCCACCGGCGCCAGCTTTGCCGCCAGCGCAGCGGGCATGCGGCCCACGGTGTCCGTGAGGTCGTCAGCGACCACGGCAGCTGCTGCACCCGCCGACCCGGGCACGCAGGTCACGCTGGGCCAGTCCACAGGGTCCAGCGTCATCTATGCCAAACCGCAGCCCGTGGAACTGGGCCAGTTCAGGCTGACCCGGGCCTGGGCCTCGCAAGACAGGGACGACATCAGCACCCTGATGGCGCGCAACCTGAGCCTGGGCCCGTCGGCCAGCCTGGCCGACCGCTGGCGCGGCCTGGGCGGCGCCCTGCTGTCGCGCTTTGCGGCCACGCCGTCGGACTACCAACAGACGGTTGCGGAGTACCAGGCGCCCACGGCGGCCGACTCCGTCGCAGGCAGCGCGGATGCGCAGGCCCTGGACAAGTCCGCACTGAGCGATGTGTCCGTGGGCGCTGCCACCGTGAGCCTGAAGATCCGCACGCAATCGGGCCAGACCGTGGAGCTGCGGATTGCCACGAACGACGGCAGCGAAGCGGGCAGCAGCAGCGGGCTGCGGGTCAAGGTCAAGAGTTCCGGCACCTTGAGCCAGGCCGAGAGCGCGGCCATTGCCCAGCTGGCCGACGGGCTGGACGAAGCGCTGGAAGGCCTGGGAAAGCCGGGCAAGCCCCAGCTGGAACTGGGCAAGCTGATGGACTTCGACCGCAGCGTGCTGTCCGGCCTGGACCTGGACATCAAGAACCCCAAGCCTTCGCAGCCCCTGTCCTCGTTCAGCCTGCATGTGGGCGCCGATGGCCGATCGGTGGCGATGAAGGGCGCGGCGGGCGAGCTGGCCGTCAACCTGGAGTCCGATGCCCCCGTGGGCGCCAGCGCTTCACAGCGCCAGTCCGCGCTGGACCAGCATCTGAAGCGCTTTGATGCCGCCGCGCAGCGCGGCCGTGCGGATGCGGCGCTGGTGGACATGTTCAAGAGTGCCTTCAGTCAGCTGCACAACGCGCAGGCGCCGGCCGCGCCGGGCGCCATCGTCGCGCTCTCCGGGCTGGAGCGTTCCGTGCAGTCCCTGCAAAGCGGCCTGGCCGATTTCCAGGCCAGCTTCAGCGGTGACTTCGAGAACACCAATGAATTCGGCGCCGTGACCGAAATCGGCCGCGCCGAGTACCAGGTGGGCCAGAAGACCACCCGGCAGTCCCGCGGCAGGGAGGGCGAGTCGATCGCCCAGGTGGTGACCGAGTCCCTGAACGCCGAATCCAAAAAGGCGCGCAACCGCAGCATGCTGGATTTGCAGTCGGGCAACTATGACCTGACCAAGGTGCAGGACAGCCGCACCATCACCACGCTGATCGAGACAGCCGGCAAGCAGGTCACCGGCGCGCTGCGCAAGACGCAAGAGCGCCAGATGCAGACGTGGGACCAGCTGGTGGAGCACCGCACCCAGCAGCACCGCGAAACGCCCGGTGGGCGCAGCTTCACTGAGCAACTCGCGCTGAGGTAGTCGCGGCGCGGGCCGGGCCGCGTGTCGTCGTTGTGTCACAAAACTTCCGTATAAGAAGTTTTTTTGAACAAGACATGACAACGGCCCGCGCGTTCATGACCGAATTTCATCTTGCCGTCATCCAGGGCGGAGCCACTCAATGAACGCCCGCCGCGCTTTGGCGGCGTCGCTGGCGGCGCTGCTGCTGGCGGCCGTGGGCGGCGGCATCTGGTACTCGCGCACGGCCCTGGTGCAGGACCGCCAGGCGCAGCTGACGCAGCAGCAGTCCGTGACGGCACGCGGCCTGATCGGCTCCGAGAAGGAAGCCTTCTTCCAGGACGAGCGCGTGCGCGACGTGCTGGCGCGCCACGGCGTGACGGTGACGGTGCAAAAGGCCGGCTCGCGCAGCATTGCCAACAGCTACGACCCCAAGCAGTACGACTTCGGCTTTCCCTCGGGGGCGCCGGCTGCGGCCCAGCTCAAGGCGGCGGCCAGGGCCGGCACGGTCTATACGCCGTTCTACACGCCCATCGTGTTCGCCAGCTGGCGGCCCATTGCCGAGATCCTGATCGCCAACGGCGTTGTGCAAAAGCAGGGCGACTTCTTTTACGTGACCGATCTTCCCGCCCTGCTGGCCATGGCCGGCAAGGGCACGCGCTGGCGTGACCTAAAGGCCTCCGGCGCCTTTGCCACCGGCAAGGCCGTGCTGCCCGCCAGCACCGATGTGCGCAGCTCCAACAGCGCCGCCATGTACCTGGCGCTGGCCAGCTATGTGCTCAACGGCCAGCAGGTGGTGCAGAGCCCGGCCGACCTGGAGCGCGTGATGCCCCAGGTGGCGCCGCTGTTTTTGCGCCAGGGCTTCCAGGAAAGCTCGTCGGCCGGCCCCTTCGAGGACTACCTGGCCCTGGGCATGGGCAAGGCGCCGCTGCTGGTGGCCTATGAATCGCAGCTGGTGGAGTTCCTGCTGCGCCACCCGCAGCGCAGGAGCGGCGAGATGGTGATGCTCTACCCGCAGCCCACGCTGTATTCCAAGCATGTGCTCGTGCCCTACACGCCTGCGGGCGATCGCGTGGGCCAGCTGCTTGAATCCGATCCGCAGCTGCGCGCATTGGCGCAGGAATACGGCTTTCGCACCGGCGGCGACACGCACGGGCCCGAGCGTTGGGCCGGGCAGGGCGTGCAGGCGCCCGCGCAGCTGGTGGAGGTGATCGATCCGCCCAGCCAGGAGTGGCTGGAGCGAATGATCGTGGACATGGAACAGCGCTTCAAATGACTCAAGGACCCAGGAGCAACCGATGAGCAACACCCCCCAGGCCACCACTGCCGCCGTGCCTGCACAGGCGCAGGATTTCGTGCTGGAGCCGCCTGCGCCCGCCCTGCCCGTGCCCATCGAGTCGGCCAGCGGCAAGGTCCGCCTCAAGGCCGAGGAAGTGCAGCAGCTGGACGCGCAGGTGGCGCAGTTCATCGACGACATCACCGCCAACGACAGCCAGTCGCCCGCCTTCAAGAGCGCGGTCGAGCGCATCCACGGCATGGGCAACAAGGAGGTGCAGGCCGCTGCCGCCGTCTCCAACCGCATGCTGGAGCGCCCCGTCAAGACGCTGAACAACGGCCTGTTCGACCAGGGCAGCCAGATCGGCCAGGGCCTGATCGACCTGCGCCGCCAGGTGGAGGCGCTGGACCCCTCGCGCCAGGACGACCTGTTCAAGCCGCGCAAGCTGCTGGGCCTGATCCCCATGGGCAACAGGCTGGTGGACTACTTCGACAAGTTCCAGTCCAGCCAGAGCCACCTGAACGCCATCATCGACAGCCTCAAGCGCGGCAAGGACGAGCTGCTGCGCGACAACGCCGCCATCGAGCAGGAAAAGGCCAACCTGTGGGGCCTGATGGAGCGGCTGGAGAAATACATCCACATCGGCAAGAAGCTGGACGCGGCGCTGGAGGCCAAGGCCGCACAGCTGGACGCCAGCGACCCGGAAAAGGCCCGCGTGGTGCGCGAGGACATGCTGTTCTACGCACGCCAGAAGGTCACCGACCTGCTCACCCAGATGGCGGTGAACGTGCAGGGCTACCTGGCGCTGGACCTAGTGCGCAAGAACAACCTCGAACTGGCCAAGGGCGTGGACCGCGCGACCACCACCACGGTCTCTGCCCTGCGCACGGCCGTCATCGTGGCGCAGGCGCTGGCCAACCAGAAGCTGGTGCTGGACCAGATCACGGCGCTGAACACCACCACGGGCAACCTGATCGCCGGCACCAGCGAGCTGCTGCGCGAGCAAAGCGGGAAGATCCACGAGCAGGCGGCCAGCAGCACCATCGACATCGCCAGGCTGCAGCAGGCCTTCGGCAACATCTACCAGACCATGGACGCCATGGCCGACTTCAAGGTCAAGGCCCTGGCCTCCATGCAGACCACGGTGGACACGCTGTCGCAGGAGGTGGACAAGTCCCGCGCCTATCTGGAAAAGAGCCGCCGCGAGGACGTGCGCGAGGCGCTGCAGGCGCCCGCCGGCGAGGTGGTGCTGTGAGCATGTTCCGGCGCCTGGCGGCCTGGTGGCTGCTGGGCCTTGCGCTGGCCCTGGCCGGCTGCGGCAAGTCGCCCGAACCCGCGCCGCAGGCCGCCGCCAAGTCCGATCCGTCCGCCGCTCCCCAGGGTGCATTCACCGTGCTGGCCGGCTCCGAACTCAAGGACGTGGCGCCCGCGCTGGAGCAGGCCGCCACGGCGGCGGGCGTGCCGCTCAAGCTCAGCTATGCGGGCACGCTGGAGATGGTCGAGCGCATCAATGCGGGCGAGCAGTACGACGCCATCCTGCCGCCCAATGGCGCCTATCCCGCGCTGGCGCTGGCGAACAAGCCGCTGGCGCGCGAAAAGCTTTTCTACTCGCGCGTGGCCCTGGGCGTGAAGGCCCCCGTGCTGCAAAAGCTGGGCTGGGACAAGGCACCGCCCACCTGGGCCGACATCGCACGCGCTGCCGTCCAGGGCCGGCTGCGCTACGGCATGACCAATCCGGCCAGCTCCAACACCGGCATGAGCGCGCTGTTCGCCGTGGCCTCGGCCGTGGCCGGCAAGACCGAGGACCTGGACGCCAGGGAGGTCAACGCCAAGGTGCTCAAGGATTTTCTGTCGGGCCAGAAGCTCACCGCCGGCAGCTCCGGCTGGCTGGCCGAGGCCTTCGAGCGCGAGCCCGGCGCCGTCGATGCGCTGGTCAACTACGAGGCCGTGATCCTGCGCCTGAACGAGAAGCTGCCCGCCGCCGACCGGCTCACCCTGGTCTACCCGCGCGACGGCGTGATCTCGGCCGACTATCCGCTGATGCTGCTCAACGCAGCACGGCGCGCAGACTATGACAAGCTGGTCGCCCAGTTCAAGGCCCCCGCCTTCCAGGGCCAGCCGCTGCGCCAGGCCCAGCTGCGCCCCGCCAGCCCCGAGGCACAGGCCAGCCCGGCGCTGCCCACGGCGCCCGTGGTGGAGTTGAGCTTTCCGAACCGGCTGGAGGTGATCGATGCCGTGCTCTCGGCCTACCAGAGCGATCTGCGCCGCCCGGCCACCAGCATCTTCGTGCTGGACGTGAGCGGCTCCATGAAGGGTGCGCGGCTGGCGCAGATGAAGGAGGCGCTCAAGCTGCTGTCCGGCGCCGAGGCCTCGGCCGCCAGCCAGCGCTATGCCGCCTTCCAGGCGCGCGAGCGCGTGCTGCTGATTCCGTTCTCGGGCCTGGTCGGCCAGCCCGCGCGCGTGCAGTTCGCGGCGGGCGACCTGCAGGCCGCAAGCGCCCAGGTGCTGGCCTATGCCGACAGCCTGGTGGCCGACGGCGGCACGGCCATCTACGACGCGCTCACGCTGGCCCAGCAGCAGGCACGCCAGGAACTGCGGGCCGATCCCGAGCGCTTCGTCAGCATCGTGCTGCTGACCGATGGCGCCAACACGGCCGGCCGCGACTGGGCCGCATTCGAGCGCGAGCAGCGCATGGCGCGCGACGGCGGCGCGCCGCTGGTGCGCGTCTTTCCCATCATCTTTGGCGAGGCGCAGTCCGGCGAAATGCAGGCCCTGGCCGCGCTGACGGGCGGGCGCGCCTTCGATGCGCGCAACACCGGCAAGAGCGGGCTGCCGCTGGTGTTCAAGGAAATCCGGGGCTACCAGTGACAGCGCCGCCAGCGATCGGACCCGCCTGATGCGCCGCCTGCAGCTTTTCTTCTACGGCAACGGCAACCTCGCCGGCCTGGCGCTGGCCCTGCTGGGGCCGGTGCTGCTGTTTGCGGGCGTGATCGGCGGCGGCTGGGGCTGGATCACGCTGGGGCTGTACGTCGCGGGCCTGCTGCTGGGCTGGGCCCTGCAGCCCGCGGGCGCCAGCTTCGAGCGGGCGCTGCAGCAGCACTGGAGCGCCGAGGACATCCGCGAACGCATCGACGAGCTGGTGCAAAAGGCCCGCCCGATGCTCACGCCCGAGATGCAAAAGCACCTGGACAGCGTGCGCGGCTCGGTGCACGAGGTGCTGCCCTCGCTGGCCGAGGCCGGCCCGGTCTTCAACGACGGCCTGTTCACAGTGCGCGAGACGGTGCTGCAGTACCTGCCCGCCACGCTGTCGCACTATGCGGCGCTGCCGCCGCTATTCCGTGTCACCCAGCCCGTGCAGGACGGCAAGACGGCCAGGCAACTGCTGACCGAGCAGCTGGCGCTGCTGGCCGGGCAGATGCAGCAGGTGGTGGCCCATGTGGCGGCCAGCGATGCGCAGGCGCTGCTGGCCAATGGCCGTTTTTTGAAGCAGAAGTTCGACCAGCCGGATTTCCTGAAGTGAGGCGCCCGCAGGGTCGTCCCGCCACGCTGCGCGGACCCTGTGTTAGCATGCTTCGCCATGCAGCCTGCTGCATTCCCGTCTTCCAGACACCTGAACTCTCGATCCAAGACAGCCATGAACGGTACGCCCGTTTCGATCATCGTTGCACAGTGGTGGCGCTTCCAATAAGGAAGCGGCACGTCGTTGCGGTTGCGTACCGCGCCTTGCCGCCGTGACGGCAGCAAGGCTCACCCAGCAGATGGCTCCCCGGCACGGCGGCTCCCAGAACCCAGGAGATTGCCCAGATGCCCTCAGATTCCCCCTTCCAGACCCAGGCAGCATTGCGCGCATTCCCGCGCCAGCCTTCGCTGCGGCATGCCCGCGCCACCCGTTTTTCCCTTTGAGACCCAGGAGCCGGTATGACCAGACTGCTGATGATCGACAACTACGACAGCTTCACCTACAACATCGTCCAGTACTTCGGCGAGCTGGGTGCCGATGTCACCGTGGTGCGCAATGACGAGGCCACGCTGGACGAGGTGATCGCCCTGGTCGAGCGCGAGAAGATCGACCGCCTGGTGATCTCGCCCGGCCCCTGCTCGCCGGCCGAGGCCGGCATTTCCGTGGCGGCCATCCAGCACTTTGCAGGCCGCCTGCCCATCCTGGGCGTGTGCCTGGGCCACCAGAGCATTGGCGCGGCCTTCGGCGGCGACATCGTGCGCGCGGGCCAGCAGATGCATGGCAAGACCAGCGTCATCACCACCGACCGCAAGGGCGTGTTCGCCGACCTGCCCGAACAGTTCACGGTCAACCGCTACCACTCGCTGGCCATTGCGCGCTCCAGCCTGCCCGAATGCCTGGAGATCACGGCCACCAGCGAGGACGGCGAGATCCAGGGCGTGCGCCACACCAGCCTGGCCATCGAGGGCGTGCAATTCCACCCCGAGAGCATCCTCACCGAGCATGGCCACGCCATGCTCAAGAATTTCCTGGAACAGAAGGCCTGAGCAGGCCGGCACCCAACCGAGACACCGCAATGACCCAGATCACCCCCCAGGAAGCGCTGCAGCGCACCATCGAGCACCGCGAAATCTTCCACGACGAGATGCTGCACCTGATGCGCCTGATCATGCGCGGCGAGCTGTCGCCCGTGATGACGGCCGCCATCGTCACCGGCCTGCGCGTGAAGAAGGAGACCATCGGCGAGATCACGGCCGCGGCCGAGGTCATGCGCGAGTTCTCCAACAAGGTCCATGTGGAGGACAAGCGCCACCTGGTGGACATCGTGGGCACGGGCGGCGACGGCGCCAACACCTTCAACATCTCCACCTGCTCCATCTTCGTGATCGCGGCGGCGGGCGGCAAGGTCAGCAAGCACGGCGGGCGCAGCGTCAGCAGCAAGAGCGGCAGCGCCGACGCCATGGAGGCGCTGGGCGTCAACATCCAGCTCAGCCCCGAGCAGATCGCGCGCAGCATCGCCGACGTGGGTATCGGCTTCATGTTCGCGCCCAACCACCACCCGGCCATGAAGAACGTGGCGCCCGTGCGCAAGGAGCTGGGCGTGCGCACCATCTTCAACATCCTGGGCCCGCTGACCAATCCGGCCAGCGCGCCCAACATCCTCATGGGCGTGTTCCACGAGGACCTGGTCGGCATCCAGGTGCGCGCGCTGCAGCGCCTGGGCGCCGAGCACGCCATCGTGGTCTATGGCCGCGACGGCCTGGACGAGATCAGCCTGGGCGCGGGCACCCTGGTGGGCGAGCTCAAGGACGGCGTGGTGCGCGAGTACGAGATCCATCCCGAGGACTTCGGCCTGCGCATGGTGGGCACGCGCGCCTTCAAGGTGGACAATCCCGAGGAATCCAAGGCCATGCTGCTGGGCGTGCTCCATGGCGAAAAGAGTGCCGCGCGCGACATCGTCTGCCTGAACGCGGGTGCCGCCCTGTATGCGGCCAACGTGGCCTCCAGCATCGAGGACGGCATGGCCCGCGCCCAGGCGGCGCTGGACAGCGGCGCGGCCCTGGCCAAGCTCAACGAACTCGTGGCCTACACGGCCCGGCTGACGGCCTGAGCCGCGCAGCCCCCATCGACCACCGAATACAAGAAACCAAGGAAAGCAACGTGTCCGACATCCTCAAGCAAATCTGCGACGTGAAAGTGCAGGAAGTGGCCGCCGCCCAGAAGCGCATGCCCTTCGCGGACATGCGCCGCGACGCCGAAAGCCGCGTGCTCACGCGCGACTTCGTGGGCGCGCTGCGCGCCAAGATCGCCGCCGGCCAGGCCGGCGTGATCGCCGAGATCAAGAAGGCCAGCCCCAGCAAGGGCGTGATCCGCGAGGACTTCATCCCCGCCGACATCGCGCAAAGCTATGCCGATGGCGACGGCAAGGGCGTCAGCGCCGCCTGCCTCTCGGTGCTGACCGACAAGCAGTTCTTCCAGGGCAGCGTGGACTATCTCAAGCAGGCGCGCGCCAGCTGCCACCTGCCCGTGCTGCGCAAGGACTTCATGGTCGATCCCTACCAGATCTACGAATCGCGGGCCATGGGCGCCGACTGCGTGCTGCTGATCGCCGCCTGCCTGGACGACGCGCAGATGGCCGAGATGGAACAGATCGCCCACAGCCTGGACATGGCCGTGCTGGTCGAGGTCCACGACGGCGCCGAGCTGGACCGCGCCCTGCGGCTCAAGACGCCGCTGGTGGGCATCAACAACCGCAACCTGCGCAGCTTCGAGGTCAGCATCCAGACCACGCTGGACCTGCAAAAGAACGTGCCGGCCGACCGCCTGCTGGTCACCGAGTCGGGCATCGGCAGCCGCGAGGACGTCAAGGCCATGCGCGATGCCGGTATCCACAGCTTCCTGGTGGGCGAGGCCTTCATGCGCGCCAAGGAGCCGGGAGAGGCGCTGGCCAAGCTGTTTGCCTGAAGCCAAGACCGGATCGGTCCCTCGGTGGTGCGCCACCGAAGCAGCCCGCCGCAGCCATGCGTGCGGGCTTTTTTTGTGCAAATAGTGTTTCTAAAAGTTTTTCGTTTGCATGATAATTATTGACAATGCGCATGAAATGCCGATCCGGCAACATGGCCGCAGCCCATCGCCTACGGAGACTCCGATGTCGTTCATGCCCCGTGCCCCTTTCCTGTCCAGCCGCGGCTGGGCTGCCCTCATCGTTTGCGCATCGGCCACGCTGGCATCGTCCGGCGCCTGGGCACAGGCCACGCGCACCTGGGTCTCGGGCGTGGGCGATGACGTCAACCCCTGCAGCCGCACGGCTCCCTGCAAGACGTTTGCGGGGGCCATCGCCAGGACGGCCGCCAACGGCGAGATCAACGTGCTGGATCCTGCGGGCGTCGGTGGAGTCACCATCACCAAGTCCATGCAGGTGGACGGCACAGGCGTGCTTGCCGGCGTGCTGGTCTCCGGTAGCGCGGGCATCACCATCAACGCGGGTGTTTCTGACACCGTGGTGCTGCGGGATCTGGACATCGTCGGCAACGGCACAGGAACGTTCGGCGTCAGAATCTTCCAGGCAGGCAAAGTGGTGCTGGACAACGTCAGGATCCAGGGCTTCACGCAGGCGGCGGTCAAGGTCGAGACGAGCGCTACTTCTGTGTCTGTTCTGGTGCAACGCTCGCAATTGCTGGGCAATGCAGTGCCAGCACAGGGCGAGCCGGAACGCGCCGCCATCAGTGTCCAGAGCACGACCGCCCAGGTCTACCTGTCCAACACCACGGTGTTCGGCAATGACAAGGCGTTCAACGCTGTGGCTGGCGGGAAGATCACCTCGTTCAACAACAACCGGGTCATGGGCAACACCCAGGACAGCGCGCCCACCGACACCGTCTACGAACGCTGATCGGCGCAAGGCAGCATCATGCACAGCGTAAAAGGCGTTGCCCGCAAGTCCTGTCTGGGGCTTGCGGTGTTTGCGGCCCTGGGCCCGGCGCAGGCCGCCGAACTGCTGGCCAACGGCAGTTTCGAGCAGAACTCCGGTCCGGGTTCCCTGGTTTTCACGGGCTGGCAATCCGTGTCCCAGGCCGGCTCCAAGGGCGGCTTCGCCGCCCAGCAAGGCACCAAAGGCGCCATCACGCCCGTGGCCGTGCCTGCACCTCCCGACGGGGCGTTTGCCCTCATGAGCGACCAGCCCGGCCCCGGCAGCCATGTGCTCTACCAGGACGTCGCCATTCCGGCGGGCAGCCCGGCCACGCTGAGCGCCCGCGTCCATGTCCAGAATGCGGCCAAGGTCGCTGCGGCGCCGGCCACGCTTGACTACACGGTGGCTGCGCCCAACCAGCAGGTGCGCATCGACGTCATGAACCCTGCCGCCGCGCCCGACAGCCTGGGCGCCGGTGTGCTGGCCAATGTCTTCCAGTGGCCGCCGGCCACGGCGCCCGGTCCTTCGGACAGCGGCAGCGGTTACCAGTCGCTGCAGTTCGACCTGTCGGCCTACGCGGGCCAGACCGTGCGGCTGCGCATTGCCGAGGTGGACAACCGGCAAAGCCTGTTCTTCGGCGTGGATGCGATGAGCGTCTGGTCCGGCAGCGTTCCGGGCGCACTTCAGCCACCTGCCGATACGGGCTTTTTCGCGCAGGGCACGGCCGTGCAGCTGACCTTCGATCCGGTGGCCTCCATCCCCGGCCAGACGGTCACGGGCTATGTGGCGCAATGTGTCCCGCAAGGCGGCGGTGCGGTGCTGACGGGTACGTCCAGCACTCCGACGGTGGCGGTCAACGGCCTGACGCCCGGCGTGGCCTACAACTGCAGCGTGGCGGCACAGTCCAGCAGCGGTGCGGGGCCCGCCTCGCAGCCCCTGACGGTCAACGCCCCTGTCGCTGGCGCCACCACCATCTCGACCCTGCAAGGCGGCAGCGCGACGCTGACCGTCAGCAATCCGGCCAGCGGCTGCAGCCTGCAATCGGCATCGCTGGTGCGTGCGCAAAGCCTGCCCACGGCGCCGCCCCAGGGTGCGGCGGCCTATCCGCTGGGTGTGCTGGACCTGCGCTCGTCGGGCTGCAACTCAGGCGCGACGCTGAAGCTCAGCGTCACCATGCCGCAGGCCCTGCCTTCGGGGGCCCAGTACTGGAAGTACGGTCCCACGGCGGCCAACCCGGCACCGCACTGGTATGCCTTCAACGATGGCTTCAAGGTGACCTCGGCCAATACCTACACCCTGGAAGTCCAGGACGGTGGCCTGGGCGACGATGACCTGCAGGCCAATGGCGTGGTGGTCGATCCGGGCGGTCTGATGGTGATGGCGGCGACCTCTCCTGCAGCCATTCCCGTGTGGAACCTCGCGGGTCTGGCGGCCACATCGGCCTCGGTGCTGCTGGCCATGGCGGCAATGCGCCGGCGCCGCCGGACGCGCTGATGCGCTGAGGTGCATGTCGCACACGCCGGGCGGCTGTGCGACTGCGGGTATCCTCAGGACATCAATGCACCGGCCGCGCGCCGGTGCATTCCCGTTTCTTTCGTACCTTCGAGGAACCACCATCGCGCGCCATGCGTGCGCTGGTGCCCCATCCGCCATGGCCCTTCAAGACGACGCAATCGCCCCGGCGCAAGCCGACCAACTCCAATCCGCCGATCCCGCCGACTGGCCCGTTGCGCCCGACTGGCAGCCCCTGGTCGAGGACTTCTTCGCGGGTGCCACGGGCCAGCAGCTGCTGACCTTTCTGCACCAGCGCCTGGAAGCCGGCGCGGTGATCTTTCCGCCCCAGCCGCTGCGCGCGCTGGAGCTGACCCCGCCCGAGGAGGTGCGCGTGGTCATCCTGGGGCAGGACCCCTACCACGGCCGGGGGCAGGCCGAAGGCCTGTCGTTCTCGGTGGCGCCGGGCGTGCGCATGCCGCCCTCGCTGCAGAACATCTTCAAGGAGATGCAGCGTGACCTGGGCGTGCCCTTCCCGCCGTTCCCCAACCCGGGCGGCAGCCTGGTCAAGTGGGCCAGGAACGGCGTGCTGCTGCTCAACACCTGTCTCACGGTGGAGGAAGGCCAGGCGGCCAGCCACTCGGGCAAGGGCTGGGAGCTGCTGACCGATGCGGTGATCCGGCACATCGCCCAGGGCGCGCGCCCCGTGGTCTTCATGCTCTGGGGCAGCCATGCGCAGTCCAAGCGCGCCTTCATTCCGGCCGACCGGGGCCATCTGGTGCTGACCAGCAACCATCCCTCGCCGCTGTCGGCGCTGCGCCCGCCCGTGCCCTTCATCGGCAACGGGCACTTCGGCAAGGCGCGCGACTTCCGCGCACAGCACGGTTACTGAGCGGCCCGCTCGGGGCGTGGCTCCACCATGGGGAACACGCTGTCGAAGCGGTCCAGCATGGACATGAGCGCCATCACCTTGGAGGCGTCGCCCTCGATGCGCAGCTGGCCGCTCTTGATGGCCTCGGCCATCGTGGTCTCCTGGCCTGCAATGGCGTCCAGCGTGGCGCGCGTCAGGCGCAGGCTGGCATGGGCGGCGGGCGCAAGGCCCGGGCTCTGGGTGAGGGCGCTGTTCTCCAGGTTCAGGCTGCGCTGCTCGCCGGTGTCGGTGAAGGTCCAGTTGAGCACGATGCGCTGGCCTGCGGCCTTGCCCGCGTCCAGCCGCACGCCCAGGTAGTCGAAGAACATCTCCAGCGGCAGGCTGCGCACCAGGTCGCGCGCGGTGCTGCCGGGCCTGGGCAGCTGGGGCACGCCCTGGCGCAGTTCCGCCGCGCCCTGCAGGAAGGCGTTGCGGGCCGTGGCCGATTCCATCTGGTAGCCCAGCTGTTCATAGGCATTGGCCGCCAGGCGGCGCGCGGCCTGGTTGGCCGGGTCGGCGAAGACCAGCTGCGAGGCGATCTGCGCAACCCAGCGGTATTCGCCGCGCTCGTAGTCGGCCTGCGCACGGCGCAGCACGGCGTCGGCGCCACCCATGTATTCCACGGTCTTGCGCGCGGCGGGCACGGGCGGCAGCGCCTCCAGCTGGGCCGGGTTGCCTTCGTAGTAGCCCAGGTAGTGCTGGTAGATGGCGCGGATGTTGTGGCGCAGGTGGCCGTAGAAGGCATGCGTTGCGCCGTCGCGGGCCAGGGATTCGGGCATCTTGAGCATCTCGGCGATCTCCGAGCCCACGTAGCCGTGGTTCATGAGGCGCACGGTCTGGTCGTGCAGGTATTTGTAGGTGTCGCGCTGGCCGGCCAGCAGGTGCTGCAGCCGGGGCTGGCCCCAGACCGGCCAGTGGTGCTGGGCGATCAGGATCTCGGCCTTGCCACCATAGGCGTGCAGGGCGTCGTTCAGGTGGCGGGACCAGCCCAGCGCGTCACGCACCTGGGCGCCGCGCAGCGGCAGCAGGTTGTGCTGGGTGTGCACGGCGATCTCGGCCATGTTCAGCACCTTGAGCTGGGGGTAGTACATGATCATCTCGGCCGGCGCCTCGGCCCCGGGCGTGAGCGCGAACTCGATGTCCACGCCGTCGATGCGCAGGGTCTCGCGCGGCTTGTCGATCACGCGCGTGGGCGCGATCAACCCCATGGTGCCGGGCGCACCCGCCTTGCCCAGCCCTGCGTCCACCTGTCCCCTGGCATCGCGCGGCAGCAGCATGCCGAACTGGTAGAGCGCGCGCCGGCCCATGGCGTGGCCGGCGATCACGTTCTCGCCCACGGCCTCGGCCATGAAACCAGCGGGCGCGATGACCTGCACGCGGCCCGTATCCACCTCTTCCTGGCGCACCACGCCGCGCACGCCGCCGAAATGGTCCACATGGCTGTGCGAGTAGACGACGGCCACCACGGGCTTGCGCGGGCGGTGCTGGAAGTACAGGTCCATGGCGGCCTGGGCGGTCTCGGTGTACATCAGCGGATCGACCACGATCAGGCCGGTCTCGCCCTCGATGATGCTCATGTTCGACAGGTCCAGGCCGCGCACCTGGTAGAGCCTGTCGGTCACCTGGAACAGGCCGCTGACGCGGTTGCGCTGGGCCTGGCGCCACAGCGCGGGGTGCACGGTGTCGGGCGCCTGGTCCTGCTCCAGGAAGGCATAGGACTGCATGCTCCAGATGGGACGGCCCTGGGCATTGCGCACGACCAGGGTGTCGGCCGGTGCGATCAGGCCGCGCCGGGCGTCCTCCATGGCCTGCGCATCGTCCAGCGGCTGCTGCGCCAAGGCCGCCTGCTGGGCCGCGCGCGTGGCGGCGCTGGCCGGCTGGGGCCTGGCCATGTCGGAGACGGGCAGGCTGCCGTGGGCGCAGGCACCCAGCAAAGCGGCTGTGGCCAGGCTGGCCAGCAGGCGGGAAGGGCGCGCCAGCGCGCGGGGCAGGGGGTGTGAGGCTTGCATGGGAAGGTCTCCTGGCATGTGTTCGATGTCAGCGGCGAAAATACGCAGGCCCGCCGGCTGTGTCTGTCAGCCACCCGACATCCCTTTCCATGCAAGCTTCCCTCGCCTCTTCCTACCTGCCCACGCTGCGCGCCGGCCGCTGGTTCAGCGCATTGGCGCCGCAGTTTGCCGATTTGCTGCTGGCGCTGGCCCAGCCGCGCAGCCTGGAGACGGGCGAGGCCCTGTTCCTGCGCGGCGATGCGCTGGAGGGTGGGCTGTTTGCCGTGGTCCGGGGCAGCATCGGTTTTTCCGGGGTGGGTGGCCAGAGCGAGCATGCGCGCGAGGCCCTGCTCACGCGCATGGGCCCGGCCACCTGGTTTGGCGAGATCGCGCTGTTCGACGGTTCGCCGCGCACCCACGATGCCCACGCCATGGAGCCCAGCGTGGTGCTGCAGGTGCCGCGCCAGCCGCTGCTGGACTGGCTGCAGCAGCATCCCGCGCACTGGCATGACCTGGGCGTGCTGATGTCGGGGCGCATGCGCGCGGCCTTTGCGGCGCTGGAGGACCTGGCCCTCCTGCCCGCGCCCCAGCGCCTGGCGCGCCGCCTGGTGGCCATGGCGCGTGGCTACGGCGAGCGGCTGGACGATGTGCCGGCCCGGCCGCGCCTGGATATCACGCAGGAGCAGCTGGCGCGCATGCTGTCGATCTCGCGCCAGACCACCAACGTGCTGCTGCAGGGCCTGCAGGCGCGCGGCCTCATCCGGGTGCAGCGCGGCGAGATCGAGATCCTGCAGTGGCAGGCGCTGTGCGCCGAGCGGTTCTGAGCGGCGCAGCCAGTCAAGGGCTGTTGTTCAGACCACCAGCGCATTCTCCACGTCCTGCACCTTGCGGCGCGCCAGCGCGAGATTGGCCTTGGTCTTGTCGAGCACCAGGTACAGGAACAGGCCCTCGTGGTGGGTGGAGGGGCGCAGGATGTGGTACTGCTTGCTCAGCGTGATGAGGATGTCCTCGATGGTGTCTTCCAGGCCCAGCGAGCGCATGGTTTTGAGTTTGGCGCGCACCAGTTCGGTGTTGCCGGCAGCAGCCAGCTCCAGGTCCACGCCCGAGCCTTCCTGCCCCAGGATCATGCCGCTGTTGTAGTCCACCAGTGCAGCGCACATGGCGCCGTCGCAGCGCATCAGTTCATCCATGGTTTGCTTGATATTGGCCATTGTTTTCCTAACTCCCTTGTGTTGCGAAAATGTTCTGCACCTTCGCGGTGCCTTCTTGCCGGATGCATATGAGCAGCCCTTGCCTGCCTTTGCCATCACGCTTGTTCCAGCGTCCGCACGGCCTCGCGCGACACATAGAGAACCTGGCCCAGAACGGCCTCGCGCGAGGCCACCACGCTGATGACCAGCGTCAGGCCCGGGCGCTGTGCCTGCAGCATGACGATGAAGCCCTCGGCCGCCTCGACCACCACGTTGGCGCAATGCCCGAGCTGGTTCTCCTCGCCGGCGATCATGCCCAGCGCCGCCATCGAGCTGGCCATGGCCGACAGCCGCGCCGTGCTGCCCTGGCCTTGCGCACGGGCGGCCACCTCGAAGCCGTCCTCGGTGCTGACCACGCAGCCACGCACGCCGTGCAACCTGCTCATCAGCGACTGCACCGCCGCCTGGGCTGCAGCCTTCAAGGCAGCGTCATTCTTCATGGGACTTCTCCTGGGCAAGGGCTTCAATCTGCAGCAGCAACAGCTCGATCAGGGCCACCACCTGCTGGGGGTTGCGCACATCGGCCGGCACCACGGGGCACAGCAGGCCGCGCGATTGCAGGTGCACGGCAAAGCTGTCCAGATCAGGCGCTGTGTACTCCTGCATGCGGCATACCGCCACCACGCATGCCGTGCTGCGCAAGATATCGGACAGGCCCTGGACATAGATATCCAGGTCGGCCAGCGGATCGGAGCGGCTGTTGTCGATCAGCAAGATCACGCCCAGCGCGCCGCGCGAGAGGATGCGCCACATGAAGTCAAAGCGCTCCTGCCCGGGCGTGCCGTAGAGGTACAGCTTCTCGCCGTTGTCCAGGGTCAGCTCGCCATAGTCCATGCCGGCCGTCGTCAGCGCCTTGTCCAGGGTGTCATCGGTGTTGCGCACGTCGGTGCTCACGGGGGCGATCTCGCTGACGCAGCGGATGGCCGTGGTCTTGCCTGCGCCTGGAGGGCCGGAAATCAGGATCTTGAGTTCGCTCATGGGCGCGCTCCTGCAAACCGGGCCAGGCGAAGGCGTATGCGTTCGAGCACGCCCCTGTCCGGCGCAGGGTTGCCGGGGGGCGGTGCGGCGGGCGGGCGGGCCGAGGCCCAGCGCAGCAGGCCGGCGGCGTCCAGCTCGTTCAGAAAACCGGCACATATCTCGGGCGGCAGGCCCGAGCGCTGGCACAGGGTCTGCATCGTCGTGGGCTGGCCTGTCAGCAAGGTGGCCAGGCGGATATGGTGGGATCTCGTCAGCAGTTGCGGCGACGGCCAGCGCCGCAGCTGCAGCAGCATCAGCTGATGCTGCGTGTGCAGGCCGCTGGCGTGTGCCTTGGCGCTGGCCGGTTTGCCGTGCACCGACAGGATGCGTGCGCCCATGGTGTTGAGGCATTCCTCCAGCGCATCGGCGCGCAGGGGCATGCTCAGATGACCGCCCGCAGGAAAGGCCCCCTTGGGCTGCCCGCCCACGCGCAGCGTCAACGCGGGCGGGGCGGCAGGCGCTTCGGCCAGTTCGCCATGCGCCACCGTCATGTCCGCCTGGGATTCGCGCCACGTCCAGCGGTGCCGTGTGCGGTGATTCACCATCAGCACATAGGAGCGGAACAGCTTGGCGTCGCGGTCCGACAGGCCATGCAGCATGAAGGTCAGTTCGGTTCGCTCATCCATGCTGTGCCTCCCGCTGCAATTGCCGCTTGCGCCCTCCGGTCTGGTTCGTGTACATGCCTTGCCTCTTGTTTGCAGGTCCGGCGATGGCCGGGTTGTCCGTGTATTCATTCAGGAGCGGGAGTCCAGGGGTTCCGTAAAGGAAGCCCGGCGACAGAGATGCGAATGATAGGAACGGCGCCGGCGGCTGGCTGTCCGGTCGCGCAGGAGAATCCGAATCGGCTGAGGCAGAATCAGAGTAGTCCTATCCGATTCATGCCCGATCCGCTCCCGTCTTCGGTGGACCGATCAGGGCGATGGAGGAATCACGGGTCTGCAGGGCAGTAAAAACCGGAGCTTTCCGAGTTTTGCCCCTCCGCCCATGTTCGGACTGTGGTCTCTTTTCTGGCCGGCCCTGTTTCCGTGGTGTCTGGCGGGCGCTGCCCGCGATGCCCTCCGGTTACCAGGGACCGGGCAACCGCAGCTGCAGCATTTCCAGGAAGGACTGCGCCGCATGCGGCAGCGTGCGGCCGGCCAGGGTCTGCACCTCGATGTCGCGCAGGTCCATGCCCCGGTCGCTGAGCGCCACGGCCACCAGTGCGCCTGTGGCCACCATGTGGCGCGCGGCGATCTCGCTGGCCACGGCCACGGCGGCGCCCTGGGCTGCAAAGTTCAGCAGGGTCTTGCCGTGGTTGCTCTCCATCACCGGCATCAGCATCAGGCCCTGGCGGCTGCAGGCCGCGTCCAGCAACTGGCGCACGGCAGTATCGGCCGGTGTGAGTGCCAGGGGGTGGCGTACCAATTGGGCCAGCGACAGGCGCCGCGCCTGCGCCAGCGCATGGCCGGGGGCGACCAGGGCCACCAGCGGCGCCGCCACGCGGCAGGCCACGGCAATGCCTTTTTCAGGCGCGCGGCTGAAGCACAGGCCGATGTCGGCCGTGCCGCTGCGCACGGCCTCTGGCACGGCAGGCGTGGGCAGCACCATCACCTCGAAGACGATGCCGGCATGCGCGCGCTGGAACGCTGCGCACAGGCGCGGCAGGAACTCGTTGGCAAAGGCGTCGGAGCTTGCGATGCGCACGCGGCCGCTGCGCAGCCCCTGCAGGGCCTCGATCTCGCCCAGCGCGCGCTCGGCGTCCAGGCCGGCGCGGCGCACATGGTCGGCCAGGATCTCCCCGGCCGCATTGAGCACCATGCCGCGCGGGTGGCGTTCGAACAGCGGCGTGCCCAGCAGCGACTCCAGCGCCGCGATCTGGCGGCTGATGGCCGAGGCCGCCACATGCAGCCGCGCCGAGGCCTCGGTCAGCGATCCGCATTGCGCCACTTCGTGGAAGTAGCGCAGCGCGGTGTCCTGCAAAAGAAGGTGGCGGGCGTCGGGCATGTCGCCCCGATTGTCATCAATTTGCCGCAGAGGCAACGCAGGTTTGCAAATTTGCTGATGGCGGCAAAGGGGAGAGGGTTCTACGATGGCCTGTTGCGGCGTTGCTGGGGAGCAGCGGCTGCAGCCGTCCAACCCCTGTCCAGGAGTGTGCCCATGAAGGCATTGCCCAGCGTTTTACTTCCACGCCGCGCCATCGTGGCTGCAGCCTGTGCCCTGGCTGGCGCCATCGCCCTGCCCGCCGTGGCACAGGGCCAGGCGTCCTGGCCCTCGCACCCGGTGCGCCTGGTCGTGCCCTTTCCGGCCAGCGGCGCCACCGACCTCGTGGCGCGCGTGGTGGCGCAGCGCATGTCCCAGGACCTGGGCCAGCAGCTGGTCATCGACAACCGCCCCGGCGCGGGCGGCACCATCGGCACGGGCGAGGCCGCCAAGGCCTCGCCGGACGGCTACACGCTACTGTTCACCACCAGCAGCACGCATGCCATCTCGCCGCACCTGATGACCCGTCTGGCCTACAAGGCCGACAAGGATTTCACGCCCATTGCCGAGATCGGCGGTGCGGCCAGCATCCTGCTGGTCACGCCCTCGCTGCCCGTGCGCAACGTGCAGGAGCTGATCGCCTATGCCAAGGCCCATCCGGGCGCCCTCAACTACGCCAGCAGCGGCAATGGCACCATCGTCCACCTGAACGCGGCGGCCTTCGCGGCGCGCGCGGGACTGCAACTGACCCATGTGCCCTACAAGGGCACGGCCCAGTCCATCACCGACCTGGCCGCTGGCCAGGTGCACCTGCTGTTCGACTCCATTCCCACCGGCATGCCCCATGTGGCCAGCGGCCGCCTGCGTGCCCTGGCCGTGACTGGCGACAAGCGCAGCGCGCTGGCGCCCGACCTGCCCACGGTGGCCGAGTCCGGCCTGCCTGGCTATTCTTCGGTCACCTGGTTCGGCGTCTATGGTCCGGCCGGCATGAAGCCCGAGCTGGTGGCGCGGATCAATCAGGCCTTCAACAAGGCCATCCAGAATCCCGAGGTGGTGGCCAGCCTGGCCAAGCAGGGCGTGGAGGCCGCTTCGCCCCGCACGCCCGCGCAGTTCGCTGCCATGGTGCAGGCCGACAGCGCGCGCTGGGCGCAGGTCATCAAAGACAACAAAATCACATTGGATTGAGTGAAGCACCCCCTGGGCGGCTTTGCCGCTTCCCCCTCTCCTGCGGGAGGGGGACGACGCCCTTGCTGCGGGGCGGCCCTTGCTTGGCGTCCCTGAGCTGGGCCGTGCCTGCGGTTCCTCAAGCTATCGGTGGCGCGTTGGCGCTATGGAAATTGATATGACAAGCACTGTTACGGACTGGACACTTCCCTACGCCTCGCACCGCTCTTCGGTGCTGGGTCGCAACATGGTCTCCACCTCGCAGCCGCTGGCCGCGCAGGCCGGCCTGTCCATGCTGCTGGCCGGCGGCAATGCCGTGGATGCGGCCATTGCCACGGCCATGGCGCTGACCGTGGTCGAGCCCACGGGCTGCGGCCTGGGCAGCGATGCCTTCTGCATCCTGTGGGATGGCAAGGAGCTGCGCGGCCTCAATGCCTCGGGCCGCTCGCCCGAAGCCTGGACGCCCGAGTACTTCGCCGCGCTGGGCGGCATTCCCGAGAAGGGGTGGAACGCCGTCACCGTGCCCGGCGCCGTCTCGGCCTGGGTGGAGCTGTCGCGCCGCTTCGGCAAGCTGCCGTTCGAGCAACTGGCCCAGCCCGCCATCCGCTATGCGCGCGACGGCTTTGCGGTCTCGCCCACCATCGCCACGCTGTGGGCGCTGGGCGGCGCCAAGCTCGGTGACCAGCCTGGTTTTGCCGAGTGCTTTCTGCCCGATGGCAAGGCCCCCAAGGCGGGCGAGGTCTTCCGCAGCGAAGCCCATGCGCGCACGCTGGAGGAGATCGCCGCCACCAAGGGCGAATCCTTCTACCGTGGCGCACTGGCGCGCTCGATGGCCGAGCACGCCAAGGCCTGCGGCGGCGCCATGACCGAGGCCGACCTGGCCGCCCACCAGGCCGACTGGGTCGGCACGGTGTCGCAGACCTTTGGCGATTCGGTGATCCACGAGATCCCGCCCAACGGCCAGGGCATTGCCGCGCTGATGGCGCTGGGCATGCTGGACGCACTGGGCGTGGGCGCCGAGCCGCTGGACGGCGTGGAGTCCGTGCACCTGCAGGTCGAGGCCATGAAGCTGGCCCTGGCCGACCTGCACGAATACAACGCCGACGGCGACCACATGCGCGTCGAATCCGCCCATCTGCTGGACGCCGGCTACCTGCGCGAACGCGCGGCGCTCATTGACCGCGAGCGCGCCAGCGCGCCCACCTACGGCGCACCGCGCCCCGGCGGCACGGTCTACCTGGCGGCGGCCGATGCCAGCGGCATGATGGTCTCGTTCATCCAGTCCAACTACATGGGCTTCGGTTCGGGCGTGGTCGTGCCGGGCACCGGCATCAGCCTGCAAAACCGCGGCCACGGCTTCACCACGCAAGCCGGCCATGCCAACGAGGTCGCGCCGCGCAAGCGCCCCTCGCACACCATCATCCCGGCCTTTGCGATGAACGCCGACGGCACGCCCCAGATGGCCTTCGGCGTCATGGGCGGCCCCATGCAGAGCCAGGGCCACCTGCAGATGGCCCTGCGTGTGCTGCGCTACGGCCAGAACCCCCAGGCCGCCGCCGATGCACCGCGCTGGCGCGTGACGGGCGGCAAGGGCTTGGCCGTGGAGCCGGCCTTCGACGCCGAGGTCGTCGCCGCCCTGCGCGCACGCGGCCACGAAGTCACGATCGAGGAAGGCCATGGCGTCTTCGCCTTCGGCGGCGCACAACTGGTTCTGCGCGACGGCGACCACTACATCGGCGGATCGGACCCGCGCAAGGATGGGGGCGTGGTGGCGTTCTGAGCGCGCGAAAGCCCCAAGGCCTGCCGCGCAGATCGAGTTCGCTTTAGAGTCATGGCATCGAAATCTTGATGCCATGGTGCGAACGGAGGTGGATGCAATGACGGCCAGAGATGATGAATCGGCGCTGCTATCGCGCTGCTCCTTCGTCGCCCGGGAGCGTGCGCAGCCCGCCCAGGACCAGCGCGAAGCCAACGTGTTTCGCCTGGCCGCCATGATCGTCCGTTCACGATTCCCCCAGGAATCTGCGAGCCTGATGCAGGCCAGCGAGCGATATTTCGCCTTGCATCCAGAAGAAAGACTGCCATCGGAAGATGTGGTCAGGCGGGGTTGGGTTCTGAGCCTGCCCCGTCTGCGCGACATGCTCAGCCTTCGGCTGCGTGGGCACTGAGGCCATGTCCATGCTCCCGATTTTTCATACCCATACGGCGCTGGCAGAAGGCCTGCGGGAGCTGTTCAAGCAGTTGGAGCAGCGGCTTGCGCTGGGCCGCCCCTTGAATGTCTATCTGGCTGGCGGCATGGCCGTTCACCTCTACACAGCAGACCGCGTCACTACCGATGTGGATGCGGAATTCGGCGGGCGCGTCCATCTGCCGAACGACCTGATGGTCGAGGTGATGCTGGAGGACGGCACCCCGCAGGTGGTCTACCTCGACACCAACTACAACTCCAGCTTTGCGCTGATGCATGAGGACTATCTGGATGACGCCATCCCTATCGATCTCGGTGTGGACCAGATTCGCGTGCATGTCCTCTCTCCCGTGGATCTTGCCGTAAGCAAGATTGCCCGGTTCGCCGACAACGACAAAGAGGACATCGCGGCCCTGGTTCGGCTCGGGCTGACCAGTGCCGATGCCATAGAGCAGCGCGCAACAAGCGCCCTGGCCGGCTACATCGGCGGACAAGCCATGCTGAAGCTGAATTTGCGGGACGCGGTGGCATTGGCGCGTCGGGAGGAAGGCGGTCGCTCCGGCACCCCCTGAAAGGCCTGGCTGCCGCAACCGTGTTCGCTCCCCCTCTCACCCCCAGCGCAACACCCAATCCGCCCGCCCCCGCGTTGCCGCAATGCGGCGCGCATTGGGCTCGTCCACCTGCGCCACCCAGTCGCGTGCGGCCTGGGGGCTGCGGCCGTGGAGTTCGTGGCGGCGGGTCAGGCGCTCGATGCGAAGGCGGTCGTCCATGTCCACGTACCAGACCTCGTCCAGCAGCGCGTGCACGGCATGCCAGTGCGTGCCCGGCGCATCCTGTTCATCCATCAGCAGGTAGTTGCCTTCGGTGATGACCAGGGGCACGCCTGGCGCGATGGCGATGGCGCCTGCAATGGGCTCCTCGATGGCGCGCCGGAATTCGGGGGCGTAGACCGTTTCACCGGCCACGGGCGTGTGCAGGCGGCGCAGCAGGGCCACGTAGCCGGCCGAGTCGAAGGTGTCGGGTGCGCCCTTGCGCTGCGCGCGGCCTAGGCGCTCCAGTGCGGACTGCGCCAGGTGGAAGCCGTCCATGGGCACGGCCGCCGCCAGCGGGCCCAGCGCCTGCAGCAGGGCGGCGCAGACCGTGCTCTTGCCTGCGCCGGGCGGGCCAGCCAGGCCCAGCAGGCGGCGGGGGCCGGAGCGTGCCAGCGCAAACGCACGCGCCAGGGCTTCGGGCGGCAGGATGGCCGTCATGCGCGTGCCTGCTGCGCGCTGGCCAGCGCGCCGGCCATGAAGCCGCGTGCGTGCAGGGCCAGGTCCATGCCGTCTTCCCACATCGGGCGCCAGATGGCCAGCGCGTTCGACAGCTGCTCGTTGACGATGGCGGACGAGAAACTCTCGAAGGTGACGGTGCCCTGGTAGCCGATCTGCGCGAGCGCACCGAAGAACTGCGCGAAGTCGATGTGGCCCGCGCCCAGGTAGCCGCGGTGGTTCTCGCCGATGTGCACATAGCCCAGCCGCTGTCCGCAGGCCAGCACGGGGGTGGCGAGGTCGGTTTCCTCGATGTTCATGTGGTAGGTGTCCAGGTGCACGCAGACATGGGGCTGGCCGACTTCGTCGATGAACTCCAGCGCCTGCGCGGCCGTGTTCAGCAGATTGCTTTCGTAGCGGTTGACCACCTCCAGGCCCAGCGTGACGCCGCGCTCGCCCGCGAAGTCGGCAATGCGCCGCACGGCCTCGATCGCGTTGCGCCGGCCCCGTGGCGTGCAGGGGTGACCGTATTTCGCCATGGCGCCGTAGAGGATGCCGCCGAAATAGCGCCCGCCCAGGCGCGCCGTGATGTCCACGCCCTCTTGCAGCAGCGCCAGGCCGCGCGCGACCACGGCGGGGTCTTCGCTGGAGACATCGGCCTCGAAGGTCAGCCCGCGCGAGCAGCCCACGCCCAGGCCGTGCTCCTGCAGCAGATCACGCGTGAGCGCCAGGTCCATGAGCCGGGGGCCGTGAAGGGACAGCTCGACCAGGTCGTAACCGGCCTGGCGCGTCTGCTCGATCACATGGCGGGTGGAGGCCGGCGACAGGTCGCCGGCCCATACAAGGGCGTGGATGCCGAGGGGGTTCATATGGGCTCCGGGTGGACGCTGCGAGAGCGTGAAGGGGAGGGTTCGGCGGGTGCCCGGGCACGGCCCCGCCAGCGCGCGAGCAGGTGGCGCGCGGCCACGGCGGCGATCATGGTGGCGCCCCACAGGGCCTGCGTGAGCTGGGCATTGGCGCCCAGCAGGTTCACCCCGCTGGACAGCACCTGCAGGATGAGCAGTGCGACGAACAGCCCCGACACCCGGCCGAAGCCGCCCATGGGATCGGTGCCGCCCAGGATGGCCGCAAGCACCGTGACCAGCAGGTAGGACTGGGCGTAGCCCGCGCTGGCCGAGTTGAAGCGCGCCATCATCAGCACGGCCGCGATCCAGCACAGCAGCGTGGACAGGGTGTAGACGCCGATCAGCACGCGGCGCGTGTCGATGCCCGCATGGCGCGTGGCCTCGGCATTGGAGCCGACCATGCAGATGGCCAGCCCGTGGCGTGTGCTGCCCAGGTACAGGCCCACCAGCAGGCACACGGCCTCGAAGATCCAGAACGGCAGCGGCAGGCCCAGCCACTGGGCGGAGCCCAGGGCCTGGAAGGTCTCGGGAAAGCCTGCAATGGGCTTGCCGCGCGTGAGCCAGACGCACAGGCCGTTGATCAGCGACATGGTGCCCAGCGTGACGAGGATGGGATGGGCGTTGACGCGCGCCACCAGCCAGCCGCTGGCCAGGCCCACCAGCAGGCTGGCGAGGGCGCCCACGGTCAGTGCCGCGGCGATGAGCAGGCCCTCATGGCCCGACAGGTCCAGGCCCAGCGCCGACAGGCCTCCCACCAGTACCCAGGCCATGGCCAGGCCCGCCATGTTGGCGCTGGCGACCACGGCCAGGTTGATGCCGCCACTGACCAGCGGCAGCATCTGCGCCAGTGCCAGCAGGCCCAGTTCCGGGATCTGCAGCAGCACCGATTGCAGCGTGCCGAGGGTGGCGAAGCTGCCGGGCAGCAGCAGCGTGAACACGGCGCACAGCAGCGCCAGCAGCGCGATCAGGCCCAGCGGCGCGCCAGGGCTGCGGTTCATGGCGCGGCCCCCGCCAAAGGCGCTGCAGGAGTGGCGTCAGCGCTGCGCTGCTGGTTGCGTCGCTGCGTGCGCCGCAGTCCCGTTGCGGCCGCGCAGGCCAGCACCACGGCGCCCAGCAGCACCTGGAAGAAATACGGCGACACGCCCAGCAGGTTCAGCCCGTTGCGCAGCACGGCCAGCAGCAGCACGCCCATCAGCACACCGCTCACGCTGCCCGTGCCGCCGAACAGGCTGGCGCCGCCCAACACGGCGGCCGCGAGCACGAACAGCTCCGTGCCGACCAGGGCGTTGGGCACCGACTCGCCCACGCGGTGCGCCTGCACCAGGCCTGCGATGGCCGCCATCATGCCGAGCCAGCCATAGGCCACGCCCTGGATGGCGCCCAGCCCGATGCCCATGCGGTGCGCGGCCTCGGGGTTGCCGCCGAAGGCGTACAGGCGCCGCCCCAGCGCGCTGCGGCCCAGCAGCAGTGCGGTCAGCAGGGCGGCCGCAGCGGCCACGGCGATGGGCAGGGTCAGGCGCACGGGGTCTGCGCTGTCGGTGCCCGCGAAGCGGGCCAGCACCACGGAGTCGCTCCACCACGACGGCAGGTCGTAGATGGACCGTCCGCCCGTACCATGCATCAGCAGCGCGAAGTACAGGTTCAGCGTGGAGATGGTGATGATGATGGAGGTGGCGCGCAGGCGGTGGATGAGCAGGGCGTTGAATGCGCCCAGCGCCAGTCCCGTGGCCAGGCCCAGCGCGATGCTGGCCGCCGGTGCCCAGCCCAGGCGTGTGGCCGCGAGGGCCGCAAGGTACTGCGCCACCGTGGCCGTGGCGGCAAACGAGATGTCGATGCCGCCCGCGACCAGCACCACCAGCAGGCCCACGGCCATGATGGCGGTGACCGATGCGCCCTCGGCCACGTCCATCCAGTTGCCCAGCGTCCAGAAGCCCGGCGCCAGGGCGCCGAACAGCAGGGCCATGGCGGCAATGGCCAGGCCGAGCCGGGCCACGGGGTGTTGCAGCAGCGCGTGTGCGTGTGCGTGTTCAGGCATGGACGGCCTCCTCGATCTGGCTTTCGGAATGCACCCCCGGCACGAACTCGCCGGCCATGCGCCCGCCGCGCATGTGCAGCACGCGGTCGCAGTGGGCATGGACCTCGGCCACCTCGTCCGAGATGACGATCACCGCCATGCCCTGTGCGGCGAGCCTGTGCACAATCTCGAAGATGCCCTGCCGGTTGCCGATGTCCACGCCCACGGTGGGCGAGTCGAGAATCAGCAGGCGTGGCGCGGTCGCCAGCCAGCGGGCCAGCACCACGCGCTGGGCATTGCCGCCGGACAGCTGGTGCACGGGCGCGTCCAGCGCGGGCAGGCGCATGTGCAGGCGGTCGCGCCACTGGGCCGCAGTGGCGGCGCGGCGACTGGCGGGCAGCCAGCCCAGCGGGCCGGACAGGCGCGGCAGCATGGCCAGCACCAGGTTGTCCTGCACGGACTGGCGCAGGTTCAGGCCGATGGACTGGCGGTCCTCGGGCACATAGGCAATGCCCGCGGCCATGGCGTCGCGGTTGCTGCGCAGCGCCAGCGTGCGGCCGCCCAGGCGGATGCTGCCGCGATCGGGCCGGCGCATGCCGAACAGGCCCAGGGCCAGCTCGGTGCGGCCCGCGCCCAGCAGCCCGGTCAGGCCCAGGATCTCGCCCTCGCGCACATCGAAGCTCACGTCCTCGTAGTCGCCGTCGCGGCCCAGGCCGCGCACTTCCAGCAGCGCGGGCGCGGCGGACATGTCGCGCGCATGCAGGCTTTCCTTCAGTTCCTGCCCGGTCATCAGCGCGGCCAGTTGCCGGCCCGACAACTGTTCGGCGGGCCAGGTGCCGAGCTTGCGCCCGTCGCGCAGCACGGTGACGCGGTCGGCGATCTCCATGACCTCGTCCAGCTTGTGGCTCACGAAGACGATGGCCATGCCATCGGCCTGGAGCCGGCGCACCACGGCCAGCAGCGCATCGACCTCGGCGCGCGTGAGCGAGGCCGTGGGCTCATCCATGAACAGCAGCCTGGCCCGGGCCGCCATGCCCCGGCAGATGGCCACAAGCTGGCGGCCCGCAATGGGCAGGTCGCCCACCCGCGCATCCAGCGGCAGCGCGATGCCCAGGCGCCGCATCACGGCCTGGGCCGCCTCGCGCTGGCGCCTGCGGCGCACGGGCGCCCACCAGCGGCCCATGGCCTGGTCGAAGGCAATGTTCTCGGCCACGCTCAGGTTGGGAAACAGCGACAGGTCCTGGTAGATCACCTGGATGCCCAGGGACTTGGCCAGGGCCGGGTCCAGCCGCTGCACGGGCTGTCCGCCGATGTCGATGCGCGCGCCCGGCTGCGGCGCATGCACGCCGCTGAGCACCTTGATCGCCGTGCTCTTGCCGCTGCCGTTGCTGCCCATCAGGCAGTGCACTTCGCCGGGCATCACGTCCCAGTCCAGCGCATGCAGCGCCGTGGCGTCGCCAAAGCGCACGGTGACCGCCTGCATGCGGACCAGTGCCGTTGTGGTGGCATCCATGGCAGCGCGCGGCTCACAGGCCCAGGTTGACCAGCCGGTCTATGGTCTGCCGGTTGATCGGCTCCAGCTTCTGGCCCTGGATGTTGCGGCGCTCGCGGTCCACCTGCACCTTGCCCAGGCCCGGTATCTCCATGCCGTCTGTGGGCTCGCGGCCGTCGATCAGCATCTTGCCCACATGCACGATGACCTCGCCGGCCAGCGCGGGGTTCCAGATGAAGCCCTCGCGGATCACGCCATCGCGCACCAGCTTTGCGCCCTGGCCCGGCGAGAACGAGCCCACCACGGCAATGCGCTCGGCTTTGCGCGCATCGGCCACCGCGCGGCCCGCGCCAATGGGGCCCTGGCTGCCGAAGGCCAGAAAGCCCTTGAGGTCGGGATGGGCGCGCATCAGGTCCTGGGCGCTGCGGTAGGAGTCGTCCAGGCTCTCGGCCACGCCGAAGCGCTCGGACACCAGCTGCATCTTCGGCCACTGTTTTTTCTGGTGGGCGATGGCCGTATCGGCCCAGGCGTTGTGCAGCGGCACGGTCAGCGAGCCCACGAAGACGACGTACTTGCCTTCGCCACCCATGGCCTTGGCCAGGCTGTCCATGTGGCGCTCGCCAAATCCCGCGACGCTGCTCAGCTCGATGTTCCAGTCGGCGCCCTTCTGGTCGGGTGACTCGTGCGTGAGCACCTTGATGCCCGCGCTGCGCGCACGCCGGAACACGGGCTCCAGCGCCCTGGCATCGTTGGGCACCACGGCGATGACCTTGCTGCGGCGCGCGATCAGGTCCTCGACCGCGCGCACCTGCTGGGCCGCATCGGCCTCGGTGGGGCCGACCATGCCGCTGGAGATGCCCAGCTCGCGGCCCGCCTTGCGGATGCCGGTCTCCATGGCGTTGAACCACGGAATGCCCCCGACCTTGGCCACCACCGACACATCCTCGGCGCTGGCCGCGCCTGCCAGCACCGCCAGGGTGAAGGCCAGCAGTGCCCTCGAGAACCGGCTGAATCCATGGAACATGGCGCTCCTCCCTGTGTTTTGCACAATCGATTGCGCAAACTATAGACAGATGGACTTCCATTGCCGATGCGGGATTTCCCGGGCCGCTGCTGCGTGCCGGTGCCGGTCCGCCCGAATCGCTGCCGCAGCGGCTACGATGGCCGCCGAGCGCTCCCGTCCCAACCCCTGCAGAGCACCGTGAACCGCCCCCGAACCTCCACCATCTACGACCTGGCCGAACTGGCCGGCACCTCGGCCTCGACGGTCAGCGCCATCCTCAACGGCAGCTGGCAGTCGCGGCGCATCAGCGAGGAGACCGCGCGCCGCGTGCAGCAGCTCGCCCAGGAACACAGCTTTGCCGTGAACCGCCAGGCCAGTGGCCTGCGCCGCCAGCGCTCGGGGCTGATCGGCATGGTGATTCCCACGCACGAGGACCGATTCTTCGGCGCGCTGTCCCAGGCCTTCGAGCGCATGGCCCATGGGCGCGGCCTGTGCCCGCTGGTGGTCAGCACGCTGCGTGACGGCGCGCTGGAGGTGGAGACCGTGCGCTCGCTGATCGCCTTTCGCGTGGAGCACCTCATCGTCACGGGCGCCACCCGGCCCGACGCCATCAGCGCCGAATGCCGCCAGGCCGGCGTGCGCCATGTCAACGTGGATCTTCCCGGGAAAAAGGCGCCCTCCGTCACCAGCGACAACCGCTGGGGTGCGGCCGAACTCACACGCCTGCTGCTGGCGCGCTCCAGGCCCCCGGCAGGTGCGCCGCAGGACGCCGTCTGCTTTCTGGGCGGCGTCCGCAAGGAGTACGCCACCGAGCAGCGCCTGGCCGGCTTTCGCGAAGCCCTGGCGCCCCACACGCCGGTGGCGGACGAGCACATCCTCTGCTGCGGCTACGACCCCGAAGCGGCCCGCCTTGCCATGGCAGCGCTCTACCAGCGCCTGGGCGGCCTGCCGCGCGCGCTGCTGTTTTCATCGGGCATCACGCTGCAAGGCGCCATCCGCTTCCTGCGCGCACTGCCCGATGCGGAACTGGCGCAATGCAGCTTTGGCAGCTATGACTGGGACCCCTATGCCGAATGCCTGCGCTTTCCGGTCCACATGGTGCGCCAGAACGTCGAAGGCCTGATGGCCGAGGCCTTCCGCGCCATCGATGGGGACGGCTTGCGCGCGGGGCAGGTGGTGCAGGTGCGGCCGCAGTTGGTGGAGTGGGGGGAGGGCTGACCGCTGGACGGCGCTGTGCCCAGTAAACGCGCGGTCGGCAGGGCTGCGCCTAGTGCTGCGCGAATTCCTTGATACTCTGCATGGCGGACTGGCCTTCGCCAGCCACCACGATCACCTTGTGGTGCTCGAGCTCCCGCATGATGTCCTGGCTGACTTCCCTGTGAGCCTGCTTGTCCTGTGGAGGCAGGTTCACGTTGACGAGGATGTCTCCGGGCAATTCACGCTGCCGGATCAGTCGCGCGATCTTGCCGGTCCAGACGTCGCCATGCGCAGCAATGTCGTTGGCATCGCTTTGGCCCAGATGCAGGGCCTTGATGATCTTGCGGGGCTTGTCGCCCACCGTCTGCACGAAGTCGAACCGGGCACTGACGTACTCGTTGCCTATGCGCGCCGGCCTGAACGGCGCATCCAATTCGAGGCCGCCCAACAAAGCCCTCAGGCGTTCGTTCATCGTGCGTTCCACGTACTCGGGCGTGGCAAAAGCATGGTCGACATAGTGGTCGAACTGCTGCTGCAACTCCCGGGCCGGATCCTGGGTGAGCACCACTCTGGCGGGGCTGAAGCGCACAATGGCTTCACGTGGCTGCTCGAGCGCGGCCATCATCCCCCTCAAAGCATCTGTCTTCGCCTGCGGCGCCAGGCTGTGGGCGAGGGTCTCGAGCCGCGACAACTCTTCCTCCACGGCCTTGACTGCGCTCTTGTAAAAATCCCTGTCAAGCGCATCGAAGAAATCGGTGACGCGCTTGGACTTGCGGCTTTGCAGCAGAAAACCGAAGTACCCGCTTTGCGGGCAGGTCAGCACAATGCCGACGTTGGCGAACTCGCCGGTCTCGGCATACGGGACAAATTGGACTATCGAATAGCGGCAGGCAAGAGGCTTCATGTGAACCTCCAAAAGTCGGGCGATTTGCACTTCGCAAGCGTCGCGGCAATGGCATTGATGTCCACCCTGGCGGGGATGTCGCATTCCGGGTTGTTCCAATGCCATTCCGGTGGAATATTGTCGCAGGCAAAGCGGAAAACGGCATCCATCGCCTCGGAAAGTTGATCCTGTAGCCGGTCGCGCGACACAAGATCTGTCTTCTGCCAGCAGCCTCTGAAAATGTGATTCTCGATAAAGGTTGCGGCGTCCAGATGCGGGTCGAAGGCGAGGTTGTGGTCGATGACCACCAATGCGCTGCGATGCGCATCCCACAGCAGGTTGGAGTTGCCGTCCATGCGGTCCACGTTCTGTACCCACCAGTCGAAGGCGAGGATGTTGGCCTGCAGGTCCTGCGGTACATGCAGGATCTGGGCTTTGTCGAACCAGGTGCATCCGGGATGACGCTGCGAGCCGAACGCTATGCCGCAGCCCAATTCACGCCATGGCCTGGGCGCCTCGTCCAGAAGTTCCTGGCTGACATGCAGCAGCTTGAAGGGCGGCAGCGGCAGGCCCAACTGCACGGCCAGATGCGCACAGATCCACTCGTTGCACAGGCTGGACCGATCCGTCTGCCGTCCTTTGACGTAGTAGGTCTGGCCATCGTCGGCCCGGCACAGAAACGGCTTTTGCGCGCCTTGCTCGGAGCGGCCCTGGATTTCAATGACTTCAGCGATGGCAGGCGGCATCTTCGTCTGTGTCGTACAGGTTACGGGAGGTCTGCTTCCACGTGCCATCTTGCCCGATTTCGGCTGGATGGCCTTTGCTGCGAGTGTGATGCGGCGAGGCGTGCGGCCCTGACCCCAACAACCCCGGCATCACCGTGAAATCCACTTGCGCCTGCGCCAGTTGCTGCATGGCCGGGATCAGGGCGCGGGCGTCGCCGCGCCGCCATTGGAAGGCGTAGTGCAGGGGCGCGAGGGCGGCCTTGGGATGGGCGCCCCCGACGGCGCGCAGGCCCAGGGCGGCGATCCAGCCGGTGGGCAGGAAGCCCACGCCCAGGCCGGCGCGCAGCATGCCGGCCACGGCGCCCCAGCTGTTGCACAGGATGCGCTCGCGCACGCTGGCGCCCTGGGCGAGCAGCCAGTCGTCCAGCAGGCGCGTGGTGCCGGCCTGCGGGGGCAGGGTGACCAGTGCATGGCGCTGCAGCAGGGCCGTGGCGCCCAGGCGGCCCGCGCCTGCCAGGCCGGGGGCCACGGCCCAGGCAAAGCGCGCGGCGCCCACGGGGCGGGACAGCAGGCTGCTGCGCGAGGAGCGGCCCGCGATGACGGCAAAGTCCAGCTCGCCGTCGTCCAGGCGCTGCTCCAGCACGCCGCCCACGTCCACATGGGGCTCCAGCACCAGTTGCGGATGGGCCTGGCGCGCGGCGGCCACGAAGGCCGGCAGCCAGGTCAGCGCCGACAGGTCGCCCACGCCGAAGCGGCAATGCCCGGCCAGCGCCTCGCGCGTGTCCAGGGCCTGGCCCAGCGCGGCCATGGCGTTGAGCACCTCCAGCGCGGCGGGCAGCAGGCGCTGGCCGGCGTCGGTGAGCACGGCGCGGTGGCCGCTGCGGTCGAACAGCGGCTGGCCCAGCGCGGATTCCAGTTCCGTGATGCGCTTGGACAGCGAGGACACGGACAGGTGCACGCGCTGCGCTGCCGTGGCGAAGTTGCTGCAGGTGGCGGCCCACCAGAAGGCTTCGAGCTGCTTGACCGAGGGTGTGGACATGGGTTTGTCATTGGCAAAAAGCGAACAAGTGCATTCTAAATAATCCACTTTCATTCAATGGGTCCGCGCCCTACAGTGGCGCCGGTTCCTGAACATTCCGAGGTCCGCACCATGGCCGCCATCGCTTCCTCCTCTGCCTCCACGCCTTCGGCATCCGCCCTGCCGGCGCCGCGCGCCCCGGCCGTGCTGCGCCGCATGCTGTCGCTGCATGATTTCGAGGGTGCCGCGCGCCGCAGGCTGCCCCGGCCCATCTTCGGCTACATCGCCGGGGCGGCAGAGGACAACGCCTCGCTGCGCGACAACCGCGAGGTGTTTGGCGAATGGGGCCTGACCACGCGCGTGCTGGCCGATGTGTCGCAGCGCTCGCAGGCCGTGGAGCTGTTCGGCGAGCGCTATGCCAGCCCCTTCGGCATTGCGCCCATGGGCATCAATGCGCTGTCCACCTACCGGGGCGACCTGGTGCTGGCGCGCGCGGCCCAGCGCGCGGGCATTGTGTCGGTGATGAGCGGCACTTCGCTGATCCCCATGGAGGAGGTGGCGCGCGAGAGCCCGGCCACCTGGTTCCAGGCCTATATCCCCGGTGACCAGGCCCGCATCGACGCGCTGATCGACCGCGTGGAGCGCGCAGGCTTTCGCACCCTGGTGGTGACGGTGGACATACCGATCTCCGCCAACCGCGAGAACAACATCCGCACCGGCTTTTCCACGCCGCTCAAGCCCAGCCTGCGCCTGGCCTGGGACGGCATGGTGCGCCCGGGCTGGGTGGCCGGCACCTTCCTGCGCACGCTGCTGCGCCACGGCATGCCGCATTTCGAGAACTCGTTTGCCACGCGCGGCGCGCCCATCATGTCGTCCAGCGTGATGCGCGATTTTTCGGCACGCGACCACCTGAGCTGGCGCCACATCGAGGCCATCCGCCGCCGCTGGAAGGGGCCGCTGGTCATCAAGGGCGTGCTCAGCGTGGAGGACGCGCTGCAGGCGCAGCGCGTGGGGGCCGACTGCATCGTGCTGTCCAACCATGGCGGGCGCCAGCTCGACGGCGCGGTGTCGGCCATGCGCATTCTTGAGGACGTGGTGGCGGCCCTGGGGCCGGACTATCCCGTGCTGATCGACGGGGGCTTCAGGCGCGGCTCCGATGTGCTCAAGGCCGTGGCGCTGGGCGCGCGCATGGTGCTGGTGGGCCGGCCCTTCAACTATGCCGCCGCCGTGGGCGGCGAGGCCGGCGTGCTGCACGCCATCGGCCTGCTGCGCGACGAGGTGGACCGCAACCTGGCCATGCTGGGCGCCTCCTCCTGCGGCGCGCTGGACCGCTCGCACATCGTGCGCCGCGCATCGGCCTGACAGAAACCTCCACCGTCCGTTCAAAACACAGCCATTCCCAGGAGACATTCCATGAACCACTTCGCTTCACGCCGCAGCCTGTGCGCCCTGCTGCTGGCCGCAGGCGCCGCACCGGGCGCCATGGCGGCCGATGCCGGCGCCTATCCCACGCGCCCGGTGCGCCTGATCGTGCCGTTTGCGGCCGGCGGCACCACCGACATCGTGGCGCGCGCGATCGCGCCGCGCATGGCAGAGGCCCTGGGCCAGCCGCTGGTGGTGGACAACAAGGGCGGCGGCGGAGGCGCCATCGGCGCGCACGAGGCCGCGCGTGCCCAGCCCGACGGCTACACGCTGGGCGTGGCCACCGTGTCCACCACGGCCACCAATCCGGCCATCAACCCGCGCCTGCCCTACAACCCGCTCACCGATTTCACGCCCATCACCAACATTGCGGCCACGCCCAATGTGCTGGCCGTGCATCCGGGCTTCAAGGCGCAGAGCTTTGCGGCCTTCGTGGAGGAGGTGAAGAAGAACCCCGGCAAGCATGCCTACGGCACGGCGGGCACGGGCTCCATAGGCCACATGCTGATGGAGCTGATGTCCAGCCGCTCGGGGCTGTCGCTCACGCATGTGCCCTACCGGGGTTCGGGCCCTGCGCTCAACGATGCGGTGGCGGGCCAGGTGCCCATCGTCTTCGACAACCTGCCCTCGGCCCTGCCCTTCATCAAGGCGGGCCGGCTCACCGCGCTGGCAGTGGCCGCGCCCGAGCGCCTGGCCCAGCTGCCCCAGGTGCCCACCTTCAAGGAGCTGGGGCTGGAGCCGGTCAACCGCAGCGCCTTCTATGGCATCTACGGCCCCAAGGGGCTGTCGCCCGAGATCGTGGCGCGCCTGCATGCGGCCGCCCAGCGCGCGCTGGCCAGCCCCGAGGTGCGCCGCCAGATCGAGGACACGGGCTCGCGCGTGATCGGCAACCGCCCCGAGGAGTTCGCGCGCGAGATCGCGGCCGAGAACGCCCTGTACCGCAAGATCGCCACGGAGCGGCGCATCGTGGCGGACTGAGCGCCAGCCAGGGCGGGAATGGGGGAGGGGGCCGGGGCTGCGAAAAAATTTTCGCCAACGCTGTCACAACGCGCACGCCCCGCGCGTCTTGAAGGTATGGGCCAGCCATTCCGGCCGGCTGCTACATCCCTCAAGGAGTGTTTTCCATGACCGCTTCGTCTTCCGCTGCCACCGGCGCCCGTCCTCTTGCCGCCCCCACGCCGCGCCTGAACTTCCAGGCCGTGGCCCCCGAGCTGTACAAGGCCCAGGCCGGCATCAACGCGCTGCTCAACCAGTCCAGCCTGGGCATCCAGCTGCTGGAGCTGGTGTTCCTGCGCGTCTCGCAGATCAACGGCTGCGCCTTCTGCGTGGACATGCACACGCGCGAACTGCTGTCCCGGGGCGAGGACCTGCAGCGCATCAACAGCATCGTCACCTGGCCCGAGGTGGATTTCTACGACGGGCGCGAGCGCGCTGCCCTGAACTGGGCCGAGCGCTGCACGCGCCTGAGCCAGGCCCATCCCGAGCAGCAGGACTTCGAGGCGCTGCGCCCGCATTTCAGCGAGCGCGAGATGGTGGAGCTGACCTATGCCATCGGCAGCATCAATGTCTGGAACCGCCTGTGCGCGGGCTTTGCAGCGCCCGTGGCACGCAAGCCCATCAAGCTCTGAACGCCTGCAAGCCGCTCACTCCGCCGAGAGCTTTCGTTCCTTCACCAGCCGGCCCCACTGCTCGTACTCCTTCTTCATGAAGGCCGCGAACTCGGCGCGCGTGGTGGGCTGGGGGGTGAGGCCGTGCTTGTTCAGCGCCTCCTTGACGCCAGGGTCATTGAGTACCTTGACGATCTCGGTGTTCCAGCGGTCCAGCATCGGCTTGGGCGTCTTGCCCGGTGCCACGAAGGCATACCAGTTCAGCGCCTCGAAGCCGGGATAGCCGGCTTCGGCCACCGTGGGGATGTCGGGCATGTACGCCGGGCGCGTGAGGCCCGTGGTGGCCAGCGGGATGAGCTTGCCGGCCTCGATGTGGGGCAGGGCCGTGGGCGGCGCGGCGAAGTAGCTGGTCACGCGCTCGCCCAGCAGGTCCTGCAGCGCGGGCGCGCCGCCCTTGTAGGGCACGTGCACCATGTCGATGCCCGCGCGCTGGTTGAACAGCTCGCCTGCCAGGTGGGAGGCCGAGCCCGCGCCCGTCGAGGCGTAGTCCACCGTGCCCGGGTTCTTCCTGGCCTTGGCCACGAACTCGGCCAGGGTCTTCACGCCCGCGCCCTTGTGCACCACCAGCACGTTGGGAAAGTTCACGCCGCCCGAGATGGGCGCCAGGTCCTTGAAGGGGTCGTAGGGCAGCTTCATCAGGTGCGGCGCAATGGTCAGCGGCCCCACCGAGCCGAACAGCAGCACCGAGCCGTCGGCCGCCGCATTGGCCACCTGCTGGTGGGCGATGTTGCCGCCCGCGCCGCCCTTGTTCTCCACCACCACGCTCTGGCCGATGTTCTCGCCCAGCTTCTTGGCGATCAGGCGCGCGGCCGCATCGGCGGCGCCTCCGGCGGCGAAGCCCACGACCAGGGACACGGGCTTCTTGGGAGGAAAGTCCTGGGCCTGCGCACTGGCGGCCAGTGCGAGCAGGGAGGCGGCCAGGGCGGTGGCGTGCAGGAAGTTGCGCTTGTTCATCATGGGGTTGTCTCCGTCATTGGCTGGGAATCGGGGCGGATGCGGCTAGTCGGCGCCCAGCCCGATGGGGCTGGGCTGGCGCTTTTCGGTGTTGTGGCGCAGCAGGGATGCCGTGCGGAACACGCCGTGCGCGAACTTGCCGTAGGGCAGGGTGGCGAACAGGGCGATCACCGCGCCCAGGTGCAGGCACAGCAGCAGGGCCAGGGCCGGCGTGCCGCGGCCCAGCCACAGCGCCATGCCGCTGGCGGCGACCAGGAACAGCAGGGCGATGAAGCCCAGGTCCATGGGTTTCTGGCGCGCGTCGCCATGCATCGGGTGGCGCCTGCGGTTCAGGCGCCACAGGCCTGCAGTGCCCAGCATGAGGCTGGTGCCGCCCACGGCGCCCAGCAGCTTGGGCAGGCTGGGGAATTCGTAGGGCGCGGCCCAGCCGAACAGGTAGTGGTAGACCGTGGCCAGCGCCGTGGCCGCAAAGCACAGCATGAATCCGTAGAAGGTCAGGTGGTGAAAGCGCCTGCGGCTCAGGGTGTAGGCATCGTCCTCGTTGTGGCAGCCCTCGCCGTGGCCGCCGTCCAGGTATTTGAGGCGCAGCACGTCGTGCGCGGCCTCGGCCGCCGCCGGCGTGCCCACGTCCACGCCGCCGGTGGCGGGCTTGACGTCCTTCCAGAAGCGGCGCACGCCCATGGCCAGTGCCAGCACCACGAACAGGAACACGGGCGCGAAGATGCCCACCAGCAGGTTGTGCGGGAACAGGTTGTAGAAGTTGGCGCCCAGGTCGGCGCCCCATAGCCGGCCCAGGCCGCCCTGCAGGGCCACGGCCAGCACCAGGAACAGCGACAGGCCTGCGGCCAGGGCCAGCGACAGCGTGAGCCCGTTCCTCTGGTACAGGCGCCCCAGGGCGGGCGGCCAGGCGTAGTCGGCATAGGTCTGGCCGCGCACCTCGGCCATGGCCTTGGGGATGTTGATGGCGAACTCGTGAGGCGGCGCGTACTGGCAGGCATGCAGGCAGGCGCCGCAGTTGTGGCACAGGTTGGCCAAGTAGTGCACATCGGCCTTGCCGAACTCCAGCCGCCGCGTCATGGCCGGGAAGACCGCGCAAAAGCCTTCGCAGTAGCGGCAGGCGTTGCAGATCTGCAGGGCGCGCGCCACCTCGCCTTCGGCGGCCGTTTCGGTGGAGACCGGCAGGATGGGGATGACCCGGCCGGCGGCCAGGTCCTGGGCTTCTTGGGCCAGGGCGTTCAGGGTCTGCATCTCGGTCAAGCCTTCTCTGTCACTGCGCCGCGCACGGCGGGTTGGCCCGCGGCGGCCAGGGCTGCGTTGCGGCCCGCGATGCGGCCGAACGCCGTGCCGATGGACATGCCCACGCCGGCCGTATAGCCCTTGCCCAGCACGTTGCCGGCCATCATTTCGCCGGCCACGAACAGGTTGGTGCTGGGCTGGCCGGCAAAGCGCACGGCCGCCGTGTCGTCGGTCTCCAGGCCCAGGTAGGTGAAGGTCACGCCGGGGCGCAGCTGGTAGCCGTAGAAGGGCGCCGTGTCGATGGGGCGGGCCCAGTGGGTCTTGGCGGGCACCAGGCCCTCGGTGTGGCAGTCGTCCAGCGCCGTGTGGTCGAAGTGGCCGACGCGGCAGGCGCCGTTGTAGGCATCCAGGGTCTGCATGAAGCGTTCCTCGTCCAGGCCCAGCTTGCGTGCCAGCTCGGGCAGGGAGTCGGCGCGCACGCCCGGGAAGACCGGCGGCATGAAGCGGCCTATGGCCTTGGAGTCGATGACGGACCAGGCGGTCTGGCCCGGCTGCTGGGCCACCAGGCGGCCCCAGATGGCATAGCGCTTGGGCCAGAAGTCCTCGCCCTCGTCGTAGAAGCGCTCGGCCTCGCGGTTGACCACCACGCCCAGCGAGACGCAGTCGATGCGCGTGCAGATGCCGCCGTCGTACAGCGGCGCGCGCGCATCGATGGCCACCATGTGGGCCTGGGTGGGGTCGCCGATGCGGTCGGCGCCATGGTCTTCGAGCAGGTGGCGCAGCAGCACGCCGCGGTTGAAGGCCGTGCCGCGGATCAGGAAGTTGTCGGACGGCCACTCGCCGCGTGCGTTCTGCCCCCAGGCCTCGCGCAGCCACTCGCGGTTGGACTCGAAGCCGCCCGCCGCCAGCACGCAGGTCTTTGCGGTGATGCGCTGCTCGCCCACCCAGGCGGCCTTGAACTCGCCGTCCTCGATCTCCAGCCGGTCCACGGGCGACGCGTAGCGCACCTGCACGCCCAGCCGTTCGGCGCTGCGGTAGTAGGCATTGACCAGGGCCTTGCCGCCGCCCATGAAGAAGGCATTGGTGCGCGCCACATGCAGGGCGCCCGACAGCGGCGGCTGGAAATGCACGCCGTGGCGGCGCATCCAGTCGCGGCAGGTGGAGGAGGCACGGATCACCATGCGCGCCAGGTGCTCGTTGGTGATGCCGCCCGTGACCTTGAGCAGGTCCTGCCAGAACTCCTCTTCGGGGTAGGCCTCGACCAGCACGTCCTGGGGCGCGTCGTGCATGCAGCGCAGGTTGCGCGTGTGACCGGAATTGCCGCCGCGCCAGTCGCGCGGCGCCGCCTCCAGCAGCAGCACGCTGCGGCCTGCCTCGCGCGCCATCAGGGCCGCGCACAGGGCGGCATTGCCGCCGCCTATGACCAGGACATCGGGGTCCATGGAGTTCTCCTTGCATTCGCCATCGTGGGGATTGCGAATGTAGGGAGAACGCCGCGCGGCGGGCAGGGGCCCGCCGGCATGGGGGTATCAGTCTTCGTGATGGATGAGGGCCGTGCCAGCCCAGGCGCCGCCGCGCAGCAGCTGGCGCACGCAGTCGATCAGCACCACGCGCGCGGCCAGGGCGGCGGGCGACAGCTCATCCTCGGACAGGCTGCACAGCAGGTTGGTGCGCAGGGCATCTTTGTCCGTGATACGCGACCACTCGAAGCGCTGCGCGGCATCGGCATAGCGGCCCATGGAGGCCCAGGGCTGCACCGTGCTGCCCAGGCCTGCATCCACGGCCGCCATGACCATGGACAGCGAGTCCACCTCCAGCACCAGATGCGGCGTGAAGCGCGCCTGCGAGAAGGCCGTGTCCAGCGTGCTGCGCAGGCCGTGCAGGCCCGTGGGCAGGATCAGCGATTCGCCGGCCAGGTCGGCCAGCGCCATCTGCGGCGGCAGCGGCTCGGGGTGGTGGCCGCGCGCGCGGATCAGGAACAGCTCCTCCTCGATCAGCGGGTGCACCTGCCAGCGCCGCCCGCCTGCGCGGGCCTGACCGCCGTGCAGGCGGGCGTCGAACAGCACGGCCATGTCCAGCGCGCGCGCATTGAGCATGTCGGTCAGGTGGCCGGACATGCCCTCCACCATGTGCAGGCGCACATCGGGGTAGCGCGCGCGCATGGCCTGCATCATGGGCAGGCCCAGCATGGCCGAGGTGGTGGGCGCCAGGCCCACGCTGACCGAGCCCGACAGCCGCGCCTGCTGCGCGCTGCGCACGGCCTGCTCGGCATGGCGCAGCGTGAGCTGGGCCTCGCGGAAGAAGGCCACGCCCGCCTCGGTGGGCACCACGCCGCGCGGCGTGCGCTGCAGCAGCCGGGTGGACAGCTCGCTTTCCAGGCGGCTGACCTGCTGGCTCAGCGCGGACTGGACCATGTCCAGGTCCAGGGCGGCGCGGCTCATGGAGCCCAGTTCGACGATGCGGACGAAGTAGCGGAGTTGTCTCAGTTCCATGGGGGCGGCGCTCGTGGTGTGCAGCGCCGATTGTCGGTGCAGACCGGGGCTTGGCCTCAGATGCCGCGCGGCAGCAGGGCCGCCAGGGCCTCGCCTATCGAGCGCGCAATCAGCTTCTGGCGCTCGCCGGGCATGCGCTCCAGCGTGGAGGCCACGCTGACGGCGGCCACGGGCTCGCCTTCGGCATTGCGCACCGCCATGCCCACGGCCAGCACGCCGCGCGTGGCGTGGTTGCCGATGACGGACCAGCCGCGCTGGCGCGTGGCCTTCACCAGCAGGGCCATGCGCTCGGGCGTCATGCCGCCGTACTGCTCCAGCACGGGCGCGTTGGCCGCCATCGCGGCCTGCACCTCGGCATCGGGCAGGGCGGCCAGCAGGGCCAGTCCCGCCGCTCCCACGCCCAGCGGCTGGCGCGTACCCACCTGGATCACCAGGATCTGCACCGGATGCGTGCCCACATGGCGGGCGATGCAGTGCGATGCCGCGCCTTCGCGCACGATGGCAAAGGCCGCATCCGCGCAGCCCGCGCTCACGCGCTCCAGCACGGGCTGCAGCCGCACGGCCATGTTGGGCTGGCCCGCGCTGGCGGCCGTGGCCGCCAGCCGGTGGCCGGCCGCATAGCCGAAGCGCCCCCTGTGCGCCACATAGCCGCTGTCCACCAGGGTGGACAGCAGGCGGTACACCGTGGCGCGCTCCAGCCCCGTGGCGCGGCACAGGTCAGCGACGCGCAGGCCTTCGCGGCCAGCGGCCAGCACGGCGTCCAGCACCTGCAGGCCACGGCGCAGCGTGCGGCTGCCGGCATCGTCGGCGGAGACTGAAATGTCCGCTGGCCGGACGTTTGGATTGGTGCTGCGCGAAGGCATGGAAAAGAATTTCCCGGTGATTGCAGGCAGGGCAGAAAAGGGCCTGCGTGCAGCGCGCAGTGTGCCGCAGGCCGTCGAAAGCCCACACAGGCAGACATGAGCGGACATAAGCAGACATCAGAACGATCACCTGGAGACAAGACATGACAACCCCTGCCCGTTTCAATCCGTGGGCGCGCCGGCGCCTGCTGGCCTGTTCCTTCACCTGCGCACTGGCCGGCATGGCCGCCGCGACCGTGGCGTTGGCGCCCGCGCCCGTGCTGGCGCAGCCGGCGGCCTGGCCGGCCCGGCCCGTGCGGCTCGTGGTGGGCTATGCGGCCGGCGGCGCCACCGACGTGATCGCACGCCTGGTGGCCGCCCGGATGGGCGAGCAGCTGGGCCAGAGCGTGGTGGTGGACAACCGCACGGGCGCCAACAGCAATGTGGGCGCCGAAGCCGTGGCGCGGGCGCCTGCGGACGGCTACACGCTGTATGTCTACACCATTGCCAACACCATCAATGCCTCGCTCTACCCCCGGCTCGGCTATGACCCGGTCAAGGACTTCGAACCCATCGGCCTGATCGCCAAGATTCCCAACATCCTCGTGGTCAACCCGCGCCTGCCCATACAGAACGTGGCCGACTATGTGCGCTACGCCCGTCAGAGTGCGCAGGGCATCAGCTTCGCTTCGTCGGGCAGCGGCTCGTCGATCCACCTGTCGGGCGAGATGTTCCGGCAGCTGTCGGGCCTGCGCATGCTGCACGTGCCCTACCGGGGCAGCGCACCGGCCATCACCGACCTGCTGGGCGGGCAGGTGGATTCCATGTTCGACAACGCGCCCTCGGCCCTGCCCCACGTGCAGGCCGGCAAGCTGCGCGCGATCGCCATCACCAGCGCCCGGCGCTCGGCGCTGCTGCCCGATGTGCCCACGCTGGCGGAGTCGGGCTATGCGGGCTTCGACGTGCAGTCGTGGTTCGGCCTGGCCGCCCCTGCGGGCACGCCGCCCGCCGTGATCGAGCGCCTGAACCATGCCCTGAACACCGCCCTGGCCGCACCCGAGCTGCGCCAGCGCCTGGGCGAGATGGCCGCCACGCCCGAGCCCGGCACCCCGGCGCAGATGCGCAGCTTTGCGGCGTCGGAGATCAAGCGCTGGCGCGAGGTGGTCAAGGCCTCGGGCGCCACCGCCCAGTAGTTCGGCACACGTTCGGCAAAAGCTCAACACAACCGCCCCACAAGGAGACGACCCCCATGCAACCCATTGATTTTTTCTGGCGCGCGGCCGAACGCTGGCCGCAGCGCATCGCCATCGACGCGCCGGGCGGCTGCATGCGCTATGACGCGCTGGCCCGCAAGGTGGCCGCGCTGGCGGCCGGCCTGCAGGCGCTGGAGCCCGCCGTGCAAAGCCGCGTGGGCATCTGCGCGGGCAACAGCGCAGACCATATCGCCGCGCTGCTGGCGGTGATGGCCAGCGGCAAGGTCTGGGTGCCGCTCAATCCCAAGAGCACGCAGTCCGAGGTGCGCCGCATCATCGATGCCACCGAGCCTTCCATCGTGCTGTGCGATGCCGGCGGCGCTGCACTGGTGCAAGGGGCGCCGGGCATCCACCTGATGCTGGGCGAGGGCACGGCGGCCCTGGAGCAGGCGCAGACCGGCGCTTTGCCTGTGACACCCGACCTGCCCGCCGATGCCATCCAGGCCATCAAGTTCACGGGCGGCACCACGGGCCTGCCCAAGGGCGTGATGCAGCCCTGCCGCGCCTGGATGGCCGGCATTGCCAACCAGATCCAGGCCTGGGGGTTCGATGAGCATGACCGCTACGTCATGGCCGCGCCCATCACGCATGGCACGTCCACCTATCTGCTGCCCATCCTGGCGCAGGGCGGCTGCCATGTGCTGCTGGACGGTGCGGGTGCCGAGGCCGTGCGCAGCGCCTTTGCCCTGCGCGGCGGCACCGTGTGCTTCATGCCGCCCACCCTGATCTACATGCTGATGGCGCTGCCGGGCGCCAGCCGTGCGGACTTCCCCGGCCTGCGCCGCCTCATCTACGGCGGCGCCGCCATGCCGCCCGAGAAAATCCGCCAGGTGCGCGCCTTCTTCGGCCCCGTGCTGGCCACCACCTATGGCCAGACCGAGGCGCCGCAGATCCTCACGGCCATGCGGCCCGAGGACTTCGAGGACGAAGGCCTGTGGACCTCCGTGGGCCGGGCCACCTGGTTCAGCGACCTGGCCGTCATGGCGCCCGATGGCCGCCTGCTGCCCCGGGGCGAGGTGGGCGAGGTCGTGGCGCGCGGCGATCTGCTGATGAGCGGCTACTGGCGCCTGCCCGGCAAGACCGCCGAGACCCTGGTGAACGGCTGGCTGCACACAGGGGACCGGGGCCTGATCGATGCGCAGGGCTACCTGCACCTCAAGGACCGCCTGAAGGACCTGGTCATCACGGGCGGCTTCAACGTCTATCCCGTGGATGTGGAAAACGCCCTGGGCCAGCACCCGGCCGTGCACGAGTGCGTGGTCTTCGGCATCCCCGACGATCACTGGGGCGAGGCCGTGCAGGCCGCCGTGCAATTGCGCGCCGAACTGCGCCCCGACCAGCGCCCGGACGAGGCCGAACTGATCGCCTTCGTGCGCCAGCGCCTGGGCCCCGTGCAGACACCCAAGCGCATCCACTTTCACGCCAGCCTGCCGCGCTCGCCCGTGGGCAAGCTGCTCAAGACGGCCGTGCGCGAGCTTGCGCTGGCACCCCGCTGATCCCGCACACCATCACAAGGAGACCCTGGCCATGGCAACCCCCCAACCCCCCGTCACCCGCCTGTGCACCCACACCCTCACCAGCCTGCATTACCGCGATGCCGACCTGGTCGAGGACCTGATGGGCAAGAAGACCTTCACCGAGGTGATGCTGATGCAGATCCTGGGCCGCACGCCGCGCCCCGTGGACCTGCGCATCGCCGATGTGGTGCTCATCGTGCTCATGGAGCATGGCCTCACGCCCAGCGCCATCGCCACGCGCCTCATCTACATGAGCGCGCCGGAGAACCTGCAGGGCGCCGTCTCGGCCGGCCTGCTGGCCGTGGGCAGCTCCTTCGTGGGCACCATGGAGAACTGCGCCGCGCTGCTCGACCGCATTGCCGCCGCCGCCGACCCCGAGGCCGAGGCCCGCGCCATCGCCCAGCACCACAAGGCGTTGAAAAGCCCCGTGCCCGGCTTTGGCCACCACCTGCACAAGCCCGTGGACCCGCGCGCCTACAAGCTGCTGGACATGGGCCGCGCCGAACCCGAACTGGCGGGCAGCAGAATCCGCGCGCTCGAAATCCTCTCTGCCGCCGTGGACGCCGCAGCGGGCCGGCCCATCACCATCAATGCCACGGGGGCCGTGGCCGCCCTGCTGGGCGAGATCGGCGTGCCCACGGCAGTGATGCGCGGCTTTGCCGTCATCTCGCGGGCGGCCGGGCTGGTGGCGCATGTGGTGGAGGAGCAGCAAAGCCCGTCGGGCCGGTTCATCTGGGAAACGGTGGAGGAAGCAGTAGCGCATGCCCGGTAAAGGGGCCGAGCGCAGCGACGCCCCGCAGCAACTTCCCCGTATGTCAGCGCCTGCGCCGGGTTGTCTGCGGGGTTGCAGTCCTGCCGAAGGACAGGACTGCCTCGTCATCTGACTCGCCGTGATTGTCTGAACGGAGCGCGCAGCGCGAAGTGAGTTTCACGGCGAACCCCGCAGGCGGCCCGGTGCAGGTTGCCCGCAGCGAAGCGAAGGGTCGCGGACATTCGGGGTCGCCTTCTTTGTCCCCCTTTCTTGGCGATCAAGAAAGGGGGGCGGCCGCCGGGCCGAGACCCGGCCCCTGCCTGCCGCGCAGGCAAGCCGCTGGACACGCCAAGGCACAAGCAGCATGAAGCCCACGCGAACGCAGCATGAAGCAATGACCGATGGACCGCCGGCCCCCCTGCCGCGACCATCACCCCCATGCAACACAGCCATGGACTGTCCAGCGCCCTCGACGGCCTGCGCGTGGTGGACCTGTCCCGCATCCTGGCGGGACCCTGGTGCACCCAGAACCTTGCCGACCTGGGCGCATCGGTACTCAAGATCGAGCGTCCCGGCACGGGCGACGACACGCGCGCCTGGGGCCCGCCCTTCGTGCAGGCGCCCGGTGGCGAGGCCGTGTCGGCCTACTTCCTGTCCTGCAACCGCGGCAAGCAGTCGGTGGCGCTGGACTTCACCGAGCCGGCCTCGCATGCCTGGCTGCTGCGCCAGATCCGCGATGCCGACGTGCTGGTGGAAAACTACAAGGCCGGCGCGCTGGCGCGCCACGGGCTGGACTACGCGGCGCTGGCCGCCATCAACCCCGGGCTGATCTACCTGTCGATCACGGGCTTTGGTCAGAGCGGCCCGTTTGCGCACAAGCCCGGCTACGACTATGTGTTCCAGGGCCTGGGCGGCCTCATGGGCTACACGGGCGTGGCCGATGGCGAGGAGGGCGCGGGCCCGCTGCGCACGGGCGTGGCCGTGGTGGACCTGATGACGGGCATGTATGCCACCAGCGCCGTGCTGGCGGCCGTGGTGCAGCGCCAGCGCACGGGGCGCGGCCAGCACATCGACCTGGCGCTGCTGGACGTGGCCGTGGCCATGAATGCCAACCAGGCGGCCAACTACCTGGTCAGCGGCGAGAACCCGCGCCGCACGGGCAACGCCCATCCCAATTGCGCGCCCTACGAGGTGTTTGCCTGCGAAGACGGGCATTTCATCCTGGCCATCGGCAATGACGGGCAGTTCGCCGCCCTGTGCTCCGTGCTGGGCACGGACTGGCACCTGGACGCACGCTTTGCCACCAATGCCGCGCGCCTGACCGGCATGGCGCAGCTGCGCCCGCTGTTGCGCGCGGCGCTGGGCCGCTGGCCGCTGCAGACCCTGACCGATGCGCTGGACACCGCCCAGGTGCCCTGGGGCTGCATCAACACCATGGAACAGGTCTTCGCCCATCCGCAGGTCCGGCACCGCCAGATGCTGCAGACGGTGGAGCACCCGCAGCTGGGCACGCTGAAGCTGGTGCGCAACCCCATGGTGCCGGCCGGCAGCGGCGCCCAGGTGCCGCCGCCGCCCGTGCTCGGTGCGGCGCCGCAGGACCTCTGAATCCCTAGACATCGACAAGCCAAGAAGGAGACAAGGATGACGAAACGCATGAAAGCACTGAAGGCCGCCGTGGCAGCCGCCGCGCTGGCGGGGATGCCGCTGGCATATGCAGCGGGGGCGGCAGGGGCGGCAGGGGCACCGGGGGCCGGAAGCTATCCCGAGCGGCCCGTACGCCTGGTCGTGCCCTATGCGGTGGGCGGCGCCACCGATGTGATCGCGCGCGTGGCGGCGCGCTACCTGGGCGAGACGCTGGGCCAGCCCGTGGTGGTGGAAAACCGCCCCGGCGCGGGCGGCAGCACGGGCTCGGCCTATGCGGCCAAGCAGCCGGCCGACGGCTACACCCTGGTGATGATGGTGGAGAGCTCGCATGCCGTGAATCCCAACGTCTACGCCAAGCCCGCGTATGACCCGGTGAAGGACTTCACCCCCATCACCAACATCGCCAACGTGCCGGGCGTGATGGTGGTCAGCGCGGGCTCGGCCTACAAGAGCGCCAAGGATGTGAGCGACGCGGCGCGCGCCGCGCCGGGCAAGCTCAACTATGGCTCCTCGGGCAATGGGGGGCTCAGCCACCTGAGCGGTGCGCTGTTCGGCAGCACCACGGGCACCACCCTCACCCATGTGCCCTACAAGGGCCTGGGGCCGGCGCTCAACGACCTGATGGCGGGGCAGCTCGATGTGGTGTTCGACAACATGCCGTCCTCGGGCGCGCTGATCGCGGGCGGCCAGCTGCGTGCGCTGGCCGTGTCCAGCCCCGTGCGCCTGCCGGCCCTGCCGGGCGTGCCCACCTATGCCGAGGCCGGTCTCAAGCCCATGAACGACATGTCCTGGTATGGCCTGGGCGCGCCTGCCAGGCTCGATCCCGCCATTCTTGCCAGGCTCAGCGAAGCCATGCGCAAGACCTTGCAAAAGCCCGAGCTGATCAAGACCATCGAGCAGCAGGGCGCCGTCGTGGACTTCCAGGAGCCTGCGCAGTTCAGGCAGACGGTGGAGCGCTCCAACCGCGCCTGGTCCCAGCTGATCCGCGACATCGGATTCGAGAAACTTTGAGGAGATCTGCCGTGTATGCACAAGTGACCTTTCCCACCCCGCAGACCGCCGTGCTCACCATCACCGGCGGCGGGCCGCTGAACATCCTGGGCACACCCGTGATCCGCGCGCTGACCGCGCAATTGGCCGAACTGGCCGAGCGCCCCGATCTGCACTGCCTGGTGCTGCGCGGATCGGGCACGCGCGCCTTCGTGGCGGGGGCCGACATCCGCGAGATGGCGTCGCTCAACGCCGCCTCGGCACGCGCCTTCATCAGCGGGCTGCGCGACCTGTGCAACGCGGTGCGGCATTTCCCCGTGCCCGTGATCGCCAGGCTGCAGGGCCATACGCTGGGCGGCGGGCTGGAGCTGGCCATGGCGGCCGACCTGCGCATCGCGGCCGATGATGCCGTGGTGGGCATGCCCGAGGTCAAGGTCGGCATTCCCTCGGTGATCCACGCGGCCATGATGCCCGCGCAGATCGGCGGCACGCGCGCCAGCTGGCTGCTGCTCACGGGCGAGAACATCGGTGCCCTGCAGGCCGAGCGCTGGGGCCTGCTCAACGAATGCGTGCCCGGCGACCAGCTCGATGCGCGCATCGCGCAGATTGCCGAGGGGCTGGGCGGGATCGGCATCGAGGCGCTGCGCCAGCAAAAGCGCCTGCTGCGCCGCTGGGAGGGCATGGGCGTGGACTCGGCCATCACCGACAGCGTGGCCGAGTTCGGCGCGGCCTTCAACACGGGCGAGCCGCAGCACCACATGAATGCCTTCCTGGAGCGCAAGCAGGCCAAGGCCCAGCCCCAGCCCTGAACCCGGGCCTAGGCCTTGTCGGCCAGCCCTTTCAGAAAGCTGCGCAGCCGCTGCGCGGTGGGCGTCAGCGGCCGTTCGCTGGAGCGCACCAGCTGTAGCGGGCGCCGTGCCCAGGTTTCCTCCAGCGGCAGGCAGGCCACCGCATGCGCGGTGCCGAGCCTGCGGTAGATGCTGTGCGGAATGATGGCCAGGCCCACGCCCTGCGAGACCAGCCGCACGATGGAGGTGAAATCGTCCACGTGGATGCGGCAGCGCAGCGGCCGGCCATGGCGCTTGGCCAGCTCGCGCAGAAAGGCGTAGTTGCTGCTGGTCAGCGCCATGCCCACGAAGGCATGGGACAGGGTGTCGAAGAACCGGCAGGAAGGGCCTTCGCCGTCCTCTGGCCTCTCGCCCGGCTGGGGCACCAGCGGATGGCCGGGCGGGGCGATCACCACCAGGCGGTCCAGCGCAAAGGTCTCGCAGGCCACGGCGCCCGCCATGGGCTCGCCCGCGTAGACGCCCAGGTCGGCCTCGCCCTCGGCCACGCTGGCGGCAATCGTCTCGCTGGTCTGCTCGACCAGGGTCAGGTTCACCTCGGGAAATGCGGTCAGGAACTCGCCGATGTGCGGGCCGATGAAGCCGTGCAGCGAGGAGCTGTTGGCCGCCAGCGTTGCCTTGCCCTGCAGGCTGCTGCCCAGCAGGGCGGCCTCGGCCTCCATGCCGTCGATGGCAGCGAACACGCCGCGCGCATGCTCGAGCATGGCGTGGCCTTCCTCGGTCAGCCGCATGCCCTTGTGCTCGCGCGTGAACAGCTGGCAGCCCAGGGCCTGCTCCAGATTGCGCAGGCGCTGGCTGGCGGCCGAGGGCGTCAGGTGCCGCGCCTGGCTGGCACGCGAGAGATTGCCGGCCTGGGCGATGGCCATGAACAGCTTGAGATCGGTCAGGTCGTAGCGCATGCGGGCGTTTCCTAGGGGGCAAGAGGGCCATTATTCCTGCTGGCGCAGGGCTGCAAAGCCCGTGGCGCGCAGCCTTTGAAGGGCGCGGGGATAATCGCTGCCCATGACTAAACACCGCGTCGTGGTGGGCCTGTCGGGCGGTGTGGACTCCGCTGTCACGGCCCATCTCCTCAAGCAACAGGGCCATGAAGTGGTCGGCATCTTCATGAAGAACTGGGAAGATGACGACGACAGCGAATACTGCTCGTCCAATGTCGATTTCGTCGATGCCGCCGCCGTGGCCGACGTGGTCGGCATCGAGATCGAGCATGTGAACTTCGCCTCCGAGTACAAGGACCGCGTCTTCGCCGAGTTCCTGCGCGAGTACCAGGCCGGCCGCACGCCCAACCCCGACGTGCTGTGCAATGCCGAGATCAAGTTCAAGGCCTTCCTGGACCACGCCATGCGCCTGGGCGCCGAGAAGATCGCCACGGGCCACTACGCCCGCGTGCGCCAGAACCCCGACACGCAGCTGTTCGAGCTGCTCAAGGGGCTGGACCCGGCCAAGGACCAGAGCTACTTCCTGCACCGCCTCAACCAGGCCCAGCTGTCCAGGTCCATGTTCCCCGTGGGCGAGCTGAAGAAGACCGAGGTGCGCCGCATTGCCGAGGAGATCGGCCTGCCCAACGCGAAGAAGAAGGACTCCACGGGCATCTGCTTCATCGGCGAGCGGCCGTTCCGCGACTTCCTGAACCGCTACATCAGCAAGGAGCCCGGCAACATCCTCGACGACCGCAACCGCAAGCTGGGCAAGCATGTGGGCCTGTCGTTCTACACGCTGGGCCAGCGCTCGGGCCTGGGCATCGGCGGCGTCAAGGAAAAGGGCGCGCCGCGCGGCGGCGGCGACCACGAGCCCTGGTTCGTGGCGCGCAAGGAGCTGGACACCAACACGCTGCGCGTGGTGCAGGGCCATGACCATCCCTGGCTGCTGTCGCAGTCGCTGCTGGCCGACCAGGTCAGCTGGGTGGCCGGCCATGCGCCCGCCGAGGGCAAGGCCTACGGCTCCAAGACGCGCTACCGCCAGCCCGACTCGCCGGCCCTGATCTCGGGCGCCACGCCCGAAGGCTTCCGGCTGGATTTTCCCGAGCCGCAATGGGCCGTCACGCCCGGCCAGTCGGCCGTGCTCTACGACGGCGACGTGTGCCTGGGCGGCGGCATCATCGCGGCGGTGGATCCGCGCTGATGCAGCAGTGACGCGGCACTGATGCGGCATTGATGCCGGGCAGGATTCGGCCCGGCGCGTTTTGCTATCGTCACGGGGGGCGGCACAACCGCCCCTTTTTCTTTTTCCTTTTGTTCTTCACGACAGCACCACAGGAGACCCCATGGCTTCATCGATTCTTGCGCGCCGGCATTTTCTGGGAGCGGCCCTGGGCGCCGTGGCCACGGCCGGATGCAACGGCGAGGTGTCCTGGGGCGATCCCATCGATCCGCCCGTGACGGACCGCGTCAAGCGTGCGCTCGATCAGCTCGACGGCCAGGTGCGCGCGCAGATGCGGCGCACGGGCGTGCCCGGCGTGGCCGTGGCCGTGGTGCATGAGGGGCGCCTGGTCTATGCCCAGGGCATGGGCGTGCGCCGTCTGGGCTCGTCGCTGGCCGTGGATGCGGACACGGTGTTCCAGCTCGCCTCCGTCTCCAAGTCCGTGGGCGCCACCGTGGTGGCGCAGCAGGTGGGCCAGCGCCGCGTGTCCTGGGACACGCGCGTGCAGCAGGGCCTGCCCTGGTGGACGCTGGAGGACGCCGACGCGGCCCAGCGCATCACCGTGGGCGACATGTATGCCCACCGCTCGGGCCTGCCCGGCCAGGCCGGCGATGCGCTGGAGGAGCTGGGCTACAGCCAGCGCCAGATCCTGGAGCGCCTGCGCTATCTGCCGCTGCGGCCCGTGGGCACCCAGTACGCCTACAGCAACTTCGGCCTGATCACGGGCGCCGAGTCCGTGGCCGCCATCGCGGGCCAGTCCTGGGCCGCGCTGTCGCAGCAGGCCGTCTACGGCCCGCTGGGCATGACCCGGACCAGTTCGCTGTTTGCCGATTTCGAGGCGCGCGCCAACCGCGCGGCCGGCCATTTGCGCGTCAACGGCGTCTGGCAGACGGGGCCGGTGCGCCGGCCCGATGCGCAGTCGGCTGCGGGCGGCGTCAGCTCCACGGTGCGCGACATGGCGCGCTGGATGACCATGCTGCTGGACGAGGGCCGCTTCGAGGGCCGCCAGGTGGTCGATGCGCAGGCGCTGCGCACGGCGCTGTCGCCGCAGATGCTGCAGTCGCCGGCCGGCAACGGCGAGCCTGCGCGCTACTACGGCTTCGGCTTCAACGTGGGCGTGTCCGAGGCGGGGCGCACCACCTACAGCCACTCGGGCGCCTTCGGCACGGGCAGCGCGACCAGCTTCACCGTCATGCCCGAGCTCAAGCTGGGCATCGTGGTGCTGACCAACGGCATGCCCATCGGCGTGCCCGAGATCGTGGTCTCGCAGTTCCTGGACCAGGTCGAATGGGGCCGCCAGCGCCAGGACTGGGAGAGCATCTGGACCAAGCGGCTGGCACCCATCATGCAGCCGCATGGCGAGCTGGTAGGCAAGACCCGGCCCCCTTTCCCGCGCCCGCCCCGGCCGCTGGGCGCCTATGTGGGCAGCTACGCCAACCGCTTCTACGGGCCGGCCCAGGTCAGCCTGCAGACGGGTGGCGGGGGGCTGCAGGTCAGCCTGGGTTCGCAGCGCATGCTGCTCAGCCACTGGGATGGCGAAGTCTTCAGCTTCGTGCCCGAGGGCGATTCGCCGGGCAGCCTGTCCAAGGCCACGTTCGACGGCAACCAGCTCACGCTGGAGTATTTCGACGATGTGCTGACCCCGGCCGGCGTCAGTGCGGGGATAGGGCGCTTTTCGCGCTGAGGGTGGCCTGCTCCGTGCCTTCGTGCAGGTGATCGCCGGGCACGGGCAGCCAGGCGGCCAGCACGGTGGCGCCGGGTTCTGAGTCCATGTCCAGATGGCCGCCCAGGCGCTGCAGGCGCGCCTGCATGCTGCGCAGGCCCACGCCCATGCCGGCCTGCTGCACGGCGGCCACGTCAAAGCCTGCGCCGTCGTCGGTGATGCGCAGCATCAGCCAATGCGGCTCGGGCCACTGCAGCTGCACCTGCACGCACTGGGCGCGGCTGTGCTTGATCACATTGGCCAGCGCTTCCTCCAGCACGCGCGTCAGCGCCAGGCACTGCAGCGCACCGGGCGGCTGCGGCCAGGCGGCCGGCACCTGCCAGTCGGACTGCATGTCCAGCGCGTCGAACAGGCTGGCAAAGCGGTGGCGCAGCGGCGCGATCCAGGCCTGGGGCGTGTCCGGCACGGTGACGGAGACGCTGGTGCCGCTGTCGATCATCTGGCGCAGGTCGTCGCGCAGCAGCTTGAGCACGGACAGGAACTGGCGGTTGTGCATGGGGCCGCCCGCCTGCTCCACCATGGCGATGGAGCGCACCAGGGAGCCGCCCAGGCTGTCGTGCAGGTCGTGCGCCAGCTGCATTCGTTCCTGCAGCCGCGAGTGGCTGAGCGCCAGCGCATGCTCGCGCGCCAGCGTGCCGCCGAGCTCGTCGCAGGCACGCGCCACGCTGTCGGTCAGCTCCTGGTTGAACTGTTCGATGCGGCGCATGCTGAGCACGAACTGCCGGCCCAGCACCATGGACAGGGCCAGCATGGTCAGCGGCGCGGTGTAGGGCATCCAGGGCGTGGCGGGGCCGATCACCTTCTTGAGCGCCAGCATGTCGTGCAGGCCCGCGCACAGGAAGACCAGCAGGCAGGCCGCGTAGACCAGGTGGCCCGGCTCGCGCGTGCGCCAGGCGTGCAGCGGAAAGTGCAGCGACACGGCCACGCAGATGCCGAAGTACACCAGGCCGATGTGCAGCACGCCGTCCACCAGCCACCAGGGCGCGAAGATGGCGGCGGCCATGCCGGCCAGCGTCAGCGCCCACAGCAGCTTTTCCAGCCGGGGCAGGTGCAGCCTGCCGAAGCGCCAGGTGAACAGGCAAAAGCTCTGGCTGAACAGCAAAAAGACCAGCAAATTGCCGCGTGCCACGGCCAGGGTGTCGGGGAAGGGCCAGGCCTCGGTGGCCAGGATATTGGCCAGGAACAGCGCCCAGCAGAAGGCATTGAGCGCGTACCAGCCAAAGGCCTTGCTGGCGCGCCGCTGCAGCCAGGCAAAGGCGAACAGCACGCCCAGCACCAGCGAGACCACGATGTTCATGGCAAACAGCGTGCGCTGGTTCCACCAGGTCTGCTCGTGCCACTGGCGCAGCGCCTCGGGCTCGCCCAGGCGCACCTCGCCCAGGCCCGGCGTCTGCTCGGCCAGGCCGTGCACGCGTATCCACACGCTGTTGGTGCCCGCATGCAGGGCGGATTCGGGCAGCAGCCAAAAGCGCGGCATGTTCCAGCTGCGCGACAGGGGCTCGACCAGGTGCCGGTCGCGCCACAGCAGGTCGCCGTTCACGAAGACCTCGCCGGCCATGACCATGGAGTGCAGGGCCAGCGCCACGGGATCGGCGGCGGCGGGAGCGGTGGCAGCGGCGGCAGCGGGGTGAGCGCAGCCGCGCTGCCAGTCGATGCGGTACCAGGCGGCGCCGCTGTAGCCGGGCCAGCGGTCCAGCCAGTGGTCGGGCAGGGTCACGTTGTGCCAGTCGCGTACCGCGCTGGCGATGGGCGGCGGTCCCTGGCCTGCGGCCTTGGCGGACTGGATGGACAGGATCTGCGGCAGGCAGGCCTGGGCCAAGGCGCAGGTACTGCACAGGAGAAACGCAAGGCTCAGGGCGAGGCCCAGGGCGAAGTGCCGCACCGGGCCAAACCACCGGCGCCACCCGCCCATGGCCGTCAGCCCAGCAATCCGCGCACGCGTGCCGTGTTGACGGCGCGCGTGCGCGAGGACACGGCCAGCTTGCGGTAGATGTGCTTGATGTGGCATTCCACCGTGTAGCGCGACAGGTGCAGCTGCTCGGCGATCTCGCGGTTGGTCAGGCCGTCGGCCACCAGGCGCAGGATCTGGCTTTCGCGCGCGCTCAGCGTGGACTCGGTGCCGCCGCTCTCCGGCGTGGCGGGTGCCGCGCCCTGCAGCTCGGCGATCACGCGGCGCGCAATGAAGGGGTCGATGGGCGCGCCGCCGCGCAGCACGCTGCGGATGGACAGCGACACTTCCAGGTCGTCGCGCTCCTTGAGCACATAGCCGGTGGCGCCTGCGCGCAGCGCCGCGAGGATGGCGTCCTCCGTGCTCCAGGCCGAGATCACCAGGATGCCCACGGCCGGGTCTGCGCTGCGCATCTCGGCGATCAGGTCGATGCCGCTGCCGTCGGGCAGGCCCAGGTCCACCAGGGCCAGCGCCACGGGCTCGGCCAGGCAGGCGCGGGCCTGGGCCAGGGAGCCGGCGAACAGCAGGGCATCGGGCGTGTAGCCCAGCTGGCCCAGCACGGACTGCAGCCGCTGGCGGATCAGCGGCTCGTCCTCCACCACCAGCACCGGGGCCGGAAGCGTGGACTCTGGGACAAGCAGGTGGGCGGGCATGGAAAAGGCGTGCGCAGCGGCGGGCGTAAAAAGGGGCAGGATGGCCGCCCGACTGTGGGCGAAGCCCGCATCTTTGCATATCCCTGAAAACTGGTAATCGCGGGGGCGCGCGCCGCTGCGCCGTCCATAATTCCGGCCCGGGCCGCACGGGCGGACCCTGGCAACGACACCTACCGAAAGGACGCCGCCGCATGGCACGCGTACGTGACCCTGCTGGCTACGATGGCCAGCGTGAAATGATCCTCTCCCACGCCGCCCAGCTGTTCGCGCAGCGCGGCTATGCGGGCACCTCCATGAACGAGGTGGCTGCGGCCTGCGGCGTCTCCAAGGCCACGCTCTACCACTATGTGATCGACAAGCACGACCTGGCCGTGCGCATTGCCGAAGAGCATGTGCTGCGTCTCGAAGCCCTGGTCAACGACACCCTGCAGGCCCATGCCGATCCCGAGCAGCGCCTGCATGCGCTGATCCGCGGCTTCGGCCAGGAGTACGCCCAGGCCCAGAATGCCCACCGCGTGCTGACCGAGGACGTGCGCTTCCTGCGCGAGGAAGACCAGCAGCGCATCCTGGACGTCGAGCGCCGCGTGGTCGCCGCCTTTGCGCAGACCATTGCCCAGGTGCGCGGCGAGTCCGCCGACAGCGCCCTGGGCAAGCCCCTGGCCATGCTGCTGTTCGGCATGATCAACTGGACCTTCACCTGGCTCAAGCCGGGCGGCACGCTGGACCATGACGCCATTGGCACCATGGTGTCCCAACTGTTCTTCGGCGGCGTGCGCGCGGTCAGCGTGCCGGACGGCAAGAAGCCGCGCAAGGCCCGCCAGGCCTAGGCTCGGCCCGGTCCCTCACCACCTGCGCTGCACGACCACGAAGCGGTCGGCCACGAAGGCCAGCGTGGTGTAGCTGGCATTGGCCGCGGGATTGCCGCCCGTGGCGTGGAAGTCCGAGAAGCCTGCCGACTGGTTGACCATCACGCCCTGCGTGAGGTTGATGGACAGGGCCACGCGCGAGCGCAGCGCCGAGGCCGCCACGGCATCGACAAAGGCCGCATCCGTGGAGTACAGGCCCAGCGTCATCGCGCCATGCGCGCGCACGCTGCGCTCGGCCAGCTCGCGCGCGGCCTGGGCCGAGGGCACGGCCACCAGGTAGGAGACGGGGCCGAAGCATTCGCGCTCGTAGATGGCAGCGTCCGACACGTCCAGCGCGCGCAGCGCGGGCGTGCGCACCTCGGCCTGCGGGTACTCGGGATGGGTGAGCTTTTGCGAGGCGCGCACGGCGCGGCCCACGGTGGCGGCCTGTTCCACGCGCTCCACGGTCTGCGCAGAGCCTATGGCGCCCAGCACGGTGAAGGCCACCTTGGGATCGGCCAGCAACTGGTCGATGGCGGCGGCCAGATCGGCGCCGACCTGCTCGAAGCTCTTGTGGCCCTGGTCAGTCTCTATGCCGCCGGCCGGAACCAGCAGGTTCTGCGTGGTGGTGCACATCTGGCCGCTGTACAGCGACAGTGACAGGGCCAGATTGCGCAGCATGCCTGCGTAGGCATCGGTGGACTCGATCACCACCAGGTTCACGCCGGCCATCTCGGCATACAGGCGTGCCTGCGGCGCGTTGGACTGCAGCCACTGGCCGAAGGCATTGCCGCCGGTGAAGTCGATGGAGGCCACGGCCGTGTGCGTGGCCAGGGCCTGGGTCAATTCGGGCTTGTCGCTCACGGCCAGGGTCACGAGGTTGGGGTCCAGGCCCTGCTCGGTCAGCACATCGCGCAGCACGCTCACGGTGAGCGCGGCCGGCAGCACGGCGTTGGGGTGGGGCTTGACGATCACGGGGTTGCCCGTGGCCAGCGCGGCGAACAGGCCCGGGTAGGTGTTCCAGGTCGGGAAGGTGGCGCAGCCGATGACCAGGGCCACGCCACGCCCCACGATCTCGAAGCGCTTGTGCAGCACGGCGGGCGCATGCTTGCCCTGGGGCTTTTCCCAGACGGCCTCGGCAGGCACGTCGGCCATGGCCTTCCAGGCCACGGCAATGGCTTCCAGGGCGCGGTCCTGCGCATGGGGGCCGCCGGCCTGGAAGGCCATCATCGCGCCCTGGCCCGTGGTCAGCATCACCGCATGCGCGATCTCGAAGCTGCGCTGGTGGATGCGCGTCAGCGCCTCCAGCAGCACGCCGGTGCGGCCCTGGGGTCCGAGCGCCTGCCATGCGGGCTCGGCCGCCTGGGCGGCATCCACCAGTGCCTGGGCATCGCACTCGGGGTAGCGGATGTCCAGGGCCACGCCATAGGGCGATTGCTCGGTGGCCACGCGGGCGCGTTCACCGGGCTGCTGCAGCGGATAGTCCTTGCCGAACAGCGCCTGCACGGCGGCGTGGCCCTGGGCCTGCGCGGTCTCGCCATACACCTTGGGCGAGGGCGCTTCGGGGAAGGGCGACCAGTGGCCCCGGCGGGACAGGGCCTGCAGCGCGTCGTCGAGCAGGGGGCGGTGGCGTTCGTAGAGGGCGTGGGCGGGCATGGGATGTCTCCTGGTTTGGAATGTGGCGTCGCTATCAGGGTTAGTACCGGACAACAAGCCTTGTTGCTCAAGAAAGCTGCATCTTATAATCCTACCGTCCGGTCGGTCAATTATTCTGAACCCCTTGCCTCACGACGCCAGAACCCCGATGAACAAAGACCTGCGCCCCGCCCCCGGCGACCTCGACCCCATCGAAACCGCCAGCCGCGACGAGATCGCCTCGTTGCAGCTGCAGCGCCTGCGCTGGTCGCTGCAGCATGCCTACGACAACGTGCCGCACTACCGCCGCGCCTTCGACGAGAAGGGCGTGCATCCGTCTGACCTGCGCACGCTGTCCGACCTGGCCCGCTTTCCCTTCACCACCAAGAAGGACCTGCGCGAGAACTACCCGTTCGGCATGTTCGCCGTGCCGCGCCAGAAGGTGGCGCGCGTGCATGCCTCCTCGGGCACCACGGGCAAGCCCACGGTCGTGGGCTACACGTTGAATGACATCGACAACTGGGCCAACCTGGTGGCGCGCTCCATCCGCGCGGCGGGCGGGCGGCCCGGCGACATGGTGCATGTGGCCTATGGCTACGGCCTGTTCACGGGCGGCCTGGGCGCGCACTACGGTGCCGAGCGCGCGGGCTGCACCGTGGTGCCCATGTCGGGCGGGCAGACCGAAAAGCAGGTGCAGCTGATCCAGGACTTCCGGCCCGACATCATCATGGTCACGCCCAGCTACATGCAGGTGATCGTGGAGGAGATGCAGCGCCAGGGCCTGGACCCGCGCGAGAGCTCTTTGCGGATCGGCATCTTCGGCGCCGAGCCCTGGACCGAGGCCATGCGCCGCGAGATTGAGGGCAAGGCGGGGCTGGATGCCGTGGACATATACGGCCTGTCCGAAGTCATGGGCCCGGGCGTGGCCAGCGAATGCGTGGAGAGCAAGGACGGACCGGTGATCTGGGAAGACCATTTCTACCCCGAGATCATCGACCCGGACACGGGCGAGGTGCTGCCCGACGGCAGCGAGGGCGAGCTGGTCTTCACGTCGCTGTCCAAGGAAGCCATGCCCATCATTCGTTACCGCACGCGGGACCTGACGCGGCTGCTGGCGCCGACTTCGCGCAGCTTCCGGCGCATGGGCAAGATCGTGGGGCGCAGCGACGACATGATGATCATCCGCGGCGTCAACGTGTTTCCGACCCAGATCGAGGAAATCGTGCTGGCCAATGCCAGCCTCACGGGCCTGTACCAGATGCACATCAGCCGTGAAGGCCTGCTGGACACCGTCGAGGTGCACTGCGAGCTGCAGCCGCAGCGGCGCGGCCTGGGCGATGCCGAACGCGGCGAGATCGCGCAGTGGGTGCAGCAGCGCATCAAGACCCTGGTGGGCATTTCCACGGCGGTGCGCGTCTTCGATCCCGACACCATCGAGCGCACGCAGACCGGCAAGGCCCGGCGCGTGTACGACAGGCGGCCGCGTTGAGGCACCGCCGGCCGTCGTCAACCATTTCATTGAAGGAGATCGCACATGTATACCCAGGCCATGGACACCATGGGCAAGGAAGCGGGCGATGGCGGCAAGGCCGTGCGCTCGGCCGACGAAATGCGCCTGCAGCAGCGCTTTGACGAGCGCATCGATGCCGGCGAATTCATCGAGGCCAAGGACTGGATGCCCGACAACTACCGCAAGACGCTGCTGCGCCAGATCAGCCAGCACGCGCACAGCGAGATCGTCGGCATGCTGCCCGAGGGCAACTGGATCAGCCGCGCGCCCACGCTCAAGCGCAAGGCCATCCTGCTGGCCAAGGTGCAGGACGAGGGCGGCCATGGCCTGTACCTCTACGCGGCCGCCGAGACGCTGGGCAGCAGCCGCGACCAGATGCTGCACGCGCTGCACACGGGCAAGGCCAAGTACAGCTCCATCTTCAACTACCCCACGCTGACCTGGGCCGACATGGGCACCATCGGCTGGCTGGTGGACGGCGCGGCCATCATGAACCAGGTGCCCATCTGCCGCTGCTCCTATGCGCCCTACGCGCGCGCCATGGTGCGCATTTGCCGCGAGGAGAGCTTTCACCAGCGCCAGGGCTACGAGGCGCTGCTGACCATGATGCAGCAGGGCACCGAGGCGCAGAAGGCCATGGTGCAGGACGCCGTCAACCGCTGGTGGTGGCCGTCCATCATGATGTTCGGCCCGCCCGACGACCAGTCGCCCAACAGCGCGCAGTCCATGCGCTGGGGCATCAAGCGCATCTCCAACGACGCGCTGCGCCAGAAGTTCATCGACGCCACGGTGGACCAGGCCAAGGTGCTGGGCGTGACCCTGCCCGACCCCGACCTGAAATGGAACGAGGCCCGCCAGGCCCATGACCATGGCCCCATCGACTGGGACGAGTTCTGGCGCGTGATCGCCGGAGACGGCCCCTGCAACCGCGAGCGCCTGGGCGCCCGCGTCAAGGCCTGGGACGAAGGCGCCTGGGTGCGCGAGGCCGCCCTGGCCCATGCCCGCAAGCAGACACAGAGAAACCAGACCCGCAAGGAGGCCGCATGACTGCCGTCGAACAGAACATCACCAACGAATGGCCGCTGTGGGAAGTCTTCGTCCGCAGCAAGGCCGGCCTGGACCACAAGCACTGCGGCAGCCTGCATGCGGCCGACCCGCAGATGGCGCTGCAGATGGCGCGCGATGTCTACACGCGGCGCCAGGAGGGCGTGAGCGTCTGGGTGGTGCGCTCGGACCAGATCGTGGCCAGCGACCCCGGCGACAAGGACATGTTCTTCGACCCGGCCCAGGACAAGGTCTACCGCCATCCGACCTTCTACCAGCTGCCGCCCTCGGTGGACCACATGTGAGCGGGGTGCTGCCATGAACGCCTCCGCCTCCTCCATCGCCATCGACGCCCGGCCCGACGTGCAGTACCTGCTGCGCCTGGGCGATACCTGCCTGATCCTGGCCCAGCGCCTGGGCCAGTGGTGCGGCCACGCGCCCATCCTCGAAGAGGACATCGCCATGACCAACATGGCGCTGGACCTGGTCGGCCAGGCACGAGCCCTGCTGACCCGCGCCGGCCAGCTTGAAGGCCGCGCGCACGATGAGGACCAGCTGGCCTTCCTGCGCGACGAACGCGACTACTTCAACGCCACGCTGGCCGAGCTGCCGCGCGGCGACTTCGCCTTCACCGTGCTGCGCAACGCCATGGCCGCCACCTGGCTGCGCCTGATGTGGGAGCGTCTGGTGCACTCCAGCGACGCCGAGCTGGCCGCCATCGCCGCCAAGGCGCTCAAGGAGGCGCGCTACCACGAGCAGCACGCGGGCGACTGGGTGGTGCGCCTGGGCGACGGCACCGAGGAATCGCGCCAGCGTATGGAAGCTGCGCTGGCCCAGCTGTGGCGCTATGCGGCCGAGCTGTTCACCGACGACGCCACGGACGCTGCCGCACGTGCCAGCGGCCTGGGCCCGGCCTGGTCCGAGCTGCGCGAACCCTGGCAGGCCGAAATGGCCGCCCTGCTGCAGGAGGCCACGCTGGACATGCCGGCCGAATCCGCCTTCCGCAGCACGGGCCGCAACGGCGTGCACAGCGAGCACATGGGCTTCATCCTGGCCGAGATGCAGCACCTGCAGCGCGCCTATCCCGGTGGGGTGTGGTGATGGCTGCCGCACGGCTTGTGGCCGTCACATCCGCCTTGGCCGAGCGCGAGCGCCTGGCCTGGGCCGCGCTGCAGGACGTGCCCGACCCCGAGGTGCCCGTGATCTCGGTCTGCGAGCTGGGCATCGTGCGCGAGGTCCATGCCCTGCCCGAAGGCCAGGGCATGGAGATCGTGCTCACGCCCACCTACTCGGGCTGCCCCGCCACGGAGGTCATCGAGCGCAGCGTGCTCGAGGCCATCGAGGCCGCGGGCCTGGGGCCCGCGCGCGCCGTGCTGCGCCGCGCCCCCGCCTGGACCACGGACTGGATCAGCGACGACGGCCGGCGCAAGCTGCGCGAGTACGGCATCGCGCCCCCCGGGCGCTGCGGCGACTCCGGCCTGCCGGAGGGCACTTCGCCCATTCGCCTGGTGCGCCGCCGCCAGGGCATTGCCGTGCCCGAGCCCGTTGCCTGCCCGCACTGCGGCAGCGTGCACACCGAGCGGCTTTCGGCCTTCGGCGCCACGGCCTGCAAGGCCCTGCACCGCTGCCTGGACTGCCGCGAACCCTTCGAACACTTCAAGCCGATATGACCACGACCACGATGTTCCACCCGCTGCGCGTGCGCAGCATTGCGCCCGACACGGCCGAGGCCGTGGTCGTCTCCTTCGACGTGCCCCCCGCGCTGCGCGAGGTCTTCGGCTTCACCCAGGGCCAGTACCTGACGCTGCGCCACCAGATCGACGGCCAGGACCTGCGCCGCAGCTACTCCATCTGCGCGGGCGTGGATGACGGCGAGCTGCGCGTGGGCGTGCGCAAGGTGCGCGGCGGCCAGTTCTCCAACTGGATCAACGAGCATCTGCGCCCCGGTGACACGCTGCAGGTCATGGCGCCCCAGGGCCGCTTCTTCGTGCCCATCGAGCCCGGGGCCGCGCGCCACCATGTGGGCATCGCCGGCGGCAGCGGCATCACGCCCATCCTGTCCATCATGAAGACCGTGCTGGCGCGCGAGCCCGCCAGTCGCTTCACGCTGATCTACGGCAACCGCCAGCTGCAGTCCACCATGTTCAAGGAGGAGATCGAGGACCTCAAGAACCGCTACATGTCGCGGCTGTCGCTGCAGCATGTGTTCTCGGACGAGCACACCGACCTGCCGCTGAACATGGGCGTGATGGACCGCAGCAAGATCGCCGAATTCCTGCAGGGCGTGGTGCCGGCCGCGCACATCGACCATGTCTACATCTGCGGACCCTTCCAGATGAACGACGAGGCCGAGGCCGCCCTGCTGGCCGCCGGCGTGGCCGAGGAACGCATCCACATCGAGCGCTTCGGCGTGGCCCTGCCGGCCGCAGGCCAGGGCACGGTGGGCGCCGTGGTGCACGAGGCCCAGCCTGGCGACGCCGCCACCGCCCGCATCACCCTGGTGCGCGACGGCCTCTCGCGCGAAATCCCCTTCACGCGCGGCCAGGCCAGCATCCTCGACGCGGCCTCCTCGGCCGGGCTGGAAGTGCCCTATTCCTGCACCTCGGGCGTCTGCGGCACCTGCCGCGCCAAGGTGGTCGAAGGCGAGGTGCGCATGGAGCGCAACTTCGCCCTCGACAAGAACGAAGTCGCCTGCGGCTTCGTGCTGACCTGCCAGGCGCATCCGCTGACCGAGCGCGTGGTGCTGTCGTTCGATGAGCGGTGAGGGCGCCTGCGTTCTGGCACAGGGCAGGAAGACTCAGGGAAACAGTGTCGAAAGCATGTGCTTTGGCACTGGCAGCCCATCAGATGCTTCGATGAAGTGCAGACCCTTGGATGCGGGCTGTATGGACTGAAACGCGGAAGGAAAGCGCGGCAGCTGCACATGGTGCTTGCTCTTGCATTCCTCGCAGGCGTGGAACTGCGGCTGGAAGACTTTGTTTTTATGGCTTCCCACGGGACCGTTGGCGTCCCAGACGGCCAGCGATGCCTCGGTGGAAACCGGCTTGCACAGGTTCTTCCAGTCCAGTGCCCCGTGCACGACCATGTAGAAGCCAATCAGGTTGGAAACGAGGTCTTCCTGGCTGAATCCACTGTCTGTGAGGAGCGACATGGATGCCTGCAGGCTCTCGAAGCCCATGGAAACCTCCATGAATATGGCCAGGGCCACGGAGCGCTTCGCTGAAAGAGACAGGCCTTTCTTGACGAGATAGAACTTGGCAAATTCCTGGGTCAGGCCAAAGCGGCCCATGGATTGCTTGTATTGAATCAGATGGCTATCGGAGTGACCGGGAATCCCGATGCCGCGCTCATGCAGTATGTCTTTCCAGAGATAGGCCGCACTGGCGTAGCGATTGCGATGGCTCTCGACCGATTGGAGGTGGCCCAGGTCAATCCATCCGCAGTTGCAGGTATAGATGAGTCTTCGAGGTATGTGGGATCTGCTGGACATGTTCAGTCGTAATGGGTGAGCGTGACCTTGCACAGCCCTGTTGCGATTGCCTGGGTGACCGCCAGTACGGCAACTTCGCCGGCCGATGACGCGTATTGCGCGTATTGGACAAGGTGCTCTCCCTCGGGAACAAACGATGCGGCGGCATTTTCGGCATCGATGGATCTCTGGTGGAAATCCTTCTGGCGCAGGTAGCTGGTGATGGCCGCAGTGGCCTCGGTGATGTCCTTGGCGCTGGTCTCGAAAGTCATCTCGGACTGCGGGGGCTTGTTGCCATCACCGACGGAGCCGAAGTAGGTGGGCTGCGCCATCGTCCCTGTCGCTGGCGCATTGCGTATCAGGGAAGAGATGCCTACGTAATATCTGAGCGATCCCCGCTCAGGCGAGTAGTCCTCTTGGGAGATGAGAAACCCATACACGGCCAACCAGGATGCGGATGCGGCAAAGACCAAGAGGACAAGGCCCAAGATAACGGATCTGAGTCGCATGGAAGAGGTGGGACGGGTTTGGGGAGGTGACAGCGGTCCAGATCCTAAATGAGCGGGCTGAAATCTTTATTTCAAAAGAGTAACTCTTTGAAATAGAGAATTTTCTGAATGACCCATTCGATATTTGACGGATTTCTCTTTGCGAAAGAGCAGACCGCGTCTGCCTCAGGAAAGCCAGCGGTCTGCCAGCGCAGGGAAACCATGCCCGGGGCAGGTTTCCTACTCGATGCCGATATCCAGCCGCGACACCAATGCCCGGCCGTGTTCGTTCAGGCCCGTCACCTCGACCGTGCTGCCGTGCTTGCGCAGGCGCTGGCAGACCTTGTCCAGCGCATTGACGGCCGTGATGTCCCAGAGATGCGCGTTGGTCAGTTCGATGCGTACCGGCCGGCCTTCGATGTCCCGCACGTCGAAGGCATCGACCAGCTGGTCGGCCGAGGCAAAGAAGACCTGGCCCGATACGCGGTAGGTCAGGCCTGCGCCGTCCTGCGTCTTCTCGACGGACAGCAGCCTTGAGACCTTGAAGGTGAAGAACACCCCGCTGAGCAGCACGCCGACGCCCACGCCGGCGGCCAGGTTGTCCGTGGCCACGGTGACCACCACGGTGGCCAGCATGACGGCGCTGGACAGCTTGGGATGCCTGAGCAGGGCGCGGGCCGATCCCCAGTCCAGCGTGGAGGCCGACACCATTACCATGATGGCCACCAGCGCCGCCACCGGCACCTGGGACACCCAGGGCTTGAGCAGCACCATCAGGATGAGCAGGAAGGCGCCCGCGAACAGCGTGGACAGCCGGCCGCGGCCGCCGTAGCGCACATTGCCCACGGTCTGGCCGATCATGGCGCAGCCGGCAATGCCGCCGAACAGGCTGGCCGCGATGTTGGCCACGCCGATGCCGCTGCACTCGCGGTTCTTGGAGCTGGGCGTGTCCGTGAGTTCATCGACCACGCTGGCCGTCATCATGGACTCCAGTAATCCCACCATGGCGATCGCCAGCGCGGGCAGGGCGATCAGGCGCAGCGTCTCCAGCGACCAAGGCACCTGCGGCAGCCCGAAGCTGGGCAGGCCGTCCGGCAGCAGGCCCAGGTCGGCGACCGTCTTCAATGGCAGGTCCAGCCAATGCGCCGCCACCGTCAGCACCACGATGCAGACCAGGGGCGAGGGCACGGCCGTTGTCAGCCGGGGCAGGCCGTAGATGATCAGCAGGCCGGCGCCCACCATGGCCCAGGTGGCGGCATTGGCGCCGATCAGGTGCGGCATCTGGGCCGAGAAGATCAGGATGGCCAGCGCATTGACGAAGCCCGTGCGCACCGAGCCGGACACATAGCGCATCAGCACGCCCAGGCGCAGCAGGCCGAACAGGATCTGCACGGCCCCCGCAAGAATGCCGGCCGCAAAAAGATACTGCACGCCATGCGCATGCACCAGCGGAGCGGCCACCAGGGCGACCGAGCCCGCAGCCGCCGACACCATGGCCGGGCGCGCGCCCGTGAAGGCGATGACGATGCTGATGATGAAGGAGGCGAACAGCCCGACGGCCGGATCGACCCCGGCCACGAAGGAGAAGGCGATGACCTCGGGGATCAGCGCAAAGGTGGCCACGGCGCCGGCCATGAGCTCGCGCGGAATGCTGGGCGCCCACTCGGCGCGAAAGGGATGGGGGTGTTTCGACATGGAAATGGCCAGCCCCGCCGCGCTGGATGTGACAGGGCGGGGCAGGATTTTGTAGACGGGAATGAACATGCCGGGCGTCGGGCGATGCCAGAAACCTGGCGGCTTGTACGGTTCGACCGTGCTACGGCGGCGCCAGGCGGGTGCAGCCCGAGCGCCGGCTCTGCGAGCCGCGCGCGATGCGGGCCAGCGTAAAGCTGTGAAGGCGCGCGGCATCGCGGCTGCGCGCTTGGCGAGCCTCGGGTTGACGGTGCCGGTGGACTGAAATCACGGGCGCGATTGTACGAGGGGGTGGGTGTTCGGGGGGGCGGGAAGCGCCGCTCCGATCATGAAGGCGCCATGGATGCGGCGCCTATGATGTGGCCGCTTTGATATTCTCTTGCAGAATTCTCGAGATATTCTGTTCTGTTTGCCTGCGGATGGCGCCATCGTATTCCTGCACTCGTGCAGAGAATAAAGATGCCTCCTGTGCAACTCTCGAAATGATTTCCATTGTCTCTTTTTTGCTGACTCCAGCTTCCTTGCCGAGCTGGTGCAGATGCGCCAATCGAATAATGGATGCCTCGCCTGCTACGTCCATTTGATGGTAGCCGCCCGGCCCTCTATTGAAGGTTATGTCATAAACCGGGGCAAGCTTCCAATGACCATCCTTTCCCATCCTGAAGGAGAAATTCTTTCCGTGGTCATCCCGATTGTTGAAAATCACGTTGAACACAGCGCGTTCAAAGGCTTTTTTCACTTCCCTTGAATCTCTGGTGAGGAATCGTGTTGCCTGCATCAAGGTGATATAGCCGATGGAACCGGCAACCCGGAAATCAGCGCCAACAAATGCAGCCAAGGTGTGGACAGGAACGCGGTACTTGCCTTCTCTGTCGAAGCGTTTGATGCCAAAGGCAGACAGCCCCTGTCCCAGATCCAAGCTCACGGTAGGCGGCGCCTCAAGCCCGCATGCACTGGCAGACTTGACGTAGAGGTCCTCAATGGCACAAACCTCGGAGTGTTCATTCATTGCGGGAAATTTCACCAGCCAAGGTTCAGCGCCCTCCATGGGTACGGTGCTCGCGCGATGCGTCTCGCTATTCAGATAGACCAGCGCCTTGGGCCGAGCCCCATGAGGCGAACCACCCACCAGGGCAAGTTGCGCGAGCAGAGCTGTGTCCTTGTCCTCAAGCACTTGTTGCACTTCTTGTGCAAGCATTGCCATAGGAATATCTGCTTGAGGCTGTTTCATGAAACTATCAGCAGGTGCAAATGTCATTGCACCTAGTGCGCTGTCGCCGACATATGCCAATCGATCCAGCGCAGATAACCGAGCAGGATCCAAACCACGCTTTTGGAATAGTTTGTCCATCAGGAGCAAACCCCATCCATCCGGCAAGGAATCGTAGACTGGGCCTGGCAGACCTAATTGGTGTCTTGGTAGAGATTTGGAGAAATCGCGTCCCTTTACAAGCGGGAAAAGGTAGGGCGATAGCTCCAGTCCCTTGGAAAAAGCCTCGTCGGTATATTCAAAAATAATGCTGCTTCTGGCGTCGGCTGCACCCAGGGTAGCCCAATGGAATTTGTCGCCCCAGCCTTCGTAGTAGACATTAATCTTCTGAACCATGTGAAGCTTTCGGGGAACGCACCCGCTGAGGAAGAGTTGAAATCCTTTCAAGCTCTTCAATCGTGCGTGGTTGATAAAGAAACAGCTCTTCAAGCTGAATGGCAAGGCCCAGCACCTGTACAACGGCAATCACGGTCTCGAATGAGACGTTCTTGCCTGCCTCCATGTTGACGATGGTGGCCTTGGATACGCCTACACGGCTAGCCAGTTCCGCCTGAGTGAACTTTTGGGCGATGCGATGCTTGCGCAGCCGTAACGATAGCTCTGCCGCGATTTGTGAGGAAGAGTAAAGTCCAAGAGTCATTATTTTTATCTTTAAATATTAGATACTCATTCAAAGATAAATATTTTATTCTTTATACAGAAGGCGATCAAGGTCTGGCTGGCTGGCTTGCACAGCTGCGGCACATCCGCTGGGGTCTGGGCCTCGGTTCGCTTCAGCGGGGTCAGCATTCGACAGGCAAAGAAAAAGCCCGCCTCTCCGAAGAGCAGGCGGGCCCGAATCAACAAAAACAATCCTCGTCGGATTTAGAACGGAATGTCGTCATCCATGTCGTCAAAGCCCGAGGCCGCGCGCTGGGGCGGGGGGGCCATGGGCGCGGGAGCGGGGCGCTGGGGAGGGGCCTGGCGCGGTGCGGGCGCTGCCATGGGGGCAGGGGCCGGGCGGCGCTGCTGCTGCTGGGGAGGGGCGTCGTAGCCGCTGTCGCCGTAGCCTTCATCGCCGTAGCCGCCGCCTTGCTGGCCACCGCCGCCGCCCTGGCGGCTGCCCAGCATCTGCATGCTGTCGGCACGGATTTCGGTGGCGTAGCGTTCCTGGCCGCTGGCCTGGTCGGTCCACTTGCGGGTGCGCAGGCTGCCTTCAACATAGACTTGGCTGCCCTTGCGCAGGTACTGGCCCACGATTTCGGCCAGGCGGCCGTTGAAGACCACGCGGTGCCACTCGGTGGCTTCCTTGTTCTCGCCGGTGTTCTTGTCGCGCCAGCGGTCGGTGGTGGCGATGGTCACGTTGGCCACCTGATCGCCACTCGGGAAGGTGCGCATTTCGGGGTCGCGTCCGAGGTTGCCGACGATGATGACTTTGTTGACGGATGCCATGAGTGAAATACCTTTACAGAGAGAAGTGGCCCGGGCATAGAAGGATGGATCCCGGGCCAGACGCGCCATTGTGCCGCAAGCCGTCCGCCGATGGCAGGGGGCGGGTATCCCGTGGCAACCGCCTGTGGCGGCGGCTTGTAACCGTCTGAAAATCCGCCGTTCAGCCGTGGCGGCCCACGGGGCGCAGCGGCCAGGTGACGACCAGCCACAGCACGGCCAGGACGCTCGTCAGGGTGAACAGGCCCGGCATGCCGGCCCATTTGGCGACGGCGCCGCCCAGCGCGCCGCCTGCGAACAGGCCCAGCGATTGCAGCGTGTTGTAGGCGCCCAGCGCCGCGCCGCGCAGCGGGGCCGGGGCCATGCGCGATACCAGGCTGGGCTGGGTGGCCTCCAGCGCGTTGAAGCCGCAGAAGAACACGAACATCAGCACGGCCATGGCCCACAGCGGCGGCTGCGCGCCGCCGGCCGCCAGCAGGCCCAGGCCGATCTGCACGAGGGTGATCAGGGCGATGGCGCCCAGCAGGGCCGCGCGCAGGCACCCGCGCCGCTCCATGGCGAACAGGCCGCCCATGGCGGCGAAGGACAGCACCACGGCCGGCAGGTAGACATGCCAGTGCGCCTGCTTGTCCAGGCCCGCCTGCACCAGCATGGCGGGCACGGCCACCCACATGGACATCTGCACGGTGTGCAGCACGAAGACGCCCAGGTTCAGGCGCACCAGATCGCCGTGGCGCCACAGCTCGGCCATGCGGCCGCGCGGCTGGTCAGCGTGGCGCGCGGGCTCGGGCGGGACGACCCAGAGCACGACGGCAATGCCCGCCAGCGCCAGGGCGCAGGTCAGGCCGAAGATGCCGGGCAGCCCGCCCCAGGCCGCCAGCAGGGGACTGAGCACCAGGGCCAGCGCGAACATGAGGCCGATGCTGCCGCCCACCATGGCCATGGCCTTGGTGCGCACGCTGTCGCGCGTGAGGTCGGCCAGCAGCGCGGTCACGGCGGCCGAGACGGCGCCCGCGCCCTGCAGGCCCCGGCCCCACATCAGGCCCAGCAGCGAGTCGGCCGTGGCCGCCAGCAGGCTGCCCGCGGCAAAGACCAACAGCCCGGCGACGATGACGCGCTTGCGCCCGAACCGGTCCGAAGCCAGGCCCAGGGGCAGCTGGAACACGGCCTGGGTGAGCCCGTACAGGCCCATGGCCAGGCCGATCATGGCCGGATCGTCACCGCCCGGGTATTTGCGCGCCTCCAGCGCGAACACCGGCAGCACCAGGAACAGGCCCAGCATGCGCAGCGCAAAGATCAGCGCCAGGCTGGCGCTGGATCGGCGTTCCTGCGGGGTCATGCGGCCCGATGCGGCCGAGGAGGGGGCTGGCGCCTGGGCGCCGTGGACGGGTGTGGGGGAATCGAGCACGGGGTGCACTGTTGTGGGGGCAAGCAATCCGCCATTCTCGCCCATAGGCCGGCGCTGCGGGGTGGCTGGGTTATGCAAGCCAGTGCAAGACAGTTTTGTGAATGGGCGCCGCAGAAGGCCCTGCCGCCCCGCAGACCGAGCCGCCATGCGGTGGCACGGGTTCTGACCTATCATGGCGGGTTCGCCTTCGCAGGGGTTTTCCCGATGCCTGGTTCCCATACGATTTCCGAAGACGGCGGCCTGGACCGGGCCGCCGACTCCCGCTCCCAGCCCGACGGCCGCTACCTTGGCCTGGCGCTGGCGCAGTCACGCATCGCCATCCGCGGTGCGCGCACGCACAACCTCAAGAACATCGACCTGGACATTCCGCGCAACCGCCTGGTGGTGATCACCGGGCTGTCGGGCTCGGGCAAGTCCAGCCTGGCCTTCGACACGCTGTATGCCGAGGGCCAGCGCCGCTATGTGGAGAGCCTGTCGGCCTATGCGCGCCAGTTCCTGGGGCGGCTGGACAAGCCCGATGTGGACCTGATCGAGGGCCTGTCGCCCGCCATCAGCATCGAGCAGAAGGCCACCAGCCACAACCCGCGCTCCACCGTGGGCACGGTGACCGAGATCAACGACTACCTGCGCCTGCTGTTCGCACGCGCCGGCACGCCCTACTGCCCCGACCACAACCTGCCGCTGCAGTCCCAGACCATCAGCCAGATGGTGGATGCGGCCCTGGCCCTGCCCGAGGACACGCGCCTCATGGTGCTGGGGCCGCTGGCGCGCAACAAGAAGGGCGAGTTCGCCGAGCTGTTCGCGCAGATGCAGGCCCAGGGCTATGTTCGCTTTCGCATCGACGGCAAGATCCACGAGTCCCATTCCCTGCCCGCGCTGGAGAAGAACGAGCGCCACGACATCGACGTGGTGATCGACCGCCTCAAGGTGCGCGCCGACGCCCAGCAGCGCCTGGCCGAAAGCTTCGAGGCCGCCCTGCGCGCGGGTGGCGCCGACGCCGGCGGCCGCGTGATCGCCCTGGAGATGGACAGCGGCAAGGAGCACCTCTTCAGCGCCAAGTTCGCCTGCCCGCTGTGCAGCTATTCGCTGCCCGAGCTGGAGCCGCGCCTGTTCTCGTTCAACTCGCCCATGGGCGCCTGCCCGGGCTGCGACGGCCTGGGCTGCACGGAGTCCTTCGACCCCGAGCGCGTGGTCGCCTTCCCCACGCTGAGTCTGGCCAGCGGTGCCGTCAAGGGCTGGGACCGGCGCAACGGCTACTACTTCTCCATGCTGGAGAGCGTGGCGCGCCACTACGGCACCGATGTGGAGCTGCCCTTCGAGGAGCTGCCCGAGAAGGTACGCCATGTGGTGCTCTGGGGCTCGGGCGAGGAGGAAATGCCCTTCAGCTACGTCTTCGACAGCGGCGCGCGCAAGGGCGAGTCCATGGTCAAGAGCCATCCCTTCGAGGGCATCATTCCCAACATCACGCGGCGCTGGCGCGAGACCGAGTCCAGCGTGGTGCGCGATGATCTGGCGCGGCTGCGCAGCGTCGCCGTCTGCCCCGACTGCGGCGGCACGCGGCTGCGCCGCGAGGCGCGCTTCGTGCGCATCGGCGAGGGCGAGCAGGCCCGCGCCATCTACGAGGTGGGCCACGCCACGCTGGCCGAGGCCCATGCCTGGTGCGCGTCCCTGCAGCTGTCGGGCGCCAAGGCCGAGATCGCGGGCAAGGTGGTGCGCGAGATCGCCTCGCGCCTGCTGTTCCTCAACGACGTCGGCCTGAGCTACCTGAGCCTGGAGCGCGGCGCGGACACCCTGTCCGGCGGCGAGGCCCAGCGCATCCGCCTGGCCAGCCAGATCGGCAGCGGCCTGACGGGCGTGATGTATGTGCTGGACGAGCCCAGCATCGGATTGCACCAGCGCGACAACGACAAGCTCATCGGCACGCTGCAGCACCTGCGCGACATCGGCAACAGCGTCATCGTGGTCGAGCACGACGAGGACATGATGCGCGCGGCCGACCAGATCATCGACCTGGGGCCCGGCGCGGGCGTGCATGGCGGCCGCGTCATGGCCCAGGGCAGCTACGAAGAGGTGCGCGCCAACCCCGATTCACCCACGGGCCGCTACCTGGCGGGCACCCAGCACATCGAAGTGCCTGCGCGGCGCACGCCCTGGCAACCCGTGCTGGAGGCAACGGCCGAGGGCGAGGCCCGGCCAGCGGCCAAGGGCTTCCCGGCCCGCACCCAGCAGCCCCCCGCCAATCCCGACAACGCAACCGCGCCCGGCGCGCCGCAACTGCAGGCCCTGCGCGTGGTGGGCGCACGCGGCCACAACCTCAAGGGCGTGACGGCGGACTTTCCCGTGGGCCTGCTGACCTGCGTGACCGGCGTCTCGGGCTCGGGCAAGAGCACCCTGGTCAACGACACGCTCTATACCGAGGCGGCGCGCCAGATCCACCGTGCCGGCGGCGAGGCCGCGCCGCACGACGACATCATCGGCATGGGCCATTTCGACAAGGTCATCAATGTGGACCAGTCGCCCATAGGCCGCACGCCGCGCAGCAACCCGGCCACCTACACGGGCCTGTTCACGCCCATCCGCGACCTGATGGCCGAGACCAACACCGCCAAGGAGCGCGGCTACGGCCCCGGGCGCTTCTCGTTCAACGTGGCCGGCGGCCGCTGCGAGGCCTGCCAGGGCGATGGCGTGGTCAAGGTGGAGATGCACTTCCTGCCCGACGTCTACGTGCCCTGCGACATCTGCAACGGCCAGCGCTACAACCGCGAGACGCTGGAGGTGCAGTGGAAGGGCCGCAACATCTCCCAGATCCTGGAGATGACGGTGGAGGACGCCCATGCCTTCTTTAAGGACGTGCCCACCATCGCCCGCAAGCTGCAGACCCTGCTGGACGTGGGCCTGTCCTATATCCGGCTGGGCCAGAGCGCGACCACGCTGTCGGGCGGCGAGGCGCAGCGCGTCAAGCTGGCCCAGGAACTGTCCAAGCGCGACACGGGGCGCACGCTCTACATCCTGGACGAGCCCACGACGGGCCTGCACTTCGCCGACATCGCCCTGCTGCTCAAGGTGCTGCAGCAGCTGCGCGATGCGGGCAACACCATCGTGGTCATCGAGCACAACCTGGACGTGATCAAGACGGCCGACTGGATCATCGACATGGGCCCCGAAGGCGGCTCGGGCGGCGGCCAGGTGGTGGCCACGGGCACGCCCGAGGACGTGGCCGCCAACCCGGCCAGCCACACGGGGCGCTATCTGCGGCCCTATCTGGAGGCAGCGGCGGCTCCCGCGCAGGCCAAGCCAGGCCGCAAGAACGCAAAGTGAGGCCGGCCATGGACAGCAGCATCCGTGATTTCGTGGTGGTGGGCGCGGGCATGGCCGGTGCCTCGGTGGCCTGGCAGCTGGCGCGCGATGGCGGCGCCTCGGTGCTGGTGCTGGAGCGCGAATCCCAGCCCGGCTACCACAGCACGGGCCGCTCGGCCGCGCTGTATGAGGAGCACTATGGCCCGCTGCAGGTCCAGGCGCTGACGCGCGCCAGCCGCGCCTTCTACGAGCAGCCGCCGCAAGGCTTTGTGCAGGCGCCCATCCTGGCGCCGCGCGGCGTGCTCTATGTGGGCACGGCCGCGCAGAAGGACCTGCTCGATGCTGCCCATGCCGAGGCGCTCCTGCACTCGCCCCAGGCGCGGCGCCTGGGCCCCGATGAACTCAAGGCCCTGGTGCCCTGCCTGAATACCGCGCTGCTGGTCGATGGCTTTGCGGACGACGGCGCGCGCGACATCGACGTGCACGGCCTGCACCAGGGATTCCTGCGCGGCCTGCGCCAGTGCGGCGGCGAGCTGCGCTGCGGCGCCGAGGTCCGCGCGCTGGCGCAGGACGGCGGTGTCTGGACCGTGGACCTGGCCGACGGCAGCCAGGTGCGTGCGCGCTGCGTGGTCAACGCGGCCGGCGCCTGGGCCGATGCGCTGGGCGCGCTGGCGGGCGCCGCGCCCATAGGCCTGGTGCCCAAGCGGCGCAGTGCCTTCACCTTTGCCGTACCCGAAGGCATGGATGCCGCGCACTGGCCCGCGGTGATCAGCGCCGACGAGGGCTTTTACTTCAAGCCCGATGCAGGCCAGCTGCTGGGCTCGCCCGCCAACGCCGACCCCGTGGCGCCGCAGGACGTGGCGCCCGAGGAACTGGACGTGGCCACGGGCATCTGGCGCATCGAGGAAGTGACCACGCTGCAGATCCGCCGGCCCTCCCACACCTGGGCCGGTCTGCGCAGCTTCGTGGCCGACGGCGAGATGGCCATTGGCTGGGATGCCTCGCCTGCGCCGCTGCCGGGCTTTTTCTGGGTGGCCGCCCAGGGCGGCTACGGCATACAGAGCGCCTTCGGCTACAGCCTGCTGGCGCGCAACCTGCTGCGCGGCGAGCCGCTGGATGCGCGTCTGGCCGCGCAGGGCGTGCAGCCTGAACGGCTGTCGCCCGCGCGCTGCCAGCGCGGCTGAGGTTCGGCTGAAGCGTGCCGCTCAGAGCGGCGAGCGCCTGGCGAAGCGCACCACGGTCACGCCCGCACGCGCCTGGCGCACCGAGGGCATGACCAGCACGCAGTCGCCATAGGGCGTGATCACCGGCTCGCCATCGTTGTCGCCGATCACCGTGCCGGCCTTCTCGAAGCGCTCCAGCCCCGTGAACGGCGCCGTGAAGCGAAAGCCGCTGCTCTTGGCCACCACGGGCGCCGTGACTTCCAGCGCCCACTGGGCCGGTGCGCCGGCCTGCTTCCAGCCGGGCAGGGCGGCGTGCAGCGCGCCGTTGTCGAAGATGGCGGCCACTTCGAGGAAACGCAGGCATTGGTCGTGCGCCACGTCGCGGCTGGCCAGATCGCCGTGGAAGCCGCATTCGATCAGCAGCGAGCGCGAGTCGCCGGCCTCGGCGTCGGGCAGGCCGAAGCGCCCGTAGTCGCGCAGCCGCGTGCCGTCCTTGTGGCCGGCATCCACGACGATGTTCGCCGGCGCGCCCATCTGGCGTGCCAGATCGCGGTTGCGCGGCTGCATGCCGGTCAGCAGCAGCGGGGCCGAGGGCTCGTGCATGGAATGCAGGTCCAGCAGCCAGTCGGCCTGCTGCACGAAGGGGCGCAGCGCGGCGGCGCGGCGGCGCTCGCGGGTGCTTCCCTCGTCGATGCGTGCGTCTATCCACTGGCGGTTCATGTCCTCGTCCACGAAGCGCGAGGCATCGTGGCTGGCCGCGTCGAAGCGGTCGAAGGCATCGAGGTTGGCCAGCACCAGGGTCAGGCGGCCATTGTCCAGCGCCAGACCGTTGTTCAGGGCCTGAAGCAGCCCGGAAACGGCCCAGGCGCCGCAGATCTCGTTGCCGTGCACCAGCGCGGAAATCATCACGTGGCGGCCCGGGCGTCCCGAGTCGAATTGCCACACGCCCTCGGTACCGGTATTGCCCGCGCGCCAGGCGCTCAGGTCGGGCAGGGGAAGGTCAAATCGCAAAGTTTCCATCACTCACTCCGTGGTCTACAACCCTGATGCAATGCGCACTGCCTTTGGAACTGGCGTGACCCAGGCGAGGGACAGCGAGCAAGGGCCGCCCCGCAGCGAGGCTGTCGTCCCCCTTCAAGGGGGAAGGCGCGAAGCGACTCAGGGGGTTATTTAGTTCTCAATATGGGCAAATTGGACGATCTTGGTGTACTTGGCGATCTCGGCGTTGATGTACTTGCCGGCATCCGTCTTGGGATCGGCCACCACCGAGCCAGCCTCTTCCATCTTCTTGCGGAACTCGGGCGAGGCCATGGTCTCGTCCAGCGCCTTCTTGACCTTGGCGGCCACGGGTGCGGGCAGGCCCTTGGGCGCCATCAGCGCGAACCAGACGTTGATGTCCACGTTCTTGTACTGGGGCAGCTCGGACAGGGCCGGGATGTCGGGCGTGATGGCCGAGCGCTTGGCCTCCGTCGTGCCCAGGGCGATGACCTTGCCCGCGCGGATCTGGGGCAGGCCCGAGGACAGCACGAACATGCCGAACTCGATGTTGTTGCCCACCAGGTCCGTGGTCAGGGGCGCCACGCCGCGGTAGGGAATGTGGGTCATGTGCAGCTTGCCCTGCTCCTTGATCATTTCACCGGCCAGGTGCAGTGCCGTGCCCACGCCCGAGCTGCCGTAGCTGAACTTGCCCGGGTTCTTGGCCACCAGGGCGCTGAACTCGGCGGCGGTCTTGACGCCGGCCTTCTGCGAGGCCACCAGCACCATGGGCTGGGAGCCGATCATGCCGATGGGCGTGAAGTCGCCGATGGAGTACTTGATGCTCTTGTTGATCAGCCGTGCGATGGCCAGCTCGTTGTTGGCGCCCACGAACAGCGTGTAGCCGTCGGGCGTGGCCTTGACGGCCTTTTGCGCGCCGATGGCGCCGCCTGCGCCGCCCAGGTTCTCCACCACCACGGGCTGGCCCAGGCGCGAGGCCAGGCCATCGGCCACGAAGCGGCCCACCAGGTCGGTGCTGCCGCCGGCGGGGTAGCCCACGATCATGGTGATGGCGCGGTTGGGGTAGCTGGCGGTGTCGTCGGCCAAGGCGCTGCCGGTGGCGGCGATCAGCAGGCCGCAGGCCAGGGCGGTGCGGCGCAGGAGGGAGTTGCTGGGCATGGGGTTATTCCTGAAATGTATGAGATTGATTGTGCGAAGGACTACCCAGGCATTTGGTGCTGATTCGGCACGAGGTGGAGCCATTGCAGCACCAAAACCCGCTTGTTCCACAGCGCGGTGCGGGTTTGCACCAGGAGGGCGCATGCATGCACCCCATCAGGCGCCCGTGATGTCGCTCCAGAACTGCTCGGCCGCGGGTCCCAGGTGGCGCTTGGGACGGTACAGGCGCACGTCGAAGTGCACTTCCAGGCCCGGGTCGCCGGCCACGGCCAGACGGCCGGCCTGGCAGTCGCCGCGCACCATGGACCACGGCATCCAGGCCAGGCCCAGGCCGCGCAGCACGTATTCGTAGTGGGCATCGGCCGAGTCGCAGTCCACGCAGCGGCGCAGGCGCGGCGCCAGCGGATGCCGGGCCAGGTGGTCTTCCACCAGGCGGCCCAGGGCCATGCTGTGCGAGAAGGCCAGGTAGGGCACGGGAGCGACGGGCTGGTGGCTGGCCGACAGCTCGTACAGCGGGCGGCCCTGGGCATCGGCGCGGGCCACGGGCACCAGCCTGTCCTGCATCACCGTCAGGTAGCTGAACTGGCGGCCGTCCAGGCGCACGCCAATGGCGGCGTGGTGGTAGACCAGCGTGAAGCTGACTTCGCCGCGCTGCAGCATGGCCACGGTCTCGTCCAGCGTGCGTGTGACCACGCGCAGCTCGGCCGTCTGCAGCACGCTGCCGTGGCGCGTCAGCCAGTCGGCCACGATGGTGCGCGCCAGCGTGCGCCCCGTGGCCAGGGTGATCACGCGGGCCTGGCGCCCGGCCACGGCCTGCAGCTCATCGTGCGACTGGGCCAGCGTGCGCACCAGTTGCTCGGCCGTGTCGCGGAAGGCTTCACCGGCCGGCGTCAGCCGCACGGGGCCGCCGCCGGGCTCGACCAGGGGCGTGCCGGCCCAGGCCTCCAGCGCGCGGATGCGCCGCCCGAAGGCCGGATGGGTGACATGGCGCAGCTCGGCCGCGCGCGTGAAGCTGCGCTCCTGGGCCAGCAGCAGGAAGTCTTCCAGCCATTTGCCTTGCATGGCCGGGCTTCCCTGCCGTCTCAGGCGGCGGCTGCGTCTTGCAGCGTCTGGCGCGTGGCCTGGGCGGCGGTGCGCGCGGCGGCAGCGAAGTCGTCGCCCTGCGATGCATAGAGCACCGCACGCGAGGAATTGATGATGATGGGGCCGCCGCCGATGCGCGCCGCCTTGACCGTGGCCACCGCATCGCCCCCCTGGGCGCCCACGCCGGGAATCAGCAGCGGCAGCGAGGGCGCGAATTCACGCACGCGCTCGATTTCCTGCGGGCGCGTGGCGCCCACCACCAGGCCGAGCTGGCCGTTGGTGTTCCAGGGGCCTTGCGCCAGGCGCGCCACATGCTCGAACAGGTGGGGCTGGCCCGGCAGGTCGGCCAGGCGCTGGGCCTGCAGGTCGTCGCCGCCGGGGTTGGAGGTGCGGCACAGCAGGAAGGCGCCCTTGCCCTCGTACTGCAGGTAGGGCGTGATGGAGTCGAAGCCCATGAAGGGCGACAGGGTCACGGCGTCGGCGCCGTAGCGCTCGAAGGCTTCCTTGGCGTATTGCTCGGCCGTGGAGCCGATGTCGCCGCGCTTGGCGTCCAGGATGATGGGCACATGGGGCGCGACGGCGCGCATGTGGGCCATGAGCTTTTCCAGCTGGTCTTCGGCGCGGTGGGCCGCGAAGTAGGCGATCTGGGGCTTGAAGGAGTTCACCAGGTCGGCCGTGGCGTCGACGATGGCGGCGCAGAAGTCGTAGATTTTGCTTGCATCGCCGCGCATGGCCGCAGGAAAGCGGCTGGGTTCGGGGTCCAGGCCCACGCACAGCATGGATTGGTTCTGGGCGGTGGCATTGCGCAGCATGTCGAGAAAGGTCATGGGGCGCGATTTTAGCGATCGGCCCTTCCCGGGGCCTGTCGCCGGGCATCCAGCGGGCCTGGCGGCCCGCGGGCACAATCGGCGGCCTATGCCTGCCTTCACCGCCCGACAAATCCTTTTGCTGATCGCGCTGACCCTGATCTGGGGCATCAACTGGCCGGTGATGAAGCTGGGCGTGCAGCATTTCCCGCCGCTGAGTTTCCGCATGGCCTCGATGTGGGTGGGGCTGCCCATCCTGGCGGCCTTCGTGGTCTGGCGCCGCCTGCCGCTGGCCGTGCCGCGCGCCTATTGGCCCCGGCTGGCGCAGCTGACGCTGTTCAACATGGTGCTGTGGAACAGCCTGATCATCATTGCCATCCCCATGCTCTCCAGCGGGCGGGCGGCCATCCTGGGCTACACCATGCCCATCTTCTCGGCCGTGCTGGGCAGCCTGTTCTTCCATGACCGGCTGGCGCCGCGTGCCTGGGCGGGTGTTGCGGCGGCCTTGGCGGGCGTGCTCCTGCTGCTGTGGCACGAGGTCGGCGCCCTGGGCAGCCGCCCCATCGGCGTGGGCCTGATGCTGGCCGCCGCGCTGAGCTGGGCCTTCGGCACGCAGAAGCTGCGCCGCGCCGAGGTGCCCGTGCCCCTGCTGACGATGACGCTGTGGATGGTGGCGCTGACCGCGCTGACGCTCACGGTGCTGGCCTTCGTCTTCGAGCGCCACCTGTGGCACTGGCCCGACGCCCAGGCCACGGGCGCCATCGTCTTCAACGGCGTGCTGGTGCTGGGCTTTGGCCAGACGGTCTGGTTCTTCCTGGCGCGCAGCCTGCCGCCCGTGGCGTCCACGCTGAGCGTGATGATGATCCCCGTGCTGGGCGTGTTCAGCGGCGCCTGGTGGCTGGGCGAGGTGCTGCACTGGCAGGACTGGACGGCCGTGGCGCTGATGGTGGTGGCCATCGCCTCGGTGCTGTGGCCGGCGCGCGGCCGCTGAGGGCAAGCAGGCGAAGGTCGGGAGAAGAAGACGCAGCCTGACTGCGCACACGGGCGCAGTCAGGCCGCAGGGCCTCAGCGTTGCGCCGTGGCCGGGGCGCCCAGCAGGCGCTGGATGTCGATGTTGTTGGGCAGCGCGTAGTCGTGGCTGCGCACGATGCGGCTGTCGTCGGTGCGAACCAGCTTCAGGCTCACATAGGTGTACTTGGCAGCCGCCGAGTACGTGCCCACCAGGACCAGGGCCGCATTGTGGTTGCGGGCGATGTCCTTGATCTCGCGCGACAGCAGCAGCTCGCCCGTGCCTTCCTTGACGTACACATCGCCGCGCAGCTTCAGCTCCTTGACGTTGTAGCCCTTGGCGGACAGCTGGGAGGCGTACAGCTCGCTGAGCGTGCGGCCCAGGGGGGCAGAGCGCGTCAGGTCGTTGACGTTGACCACGGTGGCCACGAGCACGGGCGCCTCGCCCAGTTCCTCGGTGTTCAGGCCCTTGACCAGCTCGTCCACGGCAGCGCGGCTGCTGGCGATGAAGGGGTTGGCTGCGGCCGACTGGTAGGTGGGCTCGCCGCGGCGCGCGGCCGACGATTCGGGCGTGGTCGCGGGAGCGGGCACGGCGCAGGCGGACAGCAGGGCCGCCGCAGCCAGCGCGGCAGGCAGGAGGGGCGTGCGCAGCGTCATTGGCCCACCACCTTCAGGTTCTTGGCGGGGAATTCGGGGCGCTCGTCCTCGGCCGTGAACAGCACGGCGTCGCTCTTTTCGAGGTAATAGACGTCGGTCTTGCGCGCCAGGTACTGGTTGTTGCGCACCACCGTCGTCGTCAGCACGAGTTCGGGGTTGGGCAGGCGCTTGCCGTGGCGCACGACCTGGGCGCCGTAGCTCACCTGCAGCTGGGCCTGGGCCGGCTGCTGCATGACGGTCACGCCGCTTTGCACGAGCTTGGTGATGATCAGCTCACGAAAGCCCTTGTCGAACTGGCTGGGCTCGGCCGGCAGGGCCACGTGGACCGGCGTGGTGCGCTCGATGCCGGTCTTTTGCAGTGTTTCCAGCGTCTTGGCGACGACATCGTTGGCCACGGAGTCCCAGTGGCCGGCAGCGCCGATCTTGGGCTGGGCCGTGGCTTCGAAGTAGCTGGTCATCGGTGCATTGACGCAGCCCGCCAGGGCCAGGCAGAGGCCCGCCAGGGCCAGGCCGCCAGCGGATTTGAACGATCGCATGGATTTCTCCTCGGTGCGGAGCGCGCTGCGGCGGATTGCTGCAGCTGCGCAAAGTGTCGATTGTGGCTTCGCCGCGAGGCACTGACAAGAAAGTGCCCCGTATCCGGATGTTGCCGTGCTCAGCCGTTGGCGCGCTTTTGCAGGATCTCGAAGGCAGGCAGGGTCTTGCCTTCCAGCACCTCCAGGAAGGCACCGCCGCCCGTGGAGATGTAGCCGACCTTGTCCTCGATGCCGTACTTGGCGATGGCGGCCAGGGTGTCGCCGCCACCGGCGATGCTGAAGGCGTCGGACTCGGCAATCGCCTGGGCCACGACCTTGGTGCCGTTGGCGAACTGGTCGAACTCGAACACGCCCATGGGGCCGTTCCAGACGATGGTGCCGGCCTTGCGCAGTTGCTCGGCCAGGCGGGCGGCGGTCTCGGGGCCGATGTCCAGGATCATGTCGTCGTCAGCCACTTCGGTGGCCTTCTTGACGGTGGCGGGCGCGTCGGCCGCAAAGGTCTTGGAGACCACCACGTCGGTGGGAATCGGCACCTCGGCGCCGCGTGCGGCCATGGCGTCGATCACGGCGCGGGCCTCGCCGACCAGATCGGCCTCGGCCAGGCTCTTGCCGATGTTCAGGCCCGCGGCCAGCATGAAGGTGTTGGCAATGCCGCCGCCCACGATGAGCTGGTCCACGTTCTTGGCCAGCGACTGCAGGATGGTCAGCTTGGTCGACACCTTGGAGCCGGCCACGATGGCGGCCAGCGGGCGGCGCGGGTTGGCCAGGGCCTTGGTGATGGCGTCGATCTCGGCCGACAGCAGGGGGCCCGCGCAGGCAATGGGCGCGAACTGGGCGATGCCGTAGGTCGTGCCTTCGGCGCGGTGGGCAGTGCCGAAGGCGTCGTGCACGAAGATGTCGCACAGCGCGGCCAGCTTGCGGGCCAGTTCTTCCTTGTTCTTCTTCTCGCCCACGTTCACGCGGCAGTTCTCCAGCAGCACGACCTGGCCGGGCGCCACCTGCACGCCGTCCACCCAGTCGGCGACCAGCGGCACTTCGCGGCCCAGCAGCTCGCCCAGGCGGCGGGCGACGGGCGCCAGCGAATCGGCGGGCTTGAACTCGCCTTCGGTGGGGCGGCCCAGGTGGCTGGTCACCATCACGGCGGCGCCGGCCTTCAGCGCCATCTCGATGGCGGGCACGGAGGCGCGCACGCGCGTGTCCTCGGTGATCTCGCCGGCATCGTTCAGGGGCACGTTGAGGTCGGCGCGGATGAAGACGCGCTGGCCCTGGGCCTTGCCCTGGGCGCACAGATCGGAGAAACGGAGAATGTTCATGACGGCGGCGTTGCGATCGGTGGCGATCGCCATGGAATTGAAACGAAAAAGAGGTAAAGCGCGGCCATTGTAGGCGGCGTGCCCGCCCCGGCAGCGGGCGTGCGCACCGGCGATCCGGGGCATCGGGAGCGCCTGTAATCCGGTTTCAGCCGGGGAGCCGGGCGCTCTCGGCCGCTCTCGCCCGCGCTGCGCCTACCAGCCCAGGCCGATATGCAGTGGCAGATAGACCGCCATGCCGAGCGCGATCGTGCCCATGATGCTGCGCTTGTAAAAAAAATACATGACCGCGCAAGCCAGGGCCGGCAGGCGCGCATCGACCACGGTGGAGATCAGCCGGCCGTTGGTCATCACGATCTCGGGCGCAATCACGGCCGCCAGGGCCGCCAGCGGCGCGTACTTGAGGCCGCGCTTGAGCCATTGAGGCAGGGGCACCTCGCGCTCGGGAATCAGGAAGAAGGCGCGTGTGAACAGCGTGATGGCCGCCAGGCCCACGCAGGCCAGCCAGGGCCACAGCCAGGACAGATCCATCAGAGCGTTTCCTTTTCCTTGGTTTGCACGGGCCGGGCTTCTTCGTCCAGCGGCAGCCGGGCATGGCGCTCGCCATGGGCTGTATCGGGCGGGAGAATCACCGGGCCCGGCTCCCCTTTTTCAGGCGCCTGCAGGGCGCGCAGGCGCTGCTGCAGCGTTTCTGCCAGCAGGCCTGCGGCCACGGCTGCCGCGATGGCCACGAGGATATTGAGCTTGAGCGGCAGCGCAAAGGCCGCCACGGCCGCGCTGGCCGCAACCACGCCTGCCACCCAGGTGGCCCGGTCGTTGAGCATGGACAGCAGCACGCCCATCAGGGCCAGCACGCCCGCAAAGCCCAGTCCCCAGGACAGGGGCACCTGGTCGGCCAGCAGGATGCCCAGCGTGGACGGGATCTGCCAGGCCAGCCAGTTGGTCGAGGCGGCACCCCAGAAATAGGGCAACTGCTCGGGCTGGGGCCGGGCATCGGGGTAGCGCTTCATGAAGCCCACGAAGATCACGTCGCCGCTGAAATAGGCGATGGCCAGGCGGTGGCGCAGGCGCAGGTGGGCAAAGTAGCTGCGCCACATGCTGCTGAGGATGACGAAGCGCAGGTTCACGCAGATGGCCGTGAACCAGACCACCCACATGGGCGCGCCCACGGCCATCAACGGCAGCACGGCCAGCTGGGCACTGCCGGCATAGACCAGCAGGCCCATGAACAGCGCCAGGGGCAGGGACATGCCGCTCTTGATCATGGCCACGCCCGTGACCAGGCCCCAGGCGCCTATGCCCAGCGCCGTGCCCGACATGTCGCGCACGCCGGTCATGAAGGCGGGATCGCGCGCAATGCCGCGTGCGCGCTCCACCAGGGGCTGCAGGTTCATGGCGTGCCGCCGCTGGCAGCACCGTCCAGAACGGCTCCTTCAGGCAGATCGAAGCCGCGCAGGAAATCGCCCGCCGCCAGCCGCTTGCCGCCCGCGCGCTGCAGCAGCGTCATGCACAGCACGCCATGGCCGCAGGCCACGCGCACGCCGTCGGCGCCTGCGGACAGCACGGTGCCCGGGGCTGCCGTCGTCACGGCGATGGCGGGGTCGGCGTGAGCCTCCCAGACCTTGATGGCTTCATCGCCGTACTGCGTGGCGCCGCCCGGGAAGGGGTTGAAGGCGCGCAGGCGCCGGGCAATGGCCTCGGCATCCTGGCGCCAGTCGATCTGGCTTTCGGCCTTTTCGATCTTGTGCGCGTAGTTCACGCCCTCGGCGGGCTGGGGCGTGCGCGGCAGGCCGCCGCAGGCGCTCATCTCCAGCGCCTCGACGATGAGGCGCCCGCCCAGGTCGGCCAGCTTGTCGTGCAGGCTGGCCGTGGTGTCGTCGGCGGTGATGGGCAGGCGCTCGACCAGGCACATGTCGCCCGTGTCCAGGCCCGCGTCCATCTGCATGATGGTGACGCCGGTCTCGGCATCGCCGGCCTCGATGGCACGGTGGATGGGGGCGGCGCCGCGCCAGCGCGGCAGCAGGCTGGCGTGGATGTTCAGGCAGCCGCGCGGGGGCGTATCGAGCACCCACTGCGGCAGGATCAGCCCGTAGGCGGCCACGACCATGACATCGGCCTGGGCCGCTTCAATGGCGGCGCGGGCGGCGGCGGCCTCTTCGGGGTATTTGCCGTCCAGGCGCAGGCTGCGCGGCTGGGCCACGGCAATGCCATGCTCCAGAGCGCACTGCTTGACGGGAGAGGCCTGCAGCTTCATGCCGCGCCCGGCGGGACGGTCGGGCTGGGTCAGCACCAGGGGGACGGTAAAGCCCGCGGCGAGCAGGCGTTCAAGGGCAACGCGCGCGAACTCGGGCGTGCCGGCAAAAATGACTCTCATGCAATCCAGTAGGGACAGTGGGACGGTGTGCCGGCTCAACGACGGTCGTCGTCGTTGAACACTTCGTCGGTGAACATCACGCGGCGCACCACGCCGGCGGGGTCGATATGCACATGGGCCTGGCGGCGAATGCCATTTTCCAGAATACGGTAGGTCCAGATGTCGCCGTTGAAACTGTAGACCCTCTCGATCAGCGCAGGCGGGCCGAAGAGCTGGCGCACGCTTTCCCGGGTGTCCTCGCCATTGCGCAGGGCGTGGAAGCGTTCGATGGTGAGCGCCTGCTCCACGCGCACCAGGCGCTGGCTGGCGTCGAAATCCATGTGGTAGACCTGCTGGCCCGCAGGCTGCCGGCTGTAGACCAGGCGCGTGCCGCCACCGTCCAGCGGCAGGCTCAGGGTCGGGCGGCCCATGGAGCGCTCGATCTCGGAGCGCGGCGTGCCGGGCTTTTGCCACTCGGGCACGGCGCAGCCGGCAAGCAGCAGGGACAAGGCCAGGGCAAGCAGCGCCCAGGCAACGAGGCCCGCGCCGTCCATCTTCCAGCGCGGCATGAAGCGAAGCGCTGGCAGGTGGGTCATGCGCGTTCTGCCTGTTTCTGCTGCTTGAGCAGCTTGGTCTTGATGCGGTTGCGCTTGAGCGGCGACAGGTACTCGACGAAGACCTTGCCCATCAGGTGGTCCATCTCGTGCTGGATGCAGATGGCCTTGAAGCCTTCGGCCTCGATGATGCGTTCGTTGCCGTTCTCGTCCAGGGCCTTGACCTTGATGGCGGTGGAGCGCTCGACGCCGTCGTAGATGCCGGGCACCGACAGGCAGCCTTCTTCGCCCAGCTGCGTTTCCTCGCTGGCCCAGAGCAGTTCCGGGTTGATCAGCGCAAAGGGCTCGTCACGGCCTTCGGAGACATCGACCACGACCACGCGCTCGTGCACGTTCACCTGGGTGGCTGCCAGGCCCACGCCCTGGGCGTCATACATGGTGGCGTACATATCCTGGACCAGCTGGCGAATGCGGTCATCGACCTTGGCAACCGGCTTGGCGACGGTGTGCAGGCGGGGGTCGGGATAGCAAAGAATGGGCAGAATGGACATGGCGTGGTCGGTGAATGTCGTTATTTTCGCCACTTTTCTGCCTGGGCGCAGCGGGACGACGCAATAAGCGTTGCCCTCTCATGGCCTTGCACGCAGAATCTTTGCTGATTTGTAAGACCTGTATGGCCGTTCATGACAAGATCGGCCGTGCCGCAGTGCCTAGGAGGGACGCTGCGTCAGCCACAAGAAGAGGAATTCCATGACTGCATTCGCCACAGCTCGTACCTGGACTGTCGCAACGGCCCTGATCGCTGCGTTCGCAGCGGCCCACGCGCAGCAGCTTCCGGTGACGGCATCGCAGCGCTCGGCCGCCCAGCAGGTGGCCCAGCAGGGCGTTCCCGTGGGCGAGCTGGCGCCCGACGCGCCCGACAGCTACACCGTCAAGCGCGGCGACACGCTGTGGGGCATCTCCGGCATGTACCTGCGCCGTCCCTGGCGCTGGCCCGAGCTGTGGGGCATGAACATGCAGGCCATCGCCAATCCCCACCTCATCTATCCGGGCCAGGTGCTGTACCTGGACAAGCGTGATGGCTATGCCCGCCTGAGCACGGCGCGTCCCATGGGCGACGGTGGCGAGCCCGGTGTGGTGCGCGTGTCTCCGAGCACGCGCAGCGAGTCGCTGGCGCAGGCGGCCCTGCCCACGCTGCAGCCCCATCTGATCGAGCCCTTCCTGGCCGAGCCGCTGGTGGTGGATGCCGAAACGCTGCTGCGCGCACCCCGCCTCATCGCCACCACGGACGAGCGCGTGCTCATGGCCAGCGGTGACCGCGCCTATGCACGCGGCACGGCCGAGGCGCCGCTGCGCAAGGGCGACGGCCTGCCGCGCCAGTACCGTGTCTTCCGCGATGCGGTGGCGCTCAAGGACCCCATCTCCGGCGAGGTGCTGGGCTACGAGGCCAAGTACCTGGGCCTGGCCGATCTCATCGAGGGCGAGACCTCGCTGGAGATCGTGGACAGCAAGGGCGAAAAGCACGAGCAGGCCTCTCCCGCCACGGTGGACCTGTCGCGCGCCAAGACCGAGATGCGTGCTGGCGACCGCCTGCTGCCCGCACCGGAACGAACCTACATGAACTATGCGCCGCATGCGCCGCAGGCTGCCGTGAAGGCCCATGTGGTGTCGCTGTACGGCGACCAGGCCGTGCGCTGGGCGGCCAACAACCAGGTCATTGCCATCAACAAGGGCACGCAGGACGGCATGGACGTGGGCACGGTGCTGGAGCTGAGCCGCCGTGGCGCGCGTATCGTGGACAAGACGGGCGACAAGAAGGAGCAGGTGCAGCTGCCCGATGAACGCAATGGCCATGCCATGGTGTTCCGCACCTTCGATCGCGTCTCCTACGCGCTGATCCTGGAGGCGCGGCGCGGCGTCGAGGTGGGCGACAGCCTGACCTCGCCGGCTCCCTGAGCCCCAGCGGCCTGCCGGCAACGCCATGGCGGCCGCCTTGCAGTCCACCGACCGGCTCGCTCCCGAGGAGCTGTCCGCCTGGCTTCGGCTGCTGCTGACGCCCGGCGTGGGCCGCACCACGGCGCGGCGCCTGCTGGCGGCCTGCGGTGGCGCGCAGAACATCTGGAGCGGCGCTCCAGCCGCCTGGCACGGCCTGGTGACGGCGGCACAGGCCCATTCGCTGCAGACCGTGCCCCAGCGTCTGGAGCAGCTTGTGGCGGCCACGGTGCAATGGCTGGACCAGCCCGCTTCCGGGCAGTTGCATGCCGTGCTTGCGCTGGGCCATCCCCAGTATCCGCAGGCGCTGCTGCAGACCGAAGATCCGCCGCTGCTGCTGCATGTGCAGGGCAGCGAGCGCTGCATGACAGGCTCTGGTCCCTGGTTCCCCTATCCACAGTCCCTGGCCATGGTCGGCAGCCGCGGGCCGACGGTCCAGGGCGCGGCCAATGCGCGTGCCATGGCGCAGGCGCTGGCCGAGGCCGGCCTGTGCATCGTCTCCGGACTGGCGCAGGGCGTGGATGGCGCTGCCCATGAGGGCGCACTGCGCGCGGTGCTGCGCACGGGCGCCCAGGCGGCGCCCGTCACCATTGCCGTCGTGGGCACGGGCCTGGACCAGGTCTATCCACGGCGCCACATCGGCCTGGCCCGCGAAGTGGCCAGCCATGGGCTGATCGTCAGCGAGTATCCGCTGGGCACCGGTCCCATGGCCGCGCACTTTCCGCAGCGCAACCGCATCATTGCGGGCCTGTCCCAGGGCACGCTGGTGGTCGAGGCGGCCCTGCAATCGGGCTCGCTGATCACGGCCAGGCTGGCCAGCGAACAGGGCCGCGAGGTCTTTGCCATTCCCGGCTCCATCCACGCGCCCCAGTCGCGCGGCTGCCATGCGCTGCTGCGCCAGGGCGCCAAGCTCGTGGAAACGGCGCAGGACGTGCTCGATGAGCTGCAGGGAACGGCCGTGCGCCTGCCGATTGCCAAGCCCGTACCGGCAGCAGCGGCGGCAGCGGCAGCTGTCCAGTCCGCACAGGCCCATGAGAACGACGCCACCCTGCGCGCCCTGGCCCACGACCCGCTGTCGCTGGACGAGCTCATGGACCGCACAGGCATGGATGCCGCAGCCCTGCAGGCCCACCTGCTGGGGCTGGAACTGGAAGGCCGCGTGGAGCGCCTGCCCGGTGGCCTGTTCCAGCGCCTGGCCCAGGCCTGAGCTCAAAAACTGGCGCGTCCCCAAGCGGGAGATGCCGAGCAAGAGCCGCCTCGCGGTGGGGGCGCCTAGCCGATGGCATCGTCCCCCTCCCCCGCGAAGCGGGTAGAGAGGCGCCGTGCCACGGGGGGGAAGGCGCGTAGCGCCTCAGGGGGAGCTTAGCCTTTCAGGGTTCGCCTGAATCTTCTCCAGCGCATCGCGCGTCGCGCGCACGGTGAGCGCCTCTTCGTCATGCACGGACAGCAGGCCGGACTGCAGGTAGGAGGCCATGCGCCGCAGCTGCAGCAGGTGGCAGGTGCCATCGAGCGCGGCGAACAGGTGCAGCTGCTTGCGGCGGCTGCGCCAGGTGTATTGCACCTGGATGCGCGCGCCGTTGTGGTCCAGCGTGAACCAGCGGCCCGGCTCCAGCGAGGTGGCCCACTCCAGCATCACCGGGTCCACGGGGGTGTTGGTGCTCGGGATGACGTTGAGCCCGGCCGTGTCCACGCCCAGGATCATCTCGATGTTCTCGGGCGACAGCGGCATGTCCTCGTCGAGCATGCCGTCTTCGCTGATGTACTGCTCCAGATGGGACAGTCGCTGGGCCATGGCCTCGATGCGGGCCGGTGCGATGGTCGCTGTCTTGGAGACGAAGGCTTCGGCCAGCGTGTCGGTGACCAGCTTGATGCGTGCGGACTGCACCTCGCCCGTGACGCCGATCAGGGCCAGCCCTTCGCGCAGCGTCTGCAGCAGCGTCGGCAACGTCTGGATCACGCGCGAGCGTTCCTGGCGCGTGGGCTTGGCGCTGGCGGCCCAGACCAGTTCGCTGGCGGCCTGCTTGAAGCGCATGGTGCGCGCGTCCTTGGCGCCGTGGCGCACGGCGGCCAGTGCCAGCACCTCGGTCCAGGTCTTGAACAGGAACTCGCGGATCTCTTCGCGCACCGGCATGTCGGTGAGCAGGTGGCGCAGCTCGATCGTGTACTGGATGGCCAAGGTTTCCTTTTGCTCCACCTGCTGGGCCACGCTGACGATCTTGGCCTTGTCCTGCGACTGGGTCAGGTAGCGCGCCAGGAAGTCCTCGAACTCGCGCAGCACCAGCACGAAGACCTTCTGGCCGGTCTCCGGGTACTGCTCGATGACCTGGACGATGCGCCGGATCTCCGACTCCAGCGCGCTGCCGCTGATGCTGGAGGCGTCGAACCCCATCACGCACGAACCCAGGCGGTCGATCAGCAGCCGGGCCGGGTGGCGCAGATTGCTGAAGAATTCCGGCTCGGCCAGGGCCACGCGCAGCACGGGCACCTGCAGCCGGGCAAACCAGACGCGCACCGAGGGCGGGATGCGGTCCTCGGTCAGGATGGCCTGGAACATCAGGGCCACGATCTCGATGGTGGCCTTTTCACCCGAGGTGGTGGCCTTGCGCTTGAGCTCGGCCGAGCGCTCGCGCACCTGGCCCACCAACTGGCCGATGGCGGCCGGGCTGGCATCGATTTGCAGCGTGGTCAGTCCCCGGGCCAGCATCTGCTGGTACTGCGTCTGGGCCACGACGCGCTGCTCCAGCAGGGCCTGGGTCAGCGCGGCCGATGCGGGGGCCTGCTGCAGGCCACCGCCCACGCCGCCCACGCCGGGCACCAGGCCCGGCACGCCCACGCCCGGCTGCATGAGCAGGCGGCGCAGTTGGCCCACGACTTCATGGGCGCGGTGGCGTGCGCGCGAAAGTGTTGTCAGGCCCACGGGCATCTGTCCCTGGGGCAGTGCTCCGTTGGGCGGATAGGAGGCGGCAGCGCCCGGCACGCCACCCATCTGCGTGGGCGCATAGGCCGAGGAAGGCTGCGAGGTCGAGGCAGGCGCCGTGGCCGGGCCCAGGCCCATGGCGCGCGTGGAGTGGCCGCCCTCGGTGCGCCGCACCCGCATGGCCACGTCCTGCGAACGGGTGACGCCCTGGCCGTCCAGCAGCTGGTGGGCCGCCTGGTATCCGGCCACCAGCAGCGGTGCCAGGGCTGTCTGCAGCAGATCGATCACGCGCTGCAGATCGCCGCGCTGCAGGCCGCTGGCGAGCCATTGCTCGACCAGATGGCGGCACACGGACTCGCTGCGCAGAATGTCGTCGGATGGCAGTTCCTGGTTTTCGATGGCCTGCATGCGCAGGCGCAGCGTATCGAAGACGGGTGCCGTGGTTTCCCCCATGGCCAGCGCCATGCGGGAGGCCAGGATCTTGTTCTCCACCACATCGTCGCTGAGCAGTTCGAACTGCAGCGCCCCGCGCTGTGGCACGGAGGCCGGTGTGGCCCTGCCCGGCTGCAGTGCGCCCTGCAGCGCCTGCATGCAGGCATTCAGCCAGGCCGCCTGATGCTGGCGGTAGCTGGACCAGGCCTCGCGACGCTCCTGCATTTCACGTGCGGTGCCCACAGCCTGGGCCTGTTGTTCCATCTGGGCCAGCAGCTGATGGGCCACGCCGGGCAGGCCCTTGCACAGTCCACGCACCCAATGCAAACGCGCCTGCTGGCCCAGTGAAGACTGGGTGCCAGCAGGCGCGTTGGAAGGGGTGGGCAGGGAGGGCATGCCCGCGAGTGTAAGCCGGTCTGGAGCTAGAACATTCGCTTACACAGTGGCGCCGGCGTTGGGATCGTTGGGGTCCGTGGAAGCCTTGGGCGCCTTGATCAGATCCTCGCGCTTGACGCCCAGCCACATGGCGATGGCGGCGGCCACGAAGACCGAGGAATAGATGCCGAAAAGGATGCCGATGGTCAGCGCCAGCGCGAAGTAATGCAGGCTGGGACCGCCGAAGAAGAACATGGACAGCACCATGGCCTCGGTGGAGGCGTGGGTGATGATGGTGCGGCTCATCGTGCTGGTGATGGCGTGGTCGATCACCTCGGTGGTGCTGAGCTTGCGGAACTTGCGGAAGGCTTCGCGGATACGGTCGAAGATCACGACCGACTCGTTGACCGAGTAGCCCAGCACAGCCAGCACGCCGGCCAGCACGGACAGCGAGAACTCCCACTGGAAGAACGCGAAGAAGCCCAGGATGATGACCACGTCGTGCAGGTTGGCGATCACGGCGGCCACGCCGAACTTCCATTCGAAGCGCATGGCCAGGTAGATCACGATGCCCAGCACCACGAAGCCCAGTGCCATCAGGCCGTTGTGCATGAGCTCGTCACCCACCTGCGGGCCCACGAACTCGGTGCGGCGCAGCGTGACTTCGGCGTCTTCCTTCTTGAGCGCCGTGAGCACCTGCTCGCTTTGCTGCGCGGAGGACACGTCCTTTTGCACGGGCAGGCGGATCATCACGTCGCGCGACGTGCCGAAGTTCTGCACCGTGACGTCGCTGTAGCCCAGCTTGGAGACGGTATCGCGCACCTTGGCGATGTCGGCGGTCTGGGTATAGGCCACCTCCATCACGGTGCCGCCCGTGAACTCCACGGACAGGTGCAGGCCGCGCGTGAGCAGGAAGAACACGGCCAGCGCGAAGGTGATGAAGGAGATCGCATTGAGGACCAACGCGTACTTCATGAAGGGGATGTCTTTGCGGATGCGGAAGAACTCCATGGTCTTCCCCCTTTCAGTTGTTGGCGCCGGAATCGGCGACGCTGGAACCCTTGGCAGCCACGGAGCGCAGCTGGCTGGTGTCTTCCGGCTTCCAGACCTGGCCGATGGAGATGCTCTTGAGCTTCTTGCGGCGGCCGTACCAGAGGTTGACCAGGCCGCGCGAGAAGAACACGGCCGAGAACATGCTGGTCAGGATGCCGATGCAGTGCACCACGGCGAAGCCGCGCACCGGGCCGGAGCCGAAGGCCAGCAGCGCCAGGCCCGCGATCAGCGTGGTCACGTTCGAGTCCAGGATGGTGTGCCATGCGTTCTCGTAGCCCGCATGGATGGCGGCCTGCGGCGAGACGCCGCCGCGCAGTTCCTCGCGAATGCGCTCGTTGATCAGCACGTTGGAGTCGATGGCCACGCCCAGCGCCAGCGCCATGGCGGCGATGCCGGGCAGGGTTAGCGTGGCCTGCAGCATGGACAGGATGGCCAGCAGCAGCAGCACGTTGACCGACAGGGCCACCGTGGAGATCACGCCGAACAGCATGTAGTACACGCACATGAAGGCCGCGATGGCCACCAGGCCCCAGACCACGGAGTGGATGCCGCGGTTGATGTTGTCGGCGCCCAGGCTGGGGCCGATGGTGTATTCCTCGATGATCTCCATGGGCGCGGCCAGCGAGCCGGCGCGCAGCAGCAGGGCCGTGTCGTTGGCTTCCGCCGTGGTCATGCGGCCCGAGATCTGCACGCGTCCGCCACCGATCTCGGTGCGGATCACGGGAGCCGTCACGACCTCGCCCTTGCCCTTTTCGAACAGGATGATGGCCATGCGCTTGCCCACGTTCTCACGCGTGATGTCCTTGAAGATGCGCGCGCCCTTGGCATCGAGCACCAGGTTGACCGTGGGTTCCTGGGTCTGGCTGTCGAAGCCGGGCTGTGCGTCGGTGAGGTTCTCGCCGGTCAGCACGACCTGCTTTTGCACGATCACAGCCTGGGCGTTGCGGTCCAGGTAGCGCTCGGAGCCGAAGGGCACGGGGCCCGAGCCCAGCTCGGCGCCGCGCGCCTCGGAGGACTCGTCGACCAGGCGCACTTCCAGCGTGGCCGTGCGGCCCAGGATGTCCTTGGCCTTGGCCGTGTCCTGCACGCCGGGCAACTGGACGATGATGCGGTCCAGACCCTGCTGCTGGATCACGGGCTCGGCCACGCCCAGCTCGTTGATCCGGTTGTGCAGGGTGACGATGTTCTGCTTGAGCGCCTGCTCCTGCACCTTGCGCAGGGCTTCGGGCTTGATGGAGGCCAGCAGCTTGAAGCCGGCGCCATCAGGCTCGGAGGTGGCCGCCAGATCGGGGAACTGGTCGGTGACCAGATTGCGTGCGGCCGTGAGCATGGCCTCGTCGCGCACGCGGATCTCGACGGTGTTGCCGTTGCGCGAGACGCCGCCGTGGCGGATGTTCTTGTCGCGCAGCGAGGTGCGCAGGTCGCCGGCAAAGGAGTCGGCCTTCTTGGTCAGGGCCGCAGCCATGTCCACCTGCAGCATGAAGTGCACGCCACCGCGCAGGTCCAGGCCCAGGTACATGGGCTTGGCGCCGACGGCCGTGAGCCATTGCGGCGACCGCGACACCAGGTTCAGCGCCACGATGTAGGCCGGGTCGTTGGCATCGGGGATCAGGGCCTTCTGGATCACGTCCTTGGCCTTGAGCTGCTCGTCGGGCGTGTTGAAGCGCGCCCGCACCGAGGTGCCCTCGATGGTCAGCACATCGGGCTTGACATCGGCGGCCTTCAAGGCCTCCTCGACCCTGTGCAGCACCGCGTTGTCCACCTTGATGGTGGCCTTGGCCGAGGAGACCTGCACGGCAGGCGCCTCACCGAAAAAATTGGGCAGGGTGTAGAGCACCCCCACCAGCAGCGCGATCACGATGATCGCGTACTTCCAGACCGGATATCGGTTCATGATCGCGCTCTTCGCTCTTTGTAGACAGCAACGCACAAAAGGGTGTGCTGCCGCCTGCGCGGTCCGCACACCCGCAAGACAGGGACAGCGCTTACTTCAGCGTGTCCTTGGGCAGCACCTGTACGACGGCGCTGCGCTGGATCTGGACTTCCACACCCGAGGCGATCTCGATGTGCAGGAATTGCTCGGACATGCGTGTCACGCGGCCGATGATGCCGCCGGACGTTGCCACTTCGTCGCCCTTGGCCAGCGCCTCGATCATGGAGCGGTGCTCCTTCTGGCGCTTCATCTGGGGGCGGATCATCACGAAGTACAGCACCACGAACATCAGTGCCAGCGGTGCCATGCCGTACAGCTGCGACATGAAGTCGCCACCGGAGGCTGCTGCTGCGGGTGCGGTCTGGGCAAAAGCGGAAGAAATAAACACGGGCAAGACTCCAGGATTGGAAGGTCGAAAAAGGGTCGCTGCGCACGCCGTATGCACGGGCCCGCGCAGGAGAACGGAGCATTGTATGCGTCAGCCCTGACCCACATGGGCTGCCAGGATCTGGCGGCTGCGGGTTTTTCGGCGACGATGGCTGCAACTGGCTGCCATCTGCCGTTTTTAAAGGGGTGGAGCGCGGTTTTTCGTGATTTTTGCGCCCGGCTTGACGGTCCATGGAACGGCCCCTGACGGAGCCGCGCCGCCCACACCTTGCGGTGCGGGCGGCGGCAGCGATCTTACAGGAGGCCCCTGGAGCAGGGCGGTCCGTGTGGTTTCAGGCGACGCCGACGGCGGGCTTGCCCGTGCTGCCGGCACCCCGTGACGGTGCGCTCCAGCGTGCCATCAGCGCCTTCCACTTGATGCGGGCCGCTGCCAGGTTGCGCTCCTTGACATGGCCGTAGCCGCGGATGTCCTCGGGAATGCTGGCGATCTCCACGGCCAGCGCCAGGCGCTCGGGCGTGAGTTCGGCCAGCAGGCCTTCGATGCACTGGCGGTATTCCTGGATCAGGGCGCGCTCGGTGCGGCGTTCCTGCGTGCGGCCGAAGGGGTCCAGCGCCGTGCCGCGCAGGCCCTTCATCTTCGCCAGCACTTCCATGGCCTTGCGCATCCAGGGACCGTAGGACTTCTTGACCAGATGGCCGTGCTCGTCCTTGCCGGCCGACGACGGCGGCGCCAGGTGGTGGACCACGCGGTAGTCGCCCTCGAACATGCCGGCGATGCGCTGGCTGAAGGCCGCATCGGTGTGCAGGCGCGCGACCTCGTACTCATCCTTGTAGGCCATGAGCTTGAACAGATAGCGGGCCACGGCCTCCGACAGGCGCGTGCCGGAGCCCGCCACGCCGCGCTCGGCGGCATGGACCTTGTCCACGAAGGCCTGGTACTCGGCTGCATAGGCGGCGTTCTGGTAGCCCGTGAGGAAGTCCACACGCTTGGCCACCATCTCGGTCAGCGAGGGCTTCTTGACGAACTGGATCACCTGGGCCGTCTGGAACAGTGCGCGCACGGCGGCCAGGTCATGGGCGCAGCGGCGGCCCCACTCGAAGGCGGCCTTGTTGTTGTCGGCCTGCACGCCGTTGAGTTCGATGGCGCGCATCAGCGCCGCATGCGACAGCGGAACGCGGCCCTTTTGCCAGGCGTAGCCCAGGATCAGCGGGTTGGTGTAGATGCTGTCGCCCAGCAGTTGCACGGCCACCTGCTCGGCGTCGAAGCTGCCCAGCAGCTCGGGTCCCACGGCCTGGGCCAGTGCGCTGGCGCAGCGGTCGTCCGGTGCCTGCCAGTCAGGGTTGGTGACGAAGGCTGCCGTGGGCGAGCCGTGGCTGTTGAGCGCCACGAAGGTGCGGCCCGGCTGCATCACGGACATGGTGGTCGGCGTGGCCGTGACGATGGGGTCGCAGCCGATCACCAGGTCGGCCTTGGCCATGTCCACCTTGGTGGTGTAGATGGCCTCGGGACGGTTGGCGATCTGGATGTGGCTCCAGGTGGAGCCGCCCTTTTGCGCCAGGCCGGCCGCATCCTGGGTGATCACGCCCTTGCCCTCCAGGTGGGCGGCCATGCCCAGCAGCGAGCCGATGGTGATCACGCCCGTGCCGCCGACGCCGGCCACCACGATGCCCCAGGCCTGCTCGGCCACCGGCAGCACGGGCTCCGGGATGGCGGGCAGCATGGACAGGTCGCCCTTCTTCTCCTTCTTGGGCTTCTTGAGCTGGCCGCCTTCGATGGTGACGAAGCTGGGGCAAAAGCCCTTCACGCAGGAGTAGTCCTTGTTGCAGGTGTTCTGGTTGATGCGGCGCTTGCGGCCGAACTCGGTCTCCACCGGCTCGACCGACAGGCAGTTGGACTGCACCGAGCAGTCGCCGCAGCCTTCGCAGACCAATTCGTTGATGACCACGGTCTTGTCGGGCGTGGCCAGCGTGCCGCGTTTGCGGCGGCGGCGCTTTTCGGTGGCGCAGGTCTGGTCGTAGATGATGGCCGTGCAGCCCTTGAGGGTGCGGAACTCGCGCTGGATGCGGTCCAGCTCGTCGCGGTGGTGCACGGTCACGCCCTCGGCCAGCGCCACGCCGTCGTACTTGGCGGGTTCGTCGGTGACGATGACCAGTTTGGCCACGCCTTCGGACTTGAGGCTGTTCATGATCTGCAGCACCGAGTGGCCCTCGGGCCGCTCGCCCACGCGCTGGCCGCCCGTCATGGCCACGGCGTCGTTGTACAGCAGCTTGTAGGTGATGTTCACGCCGGCCGCGATGCTCTGGCGTATCGCCAGCAGGCCGCTGTGGAAGTAGGTGCCGTCGCCCAGGTTGGCGAAGACATGGGCGTCCTTGGTGAAGGGCGCCTGGCCCACCCAGGTCACGCCCTCGCCACCCATCTGCGTGAAGGTGCTGGTGGAGCGGTCCATCCACACCGTCATGTAGTGGCAGCCGATGCCGGCCACGGCGCGGCTGCCCTCGGGCACGCGGGTGCTGGTGTTGTGCGGGCAGCCGCTGCAAAACCATGGCACGCGGTCGCCCGTGGGCTGGCTCTGGGCCACCTTGAGCGCGGCCTCGCGGGCGTCCAGCACGGCAATGCGCTCGTGCATGCGCTGGGCGATGTGTTCGGGCACGCCGATCTTGGTCAGGCGCTGGACGATGGCGCGCGCGATGAGGGCCGGCGTCAGGTCCGCATTGGGGCGCAGCAGCCAGTCCTGGCTGGGATTGGGCACCGACCATTCGCCGCCGTGCTCATCGCTGAACTTGCCGACCACGTTGGGCCGCACGTCGGAGCGCCAGTTGTACAGCTCTTCCTTGATCTGGTATTCGATGACCTGGCGCTTTTCCTCCACCACCAGGATTTCCTGCAGGCCGCGCGCGAAGTCGCGCGTGATGGTGGCCTCCAGCGGCCAGACCACGTTGACCTTGTGCACGCGTATGCCCAGCTGGCGGCAGGTGTCGTCGTCCAGGCCCAGGTCGGCCAGGGCCTGGCGCATGTCGTTGTAGGCCTTTCCGCTGGCGATCAGGCCGAAGCGGTCGTTGGGGCCGTCGATCACGTTGTGGTTGAGCCGGTTGGCGCGCACATAGGCCAGGGCCGCATACCACTTGTAGTTCATCAGCCGCTGCTCCTGCTCCAGCGGCGCATCGGGCCAGCGGATGTGCAGGCCGCCGGGCGGCATCTGGAAGTCCTCGGGCAGGATGATGTTCACGCGGTCCGGCTCCACCGACACGCTGGCCGAGGACTCCACCACCTCCTGGATGGTCTTCATGCCCGACCACAGGCCGGAGAAGCGGCTCATGGCAAAGGCGTGCAGCCCCATGTCCAGGATGTCCTGCACATTGCTGGGAAAGAACACCGGCGTGCCGCAGGCCTTGAAGATGTGGTCGCTCTGGTGGGCGGCCGTGCTGCTCTTGCTGATGTGGTCGTCGCCGGCCAGCGCGATCACGCCGCCGTGCTTGGCCGTGCCCGCCATGTTGGCGTGCTTGAACACGTCGGAGCAGCGGTCCACGCCCGGGCCCTTGCCGTACCACAGGCCGAAGACGCCGTCGAACTTCTTGGTCTCGGGATAGAGATCCAGTTGCTGCGTGCCCCAGACGGCCGTGGCGCCCAGCTCTTCATTGACGCCGGGCTGGAAGACGATGTTGTTGGATTCGAGGTGCTTTTTCGCGGCCCATAGCGCCTGGTCATAGCCGCCCAGCGGGGAGCCCCGGTAGCCGCTGATGAAGCCTGCGGTGTTCAGGCCCGCTGCAGCGTCGCGCTGGCGCTGCAGCATGGGCAGGCGCACAAGGGCCTGTACTCCGCTCATGAATGCACGGCCGTGCTGCAGAGCGTATTTGTCGTCGAGAGTGACCGTCTCCAGGGCGCGGCGCACGTCTTCGGGCAGTGGGGCATTCATGGCTTGTCTCCATCGATGGTCGGCGCCCTGTCATGTCCTGCCCGGAACGGGAAAGAGGCATGCACGGCACTCATTGTCTGAACCAAATCGCCTTTTTTCAGTGTATTCGTGCTCGTCTGATAGGTCTTTGCTTTCTTTGCGCTGTTTCAAGTATTCTTGGCAAGAATCTTTCTTGAAAACGGTGTTTTGTGCAAACTTTGGACAAATTCGACATTGCCATCCTCGGCCACCTGCAGGCCGACGCACGCCTGACCAATGCCGAGCTGGCCCAGCGCGTGGGCCTGTCGGCCGCGCCCTGCTGGCGCCGTGTGCGGGCGCTGGAGGAGGCGGGCTTCATCCGCGGCTACCACGCCGACATCGACCGCCACAAGATCGGCCTGGGCGTGCTGGCCTTCGTGCGGCTCGATGCCGTGCGCACGGCCGGCTCGCTGACGCTGGAGATGGAGGACGCCATCCGCAAGCTGCCCGAGGTCGTGACCTGCCACTACATCAGCGGCACCGGCACCTTCGAGCTGCAGGTGGTGGCGCGCGACCTGGACAGCTTTGCGCAGTTCGCGCGCAACACGCTGCTGAACCTGCCCAATGTGAAGGACATGCAGACCAGTTTCTCGCTGGGCGAGATCAAGTCCAGCCATGCGCTGCCGCTGTCCCAGCTGGGCCCCATGGCGGGCAAGGGCCTGCCGGACCAGTAGCCGCAGGCCGGTGGACTGGCCTGTGAAGGTCGCGCCGAAGCGACAGTGTGCTCCTGCAAAAGGAGCAAAAAACGCGTGCCGTGCAAGGCGGTGATCGTGGTTCTTAGTGCAACAACCATTTCTGGCGCCACCCCCGCGTTTGGGCCGAGAATCAGGGGCACATGGCCGCAGAACAAACAACACCAGTCCCCGCCCAGCCGCCTGCCTCTGAATCCGAGCCTTCCACCCCGCCCCCGGCCGAGCCTTCGGGCATGGGGGCGCCGGGCACCCTGATCGAAGACCCGTCAGGCATGACGGCCGCCGACAAGGCGGCTGCCGAGGCCGAAGGCCAGAAGGCGGCCCAGGCCCAGCAGGGCGTCTGGGCGCCGCTGTCCGGCCCCACTTTCCGCATGCTCTGGCTGATCTGGATGGCGGCCAACACCTGCATGTGGATGAACGATGTGGCGGCGGCCTGGCTCATGACCTCGCTGACCACCTCGCCCGTGCTCGTGGCCCTGGTGCAATCGGCCTCCACGCTGCCCGTCTTCCTGCTGGGCCTGCCCAGCGGCGCGCTGGCCGACATCCTGGACCGGCGCCGCTACTTCATCGTCACCCAGTTCTGGGTGGCGGCCGTGGCCCTGGTGCTGTGCCTGTTCGTGCTGTCCGGCCAGATGACGGCGCACTGGCTGCTGGTGCTGACCTTTGCCAACGGCATCGGCCTGGCCATGCGCTGGCCCGTGTTCTCGGCGCTGATCCCCGAACTCGTGCCCAAGCACCACCTGCCCTCGGCCATGGCGCTGAACGCGGTGGCCATGAACGCCTCGCGCATCATCGGCCCGCTGGTGGCCGGTGCCATCATCGCCAGCCTGGGCAGCGCATGGGTGTTCGTGCTGAACGCCGTGCTGTCCATCCTCTCGGGCATCGTGCTGATCCGCTGGAAGCGCCGCCATGTGGCCAACCCGCTGGGCCGCGAGCGCCTGCCCTCGGCCATGCGCGTGGGCCTGCAGTTCGTGCGCGAGTCGCCCCGCATGCATGCGGTGCTGGCGCGCACGGTGTGTTTCTTCCTGCAGTGCACGGCCGTGATGGCCTTGCTGCCCCTGGTGGCCCAGCGCCTGCACGGCCCCACCGAGGGCGGGGGCGGCGCCGAGACCTTCACGCTGCTGCTGGCCTCCATGGGTGCGGGCGCCATCGTGGGCGCCATGTTCCTGCCGCGCCTGCGCCAGGCCATGTCCAAGGAAAGCCTGATCCGGTCGGGCTCTGCCGTGCATGCGCTGGCCACGCTGGCAGTGGCCCTGTCGCCCAATGTCTACATGGCCGTGCCGGCCATGATGCTGGCCGGCATGGCGCTGATCTCCACCGCCAACGTGCTGGGCGTCTCGGCCCAGATGGCCTTGCCCAACTGGGTGCGGGCGCGCGGCATGTCCATCTACCAGATGTCCATCATGGGCGGTACGGCGACAGGCGCCGCGCTCTGGGGACAGGTGGCCAGCATGGTGGGCGTGCGGGGCAGCCTCATGGTGGCCGCCGCCAGCGGCGTGGTCTGCATGCTGCTGGTCCAGCGCCTGGTGCGCGACCGCCAGATCGAGGAGGATTTGAGTCCCTCCAAGGCCTTCCAGCGCCCCGAGGTCAACATCCCCGAAGCCGGCCGCGTGGTCGTCACCATCGAGTACCAGATCGACCCCACCCAGGCCGAGGCCTTCCGCGCCCTCATGCAGGAAAGCCGCCGCAGCCGCATGCGCCAGGGCGCGCTGGGCTGGAGCCTGCTGCACAGCATGAGCCATCCCGAGCGCTATGTGGAGCAGATCATCGACGAGTCCTGGACCGAGCACCTGCGCCGCTTCGACCGCGTCACCGCCGCCGACGTGGCCCTGCGCGACCGCAAGCTGGCCTATCACAAGGGCAAGGAACCGCCGCGCGTCACGAGGTACTTCGATACCCCCTGAGGCGCGCAGCGCCTCAGGGGGCTACCTCAAGTGCGGCGCCTGGCTGGCAAGGCTGCGCGGCCAGAAGGCCCACAGGCGCAGGTTCTGCTTGATGCGGCCGGCCAGGTCGCCGGCTTCGGGGCCCCAGCCCATGAAGTAGTCGGCACGCACGGCGCCGACGATGGCGCTGCCGGTGTCCTGGGCAAAGACCAGGCGGTTCAGGGCCACGGTGGGCCCGGATGTGGACAGCCAGACCGGCGTGCCGTAGGGAATGCTCTGCTTGTCCACGGCGATGGAGCGGCCCGGGGTCAGGGCCACGCCCTGGGCGCCCTTGGGGCCGAATTGCAGGTCCAGGCCTTCCAGCGGCTCCTCGCGGAAGAAGACATAGCGCGGGTTGCTCCACAGCATTTCATTGACGCGGCCGGGGTTGGCGGCCACCCAGGCGCTGATGCCGGGCCAGGTGGCGTCGCGCACCAGTCCCTGGTCCAGCAGCCAGCGGCCCACGCTCTTGTAGGGCTGGTCGTTGGTGCCCGCAAAGGCGACGCGGATCGTGCGTTGCGCACCTGTAGGCTCGGTGATGTTCAGGCGCCCCGATCCCTGGATGTGCAGCACCATCGCATCGACGGGGTCGCGCAGCCAAGCGATGGCGCGGCCTGCCAGGGCCGCCTGGGCCTCGGGCATCGTCTCGATCTGCTGGCGCGAGAACCAGGGCTTGCGGCTGCCGAAGCCGGCGCCGGCCGGCGTCTTGTACAGCGGCACGTTGAAGCCGTCGCCCGGCAGGCGCCGTGCCTCGAACAGCGGCTCGTAGTAGGCGGTCAGCATGCCGTCCGGGCCACCGCCCAGCGCTTCGATGCGGTAGGGCTGCAGATTGGCCATGAGCCAGGCGCGCTGCTCGTCGCCCGTGGCAATGCTCAGCTGGCGCACGTCCCGGCACAGGCCCGCAAAGACCGAGCTGGGCCGTTCGCAGTTCTTGAGCCAGGCATTCCAGGCTTCGTGCAGCGCGTCTTCCTGCAGGCCGGGCAATTCGCTCCAGTCGGCTGCGATCCAGCGGCTTTTGGTGGGGGTGCTGGTGACCAGCGGGGGCCTGGGTGTCACGGTGACCGGGCCTCCCGGCTGCAGGTCGGGCACGGGCGAAGGGTCATAGACCGGCTTGGTGGTGGTCGTGCAGGCGACCAGCGTCCCTACAATCAGCGCCATCGCGGCATGGCGCAGGAGGTGGAAATTCATGGGGTTGATTTTGCTCGAAGCACTGCTGGCCTTGGTGATTCTGGTCGCTATTGTGTGGTGGACCATGTTCTCCGGGCGCCGCAAGGGCGAGTTGCCCGTGGACACGCCACGGGATTCGCATCCGTCTCCAGACAAACCCTCTCCCGGGCAGGATCGCAGCGGCCCGTGACGGCCGTGGAGGCAGCCTCGCGGAGCGGGCGCCGTCCTACGGGTATGCCCTGCCCGCACTGATAGGCTGTGCTCAGCCTGCTTTCCACAATGGGGACCCTGGCGCTACCGCACGGTGCGTTCCCAAGATTCAAAAAGGAGTTTCCCATGCGCAAGCACATCGTTCTGGCCGCCGCAACGGCTGCCGCACTGTTCATCTCCGGCTGCGCGAACATGAGCGACACCCAGCGCCGCACGGCCACGGGCGCTGGCGTGGGCGCTGCAGCCGGCGCCGTGCTGGGCGCGGTCACCGGCGGCAGGGCCGGCACGGGCGCCGTGATCGGTGCCGGCGTGGGTGCACTGGGCACCTACATCTGGTCGCAGAACATGGAAAAGCAAAAGCGCGAGATGGAGCAGGCCACCCAGGGCACCGGCGTGAACGTGAGCCAGACGGCCGACAACCAGCTCAAGCTCGACATTCCCAGCGACATCTCGTTCGATACCAACCGCTCCGACATCAAGGGCAACTTCGCCCCCATCCTGGACCGCTTCGCAGAAGGCCTGCGCAACAACCCCAATGCCGAGGTGCGCATCATCGGCCACACCGACAGCACGGGCTCGGACGCCATCAACAACCCGCTGTCGCTGGACCGCGCCAACAGCACGCGCAACTACCTGACCATGCGCGGCGTCTCGGGCGCTCGCATCGCCACCGAAGGCCGTGGCTCGCACCAGCCCGTGGCTTCCAACGACTCGGCCAGCGGCCGCGCCATGAACCGCCGCGTGGAAATCTTCGTGGGCGAGATCCCGCAGCAACAGCAGCAGCCCCAGTATCAACAGCAGCCGCAGTACCAGCCCCAGTACCAGCAGCCCCGCTGATCCCGGCTCTGGCTCGGATGCAACGCCCCGCAACGCGGGGCGTTTTTGCGTGGGTGGCCACCTGCCTTGCCCTATGCTGGCACCCATCCATCAATGGGGAGTCGTATGAGTGAAGCAAGCACAGCAGGCATGGCCGACGTGGTCAGCCCGCTCGACAAGGGCCTGGGTGCACTGTCGGCGCCCAGCGCGCCGCAGGACGCCGCAGCGCAGGGCTGGAACCTGCTGCGCGAGGATCTGGGCCTGCCGGCCGCCGTGCTCTCGCAGTCGCGCCTGGCGCACAACCTGGCCTGGATGCAGCGCTTTGTGGACGCCTACGGCGCCAAGCTCGCGCCCCACGGCAAGACGACCATGGCGCCCCGCCTGTTCCGCCAGCAGATTGATGCGGGCGCCTGGGGCATCACCTTGGCAACCGCCCAGCAGACACGCGTGGCCCATGCCCACGGCGTGCGCCGCGTGCTCATGGCCAACCAGCTGATCGGACGGCGCAATATGGCCACCGTGGCCGAGCTGCTGGCTGATCCCGGTTTCGAGTTCTTCTGCCTGGTGGACTGCGCCGAGCAGGTCGAGCAACTGGCGGCCTTCTTTGGCGCGGCGGGCCAGTCCGTGCAGGTCCTGATCGAGCTGGGCCCGCCCGGCGGGCGCACGGGTGTGCGCTCCGATGCGCAGATGCAGCCGCTGCTGGACGCGCTGGCAAGGGCTAGCGCGGCCGTGCAACTGGCCGGCATCGAGGTCTACGAAGGCGTGCTCAAGGAAGAGGATGCCATCCGCACCCTGCTGCGGCGAGCCGTTCACTGGCTTGAGCGGCTCGCAAGCGATGGACGATTGCAGCGCAGCCCGGCCGTGCTCACGGGGGCCGGCTCGGCCTGGTACGACGTGGTGGCCCAGGAATTCGGCAAGGCCGATATAGGGGGAGCGCTGGATCTGGTGCTGCGCCCCGGTTGCTATCTCACGCATGACGCGGGCATCTACCAGGCAGCGCAGCGGCGCATCGACCAGACCAATCCCGTGGCGCAGCAGATGCGTGCCAGCCTGCAGCCTGCGCTGCAGGTCTGGGCCTATGTGCAGTCGCTGCCCGAGCCCGGCCGCGCCATCGTGGCGCTGGGCAAGCGCGATACCGCCTTCGAGGCCGTGCCGCCCCGGCCCGCGCTGCGCTACCGCCCCGGTGATGCCGCGCCGGTGGCCGCACCGCCCTATTGGGAGGTCACGGCCATGATGGACCAGCATGCTTTCCTGAAGGTGGCCGAGGACGATGGCCTGCGCGTCGGCGACATGCTGGCCTTCGATATCTCCCACCCCTGCCTGACTTTCGACAAATGGCGGCAGATGGCCGTCGTCAACGATGGCTACGACGTGGTCGACGTGATCGCCACGTATTTCTGAGGATGTCAGCCGTGCGTGCGCAGCAGGTTGGCCAGTTCCACGGCCGACTTGACCTGCATCTTGTCGAAGACGCGCGCGCGGTGGACTTCGACGGTGCGCACGCTGATGTCCAGCTGGTCGGCGATGAGCTTGTTGGGAATGCCTTCCACCACCAGCCGCATCACGTCGCGCTCGCGCTCCGTCAATTCGTTGAAGCGCGCACGCACGGCCTCGCGAGCGCGGGTCTCGGCCTGGTGCTGGGCTGACAGTTCCAGCGCCTGCTCGATGCGGTCCACAAGCGCGTTGTCCGAAAAGGGCTTCTCGCAGAAATCGAAGGCGCCGCGCTTGACCGTGTCCACGGCCGTGGGCACGTCGGCATGGCCGGTCAGGAAGATCACGGGCATGCCCGCGATCTGGTTGCGCTCCAGCATGAGGTTGAACAGCGCCAGCCCGCTCATGCCGCCCATGCGCATGTCCAGCAGCAGGCAGCAGGGATTGCGTGGTGGCGGGCGCGACTGCAGCATGGCGTCGAAGGCCTCTGCGCTGTCATAGCATTCGCTGAGCAGGCGGCGCGAGCGCAGCAGCCAGGCCAGCGCTTCGCGTACATCGGTGTCGTCATCGACGATGTAGACGGTGGCGTCGGGTACAGGTTCCATGGGCCTATTGTTCCATCTATGGTTCCACCTGTGCCGGGTTGTGGGTCGGCAGCGTGAAGGCGAAGACGGTTCCGCGCGGGCTGTGCGGGCTGTGCTGCAGGTGGCCGCCATGCTGTTCGACCACGGTGCGGCACAGGCTCAGGCCCAGGCCCATGCCCTCGTTGCGCGTGGTGAAGAAGGGCGTGAACAACTGCTCCGCCACATGCTTGGGGATGCCGCTGCCGCAGTCGATGACGGCGAATTCCACCCAGCTGCGGCGCGTGCTGGCGGCCGCACGCCGCACGCGCAACTGCAGTTCGCGGTCCACGGTCTCGGGCGAGTCCATGGCCTGCATGCCGTTGCGCGCCAGGTTGAGCAGCACCTGCTCGATCATGGTCGGATCGCAGAGCACGGGCGACAGGCCGGGCTCGATGTCGGTGGTCACGCGCACGCCCAGGTTGCGCGCCTGCAGGCTGACCAGCGGCAGCACGGCGTCTATGAGTTCGGCGGCACCTATGACTTCGCGTGACTGGTCGCGCCGCCGCACGAAGTCGCGCACGCTCTTGATCACGCGGCCTGCACGGTCGGCCTGGAAGCTGATGCGCTCCATGGCCATGCGCAAGTCCTGCAACTGCTGGCGCAGATGGGCTTCGTTGCCGGCGCTGCCTGCCGCACCGTCGTCGCTGCCCAGCATGTTCAGCGATCCCGTGGCGTAGCTGGAGATGGCCACCAGCGGCTGGGTGAGTTCATGGCTGAGCAGCGATGCCATTTCGCCCACGGTGGCCAGGCGGGCCGTGGCCTGCAGGCGCTCTTGCGAGGCGCGCGAGATCTCTTCCATGCGCTTTTGCTCGCTGATGTCGATGAAGGCGCTCATCCAGCCCGTGTGCTGGCCCTGGGCGTTGATCAGCGGCGCCTCGAAGATCAGCACCGGAATGCGTGTGCCGTCCTTGCGCATGAAGATGCTTTCGTGGCCCTCGCGCGGCGGCGGTGCGTTGCCGGACAGGCGGTTGTCACGCCGGCGCGCGTAGATTTCGGCGCGCTCGGGCGGCCAGTAGGGCGCGATGCTCAGGCCCAGCAGCTCCTCGGCCGTGAAGCCCACCATGTTGCAGAAGGCCGGATTCACATAGCTGATGCGGCCCTGCAGGTCGCGCGCGCGCAGGCCCGTGACCAGCGAGTCCTCCATGGCCTTGCGAAAGGCCAGCGCATCGCCCAGGTCGCGCTCGGCACGCAGGCGGCGGCGGTTGTCGCGCACCAGCACGGCGACCACGGAGACCAGGGCGATGGACATCAGCGTCACCAGGGCCGTGAGCACGTTGGGGAACACGCTGGGCGCGCGGTGCCAGCTGTCCATGCGCAGCACCAGGGTGCTGCCGGGCAGGTCCAGCAGCTGCTGCGCCGTGAACATGCGCGTGCCGCGCCAGGAGGCGCCCAGCAGGGCCAGGCGCGTGCCGTCGGGCTCGGTGAAGGACACTTCCTGGGTGCGCGGCAGGTTCTTGCTGACCTGGGTGATCAGCAGGCTTTGCAGGCTGTAGGTGCCGATGACGAAGCCGATGATGTGGCCGCTTTGCGTCAGCGGCAGGCAGACCTCCATCATCTCCGTGCCCAGGCCCTCGGCCAGCAGCTGGAAGTAGCTGGGCGAGTAGGCGGGGCCGTTGAGGCGGCGCGCGTGCGTGCAGGTCAGCACGGCCTCGGGGTGGGTGTTGTTCGTGCGCAGCTGGTCTTCCCACTGCACGTTGCGATAGGGGGTCTCGGCATGGGAGCGGATCTGCAGCCCCGCGTCGCGCCACTCGATGCGCATCAGCTCGCGGCGCACCTGCAGCAGCTCGGCGGCGCGGGTCTTCCATTCGGCGGGCTCGTTGTCGGGCGCGTTCAGCGCCTGCAGGTCCTGCAGGTTGCGGTTGAGCGCGGCGCGTATGTCGGCCACGGCATTGGCCGTGTCGCGCTCCAGCTTGTCCTGGACCTGGGAGGCCTCGTAGCGCCCGGCCAGCCAGACCATGGTGACGAGCATGCTCAGGACCAGGGCGACCAGCAGGCTCCACAGCGACCAGCGGCGCCAGGCCGTGCGCCAGCGGCGCCAGGGCCAGCGGCCTTCGGGCATGGACGACATCGGTGACATGGCCGGCATGGGCGGCATTGGCGGGTGCGGTGGATTCACAGGACGCGGTGCTCCAGGGCCGGCAGCTGGCGGCGCACATGCGCCAGACGCTCGCGTGTGATCTCGCCCAGCACCACGCCGGCACCCTCGGCCTGCTGCGCCAGCACCATGCCCCAGGGATCGGCCAGCAGGCTGTGGCCCCAGGTACGGCGGCCGTTTTCATGGTGGCCGCCCTGGGCGGGTGCCAGCAGGTAGGCCTGGTTTTCTATGGCGCGGGCGCGCAGCAGCACTTCCCAGTGCGCCAGCCCCGTGATGTGGGTGAATGCGGCGGGCACCAGCAGCAGGTCGGCGCCCTGCTCGGCAAGGCGGCGGTACAGCTCGGGAAAACGCAGGTCGTAGCACACGCTCAGACCCAGGCGCCAGGTCTCGCCCTCGCGCGAGGTGATGTCGCAGGTCACGGGCGTGTGGCCCGCCTGGACCACGGCGGCTTCCGTGTAGCGCTCGCGTCCGTTGTCGTAGTGGAACAGGTGGATCTTGTCGTAGCGCGCCACGCATTCGCCCTGGGGCGAGAACACCAGGGAGCTGTTGAGCACATGGGCATCGTCATCGGCCACCAGGGGCAGGGTACCGCCGACGATCCACAGCTGCAGCTCGCGTGCTGAGCGGCGCAGGAAGTCCTGGATGGGGCCTGCGCCGAAGCTCTCGCGGTAGGCCAGCTTGTCGGTGTCGCGCAGGCCCATGGCGCAGAAATACTCGGGCAGGGCCGCGAGTTCGGCCCCCTGGTCGCGCGCCTGGCGCAGCAGTGCCAGCGCCTGGTCGAGGTTGGCGCGCACATCGGGTTCCGACACCATTTGCAGGGCTGCGATTTTCATGGGTTCTCTCCTGAAGAAGCGGGCTCGGTGGCGCCGGAAGGCGTGCTGGCGGGGCTGTTGGCGGCAGGATCGGAGGGTGTCGTGGCCCGGCGCCGTGGCAGGGCCGTGACCTGGGGCTCGTCCCAGCTGCCGTCGATGCGGAATTCCTTGGTGGCCGCCGCGATCAGCGGGCCGCGCAGCAGCACCTGCGCCAGGAAGCTGCCCAGGCCGACCACGGGGTTGATGGCCGTGGCCACCAGGGAGGCCGTCATGGCATTGATCTCGGGCACCACCACCACATGCAGATTCTGCGTCTCCTGGACCAGGTCGGCCGTGCCCTCCATCAGCACGGCGGCGTTGACGCCCTTCATCTGCATGTTGTTGGTGCGCGCCACGCCGTCGGTGATCTGCACGTCGCCGCGCATGAAGTCGAAGGCGAAGCCGTTGCTGAATACATCGCGGAAATCCAGGGTCAGCCGGCGGGGCAGCGCCTGCAGGCTGAGCACGCTCAGCAGCTTGGCCAGGCCCGGCTCGGCCTTGAGGAACTGGCCGGTCTGCACATCCAGGTGCATGGAGCCAGAGAGGCTGCGGAAGTCGGGCGTGATGGGCGAGCCCGTCCAGCCCGCCGATCCCTGCAGCACGCCCTTGCCGTTGCCCACCACGCCGGGCATATCGAAGCGCGTGAGCAGCTTGCCCACATCGCGCAGGTCCAGCTGGAACTGCAACTGGCTGCGCCCCGGGTGCTCGGACTGGCCCTGGGGCAGGCGCCACTGGCCGCTGGCCGTCAGTGTGGCCTCGGGCGTGGCAATGTTGAAGCGCGACAACTGCCATTCGCGCGCCGCCGCATCGCCGGGAACGGGGCGGTTGCGGGCCTCCACTTCCAGGCGGCCCAGGGCGTGGCCTGACAGGTGCATGTCGTCCACCACGATCTGCAGGGCCGGCAACTGGCGCGGCCCCTCGCTGAACAGGGCATCCACGCGGTCGGATTTGGCCTCGGGCACCGTCAGGCGCGACAGCCGGGCCACCAGCTGCCCTTCGGGCTGGGCATCCGTGCCTTCGCGAAAGCCCACGTAGCCGTCAAGCTCCTGGGAGGCGAGGTTGCTGTGCCACGAGCCGCCATCGCGCGATATCCCCGCCACCACGTCGTGCAGCTGCCGCCCCTTGGCCTGCAGCTGCTTGACGCGCAGGGTCAGCCGGTCGGGGAGGTACTCGCGCGCAGGGTCCGCGGCATCGGCGGGCTCCGGCTTGGCGCCGCTGGACTGCGGCGCCAGTGCCAGCCAGTCGTCGAGATTGAACAGCGGCAGCTGCACGTGGGCCTGCACGCCCTGGCCCGAAGTGGAGGCCGTGCCCGCTTCCTGGCCGATGAGGATGCTGCCGTGCAGCACACGGCTGTGCTTGCCACTGATGTCGCGCTCATAGAACACCGAGCCCGTATCGCCCAGTTGCACGCTGATCTGGTCGCGCAGCGGGGCATCGGGCGAGGTGAAGCTGGCGGGTGCGAGCTGGTGGCTCACGTTCAATGGCTGGATGGACTCCGCCGCCTTGCCCAGCGGGGCGGGCAGGTTGATGCGCATGCCTTGCAGGCTGGACTGGACCTGGATTTCGGGTGTTCCGCGCCGCACCTTCAGCAGCAGGGAATAGGGCGACTGGCCTTCGGCATGGCGGGCCAGGTCGGCCACCCAGCCCAGCTCCCTGGCTTCGCGCAGCCCCTGTGCCGTGGCCGTGCCCTGCACGCGCACCTTGACGGAGGATTCGGTGGCCGGCGCATTGCGCGCCAGCGCCTGCATGCCGCCATCGGCGCGCAGCTCACCGCCCAGCGCGCGCGCCTGCAGGCCGGCCAGCGAGAAGCCGGTTTCGGAGAACTTGACGGCCCCGCGCAGCTGGCTCAGATGGGGCGTCTGATCATCGAGCTGCAGTGAGTTGCCCGCCAGCGTGACCTGTCCAGACACCTTGCTGCGGTCCAGATGGTCGATGGGCAATTGCAGCTGCAGGGCCAGTTGCGCGGCGCCCGTGGCCTCGCTGCCGTCCAGCACGTGCCCGGTCAGCGCCGACAGGGCCGAGGTCTTGACCACGCCCAGCATGTCGGCCAGCGGGCCCTGGCCCTTGGCGGTCACGGCCACCTCGGTGTGGCCCAGGTTGGGAATGCTGGCCTGGATGTCGCGCATCTGCAGCTGCGGGTAGCCCGCGAACTCGCCGCGTGCATTGCGCACGGCCATCGATGAACGGTCGAAGACCAGCTCACCCGACAGATCGACCAGGGCCGGCCAGGGCGCCTCGCCATGCGTGAGCAGATGGGGCGGCACATATTCATAGTGCACGTCATGCAGCTTGGCAGCGATATGGAACTCGCCCTGGCTCGGCTTTTCGGCCGGCACGTGGTCCAGGTGGCCGCGCACCTTGAAGTTCACCGTGCTTGCGCGCCCGGCGTGGATGGCCTCTCGCACGTAGTGGCGCGCATCGGCGGGGATTTCCAGCGGCAGGTAGCGGTGCACGCGCGTGCCGTCGGCGTTGCGCAACTGGCCCTGCAGGTCCAGCACGCCCGGAAAGCGCGGGTGCTTGTCGCTGCCGTCGCCGGTGTGCCATTGCGCACGGGCCTCGCCCTCGGTGTCATCGTTGGCAAAGCGCAGGCTGGGCACCTGCACGCTGATGGCCTGTCCGCGCAACTGCCAGCGCAGGCTGGCCTGCAGGCGGTGCAGCGGGATCTCGGGTTCCTCGAAGACGCCAGGAAAGGACAGCGCAGCCGGCTGCTGCCCCGTGCCCTCCATCTCCAATTGCGCCTGTCCGCCGTCCTGGTCCAGCGAGAAGCGCGCGTTCAGGCCCTTGATGCCGGGCATGCCCGGCTTCGTGGGGCCTTCGGACGATGCCACGCCGTCGATCGACAGCTGCTGCAGCTCGCCGCTGGCCTTGTACTGCTGCAAGGACTCCAGCGGACCGCGCCAGCTTCCCTGGAACTGGCGCAGCTGGCCGGCCGGGGCCATGTCGGCCAGATGGCGCTGCAGCTGCTCGGGCAGCGGCAGGCGCTGGCCCAACTGGGCAAGGATGGCCAGGTCAATCCCATCGGCCTGGAACTCGCCCTGCTCGCCCAGCGCCCCCTGCGTGCTGGCGCCCGCAGGGTTGTAGCGCGCACGCAGGTTGCCAGCCGGCCAGTGCAGGCCGTCACCCGTGGAGAACTCCAGGTTCTGCGCAGCGAAGCGCCAGCCGTCCTGGTGCTGCACGCTCAGCCTGCCCGTCAGCGCCTGCAGTTGCAGCGGCTCCAGGTTTTCGCGCCACTGCAGTTGCAGCGCATTCACCGCCACATCGGCCATGGCGCCCACGGGCTGGCCCTGGCGCAGGTCGATCCAGGCGCGCAGTGCGCCCCGGCCCTGCTGCAGGCGCAGGTCGGACGTATCCATGTACTGCCCGAGCCGGGACAGGTCGATCTGCGTGAACATCGCATGGGCCTGTCCGCTCCAGCGCTGCCAGTTGCCCTCGTGCGTGGACAGCAGCGGCTCGCGAAACAGGCCGGCGAGCATGAAGCGCTCGCCCCAGCCTTCGGGCGGCGTGGCATCCAGGCGGATTCCGTGGCTCCAGCCCTTGTTGCGCAGCACCATGTCCACATCGCGCAAGGCCAGCGGCGGTGCCTGGCGCAGTTCGTCCACCCACAGCAGGCTGCCGCCACGCAGGGCCAGCTCGGTCTGGGAAAACAGCCAGTCGGCGGCGGCATTGTCCCCGCCCGATGAAGGGCTGATCTCGATGCCGGCCACGAAGACACGGCCATCGGCCGCACGGCGGACCACGAGTTCGGGGCGGTCGATATAGATCTGCTCCACGCCCAGGCGCATCAGCGAGCGGGCCGAAACGGCTACCACCACGCTGGGCAGGCGCAGGGCGTCCGCGGAGTGTTCTGGGTCTTCGACCACCACGTCGCCCAGCTCGAACCGGGGGACCAGTCCCTCGCTGCGGGCCGTGATGCTGCCTATGCGCACGGGTAGGCCCAGCGTGCGTGAGGCCAGGGATTCCAGCTGAGGACGCCATTCGCCGATTCGCGGCACAATCCAGCCATGGAGCACCCCCCACACGGAGCCCAGGACCAGCCAGAAGGCCAGGACCAGCCCCAGTGACCACCGCGCAAGGCCGGCCATCCAACGGGTCAGGCGTGTGGGGTGCGGTTTCGGTTCGATCATCGGCGGCATCAGCTATGACGGGAATTATGACCGGCACCCTCGGGGACCGGACGGTAACCAAGGGTTGCTGCGATCCCTCTGCGCGTGAGTGGCCGCTTCTTTCGCGTTCCGTATGCAATCCTCAGAGCACGCAATGGCAGACACGGCCTTGAATGTCCCCGCACAGGCCGCCTATTCCCGTTTCCACCAACGGCTGCATCGTCGCTATGGCGACGAGTTGAGCCTGTTGCCGCCGGGCCCGCCCGAGCGCGCCTCCATGGAGCAGGCCCTGTCGGCGCTGCTGGAGCGCGGGCTGGACCTGTCGGCCGCGCTGCGCGTGCTACGCCAGCTGGTCATGGAGCGCACCATGGTGCTCGACTGCGAGCAGCAGGCGCCGCTGGCCGTGGTCACGCGGGCCGTGACCGAGCTGGCCGAGCTGGCGCTGGAGCGCGCCTGCATCCAGGTGCGAGCCGAACTCGATGCGCGCCATGGCGCACCGCAAGGCCCCGAGGGCCGGCCCGTGCAGCTGTGGATCATCGGCATGGGCAAGCTGGGCGCGCGCGAGCTCAATGTCTCCAGCGACATCGACCTGATCTACGTCTACGAGCAGGACGGCGACACGGCCGGCCTGCCTGACGGGCGCGGCGTTCTCTCCAACCATGAGTACTTCGCGCGCGTTGTCAAAGGCATCTATGGCCTGATCGGCGACACCACCGAGCACGGATTCGTGTTCCGCGTGGACCTGGCGCTGCGGCCCAACGGCAACTCGGGGCCGTCGGCTGTCTCGCTGGCCTCGCTGGAAGAGTATCTGCAGACCCATGGCCGCGAGTGGGAGCGCTTCGCCTGGCTCAAGAGCCGGGTGGTGGCGCCCATGGACAGCGTGCGCTCCACGCAGGTGCAGGCGCTGCGCGCCGTGGTCCTGCCCTTCGTCTTTCGCCGCTATCTGGATTACGCGGTCTTCGATGCGCTGCGTTCGCTGCACCGCCAGATCCGCGAGCATGCGGCGCGGCGCAGCGCGGGCCATCCCGGCCGCTCCAATGACGTCAAGCTCTCGCGCGGCGGCATCCGCGAGATCGAATTCACCGTGCAATTGCTGCAGGTGGTGCGTGGCGGCCAGTTCCCCGAGCTGCGCTGCCGCCCCACGCTGGAGGCGCTGGGGCGCCTGGCGCGCGCCGGCCTCATGAGCCAGGAAGTGGCCGACGCCCTGGGCGCGGCCTATACCTTTTTGCGCCGTGTCGAGCACCGCATCCAGTACCTGGACGACCAGCAGACCCATGTGCTGCCCACGCGCGATGACGACCTCGAATGGATTGCGCGCACCATGGGCTTTGCCGATACCTGCGCCTTCCTGCACCAGTTCGACGCCCACCGCGAAAAGGTGGCCGAGGAGTTCGACACCCTGCTCGGCGGCTCGGCCCCGCCGCAATGCAGCGCGGGCCGCTGCAACGGCGCCCGCAGCCCTGCCCAGGGAGGAACGCCGCGCGAGATCGATGGACTCATGGAGCAGTTGCCGCCCGCCCTGGCCGCCCACGTGGCCGACTGGCGCGGCAACGCCCGCATCGCCAACCTGCGCGACGAGGCGCGCAGCCGGCTGTTCCGCCTTGTACAGCGCACGGCGCAATGGGTGGCCGAGCGCAGCGTGCCCGAAGACGCCGCAGTGCGCTTTCTGAACTGGCTGGAGCCGCTGCTGCGCCGCGAAAGCTATCTGGCCCTGCTGCTGGAGCGCCCTGCCGTGCACGAGCGGCTGCTGGACCTGCTGGGCGCGGCGCGCTGGCCCGCGCGCTATCTGCAGCAGCACCCGGGCGTGATCGACGAGCTGGCCAACGACGCCATGCTGGGCGAGCGCTTCTCTCCCATGGATTTCGAGCATGAGCTGGCCCTGCGCCTGGCCGCGCTGCAGACCACGGGCGAGGACGACGACGAAACCCTGCTGAACCTGCTGCGCCGCGCCCACCATGCCGAGGTCTTTCGCACGCTGGCGCGTGATATCGAGGGCCGCATCACGGTCGAGCAGGTGGCGGACGACCTCAGTGCGCTGGCCGACTGCGTGCTGCGTGTGACGGCCAGCTGGTGCTGGAGCCGGCTCAAGAACCGCCACCGCGAGTCGCCGCAATTCGCCATCATTGGCTACGGCAAGCTCGGCGGAAAGGAGCTGGGCTACGGCAGCGACCTGGACATCGTCTTCGTCTTCGATGACGACGACGAGCACGCCTCCGAGATCTATGCCGCCTTTGTGCGCAAGCTCATCAACTGGCTGGCCGTCAAGACGGGCGAGGGCGATCTGTTCGAGATCGACACCGCGCTGCGCCCCAACGGCAACTCCGGCCTGTTGGTCACCAGCTTTGCCTCCTATGCCAACTACCAGCAGCAGCGCGGCAGCAACACGGCGTGGACCTGGGAGCACCAGGCCATGACGCGGGCCCGCTTCGTGCTGGGCAGCGACGATCTGCAGGCCCGCTTCGACGCCGTGCGCGAGGCCGTGATCACCGCGCCGCGCGACGCCGCGGCCCTGCGCGACGAGATCGTGGCCATGCGCGAACGCGTGCGCAGCGCGCATCCGGTGCGCGGCGGCCTCTTCGACGTCAAGCACAGCCCCGGCGGCATGGTCGATGTGGAGTTCGCCGTCCAGTACCTGGTTCTCTCGCAATCGGCCCTGCATCCGGGGCTGATGGCCAATCTGGGCAACATCGCGCTGCTGCAGCGTGCGGAAGAGGCGGGCCTGCTGCCTGCAGGCGTGGGCCAGCAGGCCGCCCGGGCCTACCGTGAACTGCGCCGCCTGCAGCACGTGGCGCGGCTGGACGAGCGGACGGCCCAATTGGTGCCGGGCCAGGCCGAACCGCTCAGTGCGCCGGTCAAGGCCCTGTGGGAAGCGGTTTTCACGGGGGCCGCTCTGGTGTGAGGATGCGGGGAGGGAAGGTGGTCGGCCCTGGCCGACGCCGTCCCGTCAGCATCCATCGAACACGGCCTACAGCAGAATGACGCTCCTCGTCAAAATGTTACATTTTTCCCGCCCCCGACCCCTGGAACTTCTGCAAAAGTAGCTCATCTATTGGACAGGTTGACGAGAGAGGGTATCCAGACCGAATTTCACGTTGCGAAGCCTCTGGGGCCACAGTCCTGAACTGTTCCGCCCGAAGCGCTTCTCCTCCCTCCCTCTCTTTATTCGTTTCGGGATGCTTCGCAACTTTTTTATGCCAGCAAAAAGGCCACCCATCGGGTGGCCTTTTTTGTTGCCGCGGCAGCTGCAGTTGTCGTTGCGAGGGTGACCGGGTTCAGGGCTGGGGCGGGCGTGTGGCCGCAAAGCTGGCGCGTTCCGCCAGCTTGGCCTGCAAGGTGGCCAGATTGGGGTGGTCGGCGCGCCAGTCCAGTTCGGGAAAGCGAAAGTCCAGCCAGCCCAGGGCACAGCCCACGCACACGTCGGCCAGGGTGAAGTGGATGCCGCAGCAATAGGGCTTGTCGCCCAGGCCCTGGGACATCACGTTCAGTGCGGCGCGCACCTTGGCCAGCTGGCGGTCTATCCAGGCCTGGCAACGCTGCTCTTCGCTGCGGCCATCCCAGGTGGCTTCGAGGCGGGCCAGGGCTCCGGCGTCCAGCACGCCATCTGCCAGGGCTTCCCAGGTCTTGATCTCGGCACGCTCGCGGCCTGTGCCGGGGATCAGCTTGCCTACCGGGGAAAGTGTGTCCAGATATTCGACGATCACGCGCGAGTCGAACATGGCATCGCTGCCGTCCATGACCAGGCGCGGCACCTTGCCCAGCGGGTTGCCGGTGCCCGGCGACAGCTCGCGGCTCCAGGGGTTTTCCTCGACGAACTGATAGTCGAGCCTTTTCTCGGCCAGTACGACGCGTACCTTGCGTACGTAGGCGCTGGTGGAGGAACCTATCAGTTTCATGGCTGTTTTCCGTGGCGAAGAGGCGGCCCATGGGCGGGCAGCCGATTCTATGCGCTGCCCGGCGATCTCCCCCTACAGCCCCCGTTTTTGCCGCGCGCACCTACAATCACGGCCCATGAATCTGCCGCACATCTCCGCCCTGTCCCCGCTCGACGGCCGCTACGCCGCCAAACTGTCTCCTCTGCGCCCGATCATGAGCGAGATGGGATACATGCACCGCCGCGTGCAGGTGGAGGTGACCTGGTTCATCGCCCTGTCGGACGCCGGCTTTGCCGAGTTCAAGCCCCTGACCGAAGGCGCCCGCGTCTATTTGCAGGATCTGGTGAAGAACTTCTCCGAGGCCGATGCCGTGGCCATCAAGGACATCGAAAAGACCACCAACCACGACGTCAAGGCCGTGGAGTACTGGATCAAGGGCAAGTTCGACGGCCGTCCCGAACTGCTCAAGGCCGCCGAATTCGTGCATTTCGCCTGCACCAGCGAAGACATCAACAACACCAGCCATGCGCTGCAACTGCGCACCGGTCGTGACAGCGTGCTGCTGCCGGCCTTGACGGGCATCACCGCCAAGCTGCGCGAGATGGCCCACGCCTACGCGGCCGTGCCCATGCTCAGCCGCACGCACGGCCAGACCGCCAGCCCCACCACCGTGGGCAAGGAAATCGCCAACGTGCTGGTGCGTCTGGAAAAGGCCTCTGCCCGCATCGCCGAGGTCAAGCTCCTGGCCAAGATGAATGGCGCCGTCGGCAACTACAACGCCCATCTGTCGGCCTGGCCCGAGTTCGACTGGGAAGCCTTCAGCAAGAAGGTGATCGAGTCGCCCGAGCCCCAGGGCCTGGGCCTGAGCTTCCAGCCCTACTCGATCCAGATCGAGCCGCATGACTACATGGCCGAGCTGTTCGACGCCATCGCGCGCGCCAACACCATCCTCATCGACTTCTCGCGCGATGTCTGGGGCTATGTGTCCCTGGGCTACTTCAAGCAGCGCCTGAAGGCCGGCGAGATCGGCTCGTCCACCATGCCGCACAAGGTCAACCCCATCGACTTCGAGAACGCCGAAGGCAATCTGGGCCTGGCCAACGCCCTGCTCAAGCACCTGGCCGAAAAGCTGCCCATCTCGCGCTGGCAGCGCGACCTGACCGACTCCACCGTGCTGCGCAACATCGGCGTGGCCATGGGCTATGCCACGCTGGCCTACAGCTCGCTGATGACGGGCCTGAACAAGCTCGAACTCAACGAAGAGCGCCTGCAGGAAGACCTGGATCACGCCTGGGAAGTCCTTGCCGAGCCCATCCAGACCGTCATGCGCCGCTACGGCGTGCAGGGCGCCTACGAAAAGCTCAAGGAAGTCACGCGCGGCAAGACCGTGCAGGCCGAAGACCTGCACCGCCTGATCAACGGCCTGGAAATCCCCCAGGCCGACAAGGACCGCCTGCTGGCCATGACGCCTGCCTCCTATGTGGGCAAGGCGGCCGAGCTGGCCCGCCGCGTCTGAGTTGATGCAGGTGATCCCAGGGTCCGAAACTGCCCCGCGCTCCAACAATTTCGATGCCTTCAGGCTGCTGGCAGCCCTGCTGGTCATTTGGAGCCACCAGTTCGCGGTCCTTGGGCGGCCTATCCCGAAGCTGCTTTACGACGAGCCCGGAGCAGTCGGCGTTGTCGTTTTTTTTGCCATCAGCGGCTATCTGGTGATGCTGTCCTGGCTGGCAGATCCACACCTGGGCCGATTCGCGATGCGCAGGGTGTTGCGCATTTGGCCGGGCTTGACTGCTGCCGTGGTCTTGTGTGCGCTGGCACTGGGGCCGCTGGTGAGTTCGCTGTCCTTGGATGCGTATTTCGCGCATCCGCTGACCTGGAGCTATTTCAGCAATCTCTGGCTGCAGACGCGATATGAGCTGCCTGGCGTATTTGAGACGAATGTGCTGCGCACAGCAGTCAACGGCCCGCTGTGGACCATTCCTCTGGAGGTCGGCTGCTATGTGGCGCTGGCCGCGGCGGGCGCTCTGGGCCTGCTGCGTTGGCGTCATACCGCACCCTTGATCTTTGTGGCATTGATGGTGGCACTATGGCGGCGCTACAGCATCGCTCCCGGTGAGCCCATGCCTGAATGGTCGTTCGCGCTGCAGTATGCGATGGTGTTCTCGCTCGGCGCCACGCTGGCATGCTGGCGCCATCTCTGGATCTCCCGGCGGATGCTGGCCCTTGCCTTATTGCTGGCCGGCTGCGTGCTGCTGCATGCCAAAGGACCTCTGATCCTGGTGCTGCAAGCGCCTTTGCTGGCAATGGCCGTGCTCGCGGTGATACTGGGCTCCGCCAGCACACCCCTGCTGCGACAAGCTGGTCGCTTTGGTGATTTGTCTTACGGCCTGTACATTTACGCCTTTCCCGTTCAACAGACAGTGGTCTGGTACTTTTCAGGCCGGATCGGTTTTGGTGCGGCGCTGGCCTGCAGTCTTGTGGGGGCTGGCCTATTGGCGATGCTGTCCTGGCACCTTGTTGAAAAGAAGGCGCTGGCCTTCAAGCCACGCAAGCCGACTGTCTCATCCTCCCTCGATATTCCTGCGCATCTGTCCTCCTGATGGCCATGCGCTGTCCCTGGTTTTCTCATGGCCCTCAAATCCACCATCTTCAAGGCGAACCTGTCCATCGCCGACATCGACCACGGCTACTACGCCGACCATGCGCTGACCCTGGCGCGCCATCCCAGCGAGACGGACGAACGCATGATGGTGCGCCTGGTGGCCCTGGCCCTCAATGCACACCAGCTCAATGACATGTGCAAGGGCGACGGCACGCTGGCGTTTGGCGCAGGCCTGTCCGATCCCGAAGACCCCGATGTCTCGCTGACCGACTTCACGGGCGCCAAGCGCCTGTGGATCGAGGTCGGCCAGCCCGAGGAAAAGCCCATCGCCAAGGCCTGCAACAAATCCGATGCGGTGGTGCTCTACGCCTTCCACCATGCAGCCGAGGTCTGGTGGAAGGGCCTGGAGGGCAAGCTGGCGCGGCTGAACAAGCTGCAGGTCTGGCGCATTCCCTCCGAAACATCCCAATCCCTGGCGGAGCTGGCCGAGCGCAGCATGCAGCTGCAGGCCACCATCCAGGAAGGCGCGTTGACGCTCAGCAGCAACCTGGGCACGGTCTTCATCGAGCCGCTGCGCTGGAAGTAAACGGGCTCCCGCTCAAGTCCCCGTCTCAACCCGGCAACTGCATCCGGACGGCCTGGGCAAAGGACTCCACGGTCCAGCCCGCGCCCAGCAGCATGCGGCGCGTGGACAGGCGGTCCATGACATCGTCCGGCACATTGCGGCCCAGATGGATGAGCGACTTGCTGTCTGCAATGCCCACATATTGGCCGTCATAGCTTCGCGCCAGATGGTTCCACAGGCCGTGGGCACCCGGCGACTGGCGTGCGCCGCTGACCAGGCAGGTGCCTTTGTCCAGCACGCTGCGATACACAGCGCTGGCAATGCCACGCCGCTGGTAGTCCGGAGCAAAGCGCGAATGCGGCGAGCGCACGCGCCGGTCGGTGCGCTTGTCCACCTCGACCAGGCGATTGAACACCGTGTAGCCGGCCAGGCAGCGCCGCTCCATGTCCTCCACGTAGGCAAACCATTCGCCGTCGGCTTCACGCCAGTGCAGCTGGAACTGCGGGTCGTGCAACGGGCGGCGCTCCAGGCCATGGAGCTTGTTGCCGGGCTGGTACAGGCGCTCGTGAATGGCTTCGAGCTCGCCCTCCACCAGCGGCTGCATCACGTCGATGCGCAGCTCGGTGACGTGGCGTGGCGCGCAGCGGGGCAGGGCGCGATGCGCCACGGTATCGCTCAGATGGCGCAGATGGCGCAAGAGCGTGGAAAAAGAGGGGGCGGCAAAAGAGGGTCCGGCTGGGGCAAGGGCTAGACAGGTCACGGCAGGGCTCGCTTCGTCGGCTGGCCTTGAGGCCAGGCAGACGCGTGAAAATCCAACCGCCTTCAGCCTAGGGATGAAGGCGGCGCAAGAAGAGCGGATTCAGTGAAGCGACGCTGCCCGGTTCCGCGCAGGGCAGCGCATCAAGACCGTGCGGCCTGTCGGGGGCCGATGTTCAGTCGTGCCGCATCACGCTCGCGCAGGCGCGCGGCCGTGGCGGGCCAGGCCTTGCCGGCCGGCACGCGCGTCTCGCCCGCATCACGTGCCGTGAGGCGCAAGCAAAGGCGGAGGCAGAGGTGGCTGTGGCGGTAAGCGGCGGTCTGCAGCATGGCGGCCGATGTTAGGCCGTCTGCAACATCGCACTGGTCCGGTGCGGTATCCGGCAGATCAGCCGGCAATCAACCAGCAATCAGCCAGAGTCACGCGATGTGTCCGTGCGCTCGGCCGCACGCTCTGCATAGCGGGTGAAACGCCAGGAGTCGCCCTCTGCCGTGATCCTGCGCCAGACCATCCGCTTTTGTGCCGGTTCCATCGCGGTCCACAGCTGCACTTCGTCAAAGCTGCGGCCGCAGCCCTTGCATCTTTCGTCGCCCTGGCTGGTGGAGCAGATGGCGATGCAGGGCGTATCGGGCGTGGTGTCGTACCAGGCCAGCCAGGCCGCCATGGCGTGCGAGGGAAAGCCCTCAACCTGTACTTCGCTCTCATGCCAGAAGATCATCAGCGCGTACACCTCGGCCAGGGCTCGTACTTCGGGCTGCAGCAGCACGCCGTCCGGGGACGGATGGCGCTCGCGCCAGTAGTTGATGGCGGCTTCGATGTCGGTGATGTGCAGTGCGGTCATGGACGGTCAGGGGGAAGGGACAGCGATGATAAGACGCCTGCCCGCGCGTGACCGGGCATGGCTGCAACACTCCGTTGGCTCAAGGGTTGCTATGGATAGTGAAGCATTTGAGGTAGGCAGATAAATGGTCTGGGGGATGCGCGACTTGCGCTTTCCGTGGAAATGAAGGGTTTTTTCACTTGCGTGCCGTGGCGGCTTTGTGTTGCAATCCACAGGTTCGAAGGGGAGTAGCTCTCTGCCGGCGTGGGTGGTTTTTGCAAAGCCACTGTGCCGGCATCGGAATGGTCGTCAATACGAAGCGCAAGCTTCCGGCCTTCCGGGCTGCGGTGCATACCGCAGCCGAGCAAGACCTTTGATGGACCTGATGACGGTCGATCAATGTGTTCTCCCCTGAGCCAGGCATGTCCTTGCCCGGGTAGGCGCTGCGGCGTTGCATCGGTCTTTCTGTGCCGGTGGGTGTTTCTCCAGGAGGGAGGAGTTCTCGCCGGCCTTACTCAACAGCGAGGACCTTATGGACTTGGACTTTCTGACTCACGCCCCGTTCTGGGTGGCCCTGGGCCAAATCATCATCATCGACATCCTTCTGGGCGGCGACAACGCGGTCGTGATCGCGCTGGCCTGCCGCAAGCTCCCGCCCGAGCAACGCAAGAAGGGCATCATCTGGGGCACGGCGGGTGCCATCATCCTGCGCGTCATCCTGATCGCCTTCGCGATGACATTGCTGGCGCTGCCTTTCCTGAAGTTCGTCGGCGCACTGCTGCTGGTGTGGATCGGCATCAAGCTGATTGCCCCTGATGAAGACGGCCACGACAACATCCAGGGCAGCGACAAGCTGCTGGCCGCCATCAAGACCATCATCGTTGCCGACCTGGTGATGAGCGTGGACAACGTGATCGCCATCGCCGGCGCTGCCCAGAGCTCGGGCGAGCACCAGATGCTGCTGGTCGTGCTGGGCCTGTTGATCTCCATCCCCATCATCGTCTGGGGCTCGCAGCTCGTGATCAAGCTGATGGAGCGCTTCCCCATCATCATCGTGGCCGGCGGCATGCTGCTGGGCTGGATTGCCGGCGGCATGCTGGTCACCGACCCCGTCTTCGCCAATACGGAGAAGTGGGACTGGATGGTCAAGCTGCCCCAGACCGACATGCTCAAGTACGGTGCCAGCGTGTTCGGAGCCCTGCTGGTGCTGGCACTGGGCAAGTACATCGCTTCGCGCCGTCCTGCTCCCAAGGCCGGTGCCCACGGAGCCTGATCCGCTGAAAAGTTGAGGTGGGCGCCGGGTTGGCCCGATGGGCCGCCCGCGCCGATTCGCGACAATCCATGGCAAGGGCGGCCCCGGCCGCCTGCCTCTCCCACTCCCGCAAACCCAGTTCGACAAGGACTTGCTTTGAACCCCATCATCGTCTACGTGGATGACGCTTCCTACGCTCTGCCTCTGGTACAGGCCCTGGCCGCCTCGCCGCAGGCCCAGGCCTCGCACTGGCTGCTGGTGGCCTGCGCGCCGCGCATTACCCACCGGGTCAGCAAATGGGTGAGCCACAGCGCGCGCGAAAGCTGGCGCGGCAAGTGGGCGGACAAGCTGTTCGCCCAATTGCTGCCGGTGTTCGGTGACAGCGCTGGCAGGATCACGCCGGTGCTGGCCAAGGGCCCGCTGGCCGAACTGGTGGCCCAGCTCCAGCAGGAGCACGGCACGGCCCAGATCGTCGATGCACGCCGCCCCAAGCAGGAAGCCCCGGCTCCCGCCGTGGCGCCTGCCGCCCCGTTGGGCCGGCGCTGGAATCTTCCGGGAACGCTGGCGGCCATCGGCGCGCTGATGGGCCTGGTGTTCGAGGAAGCGATGATCTAAAGGCTGGCGTCTGCCTGACCCCTCTGGTCAGGCGATCGCTTTCAGGACGGCATCCCGGAAAAAGGGATGCCGTTTTTCATGGGGTTCTCCGGTCCACGGTTTCCAGTGCGCCGCCTCAACCTGGATCTGCCGGCTGCTGCTATGCTGCCCGCATGAAAATCCTGATCAAATGGCTGCTCAGCGCCGGTGCCCTGCTGGTCGTGGCCTATCTTTATGGTGGCGTGCAGGTCAACAGCTTCAGCTCGGCCATGATCGCGGCGCTGGTCATCGGCCTGCTTAATGCGGTGCTGCGCCCCATCCTCGTGGTGCTGACGCTGCCCGTGACCATCGTGACGGTCGGGCTGTTTCTCTTCGTGGTCAACGGACTGATGTTCTGGGCAGCCTCGGGCCTGCTCAGCGGCTTTCACGTCGCGGGCTTCTGGGCGGCCATGCTGGGCGCGCTCATCTATTCGCTGCTGGGCCTGGCCATCGAATCACTTCTCGCGCGCCTGTTCCCTTAGCAGCTCCTCCACGGCACGCAGCCGCGTGTCCACGATGGAGGCTTCGATGAAATCCACCTTGGGCCCACCCTTGCGGGCCAGGTCCTGCGCGGCCTTGAAACGGTCCACTGCCGCCGCGTAGTCGTAGTGCGCGACCTGGGCCTCGGCCTCGGCGCGCAGCGCGCGCAACTCCTGGCCCTGGGCTCGCTGCACCTGGGCCAGCAACTGCCAGGCGCTGGCATCACGCGGGTGGTCCGTCACCCAGGTCTGCAGCGGGCCCGCCATGCTGGCAGCGCCTTGCTCGCGCAGCAGGATCTGGGTGCGCATCAGCAGCTCGGGCCGGCGCACCGCGCGGCTTTCGACCACATTGACGGTGGCCAGACTGGGGCCGCTTTCCGTTGTCTTGGCGGGGATGGATTCCGTGGGATTGGGCTGGGCAGGCGCAACTGCCGGCAGATAGAGCGGTGGCAACGCCTGCAACGCGGCGCCGGGCTTGCCGGCCGTCAGCTCCAGTTCGGCCTGCAGCAGCCTGGCCTGCCGCTGGGCGCCGGCATCTGCGGCGGTTGCCACTTGAAGCCGCCCGGACATTTCCCGCGCTTCGGCCCAATCACGCAATTGCACGGCGCTCAGCGTGGCGGCATATAGCTGCGCCACCTGCTGGGTTTGGGTTTGGCTGCCAAAGCTGGTGGAGCGCGGCTGCTCGGCCCACTGGCGCAGCACATCCACGCCGGGGCGCGACAGCACGCGGGCCCGTGCGGCCATCATCACGTGTTCCAGGGATGGTGCTGGCGCAGGCGCAACGCCACGCGGCAGGCGCGAATGCATGTCGGCCATGCGTTCCGTGGTCAGCGGATGGCTGCGCAGATAGGGCCAGCTGCCGTTGTCATTCAGGCGGTTGGCCTGCTGCAGCTTGTCGAACATGGTCACAAAGCCCTGCGGCGCGAACCCTGCAGGCGCCATCAGCCCGTAGCCCATGCGGTCGGCCTCGCGCTCCATGTCGCGAGAGAAATTGAGCTGGTTCTGCACGGCCAGCGCCTGGCCACCCATCATCATGGCCATGGCAGCATCGGGGCTGCGGCTGGCAGCAAGCGCGCCCAGAATCATCGAGCCGATCATCAGCGGCGTCTGCTTGCCCTGTTGGGCAATGAGTCGCGCGATATGGCGCTGGGTGACGTGGCTCAGCTCGTGTGCCAGCACCGATGCCAGCTCGTCGCGCGTGCTGACCACGCCGATCAGGCCCAGGTGCACCCCCAGATAGCCGCCGGGCAGCGCAAAGGCGTTGACCGATCGGTCCCGCCCCAGCAGGATCTCCCAGGCAAAGCGCTCTTCCAGCTCATCCGACAGCTCGCCACGCGTGCGTGCCGCATCGACCAGATGCTGCCAGATGCCTTCCACATACTCCTGCAGTACCGCATCGTCGATGTAGTCCGGATCGCGGTACAGCGAGCGGATGATGCGGTCACCCAACCGCCGCTCGTCACTGGTCGTCGTGGCCGCGCCGTCGCCCAGCGTGGGTAGGCGCAACTGGGCCTGTGCCGGTGTATGCGTTGCGATGGTGAGAGAGGCCGCCAGCAACTGCAGGCCGACGGCGATACGTGTCTTCAGGCGTGATGGGCGCATGGGCAGGTAGGAGGCCAGAAGGCCGGGCCCTGCACCTTGATGCCGGGCGGTGGAACACCCCACTATGATGCCTCGGTTCGCCGAACGTTCATGGCGCGTTCGACCTGCGTGTCAGGACTGCCATGGGCCGGTCAGTGCATTTTCAGGAGTTTCCATGTCTTCCCTCACCCATTTCGATGCCCAGGGCCAGGCCCACATGGTCGATGTCGGCGCCAAGCCGGCAACCCACCGCATCGCGGTCGCCGAAGGCCGCATCACCATGCAGCCCGCCACGCTGGCCATCATCCAAGGTGGCACCGCCAAGAAGGGCGACGTGCTGGGCATTGCGCGCATCGCCGGCATCATGGCTGCCAAGAAGACCAGTGACTTGATTCCGCTTTGTCATCCGCTGGCGTTGACGCGGGTGGCAGTGGAGTTTGATTCGTTGCCAGATGTATCTTCCATTCGTTGCGTGGCTACCGTGGAAACGGTGGGGCCTACCGGGGTCGAAATGGAGGCTCTGACAGCTGTGCAGGTGGCGCTGCTCACGGTCTATGACATGTGCAAGGCGGTGGACAAGTCAATGGTGATGGAGGGGGTGAGGGTGCTGGAAAAGCACGGGGGGAAGACGGGAAGTTTTGTCGCCTGAACTCCCTGTGCTTGCTGGAGGTCCATTTATTTAAAATGGGTCAAACGCAAAAAATCCAACAGGCACCGCTGTTCTGTTATCTAGAATTGCCGTCCATGTTTTTTTTCGAGAGAGCAGTGGTAGATAAGATAATTGCCCCGCAGGTAATCCTGTTTCGTTGATGGCTTTCTCGATAACTGTAGTACTGGCAGGGAAGCGATCTTTTAGCTCGTCCAATGATTTTGCGGATCGTAGTATTTCATCTTTTGCCAAGAGATACTCTTGCCATAGTTGTGGTTGTGCGGCTTGCGGCACCCCATTCATTGCGAGAAGCGTTGAATCAATGACTTCGGACTTATTCAAGGGGCGTAGTGAGAGCAGCACCGGACCTTTCAAAGGAAGAGCGCGAAACTGTTCTGGGGCTTGCTTGAGTGTTTCCTGGTCGATATCTGTTGCATGCACGACGGAGAAACGCTGATACTCAAAAACTAAATATATAGGACGTGCATTGTAGACAGTCCAACCGCCATAGAACAGTGCGAATAGTTGAAGTGTTCCAACAATAATTAGATCTGTCCTTAATTCTCTGAAGGGTTTTCTTTTGTCGAATACCACCAATGTGATTAATGGTCCTATGACGACATCAACAAAAATGATGATGAGAAATAAATCGCGCCCTCCAGAGATCTCTCTGTAAGGATATGGATACCATAGAAAGAACAGTAAAAAAGCCAGAATGCTTGCTATTGCAATGCAGATTAATAAATGGATGCTGCTGGCTCGTGCTTTATCTTTCCAATTGATCGAGTTCATTTTTATTTGCTTTATTAATAGAGTGCTCGCCCATACTTGAATTCTGTGATCATATTCTGATCAGTCACGATTTCAAACGTTCGGCCAGAAGAAACGCTCGCTTGCTGTATCGTGACAAAGGGGCGCTCAAGGAATTTTTTGGGTGCAGTGGAATCTTTTGAGAAAAGTGGTGTGCCCTGAAGCTGTATGCGCTTATATTTTTCCAAGGCCTCATTGGAATTCTTCTTTTCCCGGAAATCTTGATTTCCGGCAAAGATGAAATTGTCATAGCGGTAAGCATGATCAAATACACTGGAGGCGGTATAGAAAGCATCGCCGGAACCGGTGGAGTTGAATGCGAGAATAGCGTCAGACTTCATGTGGGATTTGACCAATTTCAAGAATTCCTCTGAAAGAAGTAGGCTGGCGTTTGATCTCCAATTCCAAGTAGTATTCATGATGACCATATCATATTTAACATCTGGATGCAGCCTGAGCCAACGTCTTGCATCGTTTATGATGATTCTAACGCGTGGATCGTTGATTGCCGTTTTCTGATGTGGGTAGTCTTCTGCAGCTGAAATGTAGCCAGGATTGATTTCGATGACATCAACATGTTCCACTCCAGTGAATTCATTTATCAAAGCAAGCCATGTGCCGATTGAGAGGCCAATCATAAGCACTCGCTTGGGCTCGGGCTGTAAAACTGTTAAAAGCAGTGGTCGATGGAGTCCGTTGGTGTTTTTGTCAGGATTGAGATTTGTTCTGCCGTCATAAACATTTCCTCCATAGACTGAGTCGTCACCATCAGATCCAGGGAAAATGGTAATGACTCCATGGCGATTTTCTATTATGCTTTTCGCTGGCGTTCCATTTGATGCAAGTTGTTGTATCAGTGAGTGTGGATTTTGGCTGCTCACCACGAAAATATATGCAACCAGTACGGAGCATGCAGGAGCAAAAATACGAGAATAGGTTTTTCTTTGTATAAGAATTGAGAAAATTGCTGCAAAGGTGAGCTGCAGTGAGGCAATAATATAAAAAGATTGTTGTAAGGTAAAGTAGTCCAGAAGAAGATAGCCGGTTGCCAGTGGGCCTAAAGCACCACCGATTACGTTGGCAGTATAAACTGTGGCTAGTTTTCTTCCTTGATTTTCGGGGATCTTATCAGATCCCAGATGATGTGCTATAGGGAATATAAATGCAATAATGAACGAAGATATTGCAATGATTGCTAGATCGATTGCCGGATTGTAATGCCCTTTGTATGTCAAGTTGGCAAATATCTTTGGCAAAAGTACTGTGCACGCCGCCGAAAGTAGAAGTGCGCCAATACTGTAGTTCCAAAGATTTTCGAATTTTCCCCGTCGACATGCTTTACTGCCAAAGTGAGCGCCGAATGCGATTCCAACAAGATAGGACATTAGCACAAAGCCAAATGCGGCAGGTGTCGATAGCTTGGCGAATCCATATAGACGGACCCATAGTATTTCCAAGCTGAGACTCGTAAATCCACAGATAAAAGACAGCAAGGCGGGAAAATTCATACCGTGACTCCTTGGCGCGATGAGAGCCAGTGTATGGATGCGGTCGCGAGAAATGCAACCAGAAGATTCCCAGCAACGCCAATCCAGATCACTTGGTGAAGTGACCAATTGGGGAAAAATATGAATGGTGTGGCCGCTGCGCCAGCAGCCGCACCCATGGTATTCAGAAAATACAGCCTGCCAATGGAAATGCCAATATTGCCACGCTTTTCATTGAGAGCGATAGTTAGCAAGGGTAGAGTCATTCCCATAAGAATGGTCGGAATGATTAGAAAAACTATGCAGGCCAGCGCACTCAGTCCAGCACTGTTTGAGGAAATCTGATTCAATATGCTCTCCAGATGGCTCAGTATTTTCAGGGAAAGTGCACCATAAATTGCAATGGATATTTCCGCGAAAATATAAAATCGCAATCGTGAATTGCTGAACCTGTCGGCGAGCCACCCCCCTGTCATTCCGCCTATGCCAATTCCCAGCATAAAAACCGAAACAATAATGGTAATAGAGTCGATATCTACTCCTATGACGCTGTAAAGTGATCTTTGCCAGCAGGTCTGATATATTAAGGCACTGGCTCCTGATATGAAAAAACTCAGGAGAAGCAATATATCTCTGAGTTTGATGCGATTTGAATGAAATCTCATTGAACGTATTGAAATTGGTTGAGATATTAATGCGATGTGATATAACAGGGGTTTTTCGTCTTTGCCATATCGAAATCGACCTGCTGCCCATTGCCTGTTGCAACCATTCTTGGTTGATTTTTTGGAGGGGGCGTCAGGAAATTATTAAGTGGCAGTCCATTTTTTATGGTTATTCCTGATAGCTCTAGAATGCTCGAGAAGAAGGCATTGGTTGAGTAAGGATAATCGACATTGCGGATGATGGTTTCCCATTTTTTCTTGTTGTTTCCTCTGAAATCATGACCAGCCCAGAGCAATGCGGGAACATGAAATGACGTTTCACTAATCCGACTGACCCCTTGGGATGAGCAACGTCCGTTGGGCAGGTCTACGCCATGGTCGGAGAAATAAGCAACGATGCTGTTTCTGGTATGTTGGCTTGCATAGTCTATGACCTGATCAAGTATGTGATCAGTATAGGCAATGCTGTTGTCATAGCTATTGATTTCCAGCGTTTTCTCGCCAATGGAGTTGCTGTAATTATTTTCTGGTGAAGTCAGGGAAGGCTGAAATATATCGAATTGCTCTGGATATCTGAGGCCGTAATTGAAATGACTTCCAAGCAAATGCAGCACCACAATGTGGCGTCCCGGTTGCTTTATTATCTCGCCCAGGGGTTGGAGCAGGATTTCGTCGTAATTGCTTCGTCCGCCATAGGTTCCTGGATTCAGAAATCGTACATCGCTGGCATCCTTTGCATAAACACTGATGGATGTATCGTGTCGTCCCAAGGGCGCCTGGTTGGAAAGCCAGTGTGTGGAGTATCCAACTTCTGCGAATGCTTTTAAAAAAGATGGTTCCGCATCCCAGTCAATGGCACCATTGGGTGTGAGAAATGGTTTTCGGGACAATACTCCTGGTATGGCAGTGCGGGTGGCCGATGACAGCGAAGCTACATTGGAGAAATATGCAACACCCTCATGTTTTTGAATTTTTGGAGTTGTATTTCTTTGATAGCCAAGAGCGCCCCAATGAGATGCACTGGCTGATTCTCCAATAACGATGATAACAATATCTGGTGAGGTGGGTATATCTGTCTGCCGTGCTTCTAATGTTTTTCCATTAAGGGAATCCCTGGCCTTTTCCATTTTACGCCTTTGGTCCAGAAATTTACTGCTAAAAAACAGGAGATTCATGGGGAATACATCGGACCATTGAGATAGCCAGCTGGAGGTCAGTTCGTCATCGAAGTAGGAGGGCGGCGTGATCTCGCTCGAACTCATGGGTTGAATATCTTGTTTGACCCAGGAGAAGAGAAGAATGGTGGGTGCAAAAATCGCAATATACCAGTATCGTGATCGGTGCTGCCAATGTAGATTAAGTTTGCTGGCGCTCCAGATGCCACTCAGGAAGATGAATCCACATATCATGTAGGCAAGAAATATGCTTGCACCATATGTAGCCAATAAATTTCCGGCTTCTGCGAGGTTGCTTTCCCATGCCAAGGCAATGATATGGTCAGTAATGGGTGTTCCGTAATATATTCTTATCCATAATTCCATGGGAAGAATAATGGCAAACGGAATGCTAATGAGCAGAAGTCGCTTGATATTTTTGCATAGAGCTGCGGCCATGATCCAGAAAATACTTCCTAGCCCGGCTGCTTCCAGGTAGCGTATTTTCCCGGATTCTGATCCATCGATCGGTAGAACTACGTTTGGAAGCCAAAGCAGTATCAGCGAAAGAAAAACGAGAAAGCAACGAGAGTTTTTTCTGAAAACCCAGGAGGTATTCGATACGATCGGTTCTTCCATGATTTGCAAATTGAAAACAAAAACGGCCCTCACGGGCCGTTTTGCTAAATCAAATCAGATTAGCTTTGGACATCCTTGCAGGAACCGGGCAGATACTTGACCGGCATAGGATTGGTTTTGGCGGGACCGCACTTCCAAGAGGTAATCACCTTGCCGCCATCGGTGGTGGCAGCAACTGCAGTGCTGCCAATGAAGGGCACCATGGCAATGGTGTTCTTGGTGCTTGTGGTATCGCCCTTCAGCGTCGTCTCGTCGCCGACAACGGTGATCACGCCGTTGGCGTCTGTTGTGACTTGCCTCACGAACTTGGTACGCGTAGTGTTGGCATCACTCACAGTGGCAGAGGCTCCGCCGGAGCTGCAGGAATCAGTCAACGATGTACCCAGATCCGTATTGGGAGAGGTGCTGACTGCTTCACTGACAGTAGAACGGCAAGACGATGCAGCCAGAATCATTTCTGATGCACGTGCACGGATCGTGTAATCCTGATAAGCCGGCAGCGCAACTGCTGCCAAGATGCCGATGATCGCCACAACGATCATCAGTTCGATCAAGGTAAAACCTTGCTGGATGGAACGCTTCATGAACTTCTCCTCATAGGGGGTTGATTGCATGCTCTATTGAGCAAGAGCCGTGCCAGTCGCGCCTTGAGGCCAAGGTTCGCGCGTGCGTATTGTTTGGTTGCAAATTACACGGTTGATCGACATTCTCTGACAAATCGATCCAATTTTGCGTGACATTTTTGTCAAGGATGGTGCGCTTGCCAACGAAGCAACAGCGAACCTTGTCAGTGGACCAAGAGGGTCCTTTATGCCACCAGGAACTGCATCTGCGTACCTGCCAGTTCCACCGTGTCGCCGTGTTGCAGCGGCATGGCGCGGCGGCCGATTTCCTGGCCGTTGAGCTTGAGGCTGAGGGCGTCACCTTCCAGCTGGGCGAGCACGAAGCCGTGGTGCCTCTGGGTGATGGAGGCGACCGCCACGCCGGGCTTGCCCAGGGTGGTGACGACCTTGACCAAGGGGACTTCGCGGCCAGCGGCGTTGCCGTTGAGCATGCGGATGGCAGCCTGGCGCGTGGCCAAGCCAGCCATCGAAGGCGGCAGTGTGTGGTCGAAGCCTGAGGGCGTCTGGGTGCTGAACTGCGATGGCAGGTCTTCCGCCAAGGGGGCTGGGCGGGTTGCCTCCACTGCTGCGGCAATGGCCGCCAGTGCCGAGCGCGAGGAGGCGCTGACCTGCTGCTGCACGAAGCGGATCTTGTACTTGCCGATGTCCAGCAGGTCGCCGTGGTTCAGGGTCTGGCGCAGTATGGGCTGGCCGTTGACATAGGTGCCGTTGGTGCTGCGCAGGTCTTCGATGATGACGGTGCCGTCGACGATGCTGAGAACGGCGTGCTCGCCGCTGACGGCGAGGTTGTCGATCACGATGTCGTTGTAGGGGCGGCGTCCCAGCGTGGTGCGCTCCTTGGCCAGCTGCACTTCCTTGATGACGGCGCCGTCGATGGAGATGACCAGGGTCGGCATGCTCAAAGTTCCTTTGTTATGCCCGGCTTGCACCATCCACTGGGCGATCCGGAGCTGGGGTGTATCTAAATATTATGTCTGCGGCCTGCGCGCGCCGAGGTCTGCCATCGTATTTGATACAGACTATGGATTGTCTTTTCCTGATTGTTGGATTTGCAATCATTTTTAACAATTGGAACCTGCGAGGGCGGTGCAGGCAAGCGCGTCCATCGGTTGGGATCTGCCGTCGATCGCTGTGTGGGGCTCAATCGAGGGAAGTGCTGGCTGTAGGGGGCGGGCTGGCCTGTATCTCGATCAGCGCTGCGCTGATGTTGTCGTTTCCGCCGGCTTCATTGGCGGCGGCGAGCAGCGAGGTCAGCAAGACGGGCAGCGGGCTGGATTGGGTGAACAGAGCGGCGATGGCTTGGTCATCGAGCATGTCGGTGAGGCCGTCGGAGCACAGCAGGATGCGGTCGCCGGGTTGCAGCGGCCACTCATTGAAATCGGGCGTGACGTCCGGCGTGACGCCCAGGGCCTGGGTGAGCAGGTGGCCCAGGCCGGATTGCCGGGCTTCGTGCTCCTGGATGCGGCCTGCGTCGATTTCTTCCTGGAGCCAGGTGTGGTCTCGGGTCAGGCGCAGCAGTTGACCCTCGCGCCAGCCGTAGGCCCGCGAGTCGCCAAGGTGGGCGAGCATCAGCAGGCCTGGCAGCAGGGCTGCGGCAATGATGGTGGTGCCCATGCCGCGACAGCCCGGTGTTTCCCGGGCAGCCGTAAGAATGGCGGCGTTGGCCAGGGTCAAGGCATTGGCCAGTGACTGCTGCAATTCCTGGCGGGCTTGCGGAGTGTTGGCTGCAGGCGCCTCGGTGGCGACGCTTTGCAGTGCCACGGATACCAGGCTGATGGCCATGGCGCTGGCGACTTCGCCGGCGTTGTAGCCGCCCATGCCATCGGCCAGCACCGCAATGGGCCAGGGCTGGGCGCTGGGGTGGATGGTGACCGCATCCTCGTTGTTGTCACGGCGCCGGCCCACATCGGTGCGCGCAACCATGGCGCAGTGTTGCGCAGGGACTGCCTGTCGGCAGGGCTGGTCCGGGGTCTTGGGTGCGCTGGGCATGGTGGCGAAGGGCGGGCGCGGCGGTGTTGCCATCAGTCCCTGTGTGCAGATGCAATGGTGAAGCCGGTGCACAGCGTAATTGAAAACAGTGCTCCCAAGTGCCAAGAATGGGCCGGCGCAGCGGCTCGTCAGCTTGACGCCACATCAAGAACGGACCCTCACAAAGCAAAAACGCACTGCCGAGGCAGTGCGTTGTGGAGGTGGCGAGGGGCCGCCTGCGGCGGTGTCAGGCCTGTGCCGCGTGCTTGGCGCCGGAGCGCGACTGCAGGAGCTTGCCAATGCCGACGACCAGCACGGCACCGGCGGCAGCCGCCACGTAGTGCAGCCAGGGATGGCTGATGGCGTAGTCGTGCAGCAGGCGATCGTTGACGATGGTTTCTCCGCCGACCCAGCCGATCAGGGCGGCGCCCAGCGTGATGATGACGGGGAAGCGCTCCATGAGCTTGATCATCAGCGTGGAGCCGAAGATCACCAGCGGGATGCTGATGGCCAGGCCCAGGATCAGCAGGACCATGTTGCCTTGCGCCGTGGCGGCCACGGCGATCACGTTGTCCAGGCTCATCACCAGGTCGGCGATCAGGATGGTGCGGATGGCGACCATCATGCTGCCGTGTCCTTTGGATTCGCCTTCATCATCTTCTTCGCCGGTCAGCAGTTGCAAGCCGATCCACAGCAGCAGGCAGCCGCCCACGATCTGCAGGAAGGACAGCTCCAGCAGCTTGGCCGCGACCACGGTCAGGATGATCCGCAGCACCACGGCGGCGCCGGAGCCGAACATGACGGCTTTCTTTTGCTGTGCGGGGGGCAGCGAGCGTGCTGCGAGGGCGATGACGACGGCGTTGTCGCCAGACAGAATGATGTTGATCCAGACGATCTTCAACAGGCCGATCCAGAAATCGGCGCTTTGCAGGTATTCCATGGTTTCTCCACTGTTATGAGTTGAAAAGCGCCAGGGCGGTGGCCTCTGGCGCTTTTTCTTTTTTGGAGTCGTCAGTGTAGGGCGGACTTGCCGCCTTACCGATTCGTAATTCTGCGTAATTTTCTCCTGGGGCGAACCCCAGGATGTCGCGCAGAACCGGTGCCGCTTAGATCAGGCCCTTGAGCAGGCGACCCATTTCGGAAGGATTGCGGGTGATGACGAAACCGCACTCTTCCATGATGGCCAGCTTGGCGTCGGCCGTGTCGGCACCGCCGGAGATCAGCGCGCCGGCGTGGCCCATGCGCTTGCCGGGAGGGGCGGTGACACCAGCGATGAAGCCGACGATCGGCTTCTTCATGTTGTCCTTGCACCAGCGGGCAGCTTCGGCTTCGTCGGGACCGCCGATTTCGCCGATCATGATGACGGCGTCGGTGTCGGGATCGTCGTTGAAGGCCTTCATCACGTCGATGTGCTTGAGACCGTTGATCGGGTCACCGCCGATGCCCACGGCCGACGACTGGCCAATGCCCAGTTCGGTCAGCTGTGCCACGGCTTCATAGGTCAGCGTGCCGGAGCGGCTGACCACGCCGATGCGGCCCTTCTTGTGGATGTGGCCGGGCATGATGCCGATCTTGATCTCGTCGGGCGTGATCAGGCCGGGGCAGTTGGGGCCCAGCAGCAGGGTGCGCTTGCCGCCTGCGGCTTCCTTGGCGCGCATCTTGTTGCGCACTTCCAGCATGTCACGGACGGGGATGCCTTCGGTGATGCAGATGGCCAGGTCCAGGTCGGCTTCCACGGCTTCCCAGATCGCGGCGGCAGCGCCTGCGGGGGGAACGTAGATCACGGAGACCGTGGCGCCCGTGCCTTGCGCGGCTTCCTTGACGGAGGCGTAGATTGGCACGTCGAAGATCTTTTCGCCGGCCTTCTTGGGGTTCACACCGGCCACGAAGCAGTTCTTGCCGTTCGCGTATTCAATGCATTTTTCAGTGTGGAACTGGCCCGTCTTGCCCGTGATGCCTTGGGTGATGACCTTGGTGTCTTTGTTGATGTAGATCGACATGGTGTTTTCTCCGGGCCTGCTTACTTGACGGCTTCGACGATCTTGGTGGCCGCTTCGGCCATCGTGTCGGCGCTGATGATGGGCAGGCCGGACTCGGCCAGCATCTTCTTGCCCAGTTCTTCGTTCGTGCCCTTCATGCGCACGACCAGGGGCACTTGCAGGTTCACGGCCTTGCAGGCAGTGATCACGCCGGTGGCGATGGTGTCGCACTTCATGATGCCGCCGAAGATGTTGACCAGAATGCCTTCGACCTTGGGGTTCTTGAGCATGATCTTGAAGGCTTCGGTGACCTTCTCGGGGGTGGCGCCGCCGCCCACGTCCAGGAAGTTGGCCGGCTCGCCGCCGAACAGCTTGATGGTGTCCATGGTGGCCATGGCCAGACCTGCACCGTTGACCAGGCAGCCGATGTTGCCGTCCAGCGAGATGTAGGCCAGATCGAACTTGGAGGCTTCGACTTCAGCGGGATCTTCTTCGTCCAGGTCGCGCAGGGCCACGATTTCGGGCAGGCGGAACAGGGCGTTGGCGTCGAAGTTGAACTTCGCGTCCAGGGCAACCACGTTGCCCTTGCTGTCACGGTTCAGCGGGTTGATCTCGACCAGCGAGGCATCGGTGTCCATGTAGCACTTGTAGAGCTTCTGGCAGATGTCGATGAACTGGGCGGTGGAGTCGGCAGGCATGCCGATGCCCTTGGCCAGTTCTTCGCCCTGGGCCTGGGTCAGGCCGACCAGGGGGTCAACGAAGATGGTGATGATCTTCTCGGGAGTGGAGTGGGCCACTTCCTCGATGTCCATGCCGCCTTCGCTGGAAGCGATGAAGGCCACCTTCTGCGTGCCGCGATCGGTCACGCACGACAGGTAGTATTCCTTCTGGATGTCGGCGCCGTCTTCGATGTACAGGCGGCGGACCTTCTGGCCTTCGGGGCCGGTCTGGTGCGTGACCAGCTGCATGCCCAGGATCTGGCCAGCCAGTGCCTTGACGTCGTCAATGCTCTTGGCGACCTTCACGCCGCCGCCCTTGCCGCGACCACCAGCGTGGATCTGGGCCTTCACGACCCACACGGGGCCGCCGAGCTTCTGGGCGGCCTCGACGGCCTCTTGCACTGTGAACGCAGGGATACCGCGAGGTACAGGCACACCAAACTGACGCAAGATGTCCTTGCCTTGGTATTCATGAATCTTCATGATGTCTCTCTCAAACAAATAGGGGGGGATTGACCCGGTAGCCCTGGGGTGCTGCCTCAAGGCGGAGTGACCTGGCAATCGCCGAATGTACCATGCTGCACTGCGCCATCCGACACGCCCCCATGCGCAGAATCCACAATTTCCTGCGGGCCAAGCAGCATGTCAGGAACTGTGCAATGCATTGATATGTCAGGGAAAAGACGGTTTCCCGACATTTCTTTCAGGCGCCACAGCTCTTTTGTCTTATAGAGGATCTGCAGACGGCGCTGCCCGCTGTTTGTAACAGGCGCATGTCAGCACGCCCTTGATCGCCACCGCCAACCGTTTTGCGACAACGGGCGCAGGGGGACCCGGTTTCGGTGAGAATCCGCAGCTGGAACGCGGCAATGGTGCCGCAGCGGCTCCAGGAGGGCCGCGCAGCAGGAGAAATACAGCGATGGCAAAAGTCTTTATCGATGGCGAAGCAGGCACGACAGGGCTGCAGATCCGTGAGCGTCTGGTCGATCTGTCCGGCGTGGAGCTGGTCAGCATTGCCCCCGAGCTGCGAAAGGATCCTGCCGCCAAGCGTGCGCTGATCGCCGGCGTGGACTTGGTCATCCTGTGCCTGCATGACGATGCCGCGCGCGAGACCGTGGCCATGGTCGATTCCATCGAGGCCGAGACCGGCCGCACCATCAAGATCATCGATGCATCCACGGCCCACCGCGTGGCGCCCGACTGGGTGTATGGCTTCCCGGAGCTGCGTGCCGGCCAGCTTGAGGCGGTCAAGACTGCCAAGCGCGTGTCCAACCCCGGCTGCTATGCGACGGGAGCCATCGCGCTGCTGCACCCGCTGGTTGCCGCGGGCCTCATCCCTGCCGACCACGGCCTGAGCCTGCCCTCGGTGTCCGGCTATTCGGGCGGCGGCCGCAGCATGATCGAAGCCTATGAGGCTGGCACGGCCGCGCCTTACGAGGCCTACGCGCTGGGCCTGACGCACAAGCACATTCCCGAGATCCTGCAATACACCGGCCTGACGCGCCGCCCGGTGTTCATTCCCGCCGTGGGCAATTTCCGCCAGGGCATGCTGGTGCAGTTGCCGCTGCATCTGGACCTGCTGCCGGGCGCGCCCAAGGCGGCTGACCTGCACGATGCGCTGGCCTCCCACTACGCGGCCACCAACACGCCGGAGCAATGGGTGTCGGTGCTGCCGCCCACCGAGGACATGAAGCTGGCCGCCGACACCCTGACGGACACCAACAAGCTGGAGTTGCGCGTGTTCGCCAATGAGCAGTACCGCCAGGCCGTGCTGATCGCCCGCCTGGACAACCTGGGCAAGGGCGCCAGCGGCGCCGCCGTGCAGAACCTGCAGATCATGCTGGGCCTGTGAGCCCGGCCACGCCACCGTCCGCGTCCCTGCCGGGCCGGCGCAGTCCGGTCTGGGGCCATGTCCTGGCCCTGGCCGTGCTGTGCCTGCTGGTCATTGTGTTTGCCTGGAAGCTGCGGCCTGCATTGCCGTCTTCATCGCGCCTGCTGCTCAGTCCGCTGCTGGGCAATATGGAGGCCTGTCTGGTGCAGGACGGGCTGCGCGAGGATTTTCCCAAGGAATTTCAGCAGATACCCGCCAGTTGCCTGGGTCCGCAGGGCTCGGCCGCAGAAATGGTGAAAGCCACGCTGCAGCGCCTGGGCCGGCCCCAGGGCGAACTGGACCTGGGCTATACGCTCAGCGTGCCGCTGCTGCGCTATGTGCAGTGGAATGGCCAGACCTGGGAGGTCCGGGGCGAGGCGCTGGACCGCGTGGTGCGCACGGTGGCGCAGGCGCACCGGCCCGTGGTGCTGTATCTGTTCGCCACGCATTTCGAGGTGCATTCCAAGGCCGAGGAGCGCCTGGCCGCCGATCCCGCCAATCTTGCGTGGACACCCAAGGGGCCGCTGCCGCTGGACAGCTATCTGGGCGCGCGCATCTTCCCGTGGTCGGTTGCGCGGCAGGACAACGAAGTCACGCGCGTGCGCAAGCTGGTCGTCGATGCCCTGGCCGAGCGCATATGCGCCGCAGGCGATGCCGCCATGCACCAGCTGCGCGCCCTCACCGTGCTGGGCGAGACGCACCAGCTGTTCCCGGGATTCGAGGCCGGCATGGGGTTCGCGGCCGAAGGCTATGCGGTCACCGACTACAGCCCGGCCTCCGTGGCGGGCTTCCATGCATTCCTGCGCCAGCGCTATGGCGACATCGCACGGTTCAATGCCCACCTGAAGTCCGGCTTTGACAGCTTCGAAGCGGTCGAGCCGCCGTCGCGCAACATCCGCAGCGAGCCGCTGCAGAACTTCTTCCAGCACATCGACAGCTATGCAGCCGGCACCGTGCCCGTGTCCGGCTGGGTCCACTCGCCCGATGCGAAGCTGCAAAAGCAGCTGGCCGTGGCCGTCTTCGTGGACGGGCATCCTTACTCGCACGCCCCCGTGCACATGCACCGCCAGGACGTGGCTCAGGCCAAGCCCGGGTTCCTCACGCCCGATGTGGGCTGGCGTGCCGACATCCGCTATCCGGCGCTGGGCGAGGGCCTGCACCGCATCGACGTGGTACTGCAGGCCGGTGGACGCAGCCTGGGCCTGCTGGCCACGCGCCAGATCGCCGTGATGGACCGCAACCAGGGCGAGCCCAGGCCCCATGCCGCCGAGGCCTTGCCCGACTTCGGCAAGCTGCCGGACGGCGTGGAATTCTGGGTGGACAGCCCGCAGGACCGGCTGGCGCTGTTCTACAACCCGCTGGTCACGGACTGGAACGATTTCCGCGAGCAGCAGGTGGCCGACTACATCCAGGGCTTTTCCGAGCACATCGGCCACGGCTGCCTGGGCCGGGTTCCTCGCTTTGCCCACCAGCTCAACCCCCATGCGAATCCGAGCTGGGACGCCAACCGCTATGCCGTGGAGCGCAGCCTGCAGCGCATGCCGGGGCTGTCCCTGGGTGTCAGCCTGTACGGCGAAGATACCTACGGCCCGCTGGTCGGCCAGATGCTGCGCCGCTATGGCCACACGGCCTATGGCGTGACGGAGTTCCATCCGCTGGTGGCCCTGTCGCCACAGCGGCTGGAGAAAGTGCTGACCATGCACCGCCGCCAAGGGGCGCGCTTCCTGTCCTTCTTCATGGAAGCCCGGCCCGAGGATGCGACGGGCACGCAGTCCAGCAACGAGTTCTCGTTCGATGCGGACAACACCGCGCATGGCTCGGATGCGCTGTACCACTCGCTGCGCCAGCTGCTGCAGCCGCACTGAGCTGCCGCGCGCAGCCATCGACGTGTCTTCCTTGCAGAACAACTCCCCTGTGGCCGCTGGCCGGGCCACCGCCATCGGACTGCTGGCCGTGGTGTGCTGGAGCTGCACCGTGGGCCTGATGCGCTCGGTAGCCGAGCCGCTGGGCGCCGTGGGCGGCGCAGCCATGCTCTACACGGTCAGCGCCCTGTGCGTGGCCGGCGTGCGTGGCTTGCCCAGGCCCTCGCAGTGGCGGGCCATGCATCCGGCCTACTTCTGGGGCTGCGGCCTGCTGTTTGCGGTCTACGAGATCTGCCTGTCGCTGGCGATTGGCCTGGCGCAGGACCGCGCCCAGGCACTGGAGCTGGGGCTGATCAATTACCTGTGGCCCAGCCTGACCATCGTCTTGGCCGTGCTGCTGCGCCAGCAGCATGCGCGCTGGTGGCTGTGGCCCGGCGTGCTGCTGTGCCTGTGGGGGCTGACGCGCGTGCTGGGCGGCGACTCGCTGCAACTGCGGGGCATGGCGGACCACATGCTGTCCAACCCGCTGGCGTATGGAATGGCTTTTGGCGCGGCCCTGCTGTGGCCCTGCTATTCGTTGGCTGCGCGGCGCTGGGGCGGTGGCCACAATGCCGTGGGCCTTTTCCTGATATGGACCGCGCTGGCGCTGTGGATCAAATGGCTGTGGCTGGGCGGTGAAGGCGGCATGCAATGGTCAGGCACCGTGGTGCTGCAATTGCTGGCCGTGGGCGGGCTCACCGCCCTGGGCTACAGCTGCTGGGAGCACGGCATACAGCACGGGCATCTGGCCGTGATGGCTGCCGCCTCGTACTTCACGCCCGTGTTCTCTGCCTTGCTGGCCAGTGCCTGGCTGCAGGTGCAGCCGGGCTGGGGCTTCTGGCAGGGCGTGGTGCTGGTGACCGTGGGGTCGCTGGTGTGCTGGGGTGCGACCCGGCGCGCAGACTAGCCTTCGTCCTCTGCTCCTGCGTCCCAGTCTTCGCTGCGCCCCCGCAGCACCTTGCTCGCAATTTCTCCACCAAAACCGCGCGCGGCCAGGAAACGCATCTGCTTGAGCCGTTCCTGCGGTGTGGCCGGTGGTGCGCCGAAGCGCTGGCGCCATACGGCAAGGGCGCGCTGCAGTTCGGTGGCGCGCAGTTGCTCTGCGGCGGCGCGCACCAGTCCATCGTCCAGCCCCTTGTTGCGCAACTCCTGCACCACGCGTGCCGTGCCAAAGCGTGCGGCCTTTTGGTGCAGCACGGACTCGGCCACGCGCTGGGCACTGATGAAGCCGCGCTGCTCCAGCGCATCGAGCATGGCGCCCAGGTCTTCGCCTTCCTCCACATGGGGGGCGAGCTTGCGTTCCAGCTCCAGCCGTGAATGTTCGCGCTGGCCCAGCAGCTTGAGCGCCCGGCCCTTGAGCGACAGCTTGGCGAATCCCATGCGGCAATGTCTCCTGAATCGTCCCGAATAAAAAAGGCCCCCACGCTCCCCTTGCTGCGCAAGGTCCGCTGCCCCCAAGGGGGCCGCTTTTTTGCCTTGGGGCGTCCCGGCGATAAAAAAGGCGCAGACGTGAGCCTGCGCCAAGATGGCAAACACAGTGTGTGCAGGCGCGGCAGCGCCTGCAGTGAGGGGTCAGGCCGCTCAGGCTTCGATCACGCCGTCCTTGTCGGCCTTGGCCTTGCCCGTCTTGGCGGCCTTGGCTTCGGGGGCATCGCCACCGGCCGTGGGCAGCAGGGCGATGCCCAGGCTGTCGCGCACCTTGTTCTCGATCTCCACGGCCAGGCCGCTGTTCTCGCGCAGGAATTCGCGGGCGTTGTCGCGGCCCTGGCCGATCTTCTCGCCGTTGTAGGCATACCAGGCGCCCGACTTGTCGAGGATCTTGGCGTTGACGCCCATGTCCAGGATTTCGCCTTCGCGCGAGATGCCTTCGCCGAAGAGGATGTCGAACTCGGCGGTCTTGAACGGAGGCGAGACCTTGTTCTTGACGACCTTGACCTTGGTCTCGTTGCCGATGGCCTCGTCGCCCTTCTTGATGGTGCCGGTGCGGCGGATGTCCAGGCGGACCGAGGCGTAGAACTTCAACGCATTGCCGCCCGTGGTGGTTTCGGGGCTGCCGAACATCACGCCGATCTTCATGCGGATCTGGTTGATGAAGATGACCATGCAGTTGGTCTTCTTGATGGTGGCTGTCAGCTTGCGCAGCGCCTGGCTCATCAGGCGGGCCTGCAGGCCGGGCAGCTGGTCGCCCATCTCGCCTTCGATTTCGGCCCGGGGTGTGAGGGCGGCCACCGAGTCCACGACGATCATGTCCACGGCGCCCGAGCGCACCAGGCTATCCACGATTTCCAGGGCCTGCTCGCCGGTATCGGGCTGGCTGATCAGCACTTCGTTGAGGTTCACGCCCAGCTTCTGGGCGTAGCTGGTGTCCAGTGCGTGCTCGGCGTCGATGAAGGCACAGGTGCCGCCCTGCTTTTGCATTTCGGCGATGACCTGCAGCGTCAGCGTGGTCTTGCCCGAGGATTCAGGGCCGTAGATCTCGATCACGCGGCCACGGGGCAGGCCGCCAACGCCCAGGGCGATGTCCAGGCCCAGCGAGCCGGTGGAGACGACCTGGATGTCCTGGATGGCTTCGCCTTCACCCAGGCGCATGATCGTGCCCTTGCCGAACTGCTTTTCGATCTGGGCGAGTGCGGCCTGCAGGGCCTTGGCTTTTTCACTGTTGGCGGTGGTGACGGCGGTGTTCATGCGGACTCCTGGGTTGGCTGGGGTTTCAGCTCTGTATTTGCATTCAGGCTGGATGCTTGAACAGTAGTTTATGGGCTTGTTGGTTTGTTTTGTTGGTGTTTTTAGTCAGTTTTCCTGACTTGTTGGATTTGCCTCCACAATGCATCCATGAGTGAGTTTTCCCCCGTCACGCCGCCCGCCGATGCCTGGCGCCAGACCCACCTGGGCCGCCTGCTCGGCCATGCCATGCGGCGGTTCGACGCGCGTGTGCTGCAGCTCATGGCGCGCGATGTGGAGGTGCCGCTGGCGCTGTCCAATCTTGCGGCGCGCGACAAGGTGGGTGCGGCCCACATCCACATCACGCGGCATCTGTCGCTGGCTGGCGACAGGCTCACCGACCTGGCCGAGCGCGCTGGCATGACCAAGCAGTCCATGGGCGACCTGGTGGCCCAATGCGAGGCCTGGGGCCTGGTCACGCGCGAAAGCGACGAGCGCGATGCGCGCGCACGCCGCATCCGCTTCACGCCTGCGGGCCTGGCATGGCTGCAGGCCTTCCATGACGCCGTGTCCCAGGCCGAGGCCGAGTTCCGCGAGGAAGTCGGCGACGACATCGCCACCGTGGTGGCGCTGGGGCTGGAGGCCTATGCGGGCGGCGGCTCACTCGGGTAAGGTCCCTGCCCGTGGGGCGGGGCGCATCCTAGAATCCTAGGAATCAAAGACGCGCATTGCCAACATCCAGAGCGCGTCTGTATTTCAGGAGACAACCCCATGCGCATTCTGATTGCCGAAGACGACCAGGTCCTGGCCGATGGTCTGCTGCGCAGCCTGCGCGGCTCGGGCGCCGTGGTCAGCCATGTGGCCAACGGCAGCGAGGCCGATACCGCGCTGATGACCAGCAGCGAGTTCGACCTGCTCATCCTGGACCTGGGCCTGCCCAAGATGCACGGGCTGGAAGTGCTCAAGAAGCTGCGCGGCCGGGGCGATGCGCTGCCGGTGCTCATCCTCACGGCGGCCGACAGCGTGGAAGAGCGTGTGCAGGGGCTGGACTACGGCGCCGACGACTACATGGCCAAGCCGTTTGCGCTGTCCGAGCTGGAGGCGCGTGTGCGCGCGCTCACGCGGCGCGGCATGGGTGGCGCCAGCAGCACCATCAAGCATGGCCCCCTTGTCTACGACCAGGCCGGCCGCGTGGCCACCATCGACGGCAAGATGGTCGAGCTGTCGGCGCGCGAGCTGGGCCTGCTGGAAGTGCTGCTGCAGCGTGCGGGCCGGCTGGTCAGCAAGGACCAGTTGGTCGAGCGCCTGTGCGAATGGGGCGACGAGGTCAGCAACAACGCCATCGAGGTCTATATCCACCGCCTGCGCAAGAAGATAGAGCGCGGCCCCATCCGCATCGCCACCGTGCGCGGCCTGGGCTACTGCCTTGAGAAGATCGCTTCCTGAGGCAGCTGCCCCGGCTGTCAGGCCCGGGTTGGCTTGCCTGCGCATAGTGGCGGATGCCACGGGGCCGTGAACCCGTCGTGAGGGCTGCCCGCCGATGAAAATCTTCCAGCGTGAACAGCGCTCACTGTTCGGCGAGATCCTTGACTGGATGCTCACGCCGCTGCTGCTGCTGTGGCCCGTGAGCCTGGCGCTGACCTGGCTGGTGGCCCAGGGCCTGGCCAACAAGCCGTTCGATCGTGCGCTGGAGTACAACGCCCAGGCGCTGGCGCAGCTGGTGATGGTGCAGCAGGGCAAGGTGCTGTTCAACCTGCCGCAATCGGCCAGCGAGATCCTGCGCGCCGACGAGTCGGACACCGTGTATTTCCAGGTGCTGGGCGTCAAGGGCGAATACCTGGCCGGCGAGCGCGATCTGCCGCTGCCGCCCGAGTCCGACGATCCGCCATCCGGCGATCTGTCGCCCGGCGGTGCACCGACCGGCGGGGCCGTGCAGCTGCGCGATGCGGAGTTTCGCGGCATTGACCTGCGCGTGGCCCATGTCTGGGTGCGCATGCCCCTGCCCGACGAGCCCCAGGCCCTGGTCCAGGTGGCCGAGACGCGCGAAAAGCGCAGCGTGCTGGCCACGGAAATCATCAAGGGCGTGATGCTGCCCCAGTTCGTCATCCTGCCCCTGGCCGCCTTGCTGGTGTGGCTGGCGCTGGCGCGCGGCATCAAGCCGCTGCACCGGCTGGAGGAGCGCATCCGCGCGCGCCGGCCCGAGGACCTCTCGCCCATCAACCACAAGGACGTGCCGCTGGAAGTCGTGCCGCTGGTGGACTCGGTCAACGACCTGCTGGGGCGGCTCGGTGATTCGCTGGCCACGCAAAAGCGCTTTCTGGCCGACGCGGCCCACCAGCTCAAGACACCGCTGGCCGGGCTGCGCATGCAGGCCGAACTGGCCCAGCGCGAGGGCGTGAGCACGGAGGAGTTGCGGCAGTCCCTGGCACAGATCGCGCGCTCCAGCATCCGCGCCACGCACACGGTGAACCAGTTGCTGGCGCTGGCGCGCGCCGAGAGCGCCGGCGTGGGCCGCGGCCTGGCCATGCAGCCCTGCAACCTGGTGCGCATCGTCACCGACGTGGTGCGCGACTGCCTTCCGCGCGCCATGGACAAGCATGTGGACCTGGGATACGACGGCGCCGAGTCATCGGCCACGGGCGTCTGGCTGCAGGGCAACGCCACGCTGCTGACGGAGCTGGTGCGCAATCTCGTGGACAACGCCATCAACTACACGCCTTCCAGCAGCAGCCGGCCCGGCATGGTCACGGTGCGCGTGCTGGTCGATCCCTTCGGCCAGGTGCTGTTGCTGCAGGTGGAGGATTCGGGACCCGGCGTACCCGAGGCCGAGCGCGAGCTGGTGTTCCAGCCGTTCTACCGCGTGCTGGGCTCGGAGGCCGATGGCTCGGGCCTGGGCCTGCCCATCGTGCTGGAGATCGCTCGCCAGCATGGCGCCCAGGTGGTGCTGGAAGATGCGCATCCTGGCCAGCAGCCGCCGGGTGCGCGTTTCAGCGTGCGCTTCAAGGCGCTGCGCTCGCCGCCGTCGCCCAAGCCTGCGGCATAGGTGGCGGGGCTTCCCCGGCTGCCGCAGATTCCCCGGGAGCCACAGGCGCCACCGCGATCCGTCCCGGCGTCTGCGCGGCATGGTCCACCAGCCAGTTGCGGAAGATGCCCAGGGTGCCGTGGTTGGCGCGGTCGGCCGGATAGCACAGCCAGTAGCCCAGGGCGCTCTGGTAGCCGTGCTGGGGCAGGGGCTCGTTCACCAGGCCGGCCGCGATCTCGTCCTGCACCAGGCAGCGCGGCACCAGGGCGATGCCCATGCCGGCCATCACGGCGCGGATGATGGTCTGGAACTGGTCGAACTGCGGGCCCGCAAGGGGGCTGATGCCGTTGACGCCATGGGCCTCGCTCCAGCGCGCCCAGGCATCGGAAATGGTCACATGGCGCAGCCGGGTGCAGCGCGCCACGTCCTGTGGGGTGGTGATGCGTGCCTCGGGGCCCGCGCCACGCGGCGGTGCGATCAGGGCCACCTGGCGGCCCACCAGATAGTGGGCATGCGCGCCATTCCAGTGCCCGTCGCCAAACAAAATTGCGCAGTCCAGCCCCGGACTGTCAAATTGGTAGCTGTGTACGTAGGGTACAAAGTGCAGCGTGATCTGTGGATAGCGCTGCTGAAACTGGGGCAGCCTGGGGATCAGCCACTTGGCCGCGAAAGTCGGCAGCGATGACAGGTGCAGCGCGCCTCGGCTGTCATCGCTGGTGATGAGTTCGAGGGTGGCTGCCTCCAGCTGGCCCAGCAGGGCGCGCACTGCGCGCTCATAGCGCTCGCCCGCGGGCGTCAGCCTCAAGCGCTTGCGCTCGCGTTCGAACAGCGGCACGCCCACCCATTTCTCCAGCTCCTGGATCTGCTTGCTGACTGCGCTTTGCGTCAGGTGCAAGGCTTCGGCCGCGCGCGAGACGCCCCCGAAGCGCACCACGGTGGAGAAAGCGCGCAGCAGATGCGTGGGCGGGTTGAGGCGGCGCAAACTCATGACAGGGATATGATGAAAGTATTCCTGTTTGGAATATTAACAGGCACAGTATTTGCTTTTTTTGTGAGCAGATTTCTTTTAATCTGAACTTGTTTGTAAGAAAGATCCTATGCAACGACGTCATTTCCTTGCTTCCATCGCCGCTTCTTCTGTCGTTCCTGGAATGTCCTTCGCCCAGGACACCTCCCGTCCCCTGCGCATCGTCGTTCCGTTCCCTGCTGGTGGCTCCACCGACATGGTCCCGCGCAACATGCAGGACGTGCTGCCCAAGCTGCTGGGCGGCCAGGCCGTGGTGATCGAAAACAAGGCCGGCGCTGGCGGCTCCATCGGCATGGCCGAAGTGGCGCGTGCCACCGACGGCGTGACCTTCGGCATCGCCACGCTGTCCACGCACGGCGTGAACCCCGCCGTGTTCAAGAAGCTGCCCTACGACGCCATCAACGACTTCGTCGGCGTGACCGAGATCGTCAAAGCCCCCGGCGTGATCGTGATCAACCCCAAGCTGGTGCCCGCCAACAACTTCGCCGAGTTCGTGAAGTACCTGAAGGCCAACCCCGGCAAGGTCAGCTTCGCAACACCCGGCAACGGCACCATCGGCCACATGTGGGGCGCCCAGTTCATGAAGAGCACGGGCACCGAGATGCAGCACATTCCCTACCGCGGTGCAGGCCCGGCCATCAACGACGTGCTCGGTGGTCAGGTTCCCGTGTACTTCGACCAGGTGGCTTCCTCGCTGCCCCACATCAAGGGCGGCAAGGTCAAGGCCCTGGCCGTGTCCTGGCATGAGCGCCTGGACGTGCTGCCCGACGTGCAGACCTACGCCGAAGCCGGCCATGCCGACCTGAACGATCCCTCCTGGTTCGGCCTGGTGGCCCCCAAGAGCACGCCGCCCGAGCAGATCGCCCGCGTGCAAAAAGCCATCGCGGCCGCGCTCAAGGACCCGGCCGTGCAAAAGCGCATGGCGGCCCAGGGTCTGTACATCTCCGGCACCAGCAGCGACGCTTTCACCAAGCAGATCGCCAGCGAAGTCGCCAAGATGAAGAAGATTGCCGCCACGGCCCAGATCCAGCTGGATTAAAGGCTCCCCCTGAGGCGCTTCGCGCCTTCCCCCTCTCTCGCTTCGCGGGAGGGGGACGACGCCCTCGCTGCGGGGCGGCCCTTGCTCGGCGTCCCTGGCCTGGGACGCGCCAGTTTCATGGCGGGCTGGCCGCAGCGCAGCGGTGCAATGCGTAACCGAGATAGACCACTTCCTCATGCATCCCGTCCTGCGACTGATCAGTCAGAACTTCCTGCAATCCCTGCCCGGCGCGGCAGGCTCCGGCGCGGCTGATGCCGCGCCGCCCATGGTCACCAGCGTTGCCGGCGCCAGTGCCGTGGTGCTGGACTCGCCGCACAGCGGCACGGTCTACCCGGCGGACTTCGGCTCCTGCCTGCCGCTGGCCACGCTGCGCCAGGCCGAGGACACGCATGTGGAGAAGATCTACGCCTTTGCGCCGGGCCTGGGCGTGAGCTGGGTGGAGGCGCATTTCCCGCGCATCTACCTGGATGCCAACCGCGACACCACCGAGATCGACACCACCATGATCGAGGGCCGGTGGCCGCTGCCCGTCACCACCGACCAGGTCGTGCTGCAGAAGGTGCGCCTGGGCAAGGGCCTGATCTGGAAGTTCACCGATGAGGGCGTGCCCATCTATGACCGCCAGCTGCCCGCCGCTGAACTGCTGCAGCGCATCGAGCGCTGCTGGAAGCCCTACCACGCCGCCGTGGAGCGCGCCATCGACGGCGCCCATGCGCGCCATGGCTACAGCATCCATATCAACTGCCACTCCATGCCTTCCGTCGCAGCCAGCCACGCCACGCTGCACCCGGGCCTGGTCCATGCCGACTTCGTCATCGGCGACCGCGACGGCAGCACGGCCAGCCCGGCGCTGTCCGAGCGCATCTGCGCCTTCCTGCGCGAGCGCGGCTACAGCGTGGACTACAACCATCCCTACAAGGGCGTGGAGCTGGTGCGCCGCTACGGCAAGCCCGCCGAGCACCGCCACAGCATCCAGATCGAGATCAACCGCAAGCTCTACATGAACGAGCAGACCCTGGATCTCGACCAGGCCGGCTACCTGCGCCTGACCACCGACCTGAAGGTGCTGGTGGAGCAGCTGATGGCCACCGATCCGCGTACGCTCTGAAGCCCCTGCGAGTGAAATGCAAAAGGCCCGCGATCACAGGATCGCGGGCCTTTTTTCATCGTGCCCTGGCGGGGCTCAGCAGGGCCTGAACGGCTTGCCCTCGAAGGCCTTGCCGCCCATGGACTCGACCTGGCTGCGCAGCGCGGGCGTGGCCTGGGGCAGGCGCAGCGTGTAGAGGGTGATGTCGGGGCGCTCCTGCACCACTCGGGCCGTGCGCACGCCCTGGCGCGCAACGTTGGTCAGCTCGCGCGTGGCCGCTTCCTCGGAGGAGAAGCGGCCCAGCGACAGGCCCGGCTCCAGCGCGCCGCCTGCGCGGTCGAAGTCGATCTTGCGTGCACGCAGTTCCGCGCGCTTGCGCTCCAGGAACTCGGCATCGGGGAATTTGCCCATGTAGACCATCCAGCGGCCCGGCTGGTGCGTGCTGCTCAGGTCCCACTGGTCGCTGGCGACCTGGGCGATGAGGCCGCGGCGCAGCGCCTCGGCATGGCGGTCTTCGATGCCCGTGGCCACCAGGCAGCTGGTGGGCTGGCCCGCGGCTTTCTCGGGGCGAGCCGGTGCGGCGGGTTCCTCGCCACTGGCAGGGGCAGCAGGTGCTGCGGGTGCCGCAGGGGATGCAGGAGCCGTGGCCGGGGTGGCCGAGGAGGGGGCTGGCGCGTTGTCCACACTCAGCAGGCTCAGCGCCTCCGGGCGCACCTGCTGGCCCAGGCGCTCGGGCTCGGTCTGGGATGGCGGTGCCAGGCCCAGGGCCTGGAGCTGGCCGTGGTTCCAGAGGTAGTAGCCGGCATTGGCCAGCACCAGCAGCAGGAAGGCGATTCGCAGCATGTCGTTTCTTGGGCCCTAGTGATGAGTCACCCGCCCTAGCCTACAGCAGCCGGGCGCACGCTGATTTCCGAGCTGGTGATGGCCTGCAGGCCGCGCGCCGTGCGTACCAGCAGCGCGCCATCGGGGCCCACGCCCTCGGCCGTGCCGCTTTCGCCATCGCTGAGATTGACGGCGCGGCCACGCAGCAGGTCGCGCTGGGCAAAGCGCTCCACCAGCGGCGCAAAGCCCTGAGCGGCAAAGGTCTGTATGTCGGAGACCAGGCCCGGCAGCACGCAGGCCAGGGCTGTGGGTGCGTCCAGGCGTTCGTCCAGCTCCAGCAGGCTGGCCGGGGGCGTGCGCATGCCGTCGCCGGGGCGCGGGCGCACGTTCAGGCCGATGCCCACGACCACGTAGCGCGGTGTGCCGGGCTCATGCGCGGCGCTGCCGACAAAACTGGCCGTCTCGATCAGGATGCCGCCGAGCTTGCGGTCGCCGTCGATCCACAGGTCGTTGGGCCATTTGAGGCCGATGCGCGGGCGCTGCGAGCCCGGGGCGGGCAATTGCGGCTGCAGGCTTTGCGCCACGCTCAGGCCCACGGCCAGCGACAGGCCGGACCAGTCGGCAGGCGCCAGCGGCATGCCCAGCGAGAAGGTCAGCGAATCGCCCACGCCGCTGGTCCACTGGCGGCCCAGCCGGCCCCGGCCGGCGGTCTGCACTTCGGTCACCAGCAGCACGGGTTCGTTGCGGCCATCGCGGGCGCGCGCCATCAGCTCGGTATTGGTCGAGCCGATGCTGGGCACGATTTCCACGGAAAAGCCCGGCAGTTGCGGCTCGATGGCCTGCCACAGCGATTCCGCAGGCCAGTGAATGGGGGACGATGCCATCATGCGCCGGCCTTTGTGGAGGATTTGCGGGATTTTTTCCTTGGTTTTTGGGGGGCCTTTTCCAAGGGCTTTTCCAAAGGCTTTTCCGCTTTGACCTGCTGCTTTTTGGCCCGCTTTGTCTTTTCAGATTGTTCCGATGCCGGCTTTGCGCTGGCCGGCAATGCATCGCCGGGCATGGGCGGGCGCCAGCCGCGCTTGGGCGCCAGCAGCGTGCCTCTGCAGGTGGCCGCGCCGCACCAGCATGGATACTCGGCCTTCAGCTTCCTGGTGTAGGGTTCGTCGATGATCAGGCCGTAGTCGTAGCTCAGCTCCTCGCCGGCGGCGATGTTGCGCAGCGCGACGATGAAAATCCGGCCATCGCGCTCATCGGTGTAGCAATTGGGAGCGCAGCTGTGGTTGATCCAGCGCGAGGAGTTGCCGCCATAGTTGGCGTCGATCACGCGGTCTTCGTCCACGTGGAAGTAGAAGGTATGGTTGGGCTGGCTGGGGTCGTGCGGATGCCGGTCCTGGGCTTCCTGCCAGCTGACGATTTCCCCTACGTACTCGACAAGGACCTCGCCTTCGGCAAGATCCTGCGCGGCGAAGACGCCCTTGCCATGGACACCCGAGCGGCGGGTCTGGATACGGCGGCCGCCGGAAGGGGCCAAAGCTGTGCGGGGCATGTTTTCTCTGATAACTTGAATAGGCACACATGCGCGTGCGCGTACACGTACGTACACGCGTGAGCCATGGATTGTAGAAGCGCAGGCTGCGACATGCAGGTCCTGCGGGGAATGACGAGTACACACAATGACAAAGACCCTGGTGATTGCTGAGAAGCCTTCGGTCGCGCAGGACATCGTCCGCGCGTTGACTCCGGTGGCGGGCAAATTCGACAAGCACGATGAATACTTCGAGAGCGAGCACTACGTCGTGACCAGCGCCGTGGGCCACCTGGTGGAAATCCAGGCGCCCGAGGAGTTCGACGTCAAGCGCGGCAAATGGAGTTTTGCCAACCTGCCGGTGATTCCGCCGTATTTCGACCTCAAGCCCGTGGACAAGACCAAGAGCCGGCTCAATGCCGTGGTCAAGCTGGCCAAGCGCAAGGATGTCACCGAACTCATCAACGCCTGCGACGCGGGCCGCGAGGGTGAGCTGATCTTCCGCCTGATCGAGCAGTACGCCGCAGGCGCCAAGCCCGACGGCAAGGGCCTGGGCAAGCCGGTCAAGCGCCTGTGGCTGCAGTCCATGACGCCGCAGGCCATCCGCGACGGCTTCCAGAACCTGCGCAGTGACGCGCAGATGCTGGGCCTGGCCAGCGCAGCGCGCAGCCGCTCCGAGGCCGACTGGCTGGTGGGCATCAACGGCACGCGCGCCATGACGGCCTTCAATTCGCGCGATGGCGGCTTCTTCCTGACCACCGTGGGCCGCGTGCAGACGCCCACGCTGTCCCTGGTGGTGGAGCGCGAGGAAAAGATCCGCAAGTTCGTGAGCCGCGACTACTGGGAAGTGCATGCCGCCTTCGATGCGCAGGCCGGCCAGTACCTGGGCAAGTGGTTCGATCCCCAATGGAAGAAGAGCGAGGATGCGGAAGCCCGCGCCGACCGCATCTGGAACCAGCGCGACGCCCAGGCCATTGCCGACGCCGTGCGCGGCAAGCCGGCCCAGGTCACCGAGGAGTCCAAGCCCACGTCCCAGGCCAGCCCGCTGCTGTTCGACCTGACCAGCCTGCAGCGCGAGGCCAACGGCAAGTTCGGCTTCTCGGCCAAGACCACGCTGTCGCTGGCGCAAAGCCTGTACGAGCGCCACAAGGCCCTGACCTACCCGCGTACCGACTCGCGTGCCCTGCCCGAGGACTACGTGCCCGTGGCGCACCAGACCTTCGCCATGCTGGCCGGCAGCGGCATGCGCCACCTGGCGCCCTTTGCCCAGCAGGCGCTGGACGAGAACTACGTGCGCCCGACCAAGCGCATCTTCGACAACAGCAAGGTGTCGGATCACTTTGCCATCATCCCGACCACGCAGGCGCCCAGCGGCCTGTCCGAGGCCGAGCAAAAGCTGTATGACCTCGTCGTGCGCCGCTTCATGGCCGTGTTCTTCCCCAGCGCCGAGCACCAGGTGACCACGCGCATCAGCAAGGTCGAGCAGCACAGCTTCAAGACCGAGGGCAAGATCCTGGTCAAGCCCGGTTGGCTGGCCATCTACGGCAAGGAGGCCGCCAACGAGGTCGAAGGTGGCAAGGACGGCGACAAGGGCCAGCCCCTGGTCGCGGTGCAGCCCGGCGAGCAGCCGCGCGCCGGCCAGGTCGATCCCAAGGGCCTCAAGACCAAGCCGCCCGCGCGCTACTCCGAAGCCACGCTGCTGGGCGCCATGGAAAGCGCCGGCAAGCAGGTCGAGGACGACGAGCTGCGCGAGGCCATGCAGGAAAAAGGCCTGGGCACGCCTGCCACGCGCGCGGCCATCATCGAAGGCCTGCTGACCGAAAAGTACATGCTGCGCGAAGGCCGCGAGCTGATTCCCACGGCCAAGGCCTTCCAGCTCATGACCCTGCTGCGCGGCCTGGGCGTGGAAGAACTCTCGCGCGCCGACCTCACCGGCGAATGGGAGTACAAGCTGGCGCAGATGGAAAAGGGCCAGCTCTCGCGCGATGCCTTCATGCAGCAGATCCAGTCCATGACGGAAAAGCTGGTCAAGAAGGCCAAGGAATACGACCGAGACACCGTGCCCGGTGACTACGCCACCCTGTCCACGCCTTGCCCCAACTGCGGCGGCGTGGTCAAGGAGAACTACCGCCGCTACGGCTGCACGGGCAGCGACGGACAGGGCGCGGGCTGCGGCTTCTCGTTCACCAAGTCGCCTGCAGGTCGCACCTTCGAGACGGCCGAGGCCGAGCAATTGCTGCGCGACCGCCGCCTGGGCCCGCTGGACGGCTTTCGCTCCAAGGCAGGCTGGCCCTTCGTGGCCGAGGTCACCATCGTGCACGATGAGGAAGGCGGCAACTACAAGCTCGAGTTCGACTTTGGCGACGACGCCGCCTCCGAAGACACGGGCGAGCTGGTGGACTTTGCCAGCCAGCAATCGCTGGGCCCCTGCCCCAAGTGCGGCGCGCCGGTCTTCGAACACGGCAGCAACTACGTCTGCGCCAAGGCTGTGCCCACGCTGGCCCAGGCCACACCCAGCTGCGACTTCAAGAGCGGCCAGATCATCCTGCAGCAGCCCATAGAGCGCGAGCAGATGCAAAAGCTGCTGCAGACCGGCAAGACCGACCTGCTGGACAAGTTCGTCTCCAACCGCACGCGCCGCAGCTTCAAGGCCTTCCTGGTCTGGGATGGTGCGGCCGGCAAGGTGAACTTCGAGTTCGAGCAGCGCGACAGCAAGTACCCGCCGCGCAAGACGGCGGCCGCCAAGAGCGCGCCGGCCAAGAAGGCGCCGGCCAAGAAGGCCGCGGCCAAGACCACGGCAAAGACGGCCACCAAGACTGCGCGCAAGCCGGCCGCCGGCACGCTGCAGCCCAGCGCGGCCCTGGCCGCCGTCATCGGCGAAGGCACGGTGGCGCGTACCGAAGTGGTCAAGAAGCTGTGGGAATACGTCAAGGCCCAGAACCTGCAGGACCCCAAGGACAAGCGCGTCATCCGCGCCGACGACAAGCTGCGCCCCGTCTTCGGCAAGGACAGCGTAAACATGTTCGAGCTGGCTGGCATCGTGGGGAAACATCTCACCCCCTGAGGCGCTTACGCGCCTTCCCCCTCTTTACTCGCTCCGCGAGGGAGGGGGACGACGCCCTCGGTGCGGGGCTGCCCTTCCTCGGTGTCCCTGGCTTTGGGGCGCGCCAGTTTTGAGGGCAGTGTTTGAGCTCTACACCAGCGGGTCGCCGGCCTGACATGGGGGCAACACATGCTTGGGCTAATCTAGCGGGCATGGATACCGAAATGCTCACCCCGGCAGCGGCTGCCGCCGCTGCTTCCTCCCTGGCGCCCTCGCGCTCCATCCGCCTGGACGGCGCCTCCAACTTCCGAGACCTTGGTGGCTACACGGGCCTGGATGGCCGGCGCGTGCGCTGGCGCACGCTGTTCCGTGCCGACCACTTGGCCGGCCTCAGCGCAGCGGACCTGGACGTGCTGCAGGGCCTGAAGCTCGCGCGCAGCGCGGACTTCCGGGGCAAGATGGAAAGCGCCCACCTGGCCTACGAATGGCCGGGCATTGCCCGCCATGCGCTCATCGTCGAGCCCACCGTGGTGCAGCGCGCCAGTGCCCTGATCGCTGCAGGCAACGACCTCACGGCCGCCCATGCCGAGGAGCTGATGCAGGACACCTACCGCAGCTTCGTGCACGACTACGCGCCACGCTTTGCACAGCTGTTCCAACTGCTGCTGGACAGCCAGGACCCGCTGGTCTTCCACTGCACGGCCGGCAAGGACCGCACGGGCTGGGCCGCCGCCCTGCTGCTCACCGCGCTGGGCGTGGACGAGGACACCGTGATGCAGGACTACCTGCTGACCAACCAGCTCTACCAGCGCCCCGCCACCACCTTCGCCCCCATGCCGGCCGAGGTGATGGATGTGCTGTGGCGCGTGCAGGCGTCCTACCTGGCGGCGGCCACCGACATGGTGCGGGCCGACTTCGGTGGAATGCAGGGGTATCTGCGGGATGCGCTGGGCATCGACAGTGCGGCACGCGAGCGGCTGGCTGCGCTTTACCTGGAAGGGTGATTACCTTCGCTCACGGGGCGGCGGGTTGGCGCGGCTAACATGGGCTGTGCCGGTCGGTTGCGCCGGAGATGAAGGAGATTGCGATGAAGTACGGCATGCGTGGGCTGGCCGCGATGGTGCTGGTGGCCCTGAGTGTGGGGCTGGCTGGTTGCGCGGGCGGGGTGCCTGGGGATGTTTCGGGGAGCCAGGCGTCCAGTGGCAGTGGGGTGACGGTGTTTGGGACTGTGGATGCCAATGTGAGTCATACGCGGACTTCGCGGTGACTTGTTTTCTTGCCTGATCTGGGCTGATCTTCTGGACTGATTTTTGCTGCTTGCCTTTGCGGCGGGCAGGAGCCGGGTTTCGGCCCGGCGGCCGACTCCCTTTCTTATCGCGCGATAAGAAAGGAAGCAAAGAAGCGCGCCCCGCACTGCCCACGACCCTTCGCTTCGCTACGGGCGACCTGCGTTGGGCGGGATGTGGGGTGCGCCGTGAAACTCGTTGCGCGCTGCGCGCTTCACTCAAACATCACGGCGAGTCAGATGACGAAGCAGCCCAGTCCTTCGGCAGGGCTGCCACCCCGCATCCCGCCCAACGCAGGCGTGGGCAGAAGGGGGAGGCTGAAGGACAGCCAACAGCCAACAGCCAGCAGCCAGCAGCCAGCAGGGTCAGGGCTGGATCGGCGTGATCACCACGCCGGTGCCTGCGGGGGCGTCTTCGCCGCCGGGCAGGGCTGGCGTGGCGGGGGTGGCTTCCTGCACTGCGCGCTGGTCCGTGGGGCCCAGCGTGCCCTGGGTGAGGGGGATGCTGGGAGCGGGCAGGGCGGGGGTGCTTTCTATGATTTCCTCGCCGGGCGACAGGCCCGGGCCGGGTGGGTCCGTGGGCTCGGGTGCGGGTTCAGGGGCCGGTGCTGGCTCCGGGGTGGTGGGTTGGCCGGGCTGGGCGGGCGGCGGCTGGTCAGGCCACCAGTCCTGCATGCGTTCGCGCAGGCGGACGACCATGTCGGACCACCAGTGGCTTTGTTCGGGCGGCGCGAAGCGGGCCTTGGCGTCGATGACGGGGCTGCGCAGGGCGCGGGACATGAAGTCTCCCACCATGGGCAGGGCGCTGCGCGAGCCCTGGCCCCAGCGGTCGCTGCGCAGGGTGATGCGCGGGTCGTTGAAGCCGGCCCAGGCGCCGGTGACGATTTCCGGGTGCATGAGGATGAACCAGCCGTCGGCATTGCCCTGGGTGGTGCCGGTCTTGCCGGCCACGTCTGCGTGGATGCCGTAGCGCTGGCGCACGGCCACGGCCGTGCCTTTGTCCACCACGGCGCGCAGCATGTCCACCAGGGCGTAGGCGTGGTCTTCGTCCAGCGCGCGCTCGGGCTTGGGCGGGCTGAATTCGGCAATGACTTTGCCCTCTGCGTCCTCGATGCGCGTGACCATCATGGGCGGCAGCCAGCGGCCACCGTGGGCCAGGCTGGCATAGGCGTTGACCATTTCCAGCAGCGACACCGGGCTGCTGCCCAGGGCCAGGGCGGGTACTTCGTCCAGCGGGCTCTGGCGCACGCCCAGGGCGCGCGCCAGGCGCGCCACGCGGGCGGGGCCCACGGATTGCATGACTTCGGCGGTGATGGTGTTCTTGGAGTAGGCCAGGGCGTCGCGCAGCGTCATCTCGCGGCCCGTGGGTGGCGTGGCGTCGGTGGGGCGCCAGACTTCGCCGCCGGGCAGCTTGATTTCCACGGGGCCGTCCACGCGCTTGTCGTCGGGGGTGGCGCCCTGCTGCAGCGCGGCGCCATAGACAAAGGGCTTGAAGGTCGATCCGGGTTGTCGCCGTGCCTGCTGCACATGGTCGTAGGCATCCTGCGTGAAGTCGCGGCTGCCCACCCATGCCAGCACTTCGGAGGTGGCCGGGTTCAGCGCCACAAAGCCTGCCTGCACTCGGGTCTTGTCCTCGCGCAGCTGCTTCATGAAGGCCTTGTCGGCCAGCAGGGCCTTGAGGGTGTCTTCCTCGCTGTCCTTGTCCGTTGCCTTGTCCTTGCCTTGGCCGTCCGCGCGTTTGCGCGCCGCGCGCCAGGCGGGGGTCTCCCGCACCAGCTGTTGCACCAGCGGGTTGGCGGCATTCCAGCCGTCGCGCTGGCTCCAGGCGCCGTTGGCCACGCCCTGCAGCGTGCGCGTCTGGCGCGCCACGGCCTGGTTGGCCCAGTTCTGCAGGCGCGAGTCGATGGTGGTGTGCACCACCAGGCCGTCGGTGTAGATGTTGTAGTCGTTGCGGTCGGCCCAGTCGATCAGCCATTTGCGCAGCTGCTGCGCGAAGTGGGGCGCCATGCCCAGGGGCTCTTCCTGGCGCTCGAAGTTGATGCGCATGGGGCGCTTCTTGAGCTGGGCGAACTCGGCCTCCTGCAGCACGCCGCGCTTGACCATTTGCGACAGCACCGTGTTGCGGCGGTACAGCGCGCGGTCGGGGTTGAGCACGGGGTTGTAGTAGCTTGTGCCCTTGAGCATGCCCACCAGCGTGGCGCTTTCCAGCACCGTCAGCCGCGCGGCCGGCTTGTCGAAATAGGTGCGCGCCGCCATCTCTATGCCGAAGGCGTTGTAGAGAAAGGGCACGGTGTTCAGATAGGTCTCGAGGATCTCGTCCTTGGTGTAGAGCGCCTCGATCTTGAAGGCCGTGATCGCCTCCTTGAGCTTGCGGTTGAGCGTGGGCGCGCGGCCGATCTCGGTCGGGTACAGATTGCGTGCGAGCTGCTGGGTGAGGGTGGAGCCGCCCTGCGGATCGCCGCGCAGCGTGTGCACCACCGAGCCCAGCGTGCGCCGCCAGTCCATGCCGTGGTGCTCGTAGAAGCGGTGGTCCTCCGTGGCGATCAGCGCCTTGATCACCGAGGGCGACATTTCGTCGAGCTTCACCCACTGCCGGTTGCTGCGCTTGAACTGCGCGAGCTGCTTGCCATCCGCGCTCATGATCTGGGCGGGCTGCTCCAGCTTGGCCTTGCGTATGTCGCGGATGCCGGGCGTGAACGGGATCAGGGCCAGCACATACAGCGCGAACAGCAGCGGCAGCGCGGCGGCGAACAGCAGCCATTCGCGCCGCGTGGGCCAGCGGTGCCACCAGGGCAGGGCCGCCACGCGCTGGCCGATGCGGCTGGCCAGCAGCCTTTGCCAGGCTGCGAGCACAGCGTCGGGCAGCTTCAAGTCATTGAAAGAAAAGCGCATATTGCAAGACGGCCCTGATGACAGGACATCAGGGCCGATAGGGCGGGACCATTCCGCGAAGCCGAGAGAATGCCCAAAAAAACGGCACCCCGCTCGCGCGGGGTGCCTTGCCTATGGGCCAAGCCCCGGTATTGTCGGGCTGGCGGGTACTGGCGGGAAGTGCTTATTTCTCCAGCCAGTCGGACAGCTCGTCCGCATGCTCCTGCTCCTGCTCCAGGATGGATTCGATCAGCCGGCGCGTGGTCGGGTCCTTGTCGCCGATCAGGTCGATCATCTGGCTGTAAGCCTCAATGGCCACGCGCTCGGCGATCAGGTTGGTGCGGATCATGGCCTTCAGGTCCATCTCGCCGTTGTAGTCGGCATGGCTGCGCTGGGTCAGCGTCTGGGGATTGAAGTCGGGCTCGCCGCCCAACTGCACGATGCGCTGGGCCAGCTTGTCGGCGTGGGCCATTTCCTCGTTGGCATGGACCAGGAACTCGTCGGCAATGGCGGGCGAAGCCAGGCCCACGGCCGTGAAGTGGTGGCGCTTGTAGCGCATCACGCACACCAGCTCGGTGGCCAGCGAGTCATTGAGCAGCTTGATGATGTCCTCGCGCCAGGGCCCGAAGTGCGGGGTCACGGCGCCATCGTCCAGGCTGTGCTTGGCGGCCTCCAGGGCCTTGGGGTCCAGCGCCAGGTGGCCGTTGCCGGCGTTGGATTTGGCTTGCTTCGTGGGGGTGCTGTTGGGATTCATACGTGGTCTCTTCATCGTGGGACGGAAACTACGGCAGGCATGCGCCTATGCGGCTTGTAAACACCTGCCAGCGAAACGGGACCAGGCGGGCCGATGTGCCCGCCTGTTGCCTTCCAAGGTAAGTTTTTGGCCGCCTGCTGTCTGTGAGACAAGTCCGCATCCCCATGCCCGGCCAGCGCGCCCCCGGGTGTCCCTGGGTATCCCGGCGCTACCATGGGCGCTCCACTCCAGGAGCACCCGCATGAACGACACCGCCGCCGCGCCCCGCTCGGCCTACGACTTCGAGGCCACCTCCATCACGGGCCAGGCCGTCCCCCTGTCGGACTACCGCGGCAAGGTGCTGCTCATCGTCAACACCGCCAGCGCCTGCGGCTTCACGCCGCAGTACGCGGGCCTGCAGGCGCTGCATGAGCAGTACGGCGGGCGCGGCCTGGTGGTGCTGGGCTTTCCCTGCAACCAGTTCGGTTCCCAGGAAAAGGGCAGCGAATCGGAAATCGCCAGCTTCTGCGACCTGAACTTTGGCGTGCGCTTTCCGCTCATGGGCAAGATCGACGTCAACGGCGCCAACGCCCACCCGCTGTACCGCTGGCTCACGGCCGAGGCGCCGGGCGTGCTCGGCACCAAGGCCATCAAGTGGAACTTCACCAAATTCCTCGTTGGCCGCGACGGCCAGGTCATCCGCCGCTATGCGCCCCAGGATGCGCCGGCCAAGCTGTCCACGGACATCGAGGCCGCGCTGGCGCTTTGATGCGTTGATGCGCGCTGATCGCGCCTGTCCATCGGGGTTTCACGCAGGGCCGGCAGCGCGGGCCGGCCGCACGCCATGGTTAGCATGCTCCTTGACATCACAACAAGGAGACAACACCCGTGAAAGCCTTCCGCCGCACCGCCCTCGCCCTGCTCACTGCCTGCACCTTGCCCATGATTGCTACCAGCGCCGCCGCCCAGGAAAAGCCCGTGGTCCAGTTCATTGCCACGGGCGGCACCATCGCCATGAAGATCGACCCGGTCAAGAACGCGCCCGTGCCCGCGATCTCGGGCGATGACCTGCTGGCCACCGTGCCCGACGTGGGCAAGTACGCGCGCATCCAGGTCAACAACCTGTCCAACGTGCCCTCCGACTACATGGACCCGGCCCGCTGGGTGCAGCTCACCCAGGCCGTACAGGCCGCGCTAGCCCGCCATGAGGTGGCCGGCGCCATCGTCTCGCACGGCACGGACACGCTGGAGGAAACCGCCTTCTGGCTGGACCTGACCGTGCAGTCGTCCAAGCCCGTCGTGCTCATAGGCGCGCAGCGCAATGCCTCGGTGTCCGACTTCGACGGCCCGCGCAACCTGCTCAACGCCGTGCGCATCGCCGTGGACCCCAAGGCGCGCGACAAGGGCGCCATGCTGGCCATGAACAACCAGATCAACGCCGCGCGCTACGTCACCAAGACACACACGGCCAACGTGGAAACCTTCCGCTCGGGTGAGTTCGGCTTTCTGGGCGAGGTCTACCCGGACCGCGTGAACTTCGCCTCCGCCCCCGCGCGCCGCCAGCACCTGCCCATCCAGGCGCAGACCATGCCCGAGGTGGAGATCTTCCCCATGTACGGCGGCGCCAACGGCCAGGCCGTGCGCCAGGCGGTGGACCGTGGCGTCAAGGGCATCGTCATCGACGCCCTGGGCATGGGCAACATGAACGTCGCCATGCTCGATGCCGCCAAGTACGCCATCGGCAAGAACGTGCCCGTGGTCGTCAGCACGCGCGTGCACAACGGCCGCGTCATGCCCAGCTACGGCTTCGAAGGCGGCGGCAAGACCTCGTTCGAGGCCGGCGCCGTCATGGCCGACGATCTGCGCGCACCCAAGGCGCGGATCCTGCTGATGCTGGCGCTGCAGTCCGGCGTGACGGGGCAGAAGGACCTGCAGGCGGTATTCGATCGATAGTTCGACCGATAGGCCGCCGCAACCCTGCCGCGCAGGCCCTGGCCTTGCGCGGCATTTCTGGCGGGGCACCGAGGTGGCACACTGGCAGCCTCATATGCCAACCAGGGCGCACCATGCAGGATGACGATCTCGAATACGTGGGCTTCTGGGCCCGCACCGGCGCCGCGCTGATCGACACCGTGATCCTGCTCGTGCTCATGCTTCCGGCCCTGATCTCCATCTATGGCTGGGAGTACCTGGAGTCCGAAAAACTGCTGCACGGCCCGGCCGATTTCGTCATCACCTGGGTGCTGCCTGCCATTGCCGTCGTCATCTTCTGGATCAAGAAACAGGCCACGCCGGGCAAGATGCTCATCGCCGCCAGGATCGTGGACGCGCAGACCGGCGCGGACATGAGCACACGGCAGGCCATCATTCGCTACCTGGCCTACTTCGTGTCCATCATCCCGCTGTGCCTGGGGCTGATCTGGGTGGCCTTTGACCCGCGCAAGCAGGGCTGGCACGACAAGATTGCGGGCACTGTGGTGGTCAGGCCCAAGCACCGGGGGGTGCAGCCTGTGAAGTTCCGCTGACACGCACCTCAGGCGCGCCCGCATCGGGCGCTCCGTGCTATTTCAACGGCAGCTCGGATGTGGCATCGCGCAGCTGCGCGGCCCGCCCGAAGTTCAGTGCTGCAGCACAGGACAGGCGCCTGATCTCCGTCGCGTTGCCGGCTGCGCCGCCAGCCAGAGAAGCAAGCCAGCTGCATTGGGCATCGCGGTACTGCGTGAATTCCTTGCCGGAGGCGGACAGCCTGGCCTTGGCCTGGGCGGCATATTTGGCATCCTCATCCCATTGCCCCAGCGCGCTGGCTGCCTGTTCCTCGGCCTGCTTCAAGGCCTTGTGGCTGTCTGCGAGCCTGCGCGCCAGGCAGTCTCGCATTCCGGCCTGGGAGTGGGCACTGCATTCCTCGCGCAAGGCGCGCTCATCGGGTTGAGAAATGATTTCCGTGGCGACGCTCCACAGAGGAATGCAGGCTGCGAGTGCCAGGGTTGTCAGCTTTATTGTGCGCATGCGACCGCCTTTGCGCTGCGAACCAGCGATAGGGTGTGGTTGAGTTTACGTGCGTAGTTGGGATCGCCGCCGCCGTTGTAGCGTTGCGCCACCATGTTGGCGGAAATGGAGCGCCAGCCTGTAATGACGCGCTGGACGGACGCCTTCTGGTACCTCAAAACCTGCCCCGGCTGTAGCGTGGCCGCTTTGGGGTTGAGTCTCTTGAGTGTCTCTGGGGTGCTGCCCTGTGCCTTTGCAATCTTTTCCAGGCTGTCACCGCGTTTGACTGTGACTTCGTACATCTTCGGATCTGAAGCAGGCACAGTCTGGAACTCGAAATTGGCCATGCGCATGAGCAGATAGCCAATACCTGCATGAATATTGTGCGTGGGTATGGAGCGAACAGATCCCGTGGTCAGACGGCCCTTCCAGGCGGGCGGCAGAATCAGGTCGCTGCCTTCGTCATTCGACAGAAATGATGACAGCCCAGGATCTCCCGTGACACCGATTTGCATGGGCTTGGAGTTCCATTGTGAGTTATTGGCGCCAGTTTCAACCCATAGCATAGCCTTGATGAGTTGCCAGTCGAGGGACACGTATCCTGCTGTACTGGAAAGATGGCGGTTGTACTCGTTGACTGCCATTTGAATGTCACAGTCCCAGGCGTTCCACTTTGGGTCACCGACAGCTTTCGTAATGCCTTCTTTCCATTGCTCAAAGTCCATTTTTTGAGGTGCTTGAGTCGCCATATAAGTCCTGCCTGAGAGTTTCCCGGTTGGTGTCCGGCATTCTGGCATACAGGAGTTGAGGCCCTTCATTGCAATCCGCGGCGATATGCTGTGGGTGGAGCTATAGCTGCTCATGATCTGGTTGTTGTTTCAATTAAATACATATTGATCTGCTGGTTTTATTGATCCTTTGAGTCCGGCGGCAAGCAAAGGTCTTTCGAGTGAAGATGGACTTCCACCGTTGCATCGGTTGGTATACGAAGCGCAGGTCGTGGCCGTCAACTGTGCTGTTGCTGCGGTCCTGCCAAGAGACCCGCATTCCAGCGTCCATGCCTTGTTCTGCGGCTCGGTCGATGGGGGTTCTTTGGTGATGCCTGAAGACAGGCGCGGCACGAAGTGAGAGTCTGCGTGCAGACCTTGGACCAAGAGTACGGCCGCCCAGCAGAGTTCAGTTGGGTCAAGACCAAGTCGCAGCGATGCTGATGGCTTTGGTGGAAGGCGCCGGGTGCTATTGAGGCTCAGATCAGCGAACTGCTACTCAATCAGTTGACCATCGATGTGTGCATGCTGGCTGCCGCGCTATTTCGAGTTGGTAGCGCCGGGCAGCACCCGTCCGCTCCCCGTGGCTCAATCCTCGTCCAGCCCCGGCTCGTCCACCACGAAGCCCGAGCCGTCCTCGTCGCAGAACACGCATTGCTGCAAGAAGCTGTCCATGCTGCTGGCGTGGAACCAGATCAGGCCCTGGTCTTCGTCGCAAAGCATGTCGGTCTGTTCGTCCACGCTGGCGGCGGCAAAGCCGCTCAGTTCCATTTCTTCGAGGAACTGCTCCAGGTCCTCGCAGCCTGCAAACAGCTCATGGTCCAGGCTGCCGATGCGGCCCTTGAAGGCGCCGTGCAGCACTTCCACGAAGGGGTTGCCGCCGGGGTCATGGCCAATGACCATGAAGTGCGCGGCAAACAGGTTCTCGCGCTGGTGGTCCTCCACGTCGCAGTGTTCCGAGCCTGCGCGGAAGTGGTGCAGGGTGCGCAGCCAGGCGTGGTTGTCGCCGGTCTCGTCATCGGCCTGCAGGTAGTCCTCGCGATCGGGCGCCGCTTCGAGCCGGTCGAAGTCCAGGCCGTTCTGCGTGATCAGGAACTGCGCGTAGGCGTCGGAGAAGCCTTGCGCGGCCTGGTATTCGCGCACCACCTGGGCGTCGGGCAGGGCCAGGCCGAAGGGATTGGGAAAGCGCACTTGCATGGAACGGTCCTTGAAAAGGAGTGAACGGCGGCCACGCAGGCCGTGCCCGCAGGATGGTGCAGGCGTTGGGCGGCAGTTTGGTGACAGTTCCGCATCACGAAGAAACCACCAGCCTCGAATGCCCCACGCCACCGCCTTTCTCCACCCGCACCTGCACGGCGATGCGCTCCTTGAGCGCCTCCACGTGGCTGATGATGCCGATCATCTTGCCGCTGTCGTTGAGCCGGTCGAGTGCGTCGAGCGCGATCTCCAGCGTGTCGGCATCGAGCGTGCCAAAGCCTTCGTCGAGGAACAGGGAGTCGATGGAGGTCTTGTGGCTGACCAGGTCCGACAGGGCCAGTGCCAAGGCCAGGCTGACGAGGAAGGCCTCGCCGCCCGATAGCGTGCGCGTGTCGCGCGGGGTGTCGCCCTGCCAGCTGTCGACGATGTCCAGTTCCAGCTCGCCCTCGGGCTTGCGGCGCAGCAGGTAGCGGCCGTGCAGGCGGGCCAGGTGGAGGTTGGCCAGGTGCAGCAGGTGGTCCAGGGTGAGGCCCTGGGCGAAGCGCCGGTATTTGTCGCCCTTGGCCGAGCCGATGAGGCCGTCCAGGTGCTGCCACAGGTCGCTGTCGCTGGCCTGGGCGGCGATGTGCTCGAACAGGGCCTGCTGACCCTGGCGGCGGCGTTGGTCGTCGGCCAGCTGGGCGCGGGCGCCGCCCAGTTGTTCGCTGAGTGCCGTATGGCGCTCCTGCAGTGTTTGCAGCAGCGCCTGGATGGCTTCGGGTGCCAGGTCGGTCAGGGCCTGGGCCTGCAGATCCGCGTGCTCGCGCTGTGCGGCTTCCTGCAGGGTGGCTGCGCGCTGTTGTGCCGCCTGCAGTTGCTGGCGCAGCGCGGCCAGGCGCTGGCGTTCGGGTGCGGGCAGCAGGGCCTGCAGGAAGGCGGGCTCGTCAACAAAGGGGCTGGTGCCCAGGGCGGCCTGCCATGCGGATTCGGCCTGGGCCGCTTCCTCACGCTGGCGGGCCAGCGTGGCCTGGGCCTGTTGCTGCTGGCCTTGCAGGGCATCCTGCTGGCGCGTGAGAGCGGCGATGTCGCTGGCGCATTCGGCCAGGGCCTGCGGCAGCTGTTCCACGGGCGGCAAGGGCAGGGAAGGCGGCTCTGCCACAGCCGTATCGGCGGGATGGGGCTGCGCCGTTCTCTGCCCCTCCCACTGTGCCTCCCACTGTGTTTCCGACTGTTTTTTCCAGCGCTGCGCATCGGCCTCGGCAGCCTCGCATTCCTTGCGCTGCAAGGCCATGGATTGGGCCAGTTGCTGCAGGTCGTGCCGGGCCTGTTGCCAGTGCTGCCATTCGGCTTCGCGCGCTTCAAGCCAGGGCTGGGCGTCGTCGGGCAGGGTGTGGCCGGCCTCGCCGAGTGAGGCCTGCAACTGCGCGTTCAGCGCCTGGGCTTCGGCCTGCAGGCCGGCGATGGATTGCTGCAGTTCTTCGCGGCGTGCGCTGTGGTCGGCCAGGGCCTGCTGCTGCAGCGCAAGCTGGCCTTGCGCGGTCTGCAGTGACTGGCGGCTGTGCTGGGCAGCGTCCTTGGCCTGTTGCACGGCCTGCTCGCCTTGCTCGGCGGCCTGCACGGCGCGCTTGAGCGTGTCCAGCTGGCGGGCGCAGGCCTGGGCCGATGCGGCGAGGGTGTCGGCCTGTTGCCAACTGTCTGGCGCGAGCTGCAGGGGTTGCGTGAGGCCCTGCCATGTGTCGTTCCATGTGTCGTGCCATCGCGCGATGTCCTGTTCCAGTTCGTCGGCCTGGCGCTGGCGCGCAGCCTGCGCGGCCGTGGTGGCGGCCAGAGTGGCGCGGGCGGTTTCGCCCTGGGTTTGCAGGGCGTCGAGTTCATCCTGCTTGCGGCGCAGCGCGGCTTCGGTGGCCGAGGCGTCCAGCGCTTCGTAGGCGGCCACGGCCGGGTGCTCGTGCGCGCCGCACAGCGGGCAGGGCTGGCCGGGCTGCAGGGCGTGGCGGTGCTCGGACAGGCTTTGGATGCGCTGCTCCTGCAGGAGCAGGGTCTGCTTGTCCGCGACCTGTTCCTTGACGCTCTTGTACTGCTGCCGCAGGGCTTGCAGCGATGTGTCCTGCGCCCGCGCCTGTGCCTCTCCATCGCGCAATTCCTGCTCCAGCGCAGCTTGCTGGCGCGCAAGTTCGCGGCGCTGCGCGGCCTGGGTTTCTGCCTGGCGCCACAGGTGCAGGCGGTCCTGCTCTGCCTGCTCGCGCGCGCGCAGCTCGGCCATGCCGCCGCTGCCTTGAAGGCGCTGCGCCTGTTCGTCCTGCGCGTGCTGGAGTGCGGCGCTGGCGCGGGCCTGGGCGTCGGTGGCGGCCTGGACCTGGGCCGCGCCGGCTTCGGCGCTTTGCGCCATGCGGGCCTGTTCGGCATCCAGCTTGCGCAGGGCTTGCTGCTGGTTGGCCGCTTGCTGTTGCTGGCTGGCGCGCAGCTTGAATTGCTGGCGCCAGCTGCCCAGGCGCTCGCCCAGCAGGGCATGTGCGGCATGGTGTGTGCAGAACTGTTCCAGCGTTTGGTGCTCGGCCTGCTGGCGTGCCAGGGTGTCTTGCGCGGCCTGGGCCAGGCGGGCGGACAGGGCCTGGGCATGGCGGTGCTGCAGCAGCAGGCGGGCCTGGGTTTGCTGTTCGTGCTCGCGCAGTTGCTGTAGTTGCTGGCGGCTGTCATCGCAGGCTGCGGTGCTGCGCTGCCAGGCCTGGTGCAGCGGCTGCAGCGCCTGCGCGGGCTCGTCGCGGGCCAGGCTTTCCAGTTCGGGCGCGGCCTGCTCCAGTGCCTGGGCGGCGTCTGCGCAGCCGGTGCGAGCGGCCTGCAGTGTCTGGGTGGCCTGGGCCAGTTGCTGCTGCCATTGGTGCTGGGCCTGGGCGCGCAGGTAGTCGGTCTGCAGCGTGGCCTGCTCCGTCACCAGGCTGTCGGCCTGGGCCTGCAGGGCATCGCGCGCCTCGGGCGTCAGCAACTCCACGCCATCGGCCTGGGCCTTGAGCTGGTCCAGGCGCTGGCGCGCATCGCGGGCGCGTTCGAAGACTTTCTGCGAGATGAGGCCGTAGATCTCGGTGCCTGTCAGCTCTTCCAGCAGGCCGGCGCGGACGTTGGCATTGGCTTCAAGGAACGCCGCAAAGCCGCCCTGGGCCAGCAGCATGGACTTGGTGAAGCGCTCGAAGTCCAGCCCGGTGATGGCGGCGGTCTGCTCCAGCTTGTCGCGCGTCTGGCTGCTGAGGATGCTGCCATCGCCACGGGCCAGTTCCACCTTGGGCGCCTGCAGTGCGCCATCGAGCCTGTCGCGTGCGCGGCGCTGGCTCCAGAAGGCGCGGTAGACCTGCCCCTTGACCTCGAATTCGACCTCGGCCAGGCAGTCTGCCGTGTGGCGCGTCATGAGGTCGTTGGCCGATGCCGAGATGTTGTTCAGCCTGGGTGTCTGGTGGTACAGCGCCAGGCAGATGGCATCGAGCAGGGTGGACTTGCCCGCGCCCGTGGCCCCGGTGATGGCGAACAGGCCGTTGCCCGCGAACGGTGCCTGCGTGAAGTCGATGCGCCATTCGCCCTTGAGCGAGTTGAGGTTCTTGAGCCGCAGCGTAAGGATCTTCATGCGCGGGCCTCCTCGCCGTATTCGCTGGCGCCTGGCTGGGGCGCATCAAGCCCGGCCACCACTTCCTGGTAGCGCCGGGTGAGGGCCTGGGCCAGGCCGGGCTCCAGTGTTTCCAGCGCCAGGCGGCGCTCGAAGACGTCGGCGGGGCTGATCTCGTGCAGCGACTCGCCAGCGGCGGCGGCCATGCCGGCCACCGCCCGGCCGCGCTGGCGCCGCACGCGCAGCAGCTCCACCGGCAGCTCATCGGCCAGGGCCTGCACGCGGTCGGTGAGCTGGGGCAGGTAGTCGTCCTGCTCCACCACCACCTCCAACCACACGGGCCGTGCAGGGCTGCCGGCCTGGGCGGTGGCGCGCATCAGATCCGGCAAGGCGGTCAGGCTGCCTGCCACCGAGGCCATGGGCTGAAAGCAGGGCACGGGCAGCGGCGTGACGGCCTGCAGCCCTTCGGGGCCCAGGTCCACCAGCAGCATCTGCTTGGACTGGCGGGCCTCGTCAAAGCTCAGCGCAATGGGCGAGCCGCTGTAGCGGATGTGCTCCAGGCCGCCCACTTTCTGCGGCTGGTGGATGTGGCCCAGGGCCACGTAGTCGGCGGGCGGAAAGGCCGAGGTGGGGAAGGCGTCCAGCGATCCCACGTAGATCTCGCGCACGGACTCGCTGCTGCTGGCGCCCACGGTGGTGAGATGGCCCGTGGCGATGATGGGCAGGCGCTGGCCGGATGCGGCGGCCAGCGCGTCACGGCGTGCCATGGCGGCGTCGTGCACGCTGCGGTAGCAGGACTCGATGGCGGCCTGCAGCGCCTGCTGCTTTTGCTCGGCGCTTTGGCCGGGCTGGCTCAGCACCAGGTCGCGCGGGCGCATGAAGGGCAGGGCGCAGACGATGCAGCCGGGCGCGGCCGGCTGCCCCGGCCGGCGCCGCAGCGGCAGCTCGACCACGTGGCTGGCCGTCTCGCCCACGGCGGCAACCACGGTGGTGTCCAGGCAGGCCAGCAGCTCGCGGTTCTCTGCCAGCGTGGCCACGGAGTCGTGGTTGCCGCCCAGCAGCAAGAGGGCCACGCCCGCCGCATGCAGGCGCACCACCAGCTGGCTGTACAGCTCGCGCGCATAGCTGGGCGGCGCGCCGGTGTCGAAGATGTCGCCCGCGATGAGCACGGCATCGACCGCCTGGGCATCGACCTGCTCCAGCAGCCAGTCGATGAGCGCAGCGTGCTCGGCCTGGCGGCTCTTGCCCATGAAGTGCTGGCCCAGGTGCCAGTCGGAAGTGTGAAGAAGGCGCATGGTTTCGGTATCGCGGTATCGGTGCAATGTCCGCCGGCTGTGGCGGGGGCGACAGTATGGTCGCTGGCGCGCATGGGTGACAGCAGGACGGCGTGCCGCAGCTAACATCCCGGTTCGCATCAACCAAGGAGACACAGGCATGTTCAGCCACGTCATGGTCGGGGTCAACGACCTCGAAAAATCCAAGCAGTTCTACGACGCATTCCTGGGCGCGCTCGGCGTTGCGCCGGGCATGGCCAACAAGAACCGTTATTTCTACCGCAGCGCGGGCGGCACGTTTGCCATTTCCACACCGATCAACGGCGAGGCCGCCTGCCACGGCAATGGCGCGACCATCGGCTTTGCGACGCAGTCGCCCGAGCAGGCCGACGCGGCCCATGCCGCCGCCGTGGCAGCCGGGGGCGTGACCTGCGAGGATCCGCCCGGCTGGCGCGAGGCTTCGCCCGGTGGCCGGCTGTACCTGGCCTATGTGCGGGATCTGGATGGCAACAAGCTGTGCCTGCTGCATCGGCCGCCGAAGGCCTGAGCGAATACCGCATCCCGGCATATACAAACCCCTCTGCGCCATACTCCCGCCCGAACGCGCCCACCGGGCGCTCACCCCCAAGGAGAATGCGTGCAATCAGCAAGTGACCAGTGGTTCGACGAGGCGTACTACCAGCGCTACTACTTCGACAAGAAGACCAGCGTGGTCGATACCGAGCATGTGAACCGTCTGGGCGCTTTCGTCTGTTCCTACCTGAGTTATGTGCGCGTGCCCGTGCGCCGCGTGCTGGATGTGGGCTGCGGCATTGGTCTGTGGCGCGAGGCGGTGCAGCGCCACTTCCCCGGTGCCAGCTACCACGGCGTGGAGTTCAGCGAGTACCTGTGCGGGCGCTTCGGTTGGGAGCGCGGCTCGGTGGTGGACTATGCAGCGCATGATCCTGCAGAGCCCTTCGATCTGGTGATCTGCCAGGGCGTGCTGCCCTATCTGAGCCCGCCGGATCTCAAGCGCGCGCTGGCCAATCTGGGGCGGTTGAGCCGAGGCGGTCTGTATGTGGAGGCGGTGGCGCGCGAGGATTACGAACGCGGCGTGATCGATGAGGATCTGACCGATCCGCGCCTGTTCCGCCACCGGGCCGATCTGTACCGGCGCGGGCTGGCCGAGCATTTCAAGGAACTGGGCGGCGGCGTGTGGCTGAGCCGCCGCGCCGAGCTGCCGCTGTTCGAGCTGGAAAGCGTGGGATGAGCCTGGAAATGTCAGCTGTGCCTGCTGCGGCGCAGGATGCCTGCGTGCCTCTGTCCTATCTGCGCGGCGTGGACTCCGGCGTGGCGCCGCATGCGGTCTCGCGGCTGCGCACGCAGCGGCTGGCGCGCAGCACGCGGCCGTTTCTGTCGCGCGGCGGGCCGCGCGGCGAGCGCTGCGAGGGTTGCCGGCTGCGGCCTTCGCACTGCCTTTGCGCGCTGCGTCCCATGCTGCCGACGCGGGCGGGCTTTTGCCTGCTGATGCACGATGCCGAGCCGCTCAAGCCCAGCAATACGGGCTGGCTGATCGCCGATGTGGTGGAGCAGACGCATGCCTTCGGCTGGGCCCGCACCGAGGCCGATGCGGGCCTGCTGGCCTTGCTCGATGATCCGCAGTGGCAGCCCTATGTGGTGTTTCCCGGCGAGTTCGTGGAGCCGCCGCAGCGCGTGGTGCATGCGCTGCCGGCGCCCCGAGCCGGGGTCGAACCGAACCAAGGCCGGCGCCCGCTGTTCATCCTGCTGGACGCGACCTGGCCCGAGGCGCGCAAGATGTTCCGCAAGAGCCCTTACCTGGACCGCTTTCCGGTGCTGAGCCTGCACCCGGATCAGGTCTCGCAGTACCGCCTGCGCCGCTCGCAGCGCGAAGACCATTTCTGCACCAGCGAGGTGGCGGCCCTGTGCCTGGAGCTGACGGGCGACGTGGGTGACCGGCGCGCGGGCCGTGCGCTGGAGAGCTACCTGGCGCTGTTCACCGAACACTATCTGCGGGCCAAGAACCAGCAGCCGGTGCAGCCAGACAGTGACGCGCGCCGTGGTCTGCAGGACGCGATCTCTTCCGTTTGTCCGTCTGCTTGTTAAAAACGATAGCGGAAGAAGCTGGTATTCATTGGGATTGGTGGCGTTTTGTTCCAAATTGTTGACGGCGCATCCAACTCCCTCGCCCCTGTGTGCGCCGGCGGCTCAGCAGGGCGGCGTGAGGTAGGGCGCAGCAGCGTCGGCGACAACTTCCTGTTACGTTCCGGCCGCGGTGCGCTGCCCATACTCGCGGCGTGCGATGAGAGGTGGACAGGCGGCGGGGCGGGGTGACCCAGGACTCCAGGCCGAATGTCCATCGAACTTGGCCCGCAGGCGGTGATGGCTAAAATCGGATTTCGCTGAAATTCATCAGCCATTGCCCTGCACTGCAGGGCATGTTCGTGCACGCAGGGCCGCCCGTAGAGGCGGCCCGCATCCTCCAGGTGCGCCGCAGCCGCGGCTCGCGGATTGCTGGTCACAGCATCCGCCGGGAACCTTGGGGCGTGCCGTCTCTCTTATCGCGCTGGACCATGCGTTGCGACCCTCCCGGGGACGGCTGCGCCATGTCCGCGTGCTCCATTTTTCATGGGGTTTGTTCATGGCCCGGGGCGTATGCCCCGGCGTTGGAAAGGTGTCCGGTTTTGGTGGTCAAGGATTTCAAACTGCACTACAACCCCGCCCTTGACGGGCTGCGGGGCGTGGCGATCCTGTTGGTGATCTTGTCGCACTCCCATGCGCCTTTGTTCGATGGCGCATTCTTCGGGGTGGACCTGTTCTTCGTGCTCAGCGGCTATCTGATCACCTCGCTGCTGCTGATGGAGAACGAATCCGAAGGCCGCATCGGCTTCTGGCGCTTCTATCGCCGCCGCTTCTATCGCCTGATGCCGGCGCTGGCCCTGTTCCTGGGCGCGTACTGCATCTTCGCGCCCTTGCTGTGGCCGGACCTGAACGACATCTACACCGATGCGCTGGTCTCCATCCTCTATCTGGCCGACTACGGCATCGCCTTCTTCGACAGCCCGGACACGCTGCTGCACATGTGGTCGCTGTCGGTGGAGGAGCATTTCTACCTGATCTGGCCGCCGCTGCTGGTGCTGCTGCTGCGCTTTTCCAAGCCGGGCCGTCTGTGGCGCCCGATTGCCCTGCTGTGGGCGCTGAGCTGGCTGTGGCGCGTGTACTGGGTGGACCAGGGCCAGCACTTCTATGAGATCTTCTTTCGCTTCGACACCCGTGCCTCGGGCCTGTTCGCCGGTGCGCTGCTGGCGGCGGTGATGATCGAGCGGCCCGACTTCATCGCTGCACTGAAGGCGCGCATGCACCACGCCATGTGGGTGCCGCTGGCCGTGCCGCTGTTGATGGCGCTGCAATGGGACAACCAGGACGCCATGGTCTGGGGCATCACCGTGGTGGAATGCGCCGCCGTGGTGCTGCTGGTGGCGGCAAGCCAGGGCTCGGGCCTGGTCTTCGACATGCTGTCGTCGCCCACGCTGGTGAAGCTGGGCCGCCTGTCCTATGGCGTCTACCTCTGGCACTACCCGGTGGTGCGCTATCTGCGCGCCGACTTCTCGTGGCCCGTGGTGGTGGCGCTGGGCCTGGCGATCTCGGTGGCGCTGTCGGCGCTGTCGTTCTACACGATCGAGCGCTGGGCGCTGCGCATGCGCGATGGCGAGCGCAAGGGCGGCGAGCGCCAGCCCCAGGCGCAGCCGGCCTGAATGCCGGAAGCGCGCCGAAAGCAAAAAAGGGAACGTTGGCACGTTCCCTTTTTTTGTGGGTGAAGGAGATCCGCTGCGCTCTCAGAACCCTGAGCCGGGCTGGGACAGGTACTGCAGTTCCTCGGCCGTGCTGGTGCGGCCCAGGATGGCATTGCGGTGCGGAAAGCGGCCGTAGCGCACGATGACGTCGCGGTGCCGGTGGGCGTAGTCAAGCGTGCCGGCGAGGAACTCGCGCACGCCCTCGCCGCCAGCGTCACCGGCCTGGTCGGCCAGGGCCTGGAAGGCGGCCACGCTGCGGTCCTGCAGGGCCAGGTCTTCGGCATGCTCCAGCGGCAGGTAGCAGAAGATGCGCGCCACGGCTGGCAGGTCGGCATGGCGGTCATGGCCCAGGGCGATGCCATCCAGCGCCAGTTGCAGCGCCTGCGGGTCGCCTGCAAAGCTGCGTGCCGTGCCCCGGAACAGGTTGCGCGTGAACTGGTCCAGCAACACGATCAGCGCCAGCCGCCCCAGGGCCGTGCGGGCCCAGCCGTCCAGTTGGCCGGCCAGCGCATCTTCGACCAGGGCGCCGAAGCGCTCGCGGATCTGATCGTCAGTGGCATCGGACTTGATGAACCACAGGTTCTTGCAGGCCAGGGCGCCCGCGTTGTCGGGATGCGCGGAGCCCAGCCAGTAGCTGAGCACGTCGGCGATGCGCGGGTCTGCGGCGTGAGAAGGGGCAATGCTTGTCATCGGTGGCCAGGCTCTTGTCGGATGAGGAAGCCTTCGATTGTGCAGGCGGTGGCGTACTGCCCTTGTGGATGGCGGTTTTGCGCAGATGAAGCACAGCTTGTGCAAATGTTTTTCAAGAGGATGTGCACAGATTTTTCAAGAGAAATTACCGGCGTTATCCACAGATTGGCATCTGAATTTCATTGCTGTTGCCTTTCAATCAGGCACTCATGAATTCAAGATTTCGCGCAGCGATGCTGCGAAATTCCCCGGAGATGCGCGCATCCTGCGCCACGGTCTGCCAGAAGCGGCGTGCCAGCGCCTGGGCATGCGGCCATTCGGCCAGCGTGGCGGCCGTGGGTCGCTGGGGCTGGGCGCCGAAGTCGCGCTCCACGATCTCGCCGTTGATGGGCATGTAGAGCATGGGCAGCATGTCGTAGGTGGGCGACAGCGCCCAGTCGCCATGGGGCTGCGGCAGCACGAAGGAGATGTTGCCGTAGTGCCGGTCGGTGTTGGCGATGAGCTGGCCGTAGGCTTCGAGCAGGCGCAGGCTGCGCGCGTCGGCCTCGGTGATGAGGCCGCGTGCGGCCAGGCGGTTGGCCGTGGCCGCCCAGTTGTCCACCTCGCCCACGTACTGGGCATTGAGCACCTGCAGGGACACCATGCCGATGCGTCCAGGGTTGCTGCCCGGGTGGGCCTGTAAGACGGGCACATCGCCATCGCCCGGCGCCGGCTGGCTGCGGTCGAAGCGCTCCGATTCGAGGAAGGCGCGGCCGCCATCGAGGAACAGCCGCGTGCGCGCTGCGGGCAGGCCGTCTTCGGCCAGGGTCTGCAGTGCCAGGTGCTCGCAGACCAGCAGGTCGCGGATGCGCTGCTCGGCCGGCGCGTTGCCTGCCGGGGAGAACTTGACGATGACGCTGCGCCCGGCCGTGATGCAGCAGAACTTGGGCTGCTCGCCGCCCGCCGACGAGCCCGGATGCGTGCCCTGCATGGCCTGCATGGCCAGGCGCGGATAGTCGGCCGCAGAGGCGGCGCGCAGCGTGCGCGCGGGCAGGGAGTGGAAGCGCTCGAAGGCGGCTTCGCCCACGATGAGGTTGCCCGGCAGGTCTTCGCCAAAGCGGGCCAGGGCGCGCAGCACATCGTCCTCGCCCCACTGGCGCGGGTCGCCGCCCAGCTGCAGTTCGGGGTGGCTGTGCGCAAAGCTGCGGCCGATGAAGCCCTGGGGCCGCATGTCGTCCAGGAACCAGGGCAGGCCGTCGTGCTGCTCGCTGAGGCCGTCGGCCTCATCCACCCAGAAGCCGCCGCCGTGCAGGGCGATCATGCGGCCGAAGGGTGATGCATGGCCTTCGGTGTCCACGCGCATGATGGCCACCTCGGCGCCCACGCCCGCCACCTGGCGCGGCAGCACATAGCGCTGCGTGCGCGCCGCCCCCACCTTGCGCACCTGGCCCGACTGGATCAGCGGTGCCAGCGCGCGCGACACCGTGGGCTGGCTCACGCCCAGCATCTGCTGCAACTCGCGCGCCGCCAGCGCACCGCCCTGGCGGCGCAGTGCTGCCAGCACCTGCAGGGAGAGGTCTTCAGTGGGCATGGGGAATCAATTCATGAATGGATGAAACAAGGGGTTAATTTATTGAAAATCAAGGATTTATGCAAATCCATGAATGGATATATGAATAGATAAAAAAACCGCGCCCAAGGGCGCGGCAAAGCTGGATTTCGCGGCGGCTTGCAGGTCTGCGAATCACGATCACAGCCTGTGAAACTGGCGTGCTCCAACTCAGAGACGCCGAGCAAGAGCCGCCTCGCGGCGGGGGCGCCTAGCCGAGGGCGTCGTCCCCTGGGGGAAGCGGCGCCAGCCGCTCAGGGGGTCAGAAATTGTGCGTGATACCCAGGCTGATGCCGCTGGCGCGTGTCTTGTTGCCTGCGCCCTGGTAACCGTTCTTCCATTTGGTCGTGTCCAGCTCCAGGAACAGGCTGGTGCGCTTGGACAGCTGGTAGTCCACGAAGCCGATCAGGCGCTGGAAGCCGTCGTCGCCCTGGCCCGTGCGCTCGCGGTCCACCTTGTAGTAGCCGCCGTTCAGGCCGATGACGGGTGTGATGGCGTAGCGTGCGCCCAGCGCCAGGATCTTGTTCGTGGTTTTCGCGGTGTCGCTGGTCTCGGCCTTGTTGCGGCCGTAGTTGAGCATCAGGCGCAGGTCGCCACGGCTCCAGGCGCCACCGATGTTGGCGGCGTCCAGCGTGCGTCCGCTGGCGTCGTGGAACTGGGTGTAGGCGCTGGTCAGCACCAGATCGTCCTGGCGCCAGTCCAGGCCCAGGCCGCGCGTGTCCAGGCGCGAGGCCGACACGCCGGTCTCCCCGAAGCTGTACATGGCGCGCGCCGTGAGGCCGCCAAAGCTGCCCGAGTACTTGATGGAGTTGTTGACGCGGTTGGAGCCCACCTTGGTGTTGGTGGCGCCCCATTCGTTGTTGAGGCCGTGGCCCGTGAGGCTGGTGACCTGGATGTTGGGGTTCAGGCCCGCAAAGCGCAGGGCGATGGGATCGACCAGGCCCACGGAGTCGGAGATCAGCGTGTTCTGCCGGCCAGCCGTGACCGCGCCCCAGTGGCCGGCCAGGCCCACGATGGCCGCCCGGTCGAAGGTGCCGGCCACGCCGCCGATGCCGCCCACGTCGGCGCCCAGCGTGGATTCGAGGTTGAAGATGGCGCGCAGGCCGCCGCCCAGGTCCTCGCTGCCGCGTATGCCCCAGCGGCTGGTGGGACCCACGCCGCTGTTGACCGAGCCCATGCTGCCCGCAGCCGGCGCATTGGCGCCCGACAGGCCGCTTTGCGCGCGCACCGACACGTCGATGATGCCGTACAGGCTCACGCTGCTGGTGGACTGCGCCAGGGCGGGGCCGGCCGCGCAGCCTGTGGCCAGCAGGGCGAGGGCGATGTTCTTCTTCATGGTGTCTCCTTGATTTCTTCTGGAAGGCGGGAACTTTGCGAGCGGCCGAGTTTCCGTATGGGAGCCGGTACTGCCTATGTCCGGCGGGCACTAGCTGCTATGTCGTTTCGTTCTCGAAGTGGCTGCGCGCAGGTGCCGGGCAACACCCACTGCCGGGACAGGGAATAGCCCCTGGCGGGACAATGTCGCTCTCAAAAAACATAGCGCCATGCGTATGACATGCATGGCGCTTCAGGGTTTCGTGTCGGGCTTTCTGAGGCTTGTGCTGTCGTGATGAATCGCCGCTTTTTGTTGATGGTCGTGGCAGCGGGCTGGAGCCTGGCCGCGACCGGATGTTCGGGAAAGTCCGGACCTGGGAATGTCTCGGTTTCGCGGCAAAGGCTGCAGGAGGTGGTGGCCCAGCGCTTTCCCCGGCAGTTCCCCGTGGCCGGCATGCTGCAGCTCAAGCTGCATTCGCCGGTGCTGGGATTGCTGCCCGAGCGCAACGCGCTCAATGCGGTGCTGCAGGCCGATCTGTCGGGGCCCGTGCTCAAGCAGGGCTATGGCGGCCATCTGAACTTGGACTTCGCGCTGCGCTACGAGCCCACGGACCGCACGCTGCGCGCCCACCAGATCAAGGTCAACAGCCTGGTCATCAATGACCTGGCGCCCGCCATGAGCGACATGCTCACCACCTACGCCAGCGCGCTGGCCGAGCAGGCGCTGGGCCAGCTCGTGCTCTACCAGCTGCAGGACAAGGAACTGGCCCTGATGGACTCGCTGAACATGGAGCCCGGCGCCATCACGGTGACGCCGGACGGCCTGAGCGTGGCCCTGGTCCAGAAGCCCGTCGCGCCGCGCTGAGCGCAGCGGCGCGCCTTCGTCCTTCCCTTCGCCCGCGTCTCAGTCCGCGCGGATATTGGCGGCGCGAATCACCTCGCCCAGCTCGGCGCTCTCGGCCTGAATGAAGGCGCCGAACTCGGCCGGCGTGCCGCCCATGGGCGATGCGCCGATGTCGGCCAGCTTCTGCAGCACGGCGGGCTGGGCCAGGCTCTTGTTCAAAGCCTGGTTCAGCGCCTGCACCACGGCCGGCGGCGTGCCGGCCGGCGCCACCAGGCCCCACCACACGGTGGCCTGCACATTCACGCCCAGCGAACGTGCCGTGGGCACGCCCGGCAACAGGCGCGAACCATTGTGGTTGAGCACCGCCAGGGCGCGCAGCGCGCCGCTGCCCACATGGCCTGCCACCTCCAGCGGGTTGATGGCCATGAAGTCCAGCCGCCCGCCCAGCAGATCGGTCACGGCGGCCGAGCCGCCCTTGTAGGGGATGTGCACGGCCTGGAAGCCGCCTGCGCGCTCCAGCAGGGCGCTGGCCATGTGGCCCGAGCTGCCCACGCCAGCCGTGCCATAGGACAGCGCGCCGGCCTTGGCCTTCCCGGCGGCGATCAGCTCGGCCAGGTTCTTGTGAGGCGACTTGGCGTTGACCACCACGACCAGCGGCGCCTCGCCGATGCGGCCCACCGGGATGAGGTCCTTGAGCGGATCGAAATTGAGCTTGGCGTACAGCGCCTTGTTGGTGGTCAGCGTGTTGGATGCCGTCAGCAGCAGGTAGCCGTCGGCCGCACCGCGTGCCACCGCGCCCATGCCGATGTTGGTGCCGCCGCCGGGCTTGTTGTCCACCACCAGGGACTGGCCCAGCAGCTCGGCCATGGGCGGCGTGACCAGGCGCGTGATGATGTCCACGCCGCCGCCGGGCGAGTAGGGCACGACCACGGTCACGGGGCGCTCGGGGTAGCCGGCCGCTGTGGCGACCAGGGGCAGGGCCGCCCAGGCGGCGGCGGTGGTGCCGAGCAGGGCCAGTGCGTGGCGGCGGGTGGAATGTCTTGTCATGCATGTCTCCGTTGATTGTTATGACCCGGCGGCAGGGCCGGGTCTGCCATTATTTAGCGTGCCAAGCATGGCTGGGCGTCGAACGTTACGATGCAGCGGCCATCGATTTCTTGGCGAACCCGTCCAGCCTTCAAGGTGCCCCATGACTTCACAGAATCCGCTTTCCGCCTTTTCCGTCACGCGCAAGTGGCCGGCCACGCAGCCGGACCGCATCCAGCTGTATTCCCTGCCCACGCCCAACGGCGTCAAGGTGTCGATCGCTCTGGAGGAGATGGGCCTGCCGTATGAGGCGCACCGCGTGGGCTTCGAGAGCAATGACCAGCTCTCGCCCGAGTTCGTGGACACCTTTCCCAACAACAAGATCCCGGCCATCCTGGACCCGCAAGGCCCGGGCGGGAAGCCGCTGGCGCTGTTCGAGTCGGGCGCCATCCTGGTCTACCTGGCCGAGAAGACCGGCAGCCCGCTGCTGCCCGCCGACCCGGCCGCGCGCTATGAAACGCTGCAGTGGCTGATGTTCCAGATGGGTGGCGTCGGCCCCATGTTCGGCCAGCTGGGTTTCTTCCACAAATTCGCGGGCAAGGACTTCGAGGACAAGCGCCCGCGCGACCGCTACGTGAACGAGTCCGTGCGCCTGCTGGGTGTGCTGGAGCGCCGCCTGGCCGGCCGCGCCTGGGTGATGGGCGAGCAGTTCACCATTGCCGACATCGCCCTGTGGCCCTGGGTGCGCAACATGGTGGTGGAGCAAGGCTACAACGCGGCCGAACTGCTGGGCTGGGAGCGCTTTCCCGAGCTGCAGCGCGTGCTGGCCGCCTTCGTGGCGCGCCCGGCCGTGCAAAAGGGCCTGGTGACGCCGCCGCGCAACTGACCCGGCGGGCGTTGCATTCCTGGGCCGCACTGTCCCAGCCATGGTGGCTTTCAAAACGGGCGCGGGGGCCGCATCTGTCCGAGAATGCAGCGCCCCCTTTTTTCTTGCGGGCGCAGCCTCACAGGAGCCACGATGACCGCAGCCACCACCCCCGTCCTCCAGAGCCAGCCGCTGGGCCCGCTGTGGCCCACCATGGACCCCTTCCTGTTCTGTGCCCACCATGACGATGCCTATCCGCCCAGCGATGGCCGCCTGGGCGTGCAGGCCGTGGACCTGGAAGGCCGCCAGATGGGCAGCGACTTCAGCCGCAAGGACGGCTTTTCCATGTACCACGGCGACGGCGTGCCGGGCTTTCCCGGCCATCCGCACCGCGGCTTCGAGACCGTGACCCTGGTGCGCAAGGGCCTGATCGACCATTCCGATTCGCTGGGCGCGGCCGCGCGCTTTGGCGGCGGCGACGTGCAGTGGCTGACGGCCGGCAAGGGAATCCAGCATTCGGAGATGTTCCCGCTGCTCGACAGCGACGCGCCCAATCCGCTGGAGCTGTTCCAGATCTGGCTGAACCTGCCTGCGCGCTCCAAGATGGTGGAGCCGCACTTCACCATGTTCTGGAACGAGCGCATCCCGCGCCTGGAGCACGCAGACGCCGCAGGCCGCAGGACCGTGGTCACCGTGGTCGCAGGCAGCCTGCCCGGCGCGGCGGCCGCCCTGCCGCCGCCGCCCGAATCCTGGGCCTCGCAACCCGAGGGCGACGTGGCCATCTGGACGCTGCGCCTGGAGCCCGGCGCACGCTGGACGCTGCCGCGCGCAGCCGGTGCGGACACGCAGCGCATGCTGTATTTCTTTGCTGGCCAGGCACTGCAGGTCGGGCCCACGGCGCTGGCCCAGCATGCGGCCCTGCATTTGGATGCCACGCAGGACTGGGAACTGCACAACAGCGGCGCCGACGCCGTGGAATGCCTGGTGCTGCAGGGCCGCCCCATTGGAGAGAGCGTGGCGCAGTACGGCCCCTTCGTGATGAACACGCAGCAGGAAATCATGCAGGCCATGCAGGACTACCGGCGCACCCAGTTCGGCGGGTGGCCCTGGGCCGAGCAGGACCCGGTGCATGGCGCAGAGAACCGGCGCTTTGCGCGCTACCCGGGCGCTGCGGCCGAGGAGCAGCCTCCGGCCGCCTGAGTCCGGTCAGGCCGCGTCAGGCCGTGTCTGCGGGCGGATGAAAGCTGGCCGGCGCGGGCGTGCGCCCCAGCTCCTTGAGGATCTTCAGCGTGATGGCCATGCCGGTGTTGCCTGCGGGCACGCCGGCATAGACAGCGGTCTGCAGCAGCACTTCGCGGATGGTGTCCAGGTCCAGCGGCGCGGCCTCGGCATCGGCCGGGTCGGCCAGCAGGCCCGTGCGGATGTGCAGCTCGAACTCTTCCCAGCGGCCCATGGAGGCCGTGATGGCCAGCACCATGATGCGGCGCGTGCGGCGCTCCAGGCCGGGGCGGCTCCAGATGCCGTCCCAGGCATAGGCCGTGATCATGCGCTGGAACTCCACATTCAGTTCGTTGGCGCGCGCCACGGATTGGTCCACCCATTCATCGCCCAGCACGCGGCGGCGGTTGGCAAGGCCGCGCTGCAGGGCGTCGGCGGAAGATTCGGTCATGGCGGGGGTTCCTGTGTCAAGCATGGAAATGGGCATTGGCGTGGGTCTGCGGCGCTGCCAGCAGCGCCAGGCACGCATCATGCGATGCCTGCACGGCGCGGGCCGGGTCGCAGGCACGGGCCAGCGCATCTTGCAGCGCCTGCAGGGCCGCTGCGTCCAGCCGGGGCGCAGCCCATTCGGCCAGCAGCAGGCGCAGCTCGCGCCCCTGCTCCAGCGCCTGCGGGGCCAGCAGCTCCACGGCGGCCAGGGCCTCGGGCTTGCCTGTCCAGGGTGCCATGGCGTGCACGCAGGCCTCTGAAAACACCAGTCCGTGCAGGCCCCGCACATGGCCCAGCATGCGCTGCGGATGCACCTGCAGCGACTGCGCGGCCTGGCGCAATGCGGCGGCGGCTCCATGCACATGGCGCCACAGGTCGGGCCAGTGTGCGACCTCGGCCTGCCACTCGCCCAGCGCGCGCTCATGGGCCTGGGCCATGCAGCCCAGCAGCAGGGCCGCGAGCTGGGGGATGGCCTGGGCCTGTGCCACTGCCTGCATCAGGTGCACGGGATTGCGCTTGTGCGGCATGGCGCTGGAGGTGCTGCCGCGCGGCGCCTCGCTGACCTCGCCCACCTCGTACTGCGACATCAGCGACCAGTCCTTGGCCAGCTTGGCCAGGCTGCCGCCGCATACGGCGGCCTCCATGGCCAGGCGCATCCAGTCGTCGCGCTGGGTATGCCAGCTGCGGCCGCAGGCCGACAGGCCCAGGCGCCGGGCCAGTGCCTGCTCCACCTCGGCACGGTGGCTTCCCAGCACGGCGCCATTGCCCACGGCGCCGCCCAATTGCACGCACAGCGCAGCGGTGGCAAGCCTTTCAAACTGTTCGATGCTGCGGCCCACGGCGGCAGCCGACTGCGCGCACTTGAAGCCGAAGCTGGTGATCTGCGCGGGCTGCAGCAGGCTGCGCGCCAGCATGGGCGTGGCCGCGTGCGTGCGGGCCAGGGCCTGCAGTGCGGACTGCAGCGCGTCCAGCTCGGCCAGCAGCGCCTGCAGGGCCTGCTGCGTGAGCAGGGCCTGCGCCGTGTCCACGGCGTCCTGCGTGGTCGCACCCCAGTGCAGCCAGGGCAGGCCTTCGGGGGCGTGGGCCTGCAGCCACTGCTGCAGCGGCCGCACCACGGCCAGGCCCAGCGCGCCGCTGGCGCGTGCCTGCTCCACCACGCCTTCGCACGTGAGCGGCGCCTGCGCGCAGGCGCGCGCTATGGCCTCGGCGGCCGGGCGCGGCACCAGGCCGCAGTCGGCCTGGGCCTGGGCCAGCGCGCTCTCGAAGCGCAGCAGCGCGTCCAGCCAGCGCGCGTCTGCAAACCAGTGGCCGCTGTCGGCCGGGCCCAGATAGTCCTTCACCAATGACATGCTGTCCTTGCCGGTCTCAGGCCGTGGCGCCCGAGGCCTTGATCACGGCCGCCCACTTGGCGCTCTCCACCTGGATGCGGGCCGCGTACTGCGCGCCATCGCCCAGCAGCGGCACGGCGCCCTCGATGCCCAGGCGCGACTGGAAGGACTCGGCAGACGCCACCTTGAGGATGTCGCGCCCCAGCGCGCGCACCGTCTCGGCAGGCGTGCCCCTGGGCGCGAGGATGCCGTAGGTCAGCGAGCTCTCGAAGTCGGCCAGCGCACGCACGCCGGACTCGGCCACCGTGGGCACGTCGGGCAGCTGGGGCTGGCGTTTGGCGCCGGTCACGGCCAGGGCGCGCAGCTTGCCGGCCTTCACCAGGGCCATGGCCGCGGGAATCACGCCAAAACTGAAGTCCACATTGCCGCCCACCAGGTCGGTCAGCGACGGGGCCGTGCCCTTGTACGGCACGTGGATGGCCTTGGCGCCCAGCGCGTGGGCGAACATCTCGCCCGTCAGGTGGCCGCCCGTGCCCGAGCCGCTGGAGGCGTAGTTCATCTCGCCGCTGCGCTTGCGCATCTGCTCGGCCAGATCGGCCACGCTGCGCGCGGGCGAGGAAGCCGGCACCACCAGCAGCAGGGCCGACGAGGCGAACATGGCCACCGGCTGCAGATCGGTGGCCGCATTGAACTTGAGGCCCGGATACAGCGAGGGATTGATGGACACCGTGCCCGTGTGGCCCAGCAGCCAGGTGCTGCCGTCGCTGGCCGCACGCACCACGGCTTCCGTGCCCAGGTTGCCCCCCGCGCCGGCCTTGTTCTCCACGATCATCCCGTAGCCGAAGGACTCGTTGAGGCCATGCGCCATCTGCCGCGCAAACACATCGTTGCCGCCGCCTGGCGCAAACGGCACCACCAGGCGGCTGCCGCGCTTTTGGGCCCAGGCCGGCAGCGCACAGGCGGCCAGCGCGGCGGCGGCGGTGGACAGCCACATCCGGCGCGGCAAAGAGGTCTGAGAGGCTTGAGCGGTTTGAGAGGTGGGCCGGGAATCCATGCGTCTGTCTCCTGAAATAGTCGTTGTCACGCAGTGTGGTGCAGCGCAGCCTGGGAAAACAGCAGTTGCATCTGCGTTGTGATTCAAGAAAATGTGTGAAATGGACGTGAGATACATACACAATTTCTTGAGAGTGGTGGACACCGGCTCCATGTCCGAGGCCGCTCGCCAGCTGGATCTGAGCCCCTCGGCCATTGCCCAGCAAATGCGCGTGCTGGAAGGCGAGCTGGGGGCGCCGCTGCTGGTGCGCCATGGCCGCAGCGTGCGCGCCACCGAGGCGGGCGAGCGGCTGTTCGAGCGTGGCCGCCAGCTGCTGCAGGACTTCGAGGGCCTGCGCGAATGGGTGGCCTCGGATACAGACGGCGGCGAGCTGCGGCTGGGCACCGTGAACACGGCGCTGCACGGCTTTGTGCCCGCCGTGATGCGGGCCTTCGTGGCGCGCCACGCCGAGGTGCGCATCAGCGTGCGCGCCGGCCTCACGCCCGAGCTGTACACGGCCCTGGTCCAGTCCGAGCTGGACGTGCTGATCTGCCTGCAACCCTCGTTCGACCTGCCCAAGACCGTGTGCTGGGCCGAGCTGCGCCAGGAGCCTTTGGTCGTGCTGTGCCGCGCCCGCGATGCGCAGCAGGACCCGCTGGCCCTGCTGCGCACCCGGCCCCTGGTGCGCTACGACCGATCCCTGGCCGGTGGCCGGCTGGCCGACCGCTACCTGCGTGCGCAGGGCATTGCGCCGCTGGAGCGCATGGAACTGAACTCGGTGCTGGCCGTGGCCATGATGGTGGACCAGGGCCTGGGCGTGGGCCTGGTGCCCGACATAGGCCCCGTGCTCTCCCAGGGCCGCGACGTGCGCGTGCTGGCGCTGCCGGAGCAGGGCGCTGCTGCGGACGGCGCCGGCTCCCGCCCCGCCGATGCGCGCAAGGTGGGCCTGCTGTGGCTCAACACCTCGGCCCGCGCGCGCTGGGCGCGCAGCCTGCTCGAATGCGCGCGCGAGTGCCTGGCTTGAGGTCGGGCGGCCGGTGAACCCACGGCCGCGACGCTGGAATGCCCCAGGTCGCCGACAATGGCAGCTTTGCGCGGCGCGCCTTCTGCGCTGCGGTTTTCCAAGGCCTTTGCCATGAACATCACCAAAGACACCGCCGTCACCATCAACTACAAGATCACCGACAAGCTGGGCAAACTGCTCGACAAGGGCGACGTGGCCTATCTGCACGGCGGCTACGACAACATCTTCGCCAAGGTGGAAGCCGCCCTGGACGGCAAGGCCGTGGGCGACACGCTGACCGTGGACCTGGCCGTGGAAGACGCCTTCGGCGCGCGCGACGAGAGCCTGACCCGCACCATCCCCAAGGGCGAGTTCCCGCCCGGCGTGAAGGTCGGCGGCCAGCTGCGCGGCACCGATGACCAGGGCCAGCCCCAGATCTACCACGTGGTCAAGATCAAGGGCCCCGTGGTGCTGCTGGACGGCAACCACCCGCTGGCCGGCATGGCGCTGCACTTTGCCTGCAAGGTGACTGAAGTGCGCGCGGCCAAGCCCGAGGAAATCGAGCACCGCCACGTGCACGGCGGCCACGGCCACCACCATTGAGAGGCAGGGCCGGGATACACCCGGTCCGCACGGCCCCGCAAAGCACAAAGGCCGCCGGGCATGCCCGGCGGCCTTTGTGTTTTCCGACTAGACCGCCTCCAGCGCCAGCAGCGCCGTGGCGGTGTTGGAGATCGGTATGTGGTAGTTGCCGTGCACGCGGCGCACGCCGGGCGCAGCCGCGGACAGGGCGCCGCGCATGGCCAGCCACATCAGCAGTTCCACGCCCTGGGTGCCGGTCTTTTCCACCAGTTCATGCACGCTGAACTGCGTGGCCCATTCGGGATTGGTGGCCATGCTTTCAAGGAACTGCAGGTCGAAGGCCTTGTTGATGAAGCCCGCGCGCTCGCCATCGAGCTGGTGCGACAGGCCTCCTGAGGCAATGACGGCCACGCGCTGGTCGCTGTTCCAGCGCGCGATGGCCCGGCCCACGGCCTGGCCCAGCGCATAGCAGCGGCGCGCCGAGGGCAGCGGGAACTGCACGGTGTTGATGCACACCGGCACGACGGCCACCGGGCAGTCGCCCTCGGGCCAGAACAGCTTGAGCGGCAGCGTGCAGGCGTGGTCCACCAGCATTTCCTGGCAGCTGACCACGTCGAAATCCTCGCCCACCAGGGACTCGATCAGGTGCCATGACAGCTCCGTGTGGCCGCGCAGCGGTGCCAGCGTGGGAATGCCCCAGCCTTCGTCGGCGTTGCAGTAGCGCTCGGCCGCGCCCACGGCGAAGGTGGGCATCTTGTCGAGGAAGAAGTTCAGGCCGTGGTCGTTGTAGAACATCACCACCACGTCGGGGCGCTGGGCGGCCAGCCATTCGCGGATGGGCGGGAAGCCGTCGAAGAAGGGCTTCCAGTAGGGCTCGTTCTGCAGGTCCTTGTGGATGGCGTTGCCGATGGCGGGAATGTGCGAGGTGCCGAGGCCGCCGATGAGATGTGCCATGGTGGGTGTCTCCTGTGCTGTGTCTTGCGTGTGGGCTGCGGCGGGGCTCAGGCGTGCGAGCGCAGCAGGGCCTGGAATTCGGCCTTGGTCATGCCGGTCTGCTGGGCGCCTATGTCCTGCATGTCCAGGTGAAAGATGCCGGCCAGCTTGGCCAGGTAGTAGGCGTTGCCGCCGGCCGCGATCATCTGCAGCACGTTGCGCGCGCGCACGGCATCGGCCTGCTCCTGGTTCAGCCCGTAGCTGCGCATATAGGCCTCCTCGTCGGCCAGGAAGGCCTGGCGGTTGGCCAGCTCGTTGAAGGAAAAGCACATGCTGTTGAGCGCATAGCCCTTGCGGGCCTGCCTGCCATCGAACAGCGTGGTGCCGGGAATCTGCGGCTGATCGGCCATGTTTTGTCTCCGGTATTTGCGTTGGATCAGCGGCAGTGTCCGGTCCGCGTTGCCAAAGATAAAGCGGCGGCCAATCATGGAATGCATGAGACAAATCGATGGATCGCAGTTGGACGGCCGGCTGCTGCAACTGCTGCTGGCCGTGCTGGAGACGGGCAGCGTCACGGCGGCGGCGCAGCGCCTGGGCGTGACGCAATCGGCCGTCAGCCATCTGCTGGACAAGCTGCGCGCCATCACGGGCGACCGATTGTTCGTGCGGCAGGGGCGGGGCATTGCACCCACGGCCCATGCGCTGGCGCTGCAGGACCCGGCGCGCGAGCTGCTGCGGCAGATGCAGCAGTTCGGCCAGGGGCCCAGCTTTGACCCCGCGCACTGGCGTGCCGAGATCACCATTGCCGCCAACGACCTGCAGCGCGAACTGCTGCTGCCCGCGCTGGCCCGGCGCCTGCGCTCAGCCGCGCCCGGGACGGTGCTGCGCGTGATCGACAGCGGCGCGCCGGATGCCGAACTGCTGCGCTCGGATGCCTGCCTGCTGGCCATCAGCCCGCGCCCGCCCGATGCCACGGACATCGTGCAAAAGCGCCTGTTCAGCGATGAGTACGCAGTCTTCTATGACAGCGCCGTGCGACAGCCGCCGGCCAGCCTGGCCGACTATCTGCAGGCCGACCACGCCACCGTGGCCTATGCCGACCGCCAGGCGCTGGACCTGGACCTGGACCTGCAACTGCAGGCGCGCGGGTTGGAGCGCCGCTTTGCCGTGCGCGTGCCGGGCTTTGCGGCGCTGGCCGCCTTTGTGCGCGGCACGCCGCTGCTGGCGACGGCGCCGTCGCTGCTGGGCCGCACGGCCCTGTCATCGCTGGCCAGCTTTGCCGTACCGGTGGACTGCCCGCCGCTGCCCATGTTCATGATCTGGCACGCGCGCCACCAGGCCGATCCAGCCCATGCGTGGCTGCGCGGGCAGTTGCAGCAGGTGGTGGCGCAGGCGCTTGGAGGCGCCGGGCCGTCAATGCCTGCGAAGCAAGGCGCGGCGCAGCAGGCGCGCGGCGCGGTTGCGGATCTGGAAGGGGCTGTGGCTCACGGCCGGGCTCACGCGGGCGCGTGAGCAGGCAGCCAGGAAGTCGCGCAGCAGCACGCTGTCATCCAGCGTGCTGGTGTCCGGGTTGCGGAACTGGAATTCGGGGTGCCACTGCGTGGCCGCGATATAGCTCTTGAGCGTGCCGGGCTTGCGGAAGATGGCCTCGGGAATGCGGTCGGGCAGGCTCCAGGCCTCCACATCGAACTCGGGCGCCACGTCCTTGATGCCCTGGTGGTGGATGCTGTTCACGCGTGCGCGGTCCAGCGTGGGGTACAGCGCCTCCAGCCGGCTGCCGGGCACGATGGCGATGTCGTGGTAGTGGCGGTCGTACTCGGTGGGATTGCGGTGCAGCTGCGAGCCGGGCACCTGGGTCTCGATGTCCTGGTAGAGCGTTCCGCCGAAGGCCACGTTGATCAGCTGCAGACCGCGGCAGACGCCGAAGATGGGCTTGCCGGCCTGGGAAAACGCCTCGACCACGGCCAGGTCGTAGAGGTCGCGCACGCGGTCGCCCAGCCATTCGGGGCGCATGGGTTCCTCGCCATAGCTGCCGGGCCAGACATCGGCGCCGCCGTGCATGACCACGCCGTCCAGCCACTCGGCATAGTGCTCCAGCGTCACGTCGCCGCGCGCGGTCTCGCCTGTGGGGCAGGGCACCATCACCACCATGGCGCCGGCCGACATGATCCAGTGCGCTATCGATTGCTCCACGTACTGCAGCGTCTTGCCCGTGAAAAGCGGACGCTGCGGGTCCGCATGGGAGAAACAGGCCGAAAGGCCGATCTTGAGGCGGCGTGAGGCAAGTGGGCTCATGGGGTGGTGGGCAAGGGGAAAGTCCTGATGGTCACGTTGTAAGCCCAATCGTGCCTGCGACCTGTAGGAAGGGGTTGAACGCCCGCGACCGGCGCAGGGCCATCACTGCAAATAGGTGTAGGTGAATGCAAGAGTTGTCTTGAGGCATCTCAAGCTTTTTCGGTCCATTCGTGCAGGCGCCCCGCCCGCGGGTGTAGCCTGTAGGCAGGGGTTGGGGCTGCGGATGCTGCAGCGCGAAAAACCTGACGACGCAGGGTGCGACTTGCTGTGCAGGCAGCCCGCATGGCGTTACGATGGATTCGCCAGTTCATCAATGGCCCCGACAACCCCGCCGCGCCGGTGGTGCGGCTTTTGGCGACTAGGAGGATATGCATGCAAGTTCAGGTTCATGCCGACGATTCGATCCAGGGTGGCGAGTCCTTGGCGCAATGGGCGCAGGAAGAGATCAACGCCAAGCTGGCGAGATTCAAGGACTACGTGGTACGCGTGGAGGTTTTCCTCACCGGCGTCGATGCGCTCAAGACCTCCGGCGCTCCCGGCAAGCGCTGCGTTCTGGAGACCCGGGCCAATGGCCGCCCGCCGATCGCCGTGAACGCCGAGGCTGAAAAGGTCAAGGATGCCTTCAACGCGGCCATTGAAAAGCTGAAGCGGGCCGTGGAGACCGACCTGGGCAAGCTCAAGGACAAGAACGGCCGCGAGAGCGTTCGCGGCGTGGAAGACGGCACCGAGGTGGATGCGGCCAGCCCGGCCTGACCCTCGAAATCCCCGCAACACAAACGGCAAGGCGCCCCATTTGGGGCGCCTTTTGGTTGGGCAGGGCCATGGCTGCAGGTCGATCCCCGCAGCAAGCGCGTTCAGCGCGAGGCGCGCAGCACCACGCCGTCCAGCGAAGGCGCATGCAGCGGCTTCAGGGGCGATGCCAGCGGCGGCCCGAAGCGGCGCGCCGCACCTGCGGGCAGGGCCTGCGCATTCTGACCGGCCTCCGCTTCCCATTGCGCGCGGGCCTCGGCGATCTCTTCGCTGGTGCGGGCCACGAAGTTCCACCACAGCAAGATGGCTTCATCCATGGGCTCGCCGCCAATGACCAGCAGGCGGCTGCCGGGCGTGGTCTCGATGGCGACCGAGGCCGTGCCCAGGGGCAGGTAGAGCAGTTCCTCCACCGGCAGGGGCTGGCCGTTCACGCTCACGCTGCCTTCCAGGCTGAGCACGGCATGCTCGAAATCGGCGCGCAGCGGCAGCGTGGCGACGGCATTGCCATTGCCCGCGCTGTCCGCATGCAGGTCCACGCTCATCAGGGGCGTGTGCACCTCGGCCGGCGATGTCAGGCCCAGCGCTTCGCCGGCCAGCACCGTGGCCGTGAAGTCGCCCACCGTGGTCCTGGGCAGCTCGGGGTAGTGCTGGAAGCGCGGCGGACCGTTGCGGTGCGACTCGGGCAGCGCAATCCACAGCTGCGCGGCGTGGATGTGCGAGGGCGTCTGGCTTTCCTCGGAGTGGGCGATGCCGTGGCCGGCCGTCATCAGGTTGACCTGGCCGGGGCGGATGATCTGGGTGTGGCCCAGGCTGTCGCGGTGCAGCACTTCGCCGCGGATCATCCAGGTGAAGGTCTGCAGGCCGATGTGCGGATGCGGGCCGACCTGCATGCCCGGTGGCGCGGGGTCGGCAGGACCGGCGTGGTCGAGAAAGCACCAGGCGCCGACCTTGCGCAGGGCGCGCTGGGGAATGGCGCGCTGGATGGGAATGCCGCCCACATCGGCGGTGCGGGTGGGCAGGTGCTGGGGCTGGGACTGGGGCTGGGACGTGTCGGACATGGTCGGATCGGCCTGTTTCGTGGGGGAAGCCACCAGTGTCGTGCAGGGCGGCGCAGCAGGCAAACGCGGCTCGCATGGATTGGGCCTGTTCGCTGACAGCGCGTTCTCAGGAACATTGTTTACATTCGAAGAACGGACCGGCGCCCGCCATTTTGGCGGGCGCCGGCCTCACTCTTACAGGAGAAAACGCCATGAATACATCCGTACAGACGCAAGCCGAAGCCGCTGAAGAGGCGGTCCAGAGCGCCGTGGAAGTCCAGCGATTCCCCGAGAAGTTCGAAGCCACGGTCACCGGCAATGTGCAGCACCGGGTAGGCGACGGCCCCCTGGAAGACATTCCGCGCGGTACCCGTGTGCAGGTGGCCACGGCCATCGGAAGCTATGTGCTGTCCTGGACCCAGGACGAGCAGCCGATCACCGTGTCGCTGGCCAAGCGCGAGTTCGAGCTCTATGTCGATACCGGGGAGATCGAGGTCAGCCAAGCCTGACGCCGGCCATGTCCCATCCACTCCCAAAAGCCCTGCGGCCTGACAGCTGCAGGGCTTTTTGCATGGTGGCCCGGCCCGCGCTCAGGCCGGCAGTTGCAGCGCGGTCTGGATGTGCACCTCGCCGGCCAGCAGCTTGTGCACGGGGCAGGCCTCGGCCACCTGCAGCAGGCGCTGGCGCTGCTCGTCGTCCAACTCGCCTTGCAGCGTGATCTGGCGCTCGATCAGGTTGCCGCTGGCGGGTGTGCCTTCGGGGTTCAGGCGCAGTTGCACGTCCACCTGCTCCAGCTTCCACTGCTTGCGCGCCGCGTACATCTGCAGCGTGACCGTGGTGCAGGCGCCCAGGGCCGACAGCAGCAGCTGCAGCGGGTTGGGCGCCGTGTCGCCGCCGCCCTTGTCCGCAGGCTCGTCCACATGCCAGCGGTGGCCTTGGGGGTCGCCAAGCGTGACGCGATAGGGGGTGTCCGTGCTGGTGGCGTGGGCGCTGTGGATCATGGAAAGTCCTTTGTCCTGGGGTGTCGCAAGAGGGGTGGGAGAGGCAACGGACGACTCTACGCCTGCTTTGCGTCCGCTGCCTGGGGCCGATGCTTCATGCGCAGCGGGATTTTGAGGTAGTGCACGCCATTGGCCTCGGCCGCAGGCCAATGGCCTGCGTGCATGTTGACCTGGATGGCCGGCAGCAGCAGGGCGGGCGCGGACAGCGTGGCGTCTCGCTGGTTGCGCATGGCCACGAAGCTGGCCTCGTCCACGCCCGTGTGCACATGCACATTGCCGGCGCGTTGCGCGTCCACCGTGGTTTCCCAGGCATGGCGGTCGCGGCCCGGCGCCTTGTAGTCATGGCACATGAACAACCGCGTTGCGGGCGGCAGGGCCAGCAGGCGCTGGATGGAGCGGAACAGCGTGCCCGCGTCGCCGCCGGGGAAGTCGGCGCGCGCCGTGCCGTAGTCGGGCATGAACAGCGTATCGCCCACGAAGACCGCGTCCGCGATGCGGTAGGACACGCAGGCCGGCGTATGGCCGGGCGTGTGCATCACCTCGATGCGCAGCCCGCCCAGCGGCAGGCTGTCGCCATCGGCCAGCAGCCGGTCGAAGGGCTGGTCGCCGCCGGACGCGGGCAGGTTGAAGACGGGGCGGAAGATGCGCTGCACCTCGCGGATGTGCTCGCCCACGGCAATCGGGGCGCCCGTGCGCTCGCGCAGGTACGGGGCTGCGCTGAGGTGATCGGCATGGGCATGGGTTCCAGAATCCAGCGCACTCGCAGGCCCAGGGCCTGCGAGGCGTCCAGCACGGCATCGGCCGAGCCGGTGTGGGCCTGGCCGCTGGCGTGGTCGTAGTCGAGCACGGGGTCGATGACGGCGGCCTCGGCCGTGTCCGCGTCCCAGGCCAGGTAGGTCACGGTGTGGGTGTTGGCGTCGAAGAACGGTGCAATGCGCAGCGGTGATGTCATGAAGGCACTCCTGGTTCGATGGCTCGTGTGCAGCCTGTCGGTAATTATATTAGAATTTACTAAATTAGATTGTTCTTGATCAACCATGACCGAACCGACGCTCTCTCCCGAACAGGCCTTTTTGCAGCAGGGCGCTGCACGTGCCGCCGCGCTGCTGCGCGCCGTGGGCAACGAGAGGCGCCTGCTGGTGCTGTGCCTGCTGATCGAGCATGGCGAGCTGTCCGTGGGCGAATTGCTGCAGCAGATCCCGCTGAGCCAGTCGGCCCTGTCCCAGCATCTGGCCCGCATGCGCGAAGAGGGTCTGGTCGCCTACCGCCGCGAGTCGCAGACGCTGTACTACCGCATCGCCAATCCCGATGTGCAAAAGCTGGTGGCCACGCTCAAGAGCATCTTCTGCGCCTGAAATCCTCTGTTCCCAAGGAGCTGATCCATGTCTCTTTCCTCCGTCTCCTCCCAAGCCGCCCGCCAGATGCAGGAGCAGGGCGCCTGGCTCATCGACATCCGCGCGCCGGACGAACATGCGCGCGAACGCATAGGCGGCGCCCGCAGCTTGCCCATGGATCGCCTGACGGCGGGAGCCCTGGCCGGCGCGCCCGCCGCCGTGGTGTTTCACTGCCGTTCCGGCCACCGCACACGCCTCAACGCCCAGGCCCTGGCGGCAGCCTTGCCGCCCGGCTGTGCCGGCCATGTGCTCGACGGCGGCCTGGACGCCTGGAAGGCACAAGGCCTGCCCGTGCTGCGCGACAGCCGCCAGCCGCTGGAGCTGCAGCGCCAGGTGCAACTGGGCGCGGGCGGGCTGGCGCTGCTGGGCGCCGTGCTTGGCGCCACGGTGTCCCCGTGGTGGCACCTGCTGTCGGCCTTCGTGGGCTGCGGCCTGATCGTGGCCGGTGCCACGGGCTTTTGCGGATTGGCGCGCGTTCTGATGAAGGCGCCCTGGAACCGGCGCGCCCTGGGGCAGTGACGGCGCCTGCACTGAATCCAGCCTGACGCCTGATGTCCGACCCCCAAGTTCCCCTGTTCAGGGGACTGTGGAGAACCCCGGACGGCAGTACGATAGCTGTATGACATCTGTTTACGCTCAACGCCGCGCACGCTTGGCCGCCCAGTTGGGCGCTGGCGGCATCGCCATCATTCCCACCGCTCCCGAGCGCCAGCGCAACCGGGACACCGGCTACCTGTACCGCCACGACAGCTACTTCTACTACCTGACCGGCTTTGCCGAGCCCAATGCCTGCCTGGTGCTGGCCGCCGACGGCACCAGCGTGCTGTTCTGCCAGCCCAAGGACCTGGAGCGCGAAATCTGGGACGGCATCCGCCTGGGCCCCGAGGCCGCCGTGGCCACGCTGGGCGTGAGCCAGGCGTTCTCCAGCGCCGAGATCGATACGCGCCTGCCCCGCCTGCTGGAGAACCGGGGCCGCCTCTGGTATCCGTTCGCCACGCATGAAGGCCTGGCCGTGCGCGTGGAAGGCTGGCTGGGCCAGGTGCGCGCGCGCGTGCGCTTCGGCGCGCTGTGCCCGGCCGAGCAGGGCGACCTGTGCACGCTGCTGGACGAGATGCGCCTGGTCAAGGACGCGCATGAGCAGGACATCATGCGCCGCGCCGCCGCCATCAGCGCCCAGGCCCATATCCGCGCCATGCAGCGCTCGGCACGCATGCTGCGCGCAGGCCAGGAGGTGCGCGAATACCACCTGGACGCCGAGTTGCTGCATGAATTCCGCCAGCAGGGCTCGCAGTACGTGGCCTACGGCTCCATCGTGGCAGCCGGCGCCAACGCCTGCGTGCTGCATTACCAGGCCGACAAGGCGCCCGTGCACGCGGGCGAGCTGGTGCTGATCGATGCGGGCTGCGAGCTCGACGGCTACGCAAGCGACATCACGCGCACCTTCCCCGCCGATGGCCGCTTCACCGGCCCGCAGCGCGCGCTCTACGAGCTGGTGCTGGAAAGCCAGAAGGCCGCCGTGGCGGCCACGCGCGCCGGCGCGCGTTTCAACGATCCGCACGACGCCACCGTGGCCGTGCTGGCGCAGGGCATGCTGGACCTGGGCCTGCTGGACAGAAAGGTCTATGGCAACGCCCAGGACGTGATCGAGCAGCGCGCCTTCTTCCAGTTCTACATGCACCGCACGGGCCACTGGCTGGGCATGGACGTGCACGACTGCGGCAGCTATGTGGAGCCCTCGGAGCTGGGCCAGTCGCACGAGCGCAAGGACCCGCTGTCGGGCGAGACCATCACCAACCGCCCCAGCCGCATCCTGCGCCCGGGAATGTGCACCACCATCGAGCCGGGCATCTACGTACGCCCTGCGGCCGGCGTGCCCGAGCAGTTCCACAACATCGGCATCCGCATCGAGGACGATGCCATCGTCACCGAGACGGGCTGCGAGCTGATCACGCGCGGCGTGCCCGTGGAGCCCGACGAGATAGAAGCCTTGATGCGTGACTGACAACGCCAGCCTGCCCACCACCGGCCCCGTGTCCACCCTCATGCCCGCCCCATCGGCCTATGTCCCGCCCGCGCTGCCACGGCTGAGCTGGCGCATCTTCACGGTGCTCTGGCTGCTGGGCCTGCCCGGCGTGGCGGCCATGGCCTGGTTCGTGCTGCCCGACTGGATGCGCCTGCTGGGCCTGCCCGTGGAGCCGCTGGCCACGCCGCTCGCCGGCATTGGCGTGATGGCCGCGCTGCTGGCCCTGCCCGTGGGCGTCGGGGTGTGGCTGGGGCCAAGGCTGGGCCTGTCCGCACCGCTGTTGACCACCTGGGTGGCCGGGCGTTCGCCCCAGCGCGCCGTGCGCTACCTTACGTTGCCGGGGCTGGCCGGCGGCGTGGTCGGCGCGGCCTGGCTGGTGACCCTGGCCCTGGCCTGGCCCGACGACCTGACCCTGATCGACCCCGTCTACGCCATGCCGCTGGGCGCCAAGATCCTGTACGCGGGCATCACGGCCGAGCTGGTGATGCGCCTGGGCGGCATGACGCTGGTGATGTGGCTGCTGTGGCGGCTGAGCGGGCGCACCGACCGCCGCCCGGGCTGGATGCTGGGCTGGTGGTCTGTGATGCTGTCGGCCCTGCTCTGGGGCTTGCTGCAGCTGGCGCTGGCCTGGGGTACCTGGGGCGGCCTGTCTGACGGGCTGGTGCTGCAGCTGCTGCTGTTCGAAATCGTCCACGGCGCCGTGGGCGGCTTCCTGTTCTGGCGCTATGGCCTGGAGGCGGCCATGGTGGCCCATGCGATCACCTATCTGCTCTCGCACGGGCTGGTGTGACTCTAGCCAAACCTCAGCGAGCCGAACAAGCCTTCGGTCTCATCCTTGGGGCCGGCCGCGAAGTACAGGGCGTTGCTGTCGCCCAGGGCCACGCCGTTGCCGAACTGCAGCGCCCACAGGCCCGGTATGGCGACCGGGCGATCCTGGCCATCGCGCAGCTCGTCCACGTAGCTGCCGCTGTCCAGGTCGAAGGCGCAGATGCGGCCCGCGCCGCCGAAGTTGCCCACCAGCAACCGGCCCGATAGCGGCCCGAAGTCGGGCGGTGCGATGGCCACGCCCCAGGGCGCGTTGAGCCTGCCATCGTCTGAATAGATCCGCTGCAGGCGGCCGTCCAGATCGAACTCGGCCAGCTTGCCGCGCGCGGGGCGGTTGCCGGTTGCAGCCTCGCGCTCTGCATCCATGGCATCTTCCTCACCCGCGAAGAAGGCGCTGGCGTCCTCGGGGTCGGGCTGGCTCATGGCGTAGAGCACGAAGACGCGGTCTCTTGAGCCGTCGTTGACAACCTGGATGTTGAACGGCACGGGATCGCCAGGTCTGGCAACGCCGGCAGGGCCGCTGGCGAAGGGGTTGACGAAGCCCTGGGTGGGGGTGAGCTGCCACTGCGCGTCCAGTGTGCGGATCTGAGGCTGGTCGCCGAAATCGGCCAGCCACAGACGGTCCCAGCGGCCCGTATGCAGGGCCGCGCCGAAGAAGGCCATGCCCCGGCCCGTGCCATCGAAGACCTCGACGGCTGGGCCGTCCACGCGCACGATGGCGCCCGTCTCTGCGTCGCGCTCGGTCCAGGCGCTGACGCTGCCGCTGTCGGTCACGAAGACAAAGCGCGCCGCGCCGTCGAGCAGGCGCCCGCCTGCGGGCTGGCTGCGCACGCGGAACAGGTGGGATTCCAGGGGCGCGCCGTGGTAGACCACGCCAGTGACCTTGCCTGCGCTGCCGTCGTCGATCCGGGAGTCCGACTGGGGCACGGCCACCTTGCGAAGGCCGTCCTGGCGCAGTGTGCGCAGGCTTGGCTCGGACGAGCGCGAGACGTCACCCAGGAATTGCCAGGAAGTGCCACCGCCGCCAATCCAGAAATGGCCGCCTGCGCCGGCCGGGCGGATGGCAATGCCCCAGCCGTTGACGAAGTCGGGTTCCGTGAAGCGCGCGCCGTAGCCAGCATGGCTGGCGAGCAGGGGTGTCTGGAGGTAGCGGTTGGCGGGTGCGCCGCCGCCGCAGGCGGTCAGCGCCGAGGAGGCGAGGGCGCTCAGAACAAAATGTCGCCGGTCGAGCATGTTGGATTTTCTGGTGGCATGGCAAAGCGGTGGACGGGTTGGCTGAGCATGCGAAACCAAGGGGCACCGGATGTTCTGGCTGCTGGCTGCGAACCCGGGGGGCCGCAGATATGAACAGGCGATGCTAGAGAGGGGCCGCCTGCCGGGTCAATGCGGCCCCGTCTGATTCTGCAGAGCGATGCAGGAGGACTCAGCGCAGCTGCCTGCGCAGAATCTTTCCGGTCACGGTCTTGGGCAGTTCCTCGCGCAGCTCGACGATGCGCGGCACCTTGTAGGCGGCCATGTGTGCCTTGCAATGGGCGATGAGTTCCTCGGGCGCGGCCTGCCGGCCCGCTTTCAGCGAGACCACGGCCTTGACGGTCTCGCCCCGGTAGTCGTCTGGCACGCCGATGACGGCGGCCTCGCGCACAGCGGGATGGGTGTAGAGCACGTCCTCGACCTCGCGCGGCCAGACCTTGTAGCCGGCTGCGTTGATCATGTCCTTCTTGCGGTCCACCAGGTAGAACCAGCCGCGCTCGTCCATGAAGCCCACGTCGCCCGTGCGCAGCCCGCCCTCGAACATGGCGTCGGCAGTGGCTTCGGGCAGGTTCCAGTAGCCGGACATGATCTGCGGGCCGGCCGAGACGATCTCGCCGATCTCGCCCGGCGCGGCCTCGCGGTGCTGGTCGTCGATGATGCGCACCACCGTGCCATAGACCGGCACGCCGATGGACAGCGCACCCGATGCCGGGTCCACCGGCGCCCGCGCGCCCAGCGGAACGAAGTGCGTGGGCGAGCAGGTCTCGGTCATGCCGAAGGCGTTGTGGATGACCAGGCCCGACAGCTGCTCGAAGGCCTGGATCACGGCCGGCGCAATGGGCGCGCCGCCCGAGTACAAGGCCTTGAAGCTGCGGAAATCCTCGCGCGAGACGCCCGGGTGGTTCATCAGCGCCACGAAGGCGGTGATGGCGCCGATGGTGAAGCTGGGCCGGTGCTCGCGCATGGATTCGAGCATGGTCTCGGGATGGAAGCGGTGGCTGAGCACCAGCGGGCAGGGCACCAGCAGGGCCAGGGCCACATGGCCGACCAGGCCGGTGATGTGGAACAGCGGCGCCAGGCCCAGCACGCTGTCGTCCGCCGTGATGCCTATCCAGTCGCGGTAGGTCTGGGCGTTGAAGGCCAGGTTGCCATGCGTGTTCATGGCGCCCTTGGGCTGGCCCGTGGTGCCCGATGTGTAGGTGATCACGGCCGTATCGTCCGCCGTGGGCCGGCGCGCCAGCGGCGCGGGCTGGCCGCCGGCCTGCACCAGCGCAAGCAGGTCCAGCGTGCCATCGGCCACGGGCAGGCGCGGACCGTCGCCGAGCACACGCGCATCGCCGCGCGTCTGCCAGTCCAGCGCCGATGTGGTGACCACGGTGGCCAGCGGCAGGCCGCCGGCCGCATGCACTTCGCGGGCCACGTCCAGGTACAGCTGGTCCAGGCACAGCAGGGCCTGGGCGCCCGCGTTGTGCAGGATGTAGTGCAGCTCGCGCTGCCGGTTCATGGGATTGACCGGCACGGCGATACCGCCCAGCTTCCAGGCCGCCACCAGGCCGATGACGAAGGCCGGATTGTTCTGCGTATAGAGGGCCAGCCGGTCGCCGGCCGCAAAGCCCCGCGCCTGCAGCGCATGGGCCAGCGCGCTGGCGGCCTGGTCGAGTTCGCGCAGGTTCAGCCCGCCGTCGAAGTAGCGCACGATGGCGCAGCCGGGTGCCGCAGCCAGCGAGGCTTCGAACAGGTCGAGCATGCTGCTGAACTGCGGCCGCATCTCGGCCGGCTGGCCCGGCGCGTAAAGGCCCAGCCAGGGCCTGTCGTGCGATGGGGCCGCGCTCATTTGATCACCACGGGATTGACGGGCGAGCCCGTGGCGCGGTGGATCTTCAGCGGCGCGGCCACGTACAGAAAGGTGTAGCGGCCGTCGCGCGCGCAGCTGTCGGCCAGGGCCTCCAGGTCGCAGATCTCGGTCAGCGTCACGCCCAGGTTGCGCATCAGCGCGCAGTGCAGCGGCAGGGCCACGCCGTGCACGGGGTCCATGGTGACTTCGTTGGCGATGGTGTCGGTGACCAGGTTGGGGATCTCCATCGCATGGAACCAGTCCACGAGTTCGGGCGAGTAGGTCAGGCCGGGCTCGCAGAAGTCGTTGTAGAAGCTCGCCTGGTCTTCGTAGAAGCCCGACAGGAAATTGGTGCGCACGATCAGGATGTCGTGCTTTTCTATGGTGTGCCCCTGGGCCTTGGCGCAGGCCATCAGGTCTTCGTGCGTGAAGGTCTCGGCACGCTCCAGCGCTGCCTTGCCGCGGTGGCGTGCCATGTCCAGCAGCACGCCGCGCCCCACGATGCCGCGCGCGCCCAGCGCCTCCACGCTGGCCTTGTCCAGCCCGCCGATGGTGGTGCGTGCGTCATAGCCATTCCAGATGCGCCCGCCGTACCAGACATGGCCCAGCGCGTCGTACTGGGTCGATCCCTGCAGGAAGGCGTCCAGCTTGTCATCGGCATAGTGCAGGCCGCCGGGGAACCGGGGTGCATCGGGGCCGTCCCAGCTGGACTCGTCAAACACCATGGTGCGCTCGGCCGGTGTGCGGCCGGGCCAGACCGGATCGCCGCGCGGGTCGCCGATCAGGCGCTGCAGCGTGAAGGTCTCGCCCGAGCGGATGTGGGACACGCCGCGCAGCACCTCGGCGGGCGTGAGGAAGTTCAGCGCCCCGACCTCGTCGTCGGGTCCCCAGCGGCCCCAGTTGCTGGGGGCCTTCCTGAGCAGATCCTCCATCAGCGGGGCGTCGTCGTGCGTATGTCCATGGTCGTGAGCATGTCCCATGTCTGTCTCCTGTCGTTGGTTTGTCGAACAAGGCGCGCAGGGCATTCAAACGCCAGGAGGGGCGCGAGGCTGTCGCGGGTTCGACACGCGGGCGGCAGGCATTGCGAACGTCCCGGGCAAAACTGCTTTCACAGGCGGCAGGCATGGCGGCGTGCCTGCGCCGGTGATGCTGCGCTGCAGCATCAAAACCCATAGCGGCAAAGGCCAGGCGCCACGGTGCTTTGCGATGCGCTGCGTGCCGCGCCTGCGCGATCTGCGGGGTGCCTGGGGCCTGGCTTTCAGCCCCTGGCCACATGCCGGAATGTTGCCTTCATGTAACCGCATTCGTGTGAGAATTGAAACCCGATTACAAACCCTGAGCGAGAGACATTCCATGCAAGTCCGCCGTGCCACCAAGATCGTCGCCACCCTGGGCCCCGCTTCCAGCGACCCGCAACTGCTGGAACAGATGGTGCGTGAAGGCGTCAACGTGGTGCGCCTGAATTTCAGCCACGGCAAGGCGCAGGACCACATCGACCGCGCCACCATGGTGCGCGAGGCGGCCCAGCGCGCAGGCCGCGAGGTGGCCATCATGGCCGACCTGCAGGGCCCCAAGATCCGCGTCGGCAAGTTCGCCGAAGGCAAGGTCATGCTGGAGCCTGGCGCGCGCTTCGTGCTCGACGCATCGCGCACAGCGCCTGGCGACCTGGGCGGCGTGGGCCTGGACTACAAGGAGCTGCCGCGCGACGTGAAGCCCGGCGATGTGCTGCTGCTCAACGACGGCCTGATCGTGCTCACCGTGGACCATGTGCGCGGAGACGAGGTGCACACCACCGTGAAGCTGGGTGGCGAGCTGTCCAACAACAAGGGCATCAACAAGCAGGGCGGCGGCCTGACGGCCCCGGCGCTGACGGCCAAGGACATGGAGGACATCAAGACCGCCATGAGCTTCCAGGCCGACTACGTGGCCGTGAGCTTTCCCAAGAACGCCACCGACATGGAGATGGCGCGCCAGCTGTGCAACGTGGCTGCTGCCCAGTACGGCCACAAGCCCGGCCTGATCGCCAAGATCGAGCGTGCCGAGGCCATTCCGCGCCTGGAAGAGATCCTGCATGTCTCCGACGGCATCATGGTCGCCCGTGGCGACCTGGCCGTGGAAGTGGGCAACGCGGCCGTGCCCGCGCTGCAAAAGAAGATGATCCGCATGGCGCGCGACATGGACAAGTTCGTGATCACCGCCACGCAGATGATGGAGAGCATGATCACCAACCCCGTGCCCACGCGCGCCGAGGTCAGCGACGTGGCCAACGCCGTGCTGGACGGCACGGACGCCGTCATGCTCAGCGCCGAGACCGCCGCCGGCAAGTACCCGCTGGAGACCGTGCAGGAAATGGCCAAGATCTGCGCCGCCGCAGAAGCCGCCGAAGACCCGGACAGCGATGCCGAGTTCACCGGCCGCCAGTTCTCGCGCATCGACCAGTCGATCGCCATCGGCGCGCTGTTCACGGCCCACCACCTGGGCGCCAAGGCCATCGTCGCCATGACGGACAGCGGCTCCACCGCGCTGTGGATGAGCCGCCACCGCATCCACATCCCCATCTACGCGCTCACGCCCAAGATCTCCACGCAGCGCAAGATGGCCATGTACCGCAACGTGCGCCCCCTGCTCATGGACACCAGCGCCGACCGCGACACCGCGCTGGACCAGGCCGAAGGCCATCTGCGCGCGCGCAACATCGTGCAAAGCGGCGATGTCTATGCCATCACCTGCGGCGAGCCCATGGGCCAGCCCGGTGGCACCAACATGCTCAAGATATGTCGTGTGAACTGATGCGCACGCATCCGCTGCGCGTCAGTAATTGAACCCACCCGGGACAGGCCCACAGGTCTTCCCGGGTTCTTTGTTTCAGAGCGTGCCTGAGCCCAGGCGTGCCAGCAGCGGCCCGCCTGCACGGCGGCGCCACAGCGCGGCATGCCAGACCAGGGTGGCGCTGCAGATGCCCACGATGGCACCGCCGACCACATCGGACGGGAAGTGCACGCCCAGGTGCACGCGGCTCCAGGCCATGCCCAGGGCCAGCGACCAGGCTGACACCATGACCCAGCGACGGTGGCGCGTGCAGCCCAGGGTTAGCGCCTGGGCCAGGGCAAAGGCGCCCGTGGCGTGCATGCTCGGGAAGCTGGACCGCAGCGCGTGATCCACCCATTGCACGCCCATGCCCAGCTGGGCAGGACGCGGCGCCGGAAAGCCCCAGCGGATCAGCCGCGCCACGGCCCAGGCGGCCAGCATGGACAGCAGGGCCAGCACCAGGGTGCGGCGCAGGGCGGGCGAGCCGCGCAGCAGCCCGGCCATCACAGGAAGGGCGCACAGCGAGGGAAGCCAGGACGAGATGGCGCGCGCCGCCTCGATCGAGATGGCGGGCGTTTGCGCGTTGGCGTTCAGCAGCGTGAACAGGGCGGGGTCCAGGGGCAGCATTGCAATGCTCGATCAGGGTGCGGAAGGCGGAAGGCTGGCGGCGGGCCACAGGGAGTCGGGCGCGCCGTCCCGGGTGCGCAGCGCACGCGTGACCGCCAGGTCGAAGAGCCAGCCCGCCGTCCAGCACAGCCAGCCGGTCCACAGCGTGTGGCTCATGAAATGGGCGCCGCGCATCTGCTGGGCCAGGCCCATCGACAGGCCTGCGGCCAGCGAGACGGCCAGCCAGATCCAGGCTGCGCGCGGTGCATGGCGGCGCAGCGCGAAATAGCCGGCCAAAAAGGCGAAGCCCGCCGAGGCATGGCCTGCGGGAAAGCAGCGGCCCGGCCCGCCATCGGCCAGGCCCAGCGACCAGTGCGAGACATGGCGCGCCACACCGCCGAACTCGGCCAGGTCCCAGGGGCAGCTGGTCGCGCTGGTGTACTTGAGCAGCGATATCAGGGCCAGCGACAGCAAGATGCCCGCCACCAGCTGCACGCGCCGCCCATGGGGCAGCAGGCGCAGCGGGCCCACGGGCCGCCAGACGCACAGCGTCAGGCCCAGCACCACCAGCCAGGCCAAGCGGCGTGCGCCTTCGTGGGCGATGTTCACGAAGAACCAGTCCGAACGCAGCGCAAAGCCATCGGCTTCGCCAAACCAGCGGGCCATGGCCAGGTCCAGGGCGCTGGCATCCCAGGCCAGGACCACGGCCAGCGCCGCCAGGGTCCACAGCAGGGTGCTTTTGAAGGAGGGGCCCTGCGCGGGGGCTGCGGAGAAATCTCGGGGTTCAGGTGTCGGCATGGCCGGCAGCATGAGAAGCGCGGCTTAAACCCGTCTTAACGCATGCCTCGGCGTGCGGCCATCGTCTGGCACCGCAGCCGGCAGCGGTCATTGCACAATGCGCGCATGCGAATACTGGTCGTCGAAGACAACGCGGGCATTGCCGCAGGCCTGCAGGCCAATCTGCAACAGCGCCGCTACGCGGTCGATGTCTGCACCACCGTGGCCGAGGCCTGGCATGCGCTGGAGATGGAGCGCTTCGATGCCGTGCTGCTGGACCTGGGCCTGCCCGATGGCGACGGCAGCGAAATCCTGCGCCGCCTGCGGGGCCCGCGCCGCCCGGGTGGCGACAGCCAGGCCCTGCCGGACCCCAACACGCCCGTGCTCATCCTGACCGCGCGCGACCAGGTGCGCGAGCGCATCGCCGGGCTGGACCTGGGTGCCGACGACTACCTGGTCAAGCCCTTCGACATCGACGAGCTGGAGGCGCGGCTGCGCGCCATGCTGCGCCGCGCAGGCGGCCAGGCGGCACCCGTGATCCGCCATGGCGAGCTGGAGGTCGACCCGGCCGCGCGCACCGTGCGCCGCGACGGAAAGCTGGTGGAGATGTCGCCGCGCGAGTTCTCGGTGCTCTGGGTGCTGCTGCAGGCGCGCGGGCGCGTGCTCTCGCGCCAGCAGATCGAAGAGCACCTCTACAGCTGGGGCACGGCCGTGGAAAGCAATGCCGTCGAAGTCCACATCCACCACCTGCGCAAGAAGCTGGGCAATGCCAGCATCGTCACCATGCGTGGCGTGGGCTATTTCCTGCCCGTGGAGAACACATGAGCACCGCGCCGGACCGCCGCCCCTCGCTGATCTGGCATCTGATGGCCTGGATGCTGGGCGCGCTGGTCGTGGTCTGGGCCAGCTTCGTGGCGCTGGGCTACCAGACCGGCGTGCACGAGGCAGACGAGCTCACCGACGGCCACCTGGCCGGCGTCGCTGCGCTGGTGCTCAACCTGGAAGTCGCAGGCGCCGTAGGCCAGGGAGCAGCCACGCCCGTGCATGAGCCCCCCGGCCTCATGGCCCACGACTACCAGCAGTCGCTGAGCGTGGCCCTGTGGGATGGCTCGGGCCGGCTCATCTCGCGCACGGGCGATGCGCCGGAGCCCTCCTTCGACACCGAGCAGGGCTTTGCCACGCTGCGCCTGGGCCCGGAGCGCCGCGCCTGGCGCAGCTTCACGCAGTGGAGCCGCGACCATGCGCGCAAGGTCAGCGTGATGATCGAGCTGCAGGAGCGCGACGAACTGGCCGACGACATTGCGGGCCAGATGGTCGAGCCCGGCCTGTGGCTGCTGCCCGTGGTGGCGCTGGCGCTGGGGCTGGCCATTCGCCGGGGCATGCGGCCGCTCAACGAACTCTCGCGCGAGGTGGAGCGCCTGGACCTGGCCCAGGCCGAGCGCGTCTCGCACCGCCACGCGCTGCGGGAATTCATGCCCGTGGTGAACTCCATCAACACCTTGCTGGACCGCCAGCAGGAGGCGCTGGAGCGAGAGCGCAGCCTGGCCAACGAAGTGGCCCATGAACTGCGTACGCCGCTGGCCTCCATCGCCTTGCAGGCGCGGGCCCTGGGCGATGCGCCGGCTGGTGCCATGGACGCCCCGGCCCAACGCCAGGCGCTGGCGCAGATAGGCCAGGACGCGTTGCATGCCGGCCATGTGCTCAGCCAGCTGCTGGCACTGGCGCGCGCCGGCCGCGCCATGCTGGCCGAGCCGCCCGTGCCCGTGGACCTGGCCGCGCTGGCCCGGCAGGTGGTGGCCGCCCATGCGCAGGCGGCATGGCAGCGCGACTGCAGCCTGTCCGTGCAGGCGCCTGAGGCACTGGGCGTGATGGGCAATGCCGTGCTGCTGGAGCTGGCGCTGCGCAATCTGGTGGAAAACGCCCTCAAGCACACGCCGCACGGCACGCAGATCGAAGTCCAGGCCGGGCAGGGGCCGGATGGCGAGGTCTGGCTGCAGGTCTGCGACGACGGCCGCCGTAGCGACGGCCGCCGCGATGGCGCCGAGCGCGCGGCAGCGCCCGTGGACAGCCTGCACCTGGGCCACGAGATCGTGGCGCGCGTGCTGCGCGCCCACCAGGGAAGCTTTGGCGAGGCCGCGCCGCCCGAAGGCTTCACGACCTGCTACCGCATGGGAATGCCCGGGACAGGGTTGGCGGCAGCTGGTTAAAATCGCCAGTTACCAAGCGGTTACTGCCGCGATCCCCCGGCCGTGGCCCCGCAGCGCACCCATGACGCAGCGGCGGCTGCCATGCGGCAGGGGCATCCCCCTCTCAACAACTTGATACGGACCCTACACATGCCTCTCGTTTCGATGCGCGAACTGCTGGACCACGCTGCCGAAAACGGCTACGGTCTTCCCGCCTTCAACGTCAACAACCTGGAGCAGGTGCAAGCCGTGATGTCGGCCGCTGACGAAGTGGGCGCGCCCGTCATCCTGCAGGCCAGCGCAGGCGCCCGCAAGTACGCCGGCGAGCCCTTCATCAAGCACCTGATCCAGGCCGCTGCCGAGCAGTATCCCCACATCCCCCTGGTCATGCACCAGGACCACGGCACCTCGCCCGCCATCTGCCAGGGCGCGCTGAACCTGGGCTTCGGCTCGGTGATGATGGACGGCTCGCTGATGGAAGACGGCAAGACGCCTTCCTCCTTCGAATACAACGTGGACGTGACCCGCAAGGTCGTGGAAATGGCCCACAAGCTGGGCGCCACCGTCGAAGGTGAGCTCGGCTGCCTGGGCTCGCTGGAAACCGGCATGGCCGGCGAGGAAGACGGCGTGGGCGCCGAAGGCGTGCTCGACCACTCGGCCCTGCTGACCGATCCCGAGGAAGCGGCCCAGTTCGTCAAGGCCACGCAGCTGGACGCGCTGGCCATTGCCATCGGCACCAGCCACGGCGCCTACAAGTTCACGCGCAAGCCCACGGGCGACATCCTGTCCATCCAGCGCGTCAAGGAAATCCACGCGCGCCTGCCCAACACCCACCTGGTCATGCACGGCTCCTCCTCCGTGCCCCAGGAACTGCTGGAAATCATCCGCCAGTACGGCGGCGCCATGAAGGAAACCTACGGCGTGCCCGTCGAGGAAATCCAGGAAGCCATCAAGCACGGCGTGCGCAAGATCAACATCGACACCGACATCCGCCTGGCGATGACCGGCGCCGTGCGCAAGTTCCTGGCCGAGAACCCCGAGAAGTTCGATGCCCGCGAATGGCTCAAGCCTGCCCGCGAAGCCGCCAAGCAGATCTGCAAGGCCCGCTACATCGAGTTCGGCTGCGAAGGCCAGGGCGCCAAGATCAAGGGCTACACGCTGGAGCAGATGGCCGCCAAGTACGCTGCCGGTTCGCTGCAGCAGGTCGTGAACTGATCGGTTCCTTCCCCTTCAAAAAAGCCCGCCGGTCCGCCCGGCGGGCTTTTTTGTTGTCAGCGCGGCGCGGGAGCCGGAGCCGGTGACCGCTGGGGTACGGCCATGGCCATCTCGTCATCGGGCACCACGGGCTGGGGGTGGCTGGCGTTCCAGCCCGACACCAGCAGGCTGGTGCCCGACAGCACCAGCAGCAGGCAGACCATCCATTCGACCAGCCGCTTGGGCAGGGCGGGCGGATGGCGCATGTGCAGCCAGGTCACCACCGTCACCACGGGAAAGGCCAGGGCCGCCGCCAGCAGCACGCTGGCGGTGATCTCTCCCTCCCAGGCCACCATCACCAGGCGCAGCAGCGCGCAGGTGAGGAACATGGCAAACAGGCACTGGCGCACCACCAGGCGGTCCAGCGGCTGGCGGTACAGGTGGTAGACCATGGGCGGGCCCGGCGTGGCAAACAGCCCGCCCAGCACCCCCGATGCCACACCGGCCACCCACAGCGACACCGGTCCCGACACCTGCGCGTTGACCTGCTTTTGCAGCAACAGCAACAGCGCGCAGGCCACGATGGCCAGGCCCAGCAGCATGCGCAGCCCGCTCAGCGCATTGCCGCTGAGCCACTGCAGCAGCAGCACGCCGCCGATCACGCCGATGACGCTGCTGATCAGCATGGGCTTGAGCAGGGACCACTGCGGCACCTGGCGGTGGGCGCGCAGGTAGGCCACGCCGTTGACCACGGACAGCAGGCAGGCCACGTTGGCCGCATCGCCAATGCCCATCAGGTGCGTGGCACCGGCCACGCCCACGAAGATCAGCCCGAAGGCAAAGCCCGTCAGGTTCTGGCAAAACGTCGCCAGGCCCACCAGGGCCAGGAACATCACATACTGGATCACGCTCATCGAAAGGCTTTCTGGCGCGCCGCTGCGCCGAACCGGCGACGCTATCACGAAGCGCGCGCCGCTGCCTGCAGGTGCAGGGGGCAGGGCGCCAAGCCGCCGATCGCCAGGCCGCACTCACCGACGCGCGGTGTCTCAGCCCGGCGCGTTGAGGCGTTCCAGCCGCTCGGGCGTGCCCACGTCGGTCCAGCGGCCCGTGTACAGGCTGGCACCCACCTGGCCGGCCGCCATGGCGCGGCGCAGCAGCAGTACCAGCGGCACGCGCCATCCCTCGGGGTTGCCGGGCGGGATGTCGCACCAGGGCGCGGCAAACAGCTCGGCGCGCAGCAGCGCAATGGTGCCGTAGGTCTGGCGCGGGCGGGCATCGCCCTCGGGCCAGTCGCAGGCCAGGCCCAGTTCGTCCACACCGAAGTCGCCACGCCGATGGTGCTCGGGGTTGGGCACCAGCCACAGATGGGCCAGGCGGCCGCTGGCGGCAAATTCGCGGGCCGCCTCGAACGGAAAATCGAAGTCCGGCGCGTAGACGTCGCCGGCCGCCAGCCAGAACACCTCGCCCAGCAGCGGCAGCGCGCGCGCAATGCCGCCGGCGGTCTCCAGCGCCTGCTCGGGCTCGGGGGAATAGGCCAACTGCAGCGGCTCGCCCCCGTTGTCAGGCACGAATTGGGGGCCGAATCGCGCCGGAATCTGCGCGCCCAGCCAGCCCGTGTTGACCACCGCGCGGCGCACGCCCGCCCGGGCCAGCGCCTGCATGTGGTGCTGCAGCAGCGGCTGGCCCTGCACCTGCAGCAGGGGCTTGGGTGTGGTGTCGGTCAGCGGCCGCATGCGCTCGCCACGGCCTGCGGCCAGCAGCATGGCAGGCGGCTGTTCGGTGAGGGAAAGCGCCTTGGCGGCGGGGAACGGCGGGATGGGCTGGGCGGTCATGGAGGGCAACTGTAGACCATTGCCAGCGGCCATTGCCCCGCGCCCGGGAGCCGAAAACCCCAGTCCTTTAAAATGGCCGGCTTATTCTGATTACCCCCTCCTTCACGGAGCGCCCTGATGGCCAACACTCAACAAATGGCGAATGCGATCCGCGCACTCGCAATGGATGCCGTTCAACAAGCCAACTCCGGCCACCCCGGCGCCCCCATGGGCATGGCCGACATGGCCGTGGCACTGTGGAGCCGTCACCTCAAGCACAACCCCGTCAACCCGCAATGGGCTGACCGTGACCGCTTCATCCTGTCCAACGGCCACGGCTCCATGCTGATCTACGCGCTGCTGCACCTCACGGGCTATGCGCTGCCGATCGACGAGCTCAAGAACTTCCGCCAGCTGCACAGCAAGACGGCCGGCCACCCCGAAGTGGGAATCACCCCCGGCGTGGAAACCACCACCGGCCCGCTGGGCCAGGGCATCACCAATGCCGTGGGCTTCGCGCTGGCCGAAAAGCTGCTGGCTGCCGAATTCAACCGTCCCGGCCACGCCATCGTCGACCACCACACCTACGTGTTCCTGGGTGACGGCTGCCTGATGGAAGGCATCAGCCACGAGGCCGCGGCCCTGGCCGGCGCCTGGAAGCTGGGCAAGCTGGTGGCGCTGTACGACGACAACGGCATCTCCATCGACGGCAAGGTCGCCCCCTGGTTCATCGACAACACGCCCGCCCGCTTCGAAGCCTATGGCTGGAACGTGATCCGCGACGTGGACGGCCACAACGTCCAGGCCCTCGATGCCGCCATCGCCGCTGCCAAGAAGAACAGCTCCAAGCCCACGCTGATCTGCTGCAAGACCAGCATCGGCAAGGGCTCGCCCAACCGCCAGGACACGGCCAAGGCCCACGGCGAGCCCCTGGGCGCCGAGGAAATCGCGCTGACCCGCGCGGCCCTGGGCTGGGAGCACGGCCCCTTCGACATCCCCGCCAGCGTCTACGGCGACTGGGATGCCAAGGCCGCCGGCGCCAAGGCCGAAGCGGCCTGGAACAAGAAGTTCGCCGCCTACGCCAAGGCCTTCCCCGAACTGGCAGCCGACTTCACGCGCCGCATGGCCGGCGACCTGCCTGCCAACTTCGGCGAGATCGCCGCGCAGATCGCCTCCGACGCGCATGACGCAGGCGCCACCGTGGCCAGCCGCAAGGCCAGCCAGCTGGCCCTGGAAGGCCTGACCGCAGCCCTGCCTGAACTGCTGGGCGGCTCGGCCGACCTGACCGGCTCCAACCTGACCAACACCAAGAGCACGCCTTCGCTGCGCGTGGACGACAAGGGTGCCGTGGTCCTGACCGAAGACGGCAAGATCGGCCGCCACATCAACTACGGTGTGCGCGAGTTCGGCATGGCCGCCATCATGAACGGCATCGCCCTGCATGGCGGCTACATCCCCTACGCAGGCACCTTCCTGACCTTCAGCGACTACAGCCGCAACGCCATCCGCATGGCCGCGCTGATGAAGCAGCGCGTGGTCCACGTCTTCACGCACGACTCCATCGGCCTGGGCGAAGACGGCCCCACCCACCAGTCCATCGAGCACGCCGCCTCGCTGCGCCTGATCCCGGGCCTGGATGTCTGGCGCCCTGCCGACACCACGGAAACCGCCGTCGCCTGGACCGTGGCCCTGAGCCAGAAGAACAAGCCCACGGCCCTGCTGCTGTCGCGCCAGAACCTGGCCTACGCAGCCAAGACCGAAGACGCGCTGGACGACATCGCCTGCGGCGCCTACGTGCTGTCCGAGCCCAAGGCCGTCGGCCTGAACAAGAAGGCCCAGGCCGTCATCATCGCCACCGGCTCCGAAGTGCAGCTGGCCCTGGCAGCCCAGAAGCTGCTGGCCGAGCGCAAGGTCGCCGTGCGCGTGGTCTCCATGCCCAGCACCACCACCTTCGACAAGCAGGACGCCAGGTACAAGAGCCAGGTGCTGCCGGCCAACCTGCCGCGCATCGCCGTGGAAATGGGCGTGACCGACTTCTGGTGGAAGTACGGCTGCGCCGCCGTCGTCGGCATCGACACCTACGGTGAATCGGCTCCAGCGCCCGTGCTGTTCAAGCACTTCGGCTTCACGGCCGAGAACGTGGCCGACACCGTGCAGGCTGCGCTGCAGCGCGCCGGCAAGTAAAGCTGCGAGAAGGGGCCTGTGGCCCCTTTTTGCCGCCCGCCAGGCCCTGCCTGGCCCTCACCGTTTCAGTTTTTCCGTTTTTCGCAATCCGTCAATCCAAGAGGCAAATATGACGATCAAGATCGGTATCAACGGCTTCGGCCGCATCGGCCGCATGGTGTTCCGCGCTGCCGTGCAGAACTTCAGCGACATCGAAGTCGTGGGCATCAACGACCTGCTCGAGCCCGACTACCTGGCCTACATGCTCAAGTACGACAGCGTGCACGGCCGTTTCAAGGGCGAGGTCTCGGTGGAGGGCTCCAACCTGATCGTCAACGGCAAGACCATCCGCCTGACGCAGGAGCGCGACCCCGCCAACCTGAAGTGGAACGAAGTCGGCGCCGACATCGTGATCGAGGCCACCGGCCTGTTCCTGACCGACGAGACCGCACGCAAGCACCTGGCTGCTGGCGCCAAGAAGGTCATCATGTCCGCGCCTTCCAAGGACAGCACCCCGATGTTCGTCTTCGGCGTGAACTGCAAGACCTACGCCGGCCAGGACGTGATCTCCAACGCCTCCTGCACCACCAACTGCCTGGCTCCCGTGGCCAAGGTGCTCAACGACAAGTGGGGCATCAAGCGCGGCCTGATGACCACCGTGCACGCTGCCACCGCCACGCAAAAGACCGTGGACGGCCCCAGCAACAAGGACTGGCGCGGCGGCCGCGGCATCCTGGAAAACATCATTCCCTCCAGCACGGGCGCAGCCAAGGCCGTGGGCGTGGTGATTCCCGAGCTCAACAAGAAGCTGACCGGCATGTCCTTCCGCGTGCCCACCTCCGACGTGTCGGTGGTGGACCTGACGGTGGAGCTGAACAGCGAAGCCAGCTACGAAGAGATCTGCGCCGAAATGAAGGCCCAGTCGCAAGGCGCGCTCAAGGGCGTGCTGGGCTATACCGAAGACAAGGTCGTGGCCACGGACTTCCGCGGCGAGTCCTGCACCTCGGTGTTCGATGCCGAAGCCGGCATCGCCCTGGACAAGACCTTCGTGAAGGTCGTGTCCTGGTACGACAACGAGTGGGGCTACTCGAACAAGTGCCTGGAAATGGTGCGCGTGGTCGCCGCCAAGTAATCCTGGCGTGAACCGCTGCGGGGCCTGTCGAGGGCCTCGCACCAGGCCGGCATCGGACGCGATGCCGGCCTTTTTCATGGCGGACAGTCTGCCCTGGCACTGCAAGCGTTGCTCGACAAAGCCGGCCCCGGCGGCGCTGCATCATGGCCGCATGACTACTTCATCCGCATTGCACGAAACGATTGGCTTTGACGACTTCCTCAAGGTGGAGCTGCGCGTGGGCCGCATCGTGGACGCCCAGGTGTTCAAGGAGGCGCGCCGCCCCGCCTATGTGCTGCAGGTCGACTTCGGCCCGGAGCTGGGCCTGCGCAAGTCCAGCGCCCAGATCACGGCGCTGTACCGGCCCGAGGAACTGATAGGCCGCCAGGTGGTGGGCGTGCTGAACTTTCCCAGCAAGCAGATCGGTCCCATGCGCTCGGAATGCCTGGTCACGGGATTCCACAACGAGAACGGCGAGGTCGCGCTGTGCGTGCCCGACCGCGAGGTGCCGCTGGGCACCAAGCTGCTGTGACGGCCTGGGTGACTATTGGCCTGGGTGACTATTCGATGCGCACGTCGGCGGCCTTGACGATGCGCCCGGACGCTTCCCAGTCGTCCTTGAGCAGGCGCTGGAATTCGGCGGCCGGCAGGGTGGCGGCTTCCACGCCCACGCGGGCCAGGCGCTCCTGGACCACGGGCTCGGCCAGCACCTTGCGTACGGCGGCGTTGATGCGCTCCACTTCGGCGGGTGGCGTGCCGGCCGGTGCCAGCAGGCCCAGCCAGGAGTCGAAGGCATAGCCGGGCACGCCGGACTCGGCCACCGTGGGCAGATCGGGCAGGAAGCGCGACCGTTGCTGGCCCGAGTAGGCCAGCAGCTTCACACGCGGGTCCTTCTGGAAGGCCAGCATGCCGATGGTGGCGCCCGTGACCAGTTGCACGCGGCCGGCCAGCAGTTCGGTGGTGGCGTCGCCCGTGGATTTCATGGGAATGTGCTGCAGCTTGATGCCCGCCTGCGCGGCCAGCGAGGCCGAGGCCAGGTGCGAGGCGCTGCCATTGCCGGCCGACGCATAGTTGAGCTGGCCCGGCTGGGCCCTGGCGCGCTGCAGCAGCTCGCCCAGGGTCTGCACGCCCGAGGCGGCCGGCACGCCCACCACATAGCCCGTGCGGCCCAGGAAGGACACGCCAACGAAGTCCTTGAGCGGGTCATAGGGCAGCTTCGCGTACAGATGGCCGGCCAGGTTGTGGCTGGCGGCAGCCAGCACCAGGGTGTTGCCGTCCGGCGCGGACTTGGCCACCTGGGCCGTGCCCACGCTGCCACCCGCGCCCGCCCGGTTTTCCACCACCACGGTGGCGCCCAGGGCCTGGCCCAGTTCATTGCTGAAGGTGCGTGCCACCGTGTCCTGCGTGGCGCCTGCGCCGAAGGGCACGACGATGCGGATCACGCGTTCGGCATGCACGGCCGGTGCCAGTCCCAGGGCCAGGGCTGCTGCCAGCAGAACGCGGCGGGTGACGGGAGAAGGGTGAGAGGTTTTCATGGGGAAGTTTCCTGGGTGACGGCAAGCCACCGCTCCACCAGCCGCACGAAGTAGCTGGCGCCGATGGCAAGGATGTCGTCGTTGAAGTCGTAGGAGCGGTTGTGGATCAGGCAGGGGCCGTCGCCATGGCCGGGCAGTCGGTGGTCGCCCTGGCCGTTGCCGATGAAGGCGTAGCAGCCGGGCCGCGCCTGCAGCATGTGGGCGAAGTCCTCGGCCGCCAGCACGCCGGGGAACTGCGTGTCCACGGCGTCGTCGCCCGCGATCTCGCGCATCACGGCGGCGGCGAAGGCGGCCTCGGCCGCGTGGTTGACCAGGGGCGGCGAGGCGCGCCGGAAATGGATCTCGGCCCTGCAGCCATGGGCCAGGGCCGTGTGCTCGGCCTGGCGGCGCAGGGCGGCTTCGAGGATGTCCAGCGCCGCCACGGAGAAGGTGCGCACCGTGCCGCCCACCCAGGCGCTGTCGGGAATCACGTTGGGCGCGTCCGAGCCCTGGATCTGCGTGACCGCCAGCAGCGCGCGTTCGCGCGAATCCACATGGCGCGCGACCAGGGCCTGCAACTGCTGGGCCAGGTCAATGGTGGCGGCCACCGGGTCGATGCCCGTGTGCGGCAGCGAGGCATGCGTGCCCTGCCCATGCAGCACGATGCGGAAGGTGTTGCTGGAGGCCATGAGCGCGCCCGGGTTGAGCGCGAAGCTGCCCACGCGGTCCAGCGCGAAGTTGTGCAGGGCGAAAACCGCATCGCAGGGAAAGCGCTCGAACAGGCCTTCGTCGATCATCCTGCGTGCGCCGGCCTTGCCCATCTCTTCGGCGGGCTGAAAGATCAGGTGCACCGTGCCCGCGAAGTCGCGCGTGCGCGCCAGATGCCAGGCCGCGGCCAGCAGCATGGTGGTGTGGCCGTCATGGCCGCAGGCATGCATGCGGCCTGCGTGCTGCGAGCGGTGGGCAAACCGGTTTTCTTCCTGCAGCGGCAGCGCATCCAGGTCGGCGCGCAGGCCGATGGTGCGCGTGCCGTGGCGTGCGTCCGTATGCCTGCCGTGCACCACGCCCACCACGCCCGTGCCGGCCAGGCCGGTGTGCACCTCCACGCCCCAGGAGGCCAGGCGTTCGGCCACGATGGCCGAGGTGCGGTGTTCCTCGAAACCCAGCTCGGGGTGGGCATGCAGGTCGCGCCGCAGGGCCACGAAGGGCGCCATGTCGGCAAAGCTTTCGATCAGGTGGGGCAAGGCGGTCTCCGGCCGCAGCCGGCCCATGCCTGCTGCGGCGAATCCCGGATTCTGTAAAACCGCCAGCCCTGTGGCAACGAAGCAAAACGCATATGCATGCGCCCTGCATGCACAAGCCGAACGGGCCGATCAAGCCGTTCAGGCGGACGTCACAGGGCCCTCAGGACTGCGCCATGCGCTGCGCGAGAAAGTCCAGGAAGGCCGTGATGCGCGCGGCCAGCGCCGTGTTGCGGTAGTAGACGGCGTGGATGGGCTGGCGCTGCTGCACGGTCTCGCGCGCCAGCACCTGCACCAGCTCGCCCTGGGCGCGATCGCGCACGGTCATGAAATCGGCCAGGCAGACCACACCCTGGCCGGCCAGGGCCAGCTGGCGCATGGTCTCGCCGCTGGATGCCGTGAGCTGGGGCGCGGCATCCCAGCGGTCGCCGCCCTCGGGCGTGCGCAGCGGCCAGTGGTTCAGGCCGGGCACCTGGCTGTTGCCAATGCGCTGGTGGCGCGCCAGCGCGGCCACGCTCGCCACGGAACCATGGGCCTGCAGGTAGGCGGGGCTGGCCAGCACGCGCAGCACGCTGTGGCACAGCAGCCGCGCATGCAGCGTGGAGTCGCGCAGCTCGCCGATGCGGATGGCGATGTCGGTGCGCTGGGCCAGCAGGTCGATGTGCAGGTCATCGGTGTTCAGCTCCAGCGTGATCAGCGGATAGAGCGCGCGGAACTCGCCGACCAGCGGCACGATGGCATGCAGCATGAAGGGCGAGGCCGCGTTGACGCGCAGCAGCCCGGCCGGAGCCTGGCGCCGCGCGGCCAGCTCCTCCTCGGCCGCGTCCAGGGCCTGCAGCACCTCGCGCGCGCGGGCCAGGAAGCGCTCGCCTTCCTCGGTCAGTTCCAGGCTGCGCGTGGTGCGCCGCACCAGGGTGGTGGCCAGCTTTTTCTCCAGGCGCGACAGGCTGCGGCTGATGCCCGAGGTGGTCTGTCCCAACTGCTCGGCCGCCGCCGTGATGCTGCCGCAGTCGATCACGGCGCGAAAGGCCTGCAACTCGTCCAGGGTGGTTTTCATGGGGCGCCAGCTTGGCGCAATTGTTGCTGCAGCGTCAAATATTTTCTGCCGATACCAGGCTTTATCTGCAAGCGTTAACCCGCCAGACTGCAGTCTTCGGGGCGTGGTTCCGCGCCTTGTTTGCTTTTTTGAAAGACCTGCATGACATCGACTGCCTCTCTCGCTTCCGTGGTGCCCGCGTTCGGCCTGGGCACCTTCCGTCTCAAGGATGAGGTGGTGCGCCACTCCGTGGGCCAGGCCCTGGAGGTGGGCTACCGCGCCATCGACACCGCCCAGATCTACGGCAACGAGGCCGATGTGGGTGCCGCCATCGCCGCCAGCGCCGTGCCGCGCGATCAGCTCTTCCTCACCACCAAGATCTGGACCGAGAACCTGTCCGCCGACGCGCTGATCCCCAGCCTGGAGCGCAGCCTTGAAGCCCTGCGCACCGACCATGTGGAGCTGACGCTGATCCACTGGCCCTCGCGCAGCGTGCCGCTGGAGGACAGCCTGGGCGCCCTCATGCGCGCCAGGGAGCAGGGGCTGACGCGCCACATCGGCGTTTCCAACTTCAACATCGCGCTGCTGCAGCAATCCATCGCCGCCGTGGGCGCCGCGAACATCGCCACCAACCAGATCGAACTGAGCCCCTATCTGCAAAACCGTGCCGTCACCGACTTCGCACGCCAGCAGGGCATTCACACCACCTCGTACATGACGCTGGGCTACGGCAAGCTGCTGGCCGATCCCGTGCTGGCCGACATCGCCACCGCCCACGGCGCCACGCCCGCCCAGGTGGCGCTGGCCTGGGCCATGGCCATGGGCTATGCCGTCATTCCCTCGTCCACCCAGCGCGCCCACCTGCAGGCCAACCTGGACAGCTGCCAGCTGGTGCTGGGCGCCGAAGACATGCAGCGCATCGCCGCGCTGGAACGCGGCGACCGCCAGGTCAGCCCTGACGGCCTGGCTCCCGCCTGGGATTGAACGGGGGGCTGTGATCGGGGGCCTGCGCGGCCCTGCGGGCTTTGACCTGGAGCAACGCAATGGTGACCCTAGGGGTAGTACTAGGGTTATCACAGTATCGAACGACCGTGCTTTTTATGAGAATGCACGTTCAATCGAGAAACCAGGAGACGAGCAGCATGAGTGACCGCCCATGGCTGGGTGCCTATCCGGCAGGTGTGCCCGCCGACATCGATCCCTCCCAATACCCCTCGCTGGTGGCCCTGATGGAGGAGGCCTTCAGCCGCTACGCGGACCGCGTGGCCTATTCCTTCATGGGCAAGGAGCTGACCTACTCGCAGGTCGATGCGCAAAGCCGCGCCTTCGCCGCCTATCTGCAGAGCCTGGGCCTGGCCCGCGGCGACCGCGTGGCGCTGATGATGCCCAACATTCCCCAGTACCCCGTGGCCGTGGCCGCCGTGCTGCGTGCGGGCTTCGTCGTGGTCAACGTCAACCCGCTGTACACGGCGCGCGAGCTGGAGCACCAGCTCAAGGACTCGGGCGCCAAGGCCATCGTCATCATCGAGAACTTCGCCCATACGCTGCAGGCCTGCAAGGCCGCCACGCCCGTGCAGCACATGGTGCTGTGCACCATGGGCGACCAGCTGGGCATGCTCAAGGGCGCCATCGTCAATTACGTGGTGCGCAAGGTCAAGAAGCTGGTGCCGCCGTTCTCGCTGCCGGGGGCCGTGCGCTTCAACGACGCGCTGGCCAAGGGCATGCGCTCGCCCTTCCAGGCGCCGCAGCTGCAGGCCTCCGACATGGCCCTGCTGCAGTACACGGGCGGCACCACGGGCGTGAGCAAGGGCGCGGTGCTGCTGCACAGCAACATCATCGCCAACGTGCTGCAGTCCGAGGCCTGGAACCAGCCCGCCATGGGCAAGGTGCCGGCCGGCGAGCAGCCCACCAGCATCTGCGCGCTGCCGCTGTACCACATCTTCGCCTTCACGGTGAACATGATGCTGTCCATGCGCACGGGCGGAAAGACCATCCTGATCCCCAACCCGCGCGACCTCAAGGCCACGCTCAAGCAGCTGTCCACGCAGCGCTTTCACAGCTTTCCCGCCGTGAGCACGCTGTTCAACGGCCTGGCCAACCACCCGGACTTCAACACCGTGGACTGGTCGCACCTGAAGGTCTCGGTCGGCGGCGGCATGGCCGTGCAAAGCGCCGTGGCCCAGCTGTGGCTGCAAAAGACCGGCTGCCCCATCTGCGAGGGCTATGGCCTGTCGGAGACCAGCCCCACGGTCAGTTGCAACCCGGTCACCTCCACCGAGTTCTCGGGCACCATCGGCGTGCCCTTGCCCAGCACCTATCTCAAGCTGGTCGATGACGACGGCAACGACGTGACCGAACTGGGCGCGCGCGGTGAACTGGCCATCAAGGGCCCGCAGGTCATGGCCGCCTACTGGCAGCGCCCCGACGAAACCGCCAAGGTCTTCACCGCCGACGGATATTTCCGCACCGGCGACATCGGCACCATGGACGAGCGCGGCTACTTCAAGATCGTGGACCGCAAGAAGGACATGGTCCTGGTCAGCGGCTTCAACGTCTATCCCAATGAAGTGGAGGACGTGGTCTCCAACTGCCCCGGCGTGCTCGAATGCGCCGTGGTCGGCGTGCCCGACGAGAAGACCGGCGAGGCCGTCAAGCTGGTCATCGTGCGCAAGGACGACAGCCTCACCGAACAGGCCGTGCGCGACTTCTGCCACGACAACCTCACGGGCTACAAGCGGCCGCGCGTGATCGAGTTCCGCACCGAACTGCCCAAGACCCCGGTGGGCAAGATCCTGCGCCGGGAGCTGCGCGACAGCAAGTAACGCGGGCGGCTTGCCGTGTTTGCAAAGAGGCGCTGCGGCGCCTCTTTTCATTGGAAAGGAACACGTCTTCAGAACATGCCCAGCCCCGCCAGGACCAGCGCCGCCAGTGCCACGGCCGCCGCATTGACGCAGGCCAGCGCAAAGCCGAAGCGCACCAGCTCGCCTTCTTCCTGGGCATTGGTCCGTGCCAGGCCCAGCATCAGCATCACGATGGACAAAGAGCCCAGTGCCGCATGCCCGGCGGCGCTGTTGTGCACGGCGGCCAGCAGCAGGCGCGAGGACTCGGGCAGCAGGGCGATGGCGGGCATGAAGATCGCGTTGCCGCCCACGTTGGAGCCCGTCATGTAGCCGGCCAGCGCGCCGAAGGCCGCCACGATGGGCGCCAGGGCAGCGGGCGCCAGCTCGGCCAGCAGCTGCACCAGGCCGGCCAGGAATCCGGCCTTGACCATCATCTGGGACATCGCCAGGAAGAAGAAGATGGTCAGCAGCGGGCGCTTGGCGCGGGCGGTGAGCGCACCGGCCAGTGGGATGCCGCTGCCGGCGCCGCGCACCAGCAGCAGGCCCAGCACCAGGGTCAGCGCCACGCCCGGGGAGGCCAGCGGCTTCCAGGCCACCTGGGCGCCCTGCACGATCCAGCGCTGGTCCCACTGCGTGGCCAGGGCCAGCAGCTTGAGCAGCACGATGGCAAGGGCCAGCGCCAGATACGGCCAGGCCTGTCGCGGCCAGCCGGGTGCCGCCTGGTCACGGCCGCGCATGCGCAGGGCACGCACCAGCATGCCCAGCGCCACTGCAAAGCCTGCGCCCACGCCCGCCACCTCGGGACCCAGCCAGCGGCTGATGCCATGCAGCACGCCCACGAACAGCAGGCCAAAGCCGCCCAGCAGCAGCCAGGCCCGCGCACCGCGCTCGCCTGCCAGCTGCAGGGACAGGGCACCCAGCACCAGGAACACCGGCGCGCTGGTCAGCGAGGACACAGCGGCCAGCGCCGCCGCATCCACATGGGCCAGCGAGGCTCCGATCACCGTGGCCAGGCCCAGCGTGCCCCAGGGCATGATGGCCATGCCCGCCAGCGCCATGCGCAGTGCGGCGCGCCGCTCGAATAGGCTCAGCAGCAGCGGCACGGTGGCGATCAGCGACACGCCAAAGCCCGTCATCGCCTCCAGCAGCGGCGCCAGGCCCAGCACGATGAACACCACCTGATCGGCCGGCCCCAGGCCCAGCGAGCGCACCCACTGGCTCAGCGCCTGGTTCACGCCCATGCGTTCGATGAGGATCACAAAGCCCAGGCCCGGCACGATCACGAAGGCCGTGCTCAGGAACAGCACGCCCGTGTCGCGCGCTGCGGCCAGGGCGGCGCCGGAAGCGGCGGTGCCCGTCGCCATCCAGGCATCGACCAGCCACAGCAGGGCGACCAGCGCCGCCCCGGCCATGGCCGCCTGCACAGGCGGGCGGCGCAAGACCATGAGCATGGACATCACAAGAAACACGGGAGACAGGTGGAGCAGGGTGGCCATGGGATGGGCTTTCTCGGCAGGCAGGTCCGCATGCGTTGGATGCGGAAAACGACGAAATACTATTTCGCGGCACCTGTTTTTTGGTCTCTGAATTGGGGGTGTTTGCGAGAAAATTTCTCACCCTCCAAAAGTCCTCGCTTCCCATGACCAAGCACACCGCCCACCCTGCTCACCTGGCCGACCTGGACGGCTTCGACCGCGCCATCCTGGCCATCGTCCAGCGCGACAGCACGGTGCCGCTGCGTCTGCTGGCCGAGCAGGTCAACCTGTCCACGGCCGCCGTGCAGCGCCGCCTCAAGCGCATGCAGGCCGAAGGCGTGATCACCGGCCAGGCCGCCACCGTGGACCCCACGCGCGTGGGCCGGCCCATCACCATCATCGTGGAGGTCATGACCGAGCGCACCAGCATCGACGCGCTCAACGCCATGAAGTCGCACTTCGCCGTGCCCGAGGTCCAGCAGTGCTACTACGTCACGGGCGAGGTGGACTTCGTGCTCGTGCTCACCGTGGCCACCATGCAGGAGTACGAGGCCCTGGCGCGGCGCCTTTTCGCCGAGAACCCCAACGTCAAATGGTTCAAGACCATCGTGGCGCTGGACCGCGTGAAGGTCGGGCTGGAAATTCCCTGCGAGTGAAGGCCCTTTGGCGCAATCTTGACAGCCGCGGAACGGCCGCCTACATTGAGTGGAATGATCGTTCCAATTCAATGAGCCACCATGCGCACCAAGGACTTCGACCCCGATGACATTGCAGACGCCGCCATGCAGGTGTTCTGGCAGCGCGGCTACGCGGCCACCTCGGTGCAGGACCTGGTGGACGGCACGGGCCTGTCGCGCAGCAGCCTGTACGGCACCTTCGAGAACAAGCAGGGGCTGTTCCAGCATGCGCTGCGCCGCTATGAGGCCGTGACCACCTCCAACGTGGAACTGCTGTCCGGCCCGGGGCGCGCCCGGGACCTGGTGCGGCAGCTGCTGCTGCGCATCGTGCAGGACGAATTGAGCGATGCCGGGCGCCGTGGCTGCCTGGTCGCCAATGCCGCGCTGGAGCTGGCCGGCCATGACGAGGCCGTGGCCGAGAGGGTGGCCGGCAACTTCCAGCGCCTGCAAAAGGCGCTGGAAAAGCTCATCCTGCGCGGCCAGCAGGAAGGCGACATCACCGACAGCAAAAAGCCGCGTGCCCTGGCGCGCTTCGTCCTGAACACCGTGCAGGGCCTGCGCGTGCTGGGCAAGGGAAGCAGCGCGCCGCAGCGCCGCCAGTGCCTGATGGACGTGGTCGACGTGGTCGACATGGCGCTGCAGGCGCAGTAGCCGGCCACCCGCCACCCGCCGCGCGCATGTCGTGCCGTTGCGGGTTTTTATTTTCCTTGAATTGGAATGATCGTTCCAGTAATCCGGATTTCAGTTTTCCGTGTCTGTTTCACTCTCTCATCACCTTGGAGTTCCCATGCATTCAAACCTTCAAACCACCATTGCCGTGCTCGGCACGGGCCTGATCGGTGCGCCCGTCGCGCGCAACCTGCAACGCAAGGGCTTCACCGTCCGCGCCTGGAACCGGACGGCCGCCAAGGCCCAGGCCCTTGCGGCCGACGGCGTTCAGGCCTGCGGCGATGCGGCCGACGCCGTGCGTGGCGCCCGCATCGTCGTCACTGTGCTCAAGGACGGGCCGGCCGTGCTGCAGGCCATGCAGGCTGCAGCGCCAGCATTGCAGCCGGGCACACTGTGGCTGCAACTGAGCACGGTGGGTGTGGACGCCATCGCGCCGCTGGCGCAATTCGCCGATCGGCATGGCCTGGTGTTCTACGACTGCCCCGTGCAGGGCACGCGCCAGCCGGCCGAGCAGGGCCAGCTGGTCATCCTGGCCGCAGGCCCGCTGGCGCAGCGCGGCCAGGTGCAGCCGGTGTTCGATGCCATTGGCAAACGCAGCCTGTGGATTGCGCAGCAGGCAGGCGCCGCCAGCCGGCTCAAGCTGGCGCTCAACCACTGGGCCTTCGCACTCACGCATGGCCTGGCCGAAAGCCTGGCGCTGGCCAAGGGGCTGGACATAGAGCCGGCCCTGGTGGTCGATGCCGTCACGGGCGGGCCCATGGACAGCGGCTTCTTCCAGGCCAAGGCCGCTGCCATGCTGTCAGGCCGCTACGACGCCAGCTTCACCGTGGCCAATGCCGTCAAGGACGCGCAACTGGTGGCCGATGCCGCCGCCGGCGCAGGCCTGCTGCTGGATGGCGCCCAGGCCGGGCTGCGCCGCTTCGAGCGCGCGCTGGCCGCCGGGCATGGCGACAAGGACATGGCGGCATCCCACCTGGCATCCCATCCAGCCTCCCATGCCTGAGATGCGCAGCGAGGACAAGGCAATGAACCAGCCCATGGACACCTCCGGCGACACGGGCCTGCCGCTGGGCAGGCTGCTGGCCCTGGCGATGGCAGGCTTTCTGGCCATCATGACCGAGACCCTGCCGGCCGGCCTGCTGCCGCAGATCGGCACGGGACTGGCAGTGTCCGAAGCCATGGCCGGCCAGATGGTCACGCTGTACGCGCTGGGTTCGGTACTGGCCGCCATTCCCGTCGTGGCCGCCACGCGCGGGCTCAGGCGCCGGCCGCTGTTCATGGCGGCGGTGGGCGGGCTGCTGCTGTTCAACAGCCTCACCGCGCTGTCCGGCCACTACGGCCTGACCCTGGTCGCCCGCTTTGCCGCAGGCATGGCTGCCGGCGTGATCTGGGGGCTGGTGGCCGGCTATGCGCGGCGCATGGTGCCGCCGCATCTGCAGGGGCGTGCACTGGCCGTGGCGGGTGTGGGCCAGCCGTTGGCCCTGGCGGCCGGCGTGCCGCTGGGCGCCTGGCTGGGCAGCCTGTTCGACTGGCGCGGCGTGTTCTGGGCGCTGTCGGCGCTGTGCCTGCTGCTGCTGGCCTGGGTGCGGCTGGGTGTGCCCGATTACGCCGGGCAGACGGCACACCAACGCCAGCCCGTGGCGCGCATCCTGCTCGTGCCCGGCGTGCGCCCCGTGCTGCTGGCGCTGTTCGGCTGGATGCTGGCCCACAACATGCTCTACACCTTCATCGCGCCTTTCCTGGTCTCTGCAGGGCTGGGGCAAAGGGTGGATGGGGTGCTGCTGCTGTTCGGCCTTGCGGCCATTGCCGGCATCTGGCTCACGGGCCTGCTGGTGGACCGCTGGTTGCGCGCGCTCACCGTGCTGAGCCTTGCCTTGTTCGCCGTGTCTGCGCTGGTGCTGGGCCTGGCCGGGCAGTCGGCCGTGGCCGTTCTGATCGGGGTTGCTGCCTGGGGCCTGAGCTTTGGCGGCGCACCCACGCTGCTGCAGACCGCGCTGGCCGACGCGGCAGGCGAGGGCGCCGACGTGGCCCAGTCCATGCTGGTGACGGTCTTCAACCTGGCCGTGGCGAGCGGCGGCGTGGCCGGCGGACTGCTGCTGGGCTGGCGGGGTGCCTCCGCCTTGCCCTGGGCTCTGGTGGTGTTGGCGCTGGCCTGCCTGTCCGTGGTCTGGCCGGCCAGCCAGGCGGGCTTTCGGCCTGGGCGGCGCAGCATGGCTGCCTGAGGCACCGCCATCGCTGTTCCCTCAACAGACGGGCAGCAAAGGGGCCACATGCCGCTGCGCATGTGGCCCTTGTTGCGTGCGATCAATCTTCCTATAATTGTTTTACCCCATGAACTGTGATTCATGGATAAAACAAATGGCGCCTTCCCCGCCATGATCCACCGACGTTGATGGAGAGACACATGTCCGAATCCGCTCAGAACACGCCCCGCACCTGGGACCAGCCCGAAGGCTCCAGCTTCGAACAATGGATGGAATCGCGCGTGGCGCGGTTTTCCACGCGCAAGTACGACTTCGACGCGCTGAAGTTCCAGGCCGACTTCGACCCCAAGTACCGCCGTGGCCAGATGCGCTACATCGGCACGGGCGGCACGGGCGTGGCTGCGGACAGCAACACCATCCCGTCCGAGAACTTCACCTTCTCCACCATGGTCATCCCGGCCGGCAATGAAGGACCCTCGCACCTGCACACCGATGTGGAGGAAGTCTTCTTCCTGATCCGCGGCAAGCTCAAGCTCGTGCTGGAGAAGGACGGCCAGCGCTTCGAGACCATCCTCACCGACCGCGACGTGGTCTCCGTGCCGCCCGGCGTGTACCGCGAGGAAATCAACATCGGCGACGAAGACGCGCTGATGTGCGTGATGCTGGGCGCCAAGAAGCCCATCACGCCCACCTATCCCCCAGAACACCCCCTGGCAAAAATCAAACGTTAGAAATGGAGCACCCCCTGAGGCGCTTCGCGCCTTCCCCCTTGAAAGGGGGACGACAGCCTCGCGGCGGGGCGGTGCAGCCGGCGCAGGCCCTTGCCTGCTGCCCCTGGCTTGGATCGTGCCAGTCTCATGGCTGAAGGGCCATGCCATCGCCATGGATAACTGAAATGACCCCCTCGGTAACAGCATGCATGGAGCAGCGCCTTCAGGCGCAGTTCCCCGAACATCTCATCGCCCTGCCCGGTGGCGCTCAGGCCGCCTGGCGCGAGGCCGGCGACACGGCCTCGGACTTTGCCGTGGTGATGCTGCACGGCATCAGCTCGGGCGCCGCCTCCTGGCTGGACGTGGCCCTGGAGCTGGCGCCGCGCACGCGTGTGCTGGCCTGGGACGCGCCCGGCTATGGCCGCTCCACGCTGCTGGCATCCGCCGCGCCCACGGGCGCCGACTACGCCCGCGTGCTGGAGCAGTCGCTGCAGGCGCTGGGCGTGCGCCGCTGCCTGCTGGTGGGCCACTCGCTGGGCGCGCTCATGGGCACTCCCTGGGCGGTGCAGGCCGGCGCCGGGCGCGTGCAGCAACTGGTGCTGATCAGCCCCGCTGGCGGCTATGGCGCACCCGGCATGGGCGAGCAGCAGGCCAAGGTACGCCAGGGCCGTCTTGCGGCCCTGCAGGAAAAAGGCATCGAAGGCCTGGCCGCCGCCATCGACCAGCGCCTGGTCTCGCCCGCCGCGCCCGAGCCCGTGCGCCAATGGGTGCGCTGGAACACGGCGCGCCTGCATGCTGCCGGCTACGCCCAGGCCGTGGAGCTGCTGTGCAGCAGTGACCTGGGGCAGGCGGCGGGGCAACTGGCCATGCCGGTCGAGGTCTGGGTGGGAGAGCACGACGTGGTCACGCCGCCCGCTGCCTGCGCGGCCTGGGCCGCAAGGCTGGGCGCGCGGTACGTTACGCTTGCGGCAGCCGGCCATGCCTCTGTCGTCGAACAACCTGCGGATGTCGCACAGAGGCTGGCCACCCTGCTGACCTGATGGCCTACCGGCCCGAATTGCGATGAGCGACACCTCCGAAACCCTCTCGAACGACAACGACCGCTACACCGTCCCCGCGCTGGAGCGCGGCCTGCGCCTGCTGGCCTGCTTCACGCCTTCGCAGCCCGTGTGGAGCGCGCCCGACCTGGCGCGCACCCTGGCGCTGCCGCGTTCCACGGTGTTCCGGATGCTGACGACGCTGGAGAACATGGGGTATCTGCAACGCTCGGGCACCGAGTACCGGCTGGGCCTGTCCGTGCTGCGCCTGGGCTACGACTACCTGTCCACCCAGCCGCTGGCCCAGCTGGCCGAGCCCGTGCTGCAGGCGCTGTGCGAGCGCCTGGGCTTCACCACCAACCTGGCGCTGCTGGACGGCACCTCCGTGGTCTACGTGGCGCGCATCGCGCCGGCCGGCGCCTTCCAGGGCGCCGTGCGCGTGGGCTCGCGCCTGCCGGCCCATGCCACCGTGCTGGGCCGCGCCCTGCTGCAGGACATGGACGCAGACCAGCTGCGCGAACTCTTCGGCGGCAGCGAGCTGCCGCAATTCTCGGAAAGCACGCCGCGCGACGTGCAGCAACTGCAGCAGCTGCTGCTGCAGGACCGCGAGCGCGGCTACGCCATGGGCGAGGGCTTCTACGAGCCCGGCGTCTCCAGCATTGCCGCGCCCGTGCGCGATGCGCAGGGCCGCATCATCGCGGGCCTGGGCATGGCCGTGGCCTTTACCGAAATCGCACCCGGGCGCATGGCGCACTGGGTGGAACAGGTGCGCGAGGCCGCCGTCGAACTGACGGGCCACCTGCGCACCCAGCATCCTGGTTTTCTGCGCTGAGGAACTGGTGCTCCCACCGGCCTTCAGCGCGTTCTTGCTCAGAAAGAAATGACGATGAATATTGCTGTGATTGGCTGCGGTGCGATTGGCGCCAGCGTGCTCGAACTGCTCAAGGGCCATGCCGCGGTGCAGGTGGGCTGGGTGCTTGTGCCCGAAGTGACGGACGCCGTGCGCGCCACCCTGGCCCGGCATGCGCCCCAGGCGCGCGCACTGCCTGCGCTGGCGGCCGAAGACCGGCCCGACCTCATCGTGGAGTGCGCGGGCCATGCCGCCATCGAGGAGCATGTGCTGCCCGCCCTGCGGCGCGGCATTCCTGCCGTCGTGGCCTCCATCGGCGCACTCAGCGCCCCCGGCATGGCCGAGGCCGTGCAGGCCGCGGCCGAGGCCGGAGGCACCCAGGTGCAATTGCTGTCGGGCGCCATCGGCGGCGTGGATGCGCTGGCCGCCGCGCGCATCGGCGGCCTGGACGAAGTGGTCTACACCGGCCGCAAGCCGCCCCTGGCCTGGACCGGCACGCCCGCAGAACAGCGCTGCGACCTCGCCAGCCTCAAGGAAGCCTTCTGCATCTTCGAAGGCAGCGCGCGCGAGGCCGCCCAGCTCTACCCCAAGAACGCCAACGTGGCCGCCACCCTGTCGCTGGCCGGCATGGGCCTGGACCGCACCACGGTGCGCCTGTACGCCGACCCGGCCGTGGACGAAAACGTGCACCATGTGGCCGCGCGCGGCGCCTTCGGTTCCATGGAATTGACCATGCGCGGCAAGCCGCTGGAGGCCAACCCCAAGACCTCGGCCCTCACCGTCTACAGCGTGGTGCGCGCCGTGCTCAACCAGGCCACGGCCATCGCCATCTGAGCCGCACCGCGCACAGGCTCGCGGCACAATGGGCGCTTTCGCCCCGCAGGCGGCCCCCGGGCCGCCTTTGCTTTTTGCCTGTGCCGTTGAAACGTTGAAAGAGAAGCCACCATGACCATCGCCATCCTCAGTGCCCTGCCGCAGGAACAGGAAGGCCTGGTCCATGCCATGTCCGACGCCCAGGGCACGGCCCACGCCGGCCGCATGTTCTGGCGCGGGCGCCTGCATGGGCACGACGTGGTCTGCGCGCTGTCGGGCATAGGCAAGGTGGCGGCGGCCACCACGGCCACGGCGCTGATCGAGCGCTTCGGCGTGCGCCGCATCGCCTTCACCGGCGTCGCCGGCGGCCTGGGCGAAGGCGTGCGCGTGGGCGATGTCGTCGTGGCCGACGAATACCTGCAGCACGACCTGGACGCTTCGCCCATCTTCCCGCGCTGGGAAATGCCCGGCTACGGACGCACTCGCCTGCCCTGCGACCCCGAAATGACCGCCGCGCTGCTGGCCGCCGCCCAGGCCTGCGTGGCCGAGGCGGGCGAAGACCTGCGCGCCGCCCACGCCACCACGGCGCCGCGCGCGCACCAGGGGCTGATTGCCAGCGGTGACCAGTTCGTGGGCACGGCGGGCGCCTCTTCCGCGCTGGCGCAGGGCCTGCGTGCTGCAGGGCATGAGGTGCTGGCGGTGGAGATGGAAGGCGCCGCCGTGGCGCAGGCCTGCCTGGACTATGGCGTGCCGTTTGCGGCCATGCGGACGGTTTCCGATCGGGCGGATGACAGTGCGCATGTGGACTTTGCGGAGTTTGTGAGGGTGGTGGCTAGTCGGTATGCGTTGCGGGTGGTGGATGGGTTTTTGCGGCGGCTTGCTGTTTGATTTTTTACCCTGGCGGGGGCGTTTTTTGATCCTGCCGGGGGGGTGTTTTTCGAGGCCGGGTTTCGGCCCGGCGGCCGACCTACTTTCTTGTCTTGCTACAAGAAAGTAGGCAAAGAAAAGCACCCCGAATGTCCGCGACCCCTTCGCTGCGCTACGGGGCAACCTGCGTCGGGCCACCTGCGGGGTTCGCCGTGAAACTCACTTCGCGCTGCGCGCTACGTTCAGACAATCACGGCGAGTCAGATGACGAAGCAAGCCTGTCCTTCGGCAGGCTTGCAACCCCGCAGGCGGCCCGACGCAGGCGCTGACATACGGGGAGTTTGCTCGGGCCTTCGCTGCGCTCGGCCGGATGTGGCCGCACTCGTGGCTATGGGCTTTGAGTGTGGTCGCAACCTACGCTTCTGGCTTCGCCTTGCACATAGTCGGCCAGTGACTCAGCGCCGTCGCGGATGGCGCGCAGTGCGTGAGCCATGGCTTGCGGACGTCGCAAGTCTTCTGGTGCATTGAGGCTGGCCAACACAAGTTGGGCCAGGGCCCATATTTCGTTGCAGCCTTCCTGTACCCATCCATTGGTGTCGGTGATGGTGCGGGCCAGTTGCTCGAAGCTGGCGCGCGTGGGAAGAGCGGTGCGCTGATCGTTCATGTTTTCGTACTCCTGTGCGAGACGGAAACACCCGACCTGCGTTTTCAAGCGCAGAAAGGGTGGATGGGATGTTGAAAACACGCACACAGACGTGCGGGCAGCCTTGCGGGTAGCCCCATCCCATCCAAAACCGTGTGGACGTGCGGGTGCGATGCCCACTGTCCAAGTGTTCAGACGTGACGAGGCCTCTCTTTCGGGGAGGCTCTGCCGCTGTGTGTTGATGGTGTTTTCAAGCACCAGCCCCGGAACAGGGGGCCACCGAAATCATAGAGGCATTCCACAACCCCGCCTCAAACCCCAGGCCGAGCGAAGCGACGGCCCGCATCCACTCCCCGTATGAACGCGCCTGCGGCGTGGTGGTTGTGGGGTTGCAGTCCTGCCGAAGGACAGGACTGCTTCGTCATCTGACTCGCTGCGGTTGTCTGAGCGGAGTTCACGCAGTGAACGCAGCGAGTTCCGCAGCGAACCCCGCAACCGCCACGACGCAGGTCGCCCCGGAGCGAAGCGCAGGGGTCGCGGGCATTTGGGCGCGTTTCTTTGCCGACTTTCTTGCCGCGCGGCAAGAAAGTCGGTCGGCCGCCGGGCCGAAACCCGGCCTCTGCCCGCCGGCCGGGCATGCGTCCAAAGCAGACCAAGGAAGCATCAAGGACGCATCAAAAAAGCCCCCGAAAAACACACACCCAGACACACCTCTGTCATCCATTTCCCACACGCCTCCGTGTTTTCCCCAATCCCACCCCGAACCATCAGTCCTAAACTCACGCTTGTTTCAAGAAAAAAGTGTCATTTCAAATTTGAAACAGACACAAACCCCCTTCGATTGAGGTACGCCATGAACACCACGCCCTCCACAGGCCAGCTTGCCGGCCGCCGCATCCTCGTCACAGGCTCGGCGCGCGGCCTGGGCTTTGCGTTCGCCAAGGCCTTTTGCGAGCAGGGCGCGCGTGTCGCCATGGCCGATCTGCGCGAGGAGCTGCTGGCCGAGTCCGTGGCCCGGCTGCGTGCGCAGGGCTTCGAGGCCCATGGCTTCGGGCTGGATGCCGGCAATCCGGAGTCGATAGAGCGCTGCGCGCAGCAGGCCGTGCAGGCGCTGGGCGGGCTGGACGGCCTGGTGAACAACGCGGCCGTGACCGATTCGGGCGGCAAGGGCATGGACGACATCGATCTGGCCAAGTGGGACCAGGTGATGAACGTGAACGTGCGCGGCGTGTGGCTGATGACGCGGGCCTGCCGCGCCGCGCTGCGCGACAGCGGCCGGGGCGCCATCGTCAACCTGGCGTCCGACACCGCGATGTGGGGCGCCCCCAACCTGATGGCCTATGTGGCCAGCAAGGGCGCGGTGATGGCCATGACGCGTTCCATGGCGCGCGAGCTGGGCGCCGACGGCATCACCATCAACGCCGTGGCGCCGGGCCTGGTGCTGGTGGAGGCCACGGAGTACGTGCCCGAGCACCGCCACCGCCTGTACATCGACCAGCGCGCGCTGCAGCGCGAGCAGCGGCCCGAGGATGTGTCGGGCGCCGTGGCCTATGCGCTGTCCGATGGCGCGCGCTTCGTGACGGGGCAGGTGCTGCCCGTCAACGGCGGCTTCGTCATGAATTGAAGGGGTTCGCCATGACCGACACCCCCTCTTCCGGGAATGCCGAGAGCGCCGAGAGCGCGGACAACGGCGCCGACAAGTACATGGTGCCCGCGCTGGAGCGCGGCCTGCGCCTGCTGCAGGAGTTCGGGCGCGGCAATGCCACGCTGGGCGCGCCCGAGCTGGCCCGCCGCCTGCAACTGCCGCGCGCCACGATTTTCCGCATGCTCAACACGCTGGAGGCCATGGGCTTTCTGCAGCGTGCCGAGGGCAGCAATGACTACCGGCTGGGCCTGTCCGTGCTGCGCCTGGGCTTCGAGTTCCTGTCGTCCATGGACCTGACCGAGCTGGGCCAGCCCGTGATCGCGCGGCTGTGCGGCGAGATCCGCTATCCCTGCAACATCGTGGTGCGCGATGGCCGCTCCATCGTCTACGTGGCCAAGGTGACGCCGCCCACGCCGCTGACCAGTTCGGTGCGTGTGGGCACGCGCCTGCCTGCCCATGCCACGGCCCTGGGCCGCGTGCTGCTGGGCGACCTGTCCCTGCCCGAGCTGCGCGCGCTCTACCCCGAGGAGCACCTGGAAGCGCACACGCCCAAGACGCCGCGCACGGTGCTGGACCTGTTCAACCTGGTCGAGGCCGACCGCGAGCGCGGCCATGTGTTCAGCGAGGGCTTCTACGAAAGCTCCATCTGCACCATCGCCGCCCCCGTGCGCGACCACAGCGGCCGCGTGGTGGCGGCGCTGGGCACGACGGTCCCCGCGCCCCATGTGGAGGAGGGCCGTGCCGAGACCCTGATCGCCGGCGTCTGCGACGCGGCGGCCGAGCTGTCCGAGCTGCTGAACTACCGCCCGCAAACGCAAACGCAAACGCAGACGGCACAGCTGCTTTCCCTCAATTCCCGGCGCGCAGGAGGCGGCCATGTTTGATTCCCAACTCAAGGACACCACGGCCGTCGTCACCGGCGGCTCTTCGGGCATTGGTCTGGCCACGGTCGATCTGCTGCTGTCGCAGGGCGCGCGTGTCGCCCTGTGCGGGCGCAGCGCCGAACGCCTGGAGCAGGCCGTGCAGCAGCTGCGCGGGCGCCATCCCGAGGCCCGCCTGTTCGCCCAGGCCTGCGACGTGCTCGACGCCGCCCAGGTGCAGCAATTCGCGCGCGACAGCGAGGCTGCGCTGGGTCCGGCCTCCATCCTCGTGAACAACGCGGGCCAGGGCCGGGTCTCGACGTTTGCCAGCACCGACGATGCGGCCTGGACCGAGGAGCTGCACCTGAAGTTCTTCTCGGTGCTGCATCCCACACGCGCCTTTTTGCCGCAGCTCGAGCGCACGGCTGAGCCGGCCATCGTCTGCGTCAATTCGCTGCTGGCCTCGCAGCCCGAGCCGCACATGGTGGCCACCTCGGCCGCGCGCGCCGGCCTCAAGAACCTGGTGCGCTCCATGGCCACCGAGTTCGCGCCCAAGGGCGTGCGCGTCAACGGCATCCTGGTCGGCCTGATCGAGTCCGGCCAGTGGCGCCGCCGCTTCGAGGCGCGCGAGGACCGCAGCCAGGACTGGAACGCCTGGAGCGCCGACCTCGCCCGCAAGAAGTCCATTCCGCTGGGCCGCCTGGGCTCGCCCGACGAGGCCGCGCGCGCCATCTTCTATCTCGCCACGCCCCTGTCCTCCTACACGACCGGCAGCCACATCGACGTCTCCGGTGGCCTTGCACGGCAAGCGTAGTGCTTCAGCCCCTTCACCCGATTCAAAGCAGAACATGACTTCTTCCGCATCCAAAATCACCGTCGGCGCCGTTGTGGCCCAGTTCCTCGAACACTGCGGCGTGCAGGCCGCGTTCGGGGTGATCTCCATCCACAACATGCCCATCCTGGACGCGATGAATGCGCGCGGCCATGTCCGCTTCGTGATGGCGCGCGGCGAGGCCGGCGCCGGCAACATGGCCGATGCCTGCGCGCGTTCCACCTCCAGCCTGGGCGTGTGCATCACCAGCACCGGCCCGGCCGCGGGCAACATTGCGGGCAGCCTGGTGGAGGCCTATACGGCCGGCACGCCGCTGCTGCACATCACGGGCCAGATCGAGACGCAGTACCTGGACCAGAAGCTGTCGTACATCCACGAGGCGCCCGACCAGCTGACCATGCTGGGCGCCGTGTCCAAGGCGGCGTTCCGCGTGCGCAGCGCCGAGACCTGCCTGTCCACCCTGAAGGCCGCCGTGCAGGCCGCCATGACCGCGCCGACCGGCCCGGTGAGCGTGGAGATTCCCATCGACATCCAGCAGACCGTGATCGACATGCCGGCCGACCTGTCGCCGCTGCCGGTGGCCGTGCTGGCACCCAGCGAGGCATCGCTGGATGCGCTGGCCGACACGCTGGCCAAGGCGCGCCGCCCGCTGCTGTGGCTGGGTGGCGGCGCACGCCACGCAGTCGCTGCCGTGCAGCGCCTGAAGGCGCTGGGCTTCGGCATCGTCAGCACGGGCCAGGGCCGCGGCATCGTGGCCGAGGACGATCCGGCCTCGCTGGGCGCCTACAACATCCAAAAGCCCGTGGAGGCCTTCTACCAGCGCTGCGACGCCATGCTGGCCGTGGGCACGCGCCTGCGCAGCAATGAGACGCTGAAGTACGAACTGAAGCTGCCGCGCCCGCTGCTGCGCATCGATGTGGACGCCGCCCAGCAGGGCCGCTGCTACGCCGATGACGGCTTTGTCTGCGGCGACTCGGCCCTGGCGCTGACGGGCCTGGCAGACCGGCTGGAGGCGCGCGGCTACAAGGCCGACCCCGAGCTGCTGGCCGACCTGCGCCAGGTGCACGACGAGGCCGTGGCCACCATGCGCGACGGCCTGGGCCCGTACAGCGTGCTGGTGCAGGAGCTGCAAAAGGCCGTGGGCCGCAACTTCAACTGGGTGCGCGACGTGACCGTCTCCAACAGCACCTGGGGCAACCGCGAGCTGCGCTTTTTCGAGCCCAACGCGGGCGTGCACGCCACGGGCGGCGGCATCGGCATGGGCATGCCCATGGCCATCGGCGCGGCCGTGGGCGCGGCGGTCAGCGGCTCGGGCCGCAAGACGCTGGGCCTGGCGGGCGATGGCGGCTTCATCCTGAACCTGGGCGAGCTGGCCACGCTGGTGCAGGAAGAGTGCGACACCCTGATCGTGCTGATGAACGACCAGCGCTACGGCGTGATCCAGAACATCCAGGACGCCTCCTACGGCGGCCGCCGCTGCTATGTGGAGCTGCACACGCCCGACTACGCGCAGCTGTGCGCCTCCATCCAGCTGCCCCATGCCCGCGTGCAGAACCTTGACGAGCTGCCCGCCGTGCTGGCCTCGGCCTGGCCGAAGAAGGGCCCCTTCCTGCTGGAGATCGACATGCGCGCCATCGGCAGCTTCAAGGCCACGTTCTCGGGCCCGCCCGTGAACAAGCTGGACCAGATCCCGGCCACCACCACGGCGTCCAAGGCCGCCTGAGGCGGCTGGATTCGAACGAACGAGAGAGGCTCACCATGTCGAACCTGGAACTGCTCCCCATCAATATCGCCGGCGAATGGCGCCTGGGCGGCGGTGGCGAATCCACCACGCTCTATCCCGCCACCGGCGAAGTGGTGGGCCGCCTGCGCGCGCCCAGCCTGGAGGATGTGGAGGAGGCCATCCAGAAGGCCGACCACGCCTTCCGCACCAGCGGCTGGGCCCAGAAAAAGCCCCATGAGCGCGCGGCCGTGCTGCACCGCGTGGCCCAGCTGATCCGCGAGCGCGCCGAGCCCCTGGCCCAGCTGCAGCGCCTGGACAACGGCAAGCCCATCAAGGAAACACGCATGCTGGTGGCCAGCGCCGCCGCCACCTTCCAGTTCTTTGCAGCGGCCTGCGAGACCATGGAGGAAACCATCACGCCCTCGCGCGGCGACTTCATGACCATGAGCGTGTACGAGCCCATGGGCGTGGTGGCGGCCATCACGCCGTGGAACTCGCCGATCGCCAGCGAGGCGCAAAAGCTGGCGCCCGCGCTGGCCGCCGGCAACGCCGTGGTCGTCAAGCCCGCCGAGGCCACGCCGCTGCTGGCGCTGGAGCTGGCCAGGATCTGCGAAGAGGCCGGCGTGCCCAAGGGCCTGGTCAGCGTGCTGCCGGGCCGTGGCTCGGTGATTGGCGATGCCATCACCAAGCATCCGCTGGTCAAGCGCGTGTCGTTCACGGGCGGTACGTCCACGGGCAAGCACATCGCCCACATCGCGGCCGACAAGATGATGCCGGTCTCGCTGGAGCTGGGCGGCAAGTCGGCCACCATGGTGCTGGCCGATGCCGACATCGACCATGCCGTCAACGGCGTGCTCTACGGCATCTTCAGCTCCTCGGGCGAGTCGTGCATCGCGGGCTCGCGCCTGTTCGTGGCGCGCAGCCTGCATGCCGAATTCATGGAGCGCCTCACGGCCAAGGCCGCCGCGCTGCAGGTGGGCGACCCGGCCGACGAGCGCACGCAGATGGGGCCGCTGATCACCGCCAAGCACCGCGAATCCATAGAGAGCTATGTGGCCCTGGGCCTGTCCGAGGGCGGCCGGCTGCTCACGGGCGGCCAGCGGCCCGAGGGCGCGCAGTTCGAGCGCGGCTACTACTACCGCCCGACCATCATCGACGGCGTGAAGAACGACTGGCAGATCTGCCAGCAGGAAATCTTCGGCCCCGTGCTCGTGGCCATGCCCTTCGACAACGAGGACGACCTGCTCGCCCAGGCCAACGACAGCGTCTACGCGCTGGCCGCCGGCATCTGGACGCGCGACTACAAGAGCGCCTGGCGCATTGGCCGCGCCGTGCAGGCCGGCACGGTCTGGATCAACACCTACAAGCAGTTCTCCATCTCCACACCCTTCGGCGGCTGGCGCGACAGCGGCCTGGGCCGCGAGAAGGGACGGCTGGGCATACAGCAGTACATGGAGCAAAAGAGCATGTACTGGGGCTTGAACGAGAGCCCCATCGCTTGGGCAAATTGAAGGAGCACGACATGAGCGTACTGGGCATAGACGAAATCACCTACGGCGCGGACGACCTGGCCACCTGCCGCCGCTTCTTCCTGGACTGGGGCCTGGCGCTGGTGCAGGAAGCGGACGACCGGCTGGTGTTCGAGACCCTCAACGGCTGCCGCGTGATCGTGGCCGCCGTGGACCATCCCGATCTGCCGCCCGCCATCGAGGCCGGCCCCACGCTGCGCGAAGTGGTCTGGGGCGTGGAAAGCGAGGCCGATCTGGCGCTGTACGCCGGTCGCATCGCCGCGCTGCCGGGCTTCTCGCAGGGCCAGGGGCGCATAGGCTGCACCGACCCCAACGGCCTGTCCGTGCGCCTGCAGGTCACGCAAAAGCGTGATGTGGATGTGCAAGGCGCCGCCTACAACACCTGGAACCGCAAGGACCGCGTCAACCAGGCCAGCCCCGCCTACGAACGCGCCCAGCCCATCGAGGTCGGCCATGTGGTGTTCTTCGTTAAGGATGTGCAGGCCTGCGAGCGCTTCTACGTGGACAACTTCGGCTTCGCGGCCTCGGACCGCTACCCCGAGCGCGGCGCCTTCCTGCGCTGCGCGCCTGACGGCGGCCACCACGACATCTTCCTGCTGCAGCGCCCGGCCAAGGACGCGGGCCTGAACCACGTGGCCTTCACGGTGCGCGACATCCACGAGGTCTTCGGCGGCGGCATGCACATCTCGCGCTGCGGCTGGGATACCCAACTGGGCCCGGGCCGCCATCCCGTGTCCTCGGCCTATTTCTGGTACTTCCGCAATCCGGCCGGCGCCCTGGTCGAGTACTACGCCGACGAGGACCAGCTCACCGCCGACTGGCAGCCGCGCGAGTTCGAGCCCGGCCCCACGGTGTTTGCCGAATGGGCCATCGATGGCGGCATCGACGGCAACACCCGGCGCCAAAAGGGCGTGGGTACCAGCGACGGGAAATTCATCACCGACAAGCGGCATTGAGACCGCGCCTGACGGCCTACCCCCACAACCCAACCACCCCACGGCCTCCCCATGAACAAGACACGTCGCCAGGTTTCTCTTGCCGCTGCATTCCTGGCTGCAGCCACGCTGTCCGGCACCGCGATGGCCCAGGCCTATCCGGCCAAGCCCATCACCATCATCGTGGCCTATCCGGCCGGTGGCGACACCGATGCCATGGCGCGCCTGTATGCCGAGAAGCTGTCCACGCGCCTGGGCCAGCCCGTGCTGGTGGACAACCGCCCCGGTGCCAGCGGCACCATCGGCAGCGTGCATGTGGCCAAGGCCGCGCCGGACGGCTACACCCTGCTGCTGGCGCCCAATACCTTCGCCATTGCGCAGTTCGTGCTCAAGACGGCCTCGGGCTCCAGCTACGACGTGCTGCACGGCTTCACGCCCATCGTGCAGACCAGCGTGCAGCCCATGTTCGTGGCCACCAACCAGGCCTCGGGCATCAAGGACATGAAGACCCTGATCGCCCAGGGCAAGCGCGACGGCCTGACCTACGCCAGCCCCGGCAGCGGCTCGCCCATGCACATCCTGGGCGAGATGTTCAACCGCGCCGCCGGCACGCGCATCGCCCACATTCCCTACAAGGGCGTGGCACCCGCCGTCAACGACCTGATCGGCGGCCATGTGCCCACGACCTTCATGACCTGGGGCCCGATTGCGCCCTACATCGGTGGCAAGGTCACCGCCCTGGCCGTGGCAGACAGCCAGCGCAGCGCGCTGGCCCCCAATGTGCCCACCCTGGCCGAGCTGGGCGTCAAGGACGTGGAAGTGTCCGCATGGCAGGGCCTGTTCGGCCCCAAGGGCATGTCGCCCGAGACCGTGAAGCTGCTGAACACGCACCTCAACGAGATCCTGAAGATGCCCGACGTGGTCTCCAAGATGGCCACCTTCGGCGCGCTGCCCGCAGGCGGCGATCCCGCGAGGCTTGAGAAGACCAATGCAGCGGACTTCAACCGCTTCGGCAAGCTCATCAAAGACCTGGATATCAGGGCTGATTGAGCACCCCCCACACAAGACAGTTTTCGAAGGAGAGAACCATGGCCGCTGATCGCTATCTCGAGCCGCACCAGGCGCGCGAACGTGCCCCCACCCTGATGGAAGACCTGCTGGGCGATTCCATCGAACGCGCCTTCGGCGAAGGCGTGCAGACCCTGCCCGAACTGGTGGCCTATCTCAACCGCAGCGGCCCCGCCGGCGAGAACGGCCAGGCCTGGACCGAAGACAGCTTCCAGGCGCTGATGGCGCGGCTGGGCTATTGATACCGAGCAGGACTGGAGAGCCCCATGAACGTACAAACCATCACCATCGATCCGGTGGACGGCCTGCTCAACAAAGGCCTGAAGAACCTCTGGTACGCGGTCTGCCCCTCGGACTTCGTGAAGACCCAGCCCGTGTCGGTGCGCCGCTTCGGCCGCAAGATCGCGCTGTGGCGCGATGCCGCCGGCCAGGTCCACGCGCTGGAAGACCATTGCCCGCACCGCGGCGCGCCGCTGTCGCAGGGCGTGATCCTGGGCGACCGCCTGGCCTGCCCCTACCACGGCGTGGAAGTGCGCGGCGACGGCACGGTGACCAAGGTCCCCGGCAGCCCCGGCTGCAAGCTCGAAGGCTCGCGCGCGGCGCTGGCCTTCCATGCGCGCGAGGCCCATGGCGCCATCTTTCTCTACAACAGCGACAAGGCCGTTGACGAGGCGCCCGAGTTCACGCTGCCCGAGGAGCTGACCTCGCCCGAGTACTCCAACTTCCTGTGCTATGCCGAGTGGCGCAGCGACTACCGCTATGCGCTGGACAACGTCATGGACCCCATGCACGGCACCTTCCTGCACAAGCAGTCGCACTCCATGGCCGAGGGCGACAGCAAGGCCACGTTCCAGGTGCGCGAGACCGATGACGGCTTCGTCTTCGAGAAGGTGGGCCAGCGCGGCGTGAACTTCGACTGGACCGAGTGGGGCAGCACGGGCGTGCACTGGATGCGCCTGGAGATTCCGTACCCCAAGACCGGCGGCCCCGGCGGCAACTTCGCCATCGTGGCCTGCGTCACGCCCATCAGCGCCGACCTGTGCGCCGTGTTCTTCTGGCGCTGCCGCAAGGTGCAGGGCTGGATGCGCGACACCTGGCGCTTCCTGTACCGCAACCGCCTGGAGGCGCGCCACTGGGCCGTGCTGGAGCAGGACCGGATCATGATGGAGCAGATGGAGCTGGACGCCAACGAGCGCGAGAACCTCTACCAGCACGACATCGGCCTGGTGCGCCTGCGCCGCCACCTGCGCCGCCTGGCCCAGGAGCAGATCGACGAAGGCGCCGCATCATGAGCACCAACCTCCAGGCCTTCGTGCACACGCTGCGCTTCGAGGCCCAGGACACCATCAGCGTGGACCTGCGGCCCGTGGCAGGCGGGGAGCTTCCCGCCTTCACGCCGGGCTCGCACATCGATCTGCACCTGCCCAACGGCCTGGTGCGCAGCTACTCGCTGAGCAACCCCAGCGAGGAGCGCCACCGCTACGTGGTCGGCGTGCTGCGCGACCGCGCCAGCCGCGGCGGCTCGCGCTGCGTGCACGAGTCGCTGCGCGTGGGCATGCCCATCACCATCTCCGAGCCGCGCAACCATTTCGCGCTGGACGAAGGCGCCGCGCACACCGTGCTGGTGGCCGGCGGCATCGGCATCACGCCGCTGCTGTGCATGGCGCGCCGGCTCAAGGGCCAGGGCCGCTCGTTCGAGATGCTGTACTTCGCCCGCGAGCGCAAGGGCGCGGCCTTCCTGGAAGAGCTGCAGGCGCTGGGCATGCCGCTGCACCTGCACTTCGACAGCGAGGCCGGCGGCCCGCCCGACCTGCGCGCACTGCTGGCCCGGCGCCAGCCCGACGCGGGCACGCACCACTACGCCTGCGGCCCCACGCCCATGCTGGACGCCTTCGAGAAGTTCTGCGCCGAGCTGGGCCACGCCAACGCCCACGTCGAGCGCTTCACGCCCGTGGAGGTCAAGGCCGCCGACGATGCGCGCAGCAACTACACGGTGGAGCTCAAGCGCAGCGGCCGCTTCATCGAGATCACGCCCGAGAAGTCGCTGCTCGACACCCTGCTGGATGCCGGCATCCAGATGGACCACAGCTGCTGCGAAGGCGTCTGCGGCTCCTGCGAGACGCGCGTGCTCGAAGGCATTCCGGACCACCGCGACTCGGTGCTCAGCCCCAAGGAAAAGGCCAGCAACAAAGTGATGATGGTCTGCGTTTCCGGCTGCAAGAGCGAACGTTTAGTGCTCGATATCTGAGCAGGCAATCAGACCTGCACGGCAACAACCCACCACCCCCAAGCCCCCCAAGCCACCACCCCAGAGGAGACAACCCCATGAAAACCATCCATACGCCCATGCTGGGCGTGGCGCTAGCCTGCCTGGCGTCCTTGCCCGGTGCCGCTTCGGCGCAGTCCAAGGTCGAGATCTTCGGCGTCGTCGATGTCGGCGTCACGCACCTGAACGGCTCCGGCCCCTCCAAGACCGGCCTGTCCACGGGCGGCGCCAACATCAGCCGCCTCGGCTTTCGCGGCACGGAAGAGCTGGGCGGCGGCCTGCGTGCGGGCTTCTGGCTGGAGGCGGGCATGGACGTGGACAGCGGCTCGGGCAAGGCCAGCGGTGGCGGCCTGAGCTTCAACCGCCGCTCCACCGTGAGCCTGTCGGGCGACTTCGGCGAAGTGCGCCTGGGCCGCGATGACTCGGCCACCTTCCTGAGCACGCTGATCTTCGACCCCTTCCTCACCAACGGCGTGGGCGGCACCATGGGCTTCACCATGCTGGGCATTCCCGGCACGGGCACGGCCACGGGCGGCGCGCCCATCCAGATCAGCAACGCGGTCAGCTACTTCCTGCCGCAGAACCTGGGCGGCTTCTACGGCCAGGTGCAGGTGGCCATGGGCGAGCAGGCGCGCAGCGCGCCCAACAAGAACCAGGGCGACTACCGCGGCCTGCGCTTCGGCTACCGCCAGGGCCCCTTCAACGGCGCGCTGGCCACGGGCAAGTTCTATGGCGACAGCGATGCGACCAACCTCACGGCCAGCAACGTGGGCCTGAGCTGGGACTTCGGCGTGGTCAAGCCCATGCTGCTGTGGGCCAGCGAAAAGCGCGGCGCCCTCAAGGTCACCGCCCTGCAGCTGGGCGTGACCGCGCCCGTGGGCATGGGCGAGTTCAAGGCCTCCTACGGCCACTACAACACCGACGGCAGCAATGCCGACTGGAACAAGATCAGCGTGGGCTACGGGCACAACCTGTCCAAGCGCACCCAGGTCTACGGCACGGTGGCCTTCCTCAAGAACAAGGACGGCGCGGCCAAGTCCATCGGCGTGCAGGGCCTGTCGGTCCCGGGCACCACGCTGGGCGGCCGCTCCTCCGGCTTCGAGGTGGGCGTGCGCCACTTCTTCTGATACAGCCCATCGGGCGATAGAGACTTGCCATGAAAGATATGCGTGCGGCCCGCTGGTGGGGGGTGATCAGCCTCTTCATCATCGTCGCCATCTCCTATGTGGACCGGATCAACCTTTCGATCCTCATCCTCGACCAGGGATTTCTGGACCACATCGGGCTGACGCACGACGACCGCACGCGCCAGGGCCTGCTGGCCACGGCCTTCATGGTGGGCTACGGCGTTTCTTCCTTCGTGTTGACGCCGTTTTGCGCGGCGCTCTTCGGCGTGCGCCGAAGCCTGGTGGTCGGCCTGCTGCTGTGGGGCGCCGTGTCCTTTCTGTCCCCGGCCATGAACAGCTACGGCCTGCTGCTGGCCTCGCGCATCCTGCTGGGCATCTCCGAAGGACCGCTGTACTCGCTGGCGGGCAGCTACATCAAGGCGCATTTCCAGAGCCACGAGAACGGTCTGCCCAACTCCTTCGTGAACATGGGCACGGGCCTGGGGCTGGCGGTGGGCTACCCGCTGATCGGCTACCTGGTGGCCGGCCATGACTGGCAGACCTCGTTCCATGTGCTGGGCCTGATCAATGTGGCCATCGGCATTCCGCTGGTGCTGGCCTTCATCCGCATGCCCCGCGTGGACACCGGCATGCCGCGCCCGCGCTCGCTGGGCGAGGCGGTGGGCCAGGTCGGCCAGATCGTGCGCGGCGCCATGCACACGCGCTATCTGGTGCTGGTAGCCGTGCTGTCGGCGGCCTTCTTCTCCTACCTCTGGGGCAGCAGCAACTGGCTGCCGGCCTATCTGGAGTCGCGCGGCTTTTCGCTGCGCGAGATGGGCTGGCTGGCCTCGCTGCCGCAGTACGCCACGGTATTGGCCGTGCTGGTCGGCGGCATCGTCATCGACCGCCTGCCGCGCCGCCAGGTGCCGCTGATCTTCGTCGGCGGCAGCCTGGGCCTGGCGCTGGCCATCTGGCTGGCCATCCACATGGACGACCGCTACGCGGCGGCCTACTGCCTGATCGCCGCCAACTTCTGCTGGGGCCTGATGAGCCCGGCCATTCCCAGCACCGTGCAGTACTGCGCGCGGCCCGAGCATGTGGCCAGCGCCTACGGCGTCGTCAACGGCACGGCGACCCTGGTGGCGGGCTTCATGCCCGCGCTCATGGGCGCCGTCATCGGCTGGACCTCGCATTCGGCCGGTGGCGGGTTCGTCGCAGGCTTCAGCCTGCTGGTGGGCACGCAACTCGTGGTCATGGTCTGCGGCCTGGTGCTGTGGCTGCGCGAGCGCGGCCAGGGCACCGGCAGTGCCAGCGATGCCCGGGACAGGTCCGCGCGCACGGCCTGACCTGCACTACAGCGCGCCCGCTGCGGCGCACTGCTCCAGAAACGTCACCAGGGCCTGCACGCGCGCCGTGCGTCCCTTGCGCGTGGGCACCAGCAGGGTGACGGGCGCGCTGCCGAAATGCCAGTCGGGCAGCACGCGCACCAGCCGGCCCTCGGCAACGGCCTGCTCCATGTCCCATTGCGAACGCAGCACCAGGCCCAGGCCCTGCTCGGCCCAGTGGCGGGCCACGCCGCCATCGTTGGTGACGTAGGACGGCGTCACGCGCAGGGTCTGGCCGTCCGCGGCACGCCGGCTGGCGGCGGGGCGCAGGTGCCACAGCGTCACATCCTCCTCGTTCTCGCGGATGCAGATGCAGGCGTGCTGCAGCAATTCGCGCGGCGTGGCGGGCGTGCCGTGGCGGCGCAGGTAGTCGGGGCTGGCGCACAGCCAGCGGTCGTTGGCAGCCAGTTCGCGCGCCACCCAGGAGGAGTCGCGCACCGCGCCGATGTGGACCACGGCGTCGGCATCGTGGCGGTCGGGGAAGGGCGTTTCGCGCAGGTCCAGCTGCAGTTTCAGTTGCGGGTGCTGGCGCGTGAAGGGCACCAGGGCCGGGGCCAGCCGGCTGCGCCCGTAGCCAAAGGGCGCGGCAATGCGCAGCGTGCCGCCCAGCTGGCGGGCATCGCCGTGCAGCGAGTCGCGCAGCTCCTCGATCTGGCCCAGCAGCCGCACGGCCTCGCGGGCGAAGCGCTCGCCCTCGGGCGTCAGCGCCAGGCGCCGCGCGCTGCGGTTGGCCAGGGACAGGCCCAGTTCGGCCTCCAGCCGGCGCAGCCGCATGGACAGGGCGGGCGGCGTCACATCGAGCGCACGGGCTGCGGCGCTCAGCGAGCTTTCGCGCAGCAGGGCGGCGGCAAGCTGCAGGTCTTCGATGGCAATCATTCAATTTGCTTTAACGATTGATGACGGCGGATTTAACCACGAGCACAGGTTCCATCCGTACAGTTCCAGGCCATGAACACCCCAGCCCCACTGACGGAACCGACCGCCGCCGCCTGGCCCCGTGCCGTGCTTTTTGACCTGCTGACCGCCTTGCTCGACTCCTGGACGGTTTGGAACAGCGCTGCCGGCAGCGAGGCCGCAGGGCGCGACTGGCGCGCCGAGTACCTGCGCCTGACCTATGGCTGCGGCGCCTACCAGCCCTATGAAGACCTGGTGCGCGACGCGGCCCGCAACCGGGGCCTGCCCGCCTCGGCCGCCGACCGGCTGGAGGCGCAATGGGACCAGCTGCAGCCCTGGGACGGCGCGCGCGAGTTGCTGGCCGCCCTGCGCCCGCACTGCCGCCTGGCCGTGGTGACCAATTGCTCCGAGCGCCTGGGTCAGCGTGCCGCCGCGCTGCTGGGCGTGGATTGGGACGTGGTGGTGACCTCGGAAGCAGCGGGCTTCTACAAGCCCGACCCCCGGCCCTACCAGCTGGCGCTGGACCGGCTGGGGCTGCCTGCGGACCAGGCCGCCTTCGTGGCCGGTTCGGGCTATGACCTGTTCGGCACCTCGGCCGTGGGCCTGCGCACCTTCTGGCACAACCGCGTGGGTCTGTCACGGCCCGATGGAGCGCCTGCCGCCGAAGCTGAAGCTTCCACGCTGGACCCCGCCTTGCCCTGGCTGCGCGGCTTTGCCGCAGGCCGCTGACTGTGCCAAGTCTTTTTCAGGAGCCGCCATGCAAGACACTCTTTTGACGCTGGACACGCCCGCTGCCGTGATCGACCTCGACCGCATGCAGCGCAACATCGCCCGCATGCAGCAGCGCATGGACGCGCAGGGCGTGCGCCTGCGCCCCCATGTGAAGACCAGCAAGAGCGTGCCCGTGGCCGCCGCGCAGCGTGCGGCCGGGGCCTCGGGCATCACGGTCTCCACCTTGAAGGAAGCCGAGGAGTTCTTTGCGGCAGGCACCACAGACATCCTCTATGCAGTCAGCATGGCGCCGCACCGCCTGCCGCATGCGCTGCAACTGCGCCGGCGCGGCTGCGATCTCAAGCTCATCGTGGACAGCGTGGCGGCGGCCCAGGCCATTGCCGCGTTCGGCCGCGAGCAGGGCGAGGCCTTCGAGGTGTGGATAGAGATCGACACCGACGGCCACCGCTCCGGCGTGGGCGCAGACGATACGCCGCTGCTGCTGGCCATTGGCCGCACGCTGCACGACGGTGGCATGCGCCTGGGCGGCGTGCTCACGCATGCGGGCTCCAGCTACGAGCTGGACACGCCCGAGGCGCTGCAGGCCCTGGCCGAGCGCGAGCGCGCCGGCTGCGTGCAGGCTGCCGAGGCCCTGCGCGCGGCCGGCCTGCCGTGCCCCGTGGTCAGCGTGGGCTCCACGCCCACGGCGCTGGCGGCCAGCCGGCTGGACGGTGTGACCGAGGTGCGCGCAGGCGTCTACGTGTTCTTCGACCTGGTGATGCGCAACATCGGCGTGTGCACGGCCGAGGACGTGGCGCTGTCGGTGCTGGCCACCGTGATCGGCCACCAGGCCGACAAGGGCTGGGCCATCGTGGACGCGGGCTGGATGGCCATGAGCCGCGACCGTGGAACGGCCCGGCAGAAGCAGGATTTCGGCTACGGCCAGGTCTGCGACCTGCAGGGGCGGGTGATGCCGGGCTTCGTGCTCACGGGCGCCAACCAGGAGCACGGCATCCTGGCCCGGGCCGATGGCACGGCGGAGGCCGACATCGCCACGCGCTTTCCCCTGGGCACGCGGCTGCGCATCCTGCCCAACCATGCCTGCGCCACGGGCGCGCAGTTCCCGGCCTACCAGGCGCTGGCGGCAGATGGCTCGGTGCAAACCTGGGAGCGGCTCCATGGCTGGTGAAAACGGGATCGATCTGCGCCATGCATCGCCGAACCTGCCTGCGCCGGGCGGCCACTACAGCCACACGGCCACGGGCCAGGGGCTGGTCTTCGTGTCAGGGCAGCTGCCCATACGGCCCGACGGCACGCGCCTGGTGGATGCCGGTTTCGAGGACCAGGCCCGGCAGGCGCTGGCCAACCTGGCAGCGGCGCTGGAGCTGGCCGGCAGCGGTGTGCCGCGGCTGCTGCAGGTGCGCGTGTACCTGGACGACATGGCGCACTGGCCGGCCTTCGACCGCATCTACGCGGACTGGGCCGGCGCGCACCGGCCCGCGCGCGCCGTGGTGCCCACGGGGGCGCTGCATTTCGGGTTGAAGGTGGAGATCGAGGCCGTGGCGCTGGCCTGAGAAGGTGTTCCGGCCCGAGGGGGGCCGGCTGCCGCTACTTCAGCCAGCCGCGCTTGCGGAAGTAGAGCATGGGCCCCACGGCGCTGAGCACCATGAGCCCGATGACGTAGACATAGCCGAACTCCCATTCCAGCTCGGGCATGAACTTGAAGTTCATGCCGTAGACGCTGGCGATCAGCGTGGGCGGCAGCAGGGCCACGCTGGCCACCGAGAAGATCTTGATGATCTTGTTCTGGTTGATGTTGATGAAGCCGACCGTGGCATCCATCAGGAAGTTGATCTTGTCGAAGAGGAAGGCCGTGTGGCTGTCCAGCGATTCGATGTCGCGCAGGATCTGGCGCGCTTCCTCGAACTGCTCGGCATTGAGCATCTTGGAACGCATCATGAAGCTGACGGCGCGGCGCGTGTCCATGACGTTGCGGCGGATGCGACCGTTCAAGTCTTCCTGGCGCGCAATGGCGCCCAGCACCTCGCGGGCCACGTCGTCGGTCACGTCGCCGGACAGCACCATCTGGCTGGCTTTTTCGAGGTCGTCGTAGATGCGCTCCAGCGTGTCGGCCGAGTATTCGGCGTCGGCGTCGAAGAGCTTGAGCAGCACGTCCTTGGCCTCGTCGATCAGGCCCGGCGCGCGGCGTGCGCGCATGCGCAGCAGGCGAAAGACCGGCACGTCCTCGTCGTGGATGGAGAACAATACGCCGCAGCTGCGCAGGTTCTTGTTGTGCTCGTTGACGATGAAGGCCACGCGCACCGAACGCGGGTCCTCGTCATCGTCGATCAGGAAGTCGCTGCGGATGTGCAGCTCGCCGTTGTCTTCTTCGTAGAAGCGGGCCGATTCCTCGATGTCGTCGTCCATCGCATCCTCGGGGATGGACAGCTCGTAGTGCTGCTTGATCCAGCGCTTTTCCTCGACCGTGGGCGACTCCAGGTCCACCCAGATCGGCTTGAAGCGGGACAGCTCCTCCAGCGACTCGATCTCTTCTTGAACCAGGCGGCCATTGGCCAGCGTAAAGATGTTGAGCATAGGCTCACTCCAGGTGTTCTTCTCAGGCGTGCGGGGTATCGGAGGTGCTTTCAACCCCACAGGCCAACCGGGAGTTGAAAGCTACCAACTGGGGTAGGTTTCCACGGAGCTTTCTCCAAGATGCAAAGCGTTGGATTATGCAGCGTTGCGCTGCAGCATGCGGGCCGGCTGCGCTATTCGGAAGCGGCTCCAGGGGGCATCTGGCGGCCTGTCACAAAAGCCTGGGCATGGCACAGGTCGGCCCAGGCGCCAGCCTTGGCCTGGGGCGCGCGCAGCAGGTAGTTGGGGTCGTAGCTGACCACGGCGGGCACGCCCGCAATGCGGTGCGGCTCGGCGCGCAGGCGGCCCAGCGCCTCCTGGCGCTGCAGCACGGCACGCGCCGTGGCCAGGCCCAGCACCAGCACGCAGGCCGGGCGCAGATCGCGCAGCAGCGCCTCCAGCGATGGCTGCAGCGCCGGTACCTCGGGCGCCTCCTGTCCTTCGGCCGCAGGCTGCACGCGGTGCAGGGCGGCGCTGTACAGGCGCGGATGGTCCTGCAGGTTCAGCGCGCGCAGCATGTTGTCCAGCAGCCGGGCCGCGTCGCCTTCCAGCGCGGTGCGCGCGCAGTCGGGGCCGGGGCGCTGGGCGGGTGGCAGGGGCAGGGAGTTGGCGGGCGGCTCCAGCAGGATCAGCCAGCCGCCTTCGCCGCCATCACCGGCAGGCGGCGTTGCCGCATAAACGGGCCGCACGGGGCCCAGCCGCCAGCCCAGCCCCGGGGCGCCGGCCACGGGCTGCTGCACGTAGCGGCGCGGCGGGCGTTCGCGTTCGGGAATGACGGGTGCGGGAGGCGGCGGCGCCTGGACAGGCGCCTGAACAGGCACCTGAACGCGTGCGGGCGTTGGCGCGGCGACAGGCGCCCGTGCAGCAGGCGCCGGGGGGGGCGCCTCCTGCACGGGCGGCGGCACGGGGCGGGCCGCCGGCGGATCTGCCAGGGGCGCCGCTGCAGGCGCATCGGCGGGCGCAGCCAGGGCCTCGGACAGCACGGCGGGTGCGGTCTCGGGCTCGGGCAGCCAGACGGTGATGCCCATGGCGTGCAGCATGGCCCGCTGGCGGGTGTCTAGATTCAGGGCCATAGCTTGAGGCTCATGAGCACGGCATGCTCGCGCGGGCCGTCGTGCATGGGGTAGTAGTTCTTGCGCAGGCCCACCTCCTGGTAGCCATGCGCGGCGTAGATGCTGCGTGCGCGGACATTGCTCTCGCGCACTTCCAGCCAGATCCATTGGGCCTTGCGCTGGCGCGCCCACAGGGCCAGCGCGTCCAGCAGGATGCGGGCCCAGCCCTGGCGCTGGCGCGACGGGGCCACGGTGATGTTGAGCAGGTGGACCTCGTCGAGCACGATCATGGCGACGAAGTAGCCCACCAGTTCGCCTCGCGCATCGACCAGCAGCTGCGCTTCATTGCCGGCCGCCATGGCATCGATGAAGTTGCCACGGGACCAGGGATGCGAGTAGGCCTGCTGCTCCACGGGCAGCAGCATGTCGAGCGACAGCACGTTCAGCGGCTCGAAGCGCACGCTGTCCCGCTCCGGCGCCGGAGCCGGGGCGTCGGTCAGGGGCGGCTGCGGCCGCGAGGGCTGTGGCGTGTGCGTGCTCATGGTGCGGGTGGGGTGGCCTCTGGAGTGGGCGTGGCCAGGGCCAGCGCGGCGGCCGCCTTGGCAGCCTCCCGCTCGGCCGTGGTCTGCGCGACTTTATCGCGGATGTAGCGCGGCAGGGCCTGGTCGGCCGGCAAGGCGCGGTCGGCCGCCAGCAGGGCCGGGGCCAGGCGCAGCATGGCGGCGGCGGTGGGCAGGGCGGCCAGGTGGCTGGCCTGGGGCGCCAGGCGCTCGCCGTAGGCGGCCAGGGCGTTGCCGGCCACCACGGTGCCGGGCGGCAGTTGCAGGGCCTCGGGCGCGCACAGGCCGAAGTCGCCGCTTTGCTCGCCAATGTCGTTCCAGCGGCCGTCGGCCCAGTGGTAGGCGGCGTGGTAGACCTCGTTCATGCGCGCATCGATCACGGCGATGAGGTCGGTGCAGCCGTATTGCATGCGGGCCTGCTCGGCCACGGCCAGGAGGCTGTCCATGGGCAGCACGGGCACGCGGGCGGCAAAGGCCAGCCCCTGGGCCACGGAGCAGGCCGTGCGCAGGCCCGTGAACGAGCCCGGACCCCGGCCGAAGACGATGGCCTGCAGCTCGGCGAATTCCAGGCCGGCCTGGGCCATCAGCGCCAGGATGGCGGGGATCAGCTCGGTCGAGGTCTGCGGGCCGCCGGGGCCGCTGTGCTCCCAGACGGCATCGCCGCGCTGCACGGCGATGGAGAGGGTGTCGGTACTGGTGTCTAGGGCAAGAAGATTCATGGCTTGGGGCAGGCGGCGGTGCCGCAGCAAGTGCAGGATTATCGGTGCCCCGCCCGTCCCGCGCCCGGCAGGGCTGCAATGACCGGCGTAGACTTGCCGGCCATGTTGCATCTTTCGACGTCTTCTTCCCTTATTTCCTCGATTTCCTCCGCCTTCTCACTCGGAACGCCGCGTTCACGCCAGTGCCTGGCGGCCGCGCTGCTGGCGGCGTCTGTCCTGCCCGGCGTGGCAAGCGCCCAGGCAGATGCGCCCACCTCGCCGGCCTCGCTGTCCACCAAGACTGCACGCGAAAGCCGGCTGCCCCCGGCCGTGGAGGCGGCGCTTGCGCGCGCCAAGCTGCCGCGCGACGCGGTCTCGGCCCTGGTGGTCGAGGTCGATGGCCGGGCCGCCCCGCGCCTGGACTGGCAAAGCCACGTGGCCATGAACCCCGCTTCGGTCATGAAGCTGGTCACCACGTATGCGGCGCTGGACCAGCTGGGTCCCGCGCATGTCTGGCGCACGCCCGTCTTCCTGGGCGGGCCGGTGCAGGACGGCGTGCTGCGCGGGCCGCTGTACATCCAGGGCCAGGGCGATCCCAAGCTCGTGATGGAGCGGCTGTGGCTGATGCTGCGCCGCCTGCAGGGCATGGGCATCAAGGTCATCGTGGGCGACATCGTGCTGGACCGCAGCGCGTTTTCCGTGAGCGGCCATGACGCGGCCACCTTCGACAACGAGCCCTGGCGCCCCTACAACGTGGCGCCCGACGCGCTGTTGGTCAACTACAAGGCCGTGACCGTGGGCTTCACGCCCGACGCGGCGGCGGGCGTGGCGCGGCTGCAATACGATCCGCCGCTGGCCGGCATCCAGCAGCAGGAAACCGTGCCGCTGGCGCCAGCCGGCAGCGAATGCGGCGACTGGCGCGCCCGTCTGCAGCTGGACATGGCCGACCCGCTGCGCATCGCCTTTGCCGGCCCGTTCCCGGCCAGCTGCGGCGACAAGAGCTGGTCGCTGGCGCCGGCCCAGCCCGAGGCCTTCGCGGCCCGCGCCATCGAGGGCATGTGGCGCGAGCTGGGCGGCAAGCTCACCGGCACCGTGCACGACGGCCGCGTGCCGGCCGGGCTGCAGCCAGCATTCCAGAGCGAATCGCCTTCGCTGGCCGAGGTGGTGCGCGACATCAACAAGTACAGCAACAACGTCATGGCCCAGCAGGTGTTCCTGACCATGGGCATGCAGCGCACGGGCGTGGCCAGCTTCGAGTCCTCGCGCCAGGCCCTGGGCCAGTGGTGGCAGGCGCGCTGGGGCGCGGCCGAGCAGCCTGTGGCCGACAACGGCGCCGGCCTGAGCCGCGAGGCGCGCATCACCGCCTCCGGCCTGGGCCGCATGCTGCAGCAGGCCTGGGCCTCGCCGGTGATGCCGGAGTTCGTGGCCTCCATGCCCATCGTCGGCGTGGATGGCACGCTGCGCCGCAGCCTCAGCCGGGCCCAGGGCATGGCGCATCTGAAGACCGGCACGCTGCGCGACGCCTCGGCCCTGGCCGGCTATGTGGACGGGGCCAGCGGCCGCCGCTACGTGCTGGTGGCCATGGCCAACCACACCAACGCCCCGGCCGCGCGCGCGGCCTGGGATGCGCTGGTGGACTGGACGGCGCGCGACCGCTGATCGGGCGCCTTCGCGTCTTGTGCAGGGCCTGCTTTCGCAGGCCCTTTTTCATTGTTTTCCCAGCAAGGGCGTTGTCCTACCCACGGGCGATGCGGCGGTCCTTATCGTCTGTTCGCCCGCGTGCGAATTGCCTTGTCGGCGTGCGATTTCTATCCGTAGTTGCCCGGTGTCGCCAATGCGCAAGTGTCGTTACGATGGCTTTAGCAAAAAAGCACGGTCGTGCTATTCATAACACTTCACGGAGATTCCATCTTGGCAAATCGTTATCGAATCCTCGCGGCCGCTCTGGCCACGGCCGGCCTGCTGGTCGCTTGCGGCGGCGGCAGCGGCGCCGACACCACCCCCCGCGCCAAGATCACTTCCGTCAAGGTGATGGGCGACAGCCTCTCCGACAGCGGCACCTTCGGCTACAAGTTCACCGTGCAGAACGCCACGCTGACGGGCGCCGGCTCCAACCAGGTCTGGGCCGAGCGCGTGGCGGGCCTGTACAACATCTCCCTGTGCCCGCGCTTCAACGGCACGGCCTTCACGCCCAACACCTCGTGCAACAACTACGCCGTGGGCGGCGGCCGCATCAACTACACCAGCGCGCCCACGGCGCCCATCTCCATCACGCAGCAGATCCTGCTGGCCGGCGCGGCAGGCTTCACGGCCGATGACCTGGCGGTGATCGACGGCGGCGCCAATGACGCGGCCGATGTGATCGGCGCCTTCCTGGCCGCCTCCAGGGACCAGGGCGCCAACTTCAAGGCGCTGCTGTCCACCAAGATCGACGCGGCCACGCTGGGCGCGCTGCTGCAGCAGGGCCAGACCGGCATGGCCCAGGCCGGTGGCCTGTACATGCAGAACCTGGCCAAGGGCTTTGTCTCCAGCATCCAGACCAATGTGCTGGGCAAGGGCGCCACGCGCGTGGCCATCCTCAACGTGCCCGCCATCACGCTGACGCCGCGCTTCCAGCTGGTGCTGCAGTCCGTGGCCCAGCAGCAGGGCTCGGCCGCCGCCGCGCAGCTGGAGACCGTGTTCGACGGCTGGGTCAAGGCCTTCAACCAGCAGGTCGCGGCCGGTTTCACGGGCGAGAGCCGCGTGGCCATCATCGATTTCTACAGCGAGTTCCGCCAGCAGATGGCCGACCCCGCCCAGTACGCCTACACCAACGTGAAAAAGGCGGCCTGCCCGGCCACCGGCGTGGGCGCCGACGGCCTGCCCACCTACAGCTTCCCGACCTGCACCGAGGCCGCGCTGTCCGCCTCCATTCCCGTGGGCGAGACCAGCGCCAACTGGTGGAAGAGCTATGCCTTTGCCGACAGCTTCCACCCCACGCCCTATGGCCACCAGCAGATGAGCCAGCTGGCCTCCCGCACCCTGGCCCGCGCCGGCTGGCTGTGATAGCAGACACGCAGCACGAGGAGACACATCCATGAAGACATTCCTGCGTATCACCGCCGCCGTGGCGATGGCCACGGCCTGCATGGCCGCCACCGCCCAGTCCGCCGGCACCTGGAGCGTGCGCCTGGGCGCCACGCGCATCGATCCCCAGACCAGCAGCGGCTGGCTGAGCACGCCCAGCTTCCCCGACACCCGCGTGGACGTGAAGGCCAACAGCCAGCTCACGGGCGGCGTGACCTACATGGTCACCAACAACTGGGCCATCGACGTGCCCATGGGCCTGCCGTTCAAGCACGACTTCGTGGGCGATGGCGCCATCTCTGGCACGGGCAAGCTCGGCCGCACCAAGGTGCTGCCCGCCACCGTGTTCGCGCAGTACCGCTTCGGCGAGGCCAACTCCGCCTTCCGCCCCTACCTGGGCCTGGGCGTGACCTATGCCAAGTTCTTCGGCGAGCGCACCACGGCCTCCCTCAACGGCCTGACCGGCGGCACGCTGGCCAACCCCACCACGGCCTCGGTGGACAGCAAGTGGGGCCTGACGCCCCAGATCGGCTTCGTCTACAACTTCAACGAGCGCTGGTTCCTGGACGTGGCCTACTACAAGAGCTTCCTGAAGACCACGGCACACCTGTCCTCGGGCCAGAGCGTGTCGCTCAAGCTGAACCCGAACGTCTACGCCATCGGCATCGGATACCGCTTCTGACAGGTCGCAGTCCCCAAAGAAAAACCAGCCCGCGGGCTGGTTTTTTCATGGAGCGGGCCTGCGCCTACTTGGCCGTGGGCATCACGAATTCCGCGCCCTTGGGCGTGCTCTCGGGCCAGCGCTGCATGATGCTCTTTTGGCGGGTATAGAAGCGCACGCCTTCCTCGCCGTAGGCATGCATGTCGCCGAACAGGCTGCGCTTCCAGCCGCCGAAGCCGTGCCAGGCCATGGGAACGGGAATCGGCACGTTGATGCCGACCATGCCGACCTCGATGCGGCGGCCGAACTCGCGCGCCACATTGCCGTCGCGCGTGAAGCAGGCCACGCCGTTGCCGAACTCATGGTCGTTGACCAGCTGCACGGCCTCGGCGAAGTCCTTGGCGCGCACCACGGCCAGCACGGGGCCGAAGATCTCTTCCTTGTAGATGCGCATGTCGGGCGTGACATGGTCGAACAGCGTGCCGCCCAGCCAGAAGCCGCCCGAGGTGTCGGTGCCCGTGGCGGCGCCGGCCGCCTTGCCGTCGAAGCCCCGGCCATCGACCAGCAGCTGCGCGCCTTCCTTGACGCCCAGGTCGATGTAGCCGCTGATGCGCTCGTGCGCGGCGCGGGTCACGATGGGGCCCATTTCCGCAGCCAGGTCCTCGCCGTCCAGCACCTTCAGCGCCTTGGTGCGCTCGATCAGGCGCGGCAGCAGCTGGTCGGCCACATCGCCCACCAGCACGGCCACGCTGATGGCCATGCAGCGCTCGCCGGCCGAGCCGTAGCCGGCGCCGATCAGTGCGTCCACGGCCTGCTCGATATCGGCGTCGGGCATGACCACCATGTGGTTCTTGGCGCCGCCCAGGGCCTGCACGCGCTTGCCGTGGCGCGCGCCCGTCTCATAGATGTAGTTGGCAATGGGCGTGGAGCCGACAAAGCTCACGGCCTTCACCTGGGGATGCTCGATCAGCGCATCCACGGCTTCCTTGTCGCCCTGGACCACGTTGAACACGCCGTCGGGCAGGCCGGCCTGCTTGAGCAGGTCGGCGATCAGCAGCGAGGGCGTGGGATCGATGGGGCTGGGCTTGAGCACGAAGGTGTTGCCCGCCGCAATGGCCACCGGGAACATCCACATCGGCACCATCACGGGGAAGTTGAACGGCGTCACGCCCGCCACCACGCCCAGCGGCTGGCGCAGCGTCCAGTTGTCGATGCCGGTGGAGACCTGATCGGTGAAATCGCCCTTGAGCAGTTGCGGGATGCCGCAGGCGAACTCCACGATGTCGATGCCGCGGCTGACCTCGCCCTGCGCATCGGTGAAGACCTTGCCGTGCTCGGCCGTGATGGCGTGGGCCAGTTCGTCCTTGTGCCGGTTGAGCAGCTCGAGGAAGCGAAACATCACGCGCGCCCGGCGCAGCGGCGGCGTGTCGGCCCACTTGGGGAAGGCCGCCTGGGCGGCCGCCACGGCGGCATCGACATCGGCGCGCGAGGCCAGGGCCACGCGGCCCGTGACCTGGCCGGTGGCCGGGTTGGTCACGTCCTGCTCGCGGCCGCTGGCACCTGCCGTGCGCTGGCCGTTGACGTAATGGACGATGGAAGCGAAGGAGGTGTTTGCGGTGTTCATGCCAGCCAGTCTAGGAGTGCGCCTTCGGCCTGCCTAGGCGCTGCGCTTGAATTGATTGTTCATTTTGCTGAACAATCCCTGCATGGCAAATGAAAAAACCGATGCCAAGGCCGAGGCCTTGTGGAGCCACCTGCACTGGCTGGTCGTGCTGGAGCAGCAAGGCAGCTTCACCTCGGCCGCCGCGCGCCTGGGCGTGAGCAAGGCGGCCATGAGCCAGCGCGTGGCCGAGCTGGAGCGCGCGGCCGGCGTGGCCCTGGTCACACGCACCACGCGCAGCGTGCGCCTGACCGAAGCGGGGCAGCGCCTGGTGGACGAGACGCGCGGTGCCTTCGAGCACATCGCCGACAGCTTTGCGGGCGTGCGCGACCTGGCGGCCGAGCCGCGCGGCCTGCTGCGCGTGACCGCGCCCGTGGCCTTCTCGCGCCAGCAGCTCATGCCCCGGCTGCCGGCCTTCCTGCGTGCCCATCCGCAGATCCGGCTGGAGCTGGACCTGTCTGACCACCTGCGCTCGCTGGCGATGGAGGGCTTCGACATCGCCGTGCGCCATGCCTCCACCCCGCCCGAAACCCATGTGGCCTGGGCGCTGGCGCCAACGCGCTCGCTGCTGGTGGCCAGCACGGACTACCTGGCCGCGCACGGTACCCCGGCCACCCCGCAGGACCTGGCCGCGCACCAGTGCCTGCACTACCCGCGCACCCAGGACGCCATGGCCTGGAGCTTCGTGCCCGCCGATGCCGGTGCGGACGCCGGTGCAGACGCCAGTGCAGACGCAGTACGCACCGTCGTGCCCGTGGCCGGCGGCTTTGCCGCCAACAACAGCGAAATGCTGCGCGACGCCGCCATGGCAGGCCTGGGCATCGCCCTGGTGCCTGACTTCAGCGCCCAGTCGGGCCTGGCCTCCGGCCATCTGCGCGAGGTGCTGCCCGGCTGGCGGCCCGTTGATGCCTTCGGCGAACACCTGTTCGCGATACGCCCCTACGCCAGCCACGTGCCGCGCGCGGTGGCGGTGTTCGTGGAGTTCCTGCGGGCGTCGTTTGCGGCGGGGTTCATTCGGTGAGGGCGAGCCCTCAGGCCTTGATCCCCAGCTTGTCCACCAGCTGCTTGAACACCGCGTTGTCGCGGTCGATCACGGCCTTGAATTCGGGCTGGTCCAGGTAGCCCTCGCCCATGTTCTGCTTGGCCATGGTTTCGCGCAGGGCGGGGTCCTTGAGGGTCAGGGCCATGGCCTTGCGCAGGGTCTGGACCACGGCGTCGGGCGTGTTGCGGGGCACGGCCAGGCCGCGCCAGCCGCCGATGAGCAGGTCGATGCCGCGCTCCTTGAGCGTGGGCACGGCTTCCCAGCCGGCCTGTATGCGCTGCTCGGCCATGATGGCCAGCGGGCGGATCTTGCCGGCCGCCACATAGGTGGCCACCTCCACGGGCGTGACGGCCACGGCCTCGATGTGGCCGCCCAGCAGGTCGAGCACGGCAGGGTTGGCGCCGCGGTAGGGCGCGTGGTTGAACTTCACGCCCGCCTTGTCCTGCAGCGCGGCGGCGGCCAGGTGGCCCAGCGAGCCCGGGCCGGCGTTGCCGATGCGCACCGCGGCCTCGTCCTTGCGCGCGGCGGCGATCAGTTCCTCGATGCTGCGATAGGGCGAGTCGGCACGCACGGCGATGGTGGCGGGGTCGGCGTTCAGGCGGGCCACGGGCAGCAGGGCGTCGGAGCTGATCTTGGTCAGCCCCATGTGCGGGATCATGGTCAGCTCTACGGTGATGATGCCGATCTTGTAGCCGTCCGGCCGGGCATTGGCCAGCTCGGTCCAGCCCACGGCGCCGCTGGCGCCTGCGCGGTTGAGCACGATCAGGTCCTGCGGCAGGTGCTTGCGCGCCACCTCGGCCAGCGCGCGTGCCAGCACGTCGGTGCCGCCGCCAGCGGCAAAGGGCACGATGAGTTCAATGGGGCGCTGGGGCCAGGCGCCGGCCGGTGCCTGCGCCATGGCGGGCAGGACCGGCGTTGCGGCCAGGGCGGCCAGCGAGTGGATGAATTGGCGGCGGGATGCGAGGGTCATGGCTTGTCTCCGGGATCTTTTTTATGTGGCGATGTCTGCGCTTCAATCCATTTTGATGTTGGCGGCCTTGATCACGCCGCTCCACAGCGCCTGTTCCGAGCGCACGAAGCCTGCGAACTGCTGCGGCGTCATCTCCATGGGCTGTATGCCGATCTCTTCGAGCTTGGCACGCGTTTCGGGGTGGCGCAGGGCGGTGGCCAGGCTTTTGTTCAGGCGCTCGGTGAGCGCGGGGCTCAGGTGGGCGGGGCCGACGAAACCCTGCCAGGCATAGGCTTCGAAACCGGGCACGCCGGCCTCGGCCATGGTGGGTACGTCGGGCAGGATGGGCAGGCGCTGGGGCGTGGCCACGGCCAGCACGCGCAGCTTGCCCGCGCGGATGGCCGAGATGCTGGGCGGCAGGTCCACGAACATGGACTGGATCTGGCCGGCCATGAGGTCCTGCAGCGCCGGGGCCGAGCCCTTGTAGGCCACGTGCAGGATCTGGGTGCCCGTGCGCTGCTTGAACAGCTCCAGCGCCACGTGCAGCGGCGAGCCCGGGCCCGACGAGGCCGAGGAGATGCCGCCCGGCTCCTTGCGCGCCATCGCCAGGAATTCCTGCACGTTCTTCGCAGGGAAGGACGGATGCACGGCCAGCACCAGCGGCATGCGGCCCAGGCCGCCGATGTAGCTGAAGTCCTTGCCCGCGTCATAGCTCAGGCGCGCATACATGGCGGGGTTGAAGGCCAGCGTGCCCGAGTCGGCCGTGCCCAGCGTGTAGCCATCGGCCGGGGCGCGTGCGATCAGCGTGGCGCCGATGATACTGGCCGCGCCGGGACGGTTGTCCACCACCACGGGCTGGCCCAGGTCCTTGCCCATCTGCACGGCCAGCTGGCGCGCGATCACGTCGGTGGTGCCGCCCGGTGCGTAGGGCACCACCCATTTGACGGGCTGGGTGGGCCAGGCTGGCGCACTCTGGGAGGACGGGGCTGGGGCGGATTGCGCCTGGGCGGTGCCCATGCCCAGCGTCAGCAGGGCGCAGGAAAGCCAGGCCTGGCGGTGCAGGGCCATTGGGTTGAACAGCATTTTTTGTCTCCGGTGGTTTTTATGGGTGTCTGTTGCGCCGTGCGTCAGCGCGGCCGCAGCATCCATTCGTGCGCGGGGTCGTTGCGGAAGGCCCAGCGCCGCTCGGGCCCGGCCATGGTGTTGAGGTAGTAGAGGTCGTAGCCGTGCGGGGCCACGCAGGGGTGGTAGCCGCGCGGCACCATCACGGTGTCGCGGTGCTCCACGGCCATGGCCTGGTCGATGCTGCGGTCATCGGTGTAGACGCGCTGGAAGGCAAAGCCCTGGCTGGGGTTGAGCAGGTGGAAGTAGGTTTCCTCCAGCACGGTCTCGGCGTCCGGCGCGGCGGGGTCGGCGCTGTCGTGCTTGTGCGGCGGATAGCTGGACGAGTTGCCTGCGGGCGTGATGACCTCGACCACCAGCAGGGACTCGGCTGCCTCGGTCTCGGGCAGGATGTCGCAGACATGGCGCGTGTTGCTGCCCTGGCCGCGCACGCTGCGGCGCATGCTTTCGGGCGCGATCACGCGCGTGGCATGGCGGCCCGTGGCGGGTGCGGCGCTCAAGGCAATGTCGGCCGGGCCGCGCGCCGTGATGCGCAGGCTTTGGCCGGGCGGCACGTAGACGGCCGTGGGCGCACTCTCCTCGAACACGCTGGAGCGGCTGCCCAGGGCGCTGAACGCCTGGCTGCCGACCTGCACGTCCACCTGGCCGGTGAGCACGGTGATGCAGTATTCAAGCGGGCCGGTGGACAGCGCCTCCACCTCGCCCGCCTGCAGCCTCAGGGCCTTGAAGTGGATGTGCTTCCAACCCGCGCTGGCGGGCGTGATGTCGGTGACGACGCGGCCGGGCGCGGCCTTGACGAGAAGGCTCATTGGGAGACCTTCGCCCTCACGGGCTGCGGTGCGAGCCCCCTTCGGAGCGGCCGGGCGGGGGCTCATGCCGCAGCTCCTTCGGTGATGTCCTGGCGCGCGGCCACGCGGCTGGCATCCCAGCCCGCGATCAGCGCGCGGAAGTTGGCGGCGACGGCATCGCGCAGCGCGGCGTCGTCCAGCTCGTTGCGCAGCCACTGCAGCGCGGGTCCGGCCCAGACGCTGCGGCCGATCATGAAACCCTTGACCACGGGCGCCCGCGCCTGGGCAAAGCCCTGCACCAGTTGCTCCACGGGCTGGGACAGCCCCAGGATCACGGCGCCCCGGCACCAGGGATCGCGTTCGTTCACCAGGGCGTCCAGTGCCTCCCAGTTCTCGCGCGCCATGGTGCCGACCTTCCACCATTCGGGCTTGAGGCCCAGGTCGTAGAAATGGCGTATGGCGCGCAGCACGGCCTCGCCCCGGTCGTCGGGCGCCAGCGTGTCCTTTGGCGGGATGACTTCCAGCAGCAGCTCATGGCCGCTGGCGCGCGTGGCGGTCCAGACCTGCTGCAGCCAGGCATCCTGCTCGGCGCGCAGTGCAGGCGTGTCGTCGGGGTGGTAGAACACCAGGCATTTGACGGTATGGCTTTGCGGCCAGTGCAGCAGCTCGGAAGCCAGCGAGTCCGTGCCGTCAAAGCGCAGCGGGCGCGAGCCCGGCAGCTCGATGGGCCGGCCTATCCACCAGCCGCGTCCCGTGGCGTCGTGCAGCGCGGCCTCGCCCAGGTGATGGCGGCCGTCGATCAGCACGCCCATGCGGCCCGCGTTGCCCGGATCGCGCTCGACCTGGGCGACCACCTCGTTGATCAGCCGCTTGAGCGGGCGCAGCCGCGCGGGCGCTGCGCCGGCCTCGCGCGCCAGATCGTCGAACTGGCTGCGGTGGTCATAGGCCAGCACGCACAGCGCGGGCCACTGCGGCCGCGCGCGGCTGACGCGGTGCAGGTGGGACAGCTCGGGGTCCTGGTCGGGACGCGGATGGCGGTGGCCCGAGAACCAGTGCGCCAGCTCGGCCTGCGTGGGCATGGCCGGCGCGCAGCCATGGCGCGAGACCACGATGGCGCCGCAGGCGTTGGCAATCGCCGCAGATTCCTCCAGGCTCTTGCCGCGCAGCAGCCCGGACAGCAGGCCCGAGGCAAAGGCATCGCCCGCGCCCAGCACATTGAGCACCTCCACGCGCTCGCCCAGCACCGTGGGCGCATCGGCGATCGCATCGGGCACCTCGCCCTCGATCAGCGAGCAGCCCAGCGGCCCGCGCTTGACCACGAAGACGGCGCGACTGCATTCGCGTACGCGGCGCAGGCTGGCGATCAGGTCGCCCTCCACGCCGCCGGCGATCAGCCATTCCTCTTCGGTGCCGATGATGAGTTCGAACTGGCCCAGCTCGGCCTGCAGCCTGCGGCTGACCTCGGCGCTGGCCACATAGCGCGTCTCGCCGTCGCCCCGTCCGGCCAGGCCCCACAGCACGGGCCGGTAGTCGATGTCCAGCACGCGCACCAGGCCGTGGCGGCCTGCCATCTCCAGTGCCTTGCGGCTGGCGGCCAGCACGCCGGGTGCGCTCAGGTGGGTGCCCGTGATGGCCAGGCAGCGGCAGCGGGCCAGGAACGCCTCGCTGATGGCCTCGGCGTCCAGGGCCATGTCGGCGCAGTTCTCGCGGGCGAAGAGCAGGGGGAAGGTCTCCTGGTCCTTGATGCCCAGCAGCACCATGCCGGTCAGGCGCTGGGCATCGACCTGCACCTGGCTGGTGTCGCAGCCCTCGCGGCGCAGCGTCTCGACCAGGAAGCGGCCATTTTGTTCATCGCCCACGCGCGAAATCATGGCCGAGCGCAGCCCCAGGCGCGCCGTGCCGAAAGCCATGTTGCCGGAGGAGCCGCCCAGGTACTTGGCAAAGCTGCCGGCCTCCTCCAGGCTGCAGCCGATCTGCTGCGCGTAAAGGTCCACGGCCAGTCGGCCCAGGCAGGCCACGTCCAGCGGCCGGTCGGAGGGAAAGTTCAGCATGCTCATCGTCATAGGCCTGTGCGTTGCGGACACCCGCGTGCGGGCCTGTCCATAATCGTTGCGTGCATACGATCATAGATCGAAATAGAAAAAGTTTTCCATATATATGAAAAATAGAAAAAACCTTGGCGATGCAGGCGCCCCCTCGCTGGCCGGCCCCTACGCCGACCGCGCCGCCTTCCTCACCGTGCTGCGCGAAGGCTTCGAGGCCCTGAGCCGCCAGCTCAAGGCCATCGGCCGCCATGTGGAAATGCAGGGCGATCGCCTGGCCTTCGACGGCATCCAGGCCACGGCCGAGCAATGTGGCGTGCAGCCTTCTGCCGTGGTGCGCTTTGCCAAGCATTTCGGGTTCTCGGGGTACTCGGAACTGCAGGCGCTGTTCCGCGCCGATGCGGCGCGCCAGCTCTCGGCCCAGCATGACTACCAGGACCGCATCCGGGGCCTGATCGCCTCGGGCAACGAGCCTCGCAGCAGCGCGCGCCTGGCGCACGAGGTCATCGAAGGCAGCATCGAAAGCCTGCAGGCCCTGCAGCGCGGCCTGCCGCCCGAGCAGTTCGAGGCGGCGGTGGACCTCATGCTGGATGCTCCCTCGCTGTGGCTGGCCGCCTCGCGCCGCGCCTTCCCCGTGGGCGCCTACCTGGCCTATGCTCTGCAGCACACCGAAAAGCCCGTGCACTGGCTGCACGGCCTGGGCGCCATGCAAAAGGGCGAGCTGCGCGCGCTGGCGCCCGGCGACGTGATGCTGGCCGTCTCCTTCGAGCCCTATGCGCCCGAAACGCTGGAAATGGTGGACGCGGCCCTGGCACGCGGCGCGCGCCTGCTGGCGCTGACCGACAGCCAGCTCAGCCCCCTGGCATCCCGCGCCACCGTCACCCTGCTGGCCCAGGACGCAGCCACTTTCGGCTTTCGCTCCCTGACCAGCACGCTGACCCTGGCGCAGTCGCTGTTCCTGGCGCTGGCCTACCGGATGGAGCTGGCGTACGAGCCTTCCCGCAAGCCTTAGAAGAGGGTGTTGGTGTTATCCGGCCGCCGCCGCGCGCAGCAGCCGGTCGCGCACGCCTTCCCAGTCCGGCGTGTCGGGCGGGGTCTCGATCCAGATCAGCCTGGCGCCGACTTCATCGAAGTCGCGCAGGGCACCGAACAGCTCGCGCGCGGTGGCGGCGGCGTCGGCGGGCATGGCGCGCAGCGTGACGGCGCGCGAGGCGGTGCGCAGCGGTGTGCGGTGGTAGACGGCCAGGTTCCTGGCGTCGGCGCCCAGCACGTCCAGCCCGGCCTGCAGCTGCTTTGCGTCCATGAGGCGCACCTGGGCGTTGGGCGCGTAGTGGGCCAGCAGGGTGCCGGAGGCGCGTGGCGTGTTCTCCTGCAGCTCTTCCTTGGACAGGGGGCGCTGGCCGCAGGCGCGCTCGATATCGTCGCGCGTGATGGCGCCGGGGCGCAGCAGCACGGGCACGCCGCGCGTGCAGTCCACGATGGTCGATTCAATTCCCACTTCGCAGGCGCCGCCGTCCAGCACCAGCAGCGTGTCGCCGAACTCGCCGGCCACATGGGCTGCCGTGGTGGGGCTGACGCGGCCGAACTTGTTGGCGCTGGGCGCCGACACGCCCCAGACGGGCGGCTGCAGCTGCTGGCAGGCGGCCAGCACGGCATGGGCGACGGGGTGGGAGGGGCAGCGCAGGCCCACGCTGTCCTGGCCGCCGGTCGAGGCCCGGGCGGCCTGGGGCAGGCGCGGCAGGATCAGGGTCAGCGGGCCGGGCCAGAAGGCGTCGATCAGCTGCTGTGCGAACAGCGGCACTTCGCGTGCATAGCGCGTGATGGCGCCGCTGTCGGCCACATGCACGATGAGCGGATGGTTGGGCGGCCTGCCCTTGGCGGTGAAGATCTGCGCGACGGCCGCGTCGTTGTCGGCATCGGCCGCGAGGCCGTAGACGGTTTCCGTGGGCAGGCCCAGCAGTTCGCCGCGCTGCAGCGCCTGTGCGGCGGCCTGGACAGAGGCCGCCAACGTTCCATCGAGAATCATCGCGCGGGCCTTCAGAACGGCTCTATACCCAGGATGGCAGCGGCCTGCAGGGCGGTGGAGCGCACAGCCTCGGGCGTGGGTCCGGTGACGTTCAGGTGGCCCATCTTGCGGCCGCGCTTGGCGTCGTGCTTGCCGTACAGGTGCAGGTGGCAGCCGGGCAGGGCCAGGACCTGGTCCCAGGCCGGCGCCTTGGCCTGTTCGCCGTCCTTGAACCACAGGTCGCCCAGCAGGTTCAGCATGATGGACGGGCTGTGCTGGCGCGGCTGCGTCAGCGGCAGGCCGGTCATGCAGCGCACCTGCAGCTCGAACTGCGAGACATCGCAGGCGTTCTGGCTGTAGTGGCCGCTGTTGTGCGGGCGCGGCGCGATCTCGTTGACCACGAGCATGCCGTCCTGCAGCACGAAGAATTCGACGCAGAGCACGCCCACGTAGTCCAGGCCGTCGGCCACGGAACGCGCGGCGGCCAGCGCCTGCTCGACCTGGGCCTGCGGCAGGTTGCCTTCGTAGACCTCGGTGACGGAGAGGATGCCTTCGCGGTGCAGATTGCGCTGCACGGGCAGGTTGACCATGGAGCCGTCACGGCCGCGCGCCACGATGACCGAGCATTCATGGGCCAGCGGCAGCATTTTTTCCAGCACGCAGGCCACGCGGCCCAGTTGCTCCCAGGCGGTGGCCAGCTCGGCGGCGTTCTTCACGCGCACCTGGCCCTTGCCGTCGTAGCCCATGCGGGCGGTCTTGAGGATGCCGGGCAGCAGGCTGGCGTGCACGGCCGCCAGCTGGGCGGGCGTCTCGATCACCGCATAGGGCGCGCAGGGCACGCCGCAGCGCACGAAGTGGGCCTTCTCCTGGGCGCGGTCCTGGGCAATGGCCACGGAGGAGCCGGCCGGCGAGACCGGCCGCTGGGCGGCCAGCAGGTTCAGCGCCGCGGCGGGCACGTTCTCGAATTCGGTGGTGACGGCGGCCGACAGGCGCGCCAGTTCGGCCAGGCCCTGCGGGTCTTCGTAGCCGGTACGGATGTGGTGGTGGCTGACCAGGCCGGCAGGGCTGGTCGGGTCGGCGTCGAGCACGGCCGTGAAATAGCCCATGGCCTGGGCCGATTGCACGAACATGCGGCCCAGTTGGCCGCCACCCAGCACGCCCAGCGTGGCGCCCGGCAGGATCACATCTGCGCTCATACGGCCACCGGGGGAAGCGTCATCGCGCGCGCTGCGGCGGTCTGCTCGGCGCGGAAGGCTTCGAGCCTGGTGCGCAGGGCCGGGTCCTCATTGGCCAGCAGGGCCACGGCGAACAGGGCCGCATTGGCCGCACCGGCCGCGCCGATGGCGAAGGTGGCCACGGGCACGCCCTTGGGCATCTGCACGATGGAGTGCAGCGAGTCCACGCCCTGCAGGTGGCGGCTGGCCACCGGCACGCCGAGCACGGGCACCACGGTCTTGGCGGCGATCATGCCGGGCAGGTGGGCAGCGCCCCCCGCACCCGCGATGATGGCCTTCAGGCCACGGCCTGCGGCGGCCTCGGCGTAGGCAAACATGTCGTCGGGCATGCGGTGGGCCGAGACGACCTGGGCCTCATGGGCGATGCCAAATTGCTGAAGAATGGCAACTGCGTGCTGCATGGTCTCCCAGTCGCTGCTGGAGCCCATGACCACACCGATCTGGATGGAGTTCATGTCGTGAGGGCGCCTGCGGCCCGGCCTAGTGGAACCCGCGATTTTACTTTTTTAGTCCTAATTCGCGTAATCCATGCGCCAAATCACCGCACAGCCGTGTGCTGCTCGCGCGCAAAACCCAGCACGCGCTGGCGAAACACATGGGCCAGCCAGGCCAGGGCCAGCCCCACCTGCACGGCCAGCGACAGCCACATTCCACTGGTGACGGGCTTTGTCAGGCCGGCTGCCAGCGGCTGGGCCAGCACGGCGGCATCGGCCCCGGCCAGGCCAAAGGCCAGCAGCGGCAGCACGATGTTGACCAGCAGCCAGGTGACGGCAAACGCGGCCAGCGGCGACTTGATGCGCCCGGCCAGCAGGGAAAAGCCCGTGGCCAGCGCGGCATCGCGCAGCAACTGCGCCGTGGCCAGCGCCGCCAGTTGGGCCGCGCCCGGCACGAGGGGCTGGCCGCCCGCGGGCCACAGCAGCCACAGCGCGCAGGCCAGCACGGCCAGCAGCCAGCTCACGGGCCACAGCGGCAGCGCTTCGAGCGCGCCACGCCAGCGCCCCTGCAGCACGCACCACTGCACCTGGCGCCAGCTGCGCAGGCCCTCGTCCATGCCGTGCAGGCAGACATAGGCCGTGCCCGCCAGCGCCAGCCCGGTGGTCCAAGCGAAGAAGGAGGCCGGGTCGGGGCCCTGCAACTGCATTGCATCGAGGTGCATGCCTCCGAAGGCCAGGCCCGCCACGCACAGGCCCAGCGGCCAGGCCCAGGGCAGGGTGCGCACATCCAGCCGCGTGCACAGCAGCCGCCACAGGGCCAGCAGGCCCAGCCCCAGCGCGATGGCGCCGAACAGGTAGATGGCGCCGCGCCCGTGCAGCGGCACGGACCACCACAGCACAGGGCGGCCTTCTTCGCGGCCCAGCTGCTCGGTCAACCGGCCCAGGATGGGTCCGGGCAGCACCATCACGAACAGCAGCGGCACCAGCACGAAGCGGATGCGGCGCGCGGGCTGCTCCTTCGGTCCCCAGCCCATGAGCACGGAGTGCATGCTCCAGGCCTGCAGGGCCAGGCCCCACAGCACGGCCTGCAGCACGGCGTGCACGCCCCAGGCCAGCCCGCCCGGCTGGCCCGCCGAGGTGGCCAGCACGGCCAGCGCGCACCACAGCATGTACAGCCAGGCCGCCAGCGGGGCGCCCAGCAGCTTGCCCCAGGCCATCTGCCAGGGCGTGAGGGCCGACAGGCGCTGCCAGTCCCAGGTGTGCTGGTGCGCCTCTTCGTTGAGGCCGCGCCCGGCCAGTACGCTGCCCAGGCCGGCCGCGGCGATCCACATGCCGATCAGGGCGGCGACCAGCAGGGCATGCAGGCGGTCTTCGGGCTGGACCAGGACCATTGGCGTGGCCAGCAGCAAGGCGGTGAGCAGCAGGCTCCAGCCCAGTTGGGCGGGCCGCCAGTTGAGCCAGAGCTGGCGCTGGAATTCGGGGTTGTGCGTCATGGCTGCTCCGCAGGGGTGAGGGGGGCTGCGGCCTGCAGGCCGCGTGCGTAGCGGTCCTGCAGGCGCTCGCGCACAGGCGCCAGGCTGGCCACGGGCAGGCCGGCGCCAACCAGGCGGGCCAGCAGGTCGGCGCGTTCGCGTGGCTGCGTGGGCAGCCACAGCTGCAGATGCACCAGGCCCTGGTCATCGGGTGGCGGCACAGGGGTGTCGGGAAGGACCTGGTGCAGCTGCCGCGCCAGCGACCCGGCCGAGGCACCCGGGGGCGGTGCCAGCTCCAGCGCGTACAGCGCCAGCGGCACATCGCCGCCGGCGGCCGGCGCCTGAATGCCGCCGTGCAGGGCCTCGTGGCTTTCCACGCGGCCGCCGCGCAGGCTCAGGATGTGGGTGCAGTACTCGTCGAGTTCGCTGAGGATGTGGCTGGAGACGATCAGGGTCATGCCCTGGGCCTGCAGCGCCCGCATCAGCTGGGACAGGCTGGCGCGGGCCTCGGGGTCCAGGCCGCTGGCCGGCTCGTCCAGCAGCAGCACGCGCGGCTGGTGGACGATGGCCTGGCCGATGGCCACGCGCTGGCGCTGGCCGCGAGACAGCTCGGTGGGCAGGCGCTCCAGCAGATCGGCCAGGCCCAGTTGCCCGGCCACGTGCGCCACACGCTGCGGCGCCTCGGACGGGGGCACGCCCATGGACAGGGCCGCGTACTGCAGGCAGCGCCGCACGCTCAGGCGGTCATAGAGGCCGAAGAAATCCGACAGATAGCCCAGGTGCCGGTGCACTTCGCGGGGCTGCTCCTGCACGGCAATGCCATGCACCTCGACTTGGCCCGACAGCGGCTGGTCCAGCCCGGCGATGCAGCGCATCAGCGTGGATTTGCCGGCGCCGTTGGGCCCCACCAGGGCCGTGACGGTGCCTGCGGCGATATGGACGCTGACGCCATCGAGCGCGCGGTGGCCGGGGTACTCGAACACCAGCTGCGAAACCTTGATCAAGGCGAGCCCTCCCTCATTGCGTTGATGGCAGGCCGCAATGGCGGCACAGCGCGCCAATATAGCCCAGCGCTGCCGCGCCGCGCCCTCGGCCGGGCGGCTTGAAATGCGCGCAGCCTGCTCCCATCTGCGGTGGCTGCCGCCCATGGCGTTCACGCCCTGGGCCTTGGAATTGCTGGAGAATCACACGGTCCGCATCGGAGGCATTCGGCCGCCGAACTCCGAACCGCCACAGTCCGCGCGCCCTGGCCGCGCGCCTTGCCACAGGGTCTGATCACATGATTGATGTCACCATTGAGAATTTCGAAGCCGAAGTCGTCGCCGCCTCCATGCAGGTGCCGGTGCTCGTCGACTTCTGGGCGCCCTGGTGCGGCCCGTGCAAGACGCTGGGCCCCATCCTGGAAAAGCTCGAAGTGGCCTACGAGGGCCGCTTCAAGCTGGTCAAGATCGACTCCGACCAGGAGCAGCAACTGGCCGGCATGTTCGGCATCCGCTCCATCCCGACCTGCATTCTGATGATGGGCGGCCGCCCCGTGGACGGCTTCATGGGCGCGCAGCCCGAAGGCAAGCTGCGCGAGTTCCTTGACAAGCACCTGCCCTCCGAAGGCGAGCTGGCCGCCGAGGCCGAAGCCGACGAGGCCCACCAGTTGCTGGAAGCCGGCGACACCCAGGCCGCCCTGCAAAAGCTGGCCGACGCCCTGGCCGCCGACCCGGCCAACGACGATGCGCGCTTCGACTACGTGCGCCTGCTGATCGCCACGGGCGGCTACGAAGAGGCCGGCGCCCTGCTGGCCGAGCCGCTCAAGCGCATTCCCCAGGCCACGCGCTTCGAGGCGCTCAACCAGTGGCTGCAGTGCATGCTGTTCGTGCACAACGACGAGCGTGGCAACTGGGAGTTTGCGCAGTTCGACGCCGTCATCGCGCAGAACAAGCGCGACTTCGACACCCGCTTTGGCAAGGCCCGGGCCCTGGCCGCCGAAGGCCAATGGGCAGCCAGCATGGACGAACTGCTGGAAATCATCATGCGCGACAAGGATTGGAACGGCCAGGCTGCGCGCAAGCTCTACGTGGGCATCCTGGAGCTGCTCACGCCCCCGAAGCCCAAGAAGCAGGACGCCATCCCCGGCAAGAGCAGCGGCGGCATCGAGCTGCTGGGCAAGGCTGGCGCCGAGCAGGACGAAGCCACGCAACTGGTCAACAGCTACCGCCGCAAGCTCAGCATGGCGCTGAACTGAGACCGGCGCTGCACGGGTGAAGAGACGGGGGAGCCTTGCGGCTCCCCTTTTTCATGGCGAGGGCTCAGGGTGCAACCGGTTCCTCGGCCGCATGCGCGCGGTGCAGCAACTGCACGAAGCCGGGCGCATCGGGCAGATGCACATCGGCCAAGCGCCTGACCGGAATGCCCGGGGACCACGAATTCATCACCACGGCGCCGGCCAGGGATGGCAGGTCGGCCCGGGTCAGCACGGCCTGGCGCTGCGCCACGCCCAGGCGCTGCAACTGGCGCCGCAGCATGGACTCGGTCGTGCCCGGCAGCACCTGGGCGCGTGGCCAGACCACGGCATCTCCATCCCAGAAAGCCAGGTTCCAGATGGTGGCCTCGCCAATGCGGCCGTGGCGGTCGGCAAAGGCGGCGTCGTCAAAGCCCTGGGCCACGGCGCGGCGCAGCAGATGCGTCTTGGCCACCTCGCCCACATGCTTGAGGTGGGGCAGCATGCGCTCATGCTCGAACAGCGCCAGGCTCAAGGGCCCGGCGGGGCCCGAGGCGGGTGCCGAGGTGCGCACCAGCATGCGCGGCCGCGCATCGGCGGCCGTGAATTCCCCGGCAGGCGAGTACACCGTGGCGGTCAGCGACACATCCTGCGGGCCGTTGGCAAGCGCCGCCCGCAGCTGTGCCTGGACATGGTCATCGGACAAGGCCTGGCCGTACAGCTCCAGCGAGGCCTGGCGCAGGCGCTGCAGATGCAGGTCCAGCCCGCGCAGCCTGCCGCCGCGCACCTGCATGGCCGTGAAATGGGCATGGCCGGCAAAGGCCAGGGCGGCGAGTTCGGCTGCCGTCGCGGGCTGCCCATCGATAAGGCTGGTGAAGAAAGAGGCGGTTTCCATGGGTTCATCCATCAAGTTTTCTTGATTGTTCGATGGCGATCCCAAAAGAGGAAGCAAGTAGTATTCGGGGCTTCATCAAGAAAAATTTGAAGATCCATGCGCCAGCTTCCACCCGGCACGCGCGCCCTGCGCAGCTTCGAGGCTGCAGGGCGCCACCTGAACTTCACGCGCGCGGCCGACGAACTGGGGCTGACCCCGGCGGCGGTCAGCCACCAGATCAAGGAGATGGAGGAACAGCTGGGCCTCGTCCTCTTCACGCGCAACAGCCGCAGCATGCAGCTCACGCCCGCAGGTAGCGTGCTGCTGGAGGCCACGGCCGAGGCGCTGGGCCTGCTGCGGCGCGCCACCGGCCGGGCGCGCCAGCTGGCCCGGGGCGAAACGCGGCTGCGCCTGTCGCTGGGCGCGCGCTTTGCCACGCAGTGGCTGCTGCCCCGGCTGCCGCGCTTTCGCGCTGCGCATCCGCAGATCGAACTGAGCTTCGACATCTGCGACGAGGTGCGCGACTTCGACGCCGATGACATCGACGCCGCCATCCGCTTCGGCACCGGCCGTGATCCGCACACCCTGGCGGTGCGCCTGTTCGATGCCAGGGTGATCCCCGTCTGCAGCCCGGCGCTGCTGCAGTCCGGCCCGCCGCTGGCCCGGCCCGTTGACCTGCTGGCGCACACGCTGTGCCATGTCGATTGCCGGGTGGACGGCCAGGTCTGGCCGAACTGGCCGATGTGGATGGCGGCGGCCGGCGTGGAGGGCCTGGACGCAGGCCGCTGCATCGCCTTCACCGACTCCAGCCACGTCGTGCAGGCCGTGCTGGACGGCGGCGCCGTGGGCCTGGTCGAGCAGGACCTGGTGGCCGAAGACCTGGCCCGTGGCCGCCTGGTGCGCCTGTTCGACATCGCTGTGGGCCTGGGCCCGGCCTACGCCTACCACCTGCTTTACCCCCAACGCAGCCAGGGCCAGCCGGCCATCGAGGCGCTGCGTGCGTGGGTGCTGCAGGAGGCCGGGCTGTAGCGCCTACTGCCGTACGGGATCGGCAAATCGCATCAACCCGCGCACCACGGCCTGCACGGCCGGGTCTTGTTGCGCGGCGCTGCGGCAGGCCAGGCCCAGCGGGCGTGTCAGGGCGGGGCTGAGTCCGCGCTGCTGCAGCGTGCGGCTGACGGCGTCCATGGGCTCCTCGCGCGGCAGGACCGTGGGGCCGTGGCCTGCTGCGACCAGGGCGCGTATGCCTTCGGGAAAGCTCATTTCCATGCGTGGCTGCGGCAGCAGGCCCGCCTGGGCGAACCATTGGGACAGCAGGCGGTGCATCTGGGTGCCGGCGGCAAAGCCTATCCAGGGCTGGGCGTTGAGCCATTCCGGCGTGATCTGGTCGGGCAGCGGCATCTGTGGCGGGGCAAACAGCTCCATGGGGTCGTTGCGCCAGGCGCGCATTTCAAGGCCTGAAGGCACGGGCTGGGGCAGCCCGACCAGGGCCAGGTCCAGGTGGCCAGTCGCCAGGCGCTGCATGGCCTGGGCGGAACTCACGACTTCCAGGCGCAGTTCCACGCCGGGCGCGTGCTCGGCCAGCCATTGCAGCAGTTCGGGCAGAAGCAGGGGGCTGACGCCGGCTGAGGCGCCTATGCGCACGCTGGCGCCAAAGCCCTCGGCACGCTTTCGCACCTGGCGCAGCAGGGATTCGCTGTCGGCCAGCAGGCGGCGTCCGCCTTCGGCCAGCAGAGCGCCTGCGGGCGTCAGCTGCGCCTGGCGCTTGCCGCGCACCAGCAGCGGTGTGTCCAGGCGCGCTTCCAGCTCCTGGATGTGCAGGCTGACGGCGGGCGGCGACAGGTGAAGGGCCTGCGCGGCGGCAGCCAGCGTGCCCAGGTCGGCCACGGCCACCAGGGTCTGGAGCTGGTCAAGATTCAGGCGTCGCATCAGGTTTCCTGAAAATGATGTTCCGAAGATTCGACTTTATCTAATCTGGGTGCGAATCCATCATCCCGTCCCGTATCAAGAACGAGGCCATGGAATGGAATTGAGCAATGCGGTGCTGGCCGCGGCCCTGGGGGCCGCGCTGATGAATGCGGGATGGAACAGCGCCATCAAGCTGGGCGGCGACAAGATGGTCGCCATGGCGCTGACCACGGGGCTGGCCAGCCTGTGGTCGCTGCTGGTGCTGCCCTGGCTGGACTGGCGCGCGGCGGGGTTGTGGGACGCATCGGTGTGGTGGTGGCTGGCGGCCTCGGTGGCCGTGCACACCGTCTACCACTTCGTGCTGCCGCGCGCCTACCAGCATGGAGAGTTCGGCGTGGTCTATCCGGTGGCACGCGGCAGTGCGCCGCTGTTCGTGACGCTGGGCGCGGCGCTGCTGGCCGGTGAGTGGCCGGGCGCGACCGGGCTGGCCGGCGTGCTGTGCCTGTCGCTGGGCGTGCTGGCGCTGTCGGTGCGCAGCGGCGCGGCCAGCGGTTATGGCGGCAGCGGCTATGCGCTGGCCACTGGCGCCATGATTGCCTGCTACACGGTCATCGACGGGCTGGGTGCGCGCGCATCCGGCTCCGCGCTGCTCTATGCGGCCCTGCTCACGCTGGGCGATGGCCTGGCCACGGTGCTGATCGTCGCCTGGCGGCGCGGCCCCGCCGTGCTGCGTGCCGATGCACGCACCTGGCGCCTGTGCGCCCTGGCCGCCGCCATGCAGCTGAGTGCCAGCTGGATGGCGACCTGGGCGCTGTCGCAGGCGCCCATGGGGCTGGTGTCTGCGCTGCGTGAAAGCAGCGTGCTGTTTGCGGGCTGGATTGCCGCCTGGCTGATGCGCGAGCGCCTGGGCCGCGTGCGCATGCTGGCCTCGGCCCTGGTCTTCGGCGGCATCGTGCTGGTGCGCTGGGGCGGTTGAGCCGCCCGGCGCCAACGTCCGCTGCGTGCTCAGCCGTGGCTGATGCGCGTGCCCAGGAGCGTCAGGAACTGGGCGATCCAGGCCGGGTGTGCGGGCCAGGCGGGGGCGCTGACCAGGTTGCCTTCGGTATGCGCCTGGTCCACGCCGATGTCGGCGTAGGTGCCGCCGGCCAGCTCGACCTCGGCACGGCAGGCCGGGTAGGCCGAGCAGGTGCGGCCCTTGAGCACGCCGGCTCCGGCCAGCAGCTGGGCGCCATGGCAGACGGCGGCCACAGGCTTGTTGTTGTCGAAGAAGTGGCGCACGGCGGCGCGCACGGCGTCGTAGTTGCGCAGGTACTCGGGGCCGCGTCCACCGGGGATCACCAGGGCGTCGTACTGCTCGGGCTTGATGTCGGCAAAGCTGGCGTTGAGCGTGAAGTTGTGGCCGGGCTTTTCGCTATAGGTCTGCGCGCCCTCGAAATCATGGATGGCCGTCTTGATGTGTTCCCCGGCCTTCTTGTCGGGGCAGACCGCATGCACCGTGTGCCCCACGGCCTGCAGGGCCTGGAAGGGGACCATGGTTTCGTAGTCCTCGCAGTAGTCGCCACAGATCATCAGAATCTTCTTGCCAGCCATGTGCTTGCTCCTTCAGAAAAAGTCAGAGGAAGCGAACATTGTGGCAGCGTCGGTGACGCAGGCATGACCGGCTGCAAAAACGCAGGCCCGCAACAAAAAAGAGAGCCGAAGCTCTCTTTTGCGGAAGGCGCGCGGGGCCGGGCTACGGCGGGCCGTCAGGCCGTCAGGCGCTGCAGGGCTTCGCGGTACTTGGCGGCCGTCTTCTCGGTCACTTCCTGGGGCAGGCGCGGGGCCGGGGCCTTCTTGTCCCAGGGCTTGCCGTTGACCTGGGCCTGCTCCAGCCAGTCGCGCACGAACTGCTTGTCATAGCTGGGCGGGTTCTCGCCATTGGCCAGGGCCTGGGCATAGCCCTCCACGGGCCAGTAGCGCGAGCTGTCGGGCGTGAGGACTTCGTCCATCAGCACGAGTTCGCCGTTCTCGTCCAGGCCGAATTCGAACTTGGTGTCGGCAATGATCATGCCCTTTTCGAGGGCGATGGCCGCAGCTTCCTTGTAGATGCGGATGGCCGTATCGCGGATCTGGGAGGCCAGCTTCTCGCCGACCATCTCCACCGTGCGCTCGTAGGTGATGTTCTCGTCATGGTCGCCCATCTCGGCCTTGGCGGCCGGGGTGTAGATGGGCTCGGGCAGCTTGGCGGCGTTGGTCAGGCCTTCGGGCAGGGGCACGCCGCAGACCGAGCGCGATTCCTGGTATTCCTTCCAGCCGCTGCCGGCCAGGTAGCCGCGCACCACGGCCTCGATCAGGACGGGCTTGAGGCGCTTGACCAGCATGGAGCGGCCCGTGACCTGGGGCACTTCGGCGGGCGTGACCACGGACTCGGGCGCTTCGCCGGTCAGGTGGTTGGGGCAGATGTGGCCGAGCTTGTCGAACCAGAACAGCGCCATTTGCGTCAGCAGCTCGCCCTTGCCGGGGATGGGCTCGCCCATGATCACGTCGAAGGCCGACAGGCGGTCCGAGGCCACCATCAGGATGCGGTCATCACCCACGGCATAGTTGTCGCGCACCTTGCCGCGCGCGAGCAGCGGCAGCGAGGCAATGTTGGAAGTGTGCAGGGCGGAGGGGCGGGACTGGGTGGTCATGTGAGGCAAGGGGCAATCTGGCAAAGAGGCTGCAGCGGCCGGATGGCTGCAAGCGGCACGCGCAGGAGCGCGATTCTAACCAACGGCGCCTCACGGTGACGGGCGGCCCTTGGCAAGCCCCACCCCAGGGGCGCAGCCTGGCAAACCCGCCGATTGTGCGCCCAATTGCATGGCGCGCAAAACCCGCCTCCAAGGCCCTGCACCGTCCTGCGCTATCGGCTTGCAGCGTTGCTTTTGGGCAGACCCCGGCGCATAGTGGATTCGCAAGCAAACGAATGCGCATTCCGGCCTGCAAGCACCTGTCCCTGCGGATCGTCTCCCGGTGGACCGGGCTGTTTTCATCCAGAGCAAGGAGTGTTTAGATATGAATCTGACGATTAGTGGGCATCACCTGGAGGTCACTCCCTCGCTGCGCAGTTACGTCATGGCCAAGCTCGAACGCATTCTTCGACACTTTGACCAGGTGGTGGATGTAAAGGTCTTGCTGACCGTTCATAACCAAAAGGAGAAGGAAAAGCGCCAACGTGCCGGTTGCACGCTGCGCGTCAAGGGCCAGGATCTTTTTGTCGAGACCTCTCACTTCGATCTCTACGCCGCCGTCGATGCGCTGGCTGACAAGCTGGACCGCGTGGTGGTGCGCTACAAGACCCGCCAGCAGGGCAGCCGCTATGGTTCGGCCAAGCGACTCGATGATGCTGGGCTGACCTTGGCGTCAGTCGGGTGACAGGTAAGGCGCCAGCCCTGTGCGGGCGCTTACAATACCTGCGCTTATGTGGCTGATGAGCCACGCACGACCACCGCCCTTCGGGGCGGTTTTTGATGGGGGTCAGGGTTTCCCCACGGTTTCCGGCACTGCGGTGCATAATTGTTTCCCGAACCATGAACCGTCTTGCCTCCATCCTGCCCGCCGCTCAAGTGCTCGTGAGCGTCGACGTCACCAGCAAAAAGCGCGCTTTCGAAGAAGCAGGTCTGCTCTTCGAGAGCCTGCATGGCCTGTCCCGCGCACTCATCACCGACAGCCTGTTTGCACGCGAACGCCTGGGCTCGACGGGGCTCGGCCACGGCGTGGCCATTCCCCATGGGCGCATCAAGGGCCTGACCGCTCCCATGGCGGCCGTGTTCCAACTGGACAATCCCATTGGTTTCGATGCCCCCGATGAGCAGCCCGTGGGCCTGCTGATCTTTCTGCTGGTGCCCGAAGCGGCCACCCAGAAGCATCTGGAAATCCTGTCCGAAATCGCCGAGCTTCTCAGCGACAGCCAGCTGCGCGAGCGCCTGAAGTCCTGCGCCGATGCGGCCCGGCTGCATGGAATGATTGCCGGCTGGCAGTCCTCCGCTGCGCCCCTGGTCTAGTCTTCCAGACTTTTTCCTTCCCTTTTTCACGGGCCTTGCCATGAGACCCAGTGCCATCAGCGCCGATGTCCTGTTCGAGGAGTTCCGCTCCAGCCTGCGCTGGGAGTGGGTGGCGGGCCTGGGAGCCTCGGAGCGCCGTTTCGACGAGATGGCCGTGCGCTCGGCGCGCTCCGGCGCGGACCTCGTCGGCTACCTGAACTACATCCATCCCTACCGGTTGCAGGTGCTGGGCGAGCGCGAGATCGCCTATCTGAGCAATGCCACGCCGCAGGACTGCCAGCGCCGCGTGGCACGCATCGTCACGCTGGAGCCGCCCGTGCTGGTGCTGGCCGACGGGCAGACGGCGCCCGAGGCGCTGCTGTCCATGTGCGAGCGCGCCCACATTCCCATGTTCTCCACGCGCGAGCAGTCGGCCTTCGTGATCGATGTGCTGCGCGCCTACCTGGCCAAGCATTTCGCCGACCGCACCACCATGCACGGCGTGTTCATGGACATCCTGGGCATGGGTGTGCTGATCACGGGCGAGTCGGGCCTGGGCAAGAGCGAGCTGGGACTGGAACTGGTGACGCGCGGCAACGGCCTGGTGGCCGATGACGCGGTGGACCTGTACCGCATCAACCAGACCACGATCGAGGGCAAGTGCCCCGAGCTGCTGCAGAACCTGCTGGAGGTGCGCGGCATCGGGCTGCTGGACATCCGCGCCATCTTTGGCGAGACGGCCGTGCGCCGCAAGATGCGCCTCAAGCTCATCGTGCACCTGGTGCGCAAGGAAACCATGGAGCGCGAGTACGAGCGCCTGCCGGCCGAGCCGCTGACGCAGGATGTGCTCGGCGTGCCCGTGCGCAAGGTGGTGATCCAGGTGGTGGCGGGCCGCAACATCGCCGTGCTGGTCGAGGCCGCCGTGCGCAATGCCATCTTGCAGCTGCGCGGCATCGACACCTACCAGGAATTCGTGCAGCGCCACCGCCGCGCCATGGAGCGCGGCGACACCTTCTAGCGACCTCTGGCGTCGCCGAGGCCGGGCCGCCTGTTGCCTGGCCCCCACTGTTTTCAACGCGATTGTTTGCTGGCCGTGCGCCCATGTTTGCGCGCGGTGCGTTGTTGCTGCTTTCTTAATAAGAATAATTCTCATTTTCTATAATTCGGACAGATGCCGTATCCGGCCTGTGTCCGAGTGTGCCCGAGTGGCTCCGGGCTGGATGCGGCGCATTTCCTTCCGTCTCGAAAGCCCTCCCGGATGTCTTCCCGTACCCGCATCGGCCTGCCGCGCACAGGCTCCGTCAGCCCCTTCACCCCTGTTTGCACCCCTGTTTGCACGCTCCACCGCCTGGGCACCATCGCCCGTGTCTGCGCCATGGTGACTGCCGCGGCGCTGCCTGCGGGCGCCTGGGCTGCTGACGCCGAGCTGGGCGAGGTCACGGTGCGCGGCACCACCGATCCCCAGACCCTTCCCACGGTGGCCCCGGGCGGCCAGGTGGCCAAGGGTGCGGGCCTGGGCGTGCTGGGCCAGCGCGATGTGATGGACACGCCGTTCAACATCACTTCCTACACGGCCGAAGGCATTGCCAACCAGAACGCGGCCACGCTGATGTCGGTGCTGGAAAACGATCCTTCGGTGCGCTTCACCACCAACACCGGCCATGCCTACGAGAACTTCACCATCCGCGGCCTGGGGGTGAATGCCTCGGAGCTGGGCTTCAACGGCCTGTATGGCCTGGCGCCCGACGGCCATGTGCCCGTCGAGATGATCGAGCGCGTGGAGGTGCTCAAGGGCCCCGGTGCGCTGATGAGCGGCATGACGCCCGGCGGCGCCGTGGGCGGCACCATCAACCTGGTGACCAAGCGCCCGCTGGCCCAGGATCTCACGCGCGTGACCACCATGTTCAGCAGCGGCTCGCAGCTGGGCCTGCAGGCCGATGTCTCGCGCCGCTTCGGCCCCGAGCGCCGCCTGGGCATACGCGTCAACGGCAGCACCTCGAGCGGCGACACCGAGATCGACGGCCAGAACCGCCGCCATGGCCTGGGCGCGCTGGCGCTGGACTACCAGGGCGACGGATTCACGCTCGGCCTGGATGCCTACAGCTACCGCTCCACCATCCGAGACGGCAGCCCGATGATGGTCAGCATGCAGAACCTCAAGCAGGTCATCGCGGCGCCCGACGCCACGACCAACCTGTTCCCCGGCATACAGGCCAAGCAGCAAAGCGATGCGCTGATGCTGCGCGGCTCGGTGGACCTGGGCGCGGACTGGACGCTGTTCGGCTCTGCAGGCACGGCGCAGCATGCCTACGACGGCATGCTCAACGGCACGCGCGTGGTGCTGCGCGCCCAGGGCGACGGCTCGGCCGTGGGCCAGACCTACAACCAGTACGGCTATACCGACAGCACCGCGGCCGAGTTCGGCGTGCGCGGGCGCCTGCGCACGGGCGGCGTGAACCACCTGCTGGTGGCCTCCCTGAACTGGATGAACCAGAAGGGCGGGCGCGCGGCCGTGGCCACCAGCGCCAGCTACATCACCAACATCTACAACCCCGCGCCCATCACGCTGGCCGGCCCCTACGGCGCCATCAAGCAGGAGCGCGACGACGTGCTCAGCAGCCTGGCCCTGGCCGACACGCTGAGCTGGGGCGGCGATGCCGTGCAACTGACCGTGGGCGCACGCCTGCAGCGCGTGAACCAGAAGATGGCGGGCTACAACGAGCAGGCCGTCTCGCCCGCGCTGGGCCTGGTGGTCAAGCCCTGGGGCGATGCGGTCTCGCTGTATGCCAACCATGTGCAGGGCCTGAGCGCGGGCTCCATCGTCGGCGCCACCTATGCCAATGCCGGAGAAGTGTTCGCGCCCTACAAGACCAAGCAGTTCGAGATCGGCGCCAAGTGGCGCATGGGTGATTTCACGCAGACGGTCTCGCTGTTCCAGATCGAGCGGCCCTCGTCCGTGGTGGAGACCGCGACCAACCGCCTGCTGATGGATGGCGAGCAGCGCAACCGGGGCCTGGAGTGGAATGTCTTCGGCGAGCCGCTGCGCGGCACGCGCGTGCTGGGCGGCCTGGCCTACACCCAGGCCATCCAGAGCAAGACCCAGGGCGGCGCGCGCGATGGCTTCGGCGTCTACGGCGTGCCGCGCTGGACGGCCAACCTGGGCGGCGAATGGGACGTGCCCGCGCTGCCGGGCGCCACGCTCACCGGCCGGCTGATCTATACGGGCGCGCAATGGGTGAATTCGGCCAACACGCTGAAGATGCCCAGCTGGACCCGCGTGGACGTGGGCGCGCGCTATGCCACCCGCATCGCGGCCAAACCCGTCACCTTCCGCGCCACGGTAGAGAACCTGTTCGACAAGTCCTACTGGGCCGGCAGCTTCAACGACAACTTCGCCACCACGGGCGGCCCGCGCACGGTGCGTGTCTCGGCCACGGTGGACTTCTGACGCCATGGCGCAAGCTGCACGACAAGGCCTGTGCGTGGCCGCCTCGCTGCTGTGCCTGCTGGGCGCAGCCGTCCATGCCGGTGAAGACATGACGGCAGCCGCATCGCGGCAGGCCCTGGCCGCACGGCCGGGCACGCTGGCGCCGGGCCAGGCGGCCACAGGGGTCCTGGCTGCCGGTGGGCGCGAGTCCTGGCGCGTCGATCTGCCCGCCGGCCACGTGGTCCAGGGTGAATTCGAAGGGCAGGGCGTGGCCCTGGACCTGGAGGATGCCCAGGGCCGGCACCTGCGCCGCCTGGCGCGGCCCGATGGCGGTGCGCAGTCGCTGATGTGGGTCACGGAGGGGGCCGGCAGGCAAAGGCTGGTGGCGCGCCACATCGCAACGGACGCGCTGATGGCCGGCGAGGTGAAATCCGCAGCCGGCCGCTTTGCGCTGCGGTTGACCTCCAGTCTTGCGCCGTTGGGCGCCAAGGCTGTGCAGGCCCCGGAGCGGCCTGCGCTGGAAAGCCCACGCCTGCAGGCCCTGGCCCAGGCTATCCAGCGCGGCGCGGGTTCGGGCGTGGCGGCAGACGCCTTCTGGCGGCGCGTGCAGGAGGAGGGCACGCCGATGGTGGAGCCGCTGCCCGGCGGCCAGTCCCTGGTCACCTTCCTGTGGCGTGGCCAGCCGCGCGCCGGCATGCAGGGGGTTCGCCTTTTCGGCAGCCCGGCCGGCAATCACGATCCCTTGCAGCACCTCGACGGCAGCGATGTCTGGTGGGCCAGCTTCCGCATGGCCGACAACGCGCGGCTCAGTTACCGCCTGGCGCCCGATGTGCCGCTGATCGCAGGCTCGGCCATGGAGCAGCGCCGCGCCCTGCTGGCCACGGCGCAGCGCGATCCGCTCAATCCCAAGGTGTTTCCGCAGCCCCCCGAGGGGGGCTTCATCGACGCCTTCCAGGGCGCCTCCGTGCTGGAGCTGCCCAAGGCCCCACCCCAGCCCTGGGTGGCGCCACGCGCGGGCGTGGCCCAGGGGGCGCTGGTGCAGCACCGCCTGTCCAGCCGCGTACTGGGCAACAGCCGCGATGTCTGGACCTACCGCCCGGCGGGCGGCCAGGCGCCCGAGGCGCTTCTGGTGCTGTTCGACGGCAACGCCTATGCGAAGCAGGTGTCCACGCCCACCCTCATCGACAACCTCATGGCCGACGGTCTGATCCCGCCCACGGCCGTGGTGCTGGTGGACAACGCCAGCCCGCAGGCGCGCGGCAGGGAGTTGCCGCCCAACACCGCCTTCGCGCGCTTTCTGGATGAGGAACTGATGCCCTGGGTGGGTGAACAGGGCCTGGGCCAGCCGGCGGCGCGCACGGTGATCGGTGGCTCCAGCTTTGGCGGCCTGGCCTCGGCCTATGCGGGTCTGGTCAATGCGCGCTGGTTTGGCAACGTGCTGAGCATGTCGGGATCGTTCTGGTGGTCGCCGGCCGGCGAGGTGCCGGGCTGGGTGCAGCGCCGCTATGCCCAGGAGCCACGCCAGCCCGTGCGCTTTTATCTGGATGCGGGCCGCTACGAGCGCGCACGCGGCGGGCAGGACGGCATCCTGGAAACCAACCGCCACCTGGCCGATGTGCTGCGCGCCAAGGGCTACGAGGTCACCCAGGCCGAGCACGAGACCAGCCATGACTACCTGCAGTGGCAGGGCTCGCTGGCCTGCGGCCTGGTGGCCCTGCTCAACCCTGGGCGCTTTGCCCAGGGCCTGCCGGCCTGCGAGCGCATGCCGGACGGCACGCCGGCACTTCCCTGATGCCGCAAAGGCCAATGTTTGAACTTCCTGGCAATACAGCAATCACTGTAAAGATGAACACCATGAATGCAAATCATTCCCGTCGTCGGATCCTGGCGAAGATGGGCCAGGGCCTGGGCGTGCTGGTCACGCTGCCGCTGGCGGCGCAGATGTCCCATGCCCAGACGGCAGCGGCTGGCAAGACCGTGACCGTGCCGCATGCCAAGGGCGAGATCCAGGTGCCCTTCAAGCCCGTGCGCGTGCTGGTGTTCGAGCTGGCGGCGCTGGACACGCTGCAGGCGCTGGGCGGCGAGGTGCGGGGAGTGCCCGAGTTCAAGATGCCGCCGCTGCTGGCCCGCTATGCCGATGCGAAATACGCACGCATCGGCAGCCTGTTCGAGCCTGACTACGAATCCATCAAGGCGCTGTCGCCCGACCTCATCATCGTTGGCGGCCGCTCCGAGGCCAAGTACAAGGAGCTGTCGCGCTTCGCCCCCGTGCTGGACCTCAGTGTCAGCGACCAGCACCAGATGGCGGACATCTACCGCAACATCCGCACGCTGGGCGCCGTCTACGGCCTGCAGGACAAGGCCGAGGCCGAGGTCCGGTCGGTGGAGCAGGCCATCACCGCACTGCATGGGAAGGCGCAGGACGCCGGCAAGGGGCTGGTGCTGCTGACCTCGGGCGGCAAGCTCAGTGCCTACGGTCCGGGCTCGCGCTTCGGCATGCTGCACGATGTGTTCGGCGTGAAGCCGGCCATCGACAACCTGACGGTGGCGCGCCATGGGCAGGTGGTCTCCTTCGAGTTCCTGCTCAAGACCAATCCCGACTGGCTGTTCGTCATCGACCGCGACGTGGCCATCGGCCAGGATGGCAAGACCGCCCAGCAACTGCTGGACAACCCGCTGGTGCGTGCCACCAAGGCCTGGCGCGGCAAGCAGGTGGTCTATCTGAATGCGGCCAACTGGTACACCCTGTCCAACGCCGGGCCGGGCGCGCTGAAGGCCAATATCCAGCAACTGTCGGATGCCTTTGCCCGCACATGACCTCAAAGCGTTGAGCCCGCCTGCCGCCACCGCGCACGCCGCGCCCATGTCACGCCCCTCTCGCCAGGCCCTTGCCTGGCTTTTCGCGCTGGGCCTGTTGCTGGCGCTGTCGCTGGCCAGCCTGATGGTGGGCGCGGGCGACATGCACTGGAGCGTGCTGTGGTCGCGCAGCGAGGACGACCTGGCCAGCCAGGTGCTGGTGTACAGCCGCGTGCCGCGCACGCTGGCCCTGGTGCTGGCCGGCGCATCAATGGCGGTCTGCGGACTGCTCATGCAGATGCTGGCGCGCAACCACTTCGTTGAGCCTTCCACCGTGGGCACGGTGGAGTCGGCCAGCTTGGGCATGCTGGCGGCGTTTGTCTGGGTGCCGCATTGGCCGGTGATGGCCAAGATGGGGATTTCGGCCGTGGCGGCACTGCTGGGCACGGCGCTGTTCCTGGCCGTGCTCTCGCGCATCCGGCTGCGCTCGTCGTGGATGGTGCCCCTGGTCGGCCTGGTGCTGGCCGGCGTGCTGGAGGCAGCCGCCAGCTTTCTGGCGCTGCAGTTCGACATGATGCAGGCGCTCAAGTCCTGGTCCAACGGCGATTTCTCGCTGGTGGTCCAAGGCCGCTACGAGTTGCTGTGGCTGTCGCTGGGCGTCACGGCCCTGGCCTGCCTGGCGGCCGACCGCTTCACCGTGGCGGGCCTGGGCGAGAGCTTTGCCACCAACCTGGGCCTGAACTACCGGCGCCTGGTCTGGCAGGGGCTGGTGGTGGTGGCCGTGGCTACTTCGGCCGTGGTGGTCACGGCCGGCAGCCTGCCCTTTGTGGGCTTGATCGTGCCCAACGTGGTGCGCCTGGTCCTGGGCGACAACGTGCGCCGCAGCGTGCTGTGGGTGGCGCTGATCGGCGCGGGCCTGACCGTGCTGTGCGACCTGGTCGGGCGGCTGCTGATCGCTCCCTATGAAATCCCCGTGGGCACCGTGCTGGGCGTGCTGGGCAGTGCCCTGTTCCTGGCGCTGATCCTGCGCCGCCGCAAGGACCGTGCATGAGCAGCCTGCCGCAATCCGTTGCTTCCGATGGGCCTGCAGCGCGCAGCTGGGGCCATGGCGCGCGCCTGGCGCTGCTGGGCGCGCTGGCCCTGCTGTGCCTGCTGGCCTTCATGACCGTGGGCGTCAAGACCGACTGGGCCTTCGTGCTGGAACACCGGGGCGCCAAGGTGCTGACCATGGCGCTGGTGGCCTGTGCCATCGGCCTGTCCACCGTGGTGTTCCAGACCGTGTCGCACAACACCATCCTCACGCCTTCCGTCATGGGGCTGGATGCGCTGTACCTGTTCGTGCAGGCATCCATGGTGCTGATGCTGGGCGCGGCGGGCGTGTCCGCCATGGGCGAGGTCGGGCGCTATGCGCTCAACATCGTGCTGATGATGGGCTTCAGCGTGTTGCTGATGCGCTGGCTGTTCGTGGGCCATGCCAGCAGCCTGCACCTGATGCTGCTGGTGGGCATGGTGGGCGGCATCTTCTTTCGCAGCCTGGCCGGGCTGGCCATGCGCGTGCTCGATCCCAATGAGTTCACGGCGCTGCAGGACCGCATGTTCGCCAACTTCAACGCGGTGAACCTGCAGCTGCTGCTGCCGTCGCTGCTGCTGATTGCCCTGGGCAGCGCCTGGATCTGGCGCCAGCGCCGCGTGCTGGACGTTATCTCGCTGGGGCGCGATGCCGCCGTCAGCCTGGGCCTGGACTACGAGGGCCGCGTGCTGCGGCTGCTCGCCGTGGTGGCCTGCATGGTGGCCGTGTCCACGGCCCTGGTCGGCCCGGTGATCTTCTTCGGCCTGCTGGTCAGCAACATGGCCTATCACGCCATGGGCACGCGCCGCCATGCCTGGGTGCTGCCTGCGGCCGCGCTCTGGGGCTGCGTGCTGCTCATGGGCGGGCAGGTGCTGCTGGAGCAGCTTTTTCAATTCAATACCGTGCTGAGCATCGTGGTGGAGTTCCTGGGTGGAATCGTCTTCATCGTGCTGCTCATGCGCAAGGGGACCCAATGATCGAGGTGCGTGATCTGCTCAAGCGCCATGGCGGCACGGCAGTGCTGCAGGAGCTCAATTTCGATGTGCCCGAGCGGGCGCTGACGGCCATCATCGGGCCCAACGGGGCGGGCAAGTCCACGCTGCTGTCCCTGGTCAGCCGCCTCATGCCCATCACGGCGGGCAAGGTGCGGGTGGCCGGCCTCGACGTGGCCACCACGCCCACCGAGGCGCTGGCGCGCATCATGGCCATCCTGCGCCAGGACAACCAGAGCGCGCTGCGCCTGACGGTGCGCGACCTGGTGGGCTTTGGCCGCTTTCCGCACAGCAAGGGCCGGCTGGGCCCCGAAGACCTGCGCCATGTGGACGAGGCGCTGGAGTACCTGCAGCTCACGCCGCTGGCCGAGCGCTTTCTCGACGAACTGTCAGGCGGCCAGCGCCAGCGCGCCTACATCGCCATGGTGCTGTGCCAGGACACGCCCTTCATCCTGCTGGACGAGCCGCTGAACAACCTGGACATGGCCCACGCCGTCAGCATGATGGGCTTGCTGCGCCGCGCCGTCACCGAGCGCGGCAAGACCGTGGTCATGGTGCTGCACGACATCAACTTCGCCTCCTGCTACGCCGACCACATCATCGCGCTCAAGGACGGCCGCCTGGCCGTGGCGGGCACGCCCGCCGAGGTGGTGCAGGACGAGGTCCTCAGCACCCTCTACGGCATCCCCGTCAGCGTGCACGAGGTCAAGGGCCGCAGGCTCTGCCATTACTTTGGTTGAACATGCGGCGTTTCGGGCTTGGCGCTTGAACCTGGCGCGGCCTGAGGCGAGGGACACCAAGCAAGGGCCTAAGCCGGCCGCGCCGCCCCGCCGCGAGGGTGTCGCCGGCTGCCCGTATGCCCCCCTCCCTCGCGAAGCGGGTAGAGAGGCGCCGTGCAACGGGGGGAAGCGGCGTAAGCCGCTCAGGGGGTGCTTTTCTTCTTCAACAGCATGGAATCGCCATAGCTGAAGAAACGGTACTCCTGCGCAATCGCATGGCGGTACAGCGCCATCACCTGCTCGTAGCCCGCGAAGGCGCTGACCAGCATCATCAGCGTGCTCTTGGGCAGGTGGAAGTTGGTGATCAGCAGATCGACCACCTGGTACTCGAAGCCGGGCGTGATGAAGATGCGCGTGTCGCCGGAGAACTGGCCTGTCTGGGCCCAGGACTCCAGCGTGCGCACCGTGGTCGTGCCCACGGCGACGACGCGGCCGCCGCGCTGGCGGCAGCGTTCCAGCGCAGCCAGCGTGGCCAGCGGGATCTCGTACCACTCGCTGTGCATCTGGTGGTCGGCCAGGTTCTCGGTCTTCACGGGCTGGAAGGTGCCGGCGCCCACGTGCAGCGTGACGCTGGCGCGCTCGATGCCGCGCTCGGCCAGGCGGGCCAGCACGGCGTCGTCAAAGTGCAGGGCGGCCGTGGGCGCGGCCACGGCGCCGGGGCGGGCCGCGAAGACGGTCTGGTAGCGCTCGCTGTCTTCGGCGGCGTCGGGGTCGTTGCCGGTGTCCTGGTGGCGCTCGATATAGGGCGGCAGCGGCAGGTGGCCGAAGCGCTCCATCAGTTCGTGCGGCGTCTCGCCGCGCGGGCCTTCGAAGCTCAGGTGGAACAGCGGGCCGTTCTCGTCGGGCCAGCGGCCGCGCAGCACGGCGTCGAAGCCGCCGCGGTTCTTGCCGCCGCACAGGTGGATGCGCGAGCCGGGCAGGGGCTTCTTGCTGACGCGCATGTGGGCCACGACATCGTTGCCTTCGAGCACGCGCTCGACCAGCAGCTCCAGCCGGCCGCCGCTGGCCTTCTCGCCGAAGATGCGCGCCTTGAGCACGCGCGTGTCGTTGAACACCAGCAGGTCGCCGGGCTGCAGCAGGTCGGGCAGCTCGTGGAAGATGCGGTCGGTGGGCGGGGTGGCATCGTCGCGGCCGTCGAGCAGGCGCGAGGCGCTGCGCTGGGCGGCAGGATGCTGGGCGATCAGGTTCTCAGGAAGCTCGAAGTCGAAATCGCTGAGCGAAAACACACGGGACAGGGAGGACATGCAGTGCTTGAGGGCCGGACATGGCCCGTTCCAAGTTCGTTGAACGGAAGTCCGCCATTGTCGCAAACCCTGGGGTCATCCCCGGAATTTCGCGGCGGTCACTTGGCCATCTGGGCCTGTGTCTGGGGCTGGCGCTCGAACTCCAGCCACAGCGTCTCCAGATCCGGGAAGTCCCAGTTCACCGGGTCCTCGCGCGCGATGATGCGGTCGTTGCCCTGGCTCTCGGACAGGTCCTCGATCTCGGGCGTGATGCGGCAGGCCTGGCGCAGCGAATAGAACACCTTGACGCGCGGCGCCAGCAGGCTGCCCGGCGAGGCATCGACCACGACGGCCAGGCGCTGCGAATGCAGGCGCACCAGCGAGCCCAGCGGATAGATGCCCACGGTCTGCACGAACTGCTCGAACAGCCGCTTGTCGAAATGGCGGGGGCTCCACTCGGCCATGCGCCGCAGCGCCTCCGAGGGCGGCCAGCCCTTCTTGTAGGGCCGGTCCGAGGTGATGGCGTCGTAGACATCGCAGATCGCCGTCATGCGCGCCAGCAGGCCGATGTCGCCCTGCTGCAGTCCGTCGGGGTAGCCGCTGCCGTCCACCTTTTCGTGGTGGTGCAGGCAGGCATCGATGACCTCGTCGTCCAGGCCCAGCGGGCGCAGCAGCTGCTCGCCATGGCGTGGGTGGGCACGCATCAGCGCCCATTCCGCATCGTCCAGCGGCCCGGGCTTGTTGAGCACGGCCACCGGGATCGCGGTCTTGCCCAGGTCGTGCATGAGACCGGCCATGCCGGCCTTGCGCAGGCTGTGGTCGTCCAGGCCCATGCGCTTGGCCAGCGCCACCATCAGCGCGCACACGGCCAGGCTGTGCATGTAGGTGTAGTCGTCGGCCGTCTTCAGCCGTGCCAGGCCGATCAGGGCGTGGGGATTGCGCGCCACGGAGGCCGTCACATCGTCCACCAGCTGCCCGGCGGCCGTGGCGTCCACGGGCCGGCCCAGCCGCGCGTCGCTGAACAGGCGGCTGAGCAATTGCTTGGCCTGCACGCAGGTCTGGGCGGCGCGGCGCAGCTCGGTGGCGGTGGAAATGGGGGCCGTGCTCTGCTCGGAGACAGGGCGGGCGCTGTCCGGGATCTGGTGGCGAAGCTCGTCCTGCGGATCAAAGCGCAGGCAAGGCACCTGGACTCCTACGTCCAGGCCCTTGCGCACGTCGATCCAGACCTCCTGGATGGAGGTGGAGCGCAGGCGCTGGAGGTCGGCCTCGGAGCGGAGCAGGAAACGGGTTCGCCAAAAAGGATGCTCCATCCAGGAGCCGCAGAACTCGTGCAGGAACATGCCCAGAGTGACATGCTGGACATTGATACGCTTCAACATGGCATTCGGTGGCGGGGTAACACTACGTAACGTCAGCGTGCATGGTAGCGGCTTCCCCAGAGACCCGGGGCCTCAAGGGTGCTTTGGGCAAGGGCATCCGGCATGAACGTGGCGTGTTGCCTACACCTGTATATTCATACACTATGCTGCATGCCCGCCCATGCCCATGCGCATGCTCTGAAACAGGATAGCCCATGCCCTTGAACGTCTCCTCTGCCTTCCCAGATCTGGGGCGCGACGCCCCCGGCGGCAAGGCCGCGCGTGCCGGCAAGGGAAAGGCCGCAGGCAAGGGCGGCAAGGCGGGAGACAAGCCCGCAGCGCCCGCCAAGCCCGCAGCCAGCGCCGCGCAGAAGGCGCTGCAGAAGATGGGCCTGGTGCGCGACATCGATCTGGCCCTGCACCTGCCGCTGCGCTATGAGGACGAGACGCGCATCACCCCGCTGCGCAATGCCCGCGAGGGCGATACGGTGCAGATCGAGGCCACGGTGACCCACAGCGAGGTGCAACTGCGCCCGCGCCGCATGCTCAAGGTCACGGTGGACGATGGCACGGCCGAATGCGTGCTGACCTTCTTCAGCTTCTACCCCTCGCACCAGAAGACCCTGTCCGTGGGCGCGCGGCTGCGCATCCGCGGCGAGGTCAAGGGCGGCTTCTGGGGCCGGCAGATGCTGCACCCGGCGTTTCGCGCGGCGGGCGGCGACCTGCCCACGGCGCTCACGCCCGTCTATCCCACGGTGGCGGGCCTGCCCCAGGCCTACATCCGCCGCGCGGCGGTCACGGCCATGCTGCGCGCCGATCTCTCCGATACGCTGCCCCAGGGCGAGCATCCGCCCGTGGCGCAGTTCCATGGCAACGGCGGGCTGCCGCCGCTGTTCAGCCTGCGCGATGCGCTGCAGTTCCTGCACCACCCCACGCCCGATGTGGCCCTGGCCACGCTGGAAGACCATTCGCACCCGGCCTGGCAGCGCCTGAAGGCCGAGGAGCTGCTGGCCCAGCAACTGTCCCAATACGAGGCCAAGCGCGAACGCGCGCGGCTCAGGGCGCCCGTGCTGCGCGCCCAGCCCATGGACAGCGCCCAGGGCCTGGCGCGCCAGTTCCTGGACCAATTGCCCTTTGGCCTGACCGGCGCCCAGCAGCGCGTGGTGGCCGAGATCCTTGCCGACATGGAGCGCCGCATGCCCATGCACCGGCTGCTGCAGGGCGATGTGGGATCGGGCAAGACCGTGGTGGCGGCGCTGTCGGCCGTGGCCTGCATCGAGGCCGGCTGGCAGTGCGCGCTGATGGCGCCCACCGAAATCCTGGCCGAGCAGCATTTCGGCAAGCTGGTCGGCTGGCTGGAGCCGCTGCTGGCCCCGCTGGGCAAGCGCGTGGCCTGGCTGGCCGGCGCGCAGAAGAAGAAGGAACGCACCGCCATGCTGGAGCTGGTCCACAGCGGCGAGGCGGCCCTGGTCGTGGGCACGCACGCCGTCATCCAGGACCAGGTGCAGTTCAAGAACCTGGCGCTGGCCGTCATTGACGAGCAGCACCGCTTCGGCGTGGCCCAGCGGCTGGCGCTGCGCCAGAAGCTCGCGGCCTCGGGCATGGAGCCCCATCTGCTGATGATGAGCGCAACGCCCATCCCGCGCACCCTGGCCATGAGCTACTACGCCGACCTGGATGTGTCCACCATCGACGAACTGCCGCCGGGCCGCACGCCCATCGTCACCAAGCTCATTGCCGACAGCCGCAAGGACGAGGTCATCGAGCGCATAGGCGCCCAGGTCGCGGAAGGACGCCAGGTCTACTGGGTCTGCCCGCTGATCGAGGAAAGCGAGGCGCTGGACCTGTCCAACGCCACGGCCACCCATGCCTACCTGAGCGAGATGCTGCCCGACGTCATGGTCGGCCTGCTGCACTCGCGCATGCCCACGGCCGAGAAGAAGGCCGTGATGGAGCTGTTCTCCGCCGGGGTCATGGGCGTGCTGGTCTCCACCACGGTGATCGAAGTGGGCGTGGACGTGCCCAACGCCTCGCTCATGGTCATCGAGCATGCGGAGCGCTTCGGCCTGTCGCAGCTGCACCAGCTGCGCGGGCGCGTGGGGCGGGGGGCGGCGGCCTCGGCCTGCGTGCTGCTGTATTCGGTGGGGGACAGCGGGCGCCTGGGCGAGACGGCCAAGGACCGGCTGCGCGCCATGGCCGAGACCAATGACGGCTTCGAGATCGCGCGGCGCGACCTGGAGATCCGCGGCCCCGGCGAATTCCTGGGCGCGCGCCAGTCCGGCGCTCCCATGCTGCGCTTCGCCGACCTGGAGCAGGACCTGATGCTGCTCGACTGGGCCCGCGAACTGGCGCCGCGCATGCTGGAGCAGCACCCGCAACTGGCCCAGCGCCATGTGGGCCGCTGGCTGGGCGGCAAGGCCGAATTCCTCAAGGCCTGATCGGTTCGTTCCATTTTTGCTGGGTGGCTGTGTTACGTATTTTTACGTGTCCAGGCGCTGCCTGGCAACGTCATCTTCCGCAGGCCTGCAGCCCGCGCCAGATATGGTTTCCACACGCGTTGTAGCCATCGAAATGGAGCGCTTCATGCCGTCCTGGCGGTGACAGCACCGTCCCGTTACGGCATTGAATATTTGTGACCTTTTGGTACATTGGGTCACAAAAAACAGGGTAGCTCCATCCGGGAGGGGATGGCCTGCCAAGCCTCCCCCACGGGGAGGACGGCCGCGATCACTCTTGTGTTGTCCCATTTTTCTGCGAATGAGGAGCTGCCAACATGAATGAAGCCGTTCAAGCGAATGAGATCGTCGAAACCTCCTGGCGCATGGGCCTGGTGGTCCTGTCCTATGGCATTGCCGTATTGGGCTCCTTCGTAGCCCTGACTGCGGCGCAGCGCATCCGGGGACGCGAGGGCATCAGCTGGCTGAACCTGCTGGCGGCAGGCACGGCGCTGGGCGGCATCGGCGTGTGGTCCATGCATTTCACGGGCATGCTGGCGCTGAACCTGGGCATGGGTTCGGGCTACTCCATGGTCGAAACCCTGCTGTCCCTGTGCGCCGCCGTTGCCGCCACCTCGGTGGCGCTGGCCTTTGTCGCGCGGCGGCCCGAAAGCGGGGCGCGCGTGCTGGGCGCGGGCACCCTGTTGGGCCTGGGCGTGGCCTTCATGCATTACCTGGGCATGTATGGCATGCGCTTTCCGGGCTTCATCGTCTGGTCCGTTCCCACCGTGCTGCTGTCCGTGGGCATCGCCGTGGCCGCGGCCAGCGCCGCGCTGTGGCTGTCGTTTCGCACCAGCTCGCCGGGCATGCGTGCGCTGGCCGCCGCCGTCATGGGCGCGGCGGTCTGTTCCATGCACTACACCGGCATGGCCGCAGCGGACTTCGTATGCATTTCAGAGACACAGCGTTATGCTAGGCCGCAAGGCTTTGCCGTGATCAGCGCCCTGGACCTTCCGGTCTTTACCGTGATCGTGGCCATAGGCCTGGCTGCATTGATAGGCATGGACCAGCTCATGCAGCAACGCGACCGGATGCGCCGGCCGTTGCACTAGGTGGATAAATACAAAAAGCCGGCGGGTCGGGGAGCGCGCAGTGGTCATGCGCGGACGAGGACTGGCACAATCGAATTAGGACAAATCCTAGAACCTGTGCAGGAACTTTTGAGGGGAGCACCCCGGCAAGCCGGCCGCAAGGCCTGATTGCACAAAGGTTCCGGCACAGGTTCTTGGTGTAAGACCATCGTATTTTCCGAGGCTCCCTCCCAGACACAGCTCGCCAATGACACTTACCGAACTCAAATACATCGTGGCCGTGGCACGTGAAAAGCATTTTGGCCGCGCCGCCGAAGCCTGTTATGTGTCCCAGCCCACGTTGTCCGTGGCGATCAAGAAGCTGGAGGAGGAGCTCGATGTCAAGCTCTTCGAGCGCAGTGCCGGCGAAGTGTCGGTCACGTCGCTGGGCGAGGAGATCATCCGTCAGGCGCAAAGCGTGCTGGAGCAGGCCGCCGAGATCAAGGAAATCGCCAAGCGCGGCAAGGACCCGCTGTCCGGCGTGCTCACCCTGGGTGTGATCTACACCATCGGCCCCTACCTGCTGCCGGACCTGGTGCGCAACTCCATCATGCGCACGCCGCAGATGCCGCTGATGCTGCAGGAGAACTACACCATCAAGCTGCTGGAGATGCTGCGCACCGGCGAGATCGACTGCGCCATCGTCGCCGAGCCCTTCCCCGACACCGGCCTGGCGCTGGCTCCGCTGTACGACGAGCCCTTCATGGCCGCCGTTCCCAGCACCCATGCGCTGGCCCAGAAGGACCATGTCTCCACCAGCGATCTCAAGAACGAGACCATGCTGCTGCTGGGCTCGGGCCACTGCTTCCGCGACCATGTGCTCCAGGTCTGCCCCGAGTTCGCACGCTATGCCAGCAATGCCGAAGGCATTCGCCGCACCTTCGAAGGCTCGTCGCTGGAGACCATCAAGCACATGGTGGCCGCCGGCATGGGCGTGACCCTGGTGCCGCGCCTGTCCGTGCCCGCCGATGCGCTGGAGACCACGGCGCGCCGCCGCAAGACCGACGAGCCGCATATCCGCTACCTGCCCATCCTCGAGGACGACGGCTCGGCCCCGCCGACACGCCGCGTAGTCCTGGCCTGGCGCCGCAGCTTCACGCGCTACGAGGCCATCGCCGCCCTGCGCAACGCGGTCTACGCCTGCGCCTTGCCCGGCGTCAAACGCCTGTCCTGATGACCGCACCGGCGCGCGCTCCGGGCCTGTGGGGCCGCTGCGCTTGCGTTATCGTTGCAACTGGCTCCCGGGCGACCTGCCGGGAGCATCTTCCGTTTGTACGAAGCTGAAAGGGATCCCATGGCCAAAAATGCCAGCAAAGACAAGTCCGGTGCAAAGAAGCCAGAGGCCGTGCAGGCCGACAAGGCGGACAAGGCAGTGCAGCCTGCAAAGGCCGCACTGGCCGACGTGGCACCGGCGTCCGTGCGCTCCTCCGCCATCCATATCGGCATCAGCGACAAGGACCGCGCGGCCATCGCCAAGGGCCTGTCGGCCCTGCTGGCCGACACCTACACGCTGTATCTGACCACGCACAATTTCCACTGGAACGTCACCGGCCCGATGTTCAACACGCTGCACACCATGTTCATGGGGCAGTACACGGAGCTGTGGAACGCCGTCGACCCCATCGCCGAGCGCATCCGTGCGCTGGGCCATTTCGCGCCGGGCTCCTATGCCGACTTCGGCAAGCTCACCAGCCTGGCCGACGTGCCCCACGACCCGCCCAAGGCCCTGGAGATGGTGCGCATCCTGGTCGCCGGCCACGAGGCCGTGGCCCGCACGGCGCGCAGTCTGTTCCCCCTGGCCGACAAGGCCAGCGACGAACCCACGGCCGACCTGCTGACCCAGCGCCTGACCGTGCACGAGCAGACCGCCTGGATGCTGCGCGCCCTGCTCGAAGACTGATGCTGCGCAAACCCCAGTCTTCCCGCGTACCCACCCTGGCCCGGGAGTGATGCCACCGCATGCTCTGGACCTGGATTGACGCACACGCCGCCACGGGCGGCCTGTGCCTGGTACTGGCCGCCCTGGGCGGCCTTTTTTTCTATCTGCGCCTGCCTGCCACGGCCCGGCTGCGCCACGCAGGCCTGCCCATGCCGCGGGGCGCATGGCTGGGCCTGGCTGCCGCCGGCGTGCTGGCCTTGCTGGCACTGGCCGTGATGGTGCGCGACATGCTGGGCCTGGCACAGCCCGCAGGCTGCGCCACCTGCACCGACTGGCCGGTGCACGACGAGGCCCTGCACCTGTGGCTGGCCGGCCATGCCACCGATGCCTGGGTGCGCCCCGTGGTCGCCTTCACCCAACTGGGCAATGTGGCCTGGATGGTGTCGCTGTCGGCCGCCGTGCTGGCGCTGCTGCTGTGGCGGCGCGACTGGCTGCATGCGGCCGCCTGGGTGGTGGCCACGGCTGGCGTGGGCCTGTGGATACGCGCCATCAAGACCAGCGTGGGCCGTCCGCGCCCCGTGGGTGGCTGGGTGCCTGAAGGCGGCTTCAGCTTCCCCAGCGGCCACAGTGCGGGCACCTTCGTGCTCTATCTGATGCTGGCCTGGCTGCTGCTGCCGTACCTGCGCCCGGCCTGGCGCTGGCCCGTGGGCCTGGCGGCCCTGGCTGTCGCCCTGGGCGTGGGCGCCAGCCGCGTGGTGCTGCGCGTGCACTATGCCAGCGATGTGCTGGCCGGCTGGCTGCTGGGCCTGGCCTGGATGGCGCTGGTGATCTGTGCCGTGGAGTGGGCGCAAACCCGCGTTGCCGGCAGGCGCTGCTGAGGCGCGCCGCCGAGCCCGCCCGCCCAGCGGCGACAATGCGGGCATTTTCGAATGTGATGCGTGCGATGGTCGGCCCACGGCCGCCATCGGCGCCCAGACGCCATGCCCACCACCTCCTCTACGCCCATGCCTGCGCCCCGGCGCAGCAAACTGTCGCTCTATCTGGACCTGGTCCGCTTCAACCGGCCGGCCGGCTGGCTGGTCCTGGTCTGGCCCACGCTGGCCGCACTGTGGGTGGCAGCGGGCGGGTTTCCGGGTTGGCATCTGCTGGTGGTCTTCGTGCTGGGCACGGTGTTGATGCGCAGCGCCGGCTGCTGCATCAACGACATTGCCGACCGCGATTTCGACCGCCACGTCAAGCGCACCACGCAGCGGCCCATCACCTCGGGGCAGGTCTCGGTCAAGGAGGCCGCGCTGCTGGGCGCGGCCCTGGCCCTGGTCTCGCTGGGCCTGGTGCTGACCACGCGCTGGGAGGCCGTGGCCTGGTCCGTGCCCGCCGTGCTGTTCACCATCCTCTACCCGTTCACCAAACGCTTCTTCGCCATGCCCCAGGCCTTCCTGGGCATTGCCTTCAACTTCGGCATCGTCATCGCCTTCGCCGCCGTGCAGGGCCAGGTGCCGGCCACGGCCTGGATTCTGTGGCTCGCCAACATGTTCCTAGTGCTGGCCTATGACACCGAATACGCCATGGTGGACCGCGACGACGACCTCAGGATCGGCATGAAGACCTCGGCCATCACCCTGGGCCGCTTCGACGTGGCGGCCGTCATGGGCTTTTTCGTGCTCTGCGGCCTGCTCACTATCTGGGCGCTGGCGCCCTATGGCCTGGCCTGGCCTTTCTGGCTGGGCCTGGCCGTGGCCGCGGCCCAGGTGATCTGGCACTTCACCCTGATCCGCCACCGCACGCGCGAGGGCTGCTTCGTCGCCTTCAGCAAGAGCCACTGGATCGGTGCCGCCCTGTTCGCAGGCGTGGCGCTGGGATTTGCCTTGCGCTGAAGACGCCACGCCGCCGCAGTGCGTGCGCACCGAAGCCTGCCGCCATGGCACCCAGCAGCGCCAGCGGCCAAGCGCCGAGTGCGGGAATGGGCGCCGGAGCGGGCGGCGGCACAGGTGGAGTCACAGGAGGTGTCACAGGGGGTGTCACAGGGGGAATTACGGGGGGAGTTACAGGAGGCGGCACAACCGCAGTCAGCTCAATGTCCTGCGCCACGCCGGTGGCCGGCATCCACCGCGCATCGCCGGGCTGGCTGGCGGTCACCGTGCAGATGCCTTCGCCCGCCATCGTGACCCTGTTGCCCGAGACCGTGCAGATGCCTGGGGTCGTGCTGGCGTATTCCACCGGCAGGCCGGAGCTGGCCGTGGCGGGCGGGTCGATGGCAAAGACCGTTCCCGCCTCGAAGGACCGGCTGGCCTGTGCCGGGAAGCGGATGGCCTGGGCTCTGCGGATGCGGACATCGGCGTTTGCGTCGGCGGCCTGCCACTGGGCATTGCCCGCCTGGCGGGCGACCAGCGTGCAGATGCCGTCATCGAGCATTGTGACGGTGGTGCCCGAGACGGTGCAGATGGCCGGGGTGGCGCTGCCGTAGTCCACCGGCAGGCCGGAGCTGGCCATGGCGGGAGGGTCTATGGTGAAGGTGGAGCCAGGGCTGCCGAGGACCTGGCTGGCCTGTGGCGCAAAGGTGATGGTCTGGGGGGAGACGGCGCGCAGGTCGGCGGACAGGCGTGTGATGAAGCCTATGACGCCGCTGCTGTTGGTCCCTGGCTGCGCCCCGCCTGCCGCGCCCGGGAAATTCCGCGAGTACGTCAACCCGCCCACGAGCACCTCGCCCGAGGGGGCTATGGCCAGCGTACTGATGGCTTCCATGTCGGTGCCGCCCAGATAGGTGCTCTGTTCCAGGGTTCGCAGGCTGGCGGACAGGCGTGCGATGAAGCCATCGTAGAACCCGCCATTGATAACTGACTGGGCGCCGCCCGCCGTGCCGGGGAAGTGGATGGCATCGGTATAGCCTCCCGCCAGCACGTCCCCCGAGGGAGCGATGGTCAGGGCTTGGACAACGTTGTAGCCTGCGCCACCCAGATAGGTGCTCTGCGCCAGGGTCCGCAGGTCGGCGGACAGGCGTGCGACGAACCCGTCATTGCCCCCGCCAGCGGCGACCGGCTGGGCGCCGCCCGCCGTGCCGGGGAACTGGGTGGAGCTGGTACTGCCTGCCACCAACACCTCGCCCGTGGGTGCAATGGCCATGGCATGGAGGTCTTCAAATTGCGAGCCGCCCAGGTAGGTGCTCTGCTCCAGGGTGCGCAGGTCGGCGGACAGGCGCGCGATGAAGCCGTCGCGCCCGCCAGCGGCGACCGGCTGTGCGCCGCCCGCCGTGCCAGGGAAGTCGGTGGAACTGGTATCGCCTGCCACCAATACCTCACCTGAGGGGGAGATGGTCAGGGCTTGGACAACGTTGTAGCCTGCGCCACCCAGATAGGTGCTCTGCGCCAGGGTCCGCAGGTCGGCGGACAGGCGTGCGACGAACCCGTCATTGCCCCAGCCAGCGGCGACCGGCTGGGCGCCGCCCGTCGTGCCGGGGAACTGGGTGGAGCTGGTATTGCCTGCCACCAATACCTCGCCCGTGGGTGCAATGGCCATGGCACGGGGGTCTTCGGATTGCGGGCCGCCCAGGTAGGTGCTCTGCTCCAGGGTGCGCAGGTCGGCGGACAGGCGTGCGATGAAGCCGTCGTAGAACCCACCAGCGGCGACTGACTGGGCGCCGTCCGCCGTGCCGGGGAAGTCGGTGGAGCTGGTAATGCCTGTCGCCAATACTTCGCCCGAGGGGGATATGGCCAGGGCTATGACAGAGTTCTGGCCCGAGCCGCCCAGATAGGTGCTCTGCTCCAGGGTCCGCAGGTCAGCGGACAGGCGCGCTATGAAGCCGTCGGTCCCACCAGTGGATGGTTGGGCGCCGCCCGCCGTGCCAGGGAATGCGCCGAGCGATGAATTGTCCGCGGTGATGCCGCCCACCAACACCTCGCCCGAGGGCGCAATGACCAGGGCCAGGACCGTGCTATCACCATCTCCACCCAGATACGTGCTCTGCAACAAAGGATCTATCACCAGCGGCAGCGCCCGGTCATAGGCCCCCAGCGCAAACCCGTAGCCGTCGCCCTGGCTGTTGAGGGCGTACTGCACAGGCACCTCCACGCGCTGCCCGGCAACTTCCTGGAACGCCACGGGTGCCGTATAGGCCACGTCGCCATGGCCTGTGGCGGCGATCAGTTCGCCGCCTTTGCCCAGGCGCAGGGACAGCGCGCCGTCCACGCGCACCTGGATCTGCCCGGGGTCGGCCTGCGGGGCCACGTGGAAGAGCTTTTCCACATTGGCGCCGCGCATGGCCAGTTCCACCTGCACGCCGGGCCAGGCCTGGCCCAGGTGCAGGTTGCGGTAGGTGGCTGGCTGGTAGCTGTGGGGGCCGCTGAAGCGGGTGATCTGGGTGGCGGCGGCCTCGCCGCCCGTGGGCGACAGCGGCAGCGCGCCGGCCAGGGTTTCGGTGAGGCTCCAGCCGGACAGGGGCCGGGTGGCCGGAGGGGTCTGGGGCGGTGCCTGGGGTTTGGTGCCTGCGGGCGTCCTGGGCGGCTTCTTGGGAGGTGCTTGGGGAGGCATCTCGGGCGGGGGGGCCGAGGTCACGCCCTGCTGCTGCGTGGGCGCGGCCAGGCTGTAGACGATCTGGCCCTGGCGGGTGACGTGGATCGCGCCCGCGAAGGTGCGGCCCGTGAAGGCCACGGCAGGGTCGAACTGGCCGCTGTTGGCCTCGAACGGCACGGACATGCCCTGCAGGGCCTGCTGCGCGTGCTGTATCTGCCGGGCCTGCGCGGAGCCATGCACTGGGGCATGTGCTGGTGAGTGCGCTGGTGTGTGCGCGCGGTGGTGGGCAGGACCTTGGGAGGGGCCGGGTACTGCGTGGGCCATGCCAGCCGATGCCCAGAGCAGGCATGCCGCCAGGGCCGGCTTGCTGCCGCGGCGCCTGGGCAAGGAAGGGGGGGGGAAACGCATGCTTTCTCCTTGGATGCAGCGAATCCAAGGCAAGCCATGGACAGGGGCGGGCAGGCGATGCACGTCCCGCCGAGGCGGATGCTTGGTGGAAACTGCGGTGGCAGGTCATGACCGGCGCGGGGCTTTCCGCGCTGCCGGTCAATTGCCGATTTCTACCGAGTGCCGCTTGCTTCCACCATCAGAACTATCTGGTTTTTGCAGGAATCTGGCGCACCGTCCCCTTGCCACCACAAAGAGGGGGCGCGCGGGCGTGTCCTACCTGCCGAATTCGGCGGCCAGCTCCTTGGCCCGTGTTTCCGCTGCCCGCATGGCGGCCACGAAATGCTCGGGCACCTGTTGCGCCTGCATGTGGGTGATGGCGGCGTGGGTGGTGCCGCCCTTGCTGGTCACGCGCTGGCGCAGCACGTCGGCGCTTTCGGTGGAGCGGGCGGCCAGTTCCGATGCGCCCTGGAAGGTGGCCACGCCCAGGCGGTAGGACTGCTCGGCCGTGAGGCCCATGTCCACGCCGGCCTGTGTCATGGCTTCGAGGAACAGGAAGACATAGGCCGGGCCCGAGCCCGACAGGGCGGTCACGGCGTCCAGGTGCGCTTCCTGGTCGACCCAGACGAACTGGCCCGTGGTGGCAACGACCTGCTCGATAGCGCTCTTGCCTGCGGCATCGACCTCGGCGCGGGCGAACAGGCCCGTCATGCCCTTGCCCACCAGGGCCGGCGTATTGGGCATGGCGCGCACGATGCGGCCCGTGCCCAGCCACTGGGCGATGGAGTCCGTGGGAATGCCGGCGGCAACGCTCAGGTGCAGGGCCTGGGCGGTGTGCGGTGCCACGGCCTGGGCGGCTTCCTTGAAGGTCTGGGGCTTGACGGCCCAGACCACGATGCTGGCACCGTCCAGCGCGCTGGCGGCGGCCGCGGCATCGGCATGGGCCGTGATGCCGAAGTTCGTGCGCAGCGCGTCGCGCGCAGCCTCGAAGGGTTCGACAACGACGATGCGGTCTGCGGATTGGCCCTGGCCGATCAGTCCGCCGATGATGGCGCTGGCCATGTTGCCGCCACCGATGAAGGCGATGACAGGGGAGGCTGTGGAAACGGTGTTCATGCTGGTGGCGGTGGAGAAGGAAAACGAAGAGTTTAGAGCGTGTTCCCACCGTGCCAGCGCATGTCCACGCCATGGCTGGCGGCCAGGTCCAGGGGCTGTGCCGGGGCGCCGGGCCGCTGGCGCAGGGTGAGCGCGCAAGGACCCTCTCCGCGCGTGGCAAGGCGCTGGCGCAATGCGTCGGAGGCCGCCAGTGCCTGTGCGCCTTGCAGCAGCAGATCGAAGCCCGGCAATGCCAGCCGCGCGCCCTGGTCGTCCAGCCTCTGCAGCGGCAGGCCCGGGCCCAACAGCGCCCGGTAGCGGTCCAGGCTGGCGTCCAGATCGTGCACGGCGACGGTCAGCGAGGCCACGCCCAGCGCGCCGTTGGGATGCTCCCGCACGCTGCCTTCGGGCACGCGCAGGGCGCGCGGCGTGACGTCGCCGCACAGGAAGGGCAGGTCGGGCGTGGCGTGGCGCGCCGTCTGCCACAGCAGTTGCGCGCCGTCGGGGCGCACGCGGCCTCCGTCCACGGGGCCGACCAGGGTATCCAGCCCCCGCCCGCGTGCCTCGGCCAGCGCCTGGGAGGTGCTTTGGGGCAGCAGGGCGAAGTCCACCAGCCCTTCGCCATGGTCGCGCAGCGTGCGGTACCAGCGCTCTTCGGGCGCCGGGGCGGTCCAGGCAATGATCTCCAGGTAGGCGCCGTCGGCAAACACGACCAGTGCGTTGTGCGAGGTGCGGCCCGGATGGCGGCCGCCGATGGCGACCTGAAAACCCAGCGCGCGGTAGTCCGCCACGGCGGCCTCGAGGTCCTGCACGGCGATGACGATGTGGTCCAGCGGAAGTGCCATGAATGCTCCTGTGTGGTGTAAGGGGGTGCCGTCCGGATTCTCAGTCTTCGAGCTGGACCTTGTTGTCGCGCACGAAGCGGCCCCAGCGCTCATATTCCTGGCGCACCCAGCGGTCGAGGGCGGGTCCGTCCGTGGCCATGACTTCAAAGCCCGACTGCACGAGCTTGCTGCGGATGTCGGGCGTGTCCAGCGTGGCCTGGAAGTCTTCGGTGAGCTTGTGCACCGTGGCTGCCGGCGTGGCGGAAGGTGCGAACACGCCGATCCACGAGTAGGCCTCGAAGCCCGGGAAGCCTGACTCGGCCACGGTGGGCACGTCGGGCAGCTCGGGCAGGCGCTTGAGGCCGGTCACCGCCAGCGGCTTGATCTTGCCTGCCGAAATCTGGCCGCGCAGCGCCGCGTAGCTGAGCAGGGTGAGGTCGGACACATTGCCGAGCACGGCCTGCACGGCCGGGCCGCCGCCGCCGTAGGGCACGTGCAGCACGTAGGTGCCCGAGCGGCGCTTGATGTCCTCCATCACCAAGTGGTTCATGGACCCCAGGCCGGTCGATGCGTAGCTGTATTTGCCCGGGTTGCGGCGCGCCAGTTCCAGGAAGCCGGCCAGGTCCCTGGCGGGCACCGAGGCCGAGGCGCCGATCACCAGCGGGAAGCGCAGCGCCAGCGACACGCCCGTGAAGTCCTTGAAGGTGTCGTAGGGCAGCCGGGACTTGGCGATGGGATTGATGGCATGGGTGTCGAAGCTGAACAGCAGGGTGTTGCCGTCCGGGGCGGACTTGGCCACGTACTGGGTGGCGATCTGGCTGGCGGCGCCGGGGCGGTTCTCCACGATCACCGGGCGCCCGGCCACCTCGCCCAGGCGCGGCTGCAGTATGCGCGCGGCGATGTCGGTGCTGCCCCCCGGCGGGAAGGTGATGACCAGCTTGAGCGGGGCGGCGCCCTGCGCGGATGCCGTGCCGGCCGGCCCCAGCAGGCATGCGGCGGCCGTGGCCAGCAGCAGCTGGCGGCGTGAGGGTGGATGGGGCATGGGAAGGCTCCTTTTCAAGCGCATTGGCGGGCAGGAAATCGGGAATCTGTGCGTGGGGCCTGGCGTCAACCCATCCACTGGCTCACCGGCACGGCCGTGTCCTGGAGCTCTTGCGAGATCACATCCACCAGCGCCGGGCCGTCGTGCATCAGCGCGGCCTTGAGCGCGGCTTCGAGATCTGCCGGGTCATGCACCTGCCATGCCTTGACGCCGAAGGCCTCGGCCACGCGGGCATGGTGGGTGCGGTTGAAGTCGACTGAAAAGTAGCGTTCATCGTAGCCGGACTTCTGGCTGGCCTTGATCCAGCCGAACACGCTGTTGGAGAACACGATCATCTTCAGCGGCACGTTGCGGCGCACGATGGTTTCCAGCTCGCCGCAGGTGAAGCCGAAGCTGCCGTCGCCCATGACCGCGACCACCACGGAATCGGGCTGGCCGATGGCGGCGCCAAAGCCGGCGGACATGGCAAAGCCCAGCGCCCCGTGCGCGCGGTTGGTGATGAAGTGCCGGCCGGCCTGGGGCGCGTCGAAATAGGCCGTGAAGTAGGGGCAGGGCGTGCCGGGGTCGGCCACCACGATGGCGCGCGGGGGCAGCAGGCGGTTGAGCGTGTCCACCACGCGCTCGGGCTTGATGGGGCGCTCCAGCGAGGCGGCCAGCGGCGCGAAGAAGGCCTGCTTGGTGGCGCGCGCGGTGGCCGCCAGCGCGGCGCCGTCTGCGGCATCGGCGGGGCGGCGGGCGATGCGCTGCTGCACGGCCGCGTGCAGCGCCTGCAGGCCCAGCAGGGCGTCGCCCACCAGGGCCACGTCGGTGCGGTAGTTGGTGCCTATGGTCATGGCGTCCACGTCCAGATGGACGATGGTCACCTTGCGCGAGGGCATCTGCCAGTGCTCGGTGGTGGTGGAGCCGGCCCGGGCGCCGATGAACATCACCAGGTCCGCCTGCGCCACCACGGCGCGCGTGGCCTCCACGCCGCCATTGGTGCCCACCACGCCGGCATTGAGCGGATGGCTGCCCGCCAGGCTGCCCTGGCCGCTGACGCTGGAGCACACGGGCGCGTTGAGCAGGGTGGCCAGCGCATCCAGTTCGGCGCTGGCGCCTGCGATGAGCACGCCGCCGCCGCAGATCAGCACGGGGCAGCGTGCCGCCACCAGGCGGTCGGCAGCCTCGGCCACGGCCGCCGGATCGGGCACGGACCGGTAGGCCGGATAGTGGTCATGCCCTGGCTGGGCCCAGACATCGGCCGGATCCAGCGTGTGCTTTTGCACGTCATAGGGCAGGCAGATATGGGTGGCGCCGGGCCGGCCCGTGGTCATGGCGCGAAAGGCGCTGCGCACGGCGTGCGGAATCTGGTCCACGCGGTCGATGGTGGTATTCCACTTGGTCAGGGGCCTGTACAGCGCCTGCTGGTCCAGTTCGGTCAGCGGGAACTTGCCTCGCGCGCCCACGGAAACGTCCGAGGTGATGCCCAGCACAGGCACCGAGGATTCGTTGGCCTCGGCCAGGCCGGGCAGCAGGTAGGTGGCGCCGCCGCCGCTGGGGCCTTCGCACACGCCCACCTTGCCGGTGACGCGCGCATAGGCGTCGGCCATGTAGCCGGCGCTGCGCTCGTCCCGCGTGAGGATGTGATCCATGCCGTGGTCCAGCCGCGCCATGGCGTCGTAGAAGGGCAGGCTGGTGTCGCCGCACAGGCCGAAGATGTGCTTGACGCCATTGAGCTGCAGCATGCGGACCATGGCGTCGGCGCCATTGAAAGCGGTGGTCATGTCGGGAGTCTCCAGGCAGGTTGGGTGACGGGATTTTTAAGAATCCATTTCAGTATACTTAAAAGAATGCGCAGCGCCAAAGGGCACAATGGCGCCATGAAAATCTCCAACATCCGCCATGAACGGGGCTCCAGCGTCTACAGCACGCTGCGTGACATGGCCATCTCCTACGAGTTCAAGCCAGGCGAGCGCCTGAGCGAGAGCGAACTGGCGCTGCGCCTGGGCGTGAGCCGCACGCCCGTGCGCGAGGCGCTGACGCGGCTGGTGGCCGATGGCTTTTTGCTGCCGGCCAGCCGCGGCTACATGCGGCGCGAACTGGACGTGAAGGAGTCGCTGGACCTGTACGAGGCCCGCGTGGCCGTGGAGCGCGAATGCGTGCGGCTGGCCGTGGAGCGCGCCACCGATGCCCAGCTCGACGAGGCCCTGGCCTACCTGGAGCAGAGCCAGCGCGTGGCCTCCGACACGCCGATCCGGCAGCTGGTGGACCTGGACGAGGGATTCCATCTGCGCATTGCCGACATGGCCGGCAACGCCGAGCTGCGGCGCATGCTGGCGAGCCTGAACGAGCGCATCCGCTTCATCCGCTGGATCGACATGGAGAGCGTGGGGCGCGCCTCCACCCAGCACGAGCACCTGGAAATCCTGCAGGCCCTGCGTGCGCGCGACGCCCAGGCCAGCGAACGCCTGATGGCCGAGCACATCGGCCTGCGGCGCGAGCAGATCGTGGAGGCCATTGCGCGCGGGCTGACGCGCATCTACCTGCCGAAGGAGCAGGTGCAGGCCACGCCCTGAAGCGCCTTCAGGGTGCGCAGGGCGGCGAGGGCCGGTAGGCGGTGATCAGGATCTGGTTGGCCTGCGCCGGGTTGAAGTTGTCGTCGCTGGCGAACACCAGCACGCGGGTGCCGTCGGGCAGCGGCGGGCCCCAGGACATGGCTTCCATGTTGTCCAGCCGGCCGGGCTGCACGGTGGACAGATCGGCCACCAGTTGCTTGACCGCCACCTGTGGCGGCGTTTGCGCGAAGCTGGCCAGGGCCAGCGTGTCAGGTGCCTTCAGGCTGATGCGGTATAGCCGCGCGCCAAAACCGTGGCCCGGGCTGTAGGAGCGCTCCAGCACCAGCAGGTGGCCGGGGCCGTCCGGCAGGAGCTCGCTGATGCCGTTGACCTCGCGCTGGGGCAGGGCCCAGCTGGCGGCCGGCACGGCATCGGGCTGGTAGGCGATCTGGCGCAGCAGCCGGCCATCGTCCAGGCTGACCAGGCTGATGCGCACGGGCGCGCCCGCCGAGCCGGCGCTGGCGCGCGGGCCGTCCTGGCGCAGCGGCGCCTCCAGGGCCAGCCAGGCCTGTTGGCCGTCCGGCGTGACGGCCAGCCCCTCGAAGCCGAAGTTCGAGCGCAGGCCCGGCCTGCCGTCCTCGTCCTTGAATGCGTAGAACCACCGCGCAATCTGGCGGCCCGTGGCGTCGGTCCTCACCAGCGAGGTGCCAAAGCCCCGGCCCGGGTCGCCTTCATCGGTCCACAGCATGCCGCCGTCCGGCAGCAGGCGGATGGCTTCGGGGTCGGGCACGGGCTGGGTGGCGGGCGCGGCATGGCGCGGGCGCAGCCAGCGGCCCTCGGCATCCAGTAGCGGATGCACTTCGGTGACCTGCGCCTGCCAGGGGTTGGGGCCGGCGCGCTGGCCCGCGTCCAGCTGCTCTATGCGCAGGCGCATCCAGCGCGCGGGGCCGCGCGCCGAGCGGTCATCGCTGATGGCCACGTAGTCGCCGCGCCGCGCGTCGTAGTCCAGGCCCGAGATGCCGCCGGTGGTGGCGCCATGGATGGGCTCATCGCGCGCAATCGTGGTGCTGCCCAGCCATTGCAGGCGCGCGCATGCCGTGGACTGCGGGGCCGGCAGGGCCTGGGGCGGCGCGGCGCAGCCGGCCAGCAGCAGGCCGGAAAGCACCAGGCTGGCCGCCTTGAACAAGACCGTGAGCCCGTTGTCAGGCCGCCAGCGCGGTCTGGGCCACCGCATGCTCCCAGCGCGCCATCAGCTCGTCGGCGCGGTGCTTGTCCAGCGTGGGCACGAAGCGGCGCTCGGCCTTCCACAGCGCCGACAGTTCCTCGGTGCTCTGGTACACGCCCGAGGACAGCCCCGCCAGGTAGGCGGCGCCCAGGGCCGTGGTCTCCACGCAGGCCGGGCGCACGACGGGAATGCCCAGCAGGTCGGCCTGGAACTGCATGAGCAGGTTGTTGACGCAGGCGCCGCCGTCCACGCGCAGTTCGCTGACCGGCGCGCCGCCGCTGGCCACCGCGTCGCGGCTCATGGCCAGCAGCAGGGCGGCGCTCTGGAAGGCAATGGATTCAAGCGCGGCCCGCGCGATGTGGGCGATGGTGGTGCCGCGCGTCAGGCCCGTGATGGTGCCGCGCGCATCGGGCTTCCAGTAGGGGGCGCCCAGGCCCGTGAAGGCCGGCACCATCATCACGCCGCCCGAGTCGGGCACGCTCTCGGCCAGTTGCTGTACCTGGCCGCTGTGCTCGATGGCACGCAGCCCGTCGCGCAGCCACTGGACCACGGCGCCTCCCACGAAGACGCTGCCTTCCAGCGCATAGGCCGGCGCAGCGGTGGGCTGTGCCGCAGCGGTGGTCAGCAGGCCGTTGGCGGAGGTCTGGAACACGCCGCCCGTGTGCATGAGCATGAAGCAGCCCGTGCCATAGGTGTTCTTGGCCATGCCGGCCGAAAAGCAGGCCTGGCCGAAGAGGGCGCTTTGCTGGTCGCCGGCCACGCCGCCGATGGCGATCTCGCCGCCCAGCACCTCGGCTGCCGTGCGGCCGAAATCGGCGGCGGAAGGCAGCACCTCGGGCATCAGCGCGCGCGGAATCTCCAGCAGCGCCAGCAGATCGTCGTCCCACTGGTTGGTGTGGACGTTGAACAGCATGGTGCGGCTGGCGTTGGAGACATCGGTCACATGGCGGCGTCCGCCCGTGAGCTGCCAGATCAGCCAGCTGTCCACGGTGCCGAAGGCCAGTTCGCCGCGCTCGGCGGCGGCGCGCGCGCCGTTGACGTTGTCCAGGATCCAGCGCAGCTTGGTGCCCGAGAAATAGGCGTCGATCAGCAGGCCCGTCTTGCGCTGGATGGTGTCGGCATGGCCGGCCTCGCGCAGTTGGGCGCACAGCGGCTCGGCGCGGCGGTCCTGCCAGACGATGGCGTGGTGTATGGGCTGGCCCGTGGCGCGGTTCCAGACCACGGTGGTCTCGCGCTGGTTGGTGATGCCCAGGGCGCGGATGTCGGCCGCCGCCAGCCCGGCCTTGGCCAGGGCCTCGCGCGCCGTGGCCAGCTGGGTGCGCCAGATCTCGCGCGGATCGTGCTCGACCCAGCCGGGCCGGGGATAGATCTGCGGCAGCTCCAGCTGGGCCGAGGCCACGATGCGGCCCTGGGTGTCGAAGACGATGCTGCGCGAACTGGAGGTGCCCTGGTCCAGGGCAAGCAGATAGGTCATGGTGCGGTATCCAGGAAAAGCAGGGCCGGTGCGCGTGTCCTGTGCGGGCGGTGGCGCAGCGGCTGCGGAAAACTTATTGCGCCACCACGCATTGCACTTCGGCTTCGCGCAGAAGGGCATCGAACGGAGCGGGGGGCGCGGTATCGGTGAACAGGCGGTCGATCTGGTCCAGGCGTGCCAGCTCCACCATGGCCTGGCGGTGGAACTTGCTGTGGTCGGCGGCCAGCCAGACCTCGCGCGACTGGGCAATGATGGTCTGGGCCACCTTGACCTCGCGCATATCGAAGTCGCGCAGGCTGCCATCGGGCTCGATGGCCGAGATGCCGATCAGGGCGATGTCCACCTTGAACTGGCGGATGAAGTCCACGGCCGCCTCGCCCACGATGCCCCGGTCGCGCGTGCGCACCACGCCGCCGGCCACGATGACTTCGCAGTCGGCGTTGGAGCTGAGGATGGCCGCCACGTTGAGGTTGTTGGTGATCACGCGCAGGCCCCGGTGCTTGAGCAGGGCCTGGGCCACGGCCTCGGTGGTGGTGCCGATGTTCAGGATCAGCGAGCAGCCGTTGGGAATGGCCTCGGCCACGGCGCGCGCAATGCGCGACTTGCCTTCGGCATGCAGCACCTGGCGCTGGGTGTGGCCCAGGTTCTCCACCGTGGCGCTGGGCACGCGCACGCCGCCGTGAAAGCGCACCATCAGGCCGGCATCGGCCAGCTTCTGTATGTCGCGGCGCACGGTCTGCAGGGTCACGCCCAGGATCTCGGCCAGCTGCTCCACCGAAGTGGACTGGCGGCTGCGCACTTCGTCGAGCAGCTGTAGTTGTCGGGGATTGGTGTTCACGGCGGCGATTCCAGATCTGGTGCGTTCTCAGGCAAACAAGGCGGGGCGACCGGTTTATAGCGCATTTGCCCCTGGCCGGCCGTGGGTTGGGGAACTTTAAAACGAAGAAAAAAGAACAGCACCTAGGGTATGTGTTGATGGGCTGCGATCTGGAAAGAACAAAAATGATCACGTTCTTGCTTTCGGATGGCGCGCAATCGCCGCCTTGAGCGAGATGTTTCTCCTTGTTCAATCGCTGCCCCCGAGGCGGCCTCGTCAGTGAGGGCGGTCGTGGAACTGGTGTTGGAGAGAATCAGCAAACGCGTGGGCGGCCAGACCTGGCTGCACCCCATGCACCTTGAACTGGAAAGCGGCGCGGTGACCGTGCTGCTGGGTGCCACGCAGGCCGGCAAGACCAGCCTGATGCGCATCATGGCCGGCCTGGACGTGCCCACCGAAGGCCGTGTGCGCGCCGATGGCGTCGATGTGACCGGCATGCCCGTGCGCGAGCGCAACGTGGCCATGGTCTACCAGCAGTTCATCAACTATCCCTCGCTCACGGTGGCGGACAACATCGCCTCGCCGCTCAAGCTGCGCGGCGACCGCGACGTGGCGCAGCGCGTGCGCGCCCTGGCCGAGCGGCTGCACATCGAGATGTTCCTGGACCGCTACCCGGCCGAGCTGTCGGGCGGCCAGCAGCAGCGTGTGGCGCTGGCGCGCGCCCTGGCCAAGGGCGCTCCGCTGATGCTGCTGGACGAGCCCCTGGTCAACCTCGACTACAAGCTGCGCGAGGAACTGCGCGAGGAACTGACCCAGCTGTTCGCCACAGGCGACTCCACCGTGGTCTATGCCACCACCGAGCCCGGCGAGGCCCTGCTGCTGGGTGGCTACACGGCGGTGCTGCATGAGGGCGAACTGCTGCAGTACGGCCCCACGGCCGAGGTCTTCCATCAGCCGAATTCGCTGCGCGTGGCGCGCGCCTTCAGCGATCCGCCCATGAACCTGATCGCGGCCAGTGCCGTGGAGGGCGGGCTGCAACTGCCGGGCGGCGCGCGGCTGCCCGTGGCGCTGCCTGCGGACCTGGCCGTGTCCGGCCCACTGACCCTGGGCCTGCGCGCCAGCGCCCTGCGCCTGCAGTCCCGGCCCGGCGATCTGGCATTGCAGGGCGTGGTGGAACTGGCCGAGATTTCGGGCTCCGACACCTTCGTGCATGCCACCACGCCCTGGGGCGAGCTGGTGGCCCAGGTCACGGGCGTGCACCACCTGGACCTGGGCAGCGCGGTCACGCTGCACCTGGATCCGGCCCATGCCTACGTGTTCGGCACGGACGGCGCGCTGCTGCTGGCGCCGGCGCGGCCCGGAGGACGATGAGATGGCCCGCATAGAACTTGATCTGGCCCACTCCTACAAGCCGAACCCGCAGCAGGATAGCGACTACGCGCTGCTGCCGCTGAGCATGGTCTTCGAGGACGGCGGCGCCTATGCGCTGCTCGGCCCCTCGGGCTGCGGCAAGACCACCATGCTCAACATCATGTCGGGCCTGCTGGTGCCCTCGCAGGGCAAGGTGCTGTTCGACGGCCGCGACATGACGCGCGCCACGCCCCAGGAACGCAACATCGCCCAGGTGTTCCAGTTCCCGGTGATCTACGACACCATGACCGTGGCCGAGAACCTGGCCTTTCCGCTGAGGAACCGCCGCATGCCCGAGGAGCGCATCCGCGCGCGGGTTGGCCAGATCGCCGAGATGCTGGAGATGAGCGGCCAGCTCGACCAGCGCGCGGCCGGCCTGTCGGCCGATGCCAAGCAGAAGATCTCGCTGGGCCGGGGCCTGGTGCGGCCCGATGTGTCGGCCGTGCTGTTCGACGAGCCGCTCACGGTGATCGACCCCCAGCTCAAGTGGCAGCTGCGCCGCAAGCTCAAGCAGATCCACCATGAACTGCGGCTCATGCTGATCTATGTGACGCACGACCAGGTGGAGGCCCTGACCTTTGCCGAGCACGTTGTGGTCATGACGCGCGGGCGCGCCGTGCAGGTGGGCACGCCCGCCCAGCTTTTCGAGCGGCCCAGCCACGCCTTCGTCGGCCACTTCATTGGCTCGCCGGGCATGAACTTCGTGCCGCTGCAGCAGGACGGCGGCCGGCTGCTGGCCGAGGGCCAGTACCTGCCCCTGCCCGAAGCGCTGGCCGGCGTGGCGCCCAGCCTGCCGCTGAGCCTGGGCATACGCCCTGAGTACCTGGCACTGGCCTCGGCCGACGCGCCCGGCGCCGTGGCCTGCACGGTGGAGCGCGTGCAGGACGTGGGCACGCACCAGTTGCTGGTGGCGCGCCTGGGCGAGCGGCTGCTCAAGCTGCGCTGCGGTGCCGATGCCTTCCTGCCCGCCGTGGGTGAAACGGTATGGGTACAGCTGCAGGGCCCCCACACCTGCTACTACGTCAACGAGGAGTTGGTATGAGGCTCCCCCTGAGCGGCTGCGCCGCTTCCCCCTCTCTCGCGACGCGGGAGGGGGACGACACCCTTGCGGCGGGGCGGCCCTTGCTCGGTGTCCCTGAGCTGGGTAGGTCCAGTCTCGTAGGCCGCGGTTTGTGCATTAGCGTGAGGGGGGCCTGAGATGAGTTCAATCAAGCCCGTCAACCAGAAGGCCTGGCTGCTGATCCTGCCGGTCATCATCTGCGTGGCCTTCTCGGCCATCATTCCGCTGATGACGGTGGTGAATTACTCGGTGCAGGACATCATCAGTCCGGACCGGCGCGTGTTCGTGGGCACGGAGTGGTTTGCCCAGGTCATGCGCGACGAGGAACTGCACTCGGCCCTGCTGCGCCAGATCGGCTTTTCGCTGGCCGTGCTGCTGGTGGAGATTCCGCTGGGCATCGCGCTGGCCCTGTCCATGCCGGCCCAGGGCTGGAAGGCCTCGGCCGTGCTGGTCGTGGTCTCGCTGTCGCTGCTGATTCCGTGGAACGTGGTCGGCACCATCTGGCAGATCTACGGCCGCGCCGATATCGGACTGCTGGGCGCGGCGCTCAACGCGCTGGGCGTGGACTACAACTACACGGGCAATGCCACCCATGCCTGGCTCACCGTGCTGGTCATGGATGTCTGGCACTGGACGCCGCTGGTGGCCCTGCTGTGCTACGCGGGCCTGCGCTCCATTCCCGACGCCTACTACCAGGCCGCGCGCATCGACGGCGCCAGCAAGTTCGCGGTGTTCCGCTACATCCAGCTGCCCAAGATGCGCGGCGTGCTGATGATCGCCGTGCTGCTGCGCTTCATGGACAGCTTCATGATCTACACCGAGCCCTTCGTGCTCACGGGCGGAGGCCCTGGCAATGCGACCACCTTCCTGTCGCAGTACCTCACGCAAAAGGCCGTGGGCCAGTTCGACCTGGGGCCGGCGGCTGCCTTCTCGCTGATCTATTTCCTCATCATCCTGCTGCTGTGCTTCATCCTCTACAACTGGATGCAGCGCGTGGGCACGGCAGACAAGGAAGGGGCAAAAGAATGACCCCCACGCTCCCTTCGTTCACTGCCCCCCGAGGGGGCTCGGCCTCCCTTGGGGCGGCCCTGCGGGAGGCCGGACATGACTGAAGACCGCCGTTTCCACAAGCGCACGCTGTTCCTCGTCGCCTACCTGCTGTTCGCCGTGCTGCCCATCTACTGGATGGTCAACATGAGCTTCAAGACCAACGAGGAGATCCTGTCGAGCTTCTCGCTGTGGCCCCAGCATTTCACCTGGGCCAACTACCAAACCATCTTCACCGACGCCTCCTGGTACTCGGGCTACATCAACAGCCTGATCTACGTGGCCATCAACACCGTGATCTCGCTCACGGTGGCGCTGCCGGCGGCCTATGCGTTCTCGCGCTACCAGTTCCTGGGCGACAAGCATGTGTTCTTCTGGCTGCTGACCAACCGCATGACGCCGCCGGCCGTCTTCCTGCTGCCCTTCTTCCAGCTCTACACCACGGTGGGCCTGATGGACACGCACATCGCCGTGGCCCTGGCCCACCTGCTGTTCAACGTGCCGCTGGCCGTCTGGATCCTGGAGGGCTTCATGAGCGGCATCCCGCGCGAGATCGACGAGACGGCCTATATCGACGGCTACTCCTTCCCGCGCTTTTTCCTCACCATCTTCCTGCCGCTGATCAAGGCCGGCGTGGGCGTGGCGGCCTTCTTCTGCTTCATGTTCAGCTGGGTGGAGCTGTTGCTGGCGCGCACGCTGACCAGCGTGAACGCCAAGCCCATCGTGGCGACCATGACGCGCACCGTTTCGGCCTCGGGCATGGACTGGGCGACGCTGGCGGCGGCGGGCGTGCTGACCATCGTGCCGGGCGCCATCGTGATCTGGTTTGTACGGCATTACATCGCCAAGGGGTTCGCCATGGGGAGAGTGTGAGGCACCCCCTGAGGCGCTTGCGCGCCTTCCCCCTCTCTACCCGCTTCGCGGGGGAGGGGGACGACAGCCTCGCGGCGGGGCGGCCCTTGCTCGCTGTCCCTCGCTTGGGGCCGCGCCAGTTTCGACGGGCAGTGGTTTTTGTTTCTGAAAGGACTCGTCAATGTTTTCCTGGATGGCCTGGACGCTGCCGGTGGCGGTGTTCTTCAGTTGCATCGTGCTGATGCTGGTGGGCATGACGCTGTGGGAGTTGCGCAGCCCGACCGTGATGCGCAAGGGCTGGCTGCCGATGGCGACGACGCGCGGGGACCGGCTGTTCATCGGGCTGCTGCTGGCGGCCTATGTCAATCTGGCCTGGGTGGGCCTGGGCGAGAGGATGGTGCAGTGGTTCTCGCTGGAGGCGGAGCCTTCGGTGTGGATCAGCCTGGTGCTGTCCATGCTCGTGCTGGCCGTGGTCATGCGCAAAGGCTGATCACTTCATTCCATTTATCGACAGCCGGGTCCGAAGCTCCCCCGGGGCCCGCTGGTGCATGTGCATGTCGGGGAGACAGCAAGAATCTAGGAGACGGCAGATGAAACAACGACTTCATACCATCGCCCTCGCGGCGGCCCTGCTGGCGGCGGGGCAGGCGTCCTGGGCCGGAGAGGCGGAAGCCAAGAAGTGGATCGACGCGGAGTTCCAGCCCAGCACGCTGTCCAAGGACCAGCAGATGGCCGAGATGAAGTGGTTCATCGAGGCGGCCAAGAAGCTGCAGGCCAAGGGCGTCAAGGAGATCGCCGTGGTGTCCGAGACCATCACCACGCACGAGTACGAGAGCAAGACGCTGGCCAAGGCCTTCACCGAGATCACGGGCATCACCGTCAAGCACGACCTGATCCAGGAAGGCGACGTGGTCGAGAAGCTGCAGACCTCGATGCAGTCGGGCAAGTCCATCTATGACGGCTGGATCTCCGACTCCGACCTGATCGGCACGCACTACCGCTACGGCCGCATCATGAGCCTGACCGACTACATGGCCGGCGCCGGCAAGGACTTCACCAATCCGGGCCTGGACATCAAGGACTTCATCGGCACCAGCTTCACCACCGCGCCCGACGGCAAGCTCTACCAGCTGCCCGACCAGCAGTTCGCCAACCTCTACTGGTTCCGCGCCGACCTCTTCGAGCGCAAGGACCTCAAGGACAAGTTCAAGGCCAAGTACGGCTACGAGCTGGGCGTGCCGCTGAACTGGAGCGCCTACGAGGACATCGCCGAGTTCTTCACCAACGACGTCAAGCAGATCGACGGCAAGCCCATCTACGGCCACATGGACTACGGCAAGAAGGACCCGTCGCTGGGCTGGCGCTTCACCGATGCCTGGCTGTCCATGGCCGGCGCGGCCGACAAGGGCATTCCCAACGGCATGCCCGTCGATGAATGGGGCATCCGCGTGGCCGACGACAAGTGCACGCCCGTGGGCGCCTCGGTCTCGCGCGGGGGCGCCACCAACTCGCCGGCCGCCGTGTTCGCGCTCACCAAGTACGTGGACTGGATGAAGAAATACGCGCCCAAGGAAGCCATGGGCATGACCTTCGGCGAGTCCGGCCCCGTGCCGGCCCAGGGCCATATCGCGCAGCAGATCTTCTGGTACACCGCCTTCACGGCCGACATGACCAAGCCCGGCCTGCCCGTGGTCAATGCCGACGGCACGCCTAAATGGCGCATGGCGCCCGGCCCCAACGGCCCGTACTGGAAGGACGGCATGCAAAACGGCTACCAGGACGTGGGCAGCTGGACCTTCTTCAAGGACCATGACGCCAACCGAACGGCCGCCGCCTGGCTCTACGCGCAGTTCGTCACCGCCAAGACCACCAGCCTCAAGAAGACCATCGTCGGCCTGACGCCCATCCGCGAGAGCGACATCCGCTCCAAGGCCATGACCGACATGGCGCCCAAGCTCGGCGGCCTGGTCGAGTTCTACCGCAGCCCCGCCCGCGTGGCCTGGACGCCCACCGGCAACAACGTGCCCGACTACCCCAAGCTGGCCCAGCTGTGGTGGAAGAACGTGGCCCAGGCCGTCACCGGCGAGAAGACGCCCCAGGGCGCCATGGACAACCTGGCAGAGGAAATGGACCAGGTCATGTCCCGCCTGCAGCGTGCCGGCATGGCGCACTGCGCGCCCAAGCTCAACCCCAAGGGCGACCCGGCCAAGTGGCTCAGCGACAAGCAGGCGCCGTGGAAGAAGCTGGCCAATGAAAAGCCCAAGGGCGAGACGATTGCGTATGACACGCTGCTCAATGCCTGGAAAAACGGCAAGGTGAGGTGACACCCCCTGAGCCGCTGCGCGGCTTCCCCCGTGGCACGGCGCCTCTCTACCCGCTTCGCGGGGGAGGGGGACGACGCCCTCGCTGCGGGGCGGCCCTTGCTTGGCGTCCCTGAGTTGGGTCGCGCCGGTTTTGGACGGCATGCGCTGTGCTGGCATCGCAGTCCATCGTTGGGGCTTCCTGGGTCGCCAAAAACACGAAACGAAAGATAGCGAAGAAAAAAATACAAAAACGAGCGAAAATAGCGGAAAACCCGATTCCGTCCCCTTCGCATTGGGCGCAGGCGTGGCGTCCCGGGTGCTGACATGGCGGCTACATGGCGCCCTGTTAACTTGCCCCACATTCCTTCGTCGAAGATCCATGTCCCTCGCTGCTTCCCCTCTGCCCACCGGCCGCGCCGCCCTGCTGGAACGCCTGGCCCAGCCTGAAACCTACGATCTGGCCATCATCGGCGGCGGTGCCACCGGCCTGGGCGTGGCCCTGGACGCGGCGGCGCGCGGGTTCAAGGTCGTGCTGGTGGAGTCGCATGACTTCGCCAAGGGCACGTCATCGCGCGCAACCAAGCTGGTCCATGGTGGCGTGCGTTACCTGGCCCAGGGCAACATCGCCCTGGTGCGCGAAGCGCTGCATGAGCGCACCACGCTGCTGCACAACGCACCCCACCTGGCGCAGCCGCTGGCCTTTGTCATGCCGTCCTACAAGCTGCTGGACACGCCGTTCTACGGCATCGGCCTCAAGATGTATGACGCGCTGGCCGGCAAGGCAGGCCTGGGCGCCACCGAATTCCTCTCGCGCTCCAGCACCGTCAAGTGTTTGCCCACCGTGCGCCAGCAAGGCCTCAAGGGCGGCGTCAAATACTGGGACGGCCAGTTCGACGATGCCCGCCTGGCGCTGGCGCTGGCACGCACGGCCGCCGCCAAGGGCGCGCTGCTGGTCAACTACTGCCCCGCGCTTGAACTGCTGCATGAAGGCGGCAAGGTCGCCGGCCTGGTCTGCGAAGACTCGGAATCGGGCCGGCGCTTCACGCTGCGCGCCAAGTGCGTGGTCAACGCCACCGGCCCCTGGGTGGACCTGTTCCGCCAGCAGGATGCCGAGGCCCAGGGCCGTCCCGTCAAGCCCATGGTCGCGCCCAGCCAGGGCGTGCACGTGGTGGTGGACCGCGACTTCCTGCCCAGCGATCACGCCCTGCTCGTGCCCAAGACGGCCGATGGCCGCGTGCTCTTTGCCGTGCCCTGGCTGGGCAAGGTCATCCTGGGCACCACCGACACCCCGCGCAACGACTTGGCACGCGAGCCCCTGCCGTTCCCCGAGGAGCTGGACTTCATCCTCACCGAGGCCGGACGCTACCTCACGCGCCAGCCCACGCTGGCCGACGTGCGCAGCATGTGGGTCGGCCTGCGCCCGCTGGTCAAGCCCCAGGACGACGACGGCGAGAACACCAAGAAGATCAGCCGCGAGCACACGGTCATGTCCAGCCGCACCGGCCTGGTCACCGTCACGGGCGGCAAATGGACCACCTACCGCGCCATGGCCGAAGACGTGCTCTCCGAGTGCTTTGCCATCGGCCGCCTGCCGCACCGGCCCGGCGGCGTCACGGCCCGCCTGCCGCTGGCCGGCGCCCCGGCCGAATCCGCCGTGCACCACCGCATGAACCAGGTCCAGGGCCTGCATTCCTATGGCACGGAAGCCTCGGCGGTGGAGGCGTTGCCGGGCAACGACGAATGGCTGGCAGACGGCCTGAACGAAGCCATGGTGCGCTTTGCCGCGCGCTTCGAATACGCGCGCACCGTGGAAGACGTGCTGGCGCGCCGCAGCCGCTTGCTGTTCCTCGATGCGCGCAAGGCCGCCGAGGTGGCGCCGCGCGTGGCAGCCATCCTCCAGGAGGAGCTGGGGCAGGACGCCGGCCTGGCGGACTTCATGCCGCTGGCGGCCCAGTACCTGCCGGCCTGATTGCGGCTGAAGTCCCTCTCAAGCAAAACGCCCTGCACTGCAGGGCGTTTTGCTTTTGGAGGCAAATGCAAGCCAAGGAAAGATTGTCAAAATTGATTGATATCTATCTTTGATTGTTTTTCTGAATCAGAATGCTACCCATGGCATCTCGTAACGGTGCCAGCGAACAGCAGCCAGCACAAGGCTGACGAGGGAGGGGGAATGATGAAGAAAGCGCTTGAAAGTCCGTTTTCCGCAGGGCAAGGGCCGTGCCCGAGCCCAACGCGGTGGCCCCAAGCCGCTGCGATGTCTGCGCCGCCGTAGCACGCGCGGCCAGTCCGCAGCAGACGATTGCGTTGAGTCTGCCACCCTTTGCCGAGCCCGCCAGGCTCGGCTTTTTTATGGGCGTTTCCGATGGTGTGCGGCCATCGGCAGGCCCAGCTTGCTCCTGGGTTGATAGCGCTCTTGTGGGGGTTGCGCAACGCTGCCGGCCAGGGGTGGAAAAGGCAGCTAAGGGTTTGACGCGCAAAGGAATTTCTGGGACAATCCCATGCTTCACGTGAAAATCGTGAAGTTATCTGCCCAGTGGAAGCGCCGAGAAATGGTTTTCGGCGTGGACGACGGGCCCAAGACTGACTGGCTGCTCGCGGCCCTTGAGAAGACTCTGGGGCTGTCGAGTGTTTGCTGGAGCAAGTTGGGAATATTGAAATGATCCAAACAGAATCTCGGTTAGAGGTTGCCGACAACACCGGCGCGAAGTCTGTTCAGTGCATCAAAGTGCTGGGCGGTTCTCATCGTCGCTATGCGAGTGTTGGTGACATCATCAAGGTGACCATCAAGGAAGCTGCACCGCGTGGACGCGTCAAAAAAGGCGAGGTCTACAGCGCGGTCGTGGTGCGTACGGCGAAGGGTATTCGCCGTGCTGATGGCTCGCTCGTCAAGTTCGACGGCAACGCCGCCGTTCTGCTGAACGCCAAGCTGGAGCCTATCGGCACCCGCATCTTTGGCCCCGTGACTCGTGAACTGCGCAACGAAAAGTTCATGAAGATCGTGTCCCTGGCACCTGAAGTTCTCTAAAGGAAGCACCATGAACAAGATTCGCAAGGGCGACCAAATCATCGTGCTGACCGGCCGTGACAAGGGCAAGCAAGGCGTGGTCTCGGCTCGCAAGGACGACTCCCACCTGTTGATCGATGGCATCAACATGGTGAAGAAGCACGTCAAGCCGAACCCCATGAAGGGCACCACCGGCGGTATCGTGGAAAAGGCCATGCCTATCCACCAATCCAACGTGGCCATCTTCAATGCAGCGACCGGCAAGGCTGATCGCGTGGGCATCAAGGTGCAGGCCGACGGCACACGCGTTCGCGTGTTCAAGTCCAGCGGCGCCGAAATCAAGGCGGCCTAAGGGGTAACACATGGCACGACTGCAAAAACTGTATCGCGAAAAGATCGCGGCTGAACTCAAGGAAAAGTTCGGCTACACCTCCTCCATGGAAGTGCCCCGTCTGACCAAGATCACCCTGAACATGGGTGTGAGCGAAGCCGTGGCCGACAAGAAGGTGATGGACAACGCCGTGGCTGACCTGACCAAGATTGCTGGTCAGAAGCCCGTGGTGACCAAGGCCAAGAAGGCTATCGCCGGCTTCAAGATCCGTGAAGGCCAGGCCATTGGCTGCATGGTGACCCTGCGTGGCGTTCAGATGTATGAATTCCTGGACCGTTTCGTCACCGTGGCTCTGCCCCGCGTGCGTGACTTCCGTGGTATCTCCGGCCGTTCTTTCGACGGTCGCGGCAACTACAACGTCGGCGTCAAGGAACAGATCATCTTCCCCGAAATCGAGTACGACAAGGTGGACGCTCTGCGTGGTCTGAACATCAGCATCACGACGACAGCTCGGACCGACGATGAGTGCAAGGCACTGCTCGCCGCTTTCCGTTTCCCCTTCAAGAACTGAGGTGGCGCATGGCTAAAGTTGCATTGATCCAGCGCGAACTCAAGCGCGAAAAGCTGGCAGCCAAGTACGCTGCCAAATACGCAGAACTGAAGGCAATCGCCGCTGACGCAAAGCGCAGCGACGAAGAGCGCGACGCCGCTCGCCTGGGCCTGCAGAAGCTGCCCCGTAACGCGAACCCCACTCGCCAGCGCAACCGCTGCGAGATCACGGGTCGTCCCCGTGGCACCTTCCGTCAATTCGGTCTGGGCCGCGCCAAGATCCGTGAACTGGCCTTCGCTGGCGACATCCCCGGTGTCACCAAGGCCAGCTGGTAAGCAAGCAGGAGAGATTAAACATGAGCATGAGTGATCCCATCGCTGACTTGCTGACCCGCATCCGCAATGCACAAATGGTCTCCAAGACCACCGTGACGGCTCCTTCCTCCAAGGTCAAGGTTGCCATCGCCCAGGTGCTGAAGGATGAAGGCTACATCGACGGCTTCCAAGTGAAGACCGACGCTGGCAAGTCCGAACTCGAAATTACCCTGAAGTACTACGCCGGCCGTCCGGTGATCGAGCGCATCGAGCGCGTGAGCCGTCCCGGCCTGCGCGTGTACAAGGGCCGTGACGCAATCCCCCAGGTCATGAACGGTATGGGCGTTGCCATCGTCACCACTCCCAAGGGCGTGATGACGGATCGCAAGGCACGCGCCACTGGCGTGGGCGGCGAAGTGCTGTGCTACGTGGCCTAACGGACATTAAGGAGAAATACTGAAATGTCTCGCGTAGCAAAGACTCCCGTGGCCATCCCCGCAGGCGTGGATGTGTCCATCAAAGACGACCAGATCAATGTGAAGGGCACCGGCGGCACGCTGTCGCAAGCCCAGAACGTTCTGGTGAAGATCTCCAACAACGAAGGCAAGCTGTCTTTCGAGCCCGTCAATGACTCGCGCGAAGCCAACGCCATGAGCGGCACCATGCGTCAGCTGGTGAACAACATGGTGGTGGGCGTGAGCAAGGGCTTCGAGAAGAAGCTGTCGCTGGTTGGCGTGGGTTTCAAGGCTTCGGCCTCGGGCTCTAAGCTGAACCTGGCGATCGGCTTTTCGCACCCGGTGAACTTCGAAATGCCGGCCGGCATCACTGTCACCACCCCCACACCGACCGAAATCTTGGTCAAGGGTGCTGACCGCCAGGCCGTTGGCCAAATGGCTGCTGAGATCCGTGCCGTTCGTCCTCCCGAGCCCTACAAGGGCAAGGGCATCCGTTACTCGGATGAGAAGGTCGTGATCAAAGAGACCAAGAAGAAGTAAGGAGCTGCATTATGTTGACCAAGAAAGAGCAGCGTCTCCGTCGTGCCCGCCAGACCCGCATCCGCATTGCACAGCAAGGCGTGGCACGTCTGAGCGTGAACCGTACGAACCTCCACATCTACGCAAGCGTGGTGTCGGAAGACGGCACCAAGGTGCTGGCTTCGGCCTCCACCGCCGAAGCCGAAGTGCGCACCCAACTGGGCGCCATCGGCAAGGGTGGCAACGTGGCTGCCGCTACGCTGATTGGCAAGCGCATTGCCGAGAAGGCGAAGGCTGCCGGCGTGGAGAAAGTGGCTTTCGATCGCGCTGGTTTCGCATACCACGGCCGCGTGAAGGCTTTGGCAGAAGCCGCTCGTGAAGCCGGCCTGCAGTTCTAAGCGGAGCGGATAGAAATGGCAAAGTTTTCTCCCAAGGTGCAAGACGAAGGTCGTGACGACGGTCTGCGCGAAAAAATGATCGCGGTGAACCGCGTCACCAAGGTTGTGAAGGGCGGTCGTATCCTCGGCTTCGCTGCACTGACCGTGGTTGGCGATGGTGATGGCCGCGTTGGCATGGGCAAGGGCAAGTCGAAGGAAGTGCCTGCAGCCGTGCAAAAGGCGATGGAAGAATCCCGTCGCAACATGATCAAGGTGTCTTTGAAGCACGGCACGATCCATCACACCGTGATGGGTCAGCATGGCGCAGCATCCGTGATGCTGAACCCCGCTCCCAAGGGTACCGGCATCATCGCCGGCGGCCCGATGCGCGCCGTTTTCGAAGTGCTGGGCATCACCGACATCGTGGCCAAGAGCCATGGTTCGTCGAATCCCTACAACATGGTCCGCGCGACTTTTGACGCTCTGAAGCACTCCACGACCCCTTCGGAAGTGGCAGCCAAGCGCGGCAAGTCGGTTGAAGACATCTTCACCGCCTGATCGGAGTCAATCACATGACAACGCAACAAACCGTGAAGGTGCAACTGGTGCGCAGCCCCATTGGCACCAAGGAATCGCACCGCGCCACCGTCCGTGGCCTGGGCCTGCGCAAGCTGAACAGCATCAGCGAACTGCAGGACACGCCTGCCGTGCGCGGCATGATCAACAAGATCAGCTACCTGGTCAAAGTTCTCTGAAAGGATTGATGATGGAACTCAATAGCATCAAGCCTGCAGAGGGCTCCAAGCACGCCAAGCGCCGTGTCGGTCGCGGCATCGGCTCCGGCCTGGGCAAGACTGCCGGCCGTGGTCACAAGGGTCAGAAGTCGCGTTCGGGTGGCTACCACAAGGTGGGCTTCGAAGGCGGTCAAATGCCTCTGCAGCGCCGTCTGCCCAAGCGTGGCTTCAAGTCGCATCTGCTGAAGTTCAATGCAGAAGTGACCCTGTCCGCTCTGGAACAGCTGGGCCTGGCCGAAGTCGATCTGGCAGCTCTGAAGCAAGCCGGTCTGGTTGGTGAAATCGCAAAGGTGGTCAAGATCATCAAGAGCGGTGAAATCAGCAAGGCTGTCAAGCTCAACGGCATCGGCGCTACCGCCGGCGCCAAGGCTGCCATCGAAGCTGCCGGTGGCAGCATCGCCTGATTAATGATCTGAAAGAAGACATCCGTGGCTACTAGCGCAGCTCAAATTGCAAAAACCGGAAAATTCGGCGATCTTCGCCGCCGTCTGGTTTTTCTGTTGCTCGCGCTGGTCGTTTACCGGATCGGGGCTCATATCCCCGTGCCGGGCATCGATCCAGCGCAGCTGCAGCAGCTGTTCAATGGCCAGCAGGGCGGCATTCTCAATCTGTTCAACATGTTCTCGGGTGGGGCGCTCTCGCGCTTCACGGTGTTCGCACTGGGGATCATGCCGTACATCTCGGCATCGATCATCATGCAGCTCATGACCTACGTGGTCCCTACATTCGAGCAGCTGAAAAAGGAAGGTGAATCGGGTCGTCGCAAGATCACCCAGTACACCCGCTACGGCACATTGGGCCTGGCGATTTTTCAGTCCCTGGGAATTGCCGTGGCTCTGGAAAGCTCCGCAGGTCTGGTTCTGAGCCCTGGCTTCGGCTTCCGCCTCACGGCGGTGGTCAGCCTGACGGCCGGCACCATGTTCCTGATGTGGCTCGGTGAACAGATCACGGAACGTGGTCTGGGCAACGGCATCTCGATCCTCATCTTTGGAGGTATCGCCGCAGGTCTGCCGAGCTCCATCGGTGGTCTGCTGGAGCTGGTGCGCACCGGTGCCATGAGCATCCTGGCCGCGATCTTCATCGTTCTCGTGGTGGCAGCCGTGACGTACTTCGTCGTGTTTGTCGAGCGGGGACAACGCAAGATCCTGGTGAACTATGCGCGTCGTCAGGTGGGTAACAAGGTGTATGGTGGCCAGTCTTCGCACTTGCCACTGAAGCTGAACATGGCGGGGGTCATTCCTCCCATCTTCGCTTCCTCGATCATCTTGCTGCCGGCGACCGTTGTGAACTGGTTCAGTGCAGGGGAATCCATGCGCTGGCTGAAGGACATTGCTAGCACGCTGACCCCCGGTCAGCCGATCTATGTGATGCTCTACGCCACTGCCATCATCTTCTTCTGCTTCTTCTACACGGCCCTGGTGTTCAACAGCCGGGAAACCGCCGACAACCTGAAGAAGAGTGGTGCTTTCATCCCCGGGATCCGTCCCGGTGACCAGACGGCCCGCTACATTGACAAGATCCTGGTTCGCCTGACCCTGGCTGGCGCGGTGTACATCACATTCGTGTGCTTGTTGCCCGAGTTCCTGATCCTGAAGTACAACGTTCCGTTCTACTTCGGTGGCACATCACTGCTGATTATTGTGGTGGTGACCATGGACTTCATGGCCCAGGTGCAGAACTACATGATGTCGCAACAGTACGAATCGCTCCTCAAAAAGGCGAACTTCAAAGCGACACTTGGCAATTGAACTAAGTGATGGGCCTGGCCGGCGGTGCCGGCGGGTCCAGTAAGAGTTAGTAGACGCCCACTCGATCTATCCATCGCGGGCATGTTTCCCGGTCGATAGGCCGTAACGGATGTAGAGTTTTAGGAGAATGAAATGAGAGTTTCGGCTTCGGTCAAAAAAATCTGCCGTAACTGCAAGATCATCCGCCGCAAAGGTGTGGTGCGAGTGATCTGCACGGACCAGCGCCACAAGCAGCGCCAGGGTTGATAGGAAAGTTTGAGGACGAATAATGGCACGTATCGCTGGCATTAACATCCCGCCGCATCAGCACGCTGAAATCGGCCTGACCGCTATCTATGGGATCGGTCGCACCACTGCACGCAAGATCTGCGAAGCCGCTGGCATCGCATATTCCAAGAAAATCAAGGAACTGACTGACGGTGATCTGGAAAAGATCCGTGATCAGCTGACTTCCCTGACTCTGGAAGGTGATCTGCGTCGCGAAACAACGATGAACATCAAGCGTTTGATGGACATCGGTTGCTATCGCGGTTTCCGTCATCGTCGTGGCCTGCCCATGCGTGGTCAACGTACCCGCACGAATGCACGTACCCGCAAGGGTCCGCGCAAGGGTGCCGCGGCTTTGAAGAAATAAAGAGATTGAAAGATCACTATGGCTAAGTCTCCCGCAAACAACGCTGCACAGCGCGTTCGCAAGAAAGTCCGTAAGAACATTTCGGACGGCATTGCCCACGTGCACGCTTCGTTCAACAACACGATCATCACCATCACCGACCGCCAAGGCAACGCTCTGTCGTGGGCCTCGTCGGGTGGCCAGGGCTTCAAGGGTTCGCGCAAGTCGACTCCCTTCGCTGCCCAGGTGGCTTCGGAAGTGGCTGGTCGTGCTGCCATCGAACAGGGCATCAAGAACCTGGACGTCGAAATCAAGGGTCCCGGTCCTGGCCGTGAATCCTCGGTTCGCGCCCTGGGCGCCCTGGGCATCCGCATCACTTCCATCGCGGACGTGACGCCGGTTCCCCACAACGGCTGCCGCCCTCAAAAGCGCCGTCGTATCTAAGCTTTTTCACCAAGCCCACCGCCGCCCAGATGTGTAACATCGCGGGCGGCTCCCGTGCTTGTGCACGGCAGATGACACAAAGGAAATCAAGTGGCACGCTATATCGGCCCCAAGGCCAAACTCTCCCGCCGTGAAGGCACTGACCTGTTCCTGAAGAGCGCACGTCGCTCGATCGCCGACAAGTCCAAGTTCGACACCAAGCCCGGCCAGCACGGCCGCACTTCCGGTCAGCGTACTTCCGACTTCGGCCTGCAGCTGCGTGAAAAGCAGAAGGTCAAGCGCATGTACGGCGTGCTGGAAAAGCAATTCCGCCGCTACTTCGAAGCCGCCGACAAGAAGAAGGGCAACACCGGTGCCAATCTGCTGTCGCTGCTGGAGTCGCGTCTGGACAACGTGGTGTACCGCATGGGCTTCGGCTCGACCCGCTCGGAAGCGCGTCAGCTGGTGTCGCACAAGGCCATCACGGTCAACGGCCAATCCGTCAACATCCCTTCCTACATGGTGAAGGTGGGTGACGTGGTCGCCGTGCGTGAAAAGTCCAAGAAGCAGGCCCGCATCGTCGAAGCCCTGCAACTGGCTGGTCAAGTCGGTTTCCCCGCATGGGTGGAAGTGTCTGCCGACAAGGCTGAAGGCACGTTCAAGAAGTCGCCTGACCGCGACGAGTTCGGTGCAGACATCAACGAATCCCTGATCGTTGAGTTGTACTCGCGTTAATTCCGCGCAGCGACATTTCTGTAAAACCGTCCCCCAGCCGCGAGGCATCGCGCTGGGGTGCTTCACCAGCCTTACCGGTGTAACGAGCCGGGGGTATTGAGAGGAAGTCTGCATGCAAACCAATTTGCTGAAGCCCAAGACGATCAATGTCGAGCAGCTTGGCCACAATCGCGCCAAAGTTGTTCTGGAGCCGTTTGAGCGTGGCTACGGCCATACGCTGGGCAACGCCCTGCGCCGTGTCCTGCTCTCGTCCATGGTGGGTTACGCAGCGACGGAAGTGACGATTGCTGGTGTGTTGCACGAGTACTCGTCCATCGACGGTGTCCAGGAAGATGTGGTCAACATCCTGCTGAACCTCAAGGGTGTGGTGTTCAAGCTGCACAACCGCGATGAGGTCACGCTCTCGCTGCGCAAGGATGGCGAAGGCGTCGTGACGGCGCGCGACATCCAGACGCCCCACGACGTGGAAATCATCAACCCTGATCATGTCATCGCCAACCTGTCGCAAGGCGGCAAGCTGGACATGCAGATCAAGGTGGAGAAGGGCCGCGGCTATGTGCCCGGCAACGTGCGCCGCTATGGCGACGAGTCCACGAAGTCGATCGGCCGCATTGTGCTGGACGCTTCGTTCTCGCCCGTCAAGCGCGTGAGCTACGCCGTCGAATCGGCCCGCGTTGAACAACGCACCGACCTCGACAAGCTGGTGGTGGAGATCGAAACCAATGGTGCGATCACTGCCGAGGACGCCGTGCGCGCATCCGCCAAGATCCTGGTGGAACAGCTCGCCGTGTTCGCTCAGCTGGACGGCGGCGATATCGCCAGCGTCTTCGATGCTCCGGCCGGTGGCCGTGGTGCCGCAACCGCCTTTGATCCCATCTTGCTGCGTCCCGTGGACGAGCTGGAACTCACCGTGCGTTCGGCCAACTGCCTCAAGGCAGAGAACATCTACTACATCGGCGACCTGATCCAGCGTACCGAAAACGAGCTGCTCAAGACCCCCAACCTGGGTCGCAAGTCGCTCAACGAGATCAAGGAAGTCCTGGCTTCCCGCGGTCTGACGCTGGGCATGAAGCTCGAGAACTGGCCGCCTGCTGGCCTGGAAAAGCGCTAAGCACTATAATTGCAGGCTCTCCTTTTTGGAGAGCCTCAGTGCCTCGGGCAGTACCTGATACGGCTGCACGAATTAATCAACAACTTGCGCAAATTCGGTTGAGGCAAGCTGCAGATCCGGTAACGGGTCCAGGCTTGCATCCTTGTTTGCGCAAGCCCTAATTACATATTTTAGGAATAAAGCACCATGCGTCACGGTCACGGCCTCCGCAAACTCAATCGCACCTCTTCGCACCGCCTGGCGATGCTGAAGAACATGATGAATTCGCTCATCGAGCACGAAGCCATCAAGACCACCGTTCCCAAGGCCAAGGAACTGCGCCGCGTGATCGAGCCCATGATCACCCTGGCCAAGGTCGACACCGTTGCCAACCGCCGCCTGGCATTCGACCGCCTGCGCGACCGCGACAGCGTGACCAAGCTCTTCAACGAGCTGGGCCCCCGCTTCGCAAAGCGTCCTGGTGGCTACACCCGTATCCTGAAGATGGGCTTCCGCGTGGGCGACAACGCCCCCATGGCCTTCGTGGAACTGGTCGAGCGCGCTGAAGAAGGCGCCGCCGAAGCCAAGGCAGCTGAATAATCTGCTATAATTTTGGAATACCGCGCGATGGAGCAGTCTGGTAGCTCGTTGGGCTCATAACCCAAAGGTCGGAGGTTCAAATCCTTCTCGCGCAACCAAATTGAAAAGGGCTACGACAACTGTCGTAGCCCTTTTTTCATGCCCTCGCGCCAGGGCAAAGACCAGGCGGACAGCCCGGCATCAGCCGCCCAGCTGGTTGCCGATGCGCTGGCCCAGCCGCAGGCGCACGCGGTGGGCAATTTCCTGGGCGACCTCGGGGCTGAGCACTTCGCTGATGTGCAGCAGCTCGGTGTAGTGCATGTACAGAAGGCCGCGCAGGGTCTTGAATGCGGCCTCGTGCTCGGCGCCGCAGACGCTGGCGTCATTGGCCAGCACGCGCTCCACCACACCGGCCTGCAGCAGCGGGATCTTGCAGATGACGGCGTGGCGGGCGATCTCCAGGTCGATCTCCTGGAGCCGGCATTCCCATTCCTCGGGCAAGAATCGGTTGGCTGGCATGTCGGCTTTTCTCCTTTTTTCACTGCATGGGTACACCGGGGCAAAAGGCACCCGGTCTGGGGATGCTGTCATGTGAGCGGGGCTCGGTGGCCTGGGTCGCTAGGTTTACTGGCCCGGCCTTGATGCCTGTCAAACTTCGGTGGCGCAGGCGCCCGCTGGAAGCCGGGCTCATGCTGCACTGCATCATGATGTCAGTCATGCGGCGCGGCCGCCAGTGCCCGTGCAGGCTGGTGGGCTTTTGCTCCCGGCAGGCCATGCTCTCTCGGCGCCGCTCCGGCAACGCAAAGGATCCACATGCTCGAGAAGATCGCCTCGCTGTTCCGCTATTTCAAGGCGGCCGTGCCGTTCCGGCTGGTGCCGGCACTGATTGCCACCGCCGTGCTGTTCGGCCTGCTGCTGATGCCCGTGCCCGAGGGGCTGACGCCCAAGGGCTGGCAGCTGGTCGCCATTTTCCTGACCACCATCGTGGCCATCATCCTCAAGGTCATGCCCATTGGCGTGATGGCCTTGATGGCCATCGTTATCGTCTCGCTGTCCCAGGTCACCTCCGGCTCGTCCAAGGGTGCCATCACCGATGCGCTGAGCAGCTTTTCCAGCCCGCTGATCTGGCTGATCGTGGTGGCCATCCTGATCTCGCGCGGCCTCAAGAAGACGGGGCTGGGCAGCCGCATCGGCCTGATGTTCATCGCCCTGCTGGGCAAGCGCACCATCGGCATCGGCTACGGCCTGGCTATCTGCGAGCTGGTGCTGGCACCGTTCACGCCCAGCAACACGGCGCGCGGTGGCGGCATCGTGCACCCGATCATGAAGTCCATCGCCAATGCCTTCGAGTCGGACCCGGCCAAGGGCACGCAGGGCAAGGTGGGCACCTACCTGGCCCTGGTCAACTACCACGCCAATCCCATCACCTCGGCCATGTTCCTGACCGCCACCGCGCCCAACCCGCTGGTGGTGGATTTCGTGGCCAAGGCCACGGGCCAGGCCTTGCACCTGAGCTGGACCACCTGGGCGCTGTACATGCTGCTGCCGGGCCTGCTGTGCCTGCTGCTGATGCCGCTGGTGATCTATCTGCTGTCGCCGCCCGAGCTCAAGGCCACGCCCAATGCCGTGGAGTACGCGCGCAGCGAGATGGCACGCATGGGGCCGCTGTCGGGCAAGGAGCACGTGATGCTGGGCACCTTCGGCCTGATGCTGCTGCTGTGGGCCAACGTGCCGCAGATGCTGTTCGGCCCGGCCTTCGTGCTGGACCCCACCGTGGTCGCCTTCCTGGGCCTGTTCGTGCTGATCATCACGGGCACCATCGACTGGGATGACGTGCTGTCCGAGAAAAGCGCCTGGGATACCCTGGTGTGGTTCGGCGCCCTGGTCATGCTGGCCGAACAGCTCAACAAGCTCGGCGTGGTGTCCTGGTTTGCCGTGGGCATGAAGAACGCCATCGTCGCCAGCGGCCTGGACTGGCTGCCGGTGGCGGCCATCCTTGTGGGCGTGTTCGTGTTCTCGCACTACCTGTTCGCCAGCACCACGGCCCACATCAGCGCGATGATGCTGGCCTTCCTGACCGTGGGCGCGCAGCTGATTCCGGCCGACTATGTCGTACCCTTCATGCTGATGATGACGGCCGGCTCGGCCATCATGATGACGCTGACCCACTACGCCACCGGCACTTCGCCCATCATCTTCGGCAGCGGCTACGTCACGCTGGGCAACTGGTGGCGCGTGGGCGCGGCCATGTGCGTGATCGAGCTGCTGATCTTTGCCGTGGGCGGCAGTGTCTGGTGGAAGCTGCTGGGGCTGTGGTGAGGGCGGCCGCCCTCAAGCCGTGGTCCGTGGCTCGCCCAGCGACAGCATGAGCCGGTTGGCCCAGTTGAAGAAGGCCGTGCCGTGCAGCACATCGGAGATGGCGGCATCGTCCAGGCCTGCGGTGCGCAGCGCATCGATGTGGGCGGGCTCCAGCGCAGGCGGCGTCTGGGTCAGCGCCACGGCCGCCGTGACGATGGCGTTCCAGCGCGGGCCCAGGTCCGTGCCCGGGCCTTCGTCGAGCAGGCGCTGCACGTCGCCGCCCCTGCGCGAGAAGTGCGTGGCAAAGCGTGCGTGCACCGAGGCGCAGTAGATGCAGCCATTGGCGCGTGAGGTGGCCGCAGCGGCCAGCTCGCGCTCGGCACGCGGCAGGCCGGCGTCGGGGTTGTAGAAGATGTCCTTGTCGGTGCGTGTGCGTGCGCCCAGCGTGTCGGGGTCGCGCGCCAGCAGGCGGAAGTAGGGCGACTGCGCGCGTGAGGCATCGACCAGGCCTGCATGGTGGCGTTCGGTCAGCTCGCTTTCTTCCAGCGGCTCAATCCATGGCAGCCAGTCGAGTTGTTCCTGGGTGAAGACCTGGGGAGCGGCGGAGTTCGTTGAGGTCATGGCTGGGCTTGCAGGGTGGTGGGTTGATGGGCTGCCTGGGGCGCGGGGCGTGCAGCCAGCACGCGCAACCCCGCCACCACGCGGATCTGAAAGGACAGGAAGGACGCCAGCTGGGACAGGATGACGATGTCCGTCTCGCTCCAGCCCGCCTGTTGCAGCGCCTGCAGGGCCCCGGCGCTGGCGTCGCGCGGGTGGTAGGCCAGCAGGTGGGCATGGGCCAGCGCCGCGGCCAGGCGCGCGCCCAGCAGTGTGGCGTGGGCCGGGTCCACGGCATAGGCGGGGCCGGGCTGGTCCTCGCGGCTCAGCGGGCCTGCCGGGTAGCTGCCGTAAGGGCCGTGCGGGCCGCTGCCGGCCTGCAGGCTCTGGGCGCGGCCACGCACCACTTCGGACGCCACCACGGCGGCCAGTTCCGCATCCTCGGTGGCCAGCGCGCGTGTATAGAAGACGGCGCTGCGCGGCTCGCCATGCAGCCCGGCCGTGAAGGCGGCCAGGGCCAGCCGCTCGCGCAGCGAGACCGTGCCGGGCACGGGCTCGGCGGGCGTGAACAGGGCGGCAAAGCTTTGCTGGGCCTGCGTGCGTGCCTCGGTGCGGTGGCGGCGCACGCGGTCCAGGGCGCTGCCGGGGGTAATGTCGGCGAGGTGGTCGATCACGTCGCCGGGAAAGCGGGGCGTTGCGGTGGTGTTCATGGTCATGCGGCTTGCAGCAGTCCGGCCCGGACTGCGGGGAGGGAAGAAGGCGCTGGGGTGGACGTGGATGTGGACTCATCGGCACGGCGCCAGCCCAGGGCCGGTGCCACATGGGCGGCCGTCAGCTCGATGGAGCGCAGGATGGCGTTGTGCGGCGGGTCGATGGAATGCACCTGGAAGACGATGTCGCTCACGCGCGCCAGCGCCGTGTCGGCGCGCAGCGAGGCGATGACCTCGTCGGGCGTGCCCACATGCACGTCGTAGGCGGCGATGAGATCGGCCAGCGGCGCCTGCGGATCGACGCGGGCCGCCCATTGCGAGGGCTGGGCGGCATGGCGCAGGGCCACGCGGCGCAGGCCGGCCTCGGCCCAGCGCAGCGCCTCGTCTCGGCGGTCGGCCACGAACAGCGTGCGCGAGCCCAGGATGCGCGGCGCCCGCCCTGCGGGCAGGCGGGCGAGGTAGGCGTCGATGATGGGGTTCTGGATCTCGGACAGCGTGGCCTGCGGCGCGCCTTCGGGCCGTGGCTGGGTGCGCGACAGCATCAGGCCGTCGCCATTGGCCCCGGCCCGCGCGCCGCCCTCGGCCGAGAACGTGGCCTGCCAGACGCGCTCCAGCAGCTGCGGCGCGGCCGGGTACAGGCGCACGCCACCGGCCAGCGCGCGCCCGGCCCAGGCGTCCTGCAGCACGCCGAAGTTGCGTGCGAAGACGGCGCCGCGCTCGGCGCCCTGCACGCCAAAGGCCTCGAAGGATTCGGCCGTGCCGCCCGTGCCCAGGCCCACCTCCAGGCGGCCGCCGGTCAGCAGGTCCAGCACGGCCGCGTCCTCGGCCACGCGCAGCGCGTTTTCCAGCGGCAGCGTGATCACGCCCGTGCCGATGCGGATGCGCCGCGTGCGCGCCGCCACATGGGCCAGAAAGACGAAGGGCGAGGGCAGGCCGCCCTCGCTTTCATGGAAATGGTGCTGGGCCACCCAGGCCGAGTCGAAGCCCTGGGCCTCGGCATGGGCGATCTGCTCGGCCACCAGACGGTAGCGTTCGCCGGCCGGCGCATCGTCGAGCAGGCGGCTGAAGAAGCCCAGGCGCGGGCCGCTGCGGTGGGCGGCGCCAGCGTGTGTGTCAGGCGGGATGGGGGACAAAATCAATGCTCCTTTTGCCGGGAATGGCGTCCATGAGTTCACGCGTGTAGTCGCTGGTGGGGCGCTGGAACACTTCCTCCACGCTGCCCGCGTCCACCACCCGGCCCGCGCGCAGCACCGACACCGTGTCGGCGATCTGGCGCACCACGGCAAGGTCGTGCGAGATGAAGAGATAGGTCAGCCCCAGGTCCTGCTGCAGCTGGGCGAGCAGGGCCAGGATCTGCGCCTGCACGGTCACGTCCAGGGCCGATACGGCCTCGTCCAGCACCAGCACCTGCGGCTGCAGCACCAGGGCGCGCGCAATCGCCACGCGCTGGCGCTGGCCGCCCGACAGCGCATGCGGGCGCCGCTGCAGCACGGCGGTCGGCAGGCCCACGCGCTCCAGCATGTCGTGCACGCGCCGGCGGCGCTCATCGGCCGGCAGCGGGTCGAAGTTCAGCAGGGGCTCCTCAATGATGTCGAACACGCTCTGGCGCGGGTCCAGAGAACTGAACGGGTTCTGGTAGACCAGCTGCACGCGGCGGCGCAGCTGGCGCAGGGCCTCGCCGCGCAGGCCCGTGACCTCGGTGCCTTCGATGCGGATGCGGCCCGCCGTGGGCCGGCCCAGGCCCACGATGGCGCGGATGGTGGTGGTCTTGCCCGAGCCCGACTCGCCCACGATGGCATGCGTGCTGCCCCGGCGCACGCGCAGCGACACGCCGTCCACGGCGCGGAAGATGCCGCGCCCGTGGGCGGAGGCATGGCCGGGCGCCGCGAACTCGTGCACCAGGTCCTCGACCTCGATGGCCCAGTCATCGGCCGTGGCGGGCCGGGGCGTGCGGCGCGGCGCGGGCGCCAGCGAAGGCGCATCGGCCAGCAGCCGCCGCGTATAGGCGCTTTGCGGATTGCGCAGCAGCTCCAGCGTGGGGCCCTGCTCCTGGATGCGGCCGCCCTGCATGACGACCAGGCGGTGCGAACGGTCGGCCGCCACGCCCAGGTCATGCGTGACCAGCAGCACGGCCGTTCCGGTCTCGCGGCGCAGCGCGTCGATCAGGTCCAGGATGCGCCGCTGCACGGTCACGTCCAGCGCGCTGGTGGGCTCGTCGGCAATGATGAGGGCGGGCCGCAGCGCGATGGCGATGGCGATCAGCACGCGCTGGCGCATGCCGCCCGACAGCTCGTGCGGATACTGGCGTGCGCGCAGCGCGGGCTGGGACAGGCCCACGCGGGCCAGCAGCTCCAGCACGCGCGCCTCCACGGCCGTGCGGTCGCGCAGTCCGTGGATGCGCAGGATCTCGCCCACCTGGTCGCCCACCGTGCGCACGGGGTTCAGCGACATGGTGGGGTCCTGCGGCACCAGGCTGACCACGCGGCCGCGGATGGCGTTCCAGCGTGCGGCCGGCCAGCCCGAGACCTCGGTGCCCTGCAGGCGGATGCTGCCGTGCTCGCGGTGGCCGTTGTCGGCCAAAAGGCCGATCACGGCCTGGGCCGTGGTGGTCTTGCCCGAACCCGATTCGCCGACCAGGGCCACCACCTCGCCCGGTGCCACGGAAAACGACACGCCGTGCACCACGCGCTGCGCCTGGCCTGCGGCATCGCGGTAGGCCACGGCCAGGTCCTGCACTTCGAGCACGGGGGCGGTCGTTGCCACCGCTGGTGCGGCGTGGATGCGTTCCTCGATGGCGGCGCTCATGCAGGCCTCCGTGCGAAGGCCGTGGCGATGCGGTTGGCCGCCAGCACCACGGCCACCACGATCAGGCCCGGCGCCGTGGTCAGCCACCAGGCGGTGGCGATGTAGTTGCGGCCTTCGGCGATCAGCAGCCCCCATTCGGGCGTGGGCGGCGGCGCGCCGTAGCCCAGAAAACCCAGCGTGGAAATCGCAAGGATCGCCGAGCCGAACTGCAGCGCCGCCATGGCGATGACCGAGGTCAGCGAATTGGGCAGCACATGGCGCCATAGCACGGCGGCAAAGCGCCCGCCGCTGCCAAAGGCGGCCTCCACGTAGTCGGAGCGGCGCACGCGCACCACCTCCGAGCGCACCAGGCGCGCGAAGCTGGCCACCGAGACCACGCCCACGGCAATGGCCGCGTTGATGGTGCCAAAGCCCAGCACGATGATGATGGTCAGCGACAGCAGCAGCGAAGGCACGGCCAGCAGCACATCGACCAGGCGCATCAGCGCATCTTCCGTGCGCCCGCCCGTGGCCCCGGCCAGCAGGCCGATCAGCGTGCCCACGGCCAGGCCCACGCCCACGGCCACGAAGGCGCCCGACAGCGAATGCACGGCGCCATGCACCACGCGCGCCCACAGGTCGCGCCCCAGCGCGTCCGTGCCCAGCCAGTGCGCGGCGCCGGGCGCCAGCAACTGCTGGCCGGCCTGGCCCGCGATCGGGTTCTGGTGGGCGAACCAGCCGGGCGCCAGCGCCCACAGCGCGGCCACGGCGATCACCAGCCAGGCCAGGGCCAGCGTGGGCGGCAGGCGCCGCAGGGATTGCAGGCGGGCTGGCAAGGCGAAGCTGCGGCGCGGGGCGGCTGGCGCAGGGGCCGGGGACGGCGCTGGCAGCGCCATGGGAATGGGAGCAGGAGTGGCGGGCGCGGCCTGGGCATCCAGGGCCGGGGAAAGAGCGCTTGAGACGGCAGTGTTCATGGCCGGTTCTCCACGGAATGGCGCAGGCGCGGATCAAGCAGCGGGTACAGCAGGTCCACGGCGAGGTTGATGAGTACGAAGGCGGCGGCCGAGACGACCACCACGGCCTGGAGCACGGCCGTGTCCTGGTTGCCCACGGCCTGCTGGGTCAGCGTGCCCAGGCCATTGAGGCCGAACACGGCCTCCGTCACCACGGCGCCGGCCAGCAGCTCGCCGAACAGCACGCCGGCAATGGTCAGCGTGGGCAGCAGGGCATTGCGTGCCACATGGCGCAGCAGCACCCAGCGGCGCGATGCTCCCTTGGCCCGTGCCACGGCCACGAAGGGCTGGGCCAGCACGGCATCGATATTGCGCAGCAGCACCTGGGCCAGCGGCGCCGAGATCGGCACGGCCAGGGTCAGCGTGGGCAGCACCAGTCCTTCCCAGGGGCCGGGATTGATCACGGCGATCCAGCCCAGGCGGAACGACACCACCTGGATCAGCATGATCCCCAGCCAGAACACGGGCACCGAGACAAAGACCGAAGGCAGCGAATACAGCGCGTTGCGCAGCCAGGCAGGGGGCGCCAGGCTGGCAGCCGCCGCCAGCGCCACGGCCAGCAGCGCGGCTGCGGCAAAGCCCAGGGCCGCGAGCTTGAGCGTGGGTGGCAGGCTGGTGGCCAGGCCCTGGCTCACCGGCACGCCGGCCTGCAGCGAATAGCCGAAGTGGCCCGTGAGGAACTGGCCCAGCGTGTGCAGGTACTGCTGCCACACGGGCTGGTCCGAGCCGTAGGCGGCGCGGATGTCGGCAATCTCCTGCGGGCCCAGGCCCAGCTCGGGGTTCAGGAACTTGATCAGCACGGCATCGCCCGGCAGCAGCTGCAGCAGGATGAACGAGACCGTGAAGGCCGCCCACAGCACCAGGGCGGCCTGGGCGATGCGGCTGAGCAGATAGCGGCGCGGCATGGGAGCGGTTCCTCAGGGAGCGTTCCGGTCAGCGCCTGGCCAGCCAGGTGCTGTAGAAGCTGGGCCGGCCCACGGCCTCGAAGCCCACGTCGCGCACCCAGCCTGCGCCCGCAAAGGCCTGGGGTTCCTCGAAGATGGGGATCACATAGGCTTGGTCGATCAGGTAGTTCTGCACCTCGCCGGCCAGCGCCAGGCGCCTGGCGGCATCGGTCTCGGCCGCGATGGCGTCGAACAGGCCGTTGAGCTTGGTGTCCTCGAAGGACTTGACCTTCTGGCTCACGCCGCCCTTTTGCAGCAGCACGTTGCGGTTGGTCGGGTAGTAGTTGCTCTTGATCACGTCGGGATCGGCGCGGCCCACCATGCCGGGCAGCACGCCGGTCTTGTCGGGGTCCAGCGTGTCCACGGCGCGGCTGCCCGCGTCGCCCGACAGCACGTTGAGCTTGACGCCGATGCGCGCCCACTGCTGGGCCACGAGCTGCAGCGTCTCCTTGTTCTGCGGCTGGGGCAGGGACTCGTAGGTGGACAGCACGAAATCGCGGCCGTCCTTCTGGCGCAGGCCGTTGGCGCCCAGCGTCCAGCCGGCTTCGTCCAGCAGCTGTTTCGCCTTGGCCTCGTCATAGGCCAGCTTGGCCGACAGGTCCACGAAGCCGGCCGCCGTGGAGGCAATCACCGAGCGCGCCTGCGGATAGCGCGGCGAGAACAGCGTCTCCACGATCTCCTTGGCATTGGTGCCATGCAGCAGGGCCTGGCGCACCTTGAGATCGGCCACCAGGGCGTTGTCCGGGCGGATGGCCACGCTGTTGTTCACGCCGCGCGTGGGCGGGGCGTAGATGCTGAACTTCTGGTCCTCGACGCGCTTTTCGTCGTAGGCCTGGATCTGGCGGATCAGCCCGGCCTGCCCGGCCAGCAGCGCGCCGATGCGCACGCTGTCCTCGGGCGTGACGATGAACTTCACCTCGTCCAGCCGCGCGCGGCCCTGGTGGGCCAGCTTGGCGGGACCCCAGGCATAGTCCTTGCGCACCTTGAGCACCAGCTCCTTGCCCAGCGTCTCGCTGGCCACCACGAAGGGGCCGGAGCCGATGATGCGCGTGGCGTCGCCCAGCTCCTCGAAGGGGCGGTCCAGCGTGGCCGGCGAGACCAGGCCCGAGCCGATCACCGAAGTGCCCTGCAGAAAGCCCGGCGAAGGCTTCCTGAAGAAGAACTTCACCGTCAGCGGGTCGACCACCTCGCTGCGCTCGTAGTTGTTGATCACCTCGGACACGGGCTGCTTGAGCGCCTTGTTGCCCAGGCCGTAGGTGTCGAAGTTGCGCGCCACGGCCGCCGCGTCCAGCGGCGTGCCGTCGGAGAAGGTGACGCCGGGGCGCAGCTTGAAGCTGTACTCGGTGGCATCGGCATTCACGGTCCAGGACTCGGCGATCCAGGGCTGGATCTCCAGCGTCTTCGGGTCCTGGTAGGTCAGCTTGTCGGTGATCTGGTTGAGCACGCCGCCGTTGGGATAGAAGCCCCCGGCCGGCGGATAGAGGTTGGTATGGGCCTGCTGCTCCAGGTAGACCAGGGTGCCGCCTTCCACGGGGCCGGCAGCCGCGCCCGCCTGGGCCGTATCGGCCTGCCTGGAGCACGCCGCCAGCAGCAGGCTGCTGCCCGCCAATACCGCTATCGCGGCCTTCCATGCCACCTGAGCCGCCTTCGATTGGGAAAACACGTTCGTACCTCGCCGCCGCTGGGGCGCTGAAAAACAAGACTGCCGGCCACAGGACCGGCTCCATGTTTTTCATGCTATCGATGCCAAATATTTGCGCTCATATATCGAGTTGCATCGTTATTTGGAAAACGACTAAGGGATGGGGCCCCCGCATATCTGCCCAGTGCATAAGCGCAGACGGATTCGTTTGTTTGCCGCGCATGCGGCGGTCCCAACAATGGGCTGGTACTTCCTTCACCGAAAGCCCGTCCATGAGCCATCTCAACGAATACCTCGCCGAAAAGCGCGCCGCCGTGCTCGCCCGCAGCGCCGCCGTCGCGGCCGGCACGGCCCAGCCCGCCCACCTCAAGGCCCATGTGCGCGCCGAGGGCCGCAGCGGCGTGCGCCGCCTGCGCATCCGCGAGCACCAGGTCATCAGCGACAGCCCGCCCGACTTCGCGGGCTACAACCTCGGCCCCAGCTCGCCCGAGCTGCAGCTGGGCGTGCTGGGCACCTGCGTGACCCACATCTTTCTGATCCAGGCGGCCGAGCGCCAGGTGCCCGTGGAGAGCCTGGAGGTCGAGGTCACGGGCATCATCGACCCGCGCGGCGGCAAGCCCGGCCACGAGGCCACGCCCATCTGGCCGCATGAGATCGGCTACACCGTGCACATCGACTCGCCTGCCAGCCGCGCCGAGATCGATGCGCTGTTCGAGGCCGTGGAGCGCACCTGCCCCATCCTCAACCTGCTGCGCAATCCGCAGAACATCCGCGCCGAAGTGCGCCACACCGACTCCAGCGCCGCCGCGCGCCTGGCAGCCTGAACACCGTGCGGAAAGCACCCCTGCCATGACCCTGCCACTCGACCACATCGTCATCGCGGTCCAGGACCTGGAACGCACCATTGCCGACTACACCGCGCTGGGCTTCAACGTGCTGCGCGGCGGCGAGCATCCGGGCCGCTCCACGCACAACGCCCTGGTGGTGTTTGCCGACGGCGCCTATTTCGAACTCATCGCCTGGCGGGCGCCCGCGCCCGAGGAGCGCTGGTGGCAGCAGCTGCAGCGCCATGGCGAGGGCATTGTCGATTTCGCGCTGCTGCCGTCGGAGACCGGCGCCGTGGTCGCTGCCGCCCAGGCGCGCGGTCTGGACTACGAGGCGCCCTACGAAGGCTGCCGCCTGCGCCCCGACGGCGCGCAGCTGCGCTGGCGCAATGCACGCGCCCGCAGCCAGGACCTGCCCTTTCTCTGCGGCGACCTCACGCCGCGCGCCCTGCGCGTGCCCGAGGGCGATGCACGTGTGCACCCCAACGGCGCCACCGGCGTGGCCCGGCTGTACGTGGCCGTGCATGACCTGCGCGCCAGCCTGGCACGCTGGCGCGCGCTGCTGGGCGAGGGAGCAGACATTGGCGAGGCCCGGCTGTCGGACGACGGCAGCGCCTACCGCGCATCGCTGAGGCTGGGCGCCACTGCGCTGGGCGCCACCGCGCTGGTGCTGGCTGCGCCTGCCCAGGGCGTTGCCACGGGCACCCTGGGCCACCGTCTGGCCACGCGCGGTGAAGGCCCTTATGCCATCGAGCTGGAGGTGCGCCAGCCCGCGTCTGCACTGGCGCTGGACGAGGCCGCCACGCATGGCGCGCGCATCGTGCTGGCCCAGGTTTCCCCGGCCAGGGAAACCGCCGCCGCCTAGGCGAAATGCGTGGGCGCTAGAATGGCGCCCCGCTGACACCCATGCCCACCCCGGTGGGCGTTTTCGTTGCAGCCGCGGCCTCCCTTGAGGGGCGCCGCGGCGCGGCGCTGCTTGCCATGACGACTGCTTCCACTCCTGCCACGCTGGGCATAGATTTCGGTACCTCCAACTCCGCCATGGCCTGGCGCGCCCCCGGCCAGACCGCACGCCTGCTGCCGCTGGAGGGCGATGCCTGCGGCATGCCCACGGCGCTGTTCTTCCATACGGACGAGCACAGCACCCATTTCGGGCGCGACGCCATGGCCCAGTACCTGGACGGCGAGCCGGGCCGGCTCATGCGCTCCCTCAAAAGCCTGCTGGGCAGTGCGCTGCTGCAGGAAAAGACGGCGGTGCACGACCAGTTCGTGAGCTACCAGGACATCATCGGCCTGTTCCTGCGCCGCGTGGCCGACCGGGCGCGTGCCTCGCTGGACGGCCGCCTGCCCGAGCGCGTGGTGCTGGGGCGGCCCGTGCATTTCGTGGACGACCATCCCGAGCGCGACCGCCAGGCGCAGCAGGCCCTGGCCGATGCCGCGCGCGCCGCAGGCCTGGGCGAAGTGGATTTCCAGATGGAGCCCATTGCCGCCGCGCTGGACTACGAGCAGCGCCTCACGCAGGAATCCGTGGTGCTGGTGGTGGACATCGGCGGCGGTACCTCCGACTTCACCGTCGTGCGCCTGGGTCCCGAGCAGGCCGGCCGCAGCGACCGCCGCGACGACATCCTGGCCACCAGCGGCGTGCACATCGGCGGCACGGACTTCGACCACCGGCTCAACCTGGCCCAGCTCATGCCGCTGCTGGGCTACCGGCACATCGGCCCCAGCGGCCGCGAAGTGCCCAGCCGCGTGTTCTTCGACCTCTCGACCTGGCACCTGATCCAGTGGCTGTACTCGCCCAAGGCCCTGGCCGAGGCGCGCAACCTGCGCACCGACTACAGCGACCAGCGCCTGCACAAGCGCCTGATGGAAGTGCTGGAACTTCGCGAAGGCCACCGCCTGGCCGCCGTGGTGGAGCAGGCCAAGATCGAGGCCTCCACGCGCCATGCCGAAGCGGCCATCGAACTGGGCTGGCTGGAATCGGGCCTGTCCGCCGCCATCTCGCCCGAGGTGCTGCACGAGCAGCTGCAAGGCCCCCTGCAACAGGTCGTTGCCTGCGCCCAGGACTGCCTGCGCCTGGCCGGCGTGGCGCCCCAGGCGCTGGACGCCATCTACCTCACGGGCGGCTCATCGGCCCTGCGCACGCTGCGCGATGCGCTGCGCGAGGCCTTCCCGGGCGTGCCGCAGGTCGAGGGCGACCTGTTCGGTGGCGTGGCCACAGGTCTGGCGTATGCCTGATCAATCCGCGTCGCCGTCCTCCTCGGCGGCCTGCTTGATCGCCAGCGCGGCGTCATAGAGGCGGTTGCGCGGTGCGCCCGTGATCTCGGCGGCCAGGCGCACGGCGGTCTTGGTGGGCAGCTCGGCCAGCAGCAGGCGCAGCACGCGCAGGGCGTCGGCGTCGGCCTCATCGCCACCCAGGGCCACCGGGTGCAGCACCACGGCGAATTCGCCCTTGCTGCGCTGGGGCACGGCCTGCAGCCAGGCCGGCAGCGCGCTGGCGGGCATGGTGGCAATGTCCTCGAACTGCTTGGTGATCTCGCGTGCCAGCGTCACCGGGCGCTCGCCCAGCGTGGCCAGTGCGGCGGCCAGGTCGGCAATGCGGTGGGGCGCCTCCAGCAGCACGGTGCAGCGCGGCTGCAGGGCCAGTTGCTGCACGGCGGCCAGGCGCTCGGCCGACTTGGTGGGCAGAAAGCCTGCGAAGACGAAACCTCCCTCTCCCTGCGAAGGCGTGACCGCACCGGCCACGCTGATGGCGGCCGTGATGCTGCTGGCGCCGGGCAGCGGAATGCAGCGCAGGCCCGCGGCCTGCACGGCGGCGCACAGGCGTGCGCCAGGGTCGCTGACGCCGGGCGTGCCCGCATCGCTGACATAGGCGATGCGCTGGCCCTGCTGCAGCCGCGCCACGATCTGCTGGGCCGCCTCGGCCTCGTTGTGCTGGTGCACGGCCAGCAGCTGGCTGCCGGGCCGGTCCAGTCCATAGGAGCGCAGCAGGCCCTGCGTGTGGCGCGTGTCCTCGCAGGCCACGCAGTCCACCAGCTGCAGCACATGCAGGGCGCGCAGGCTGATGTCGGCCAGGTTGCCGATGGGAGTGGCCACCACGTAGAGGGCGCCCTGCGGATAATGCTGGGATGCCGCAGCATCCTTGGCTGCGCCCAGCGCGGTGGCGAAAGAGGTAGTCAATGGGTTTCCTTGCGAAAAAGCCGGCAGGCGCGGGGCCGTCTGCCCTCACGACCCGGCATCGGGGCCAGCAGGCCGAGGATGCGGCGCTGGCCCATCTGCAGGCGGCCGGCCTGCGTCTGGTCGAGCGCAATTATCGGACGCCGGGCCGCGGCGGCGGCGAGATCGACCTCATCGTGCAGGCGCGCGACGGCACCGTGGTCTTCGTCGAGGTGCGCAGCCGCGGCACGCGCGCCTTCGGCGGTGCCGGCGCCAGCATCGGTGCCACCAAGCAGCGGCGCATCGTATTTGCGGCGCGCCACTACCTGATGCGCTGGTCCGCGCCGCCGCCATGCCGCTTCGACGTGGTGCTGGTCGAGCCCGGCGCCGGGCCCTCCGTGCAGTGGCTGCAGGCCGCCTTTGACGCCGAAGGCGCCTGATCCGTTACCGCTGCAGCACAAATAACGCCTGGCTACGAAAGACTTCAAGGGCGGCAGTTATCATCGGGCCTCCATGCTTGAGCAACGTATCCAACAGCATTTCATCGACAGCGCCGACCTGAAATACCAGGCCGCCCAGGCGCTGAGCCAGCCCATTGCGGCGGCAGTGCAGGCCATGCTGGCCTGCGTGACCAGTGGCGGCAAGGTTCTGGCCTGCGGCGCGGGCGCCTCTGCCAGCGATGCCCAACTCTTCGCCGCCCTGTGCGTGGCCGGCTTCGAACGCGACCGGCCCGAGCTGGCTGCCGTGGCCCTGGTCTCCGACGGCGGCCTGCTGGGCACCGTGGGCGCCACGGGCTCGGGCGGCAACGCCACCCAGTACCTGGCGCGCCAGATACGTGCCCTGGGCCAGCCCGGCGACCTGCTGCTGGTGCTGTCCGCCACGGGCAACGACGTGGCCGTGCTGGAGGCGCTGGATGCCGCCCATGAGCGCGACATGATGGCCGTGGTGCTGACCGGCCGCACGGGCGGCTCCCTGGCCGGCCGCGTGCGCGAGACCGATGTTCTGATCTGCGTGCCGCACGACCGTGCGGCGCGCGTGCGCGAAACCCATACGCTGGTGCTGCACTGCCTGTGCGACGGCGTGGATGCCCAGTTACTTGGTGAACAGGAGATGCCTCTATGAAGTTCCGTTGGTCCCGCGCCGCCTGCGGTGTGCTCGCCGTCGCGTCCCTGGGCGCCGCCCTGTCGGGCTGCGTCGCCCTGGTGGGCGGCAGCGCCGTGATGGCCGGCATGTCGGTGGCGGACCGCCGCACCACCGGCACCCAGGTGGAAGACCAGGGCATCGAGCTGCGCGCCAACAACCGCATCGCCGAAGTGCTGGGCGACAAGGCCCATGTCAACGTCACCAGCTACAACCGCCAGGTGCTGCTGACCGGCGAGGCCGGCAATGAGGCCGACCGCCAGACCATCGAGAAGCTCGTGCGCGAGCAGCCCACGGTGCGCAATGTCTTCAACGAAGTGGTGGTGGCTCCCTTCACTTCCACGCTGAGCCAGCGCTCCAAGGACACGCTGATCACCACCCAGGTCAAGGCCAGCCTGCTGGACGCCAAGGACATCCAGGCCTCGGCCTTCAAGGTCGTGACCGAGAACAAGGTCGTCTTCCTGATGGGCATCGTCACCCCGCGCGAAGCCAAGCGCGGCGCCGAGATTGCACGCGGCATCAACGACGTGACCAAGGTCGTGCGCGTGGTGGAAGTCATCTCCGAGGACGAACTGGCCCGCATGCAGCCCCAGTCCGCCCCCGTGGTCACCGACGACTCCGGTAAGGCCGCCGCAGCCAGTGCTCCCACCAGCCTCTCGGAAAGCAGCCTGTCCACCCCCGCAGGCGCCACCGCCACCCCGGTGAAGTGATCACCGCCGCCCGAAAGCAAAAGCCGGAACATGTTCCGGCTTTTTGTTTTGGACATAGGAAGATCTCGTTCCTCAGGGCATAGCACTTGAATCTGGCAGGGCCTAAAGCCAGGGACACCAAGCAAGGGCCGCCCCGCAGCGATGGTGTCGTCCCCCTCCCTTGCGAAGCAAGTAGAGAGGGGGACGCGGCGTAAGCCGCTCAGGGGGTGAGCCTCTTGATGAGGCTGGAGGTATCCCAGCGCCTGCCGCCCATCTGCTGCACATCGGCATAGAACTGGTCCACCAGGGCCGTGACGGGCAGGCGCGCGCCATTGCGCTGGGCTTCGGCCAGCACCAGGCCCAGGTCCTTGCGCATCCAGTCCACGGCAAAGCCGAAGTCGAACTTGCCTTCGGCCATGGTGCGGCCACGGTTGTCCATCTGCCAGCTCTGGGCGGCGCCCTTGCCGATGACATCGAGCACGCTGGGAATGTCCAGTCCCGCGCGCTGGCCGAAGGCGATGGCCTCGGACAGGCCCTGGACCAGGCCCGCGATGCAGATCTGGTTGACCATCTTGGTGAGCTGGCCGGCGCCGCTGTCGCCCATCAGCGTGCATGCGCGCGAGAAGGCCATGGCCACGGGCTGCATGGTGGCGAAGGCGGCCTCGTCGCCGCCGCACATCACGGTGAGCTGGCCGTTCTGGGCGCCGGCCTGGCCGCCCGAGACGGGTGCGTCGATGAACTGCAGGCCCAGCTCCAGCCCGGCCGCATGCAGCTCGCGCGCGACTTCGGCCGATGCCGTCGTGTGGTCGGCGAAGATGGCGCCGCGGCGCATGCCCGCGAAGGCGCCGTCCGGGCCCAGCACGACCGAGCGCAGGTCATCGTCATTGCCCACGCAGCTGAACACGATGTCGGCGCCGGCCACGGCCTCGCGCGGCGTGGCCGCATGGCCGCCGTTGAACTCCTCGCACCAGGCACGGGCCTTGGCCGGCGTGCGGTTGTAGACCGTGACGCGGTGGCCCGCCGTGGCCAGGTGGCCGGCCATGGGGTAGCCCATGACACCCAGCCCGAGGAAGGCCACGGAAAGAGGGGCGGTGTCCGCATAGCTGCGGGCGGCGATGGAGGAGTCGGACATGGAAGCAATCCTGAGAGGTGGTGGGAGGCGGGTGGCGCAGGGCCGCGTCCGGCGCGGCCCTGGAAGGAGCCGGCATGCCGGCTCAGCGCACTGAAGGCGCGGTCAGGGCGTGCATGGCACGCCCCTCAGACGATGGCGAAATGCTCGGTGCCCGCCGCCAGGTCCAGCGACTTGGCGCGCTGGCTGCCCAGCTTGATCTGCAGCCGCAGGTCGTTGACCGAGTCGGCATTGCGCAGTGCATCCTCGTAGGTGACCAGGTTGGACTCGAACAGGTCGAACAGCGCCTGGTCGAAGGTCTGCATGCCCAGGTTGCGGCTTTTCTTCATGATCTCCTTGATCTCGGTGACCTCGCCCTTGAAGATCAGGTCGGAGATCAGCGGCGAGTTGAGCATCACCTCGATGGCGGCCACGCGGCCCTTGCTGTCCTGCTTGGGCAGCAGGCGCTGGGAGACCATGGCGCGCAGGTTCAGCGACAGGTCCATCAGCAGCTGCGGGCGGCGGTCCTCGGGGAAGAAGTTGACGATGCGGTCCAGCGCCTGGTTGGCGCTGTTGGCGTGCAGCGTGGCCAGGCACAGGTGGCCGGTTTCCGAGAAGGCGATGGCGTGCTCCATGGTCTCGCGGTCGCGGATTTCGCCCATCAGGATCACGTCCGGCGCCTGGCGCAGGGAGTTCTTGAGCGCCGCGTCCCAGCTGTCCGTGTCCAGGCCCACTTCGCGCTGCGTGACCACGCAGTTCTTGTGCGGGTGCACGAATTCGATGGGGTCCTCGATGGTCACGATGTGGCCGTAGGAGCTCTCGTTGCGCCAGTCCACCATGGCGGCCAGCGTGGTGGACTTGCCCGAGCCCGTGGCGCCGACCAGGATGCACAGGCCGCGCTTGGTCATGGCCACCTCCTTGAGCACCTGGGGCACGCCCAGGCTGTCGATGGTGGGCAGGGCCAGCGGAATCGTCCGCATCACCATGCCCACGCGGCCCTGCTGGATGAAGGCGTTGACGCGAAAGCGCCCTATGCCCGGCGGCGAGATGGCGAAGTTGCACTCCTTGGTGCGCTCGAAATCGGCGATCTGCTTGTCGCTCATGACCGAGCGCGCCAGCGTCAGCGTGTGCACGGGCGACAGCGGCTGCGGCGACACCTTGGTGATGCGCCCGTCGATCTTGATCGCCGGCGGGAACTCCGCCGTGATGAACAAGTCGCTGCCGTTGCGGCTGACCATGAGCTTGAGCAGGTCGTTGATGAACTTGGTGGCCTGATCTCTTTCCATTGCCGTATTCCCCCGGGCATTGCGCGCCGTTGTGGTGCGCAGGTTGTTTTGTTATTTGCAGGTAGGCCGGTCCGGCCCGCAGGGGCCAGGCGTCCTCATATTCAACTCACTCACTCACTGTCTATGTGTGCTGCTCTTCGCCCAGGCGCACGCTGATGGCGCGCAGCCGGAACGAGAGCTTGCGCGCCAGCAGCGCCATCAGCTTGGCGGCCAGCGCGGCGTCCTTGGCCATCATCTCGTCCAGCGCCTCGGCGCTGAGCACGCCGATCTCGCAGTCGGTCAGCGTGGTGCAGCTGGAAAAGCGCGGACCGCCGTCCAGCAGGGACATCTCGCCCAGGATGTCGCCGGGCCGCGTCTGCGCCAGGCGCATGCGCTCGCCCCAGGGCTGCTGGCGCTCCACGGCGATCTGGCCGGACAGCACCACGGCCATGAAGCTGCCGTTCTCCTCCTGGCGGATCACGTCGCGTTGCGGTGCCACGGCCGCGTAGATGAAGTATTCACTGAGCCGCTGCAGACTGGCCGCATCCAGCTGGCCCAGGTAGCGGTCGCGCGACCACAGCTGCTCCAGCTGGCCCCCGCCGCCGCGCGGCAGCCGCGTGGCGCCGACCTCGATGGCGCGCGCCTCCCAGGGAACGGGAGGAGTATGCGGGTCCATGAAGCCATGCGCCGCCAGCGTGGTCGTGAAGAAGGCCGACTCGGAGGCCGGGGCCGAAGGCTCCTGGCCGCTTCGCAGCTTGCGGAAAATGCTTTTCATGGCGCGTGGCGAGAGGCTGGGCGGGTGGCGGTCAGCCCGGGAAGTTGTCCGGTATCTTGGCCTTGGCGCGGGCTTCCGCCGGGCTGATCAGGTTGCGCCGCACCAGATCGGTCAGGTTCTGGTCCAGCGTCTGCATGCCCACATTCTGACTCGTCTGGATGGTGGAGTACATCTGGGCCACCTTGGCCTCGCGGATCAGGTTGCGGATGGCGCTGGTGCCCAGCATGATTTCGTGGGCGGCGATGCGGCCCTGGCCGTCCTTGGTCTTGCACAGCGTCTGCGAGATCACGGCCTGCAGCGATTCGGAGAGCATGGCGCGCACCATCTCCTTTTCCTCGGCGGGGAAGACGTCGATGATGCGGTCGATGGTCTTGGCGGCGCTGGAGGTGTGCAGGGTGCCGAAGACCAAGTGGCCCGTCTCGGCCGCGGTCATGGCCAGGCGGATGGTTTCGAGGTCACGCATTTCGCCCACCAGGATGGCGTCCGGGTCCTCGCGCAGCGCCGAGCGCAGGGCGGCCGAGAACGACTGCGTCATCGGCCCGACTTCGCGCTGGTTGATCAGGCACTTCTTGGAGTCGTGCACGAATTCGATGGGGTCCTCCACCGTCAGGATGTGCCCGTACTCGGTCTCGTTGAGGTGGTTGACCATGCCGGCCAGCGTGGTGGACTTGCCCGAGCCCGTGGGGCCGGTCACCAGCACTAGGCCGCGCGGCTTCAGGGCCAGGTCGCCGAAGATGCGCGGCGCGTTGAGCTGCTCCAGCGTCAGGATCTTGCTGGGAATGGTCCGGAAGACGGCGGCCGCGCCCCGGTACTGGTTGAAGGCGTTGACACGGAAGCGCGCCAGGCCCTCGATCTCGAACGAGAAGTCCACCTCCAGGAACTCCTCGTAGGCCTTGCGCTGGGAGTCGCTCATGATGTCGTAGACCATGGCGTGGACCGTCTTGTGGTCCAGCGGGTCGACATTGATGCGGCGCACATCGCCGTGCACACGGATCATCGGCGGCAGCCCCGCGGACAGGTGCAGGTCGGAGGCCTTGTTCTTGACGCTGAATGCCAGCAATTGGGTGATGTCCACGGAGTTCGCTCCCTCGTTTGGTACGCTGGCGGCAATTATGACGACGATTGAAAACAAGCTTCAACAGATTCACGAACGGATTGCCTCGGCCTGCGCGCAGGCTGGCAGGGCGTCCGGCTCGGTGCAATTGCTGTCCGTCTCCAAGACCTTCGGTGCCGACGCCGTGCGCGAGGCCGTGCTGGCCGGCGAGCGCAGCTTCGGCGAGAACTACATCCAGGAGGGCGTGGAAAAGATCGCCGCCGTGCGCGCCATGGGCCTGCCGGGCGGCGAGGCCCTGCAATGGCATTGCATAGGCCCCATACAGAGCAACAAGACGCGCCTGGTGGCCGAGCATTTCGATTGGGCCCAGACCGTGGACCGCCTGAAGATCGCCGAGCGCCTGTCGGCCCAGCGCCCCGAGGGCCTGGCGCCGCTGCAGGTCTGCATCCAGCTGAACGTGGATGGCGGCGAGACCAAGGCCGGCGTGGCGCCGCAGCAGGCGCTGGAGCTGGCCGCTGCCATCGTGCAGCTGCCGCGCCTGGCGCTGCGCGGCGTGATGAGCATTCCCGACGATGTGGCGGGCTTCGAGGCCCAGCGCGAGGTGCATGCGCGCGCCACGGCCGTCTTCGAACAGATCCGCGCCAGCGGCCTGCCGGGGCTGGAGCGCTTCGACACGGTATCCATGGGAATGACCGGCGACCTGGAAGCGGCCGTGGCCGCAGGCAGCACGATGGTGCGCGTGGGCAGCGGCATCTTTGGCCAACGAAACTACGCCCCGCGCTGACCAGGGCGTAGCTGGCTTGGCTGGCGGGGAAGGCCGCCTCAGCGCCCGCCTGGCCGCTTCATCTGGCAGTCCGTGGGCAATTCCACCTGCTCGGGCGTGTAGACGGCATCGGTGCGAAAGCCGTAGTTCGTGCCTTCCCAACCGGCCTTGACCAGCTTGCCGTCCACGGGCGCGATGGTGTTGACCACCTGGGGCAGCAGCAGCTGGTGGTCCTTGCCGCGCATGCGCACGGGGCCGACCACGGTGTCCATCTGCAAATCCTCCATGGCCAGCGCGATCTTCACGGGTTCGGTGGACTGTGCCTTGGCCATGGCGGCGGCCAGCATGCGCGGCACCAGGTCCATGCGCGGGGCCAGGAAGTCCTTGCCCATGCGGGCCTTGTATTCCTGGGCGCGGGCGTCGGCCAGCGGGCGGCCGGCCTGGCCCGGGTGCCATTCGGCCACCCAGGTCAGCTGGCCGATGCGGGTCTGGGCGAAGGATGTCACCGTGCCCGGCATGCCGCCTGCGCTGTGGTTGAAGTAGCGCAGGTCATAGCCCGAGTCGGCGGCGGACTTGAGCAGCAGGGTCAGGTCCTGGCCCCAGTTGCCCGTGATCACCGAGTCCGCACCCGTTTCCTTGATCTTGGCCACATAGGGCGCGAAGTCCTTGACCCGGCCTATGGGGTGGAGCATCTCGCCCGTGAACTGGATATCGGGCCGGGCCGCGCTCACCATCTGGCGCCCGTACGCCGCCCACTGCTTGCCGTGGGCGTAGTCCTGGTTGAGCAGGTAGACCTTGCGGATGCCCGGCTGGGTCTTGATGTAGCTGGCAATCGCCTGCATGCGCATGGCGGTGTTGGCATCGAACATGAAATGCCAGAAGCTGCAGGCCTTGCCCGTCAGCTCGGGGTCGATGGAGGAGTGGTTGAGCACCAGCACCTCCTTGCCCGGATTGCGCTGGTTGTGGCGCGAGGCTGCCTGCACCAGGGCCGCCACCACCGAAGAGCCCGATCCCCCGGTCACCACCACGCGCGCGCCCTGGTCTATGGCCGCCTGCAGCGCGGCCTGGCTTTCCTGGGCCGAGAGCTTGCTGTCGAACTGCAACAGCTGTAGCTTCGCGCCGTTGAACAGCCCGCCCTTGGCGTTCACATCCTCGACCGCGTACTGCACGTGGTCGCGCATCAGCTCGCCCGTGCTGACGAAGGGGCCGGACAGCGGGTCGATGAAGGCGATCTTGAAGGTGTCGGTTCCCTGGGCGAGGGCGGCCGTGCTGCACAGCAGGGCGGCGGCGAGTGCCATGGATGGCTGGGAATATCGTCGGATGCAATGGCGGCGGATCGGCATGTCTTGTCTCCTCGAAGGAATGGTCGTCAGTCCTTGCCGGGCGGCTCGGCCCGGGGCCGGCTGCGCCGTGCAGGCGTCTTTTTCGCGGGGGATGCGGCAATGGCTTCGGGCGCGGTGGCTGGCGCCGTGCGCAGGCCCAGCACGCGGCTGGCCAGCTCGGTCAGCTCGGCCACCATCTCGGCCGTGCCCAGGCGGCCGCCGGGGCGGTACCAGTTGTAGAGAAAGCCCGGCAGGCTGCAGGCGGCCTGGGCGGTGATGCGCGTCTCGCGAAAGTCCAGGTGGCCGCTGGCGCGGCCTTCTTCGAGCAGCGCGCAGAACTGGCGATAGAACTGGCGCGCCAGCGTGCGCGAGGCCTTCATGTACGCAGGGCTGAAGGCCTGGGGCTCGCGGTACGGAAAGAAGGCCGCCGGATAGTGGGCAATGGTGGCCGCGATCAGGCGCTGCAGGCCGTCCACGGCCTTCTCGTGCGCGGCGCGCGGATCGTCGGCCGCGAAGTCCAGCACCGTGAAGCAGGCCTCGGTGGGCGCCCAGCACAGGGTCTCGAAGATCTCCTGCTTGTTGCGGAAGTAGTAGTAGACGAAGGGCTTGGTCACGCCCAGGGCCTGGACGATCTGCTCCATCGTGGTGTTGGCGTAGCCGTTGCGGTCGAACAGGGCCTCGGCCGCCTTGAGGATGCGTTCGCGCTTTTCATCGGAGCCGGCCGTGGGAAGGCGCTGGCGGCCGCGCGGGGTGACAGGGGGCTTGGGCATGCGGGAAATCTCGTGTCGCGTCGGTGGCTGCGATGGTTATACCGATGGGTAGCAATGTTCTACCAGCGGGTATATATTGGCAAGACGCCGATCCAAAAATCAGATCAAGGCTATCCCTTAGGACTGTTCCGGGATGGCCAGACACCCAGGAGACAAGCATGGCGGATTCCGTGACCCTCATTCCCCTGCATGAGGCCCTGCGCCGCAATGCGCGCAACCACCCCGGCCGCGACGCCTACATCTGGTATGGCCGCCACATCAGCTGGGCCGAGGTGGATGCGGCCAGCGACGCCTTTGCCGCGCGGCTGCAGGCGCTGGGCGTGGGCCGGGGCGAGCCCGTGGCGCTGTTCATGAACAACTGCCCGCAGTACATCGTGGCGCACTACGGCATCCAGAAGATCGGCGCCATCGTCTGCCCCTGCGGGCCGCTGAACAAGGAGCATGAGCTGCAGTACCAGCTCGATGACCTCAAGGCCCGCGTCATCGTCGCGGCCGATGTGCTGCTGCCCGTGGTGGACAAGGTGCGCGCCAGCACGGCGCTCAGGCATGTGCTGGCCGTGCGTTATGGCGACTGGCTTCCTGAATCGGCCACGCTGGCGCTGCCGCCCGAACTGCAGGCCCCCGTGCAGCCGCTGCCCGAGGGCGTGGAATCGTTCTGGGATGTCATGCACAGCGGCGCCAAGCCCGTGCCCGTCGATGTCGCCATGGACGATGTCTCGCTGATGACCTATACCTCGGGCACCACGGGCCTGCCCAAGGGCGCCATGCTCAGCTACGGCAACGCGGCCAGCAAGACGGCCGGCGCCTCCAGCGCCACGGGCGTGAACGCCGGGGACATGCTGCTGGCCGTGGCGCCGCTCTATCACATTGCCGGCATGTCCATGGGCGTGAACATGCCCGTGCACAGCGGCGCCACCTGCGTGCTACTGCACCGCTTCGACCCGCTGGCCGTGGCCCAGGCGCTGGAGCGCTACCGCGTGACCTGGTGGTACAGCATCGCACCCATGAACGTGGCCGTGATGCAGCTGCCGGGCGTGGAGGCCATGGACTTTTCCGCGCTGCGCCGCAACACGGTGACCAGCTTCGGCATTGCCTACACCGAGGAGCTGGCGCGGCAGTGGAGTCGCTTCACCCCGAACTGCATCTCCAGCGAGGCGGCCTATGGCCTGAGCGAGACCCACACCATGGACACCAGCATGCCGGGCGACGCCATCCGCTGGGGCACGCACGGCAAGCCGCTGCCCGGCAACGAGGTGCGCATCATCGACCCCGAGACGGGCGAGCCGCTACCGGCCGGCGAAGTGGGCGAGATCACCATCCGTGGCCCCGGCAACTTCAAGGGCTACTGGAACAAGCCCGAGGCCACGGCCAAGACCCTGAAGAACGGCTGGGTGCACACGGGCGACATGGGCCGCATCGACGCCGATGGCTACCTGACCTTCATCGGCCGCTTCAAGGAAATGATCAAGGTCTCGGGCTACAGCGTCTTCCCCGAGGAGGTGGAGGCCATCCTCATCAAGCACCCGGCCGTGGCCCAGGCCGCCGTGATCGGTGTGCCCGACCCGCAAAAGGGCGAGGTCGTGCGCGCCTTCATCGTCACGCGGCCGGGCCAGCAGATCGCGGCCGAGGACCTGGTGCAGTGGTCGCGCGAGAACATGGCCAGCTACAAGGCGCCGCGCGAGGTGCGTTTCATCGAGGCGCTGCCCGCCACCGGCGCAGGCAAGGTGCTGCGTCGCTTGCTGCGCGATCAATGAGAAAGACCGAAGTCCCATGTTCCAGAAGATCCTGATTGCCAACCGCGGCGAGATCGCGCTGCGCATCGTGCGCGCGCTGCGCGAGCTGGGTGTGCCGAGCCTGGCCGTCTTTGCCGCAGACGATGCGCAGGCGCCCCATGTATCCGCTGCGGATGCAGCCGTGCCCCTGGACGCCAGCGGCCCCTCGGCCTACCTGGACGGCGCCCACCTGCTGCGCATTGCGCGCGAGCACGGCTGCGACGGCATTCATCCCGGCTACGGCTTTCTCAGCGAGAACGCGGGCTTCGCCCAGGCCTGCGCCGATGCGGGCCTGCGCTTCATCGGCCCCGCGCCGGAGCACCTGGCGCTGCTGGGCGACAAGGCCCGCGCACGCGATCTGGCGCGCCGCTGCGGCGTGCCGCTGATGCCGGGCAGCAGCGAGGCTGTCACGCTGGAACAGGCCCAGGCCTTCTTCGAGGCGCAGCAGGCCGGGGGTGCCAGCGGCATCATGGTCAAGGCCATCGGCGGCGGCGGCGGGCGCGGCATGCGCGCCGTGGCGCGCGCCGAGGACCTGCCTGCCGCCTACGAGCGCTGCCGCAGCGAGGCGCGCGCCGCCTTCGGCGTGGACGGCGTCTATGTGGAGCGGCTGATGACGGGCGCACGCCATATCGAGGTGCAGATCCTGGGCGACGGCGGCGCAGGCCCCATCGCGCTGGGCGAGCGCGAATGCACGCTGCAGCGGCGCTTCCAGAAGCTGGTGGAGATCGCGCCCAGCCCCAGCCTGGCGCAGCCGCTGCGCGAGCGCATCACGCGCGACGCGCTGCGCATGGCCGCCGAGATCGGCTACGAGAGCCTGGGCACCTTCGAATTCCTGGTCGATGCCGGCTCCGACTCCCTGCCCTATGTCTTCATCGAGGCCAACCCGCGCCTGCAGGTCGAGCACACCATCACCGAGGAGGTCTTCGGCATCGACCTCGTGCAGGCCCAGATCCGCGTGGCGGCCGGCGATCACCTGGGCGAGCTCGGCCTGGATGCCAGGACACCGCCCGCGCCGCGCGGCTATGCCATGCAGTGGCGCATCAATGCCGAGACGCTGGATGCCGCAGGCCAGTCGCGCCCCGGCAGCGGGCGCATAGGCGCACTGCAGTGGCCGGCCGGGCCAGGCATCCGCATCGACACGCATGCGGTGGCGGGCGCCAGCCCCTCGCCGCACTACGACACGCTGCTGGCCAAGCTCATCGTGCACAGCAGCGGGCCGCGCTTTGAAGACGTGCTTCGCCGCGCACGTCGCGCACTGGACGAATGCCGCATCGACGGGCTGGCCACCAATCTGCCGCTGCTGCAGGCGCTGGCCCGGCGGCCAGAGATGGCGTCGCAGGCCGTGCACACACGCTGGCTTGAAGAGGCCCTTCCCGAGTTGGTGGCGGACGCCCAGGTGTTGGCCGAAGGCGCGCGCCGCACGGCTGTGGCCGCCGAGGTTCCGGCTGCGGCCGAGGCTGCTGGCGCGCCCGTCCCCGAAGGCGCCATCACGGCCCCCATGCCCGCGCGCATCGTACAGTGGAGCGTGGCCGTGGGCGATGCCGTAGCCGCAGGCACCGAACTGGGCGTGCTCGAAGCCATGAAGATGGAGCATGTTCTGCTGGCGCCGCAGGCCGGCACCATCACCCAACGGCTGGCCGAGGCCGGTGCCTATGTGGCCCAGGACCAGCCCCTGCTGGTGCTGGCCGCCGCCCAAGGCGTGCAGGCCGACGCACGCGCGCAGCAGTCCGCACAGGACCCGGACCACATCCGAGCCGACCTGCAGCGCGTCATCGACCGCCATGCCTTCACGCGCGATGCTGCCCGGCCCGAGGCCATGGCCAAACGCCATGCCCAGGGCAGCCGCAGCGCGCGCGAGAACATCGCCGATCTTTGCGACGCAGGCAGCTTCATCGAATACGGTGCGCTGGCCATTGCCGCGCAGACGCGCCGGCGCAGCATGGACGACCTGATCGCCAACACGCCGGCCGACGGCATGGTCACGGGCATGGGCTCCATCAACGGCGCGCAGTTCGGCCAGGAGCGCTCGCGCGCCGTCGTCATGTCTTACGACGCCACCGTGCTGGCGGGCACCCAGGGCGCGCGCAACCATGCCAAGACCGACCGCATGCTGGGCATTGCGCTGGCCCAGAAGCTGCCCGTGGTGCTGTTCGCCGAAGGCGGCGGCGGGCGGCCCGGTGACACCGACACGCCCGTGGTCGCGGGCCTGCATGTGCACACCTTTGCGGCCTATGCGGCCCTGTCGGGCCAGGTGCCCGTGATCGGCATCACCCATGGCCGCTGCTTTGCGGGCAACGCGGCCTTGCTGGGCTGCAGCGACGTGATCATCGCCACGCGCGCCAGCTGCATCGGCATGGGCGGGCCGGCCATGATCGAGGGCGGCGGGCTGGGCGTCTTCCGGCCCGAGCAGATCGGTCCCAGCAGCGTGCAGCATGCCAATGGCGTGATCGACGTGCTGGTCGAGGACGAGGCCGAAGCCGTAGCCGCCGCGCGCCACTACCTGTCCTTCTTCCAGGGCCGCACCACGGAGTGGACCGCGCCCGACACGCGCGCCCTGCGCCATGTGGTGCCCGAGAACCGGCTGCGTGCCTACGACACGCGTGCGGCCATGGCGCATCTGGTGGACGAAGGCAGCCTGCTGATGCTGCGCACGGGCTTTGGTGCAGGCATCCACACGGCGCTGGCGCGCCTCGAAGGCCGGCCCGTGGGGCTGATGGCCAACAACCCGTCCCACCTGGGCGGCGCCATCGACGCCGATGCGGCCGACAAGGCCGCGCGCTTCATGCAGCTGTGCAATGCCCATGGCCTGCCCATCGTGAGCCTGGTGGACACGCCCGGCTTCATGGTCGGCCCCGAGATCGAGAAGACGGCCCAGGTGCGCCATGTCAGCCGCCTGTTCGTCACGGCGGCCAAGCTGCGCGTGCCGTATTTCAGCGTGGTGCTGCGCAAGGGCTACGGCCTGGGGGCCATGGGCATGACGGCCGGCAGCTTCCATGCGCCGGTGTTCAACGTGGCCTGGCCCACGGGCGAGTTCGGTGCCATGGGTCTGGAAGGCGCCGTGCGCCTGGGCTTTCGCAAGGAACTGCAGGCCCTGCCCGAGGGCGCCGAACGCAACGCCCTGTTCGACCGGCTGCTGGCCCAGCAGTACGCCCACGGCGAGGCCATGCACATGGCCGGCACGCTGGAGATCGACGCCGTCATCGACCCCGCCGACACGCGCGCCTGGCTGTCGCGCGGCCTGGCAGGGGCGCGCGTTGCGCCTGCCCAAGCCGGCTTCGTGGACACCTGGTAGGCCCTGAAAACGCCACGGACGGCATGCTAAGCTGGCCGCCTTTCCGACGAACATGATGGCGGGCCTGCGGTGCAGGCCCCGCTGCCTCTGGAGACTCCCCATGCCCGGACTTCTGCCCGATATCGATCCCGACGGCCTGCTCGAATTCTCGGTGGTCTACACCGACCGCGCGCTCAACCACATGTCCAAGCGCTTCGCGGGCGTGATGCAGGACATCCTCACCACGCTGCAGGAGGTCTACCACGCCCACACGGCCGTGCTGGTGCCGGGCAGCGGCACCTTCGGCATGGAGGCCGTGGCGCGCCAGTTCGCCAACCGCGAAAAGGTGCTCATCGTGCGCAACGGCTGGTTCAGCTACCGCTGGACCCAGATCTTCGAGGAAGGCGGCCTGGGCGGTGGCGCCGTGGTCTGCAAGGCGCGTCGCCAGGGACCGGGCAGCCAGGACCCCTGGGCGCCCTGCGCGGCCGAGGACGTGGCCGCCGCCATCCGCACTGAAAAACCCAAGGTCGTGTTCGCCCCCCATGTGGAGACGGCCAGCGGCATCCTGCTGAGCGACAGCTACCTGCGCACCGTGGCCGATGCCGCGCACGAGGTGGGCGCGCTCTTCGTGCTGGACTGCGTGGCCTCGGGCGCCATGTGGGTGGACATGGAAAAGACCGGCGTGGACGTGCTGATCAGCGCGCCGCAAAAGGGCTGGAGCAGCTCGCCGTGCTGCGCCATGGTCATGCTCTCGCAGCGCGCGCGCGAAGCCATCGAGCACACGCAAAGCTCCAGCTTCTCCTGCGACCTCAAGAAGTGGATGCAGATCGCCGAGGGCTACGAAAAGGGCCAGCACGCCTACCACACCACCATGCCCACCGACGCCCTGGTCCGCCTGCGCGACGTGATGCTGGAGACGCGTGCCTACGGCTTCGCCAAGGTGCGCGACGAGCAGATCGCCCTGGGCGCCAAGGTGCGCGCCCTGCTGGAATCGCGCGGCTTTCCCAGCGTGGCGGCCGAAGGCTGGAAGGCCCCCGGCGTGGTCGTCAGCTACACCACCGACCCCGGCATCCAGAGCGGCAAGAAGTTCATGGAAGCCGGCCTGCAGACCGCCTCGGGCGTGCCCCTGCAGTGCGACGAAGGCCCGGACTTCAAGACCTTCCGCATCGGCCTGTTCGGCCTGGAAAAATGGCACAACGTGGACCGCACCGTCGGCCACATCGCCAAGGCCCTTGACGACATTGGTGTCCCCGCCAAGGCGTGAACCCGCTGCAAACATTGCATTGAAAGAACCCTGATGAAAAAGACCCTCACCACCCTGGCCGCCTCCTGCGGCCTGATGCTCGCCGCACTGACCGGCGTGGCGGCCCATGCGGCCCAGCCCGTGACCACGGCCAGCGGCCTGGTCTATGAAAGCCTCAAGGAAGGCACGGGCGCCAGCCCCAAGGCCAGCGACACGGTGCGCGTGCACTACCGCGGCTACTTCCCCGACACGGGCAAGGACTTCGACAGCTCCATCACGCGTGGCCAGCCCATCGAGTTCCCCTTGACCGGCGTGATTCCCTGCTGGACCGAAGGCGTGCAGAAGATGAAGGTCGGTGGCAAGGCCAAGCTGACCTGCCCTCCCTCCATCGCCTACGGCAGCCGTGGCGCGGGCAGCGTGATCCCACCCAACGCCACGCTGAATTTCGAGGTGGAACTGCTGGGCATCAAGTGATGGCCGGCCCGCTGGCCGGGCCAGCCCCCGCTTGATGCAAAGCCGGCCTGCGGGCCGGCTTTTTTACGGTCGTTGAAAGGGATATGCCGTGGATTCACGCAAACCGCTGGACGCGCGCGCCGCCGCGCTGATGCTCATGCTGTGCCTGATCTGGAGCCTGCAGCAGATCCTGCTCAAGGCCACGGCCGATGCCATTGCGCCCACGCTGCAGATCGCGCTGCGCTCGGGCGTGGGCGCCGTACTGGTGTGGCTGTTCATGCGCTGGCGCGGCATGCGCGTGCAGTGGGGCGACGGCAGCTGGCGCCCGGGCCTGGCCGTGGGCACGCTGTTTGCTCTGGAATTCCTGCTGGTGGGCGAGAGCATCAACCACACCTCGGCCGCCCATGTGGTGGTCTTCCTGTATTCCGCCCCCGTGTTCGCGGCGCTGGGCCTGCACTGGAAGCTGCCCTCGGAGCGCCTGGCGCCGCTGCAATGGCTGGGCATCGCACTGGCCTTTGCCGGCATAGCGCTGGCCTTCCTGGGCGGCGGCAAGCCTTCGAAGGCAGCAGGCGCCGCCATGCTGCTGGGCGACCTGCTGGCGCTGGCCGCCGGCGTGGCCTGGGGCGCCACCACGGTGGCCATCCGCACCACGCGGCTGGCATCGCTGCCCGCCGCGCAGACCCTGCTCTACCAACTGGCCACCGGCTTTGCGCTGCTGCTGCCCGCCGCCTTCCTGCTGGGCCAGACCCGCTTCGAGCCCATGCCGCTGGCCTGGGCCGGCCTGGCCTTCCAGTCCGTGCTGGTCTGCTTCGTGAGCTTCCTGGTCTGGTTCTGGCTGCTCACGCAATACCTGGCCTCGCGCCTGGGCGTGTTCTCTTTCATGACGCCCATCTTCGGCGTGGTCTTCGGGGCCTGGCTGCTCAGCGAGCCCATCGAGCCCAACTTCCTGGCCGGGGCACTGATGGTGCTGGCCGGGGTGCTGCTGGTGAGCGGGTATGGGTGGCTGATGTCGCTCAGGCGTCCTGCCTGACCAGTCCCAGCCGCCGCGCCAGCCGCTGCAGGTTGGCGCGGTCCATCTGCAGCTCGCGTGCGGCGGCGGCCCAGCTGCCTTGGTGGCGCTGCAGGCTGGCGTCGATCAGATGGCGCTCGTAGCTCTCCACGGCTTCGCGCAGGCCTTGGGGGCTGGCGCCGGGCGATGCGACCTGTGGGAGGGGCAGGGTCGGGGTGGCCGTCGCCGGGGGCTGCGCGTCATCCCGGAGATCGGCCTGGGCCAGCGTGACCATGCGAGCCCGGCCACCGGCTGGAGCGGTGGAGGGCGCACGGCTCAGCGCCCGCAGCACGCCGCGACTGATGAGGTGCTCCAGCTGCCGGACATTGCCGGGCCATTCCTGGGCGAGCAAGGCAGATTGCGCGGCGGGGTGCAGGCGCAGGCCGCCCAGGCCCAGGCGCGAACGGTTTTCCTCGAGGAAGAAGCCGGCCAGCATCAGCACGTCGCTGTCGCGCTCGCGCAGCGCGGGCACGCGCAGCGGGTACACGCTCAGGCGGTGGAAGAAATCGGCGCGCATGCGGCCCGCCGCCACCTCGGCGGCCAGGTCGCGGTTGGTGGCGGCGATCACGCGCACGTCCACATGGTGTTCGCGGTCCGAGCCCAGGCGCTGCAGCTGGCCGCTTTGCAGCACGCGCAGCAGCTTGGCCTGCACGGGCAGGGACAGCTCGCCCACCTCGTCCAGGAACAGCGTGCCCTGGTCGGCCTGCTCGAACTTGCCGCTGCGCTCGGACAGCGCACCCGTGAAGGCGCCGCGCACATGGCCGAACAGCTCGCTTTCGACCAGGTTGTCGGGCAGGGCCGCGCAGTTGATGCTGACCAGCGCGCGGCCCGCACGCGCCGACTGCGCATGCACGGCCTGGGCCACCAGTTCCTTGCCCGTGCCGGTCTCGCCCGTGATCAGCACATTGAGGTCGCTGGCCGCGACCAGGGCGATGTCCTTTTGCAGCGCGCGCATGGCCGGGCTCTGGCCGATCAGCGGACGCGATGACTCGCCCCCCGGGGCGGCGCCGGGCGCGGGCAGGGCGCGCGCACTGCGCGCCAACCGGCGCAGCCGCTCGGCCGTGGTCACGGTGGCCGCCGCCAGGTTGCTGAAGGCCTGCAGCGCCGCCAGCGCGGCGGGGTCGTCAAAGCGCCCGGGGTCCAGCGCGTCCAGCGTGAGAAGGCCCCAGGGCAGGCCGCCCGTCTGCAGCACGCAGCCCATGCAGTCGTGGACCTCCAGCGGCCCGTGACCCTGGGCCACCAGGCCGTCATAGGGATCGGGCAGCGGGCTGTCTGGCGCAAAGCGCATGGCCTGGCCAGCGGCCAGCAGCTGGGCGAAGCGCGGGTGCTCGGCAATGCGAAAGCGCCGGCCCAGCGCATCGGGCACCAGGCCATCGATGGCCACGGGCCGCAGCCACTCGCCCTCCAGCCGCAGCAGGGCGGCGGCATCGGCCGGCAGCACGGCGCGCAGGGCTGCCAGCAGGCGGCGAAAGCGCTCGCGCTCGGGCAGGTCCTGGGCCAGGTCGGCCACCAGAGGGGTCAGGGCATGCAGGGCGGTGGATGTGGTCATAAAGACTGCGGTTGCTGTCAAAAAGACTCGATTTAACGAAGGTCATATTGACGCATGAAACGCCAAACCCTTGTTCTGCAAGGGCTGCAGTCCTGGCACGGCACTTGCCTTTGTCAAGGCATGCCGGGCATCGCACCGGGCATGCCCGTCCCCGTACCCAAGGAGTTTCTTGTGCTGACCGACCGCCAACGTGCCATCGTCCAATCCACCGTCCCGCTGCTTGAAACCGGCGGCGAGGCTTTGATCACCCACTTCTACCAGACCATGCTGGGCGAGTACCCCGAGGTGCGCGCCCTGTTCAACATGGCCCACCAGCAAAGCGGTGCCCAGCCGCGTGCGCTGGCCTATAGCGTGCTCATGTACGCCAAGCACATCGACCGGCTCGAAGCCCTGGGCGATCTGCCCGCGCAGATCATCAACAAGCATGTTGCGCTGCAGGTGCAGCCCGAGCACTACCCCATCGTCGGCACCTGCCTGCTGCGCGCCATCCGCGAAGTGCTGGGCGCCGAGATCGCCACCGACGAGGTCATCGATGCCTGGGGCGCCGCCTACCAGCAGCTGGCCGACCTCCTGATCGGTGCCGAACGCCAGGCCTATGACCGCACGGCGGCGGCCGAGGGCGGCTGGCGCGGCGAGCGCGCCTTCGTGGTCGAGGACAAGGTGGCGGAAAGCGCCGAGATCACCTCGTTCTACCTGGTGCCGGCCGATGGCGGCCCCGTCATCGCCCACCAGCCCGGCCAGTACATCGGCCTGCGCCTGGTTGTGGATGGCCAGGAGCAGCGGCGCAACTACTCGCTGTCCGCGCCCGCCGATGGCCGCAGCCTGCGCATCAGCGTCAAGCGCGAGGCAGGTGGCAAGGTCTCCAACTTCCTGCACGACCGGGTCCGCGTCGGCGACACGCTGCAGCTGTTCCCGCCCGCAGGCCACTTCACGCTGCAGCCCGGCGAGCGTCCGCTGGTGCTGATCAGCGGCGGCGTGGGCATCACGCCGACCCTGCCCATGCTGGATGCGGCCTTGCCCAGCAAGCGTCCCGTGGTCTTCATCCACTGCGCGCGTGAGCGCGGTGTTCACGCCTTCCGTGAACGTGTGGATGCGCTGGCCGCGGAGCATCCGCAGCTCAGCCGGTACTACTGCTATGACCGGGTGGAGGAGGACGATGAGGCCGATGCGCAGGGACTGCTGACCGCCCGGCAGTTGGGTGAGTGGCTGCCCTCAGTGGATGCCGATGTGTATTTCCTGGGACCGCGGCCGTTCATGCGGTCGGTGAAGGAGTCGCTGCGGGTGTTGGGGGTGCCGGAAGGGCAGGTCCGCTATGAATTCTTTGGGCCGGCGGAGGCGTTGGCCTGAGTTGCCGTCGATCCGCCCGGGGTCCCCTGGCCTGAGTGGTGGAGCAGGGGCCGGGCCTCGGCCCGCCGTGCATCGGGCGATCAGCCCTGCACGGCCCACATGCCCTGGTTGTCCGACACCCACTCCCCAAACGCCTGTGCGGGCAAGGGCTTGCTGCACAGATAGCCCTGGAAGAAGTCGCACCCCTTGCCGCGCAGGAATGCCAGTTGCTCGGCCGTCTCCACGCCCTCGGCCAGAACCTTGAGCCCCATGGCATGCCCCAGCGCGATCACCGATCCGCTGATGGCCATGTCGTCCGCGCTGTGCGGGATATCGCGGATGAAGCCCTGGTCGATCTTGAGCAGGTCCAGCGGAAAGCGCTTGAGGTGGGCCAGCGAGGAATAGCCGGTGCCGAAGTCGTCGATGGCCAGCCGCAGGCCCTGGGCGCGCAGGCGGCGCATGACGGCCAGGGCCTCCTCGGGGCGCTCGGCCAGGGCGCTTTCGGTGATTTCCAGCTCCAGGCAGTGCGGGGCGAAGCCCGTGGCGGCCAGCGCGTCGGCGGTGGCACCGGCGATGTCGGTCAGCAGGAACTGGTGCAGCGAGACATTGACCGCGATGGTCATCTCGGGCAGGCCCTGATCGCGCCAGCGCTGGCCCTGGGCGCAGGCCTCGCGCAGCACCCACAGGCCCAGCGCGCCGATGACGCCCGAGCTTTCGGCCACGGGGATGAAGCGGGCCGGGGAGATGAGGCCCTCGTCCGGGTCCAGCCAGCGCACCAGGGCCTCGGCGCCCACCAGGCGGCCCGTGGCCAGGTCGATCTGGGGCTGGAAGTACAGGCGCAGGTGGCCCAGGTCTATGGCCTGCCGCAGCCGTGCCTCCATGGCCAGGCGCTCGCGCGCGGCCGAGGTCATGTCTTCCTCGAAGAAGCACCAGGCACGGCCGCTGCGTGACTTGGCGCCGTAGACGGCGGCATGCGCGCCCTGCAGCAGGTCCTGGGCATTGCCGGCGTGGGAGGGATACATGCAGATGCCCACGCTGACGCCGGCCATGACGGACAGGCCGTCCGGCGAGCTCCAGGGCTGGCCGGCCGCCGCGATCAGTTGCCGTGCGCGGGCGATGGCGTCGCCGCGCTCGCTCATGCCCTTGCACAGCACGGCCAGTTCGTCACCGGCCATGCGACCTATGAGGTCCTGGGGTCCCAGGGAATCGTGCACACGGGCGGCGATGTGGCGCAGCACCTGGTCGCCAATGGCGTGGCCGTAGCTGTCGTTGACGTCCTTGAAGCGATCGATGTTCAGCAGCATCACGGCCAGCGTGCCCTGCTCGGCGGCCGCCTCGGCCACGGCGTCTTCCAGCAGCGCTGTGAAGCGCACGCTGTTGGGCAGGCCGGTGAGCATGTCGCGGTGGGCCAGGAATTCGAGCTGGGCCTCGCGCGCCTTCTCGGCCGAGATGTCGGTGAACATGCACACGTAGTGCGTGACCTTGCCCTGTGCGTCCTTGACGGCGCTGAGCGACATGCGCTCGGGGAAGACCTCGCCGTTCTTGCGGCGGTTCCAGATCTCGCCCTGCCAGTGGCCCGTGGCCTGCATGCTGTCCCACATGGCCTCGTAGAAGGCCTTGTCATGGCGGCCGGACTTGAACATGCGCGGGGTCTTGCCCAGCATCTCCTGCTCGGTATAGCCCAGCAGCCGCGTGAAGGCGCTGTTGACCGATAGGATGCGGCTGCGCGCGTCGGTGACGACCACGCCCTCCATGGTGTTGTCCACCACGGCGGCGGCCAGGCGCTGGCGTTCGTCGGCCTCCCGCCCGGCGGCCATCGCGGCATGGGCAGTGCGCTCTCCACGGCGCATGCGCCACAGCAGCCAGCCGCCGCCCACGGCCGTGACCAGCACCAGGGTCACCGAGGACAGCATGCGCCGCTGCGCCGCCGCCTCGGGCGGAATCTGCAGGTGCGCCAGCAGCCATTCCACGCCCCAGAGCCACAGCAGACCTGCGCACACGTACAGGGTCATTGCGCCCCAGAGCGGTATTCGGGGCTGCTCTCCCTGATCTTGCATGTGGTTCCTCAGAACGTTCCCAGAACGTGTGACTTGCGCAGGGTCGTGTCCATGCTGCGACAATTGCGCCGCTATGACCCAAGCCTATATTCTTACCCTTTCGTGCCCCGACCGGCTCGGTCTGGTACATGCCGTCTCGGGCTTTCTGCTCGAGCAAGGCGGCAACATCGAAGAGGCCGCGCAGTATAACGACCCGGCCACCGGACTGTTCTTCATGCGCGTGCAATTTGCCTGCAACGGCTGCGATCCCGCGGCTCTGAGGGCGGCCCTGGCCGACCTGGGCGGCCAGTACCAGATGAAGTGGCGCCTGCACACCAAGGCCGAAGCCATGAAGACCGTGCTCATGGTCAGCAAGGAAGGCCACTGCCTCAACGACCTGCTGTTTCGCTGGAAGAGCGGCCTGCTGCCGGTGGACATCCGCGCCATCATCAGCAACCACCGCGAGTTCTACCAGCTGGCGGCCAGCTACAACATCCCCTTCCACCACATCCCCGTCACGGCTGCCACCAAGGCCCAGGCCGAGGCAAAGCAGTTCGAGATCATCGAGGCCGAAGGCGCCGAGCTCGTGGTGCTGGCGCGCTACATGCAGGTGCTGTCCAACGACCTGTGCACCAAGCTGGCAGGCCGTGCGATCAATATCCACCACAGCTTCCTGCCCAGCTTCAAGGGCGCCAAGCCCTACTACCAGGCCCATGACCGCGGCGTGAAGCTGATCGGCGCCACGGCCCACTATGTGACGGCCGACCTGGACGAAGGCCCGATCATCGAGCAGGACGTGGCCCGCGCCGACCACACCGACACCGTGGAGGACCTCACGGCCCGCGGCCGCGACACCGAGAGCCAGGTGCTGGCCCGCGCCGTCAAGTGGCACAGCGAGCACCGCGTCATCCTCAACGGCCACAAGACCGTGGTCTTCCGCTGAAGCCGGCTCCCGGCCGCCCATGGCGAACGTGACCCTTGCCGCCGGCAGCGGCTTTGCCCCGCCCGGCAGCGGCGCCCGCCGCATCCCGCCCATACAGTGCCTGCTCACTTTCGAGGCGCTGGCGCGGCTGCGCAGCGTGACGCAGACGGCCGAGGAGCTGTGCGTCACGCCCAGCGCCGTCAGCCACCGCGTGCGCCAGCTCGAGCAGATCCTGGGCACGCGGCTGTTCGGCCGCTCGGACTTTTCGCTCACCACCGAAGGCAGCGCCTACCTGTCCCACGTGCGCGAGGGCCTGGGCGCGCTGCAGCGCTTTCCGGGCGAGGTGACGGCACCGGGCCGCCGCAGGCTCAAGCTCGCCGTCACGCCCACCTTTGCGCGCGTGATCCTGATCCCGCGCCTGCGCCAGTTCACGGAAACCTATCCCGAGATCGACATCGCCCTGCAGGTCTCCATCCCGCTGCTGGACGTGGTGGCCGAGGATGCCGACCTGATGGTGCGCTTCGGCCCCGGCCACTATGCCGATGTGGAGCACATCGAGCTGGCGCGCGACGTGGTCACGCCGCTGGCCTCGCCGGCCTTCATCCGCGAGCACGGCCCCTTCGAGCAGCCCCAGGACCTGGAAGGCATGCCCCTGCTGCGCAGCCCGCTGGAGCCCTGGCGCACCTGGTTCGGCGCCACCGGCCTGGACTGGCCCGAGCCGCACGAGGGCTCGCAGTTCAACGACATCGGCCTGATGTGCGACGCGGCCTCGGCCGGCATGGGCATCGCCCTGGTGCGCCACAAGCTGGGCGCGCCCTGGCTGGACAACGGCACCCTGGTGCGCCTGTTCGACGTGGACACGGCCAGCCCCCATGCCCACTACCTGTGCTGGCGCACCGGCACCATGGACCGCTGGGAATGCGCGGCCTTTGCTGAATGGTTGAAGAGGGCGATGGCCTGCTGAGGCGCCCATAACTGATTTCGCGGATTTCACGGATTTCACGCGCCGTTGCAATAAACATCAGCGCAGTCCCGCTGCACAAAGACGGCGGCATCGCCTAAAGTCAGGCTCCATGACTTCCGCCAGCTCCCCAGCCAGCCCCGCTCCCGGCGCCATGGCGTCGGCCGCCGCCGATGCGGCCCACCAGCAGCCCACAGTCTCCGAGCGCGCACGGCGCCAGGCCGAGGTCGTGGCCGCGCTGGCCCGCCATGTGCCCGCCCACGCCCTGCTGTGGAATGCCGAGGACACCACGCCCTATGAATGCGACGGCCTCACGGCCTACCGCCAGCGCCCGCTGGTGGTCTGCCTGCCCGAGACCGAGGCCCAGGTCCAGGCCGTGCTGCGAGCCTGCCACGCCATCCAGGTGCCCGTGATCGCACGCGGCGCGGGCACCGGGCTGTCGGGCGGTGCCTTGCCCCATCCCATGGGCGTGACGCTGTCGCTGGCCAAGTTCAACAAGATCCTTCAGGTCGATGCGGCCAGCCGCACGGCCGTGGTGCAGTGCGGCGTGCGCAACCTGGCCATCAGCGAGGCCGCCGCGCCCTTCGGCCTGTACTACGCGCCCGATCCCAGCAGCCAGATCGCCTGCACCATCGGCGGCAACGTGGCCGAGAACTCGGGCGGCGTGCACTGCCTCAAGTACGGGCTGACGGTGCACAACGTGCTCAAGGTGCGCGGCTTCACCGTGGAGGGCGAGCCGGTGGAGTTCGGCTCCACGGCGCTGGATACGCCGGGCTTCGACCTGCTGGCCATCCTGGTCGGCAGCGAGGGCATGCTGGCCGTGACCACCGAAGTCACCGTGCGCCTGATCCCCAAGCCCCAGCTGGCGCGCTGCATCATGGCCAGCTTCGACGACGTGCGCAAGGCCGGCGACGCCGTGGCCGCCGTGATCGCGGCCGGCATCATCCCGGCCGGGCTGGAGATGATGGACAAGCCCATGACGGCCGCCGTCGAGGACTTCGTCAAGGCCGGCTACGACCTCACGGCCGAGGCCATCCTGCTGTGCGAGAGCGACGGCACGCCCGAGGAAGTCGAGGAAGAGATCGCCCACATGAGCGAAGTGCTGCGCGGCGCCGGGGCCACGGCCATCACCGTCAGCGAGAGCGAGGCCGAGCGCCTGCGCTTCTGGAGCGGGCGCAAGAACGCCTTTCCCGCCAGCGGGCGCATCAGCCCCGACTACATGTGCATGGACTCCACCATCCCGCGCAAGCGCCTGGCCGACATCCTGCTGGCCATCCAGGAGATGGAAAAGAAATACGGCCTGCGCTGCGCCAACGTCTTCCACGCGGGCGACGGCAACCTGCACCCGCTGATCCTGTTCGATGCCAACGACCCCGACGAGCTGCACCGCTGCGAGCTGTTCGGCGCCGACATCCTGGAGACCAGCGTGGCCATGGGCGGCACGGTCACGGGCGAGCATGGCGTGGGCGTGGAAAAGCTCAACTCCATGTGCACCCAGTTCACCACGGCCGAGAACGACCAGATGTTCGCGCTCAAGGCCGCCTTCGACCCGCAGGCCCTGCTCAACCCCGGCAAGGTGATTCCCACGCTCAACCGCTGCGCCGAGTACGGAAAGATGCTGGTGCGCGGCGGCCAGATCTCACACCCGGACCTGCCGAGATTCTGAGGCGCGGTGCAACCGGCGACGTGCAACGGGCGCGGTGCAACGGGCGCGGTGCAACCGGCTCCGTGCAAAGAGCACTGTGCAACGAGAGGCATGCAACCCGCTGGTCACGGCTGCTGCAGGCAGCGCAGCCACAGCCCATCGAGCGCGCGGGCCAGCGCAGCTTCCTGCCGGGGCACGGCCAGGTCCTCCGCGAGGTCTTCGATCATGGCCTCCAGTGGTACGGCATGGGACAGGGTGCGCAAGCCGCATTCCATCGCCAAGGCGGTGTCCAGGTAGACCACGCGCGCACCGGCCACGCCCCAGCGCGTGAGTTCGCGCACACGGCCGACCTGGTTCAGCCGCAGGCGCATCGCCTCCAGCCGCTCGGCCAGGGATCTGCGGATGCGCTCCCCTGTCTCGGGCCGGTCCTCCTCCAGTCTGCGCAGTGCCGCCTCCTGCTGCTCTAGCGTGCGCTCCAGTGCCCGCAGAGCCGCCTCGCGCCCCAGCCGGGCCTCGTCGTAGCGCGGCAGGGCTGCACGCATGCGCTCCAGCGTTTGCTTGCGTTCGCGTGCGTAGACCGGCTCGGCGGGGCGCCCGGAACGCACGCAAGCGTCGGCGGCCAGCACCAGCCGCTGCGGAGCTGCTTCGGCGCCCAGCCCTTGCGGACGGAAGCTGCGGCAGTCTGTCATTTTCTCCAGCATGCGCAGGTCTTCCAGGTGCAGGCGCATGCGTTCCGCGTCCTTCTGGGCCTCAAGCCGATGGCGGCCCAGCATCTCCTGGCGCTGGCGCTCCAGCATCAGCAATTCGCGCCAGCCGCCACGCAGCCGAGCCTCGAACCGCGCCTGCTCGCCATCGGCCGCTTGCTGCAGCTGCTCGGCATCCTGGCGCAGACGCAGCTGCAGGTATCCATGCGTGCCTGATCTCTCGCAGGTGTACTCGACGATGCGCCCGCCGCTTCCATCGCCCACGCTGCGCCATGCACTGCGCGCGCATGCGTTCCTCTCCTGGAGCACCTGGCCTATCGAGACCCCCGATGCACCGCCCCAGGATGCGGCCTGGACCGCCAGCACATCACCGTCGTCACCGCCGCAACCGCCCAGCACCAGTACAAGGCTCGAGGGCAGCAGCCACACTCGTTGCCAACGCATTTGCTCCCCCGTGCATGTGATTTCCAGATCGATGGTTGATATTAACTATCAATCAAAAAGAGATGTGATTTTTATCAATACTCACATCTCAATCAGACCAATCCCATAGCGTTCGCGCATGCAGGATGCAAAGCAACGGTTTGCTCAAAAATTACGTGATTCAATGCAGGCCCAGGGCTATGAAGCCAGGCCTGCGGTGCTGGAGCACGAGTTCAATTCCCGTTTCTGGGGCAAGCCCATGTCCCAGCACGGCGTGCGCCTTTGGCTGGTCGGCAAGACCATGCCCAACGCCAAGAAACTCGCTGCGCTGGCCGACTGGCTGCAGGTGCCGCTGGAGGAGTTCCTGCGCTCGCCGCAGCAGGTTCGCGAGGTGCGCGAGCCCAAGAGCACCTGGTCCGCAGGCCTGGGCTACGAGGACAACGAGCTGTTCAAGATCTACCTGCGCCTTCCCGTGCCCAAGCGCCGGCTGGCGCGCGACGTGATCCTGGCCATTGCGCGCGCCCATGATGCCGAGGAAGCGGAACGCGCCGCAGGCTCGTAGCCAGGCGGCGCGTCGGGTTTGCATTGATCCGGCACCTGCGGGGCACGGGCCCCGCCTGCGCATCAGCCACCCATGGCACGCTGGCGTGCATCGCGCTGGGCAGGCGTTTCGTTGATCAGTTCATTGATCACTTCCTGGCGTGTCTTGCCCGCGCCGGTCTGCGGTGCGGGAGCCGGATAGACGCTGGCATTGAAGCGCGAAGTGCCGCCCTGGCGCACGGCTGCCTCGGCGTCGGCAATCACCTGGGCGCGTGTCTTGCTGCTCTTGAAATGCTCAGGGTGGACGACGGCGCCCGCCTCGTTGTTGGCCGGATGGATGTATCCGGCCGCCGATGCCATGCCGGGCAGCAGCAGCGCTGCCGATGCGGCCAGGCCGGCGATGAGGGTGGCGGGGGTGAAGCGGCGTTGCGACATGATGTGATTCCTTTCAGGCACGTTGGTAATTCGTTCTCCCCACGCCCCGCGATGCGGAACGCCGAGGAGAGGACTCCAATGTAGAAATCACGTGCCCACACCAGCCCCACAGGATGGTGACATTGCTGTCATACAACCGGCACAGATGACCGCGATGACCGAGACACTGCGGCGCCTCGGCGCTCGTCACCCCCGGTACTGCGCACGCGCGCGGCCGGGCGCCAGAGGGTCCAGGCGCACGTCCAGCAGGCCATCGGCATCGCCCGCGATGCGCGCCAGCGTCTGGCCGAAGGGATCGGCGAACTGGCTTTCGCCGCAGAACGCGTAGCTGTCGCCGGGACCGGCGCGGTTGGCCATGGCGATGTAGCACTGGTTGTCCATGGCGCGCACGGGCACGGCGTGGCGATGGATGTGGCCGTAGGGGTGCATCATCCCGTCCATCAGCACGATCAGGTCCACGCCCTGCACGCCCAGGGCGCGGGCCGGTACCGGAAACTCGATGTCGAAGCAGATCAGCATTCCCACTCGCAGGCCGCGCCATGTGCAGACGGGCTGGCGATCCCCGGCCTCGAAGACCCCGTGGTCCGAGTCGTAGAGCATGGTCTTGCGGTAGTGCAGCAGCACCTGGCCATCGGCATCGATCAGCAGGCCTGCGTTGAAGTGGCGGCCCTGGTCTGCTTCGGCCAGGCCGATGGCGACGGCCACGCCGGCTTGCCGCGCGGCCTCGCGCAGCGCAGTGGCCGAGGGGCCGTCCAGCGGCTCGGCCAGCTGCGCCACGTTGTCCGGCCGGGGAAATCCGCTGATGCAGGTTTCGGGAAAGACCAGCAGGTCGGCCTGACCCGCGCTGGCCCTGATCGTCTTCAGCGTCATCGCCAGGTTGCCGGCAATGTCGCCGTCGCGCAGACGGGGCTGGATGATGCGGATGCGGTGCTCCGTCATGGTGTGCGCTCCTTGAGATGCAAAGGGTGGCTGTCCTGCCGCGGCTGGCAACTGGCGGCCTCCTCGGCCTGCAGATCCAGGTTGCGGGCCAGCACCCAGTAAAGGCTGCCGGCTACGAGAATGCCCGGCAGCCAGGCGAAGTCCACGCCGCCCAGCCGCTGCGCAGCCCAGCCGACGAAGACCGCATGGCCATCCGTGGCGTCGTGGATGTGGAAGAAGGGCACCATGGCCGCAAAGCCGCCCAGATAGGCGCAGATGCCGCGCCAGCCCCAGGCGCCGTAGATGCCCTGTGGCGTGAAGAAATCGGCGATGGCGTAGCGGCCCTTGCGCACCAGGAAGTAGTCCACGAGGTTGACCGCCGTCCATGGCACCAGGAAGTACAGCAGCAGCGCCAGGAAGGAGTGCAGCAATGCCACGCCGCTGCCCTGGATGGACAGCACGCACGCGAGGATGGTGGCGCTGATGGCGGCGATGGCACCGATGCGTGCACCGAGTGTGCCGAGTGCTTCGCGTGCACCGCGTGCACCGCGTGCGCTGCGTGTGGGGCGCAGGCCGCCCAGCGAATCCGCGGCCGTGAGCACGGTCAGCGCCGCGCTGTAGGTGTTGAGGGCGATGATGGGCACGAAGGCCACGACGGCCAGGGCAGGCAGCAGCCGGTCCGCGCCCGGGAACAGGCCGGTGCCGATCCGTCCCAGCGCCGCCAGCGCGTCGCCGGCCTGCAGCCGCTGCGCCATCCACGCGCCCAGCCCGATCATCCAGGCCCCGGACAGCGATGCGCCCAGGAAGATGGCTGCGATCAGGCGCCGGGGCGCGGTATGGCGCGGCAGGTAGCGCGAATAGTCGGACACATAGGGCGCATAGGAGATGTTGTAGCTGGCCGCGATGGTGAACTGCGCGGCAAAGGCGCTCCATGCGAATCCTGGCAATGGCTCCGGCCGAACGTGCAAGGCGGGCTCGCCCACGCCTGCCAGCAACGCCAGCGTGGCCAGCGCATACAGCGGCAGCGCCAGCATCAGCGCGCAGCGGAAGGCCCTGTGCATCACATCGTGGCCGCAGACCGCCAGCACGGCGCCCACCGCCACGGCCACGCAGGCCGTGGGCGCTGGCGGCAGGCCGAATACGGCCTGCATGCCCTGCATGATGAGCGAGACGTTGACGACGTTGAACCCCGTGAACACCAGCAGCGTGGCGCACAGCGGCAGGGTGACGCCGCGAAAGCCGAACTGCGCGCGCGACTGGATCATCTGCGGCAGCCCCAACTGCGGCCCCTGCGCGCCGTGCAGCGCCATGAACAGCGTGCCGAACATGATGCCCAGCGTCCCGGCCAGGGCGCTCCAGGGCGCCGAGAGCCCCAGCGACGGGCCGACGAAGCCGATGGAAAGCGTGAAGAAGTGGAAGTTGCCCAGGAACCAGAACGGCCCCTGGTCGGCGAGCCGCGCATGGCGCTCGCTGTCGGGAATGCAGTCGATGGACCGGCTCTCCACGGCGATGCGGGCACGGCCGTGCTGTCTGCTGGCGGGGCTGTTCATGGCCTTGTCTCCCTCCCGTTGTCCTTGCTGTTGTGGGACAAATTCTAGGCAGGAGCCTGCCGCCGCTCCATGCCTGATGCGCGACGTTCACATCGACTGGAAAAGATGTTTGGCCAGCCGGCCAGCCCCTGGTGCCGAGGCGGCCGGGCATGAAAAAAGCCCCGCACCGCCTGGCTGCCACAGGGCCTGCCAGGCGGCGCGGGGGGCATGGGGGCGTGGGTGGCGTGCTACGCGGCTGGTGCCGATGCCGTGGGCACTGCGCCGGCCGCGTCCGCCTCCGACGGGTCGTTGCGGTGCACCAGCCGGTACAGCAGCGGCAGCACCAGCAAGGTCAGCAGCGTGGACGACAGGATGCCGCCGATCACCACCGTGGCAAGCGGCCGCTGCACCTCGGCGCCCGTGCCCGTGGCAATGGCCATGGGAACGAAGCCCAGCGAGGCGACAAGGGCCGTCATCAGCACGGGGCGCAGCCGGGTGAGCGCGCCCTCGGTCACGGCGTCGGGCACGCTGGCGCCCTGTTCGCGCAAGGTTCTGATCCAGGAGATCATGACCAGGCCGTTGAGCACGGCCACGCCCGACAGCGCGATGAAGCCCACCGCCGCCGAGATGGACAGCGGTATGTCGCGCAGCCACAGCGCCAGGATGCCGCCCGTGAGCGCGAACGGAATGCCGGTGAAGACCACCAGCCCGTCGCGCACATTGCCGAACATGGCGAACAGCAGCACGAAGACCATCAGCAAGGCCACGGGCACGACGATCTGCAGGCGGCGCGTGGCCGACTCCAGGTTCTCGAAGGTGCCGCCCCAGCGCGTCCAGTAGCCGGGCGGCAGCGACAGGCCTTGCAGCTTTTGCTGTGCCTCGCCCACGAAGGAGCCCATGTCGCGCCCGCGCACATTGGCGCTGACCACGATGCGGCGCTTGCCGTCTTCGCGGCTGACCTGGTTGGGGCCGGGCGCGGTCTCGAACGTGGCCACGGCCGACAGCGGCACGAAGCCGATGCGCCCGTCCGCCCCGCGCGGCAGGGCGATGGGCAGGCGGCTCAGGGCCTGCAGGTCGTTGCGCACGGCGTCCGGCAGGCGCACCTGGATGTCGAAGCGCCGATCGCCCTGGAATACCGTGCCGGCCTCGGTGCCGCCCATGGCGGTGCTGATGGCGTCCTGCACATCGCCCATGTTCAGGCCGTAGCGCGAGGCCTTTTCGCGGTCGATCTGCACGGTGAGCATGGGCAGGCCCGTGGTCTGCTCGACCTTGACCTCGGAGGCGCCCGAAATCTGCTGCAGCATGCCGGCCACGGTCTGGGCGCTTTTCTCCAGCACGGCCATGTCGTCGCCGAAGATCTTCACGGCCACGTCGCTGCGCACGCCCGAGATCAGCTCGTTGAAGCGCAACTGGATGGGTTGGGAGAACTCGTAGTTGTTGCCCGGGATGCGGTCCACCGACGCCTGCACGGCGGCCAGCAGCTCATCGCGCGGGCGCGCCGGGTCGGGCCACTCGCTGCGCGGCTTGAGCATGATGTAGCCGTCCGAGATGTTGGGCGGCATGGGGTCGGAGGCGATCTCGGCCGTGCCGGTGCGCGCGAACACGCGGTCGATCTCGGGGAACTCCTTCTTGAGCGCCTTCTCGATCTGCATCTGCATTTCCAGCGACTGCGTAAGGCTGGTGCCGGGGATGCGCAGCGCCTGGATGGCGAAGTCCCCCTCGTTGAGGTTGGGCGCGAACTCGCTGCCCAGGCGCGTGGCCAGCAGCAGGCTCAGCGCCACGGCCACGGCGGCGGCCGTGAGCACCACGGCGGGCGCGGCCATGACGCGCGCCAGCACGGGCGCATAGCCGCGGCGCGCCCAGCCCATGAGGCGGTTTTCCTTCTCGGCCACCTTGTCGCCCATGAACAGCGCAATCGCCGCCGGGATGAAGGTGATGGACAGCAGCATGGCGCCGGCCAGCGCGATGACCACCGTCAGCGCCATGGGATGGAACATCTTCCCCTCCACACCTGTGAGCGCAAAGATGGGCAGGTAGACCACCATGATGATGAGCTGGCCGAACAGCAGCGGGCGGCGCGCTTCCTTCGCGGCGGCGAAGACTTCATGGAAGCGTTCGCTGCGCGTCAGCGACCGTCCTCGCGCCTCCTGCGCATGGGCCAGGCGGCGCACGCAGTTCTCCACGATGACCACGGCCCCGTCGATGATGATGCCGAAGTCCAGCGCCCCCAGGCTCATGAGGTTGGCGCTGACCTTGTAGTGCACCATGCCCGTGAAGGTGAACAGCATGGACAGCGGGATGATCAGCGCCGTGATCAGCGCCGCGCGCAGGTTGCCCAGGAACAGGAAGAGGATGACCACCACCAGGGCTGCGCCCTCCACCAGGTTCTTCTTGACCGTGGCGATGGCCTTGTCCACCAGGTTCGTGCGGTCGTAGACGGTGATGGCCTTGACGCCCGGGGGCAGGCCCCGGTTGATCTCGGCCATGCGCTGGTCCACGGCGCGCGAGACGGTGCGGCTGTTCTCGCCGATCAGCATGAACACCGTGCCCAGCACCACCTCGCGGCCGTTGTCGGTGGCCGCGCCCGTGCGCAGCTCCTGGCCCAGCCCCACCTCGGCCAGGTCGCGGATGCGGATGGGCTGGCCCTGGGCCGAGCCCACGATGACCTCGCGGATGTCGGCGATGCCGCCGACCTGGCCTGGCGCGCGGATCAGGTACTGCTCGCCCTGGCGCTCGATATAGCCCGCACCCACGTTGCTGTTGTTGCGCTGCAGGGCGGTGACGATGTCGGCCAGCGTGAAGCCGTAGGCCGCCAGCTTCTCGGGCGCTGGCGCCACCAGGTACTCCTTGGCGTAGCCGCCGATGGAGTTGATCTCGGTGACGCCGGGCACGTTGCGCAGCTGCGGCTTGATGACCCAGTCCTGGATCTCGCGCAGGTCCATGGGCGTGTAGGGCGTGCCGTCGGGCTTTTTCGCATCGTCCTCGGCCTCCACGGTCCACAGGTAGATCTCGCCCAGGCCCGTGGAGATGGGGCCCAGCGTGGGCGTGATGCCGGCAGGCAGGCTGTCGCGCGCCTGCTGTATGCGCTCGCCCACCAGTTGCCGTGCGAAGTAGATGTCCGTGCCGTCCTTGAACACCACGGTGACCTGGGACAGGCCGTAGCGCGACAGCGAGCGCGTCTGCTCCAGGTGGGGCAGGCCGGCCATCACCGTCTCTATGGGATAGGTGACGCGCTGCTCGGTCTCCAGCGGCGAGTAGCCGCTGGCCTGGGTGTTGATCTGCACCTGGACATTGGTGATGTCGGGCACGGCGTCGATGGGCAGGCGCTGGTAGTTGTAGATGCCCAGGCCCGCCATGGCCAGCACGGCCAGCAGGACCAGCCAGCGCTGCTCTATGGCGAATCGGATGATGCGTTCAAACATGGAGTTCTCCGTTCATGCCCGCATCAATGGGAGTGCTCGGCCGTGGCCTTGCCCAGCTCGGCCTTGAGCATGAAGCTGCCCTCGGCCACGTAGGATTGGCCGGGTTTCAGGCCTTCCAGCACCTCGGTGGTCTTGCCGTCGGCGCGGCCCACGCGCACCGGCTGGGCGCGAAAGCCCCCCTGCACGGGCACGAAGACCACGGTCTGCTGCTCCATCTTCTGAAGTGCCTGCGTGGCCACGGCCAGCGGCGCCTGCCGGGACGATGCCGTCAGCTCCACGTTCACGAACAGGCCCGGGCGCCACACGCCGTCGGGGTTGGGCAGGGTGATGCGCGCGGGTGCCGTGCGCGTGTCCTGGCCGATCAGGGCGCCCACATAGGCCACCTCGCCCGTGGCCGAGGAGTCGAAGGCCGTGGCGCGCACCGTGGCCTTCTCGCCCACGCGCACGGCGGGCAGGTCGGGCGCGGCCACGCGCATCTCGGCCCAGACGCTGCGCAGGTCGGAGATGGTGAAGACCTGGGTGGTGTCCTGCACGGCCTCGCCCACGGACAGGTGCTTTTCCACGATCACGCCGTCAAACGGCGCGCGCAGCTCGAAGCGGTTGAGTCCGCCCGCACCACCGCCGGCACCGGCGCCCGTGGCGGCCAGCTTCTGCTGGGCGTTGGAGACGGCGATCTCGGCCTCGCGCAGTGCCTGGCGCGCCTGCAGGTAGTCCTGCTCGGCGGAGACCTTTTCCTCCCACAGCTGCTTTTCACGTGCGTAGGTGGTGCGGGCCAGCTCCAGGCGCTTGCTGGCGGCCAGCAGTTCGCTGCGCTGCTCGGACACGGCGGCGCTGCTGAGCACGGCCAGCAGCTGGCCCTTCTTCACGTTCTGGCCCAGGTTGGCGGGAACGCTCTCGGCAATGCCGGCCACGCGTGGCACGACGTGGGCCGTGCGGTCTTCGTTGAAGCGGATCTCCCCGGGCAACTGCAGCACGGAACGCACGGTGGCCGGACCGGCCTCGGCCAGGCGCACGCCGGCCGCCTGCATGCGCTGGGCGTCCATGGCGATCAGGCCTTCGTCGTCGCCATGGCCGGCTTCTGCAGCCGGTTTGGCGGCAGGTTGGGCGGCAGGCTTGGCCTCGGCTTTTTCCGCCTTGGAGTCTTCATGGTGTTCATCGTCGGCATGGCCTTCATCGTGCTTGTGGCCATCGGCAGCGGCTGCACCGTGGTGCTCGCCATCGGCATGGCCTGCGGCCTCGCTGTGGCCGTGGCCATGGCTGTCGGCCTTGGCAGCGCCCGGCGTGCCGCTGCGCAGGATCAGCGTGGCGGCCAGCGCGCCCAGGGCCAGGATGACGGCAATGGCCACGAGGGTGCGGCGCGGTCCGAGGGGGGAGGAGGAGGGCTTGGTGTTCATGGTCTGGATGCAATCAGGTTGCTATCGGAATCAGAGGCCGGATTCGGTGCCCAGCAGGCGGTCGATGTCGGCGGCGGCGCGGTGGGTGGCCAGCAGCTGGTCCAGGTACTGGCTGCGCGCCTCGGACCAGGTGCGTTGTGCGTCCAGCACGTCGAGGTAGCCGAACTTGCCCAGCGCAAACCCGCGCGAGGCCAGCTCGTAGGCCGTGCGCGCCGTGGGCAGCACCTCCTCGGCCAGCTGGCGGGCCTGCTCGCGGCTGGCCTGCAGCAGCTCGCGCGCCTCGAACAGCTGGGCCTGCAGCTGAACGCGCGTGGCCAGCAACTGCTCCTCGGCCTGGTCGGCCAGGCGCAGCGCCTGCAGCTGGTTGCCCCGGTTGCTGTCGAGCACGGGCAGGGGCACGGAGACGCCGACCACGAGCTGGTTGCGCCCGACCTCGGCGGCGCGCTTGACGCCCAGGCTGACGGTGGGATCGGGCAGGCGCCGCGCACGCTCCAGGTCGGCCGTGGCGCGGCTTTGCTCCAGCGCCTGGCGCGCACGCAGCACGGCGGGCGCCTGTTCGATGCGCTGCTGCAGGGCTGCCAGCTCAGGCAGCTGGGGCAGGGCGTCCACAGCGCCCTCGGCCTGGCCGAAGGGGCGCACTCGCTCGCCCCACAGCGCCTGCAGCTGGCCGCGCGCCACGCGCAGGCCCGAGCGGGCCTGGGCCTGCTCCAGGCGGGCGCCGGATTCGGCCACGCGGGCCCGGGTTTCCTCCAGCGGCGCCACCTTGCCGGCCGCCACGCGGCGGGCTGCGGCCTCGCGCGCGCTGCTGGCGATCTCCAGCGTCTGCCCGGCCAGGACCACGCGCTGCTGCGCAGCCAGCACGCCGAAGAAGGCCGTGCCCACGTCGGCGCGCAGCGCAGCCTCGGCCCCCGCCAGCTCGGCCTGCGCCAGGTCGCGCCCGCGCTCGGCCACGCGCATGCGGGCCTCGCGCTTGCCGCCCACTTCCAGGGTCTGGTTCAGTTGCACGGTCAGTGTGCGGGTGCTGCGGCGCGTGTCCTCCTGCGACCAGGCCAGCTCGGGGTTGGGCCGGGCACGGCTTTGCAGCACGGCGCCATCGCTGGCCTCCAGCGCACGGCGGGCCGCACGCAGGCCGGGGTTGCCGTCCAGCGCCAGGGCCAGGGCCTGCTGCAGATCCAGCGGCGGGCCGGCCGGTGTGGACTCGGAAACAGCGGCTGCAGATGGCGCAGCCGCATTGGCAGGCTCGCCCGCCTGCACGGCGGCGCAAGCGGTCAGCACGGCCATCACCAGCAGGGCGCGCGGCCCGGGCCAGGCGCTCCATGGTGCGTGGGAAGCCGTCCTCGACGGAAAGGACGAAGGGAAAGACATACACGGACTCCTTGCCCGCGCGCAGGTCAGGCCTGATCGTTCATCAGCCGGTCAGGCCGCTGCGGCGGGCGCGCACGGCCCATGGCCGCTGAGCGCGAGGGGATTTCAGGGGAATGCCGGTCCGGGGCAGAAACAGGGCCATGCCCGGCCGGCGGCTGCAGGGGGCGTCAGCCCTGCCAGCGGGGCCGATCGGGGCGCAGCAGCACGGCCGAGGCATGGCGGCGCAGCGGCTCGGCGAATGGCATGGGGGGAGGCGCCACCGGCGCGGCCTTGGCGTAGTGGGTGGCGACGGCCACCCAGGCATGGCACATGGAGCAATCGACGCTGAGCGACGACGGCTGGCCCTGGTCCGCCTTCTTTGCCGGTTGCCCAGGTTCGGCGCCAGCGCCCGGATCTGCGTTGGCATGGCGCTCGGCGCCCATGCCATGCAGGCTCACGCCGTGGACATGGTGGCCGAAGTGCCGGGTCTCATGCCCGTCGTGCCGGCACAGCGCAGCGGCCGCCATCCAGCTCCACTGGAACAGCAGCGCGATCACGAGGACGGCGAGGGCGGCGAGACGGGGCCGGGTCATGGAGGAGGGCATGGGGCAGGTGGGGATTGTCGTGCATGGCGTTTGCCCACAACCACGACTCCCCCAAGCCGGCGAGTCTAGGGCCGTGCGGCGACCTGTGGCTGTCGGGCACATGACAAATTTGTCATCTTGGCAAACCATGCCCTTCCCCGACAATGCTCGGCATGAAAGTCCTGGTCATCGAAGACGAAATCAAGCTGGCCGACTACCTCCGCAAGGGCCTGACCGAGGAGGGGTTCGTGGTCGATGTCGCGCACGACGGCATCGACGGCCTGCACCTGGCCACCGAGCTGGCCTACGACCTCATCGTGCTCGACGGCATGCTGCCCGGCATCGACGGCCTGGCCGTGCTGGCGGCGCTGCGCCAGTCGCGCCAGACACCGGTGCTGATGCTGACGGCGCGCGGCCAGGTGGAAGACCGCGTGCGCGGCCTGCAGGGCGGCGCCGACGACTACCTGGTCAAGCCCTTTGCCTTCTCCGAACTGGTGGCGCGCATGCATGTGCTGCTGCGCCGCAGTGTCGGCACGGCGCATCCGGCGGCCGAGGCCACCATGCTGCGCATGGCCGACCTGGAGCTGGACCTGATCCGCCGACGCGCCACGCGCGCCGGCCAGCGCCTGGACCTCACGGCCAAGGAATTCAACCTGCTGAGCCTGCTGCTGCGCCGCCAGGGCGAGGTGCTGTCGCGCACCGAGCTGGCCTCCCAGGTCTGGGACATGAATTTCGACAGCGAGACCAATGTGGTCGAGGTGGCGGTGCGCCGCCTGCGCCTGAAGCTGGACCAGCCCTTCGAGCAGCCGCTGCTGCACACGGTGCGCGGCATGGGCTATGTGCTGGAGTCGCGCGCACCGTGAACACCAAGGCCCCCGCCGACATTCCCCACCTGGGCCGGCGCCTGTCGCGCTGGCTGGCGCTGCAGACCATGCTGGGCCTGGGCCTGGTGTGCGCGGCCGTCTACGGGGTGGCATCGATGACGCTGGAGCAGCACCAGCACGAGACGCTGGACCTCAAGCAGCAGGCCGTGCTGCACCTGATGACGGAAAGCCGCAGCGCCCACAACGAGGCCGGTCTGGCCCACATGCTGGACGACTTTCTCACGGGCCTGGACGAGATGTCGCTGCGCATCACCGACCTGCAGGGCCGCGTGATCTACGAGCGCCTGCGCATTCCCAAGACGCCGGGCCGCACGCTGCAGCGCAGCTTCGAGGTGGTGCTGGCCGACAGCGGCCAGCATGCACAGGCCCAGCTCACCCTGGACCGCGCCGACGATGACCGGCAGCTGTCCCTGCTGGCCTGGACGCTGGCCCTGGCCGCCGTGGGCGGCGCGCTGCTGGTGTCGCTGACCGGCATCTGGCTGGTGCGCCTGGGCCTGGCGCCGCTGCGCGAACTGACCGAGCAGACGCGCAAGCTGTCCGCCCAGGACCTGCAGCGGCGCCTGGACGACAGCGGGCAGCCGCAGGAGTTGCGCCCGCTGATCGCGCAATTCAACGCCTTGCTGGAGCGGCTGGCCGTGGCCTACCGGCAGATGGAGGCCTTCAACGCCGACGTGGCCCATGAACTGAACACGCCGCTGACCACGCTGATCAGCAGCTGCGAGCTGGCCCTGCGCAAGCCGCGCAGCGAGGCCGAACTGCGCGAGGTGCTGGCTTCCAACCTGGAGGACCTGCGGCGCATGGCCGGCATCGTGGCCGACATGCTGTTTCTCTCGCAGGCCGACCGGGGCCAGGGCGCGCGCCTGGCGCCCTGGGCCAGCCTGGCCGCGCTGGCCCATGAGGTCATCGACTTCCACGAGGCCGCGCTGCAGGAGGCCGACCTGCAGGTCGTCGTCCAGGGCGACGCGGCCGCCGAGGTCGATGCGCGGCTGCTGCGCCGGGCGCTGTCCAACCTGCTGGGCAATGCCACACGCTATGCACAGCGCGGCTCCACCATCACCGTGCAGATAGGCGCACGGCCCTGTGCCCACCACGGTGGCGCCGGTGATGTGGCGCTGGCGGTGCTCAACCGGGGCCCGACCATAGCCCCCGCCGACCTGCCGCGCCTGTTCGACCGCTTCTACCGGGCCGACGCCGCGCGCAGCCAGGCCGACCGCAACCATGGCCTGGGCCTGGCCATCGTGGCCGCCATCGCGCGCATGCACGGCGGGCGCTGCTTTGCCGAGTCCGAAGGCGGCTTCACGCGCATCGGCCTGGAACTGCCCGATAGCCCGAGCCCGCCGCGCGATTCCCCGGCCTGAACACAGGCACCGGAGCGGCGGCACAATGGCGCCCCATGACGCAAGACGCCCCCTCCTCCTACGCAACGCTGCTGGCCGAAGGCAATGCCCTGGTGGCCCAGGCACAGCGGGCCGCCACCCAGGATTTCGCCCAGGCCCGGGCGCTGTGGCAGCAGGCCGGCAAGCACTTCTACCTGGCCCACAAGGCCGACCCCGACCAGGCCGAGGGCGCGTTTCGCCTGGCCCAGGCCTGGATGGCCGAAGCCCATGCGCTGCAAAAGGAAGAATCGCCAGACGCCGTGGTGATGTGGCGCAACGCCGCCGCGCAATGCGAGCTGGCGTTCGATCTGGAGCCCGAAAACGGCCGCCTGGCCATGACGGCGGCCAGCTGTCACATGTTCGGCGGCCAGCATGACGCGGCCAAGGCCTGGCAGCAGATCGGCCAGCACCTGCTGCCGCCGGCGCCCGAAGGCGACGGCGCCTGAAGCCAGGCTACAGCGCGATCAGCTTGAACACGGCCCGCGCCGTGCACACGGCCTGGCCCGCGCTGTCCAGCACATTGCCCTCGCAGAACACGGTGCGCGCGCCTGCGCGCAGCACGCGGGCCTCGATCAGCAGGTCGGTGGTGGCCGAGGCGAGGAAATGCGTGCTCATCTCGATGGTCACCACGCCCAGCCCCAGCGGGTTGGACGAGCGCGCGGCCGCGCTCAGCGTGAAGTCCAGCGCGCTCATCAGCGCGCCGCCATGGCCATGCCCCCGGCTGTTGGCCAGGTGCGGATGCATGGGCAGCCGCGTGCGCGCAAGGCCGGGCGCCAGGCTCACGGGCTCCAGGCCGATATGGGACATGAAGGGCACGTCGATGCCGAAGTAGCCGCGCGCCAGCGCGGCGGCCTCCAGGTCCGGGGCTGTGGAGATTCCAACGGCGTTCATCCGATCTCCGCAATCGCCTGGCCTTCGGCCACCGGCTCGCCCACGGCCACGAGCATGCGGCGCACGACGCCTGCCACCTCGCTTTCCACGGGAATCTCCATCTTCATGGACTCCACGATGATGAGGGTGTCGCCCAGGGCGACGGTGCCGCCTTCGGCGGCTTCCACAGCGGCCACGAGGCCGGCGATGGGGCTTGTGATCATGTTCGGGGTGGTGGTCATGGGTAGGGCTTTCAAAGGTGGGCCAGCACGCGCTGGGCGATGCCGGTGTCGATGCGCAGGTCCAGGAAATCGGCGTGGCCCAGGATGCGTTCGATGAAGGGGATGTTGGTCTTCACGCCCTCGATGCGGGTCTGCGCCAGTGCCTGGCGCAGCCGTGCGATGGCCTGGGCGCGGTCGCTGCCATGGGCCACGAGCTTGGCGACCATGGGGTCGTAGAAGGGCGTGACGCTGCAGCCCTGGGCATAGCCGGTCTCCACGCGCAGGCCTTCGCCCTGGGGCATCTCGAAGCGGTCCAGGCGCCCCGGCGAGGGCAGGAAGCGCACGGGGTCTTCGGCATAGATGCGCGCCTCGATGGCATGGCCGCGGGCCACGGGTTCGGCGGGCAGCACATCCCGCATGCGCTCGCCGGCGGCCAGGCGGATCTGGGCCTCGACGATGTCGATGCCCGTGATCTCCTCGGTCACCGCATGCTCGACCTGCAGCCGCGTGTTCATCTCCAGGAAGACAAAGCCGTGCTGCGGCGTGTAGAGCATCTCCACGGTGCCGATCACGTCATAGCCCGTGCGCGCCAGCAGGCCGGCCAGCAGTTGCCGCATGTCGGCCAGGGCCTGCGCGGGAATGCCTGCGGGGCGGGCCTCTTCCACCACCTTCTGGTGGCGGCGCTGCACCGAGCAGTCGCGCTCGAACAGCACGCGCACCTCGCCATGGCGGTCGGCCAGCACCTGGAACTCGATGTGCCGCGGCGCCTCGATCAGCTTTTCCAGGTACAGCTCGGCCGTGCCGAAGTACTTGGCGGCAATGCCGCTGGCCTTGGACCAGGCGGCCTCCAGCTGCGGTGCATCGTGCGCGGGCAGCATGCCGATGCCGCCGCCCCCGCCTGCGGGCTTGACCAGCACGGGAAAGCCGATGCGCGCCGCCTCCTCCTGCGCCTCCTGCAGGCTGTGCAGCACGGCCGAGCTGGCCGCCTGCGGCATGCCCTGGGCGGCCATGAAGGCCCGCGCCTGGGTCTTGTGGCCCAGCGTGCGTATCCAGTGCGGCGAGGGGCCGATGAAGCACAGGCCCTGGCGCTGCACGGCCTCGGCAAACTCCGCGTTCTCGGAGAGAAAGCCGTAGCCCGGGTGCACGGCATCGGCCCCCGTCTCGCGCGCCACCTGCAGCAGCCGCGCCCGGTCCAGATAGCTTTGCGCGGCGGGCGCAGGGCCTATGCACACGGCCTGGTCGGCCGCGCGCACATAGGGCAGGCCGGCATCGGCCTCGGAGTACACGGCCACGGATTCAAGGCCCATGCGCCGCAGCGTGCGGATCACGCGCGCGGCCACGGCGCCCCGGTTGGCGACCAGCACGCGGCGGATGGGGTGCGGGGCGCCGCTCATGCCGCCTCCGAGGACAAAGCTGGCGCGGCGGCCACGGCCACCACCGCATCGACGATGACCGGCGCCTGCGCGCCGCGCGCCACGAGCACGGGATTGGCATCGACCGACTGCACGCGCCCGCCCTGGGCCAGCATCCAGTCGCCCAGCCTCACCATCATGGCGGCCATGGCGTCCAGCTCCACGGCCGGCATGCCGCGCACGGCCGCAAAGGCCGGGGCGATGGACAGGCGCGCAAGGGCATCCTGCGCCTGCCGCGCACTGAAGGGAGCCACGAGGAATTGCACGTCCCTGAGCGCCTCCACCAGCACGCCGCCCTGGCCGACCATGACCACCACGCCGAATTCGGCATCCACATGGGCACCCAGCGCCAGCTCGAAGTCGGCCCTGTGCTGGGCGCCCAGCAGCAGGCCGCCATCGGCCGCGCCCAGGCGGGCCAGCGTGGCGGCGAAGTCGCCAAAGGCCTGCAGCGCCTGCTCCGCCTCGCGGATGTTCAGCCGCACCAGGCCATGCTCGGACTTGTGCGAGAGATCGGCGGACACGCCCTTGGCCACCAGGGGCCGTGGCAGGGACTCGATGGCGGCGCGCACCTCGTCCTCGTTCCTGCAGACCAGATGGCGCATCACCGGCAGGCCGGCGCGGGCCAGCTCGGACAGGCTGGAGGGCTCGTCAAGCGTGAGGGAGCGGGAGGCCGCCACCGGCACCGATGCCTCGGCAGACGGCGCCTGTGCCTGCCTGCCACCGGCCTGCTCGGCCAGCAGCGCCAGGCCGCGCATGGCGGCGCGTTCGCTCCAGAAGGTGGGCACGCCCTGGTCTTGGAAGGCCTGGGCCACCCAGTCCTGGTTGACGCTGACCGCAATGGGCACGCCGGTGTCGCGCGCAAAGCGGCTGGCCTGGCCCGCGAAGTCGGCAAAGTCATAGCCCTCGCCGCCGATCGGGAAGCCCACGTGCACCAGATCGGCGGCACCGCTGCCCGACAAGGCCCGCAGCGTGTCGCCAAAGGTCTGCGGCCTGCCCAGCAGGGCCGTGGTCATGTCGATGGGATTGCGCGCCGTGACATAGGACGGCAGGGCCTGGGACAGGCCGTCCAGCGTGGCGGCATCGAACGGCTCCAGAGCCAGTCCGTATTCCTCGGCCGCGTCGGCCGACAGCACGCAGGTGGCGCCCGAATTGCTGATGCTGACCACGCGGCGACCGCGCGGCGCGGGCTGGGACAGGAACAGCGGCGCGTAGTCGATCAGCTCGCGGAAGTCGGCCAGGCGCGGTATGCCGTGCTGGCGCAGGAAGGCATCGGCCAGCGCGTCCTCGGCCGCCAGCGCGCCCGTGTGCGAGCTGGCCGTGGCCTGGCCTGCGCGCGTGCGGCCGGCCTTCACGGCCAGGATGGTGACGCCGCGCGCATGGGCAAGCCGCGCGGCCTCGGCCAGCCAGGCGCTTTGCCGCAGCGTCTCGATGTAGAGCACGACCAGGCGGATGCCTTCGTCCTCGACCACGGCGCGCACGGCTTCGGCTGCGCAGACATCGGCCTCGTTGCCCGTGGACAGCATGTAGCGCACGCCGATGCCCGCGCGGCGCAGGCCGCCGTAGAGAATGGCCGCGCCCGCACCGCTCTGGCTGACGATGGCCACGGGGCCGTCGGCCGGCGCGTTCTCGTTGATCATGGTCGAGAAGTTGAGGATGGCGCCCGTGGCGAAGTTGGCCACACCCTGGCAGTTGGGGCCGAACAGGCGCAGCCCGCCGCCTGGCGCCCGGCGCGCCCGCGCCACCAGGTCGGCCTGCTGCCGGCGACCCTCCTCGCCCAGCTCCGCAAAGCCCGAGGAATAGATCACGGCCAGGCGCGCGCCCACGGCCACGCAGTCGTCGATGGCGGCGGCCACGTCCTCGCCGGGCAGGCTGATGACCACGGCATCGGGCGCCTCGGGCAGCGCGCGCAGCGAGGGGTAGGCGGCCAGGCCCTGGACCTCGGCGCGCTTGGGATTGACGGGCAGGATGCGGCCTGCGAAACCATGGCGCCGCAGGTAGTCGATGGGCCGGCCACCGGCCTTGATGGGGTTGTCGGAGGCGCCAAGGATGGCGACGGAGCGGGGGTTCAGTGCTTGCAACAGTGACATGCGTACCTCATCAATCCAAAGACAAGGCTTCGCGCTGGATGACTTGGCCCCAGTCGGCCACTTCCTTGGCGATGCGCTGGCCGAACGGCGCGGGCGGCATCATCACGGGCTCGCCCTGGCTGCTGAGCACGGCGCGGATGCGTGCGTCCTGCAGCACGCCCCTGGAGGCCTCGTAGAGCCGGTTGACGATGGCCGGCGGCGTGCCCGCGGGCGCCAGCAGGCCGGCCCAGAAGGTGACGTCGAAATCGGCATAGCCGGCCTCGGCCATGGTGGGCACCTCGGGCAGTTGCTGCATGCGCCGGGGCGCGGTGACGGCCAGCGCCACGAGCTTGCCGCTGGCGATGTGGGGCAGCGCGCTCCAGGTGTCGAACTGCGTGTCCAGCTCGCCGCTGAGCACGGCCATCTGCGCCTGCGATGCGCTCTTGTAGGGCACATGCGTGGTCTTCACGCCCGTGCGGTTGCTCCAGGCCGCATAGGCCAGGTGGGCGATGTTGCCGGGGCCGGCCGAGCCGTAGCTGAGCTTGTCGGGATGGCCCTTGGCGAAGGCGATCACATCCTTGGCCGAGCGGATCTGGTGCTTCTGCGCCCACTCGGGGTTGACGGTGAGGATGAAGGGCGCATCCAGCACCATGGTGATGGGCGCGAAGTCCTTGGCGCGGTAGGTGATCTTCTTGTAGATCTGGGGGTTGATGGTGATGCTGCTGGAGTTGGTGACCAGCAGGGTGTAGCCGTCGGGCGCGGCGCGCGCCACCTCGCCCACGCCGATGGCGCCGTTGGCGCCGGGCTTGTTCTCCACCACCACGGGCTGGCCCAGCGACTTGCTCAGCGGCTCGGACAGCGCACGTGCAATGGTGTCGGTGAACGAGCCTGCAGGGAAGCCGACCACGATGCGCACGGGGCGCGTGGGCCATTTGTCCTCCTGGGGGGCCTGGGCCTGGGCCGCCGTCGCGGCGCACAGGGTCAGGCATGGCGCCAGGCACAGGGCCAGGGCGGTGCGGCGCGAGGGCGCGCGCGGTTGTCTGGTTGCCATTGCTTTGTCTCCTTGGGTTTTTTATGCGTTCAGGGCCGCAGGCCGAACTGCGGCGCTCCGGCCTCGCGCAGCGGCGCGGCCAGTTCCACGAATTCGCTGAGCAGGGCGCGCGTGTCGCGCGGATCGATCACCTCGTCGATGCCGAAGGCCTCGGCCGTGCGGAAGGGCGAGGTCAGGCTGCGCACGCGCTGCTCGATCTCGGCGCGCTTTTGCACGGGGTCGTCGGCGCCTTCGATCTCGGCCTTGTAGGCCACCTCCAGCCCGCCCTCGATGGGCAGCGAGCCCCAGTTGGCCGAGGGCCAGGCATAGCGGAAGTTGAAGCGGCCCATGTGCTGGTGGCCGGCCGCCGCCACGCCGTAGGCGCGGCGGATGAGGATGCTGCACCAGGGAACGGTGGCCTGGTAGACGGCGGCCAGGGCGCGCACGCCGTAGCGCATGACGCCGGCCTTCTCGGCCTCCACGCCGATCTGGAAGCCCGCGATGTCCACCAGGTTGACCACGGGCAGGTGGAAGGTCTGGGCCATGTCCACGAAGCGCGTGAACTTCTCGGCCGAGGGGCCGTCCCAGCCGCCGCCGTAGAAGTACGGGTCGCTGGCCACCACGGCCACGGGCCAGCCGTCGATGCGCGCCAGCCCGGTGACGATGGCCCGGCCCCAGTGGCGGCCCGTCTCCAGGAAGGAGCCCTCATCGACCAGGCATTCGACGATGGGCCGGATCTTGTAGACCTTGCGGCCATCGCGCGGAATGGCCGACAGCAGCCATTCGTCGCGCCGCCGCGGATCGTCCTGCGGCGCGGTGCGCGCAGGCAGCTCGTACACCGACGATGGCAGGTAGGACAGGAAGCGGCGCACGCGCTCGAAGGCCTCCTGCTCGGTGGCCACCTCGTCATCGACCACGCCGTTGCGCGTGTGCACCTGGCTGCCGCCCAGCTCGTTCTTGGTCACGTTCTGGCCGATGCGCGCCACCACGGGCGGGCCGGCATTGAACAGCTGGGCGGTCTCCTTGACCATCACCGAGTAATGGCTGGAGGCCACGCGCGCCGCGCCCATGCCGGCCACCGAGCCCAGGGCCAGCGAGACCACGGGCACGGTGGACAGGTTCTGCACCACCTGGCTCCAGACCTTCATGGTGGGCACGCTGGTGTAGCCCTTGGTCTCGATGTTGCGCACCGAGCCGCCGCCGCCCGTGCCATCCACCAGGCGCACCATGGGCAGGCGCAGGTCGTGCGCCATCTTCTCGGCAAAGATCAGCTTGTCGCCCACGGCGCCGTCGTTGGCTCCGCCGCGCACCGTGAAATCGTCGCCCACCACGACCACGGGCCGCCCGCCCACGCGCGCCCGGCCCATGATGAGGTTGGAGGGCGTGAAGTCCGTCAGCCTGCCCAGGCCGTCGTACTGGCCCGAGCCGGTGAGCGAGCCCACCTCCACGAAGGACTGCGCGTCCGTGCAGGCATCGATGCGCTCGCGCACCGTGAGCTTGCCCGCGGCCTTGTGCCGCGCCACCTTGTCCTCTCCGCCCAGTTTGGCCGCCAGTGCGCGGCGGTATGCGATCTCGTCCACTTCGGGTTGCCAGCTCATGTCGTCGTGTCTCCTTGTGCCTGTGAAGATGCACAAGGCGTGCCAGAACGCAGTGCGTTGAATTCAAAGGATTTTTTCCACGGCTGACCTTCACGTGTCCACATCAAGGACAACCTCGAATACACGGGTTGAGCACTGTCTTCAATGGAGACACCACGGGGACAGACCCGTAGCCTGCGCGCCGCTAGAGTGCGTTCACCCCAGCCACTGCCCGCCATGCCCATGCCCAGCTCCCCCGACCACCGATTCGGCGTTCTCGTCTGGCGACGCGACTCGCCCGAGCCCGTGGCGCGGCTGGGCCTGGCGCAGGAGCCGCTGCTGCATGCAGCCGTCACCGAGGCCCTGGCCCGCGCGCACGGCGACGGGCACAACCCCATCGGCCATGGCCAGTTGCTGCACGTGGAAACACCGGGCCCGCGCGGCACGGTGGCCCGCCATGTGGCCGTGGTGCTGGCCGATGCCGAGGGCGAGGTCGCCCTGCTGCGCCCGGCCGACGAGGCGGCGGCGCTGTTCGACATGGTGGCCAGCGTGCCCTTCGCCTTCGCCATCCTCAACATGTTCCTGACCAACCCGTACCAGGCGATCACGGTGGCCGACCATGAAGGGCTGATGCGCTACATCAGCCCCGTGCACGAGAAGTTCTTCGGCCTGGCGCCCGGCACGGCCACAGGCCGGCGCGCCGAGGACGTGATCCCCAACTCGCGCCTGCCCCACGTGGTGCGCAGCGGCCGGGCCGAGATCGGCGACCTGCAGCAACTGGGGCCTGGCGTGAGCCGCATCGTCAACCGCATGCCGGTCTACGAGGGGGGCGCCGTGGTGGGCGCCGTGGGCCAGGTCAGCTTCAGCGGCGTGGAGGCGCTCAACCGCATGCAGCAGCGCCTGAACCAGCTGCATGACGAGGTGCAGCACTACAAGCGCGAACTGAGCCAGTTGCGCGGCGGCACGCCCACGGCGCAGATGGTGGGCGCCAGCGCCCCCATGCAAAGGCTGGCCCGCGAGATCGACGCCGTGGCGCGGCTGGACGTGCCCGTGCTCATCCTGGGCGAGAGCGGCAGCGGCAAGGAGCTGGTGGCCCAGGCCCTGCATGCGCGCGGGCGCGATGCCGACGCGCCCCTGGTCAGCCTCAACCTCGCGGCGCTGCCGGCCACGCTGATCGAGTCCGAGCTGTTCGGCTACGAGGCCGGCGCCTTCACGGGCGGGCGCCGGCAGGGCCAGCCAGGCAAGCTGGAGCAGGCCGAGGGCGGCACGCTCTTCCTCGACGAGGTGGCCGACATTCCCATGGAGATCCAGGTCAAGCTGCTGCGCGTGCTGGAGGACCGCCAGGTGCAGCGCCTGGGCGCGCACAGCGGCCGGCAGGTGAACTTCCGCATCGTGGCCGCCACGCACCGCGACCTGCGCGGCCTCATCGACAGCGGGCGCTTCCGGCTGGACCTGTTCTACCGCCTCAGCGGCGTGGTGCTGCATGTGCCGGCCCTGCGCCAGCGCCTGGAGGACATCCCGGCCCTGGTGCAGCGCTTTGCCCAGTCGTTCTGCGAGCGCAACGGCATTGCGCTGCCCCGCATCGCGCCCGGTGTCATGCCCTACCTGGCCCGCCAGGCCTGGCCCGGCAATGTGCGCCAGCTGCGCCAGCGCGTGGAAGAGGCCCTGGTGTTCTGCGACGGCCACCTGCTGGGCGTGGACAACTTCGCGCGCCACGAGGACCCGCTGGCCGGCGCACGACCTTCACCCGTTGCCGAGGCCGACATGCCCTCCACTGGCGCCGTGGCCCCGCTCAAGGACCAGGAGCGCAACGCCATCCTCGACGCCATCGCACGCTGCGGCGGCAACAAGAAGCTGGCCGCGCAGGAGCTGGGCATCTCGCGCTCCTACCTCTACAAGGTGCTGGGCGCGGCATCGCCCGGCTGAGCCTGTCGTGCCGAAGGCAGGGAATTCGAGACAGCGGCTGGCCGCACCGTTGCCATACTAGGCACCCCGTACCCCCTGCCGTCCCTGCCGCCCCTGCCGCACCCGGCGCCCCGAATGCAAGACACCCGAGACGCGCTCGAACAGCGCCAGATCCCCATCTACTTCGCCGCCGTGGCCCTGGCCGCGGCCGCCGCCTGGGCGCTGCCCGGCACGGGCGTGCTGGAGCGCGCCATCAACCCCGCGCTGGCGCTGATGCTCTATGTGACCTTCTTGCAGGTGCCCGTGGCCGAGCTGCGGCGCGCCTTTGGCCAGGTGCGCTTCCTGGCCGCGCTGATGACGGCCAACTTCATTGTGGTGCCGCTGCTGGTCTGGGCCCTGCTGCAGTTCCTGCCCGCCGACCCCCTGCTGCGCCTGGGCGCGCTGCTGGTGCTGCTGGCGCCCTGCATCGACTACGTGGTCACCTTCTCCCACCTGGGACGCGCCGATGCGCGCCTGCTGCTGGCGGCCACGCCGGCCCTGCTGATCGCGCAGATGCTGGCCCTGCCCGGCTACCTGGGCCTGTTCCTGGGAGACGATGCGGCGCGGCTGGTGCAGGCGGGGCCTTTCCTGCATGCGTTCGTGTGGCTGATCGCCGTGCCGCTGGCCCTGGCCGCTGCCACGCAGCTGTGGGCGGCCCGCAGCCGGCGCTGCGCCAGCGTCTCGGCATGGCTGGGCCTGCTGCCCGTGCCGGCCACTGCGCTGGTGCTGTTCGTGGTGATCGCCTCCGTGCTGCCCCAGCTGGGCCCGGCCACGCACGCGGCCTGGAGCGTGGTGCCCGTCTATGCGGCCTTCGCGGTGGCAGCGCCCGCGCTGGGCTGGCTGGTGGCGCGCGCCTTCCGGCTTCCAGCGCCCGCAGGCCGCGCCGTCGCGTTCAGCGCGGGCACGCGCAATTCGCTGGTCGTGCTGCCGCTGGCCCTGGCCGTGCCTGGCGCCATTCCCGTGCTGCCGGCCGTCATCGTCACGCAGACGCTGGTGGAGCTGCTGGCCGAGCTGGCCTATGTGCGCGTGATTGCGCTGTGGGGCCGGGACCGGGCGCCGGCCCTGGCCCGCGGTCAACGCGATGACGCCGCGCCATAGGCCTGGCGCAGCTGCGCCATGTTGTCCAGCAGCGCTGTCGGTCCGGCGCTGCCCATCAGGTACCAGCCCTTGGGATCGAGGAAGACGACCTGCCCCTTGCGGCCGGCCGCCGTGGCGTGGATCTGCGCGTTGTCGAACACCTTGCGCGAAGCCATGATCTCGCCGCCGCCTGCCGCCTGGCCCGTGGCCGTGTTGCGGTCGATGACGTAGATCCACTCGGGGTCCAGCCGCGCCACATCATCGAAGCCGTAGGCGGTGCCGCGGGCTGGCAGTTGCGCAGCCGATAGCGCCGAGCGCGCGCCGAACACATCGAACAGAAAGCCGAAGCGCGATCCCGGTGCCTGCGGCAGGAGCTTGTCGTTCACGGCCATCAGCAGCAGGCCCGGCGCCGCCTGCGAGGCCTGGACACGCAGGCCCTGCAGCTCGGCCTGGATGCGCTGCACCAGCGCACGGCCCTGCGCCTGGCGGCCGAACAGCAGCGCCAGCGTGGCGATGTTGCGTTCGATATCGGCCAGCATGTGCTTGCCGCTGACGCTCAGGTCCAGCGTGGGCGCGATGCGTCCCAGCACCTCGGCCTTGCCGGCCGAGCGCCCGCCCACGACGATCAGGTCGGGCGCCAGGCGGCTCAGCGCCTCGTAGTCGGGCTCGAACAGCCCGCCCGCCGCAGGCCGCTGCGCGAAGCTGTCCAGATACCGGGGCAGCTGCGCCCGGGGCACGCCTGCGACCGCCGACGCGGGCACGCCCAGCGCATGCAGTGCATCCAGCGCCCCCAGGTCATAAACCACCGCGCGCCGGGGTGCGCCGGGCAGGCTGGTCATTCCCCCGGAATGCCGCACGGACAGCGGGGCCGCCACCGCAGTCCCCAGGAACAAGGCCGGCAAGGCCAGCGCCGCCGCGCGGCGCGTGATATCGAAGGTCATGGCAAAGAATCCCAGAAAAAATGAATGGAGTTCCGGCCTCCGGAGGCGGGTGCCGCGCCGGGAAGCGGCGCGGCCTGATCCGCAGGCCACGGGCAGCGGCCGCCCTTGCGGCCGGGATGCCTAGAACTTCACGTTCATGCCGATCCAGTAGCGTCGGCCGTCCTGCACCGTGGCGTAGTCCTCGTAGTACACGTCCTTGTCGAACAGGTTGTAGATGCCTGCGTAGAAGGTCACGTCCTTGCTGTAGTTGTAGGAGCCGCCCATGTCGAACATGGCATAGCTGCCAGCCACCCAGGTGCGCGCCGAACGGCCGCCCGTGGGCTGGCTTTCCTTGCCCCGGTAGGACAGCTTGGCCCAGCCCGCCCATTGCTGCGAAGGCTTCCAGTTCAGCGCCAGGTTGAGCATGTGGCGCGGCAGCTGGCTGAGCGGCTGCCCCGCGAACTCGCCGCTCTTTTGCTCGGACTTGGTGAAGGTGTAGCTGCTGCTCAGGTCCAGCGTGCGCGCCAGCGGGGCCTTGAACGTGGCTTCGATGCCGCGCGTAATGGCCTTGTCGATATTGACGTTGGTGGTGGGCGTGTTGCCCGAGGAATTGGCCGGCCCGCACTCGGGACAGGCGATGCGCGTGATCTTGTCGTTGAACTCGTTGTCGAACACCGTCAGGCCTGCCGACAGGCCGGCGCCGTTGTTGTAGAGCACGCCCAGTTCCTTGCTCAGCGAGGTTTCGGGCTTCAGGTCGGGGTTGCCGTAGATGTTGCCGCCGCGGCTGGACTGGCCCCAGTCGCCCAGGGTCTGGCGCAACGAGGGCGCGCGAAAGCCGGTGGACACGCCGCCCTTGACGGTCCATTGCGCGTCGAGGTTCCACACGCCATACAGGCGCGGGCTCCATTGCGACCCGCCCTTGCTGTCGTGGTCGTAGCGCAGGCCGCCGGTCAGGGCGAAGTTCTCGCGCAGGCGCCACTCGTCCTCGGCGAACCAGGCGTACTGCGTGCGGTCGGCCGTGGTGCGCGCCGAGCCCGGCAGCGTATTGGTCGTCGTGTCGCGCAGGTCCTGCTGGTTGTAGTACACGCCCGTGGTCAGCAGGTGCTGGCGGCCCAGCGGCGCCACCCAGCTGCTGTTGAACACCGTGTTCCTGATGGTCATGTCGCGCGACAGGTTGCGCGTTTCCTCGCGCTGCAGATAGGTGTCGGAGGAAGCCCAGCCCCAGCGGCCCTTGTGCTGTAGCGAGTAGTTCTCGCGCTCGAACTTGCGGTCGCTGGGCGCATCGTTGGGCAGCAGGGTCATGCCAGGCGACGAAACGAAGTGCTGGCGCGAAGTGCCGATCTCGGCGATCAGGTCGTGGTCCTTGCTGGGGGTCAGCGCCAGGCGCAGGTTCAGCGAACGGTTGTCGCTCTTGTTGTAGCCCTGGTAGATGCGGTCCTGGTCGCGCTTGCCGTAGTTGCCGTACAGGCTCAGGCCCAGCAGGTCGGTCTTGATCGGGCCTGACAGGTAGAAGTTGGTCTGGTAGGCATCGCCCGAGGTGGAGCGCTCCTGCAGCGTGGCGTCGGCACGCACCGAGCCATGCCAGTTCTTCGCCACCTTGCGCGTGATGATGTTGATCACGCCGCCCATGGCGTCCGAGCCGTACAGCGAGGACATGGGGCCGCGCACCACCTCGATGCGCTCGATGGCCTCCAGCGGCGGAATCCAGCTCTGGTCCGTGCCGGTGCTGCCGTTGGTCTGGGTCTCGCGCGTGCTCATGCGCTTGCCGTCCACCAGGATCAGGGTGTAGTTGGCGCCCATGCCGCGCAACGAGATGTCGTTGGAGTTGTTGTCCGAGGGCGTGAGGATCACGCCGGGCACATCGCGCAGGGCATCGTGCAGGTTGCGGTAGGCGCCCTGCTCCAGTTCCTGGCGCGTGATCACCGAGATAGAGGCCGGCGCCTGGCTGATCTCCTGCTCGAAGCCGCTGGCCGTCACGACCAGGGTTTCCAGCGTCGCCCCGCCTGCTGCCTGGGCCAGCGCGCTGCCCGAGGCCAGCAGGCCCAGGCAGGCGCCCAGCGCGGTGCGGCGCAGGGGAACGGCGGTGGAGGGAAACGAAGCACGCAGGGAGGTGCAAAGGGCGGACAGGGCAAAGCCACGGCCCGCCGCGGGGGCTGTGCAGTTGTGCATGGGAAAGCTCGCAAGAAGAATCACGGACGGTCGAACGACCGGGGTGCGCATCCGCTCTGTTGTTTTTGATGAGTGCGAATCGTTCTTATTTTATTTTCCCGCCGACAACGGCCTGGCCGACGGCAGCGCAGCTGCTGTTTTTCTTTACAAGCGGGCCGATCTGTGAGCAATTCATTCAGGATGCTGAATGTTGCCTTGTTCATCAATGACATGCAGGGCCGCCAGTGCCCGGGCGCGTGCAGCGCCCGGCACGATTCACGGCGTTCCGGCGAGCACGGCGGCTTTGTAAAGTTGGCCCGATGTCGCCCGCAGGCAACATCCTGATACGAAGATCAGGACCACAGCCGCCCCGCATTGGAGACCAGGAACAGCACCAGCCCCACGGCACCGCCGACCACGGTGCCGTTGATGCGGATGTACTGCAGGTCCTTGCCGATGTGCAGCTCGATCAGCTCGGACAGCTCGCGCGCATCCCAGCGCCGCACGGTATCGGCGATGTGCTGGGCCAGGAACTGCGAGACATCGGGCGCCAGCGCCTGGGCCCAGCGCTTGAGGCGCTCGTTCATGGAGTTGCGCAGCGCCTCGTCGTGCGCCAGCGACTGGCCCAGCCAGCGGCCCATGGCGGCGGTCTTGCGCGCCACCTGCGAATGCTCGTTGGCCAGGTCCGCCTGCAGCTTGGCGCGCAGGCCCAGCCACAGCGCCCGCAGGTAGCCGGCCAGCTTTTCGTCGTGCAGCAGGTAGTGGCGCAGCCGCTCGGCGCGCTCGGACATGGCGGGGTCGGACTGCAGCCGCGTGACCAGCCGGTCCACGGAGGCGTCGAAGGCCTTGCGCATGTGGTGCTCGGGATTGCTGGCGATGTCCTGCAGCAGGCTGTCGAGCGCGCCCGCAATGGCGCTGGCGCCCTTGTCGCTGAGCCAGTCCGTGGGCAGCATCTTTTCCTTGAGCGGATGCTCGCGCTTGAGCCACAGCACGATGGTCTGGGCGATCAGCACATGGGTCTCGGCCTCGCGCAGCACGCCGCTGACGCGGGCCAGCACGTCGTCCAGCACGGCCTGGTGGCGGCCGTCCTTGGTCAGCCCCGACAACAGATCCGCCGCCGCGCGGGGCAGATCCACCTGGGCCAGCAAGGCCTTGAATGCCTGTGTCAGAAAGCGCTCCACCTGCCGGTCCTGCACCATCTCCAGCGCCGCCAGCGCCAGCCGCGCCACCTGCCGCCCCAGCAGGGTGCTGTTGGCCGGCGTGGTCAGCCAGCTGGCCAGCACGCGCGCGGGATCATGGCGCTCGATCAGCGCCACCAGCGAAGGGCCGTCCAGGAACTTGTCGCGCACGAAATTCGCCAGGTTCTCGCCGATGCGGTCCTTGTTGCGCGGGATGATGGCCGTATGGCGCCCGACCAGGGGCAGCGGAATGCGCCGGAACAGCGCCGACACCGCAAACCAGTCGGCCAGCGCGCCGACCAGCGAGGCCTCGGTCACGGCCTTGATGCAGGCCAGCCACAGCGGCACCTGCTGCCAGTGCCCGGCCGCCACGGACGAGGCCACGAAGCCCAGTGCCACGAACAGCAGCAGCGCCAGCGGCAGGCGCTTGGCCGACTTCAGTGTTTGACGTTGCTCTGGCGACAGCATGGAGCGCAGCATACGACGCCCGTCCGCCATCCGCATGACGATGCCTGCCGCCAAAGCCTGTCAGCCAGCGCCTGCCTGCGAATTGCGCGGACAATACCGGCTTTCTTCAGAACCCTCTTGCGAGAACAAGACCATGACCGACGCCAACGCACCCGCCGATCGCCCCGCACTGCCCGACCACCTGTCCATCGACCCGCGCAGCCCGCACCATGTGGCCGCCGTGTTCGAGCACGACATCGGCATCCGCTTCAACGGCAACGAGCGCTTCGATGTGGAGGAGTACTGCGTGAGCGAGGGATGGATCAAGGTGCCGGCCGGCAAGACGGTGGACCGCAAGGGAAAGCCCCTGCTGATCAAGCTCAAGGGCGCCGTGGAAGCTTTCTACCGCTGATTTCCGGCCGGTCGCAAGGCCGGCCGCAACCTCTTCAGGAATCAGCGGGCTTCAGCCCGCATCGGCCCGCGGCGCCGGCGGATTCCTGAACTTCTCCCGCAGCTCGGCGCAGTGGTCCTTGGCCGGCAGGGCATCCGTCTTCTGCAGCCAATCCACATCCGAGGCCTGCGCCACCGATGTCTCCCCCGCCTGCGCCACGGCCACCTTGGCGCCTGCGGCCTCGGGCAGCCAGGTGGGAATGCCCACGCCGCGCAGCACGTGGCCGCGTCCTGCCACCAGCAGCACGGTCTTGCCGGGCTTGACTGCGGCCCTGGCCACCTCGGCCATGCTGGCATCGCGGGCCAGCTGGATGCGGGCCATGGGCGCCAGCTGGGTGTCGGGCAGCAGGCCGCAGTGGCCTTCGCGGATGGCGTCGAGCTGGCGCTGCCAGCCCTCGGGCGGCAGGTGGGTGTCCAGGTTCTCGTTGCGCATGGCCTGCTTCATGTCGGCGCGCGGCAGGTTGCCGCCCAGCACGGGCACGCCCGCGCGCACGGCGGCTATGACCACGCCGCGGTAGCGCGGCCAGGGCCAGGCCGCGTCCTGCCATTGCAGGGCCTGCTGCACCGCGTCCTCGGAGGCATCGCGTGCCAGGCTGGCCGTGGAGCCCGTGCGCGGCGCCATCTCGATCACCAGCGCGGCCAGGCGCTCCTGTTTTGCCAACTGCTCCACCGTGGCCTGCTGCCAGGCCTGGTGGGCGACCGCATCGTGCTGCTCGCCCAGCAGCACGATGGGCGCGTCTGACCAGCGCTGCAACTGCTGCGTCCAGTCCCGCGCCGGGGCGGAGGAGCTGGCGCAGCCGGCAAGGGCTGCCGCCAGCAATGCGGCCGCAGCCAGGCCGGCAAGGCGCGGGGTGCGGATGAAGGGGCGGGGGATGGAGCGGACTTGCATGGCCCCATGCTAAACACTGGCCTCGCCCGGGGACGCCATAGGCCCTGTGGGCGTTGGGGGCAGTTGAAAGGATCCTAGGAATCGGGGCGGGGGCACGGCGCAAACGGGCGGCGCTTGATTCAGGTCAAGACGCGCAAATGTGCCGTGGCTACAGTGCAGCCATGCATGGCAAGCCCTCGCTTTCGACCAAGCTGCTGCTCATGGGCGCGGCCTGCCTGCTCGCGGCCGTGGCCTCCATCGGTTTCACGCTGTGGGTGGCCTGGCAGCTGGAAGGCGGCGCGGCGGCGGTGAACGAGGCCGGGCGGCTGCGCATGAGCATGGTGCGCATGGCCATGGCGCGCCAGAACGAGGCGCCTGCGCAGTGGCAGGAGCGCGCACGGCAGTTCGACGCCAGCCTGGACCTGCTGCGTAGCGGCGACATGTCGCGGCCGCTGTTCGTGCCCTGGAGCGATGCGGTCAGCGCGCGCTACGAGCGCATACGCGGCGACTGGAGTGCGCTGCGCACGCAGTGGCAGGCCGAGGACCATGTCGATGCGCAGGCCATCATGGGCAGCGCCGACGCCTTCGTGCGCGAGGTGGACGGATTCGTCGAAGCCATCGAGGACCGGCTCTCGCGCTGGACGGCCATCCTGCACCTGTTTCAGATGTGTCTGATGGCGCTGGCCATCATCGCGGCCGTGAGTTTCATGGCCACCAGCTACTGGCTGGTGCTGCATCCCGTGGGCCAGCTGCGCTCGGCGCTGGAGCGCATGCGCCGCGGACACCTGGACACGCGCATGAGCGTGGAGGTGGATGACGAGTTCGGCCAGCTGGCGGCCGGCTTCAACCTCATGGCCCAGTCGCTGCAAAGTTCTCACGCCGAGCTGGAGGACAAGGTGCGCGAGAAGACCGCCAGCCTCAACGTGCAGCACCAGCAGCTGCAGGCGCTGTACGCGGTCAGCGTGCAGGCGTCGGAGGCCGCCAGCCTGCAGTCCCTGGCCGAAGGCTTTGTGCGCCAGGTCCGCCTGGCGGCCCAGGCCGATGCGGCCACGGTGCGCTGGTCCGACGAGGCCAACGAGCGCTATGTGCTGCTGGCCGGCGACGGCCTGCCCCAGTCCATGTCGGTGCAGGAGCACTGCCTGCACACGGGCGCCTGCCTGTGCGGCCAGCCGCGCGCGCAGGCTCGGCTGCGCGTGATCCCCATCACGCCGGCCAGCGACCTGCAGCTGACGCACTGCCGCGAGGCCGGCTTCCAGACCGTGGTCAGCATCCCCGTGCAACTGCAGCAGCGCCTGCTGGGCGAGGTCAACCTGTTCTTTCGCTCCACCGTGGTGCTCACGGACGACATGCGCGACCTGCTGTCCGCCATGGCGCGCCACCTGGCCAGCGCCATGGAAAGCCTGCGCGCCACGGCGCTGGAGCGCGAGGCCGCCGTGGCCGAGGAGCGCGGCCTGATCGCGCGCGAGCTGCATGACTCCATTGCCCAGTCTCTGGCCTTTCTCAAGATACAGACCCAGCTGCTGCGCGACGCCGTGGCCAAGGGCCGCGACGAGGCGCGCGACCGCAGCCTGGGCGAGCTGGAAGTGGGCGTGCGCGAATGCTATGCCGACGTGCGCGAGCTGCTGGTGCATTTCCGCACGCGCACCAGCGCCGAGGACATCGAGGCCGCGCTGCGCGCCACGCTGTCCAAGTTCGAGCACCAGACGGGCATTGCCACCTCGCTGAGCATGTCGGGCCAGGGCCTGCCGCTGGCGCCCGACGTGCAGATCCAGGTGCTGCACATGGTGCAGGAGGCGCTGTCCAACGTGCGCAAGCACGCGGGTGCCAGGCATGTGGAGTTGCGCGTGGGGCGCCACCCCTGGCGCTTCGAAGTCTGCGACGACGGCTGCGGCTTCGTCCCCGCCGCCGTTGCGCCGGACTCGCTGCATGTGGGCCTTGGCATCATGCGCGAGCGCGCCCTGCTGGCGCAGGCGCTGGTCCATGTCCACTCCCGCCCCGGCGAGGGCACGCGCGTGCTGATCGAGCTGCCGCCGTCGGCCTCGGCCGGCGCGCCAGCGCAGGCCCTCCCCTCGAACGCGTGACACGCTCCCGCCAGAAAAAGACCGCCCCATGTCCTTCTCCAGCCCCATCTCCGTCTTCGTCATCGACGACCACACGCTGTTCCGCCGCGGCCTGATCGCCCTCATCGCCCAGGACGCAGGCCTGCGCGTGGTCGGCGAGGCCGGCGACGCGGGCGAGGCCCTGCGCCTGGTACCCACGCTGGCGCCCCAGGTCATCCTGCTGGACAACCATCTGCCCGGCGTGCTGGGCGTCGATGCCATCGCGGGCCTGCGGGCCGCATCGCCCGGCAGCCGCGTCGTCATGCTCACCGTGAGCGAGGACGGCCAGGACCTGGCGGCCGCGCTGCGCAACGGTGCCCAGGGCTATCTGCTCAAGACCATCGACGGCGACCTGCTGTCCGAGGCCCTGCGCCGCGCCGCGCGCGGCGAGCCTGTGGTCAGCCCCGAGATGATGGGCAAGCTGGTGGCCGCCTTCCAGTCCCAGGGCGCGCCCGAGCCCCAGGCGCCCGAGCCGGACGAGGCCCCGGCCTCGCCGCTGTCCCCGCGCGAGGAAGAGGTGCTGGTCCAGATCGCCCGAGGCGCCAGCAACAAGGAAATCGCCCGCACGCTGGACATTGCCGAGACCACGGTCAAGATCCATGTGCAACACATCCTGCGCAAGCTCGGCCTGAGCTCGCGCGTGCAGGCGGCGGTGTATGCGTCGGAGCGGCAGCGGGATTAGCGGCCTACGCTGTGGCTGAAGCCCAACCATCCCCCGCACATCGCAGCGCCCAGACCCAGGCCAGCGCGGCCGCCACGGTCAGCCCGGTGAGCATGGCCGCCGCGCCCATGGCGTCCAGCGCCACGCCGGCCGCCAGCGGCACCAGCATGCGGCTGGCGGCAAACAGACTGGCCTGCAGGCCGTAGTCGAAGGCCTGCCAGCGCGGGCGGGCGAATTGCATCATCAGTCCGAAGACGCAGGCCGAGGAGGCGCCCATGGCCGCTGCCACGCAGGCCACGGCCGCGACCAGGCCCGGGGCCGGGGCGCCGGCTGCGATGACGGCGGCCAGCAGGGCCAGCGCCGCCACGTTGCAGCCCGCATACAGGGGCAGGGCGCGCCGGGTGCCCAGGCGGCGCGTGAGCAGGGGCGAGGCCGCGCCCGCCAGCGCGGCCACCACGCCGCCGCCCATGCCGGCCAGCAGGGCGGCCTGGGCGGGCGCGAAGCCGTGGTCCAGCATCAGCGGCTTCAGGTAGAACCAGGCCGCGCCGATGAAGGGGAAGCAGCTGACCAGCACCAGGGTCCAGCGCCAGGCGCCGGGCTGGGCGCCATAGCCGCGGACCATGGCGGCCAGTCCAGCTTTGGGCGCAGGCAGCAGCACAGGCGAGGGCGCCTCCCCGGGCTCATGGCGCACCACCCAGGCCATCAGCAGCGCGCCCAGGGCCAGCGCGCCGGCCAGGCACAGGAAGGGCGCGCGCCAGCCCCATTTCGCCTGCATGAGCAGCATCATCCCGCCGCCCACGATGGCGCCCAGCGACAGCGCCGCTGCGCGCACGCCCCCGGCGCGCATGCGCTCGGACGCGGGCAGCAGGCGGATGGCCAGGGCGCTGACGGGAATGTCGGCCCAGGTGGCGGCCAGCGCGGCCGCGAAGGCCAGGCCGAACAGCCACAGGCGCTCGGCCAGCAACTGCTGCCAGCCCAGGGCCAGCAGCACGGCCGCATAGGCCAGGCACAGGGCCAGCGCCCAGGCGCGGTAGCGCGGCTGGCCGTTCGCGCTGCGCGCTTCCACGGGCGCGGCCAGCGCGAACTTGATCAGCGCGGGCAGGCCCGCCAGCTGGAACAGGCCGATGGCCGTGCCCGACCAGCCATGCTGGCGCATGACCAGGGGCAGGCCCAGCCAGAGGTAGACGCTGGGCGCGGTGAGCGCCAGGTGCAGCCAGCCGAAAAGTGCCTGGAGCAGCCAGACAGGGCGGGGAGCTGCGGCCTTCATGGCGCGGCCTTGCGGGCAATGAGCACGGCCAGCGGCGCCATCGGAAACTCGCGCGACTCGATGCGTTCGATGCGCTCGAAACCCGCCTGCGCCAGCAGCGCCTGCAGCTCGCCGCGCCGGGTCACGCTGCGGCCCAGCAGGCGCATGGGCAGGTAGTAGGGCAGGGTGCGCAGGGCGGCTTCGGGCGTCTCATCCACCTCGGCGTGGGCGCAGACGAAGACGCCGCCGGGCGCCAGCGCGTCGAACACCTTGGCGACCACGGCTGCCGCATCGGGCACGAAGTGCAGCACGGACGAGCACCAGACCAGGTCGTAGCCGCTGCCTATGCCGTCCGTGGCCAGGTTGCCGCCCAGCGCGGTGAAGCGGCCGGACAGGCGGGACTGGCGGGCGTTGTCCGCCGCCACGGCCACGGCCTCGGGCCAGTCGAAGACGCTGGCCTGCAGCGCGGGCTGCTGGCGCAGCAGGGCCAGCGCGATCCAGCCGGGGCCGCCGCCCAGGTCCAGCATGCGGCGCGCGGTACCCGCACCGGCAGCGACCTCGGGCACCTGGTCCAGCACCTGCAGCGCAGCAGGCACGCTGACGGCGCGCTGCTCCTGGCCGATCTGGGCGCGCGCGGCGGCCGCCCAGCCTTCGGCATTGCCCGTGGCCAAGGGGGCGCTGCAGGCCGAGCCGTCCCCGGCAGGGCCGTGCTCGACCAGGCCGCGCAGCAGCGTGGCGGAGTGGCGCAGCGAGCGCAGGCGGAACAGCCAGGCCGCGCCGCAGGACTCGGGCGATGCGCTGTGCAGGTAGCGCAGCGCATCGGTGGCCAACAGGTAGCTCACGGGCTCGTGCTGGCCGCGCCGCAGGAGGCCCATGCTCCACAGCAATTCCAGCCAGTGGGAGGTATTGGCCTCGTTCCAGCCCTGGGCCTGGGCCAGCTCGGCCGGCGTCTGGGGCGTGGCCAGCCGGTCCAGCGCCCCCGATTCGAGGGCCAGCACCAGGGCCTCGGCCTGGACCTGGGCGGCGGCCAGATCCCACAGCGGCTGCAGGGCGTGGGAGGGGGCATGGGGAGGGGATTCACGGCGGGGTGTATTCATCGGAAGGTCCTTTTCACGAAAGGGAGTCACATGCGCCAGGTCAGCCGCACGCCGAACTCGCGCGGCGGGCTGTAGACCACGACCTGGCCGTTGAGGTAGCCCACGGCGTCGTAGCGGCGGTTGGCGGCATTGCGCAGGTAGGCGGCGATTTCCCAGGACCCCTGGGCATAGCCGGCCGACAGGTTGAGCAGCCCGTAGCCGGGGCGGCGGTAGGCGTTGGCGGCGTCCAGGTAGACCTTGCCCGTGCCCTGCACGGCGGCCTGCGCCCACCAGCGGCCGGGCGCGTCGTAGCGCAGGGCCACATGGGCCGTCATGTCGGGCGCAAACGGGTTGCGGTGGCCGTCGTAGACGGCGGCGCCGTCGCGGAACGTGCCGAAGCGCGTGCGGTTCAGGCCCAGGGCCGTCTGCAATTGCCAGCCGCCGCCGAACACATAGTCGAGCTCGAAGTCCGCACCCGTGGAGCGCGCCCGCGCCGCATTGGTGATGTAGACCACGCCCGGCAGGCCCATCTGCTGCACCTGCATGTCGCGCACCTGCTGGGTGTAGACCGAGGCCGCATAGCGCAGGCGCTGCCCGAGCAGCCGGCCCTTGGCGCCGATCTCCCAGGCGCGCACGGTCTCTGGCTCGTAGGCCGCATAGCCCATGGCCGGAGAGAACACGTTGAAGCCGCCCGCGCGGTAGCCCTCGCTGAGGCTGGTGTAGACCTGGCCCTGGGGCGACCACTGGTATTGCAGCGAGAGCTTGGGGCTCAAGCGCGTCCAGCTGTCGCTGCGGGCCGCTGCGCCTTGCGGCGCCAGTTCGACCCGGCTTCGCTCCACGCGCGCGCCGGCCGCCAGCGTCCAGCGCTCGGACAGCGGGACGGTCCAGTGCGTGAACAGCGCCGCCGTGCTGCCCTTGAGTCCGGCCGTGGGCCGCATCAGCGCGGCGGGCAGCTTTTGCTCGTAACGCAGGTCATGGTCGTCGCGGTCCAGGTACAGGCCGGCCAGCCAGCGCGCGTTCCGCAGGCCTGCGGCCTCGCCCTCCAGGCGCAGTTCCTGCGAGGTCGTGGCCAGGCGGTAGTCGCGCCGCACGTGGAGCAGGTCGGCGCGCTGGAAGTCCGTGTCCTGCAGCACGCGGTCGTCGAAGACATTGCGCGCGGTGATGGAGCGCAGCCGCAGGCCTGAGGCAAAGCGGTGCGAGACATCGAGCGACAGCGTCTGCCCGCGCGAGCGGTTCCAGCTGTCCGTGCCCGAGTTCACCGTGGCGCGCGGCGCGGCAATGCTGCCCCATTGCGCGGCGCCGTCGTCCCAGCGCTGCTGGGCGTAGCGCAGCGTGGCCTCGGTCTCGGCCGTGGGCGTCCAGCGCAGGGCCAGGCGGCCGCTGGCGCGCTCGCGGTCGTCCACGCGCGCTCCCGTCGCCTGCTGGCGTATGAAACCGTCCTGCGCGCGCCACTCGCCCGACAGGCCGATGTAGAGCTGGCCCGGCACCAGGGCGCGGCCCAGCTCGAAGCTGCCCGCGCGCTGGCCGTGGTTGCCGGCCTCGGCGCTGATCGATGCATAGGGCGTGTCGCCGGGCTGGCGCGTGACGATGCTGACCACGCCCGCTTCGGCATTGCGGCCGTACAAGGTCGATTGCGGGCCGCGCAGCACCTCCACGCGGTCCACGCCCTGCAGGTTGTGCTCGAAGCCCTGGGCCATCAGCGTGGGCACGCCATCGACCAGCAGCAGCGTGGACGAGGAGAACGACACGAAGTTGGCCGTCAGCCCGCGCATCACGGGCGGCTGCACGCCCGACTGGCCGAAGGCCTGGAACACAAAGCCCGGCACCTGGGCGGACAGCGCGTCCAGCCCGCGCACGCCGGCCGCCTCCAGCGCCGCGCCGTCGAAGACGGAGACGCTGGCGGGCACGGCGTCCAGGCTCTCGGCCTGCTTGTTCACCGTGACCGTGATCTCGGGCAGGGTGGCTTCGGGCGCCTGGCCCTGGGCCGCCACCGTGAAGGGGGCCAGGGCCAGCGCGGCCGGCCAGCGAAGGGGGAATGCCATGGTTTTCTCGTCCTCTCCAAAAGGGAATCTCGTTGGAGACCGATGCTAGGGAAGATGAGAATCGCTATCATTTGAAAACGTATGCGCGCCGGAGCATTTCCTATGCGAAGCGCGCCTCCATTCCTCGCACATGACCTCCCGCATCCCTTCCTCGCTTGCCTTGCCCCAGCCCTGTGCGCCGGGCTGGACGCGGCATGCCCTGCCCGCCGAGCTGGGCGACTGCCATGCGGAGCGCTTCACGCTGGGCGACGGCATCGTGCTGGCGCGCTCGCACTACTGCCCGCTGCGCGACCTGGTGGAGGACAGCGTGCAGGCCGATGCCTCGGACCAGGGCCGCACCCTGGTCATCACGCTGGGGCTGGCCGGGGAATCGGGCTTTGTGGCGCGTACGGGTGCGGCACTGCGCTTCGGCGCGGGGCAGACCACGCTGGCAGCCTTTCGCGGCAGCCAGGGCGAGCGCCGCTATGCGGCAGGCCAGACCGTGCGCCAGCTGCGCCTGCTGCTGTCGGGCGCAGCGCTGGACCGCTATCTGGGGCCTGAACTCTCGCAGCGGCTGACGCAGGTGGACGGCGCGGCCGGCGTGCGGCCCTTGGACCACCGTGCCAGCCTGCCGGCCAGCCTGGCGCTGGCGCGGCGCCTGGCCCAGCCGCCCGGGCACCAGCCCACCGATGCGCTGGACCGCCACATCGCCATGCTGAGCCTGGCCGCGCTGGAGCTGCGGCATCTTGCGCCTGCGCCGCAGCCGGCCAAGGCGGCACCGCGCTGGTCGGCCGACGAACTGGCCCGGCTGGAGCAGGCGCGCGAACTGCTGTCCACCCAGATGGACCGCGCGCTGACCCTGGCCTACCTGAGCGCCGCCGTGGGCCTGGGCGAGCACCGGCTCAAGCAGGGCTTTCGCGCGGTCTTCGGCACCACGCCCCAGGCCCTGCTGCTGGAGCTGCGCATGCGCCGCGCCTGGGCGCTGCTGGAGACCGGCTGCCAGGTCGCCCAGGCCGGCTGGCAGGTTGGCTATGCCCATCCGTCGAACTTCAGTGCCGCGTTCACGCGGTTCTATGGGCGCAGCCCGAAATCGGTCTTCGGCCGCCGTTCCTGATCTGCGTCAAGCCTTTTTGTCCCCGATAGTTCTTTGGAACTAGGCCCGCCTGCGCGCTCCTAGTTCTTCCGCCTTGTCCGAGCGTACGGCTGGCGGATGTGCGGCGCGGCCCTCGCGCGGGACCATGGAAGCCATAGCCCCCACGAGGAAAACAAAATGGCAAACACAGCGCCCACCGCACAGGGCGACCCCCGCAAGAGCACCAGCACAGGCACACGCCACGACCGCCAGGCATGGTCGGTCCTGGCCGTCAGCACCCTGGCCTTCACGGTCTGCTTCATGGTCTGGATGATGTTCGGCATCATCGGCATCCCCATCAAGAAGATGCTGGACCTGAACGCCACGCAGTTCGGCCTGCTCACGGCCATGCCCGTGCTCACGGGCTCGCTGGTGCGCGTGCCGCTGGGCATCTGGACCGACCGCTTCGGCGGGCGCATCGTGATGGCGGTGCTGATGGCCGTCACCGTGCCCGCGATCTGGGTGATGGGCTATGCCACCGAGTACTGGCACTTCCTGACCATCGGCCTGTTCGTGGGCCTGGCAGGCGGCTCGTTCTCTGTGGGCACGCCCTATGTGGCGCGCTGGTTTCCCAAGGAGCGCCAGGGCATGGCCATGGGCATCTACGGCGCGGGCAACTCGGGCGCGGCGGTCAACAAGTTCGTGGCGCCGGTGATCCTGGTGGCCTTCGGCTGGGCCGCCGTGCCGCATGCCTATGCGGCCATCATGCTGGGCGCGCTGGTGCTGTTCTGGCTGTTCAGCCACAGCGACCCGGCCCACCTGGTGCCCAGCAACGTGCGCTTCAGCGACCAGTTGAAGGCGCTCAAGGACCCGCGCGTGCTCAAGTACTGCCAGTACTACAGCATCGTCTTCGGCGGCTATGTGGCGCTGAGCCTGTGGATGGTGCAGTACTACGTGGGCGAGTACGGCCTGGACATCCGCGTGGCGGCCTTGCTGGCGGCCTGCTTTTCGCTGCCGGGCGGCGTGCTGCGCGCCATCGGCGGCTGGCTGTCGGACAAGTACGGCGCACACAGCGTGACCTGGTGGGTGCTGTGGGTGTGCTGGATCTGCCTGTTCCTGCTGTCCTATCCGCAGACCGATTTCACGGTGCTCACCACCGAGGGCAGCACCCGCTTTCACCTGGGCCTGAACGTCTATGCCTTCACCGCGCTGATGTTCGTGCTGGGCATTGCCATGGCCTTCGGCAAGGCCAGCGTCTTCAAGTACATCAGCGACGACTACCCCGGAAACATCGGCGCCATCAGCGGCATCGTGGGCCTGGCCGGCGGCATGGGCGGCTTCATCCTGCCCATCCTGTTCGGCGTGCTGCTGGACTGGACGGGCATCCGCTCCAGCGCCTTCATGCTGCTGTACGGCGTGGTCTGGGTGTCGCTGATCTGGATGTATTTCACCGAGGTGCGCCGCACCGACGTGCTCAACAGCCACGGCGGCCACAGCGATGTGCAGCCGGCCGCGCGCTGAACCGCAGGAGTTGCACATGCATGCGAACACCAAGACCGCCGCAAAGGCATCCGCGCGCAGCCGCCCCGGCAGCGTGCTGACCCTCTGGCGCCCCGAGGACAAACAGTTCTGGGAGCGCGAGGGCGAGGCCATCGCCAGGATCAACCTCTGGATCTCGGTGCCCGCCCTGTTCCTGGCCTTTGCCATCTGGCAGGTCTGGAGCGTGGTGGCCGTGAACCTGCCCGCGCTGGGCTTCACCTACTCCACCAACCAGCTGTTCTGGCTTGCGGCCGCGCCCGCGCTGTCGGGCGCCACGCTGCGCATCTTCTATTCCTTCATGGTGCCGCTGATGGGCGGGCGCCGCTGGACGGCGCTGTCCACGGCCTCGCTGCTGATCCCGGCCATCGGCATCGGCTACGCGGTGCAGGACGCCAGCACCGGCTATCCGACCATGCTGATCCTGGCCCTGCTGTGCGGCCTGGGCGGGGGCAACTTCAGCTCCAGCATGGCCAACATCAGCTTCTTCTTTCCCAAGGAGCGCAAGGGCTCGGCCCTGGGCGTGAACGCGGGCCTGGGCAACCTGGGCGTGTCGGTGGTGCAATTCCTGAGCCCGCTGGTGATCACGGCCGGCATCTTCGGCGTCTTCGGCGGCGATGCGCAGACCATCACCAAGGCCGGCGAGACCACCCGGGTCTGGGCGCAGAACGCGGCCTTCATCTGGGTGCCGTGGATCGCCATCGCCTCGCTTGCCGCTTGGTTCGGCATGAACGACATCGCCGACGCCAAGGCCAGCTTCGCGGCCCAGGCCGCCATCTTCCGGCGCAAGCACAACTGGGTGATGTGCCTGCTGTACCTGGGCACCTTCGGCTCGTTCATCGGCTTTGCCGCCGGCTTTCCGCTGCTGATCAAGAGCCAGTTCCCGGCGGTCAATCCGCTGGCCTATGCCTGGCTGGGCCCGCTGCTGGGCGCGCTGTCGCGGCCCTTTGGCGGCTGGCTGGCCGACAAGGCGGGCGGCGCGCGCGTGACGTTCTGGAACTTCCTCGTCATGGCCGTGGCCGTGGTGGGCGTGCTGTATTTCCTGCCCAAGGGCAGCGGCGGCTACGCGCTGGGCTTCGGCCCTGCCGAGGGCAGCTTCATGGGCTTCTTCCTGATGTTCCTGGTGCTGTTCCTGACCACGGGCATCGGCAACGGATCGACCTTCAGCATGATCCCGGCGATTTTCCTGGCGCTCAAGCAGCGCGAGCTCGGCGCCCATCCCAGCGAGCAAGCGCAGGCCCATGCCCTCAAGGAGGGCAATACCGAAGGCGCGGCCGCCCTGGGCTTTGCGGGCGCGCTGGGAGCCTACGGCGGCTTCTTCATCCCCAAGAGCTACGGCAGCTCCATCGCCGCCACGGGCGGGCCCGAGCTGGCGCTGTGGGTGTTTGCCGCCTTCTATGTGCTGTGCGTGGGCGTGACCTGGTGGTACTACGCGCGCAGGAACGCCGAGATGCCCTGCTGAGCCCCGGGCCGCAGGCACTACTGCGCCGAACAGCAACGCACCGCAACGAACAACAAGGAGTCCCGCGATGAGCCATTTTCTGGACAAGCTTTCCTACTTCTCCCTGCCCCGGCAGGAATTCTCCAACGGCCATGGCCAGGTGACGGGCGAGGACCGCACCTGGGAAGACGCCTACCGCGACCGCTGGGCGCATGACAAGGTGGTGCGCTCCACGCACGGCGTGAACTGCACGGGCTCGTGCTCGTGGAAGATCTACGTCAAGGGCGGCATCGTGACCTGGGAGACCCAGCAGACCGACTACCCGCGCACGCGCGCCGACCTGCCCAACCACGAGCCGCGCGGCTGCGCGCGCGGAGCCAGCTACAGCTGGTACCTGTACAGCGCCAACCGCGTCAAATACCCCATGGTGCGCGGCCGGCTGCTCAAGCACTGGCGCGCTGCCCTGGCCGTGGCCAGGAGCCCGGTCGATGCCTGGGCCGCCATCGTCGAGAACGCGGATGCGCGCAGCGAGTGGCAAAAGCAGCGCGGCCTGGGCGGCTTCGTGCGCAGCAGCTGGGACGAGGTCAACCGCATGATCGCGGCGGCCAACGTCTACACCATCAAGAAGCACGGGCCGGACCGCATCATCGGCTTCTCGCCGATTCCGGCCATGTCCATGATCTCGTATGCCGCAGGCAGCCGATACCTGAGCCTGATCGGCGGCGTGTGCATGAGCTTCTACGACTGGTACTGCGACCTGCCGCCGGCCAGCCCCCAGACCTGGGGCGAGCAGACCGACGTGCCAGAGAGCGCGGACTGGTACAACTCCAACTTCATCATCGCCTGGGGCTCCAACGTGCCCCAGACGCGCACCCCCGACGCCCACTTCTTCACCGAGGTCCGCTACAAGGGCGCCAAGGTCGTGGCCGTCACGCCCGACTACTCCGAGGTCGCCAAGCTGGCCGACCTGTGGATGCACCCCAAGCAGGGCACGGATGCCGCCGTGGCCATGGCCATGGGCCACGTCATCCTCAAGGAGTTCTACTTCGGCGAGCGCGGCCGGCCGGCCTATTTCGAGGACTATGCGCGCCGCTACACCGACCTGCCGCTGCTGATCCGCCTCAAGCGCCAGCAACTGCCCGACGGCCGCACGGCCCTGGTGCCCGAACGCTATGTGCGCGCCAGCGACTTCGACGGCCACCTGGGCCAGGACAGCAACCCCGAGTGGAAGACCGTGGCCTACGGCGAGGACGGCGGCGTGGCCCTGCCCAATGGCTCCATCGGCTTTCGCTGGGGCGAGGCCGGCCGCGCCGACGAGGGCCTGTGGAACCTCGAATCCAAGGAGGCGCGCACGGGCAACGACGTGCAGCTCAGGCTCTCGGTGCTGGACGGCCAGGGCGTGGACAGTGAAGTGGCGGACGTGGCCTTCCCCTACTTCGGCGGCCTGCAGTCGCCGGGGTTCGACGCCAACGAGCAGGGCACGGACGTGCTGCTGCGCCGCGTGCCCGTCTCGCGCATGGTGCTGGACGGCGAGGAGGCCATCGTGGCCACCGTGTTCGACCTGCTGGCGGGCAACTACGGCATCCACCGTGGCCTGGAAGGCGAGGGCGCTGATGGCGGCTATGACGCCGATGCGCCCTACACCCCGGCCTGGCAGGAAAAGATCACCGGCGTGCCGCGTGACCAGGTGATCGCCATTGCGCGCCAGTTCGCCGACAACGCCGAGAAGACGCGCGGCAAGTCCATGGTCATCATCGGCGCGGCCATGAACCACTGGTACCACTGCGACATGAACTACCGCGGCATCATCAACATGCTGATGCTGTGCGGCTGCATAGGCCAGAGCGGCGGCGGCTGGGCGCACTACGTGGGCCAGGAAAAGCTGCGCCCGCAGACCGGCTGGACCGCGCTGGCCTTTGCGCTGGACTGGCTGCGCCCGCCGCGCCAGATGAACTCCACCAGCTTCTTCTACGCCCACACCGACCAGTGGCGCTACGAGAAGCTGGGCGTGGAAGAGGTGCTGTCCCCGCTGGCCGACCGCAGCCAGTACGGCGGCGCCATGATCGACTACAACGTGCGCGCCGAGCGCATGGGCTGGCTGCCCAGCGCCCCGCAGCTGCAGGCCAACCCGCTGCAGCTGGTGCGCGACGCCCAGGCCCAGGGCCTGGACGTGAAGGACCACGTGGTGCAGTCCCTGCAGGACGGCTCGCTGTCCATGAGCTGCGAGGACCCCGACCACCCGGCCAACTGGCCACGCAACATGTTCGTGTGGCGCTCCAACATCCTGGGCAGCTCGGGCAAGGGCCACGAGTACTTCCTCAAGCACCTGCTGGGCACCACGCACGGCGTGCAAGGAAAAGACCTGGGCCACGATGAAGCCAAGCCGCAGGAAGTGCGCTGGCACGACAAGGCGCCCGAAGGCAAGCTGGACCTGCTGGTCACGCTGGACTTCCGCATGAGCACCACCTGCCTGTACTCGGACATCGTCCTGCCCACGGCCACCTGGTATGAGAAGAACGACCTCAACACCAGCGACATGCACCCCTTCATCCATCCGCTGTCGGCGGCCGTGGACCCGGCCTGGCAGGCCAGGAGCGACTGGGAGATCTACAAGGGCTTCGCCAAGTCCTTCAGCGAGGTCTGCGTGGGCCACCTGGGCGTGGAAAAGGACGTGGTGCTCACGCCGCTGATGCACGACACCCCCGCCGAGCTGGCCCAGCCCGATGGCGTGCGCGACTGGAAGAAGGGCGAGTGCGCCCTGATCCCCGGCAAGACCGCGCCGCAGATTGCGGTGGTCGAGCGCGACTATCCCAACCTCTACAAGCGCTTCACGGCCCTGGGCCCGCTGATGGACCGGCTGGGCAACGGCGGCAAGGGCATTGGCTGGAACACCGAGACCGAGGTGGAGCAGCTGGGCGAGCTCAACGGCCTGGTGCGCGAGGAAGGCGTGAGCCAGGGCCGCCCGCGCATCGTCACCGACATCGACGCCACCGAGGTGGTGATGATGCTGGCGCCCGAGACCAACGGCCACGTGGCCGTCAAGGCCTGGGAGGCGCTGTCGAAGCAGACGGGGCGCGAGCACGCCCACCTGGCCCTGCACCGCGAGGACGAGAAGATCCGCTTTCGCGACATCCAGGCCCAGCCGCGCAAGATCATCAGCTCGCCCACCTGGTCGGGCCTGGAAAGCGAGAAGGTCAGCTACAACGCCTGCTACACCAACGTGCATGAACTGATCCCATGGCGCACCCTCACCGGCCGCCAGCAGTTCTACCAGGACCATCCGTGGATGCGCGACTTCGGCGAAGGCTTCGTCAGCTACCGCCCGCCCGTGCACATGAAGGCGCTGCAGGAAGTGCAGGGCCAAAAGCCCAACGGCCACCCCGAGATCGCGCTGAACTTCATCACGCCGCACCAGAAGTGGGGCATCCACTCCACCTATGGCGACAACCTGATGATGCTCACGCTGGCGCGTGGCGGCCCCATCGTCTGGCTCAGCGAGGACGACGCCAAGAGCGCCGGCATCGCCGACAACGACTGGGTGGAGCTGTACAACGCCAACGGCGCCATCGCGGCGCGGGCCGTGGTCAGCCAGCGCGTCAAGCCGGGCATGTTGATGATGTACCACGCCCAGGAGAAGACCATCAACACGCCGGGCTCGGAGATCACCGGCACGCGCGGCGGCATCCACAACTCGGTCACGCGCATCGTGCTCAAGCCCACCCACATGATCGGCGGCTACGCGCAGTACAGCTACGGCTTCAACTATTACGGAACCATCGGCACCAACCGCGACGAGTTCGTCCTGGTCCGAAAGATGCGCCGCATCGACTGGCTGGATGACGAAGCTCCGGCCGGCGCAGCCGCCCATGCCTGAACAACAAGGAGAAACACGATGAAAATCCGCGCACAGATCGGCATGGTGCTGAACCTGGACAAGTGCATCGGCTGCCACACCTGCTCCGTCACCTGCAAGAACGTCTGGACCAGCCGCCCCGGCGTCGAATACGCCTGGTTCAACAACGTCGAGACCAAGCCCGGCATCGGCTACCCGCGCGAGTGGGAAAACCAGGCCAAGTGGAACGGCGGCTGGATGCGCCGCACGGACGGCTCCATCGCGCCCCGCCAGGGCGGCAAGTGGAGCCTGTTGATGCGCATCTTCGCCAACCCCAACCTGCCCCAGATCGACGACTACTACGAACCCTTCACCTACGACTACGAGCACCTGCAGTCGGCCAGGGAAAGCAAGGCCGCGCCCACGGCGCGCGCACGCAGCCTGATCTCGGGCCAGCGCATGGAGAAGATCGAATGGGGTCCGAACTGGGAGGAAATCCTGGGCGGCGAATTCAGCAAGCGCAGCCATGACGTGAACTTCGAGCAGATCCAGAAGGACATCTACGGCCAGTTCGAGAACACCTTCATGATGTACCTGCCGCGCCTGTGCGAGCACTGCCTGAACCCGGCCTGCGTGGCGTCCTGCCCCTCGGGCTCGATCTACAAGCGCGAGGAGGACGGCATCGTCCTCATCGACCAGGACAAGTGCCGCGGCTGGCGCATGTGCGTCTCGGGCTGCCCCTACAAGAAGATCTACTACAACTGGCAAAGCGGCAAGGCCGAAAAATGCATCTTCTGCTACCCGCGCATCGAGGCCGGCCAGCCCACCGTCTGCTCCGAAACCTGCGTGGGCCGCATCCGCTACCTGGGCGTGCTGCTGTACGACGCCGACCGCATCGAGGAAGCGGCCAGCGTGGAGCGCGACCGCGATCTCTACCAGGCGCAGCTGGACATCTTCCTGGACCCCAATGATCCCGAGGTCATCCGCCAGGCCCGCATCGACGGCATCCCCGACGCCTGGATCGAGGCCGCACAGTCCAGCCCCGTCTACAAGATGGCCGTGGACTGGAAGGTGGCCCTGCCGCTGCACCCCGAGTACCGCACCCTGCCCATGGTCTGGTATGTGCCGCCGCTGTCGCCCATCACCTCGGCGGCGAACGCCGGGCATCTCGACAGTGTCGGCCGCAGCCCCATCAATGGCGACCTGCCCGATGTCTCGCAGCTGCGCATCCCCGTGCAGTACCTGGCCAACCTGCTCACCGCCGGCGACACCACGCCCGTGGTGCGCGCGCTGGAGCGCATGCTGGCCATGCGCGCGTACCAGCGCAGCAAGCACGTGGACCAGGAACAGAACCTGGCCGTGCTCCAGTACGCGGGACTGACGGTGGACGAGGTCGAGGACATGTACCAGACCATGGCGATCGCCAACTACGAGGACCGCTTCGTCATCCCCTCGGCCCACCGCGAATACGCCGAAAGCGCGTTCGATTTGCGCGGCGGCTGCGGCTTCTCGTTCGGCAACGGCTGCTCCGACGGCAGCACCGACGCCAGCCTGTTCGGCGGCAAGAAGCCGCGCACCATCCCCATCCGCGCGCAAATGTGAGGACTGCCGCCATGTTCAATCACAACACCTCCACCCCCGTGCGCCTGACGCTGCGCGCGCTGGCCTGCCTCATCGGCTACCCCGGCGCCGAGCTGCGCGCCCTGCTGCCGGGCCTGATCGACGCCCTGCGCCTGGAGCAATCCGTGGCGCCCGCGCGGCTGCGCGAGTTGCAGCAGCTGGCCGAGCAGCTGCAGGCCATGGACCCCTTCGAGGCCGAGGCCCGCTACGTGGACACCTTCGACCGGGGCCACCAGACCTCGCTGCACCTGTTCGAGCATGTGCACGGCGACTCGGCCGACCGGGGCCCGGCGCTGATCGACCTGCAGCAGACCTACGAGCGCGCGGGCCTGGCCTTCGAGGCCGACGAACTGCCCGACCACCTGGCCGTGGTGCTGGAGTTCGCCTCCACCCAGCCGCCGGCCATCGCCCGTGAATTCCTGGGCGAGATGGCCCACATCCTCAACGCCCTGTTCACGGCGCTGGCGCGGCGCGACAGCCCCTATGCCAGCGTGATCGCGGCCGTGCTGGAGATCACCGGCCACAGGGCCGAGCGCGTGGAAATCCGCCCCGAGCCCGCCATGGACGAGGCCTGGGCCGAACCCGCCGCCTTCGACGGCTGCAGCAGCCAGGGCAAATCCCGTCCCGGCGCCGAGCAGCCCGTGCATTTCGTGCGCCGCACGGCGGCGCCCCAAGCCCAAGGACCCCGCCAAAGGAGCCTGACATGACCCCCTCCTGGATAGACCACCTGCTCTTCGGCCTCTACCCCTACATCTGCCTGGCCGTGTTCTTCATCGGCAGCTGGCTGCGCTTCGACCGCGACCAGTACACCTGGAAGAGCGATTCATCGCAGCTGCTGCGCAGCGGCAGCCTGCGCTGGGGCAGCAACCTGTTCCACATCGGTGTGCTGTTCCTGTTCTTCGGCCACACCGTGGGCATGCTCACGCCGCACTTCGTCTACGAGCCCTTCATGGCCGCAGGCGCCAAGCAGCTGCTGGCCATGGTCAGCGGCGGCATCGCGGGCACGCTGGGCTTCATCGGCCTCACCATCTTGCTGCACCGCCGGCTGTCGGACGTGCGCATCCGCGCCCACTCCAGGTTCAGCGACATCGCCATCCTCTGGCTGCTGTGGCTGCAGCTGCTGCTGGGCCTGGCCACCATTCCGCTGTCGGCAAAGCACATGGACGGCTCCATGATGATGGCCCTGGCCGAATGGGCGCAGCGCATCGTCACCTTCCGTGGCGGCGCGGCCGAACTGCTGGCCGAGGCCGGCTGGGTGTTCAAGGCCCACATGTTCCTGGGCATGAGCATCTTCCTGGTCTTCCCCTTCACGCGCCTGGTCCACGTCTGGAGCGGCTTCGGCACCCTGGTCTACCTGCTGCGCCCCTACCAGCTGGTGCGCTCGCGCCGCCTGGGCCTGCCCGCATCGTCGGCACGCCGTGACGCCAAGCCCGGCCATTGAGGAGATCGACATGGAACATGGATGCAACGGATCGGGCGGCGGCCACTGCGGCTGCGCGTCTTCAACCCCTTCTTCAACTTCTACTTCTTCTGCCCCGATGGGGGATCTCCCGGCGATTCCCGAAGTGCCGGCCTTCCAGCCCGTGGGCGAGGCCGGTGCCGAGGTGGCCCGCATCAACAACACGCCGCTGCACGCACCCGGACAGCGCCCGCCCGAGCGCGAACTGCGCCAGCGCGCCTGCACCGAGCTGCTGCGCCAGGCGGCCCAGCGCGAAGGCCTGCTGGGCGCCGATGATGCGGCCGGCGACGACGGCGTCATTAGCGAGCGCGCCTCCCAGGCCATAGAGCAGCTGCTGGAGCAATCGCTGCACCTGCCCGAGCCCGGCGAGGACGCCTGCCGCCGCCACTTCGATGCCAACCCCGCGCGCTTCGCCCAGGGCGAGCGCGTGCGCCTGCGCCACGTGCTGTTTGCCGTCACGCCCGGCGTGGACGTGCGCGCCCTCACCCAGCGGGCCGAGGCCCTGCTGATCGAGCTGCGCTGCGCCGACGACGCCGGCCTGCGCTTTGCCGAGGCCGCGCGCCAATGGTCCAACTGCCCCAGCGGCCAGCATGGCGGCGAACTGGGCTGGCTGGGCCGCAGCGACTGCGCGCCCGAATTTGCGCGCGATGTCTTTGCCTCCCAGGAAATCGGCGTGCTGCCGCGCCTGGTGCACAGCCGCTTCGGCCTGCACGTGGTCGAAGTCTGCGCGCGCGAGGCGGGCGTTCTGCCCGACTGGCAGCAGGCGCGCCCGGCCGTCGCCCAGGCCCTGCACCAGCAGACCTGGGTGAGCGCGCTCCACCAGTACCTGCAACTGTTGGCCGGCCAGTCCGAGGTGGTGGGCGTGCGCATCGCTGCGGCCGACTCGCCGCTGGTGCAATAGCCGGGGAAGTGCCCATGCCCGACGACGAACTGCTGCTGCGCCTGCGGCGCTTCCACGAGCACGCCTTTCCGCAGTACCGTGCGCAGTTCCGCACCCTGGTCGAAGAGGGCCAGCATCCGACCACGCTGTTCATCGGCTGCTCGGACTCGCGCCTGGTGCCCTACCTGCTCACGGGGGCGCCGCCGGGCGAGCTGTTCCTGGTGCGCAACGTGGGCGCCTTCGTGCCGCCGTACGACGGATCGCACGGCCACCACGGCACGGCGGCGGCCATCGAATTCGCCGTGCTCAACCTGCAGGTCAGCCGCATCGTGGTCTGCGGCCACAGCCACTGCGGAGCCATCAAGGCCCTGTATGGAGAAGTCTCGCCCGAGGCACGCAACCTGCAGCGCTGGCTGGACCTGGGCCGCGAGGCCGTGCTGCCCGTGCAGGCCGGCCCCGAGGCGCTGCGCCGCACCGAGCAGCGCGCCGTCGTGCTGCAGCTCGAACGGCTGATGGACTATCCCATGGTGCGATCGCGGGTAGAGGCCGGGCAGCTCAGCCTGCACGGATGGCACTATGTCATCGAAGACGGCGAAGTCCATGTCTTCGATGTCCAGACCGGCCGCTTTGTTGCGGCATCTCAAGCTCCGCACAGCGGCACCGGGCCGTACCCGCCCTACGTGGAGCATGATGGACAAGTGCTTGTCGACTGAGGCCCGAGCAAGTGCCAGGGACGGCGGCAGGCAAGTCAACACGGGAGCCATGCCAATGCATCGCGAAAACCTGGGCCGCGCGCAGGACGCGGCGGATCTGCAGCCCATCAGCCTCGATGTGCTGCGCGAAAAATACCTCAAGAACGGCGAGACCGGCGTGGGCGAGCTCTACGCCCGCGTGGCCCGCGCCCTGGCCTCGGTCGAGCCCGAGGCGCGCCGCGCCGAATGCGAGGCCCTGTTCCTGGCCAACCTGCAGGCCGGCGCCATAGGCGCGGGGCGCATCATGAGCGCGGCCGGCACCGACCTGCAGGCCACGCTGATCAACTGCTTCGTGCAGCCCGTGGGCGATTGCATCCAGGGCGTGGACGACGGCGGCTACCCCGGCATCTACGAAGCCCTGCGCGAAGCCGCCGAAACCATGCGCCGCGGCGGCGGCGTGGGCTACGACTTCTCGCGCATCCGCCCCCGCGGCGCCGAGGTGCGCGCCACCGCCTCGCTGGCCTCGGGCCCGTGCAGCTACATCAACGTCTTCGACCAGTCCTGCGCCACCGTGGAAAGCGCGGGCGCGCGGCGCGGCGCCCAGATGGGCGTGCTGCGCATCGACCACCCCGACGTGCTCGAATTCATCACCGCCAAGCGCACGCCGGGCCGCTGGAACAACTTCAACGTCTCGGTCGGCGTCAGCGACGCCTTCATGCAGGCCGTGGCCGAAGACCAGCCCTGGCACCTGGTGCATCGCGCCCGCCCCGGCACCGCCCTGCTGGAGCAGGGTGCCCACCAGCGCGCCGACGGCCAGTGGGTCTACCAGACCCTGCCCGCCCGCACGCTGTGGGACACCATCATGCGCTCGGCCTACGACTTCGCCGAGCCCGGCATCCTCTTCCTGGACCACATCAACGACGACAACAACCTGCGCTACTGCGAGGAGATCGCGGCGACGAATCCTTGCGGTGAAGAACCCTTGCCGCCCTACGGCTGCTGCGACCTCGGCCCCGTCATCCTCACGCGCTTCGTGCGCCATCCGTTCGGCTTCGCGGGCGAGCCTGTGTTCGACTTCGAGGCCTTCGAGCGCGCCGTGGCCGTGCAGGTGCGTGCGCTGGACAACGTGCTGGAGCTGACCTGGTGGCCGCTGCCGCAGCAGCGCGAGGAAAGCGAGGCCAAGCGGCGCATCGGCGTGGGCTTCACGGGCATGGGCAATGCGCTGGCCATGCTGCGCCTGCGCTACGACGCGCCCGACGGCAGGGCCATGGCCGCGCACATTGCCGAGCGCATGCGCGATGCGGCCTACGGCGCCTCGGTGGAGCTGGCGCGCGAGAAGGGGGCCTTCCCCAAGTTCGACGCCGATGGCTACCTGGCCGAAGGCACCTTCGCCAGCCGCCTGCCCGATGCGCTGCGCCAGCGCATACGCCAGCACGGCATACGCAACAGCCACCTGCTGTCCATCGCGCCCACGGGCACGGTCAGCCTGGCCTTTGCCGACAACGCCTCCAACGGCATAGAGCCGCCGTTCTCCTGGACCTACAAGCGCAAGAAACGCACGGCCGATGGCGGCAGCGCCGAGTACGCGGTCGAAGACCACGCCTGGCGGCTGTACCGCTCGCTGGGCGGCGACGTGCAGCAGCTGCCCGAGTACTTCGTCAGCGCGCTGCAGATGCCTGCGGCCGGCCACATCGCCATGATGCAGGCCGTGCAGCCCTTCGTGGACACGGCGATCTCCAAGACCGTCAACGTGGCGGCCGACTATCCCTATGAGGACTTCAAGGACCTGTACCGCCAGGCCTGGAAGGCAGGCCTCAAGGGCCTGGCCACCTACCGGCCCAACACCATCCTGGGTGCCGTGCTCGAAACCCATGCGCCCGAATCTGCTGAAAAGCCGGCCTCCCCCGCGCCGGCGGGAGCGGCGGCTTCCGCACCCGACCCGCTGCGCACCGTGATAGAAAGCCGCCCGCAGGGCGCGCTGGACGCCGTGGCCGAGAAGATCGAGTACTGGACCCAGCAAGGCCCCAAGCGCCTGTACCTGGTCGTCTCCTTCCTGCCCGTGGTCCTGCCCGATGGCCGCACGGTGGACCGCGCCATCGAATTCTTCATGCCCGTGGGCCAGAGCGGCGAGTCCCAGCAATGGGTGACCTCCAGCATGCGCCTGCTGTCACTGGCCGCGCGCGGCGGCTTCCTGGAGCGCGCCCTCAGCGATATGCGCAAGGTGGCCTGGGACCGGGGCCCCGTGCGCCTGGGCACCCACCAGCGCGACGACGGCACGCGTGTGCCCATGTGGCACGACTCCGAGGTGGCCGCCATCGCCTATGCGGTGCAGAACATCCTGGCCCGGCGCGGCAGCGGCGCGCCGCCCGCGCCATCGCCGCTGCCCGAGCCCGAGGCCCTGGCCACCGACCCCATGGTCATGGCCGGCCGCAAATGCGAGGAATGCGGCGCCCATGCCGTGATCCGCAAGGACGGCTGCGAGTACTGCACGGCCTGCGGCAACCTGGGGAGTTGCGGGTGAAAGTTACCGTGGCCCCGCGCCCGCAGGGCGATGCCGTGCCCGGCTGGCGCGCGCCCGGCACGGGCTTCGACCAGCCCTTCGAGATGCTCGAAGCCTGCCACGAGCGCGTGCTGCGCATGCTGGCGCTGCTGGACCGGTTGCGCGTGCATCTCCAGACCAAAGGTTGCGACGACAGCGCACGCCAGGCGGCGCGCGACATCCTGCGCTACTTCGACCAGGCGGCGCCGCTGCACCATGAGGACGAGGAGCTGCATGTCTTCCCCCCGCTGCTGGAGCAGGGCGATGCGCAGACCGTTACCCTGGTGCAGCGCCTGCAGCGCGAGCACGGCCTGATGAGCGCCGACTGGGCGCTGGCGCGCCAGCCGCTGCTGGACATGGCCGAGGGGCGGTCCCAGGGTTTTGGCGCGGCTGACGAGGCGGTGTTCGAACGCTTCGCGGCCTGCTATGCCAGCCATGTCGAGAATGAAGAGCGGCTGGCCTACCCGCAGGCGCGCGGCCTGCTGCCAGAGGCAACGCAGGCGGCCATGGGCCGTGAGATGGCCGTGCGGCGCGGCGCGGACCTGTCACGGAGATAGCGCCGCCGGCAGCGCGCGGGAGCCGGCGCGGCGATACTCGCAGGCTTTGAACCTGCCCCGCCTCGCCTGCCATGCCCGAGCGCCGCCCCATTTTCCTGCTTCGCATCGCACTGACCCTGCTGGGCGCCTTTGCCGCCGCCCAGCTGTGCCTGTGGCTGCGCACGCCGCTGCCCTGGATGCTGGGGCCGCTGATCGCCACTTCGCTGGCCTCCATCCTGGGCGCGCCCACGGCCAGTGCGGGCCGGCTGCGCAACGGCGGGCAGTGGATCATCGGCGCCTCGCTGGGCCTGTATTTCACGCCGGCCGTGGTGCAGTTGATCGCGGGGCTGTGGTGGGCGATCGCCGTGGCCATCGTCTGGGCGCTGCTGCTGGGCTGGGGCTTCGGCGCCTGGCTGTACCGCGTGCATGCGCCGCGCATGCCGCAGATACCGGCTGGCGAGATGCGCGCCACCACCTACTTCGCGGGCGCCATTGGCGCGGCCTCTGAAATGACGCTGCTGGCCGAGCGCGAGAACGCGCGCACCGACCTGGTGGCGGCCAGCCACAGCCTGCGCCTGGTCATCGTCACCGTGAGCATTCCGTTTGCGCTGCAGTGGAGCGGCCTGCACGGGCTGGAGGGGCTGACGCCGCCCAGCATCCGCATCGTCGAATGGCCGGGGCTGGCGCTGCTGGCCGTGCTCACGGGCCTGGGCGCCTGGGCCATGGACCGGCTCAAGCGGGCCAACCCCTGGTTCCTGGGCGCGCTGCTGGTGTCCATGCTGCTGACCATGTGCGGCCAGGAACTGTCGGCCGTGCCCCAGGCCCTGGTCAATGCGGCGCAGCTGGTGATCGGCATCAGCCTGGGCGTGCGCTTCAAGCGCGAATTCCTGCACACCGCGCCGCGCTGGCTGGGCTCCGTGGCTGTGGGCACCGTGGGGCTCATGGCGATCTGCGCGGGATTTGCCTGGCTGCTGCACCTGGCCGTGGACCTGCCCTGGGTCACCCTGCTGCTGGGCACCTCGCCGGGCGGCATCACCGAGATGGCCATCACCGCCAAGGTGCTGCAGCTGGGCGTGCCCGTGGTCACGGCCTTCCAGGTCTGCCGGCTGATCGCCGTGCTGCTGCTGGTGGCGCCGCTGTTCCGCTGGGTGGAGGCGCGCGGGCCGGCCGCGTCGCGCACGGCCTAGGGCCCACCTCACCACAGCCCACTGTCGCTGGTAGACACCGCAATCGCCCCACCGGCCAGCGCTTGCTGGACCTGCTCCTGGCTGCAGACGAAGCCCGAGGCCACCAGGGGCGGCAGGATGCGGCGCTCGGCCTCGGTGATGTGGGCCAGCATGGGGGCGGGCATGATCTGCACGAGGTTGGGGTCGCTCTGCTCCACGGCCTTGATGCTGCGCGGCCAGGTGGAGCGGTCGGTGACGAAGACCTTTTGCATGGTCAGCAGCCCGGCCTTGTTGGCGCGCTGGATGGTGGCCACGCGCGTGGACAGCAGGCTGCTGGCGCCCAGGTCCACAAGGTAGTCCACGCCGCCCTTGTCGGGCGAGATGCCGTCGCAGCTGTCGATGTTGACGATGGCGATCTTGCCCGCCCCGGTGATGGTGGAGATCACCGAGCGCAGGCGGCGCAGTTCGATGTTGGCGACGATGGCGACTTCGGCCTGGCTGGCCAGCAGCGCGTCCATCTGCTCGGCCCCGTACAGGGTGGCGATGACGGGGCGGCGCGCCAGCCGCGCGCCCAGGGAGTTGTCCGGGCGGCCCATGTCAGAGGTCCAGCCCCAGCTTGCCGGGGTTGAGCAGGTTCTTGGGGTCCAGCATGCGCTTGGTGGCCTCCAGCAGCGCAAAGGCCGGGCCCAGCGATTGCCGCATGTAGGGCGCGCGCAGCAGGCCCACGCCGTGGTGGTGGCTGAGCGTGGCGCCGTGGCGCAGCAGCACGGCGTTGGCCGCGTCCCAGGCCGCGCGGTACCACTGGGCGCGCTGGTCCACGGCCACCTCGCCGCGCAGCGAAAAGTACAGGCAGGCGCCATCCACATAGGCATGCGACTGGTGGGCCGATCCGGCCAGGGTGCCGGGGATGGCCTGCAGGGCGGCGACCACTTCCTCGTAGATGGCCGGCAGGTCTTTCCAGGGGCCGCACATCTCCAGCGTGTCGGCGACGAAACCGGGGCCTTTCTTGAAGCCCTCGGCGCTCTTGCCGGTCAGGTAGCGCGTGTCCAGCCAGCGCTCCAGGGTGGCGGCGCCGTCCAGCCGTTCTCCCAAAGGTGCACACACACGCTCGCAGATGGCCATGACGGCATCGACGATCTCGGGCGCGCCTTCGTCGGCGATCAGCAGCACGTTGAGGTCGCTGCGGCCGAATTGCACGCCGCTTTCCAACGCGTCATACAGCCGCAGCGCGGCGGGGTTGGCGCCTTGCTGCAGGATCTGGCGGCAGGCCTCCAGGCCCTGGGCAAAGCTGGCGAAGCCATAGGCGATGGCGCGGCCGTGGTCGGGCAGGCGGTGCAGCTTGAAGCGGATGCGCACGATCACGCCCAGCGTGCCTTCCGAGCCGATGAACAGCTGCTGCAGGTCCGGGCCGATGGCCGCGCGCGCGTAGCCGCCCACGGTGACGAGGCGGCCATCGGCCAGCACCACGTCCATGCCGTGGACCATGTCCTCGATCTTTCCGTAGCGCGTGGACAGCTGGCCCGCGCCCCGGCAGGCCACCCAGCCGCCCACGGTGCTGATGCCGAAGGACGAGGGCCAGTGGCCCATGGTCATGCCGTGGCGGCGCTGGATGGTTTCCTCGAACACGTCGCCGAACATGCCGGCCTCGACCTCGACGATCTGGCTTTGCTCGTCCATGGCGATGAAGCGATTGAGTTCGCACAGGTCCAGCACGATGCCGCCGCGCAGGGGCAGGGCCGCGCCCGTGACGTTGCTGCGCCCGGCCGAGACGGTGACGGGAATGGCGTGCGCGTCGGCAATGCGCATCACGGCCTGCACCTGCTCCACGGTGGATGCATGGGCGATGACGGCCTGTGGCGTGGCCGGGTGGCCCGAGGTCTCGGCCACCATGGTGCGCGCCCACCAGTCGCGCGTGCCGGCGACGATGTCGGCGCGCTCGGTCTGCACGCGGTCGCAGGCGGCGCGCAGCGCGGCGAGCGCGGCCTCGGGCACGGCCACGGGTTCGTGCTGCAGGCCGCAGGCAGGACCTTCGGAGGCAGGGCGGTCGGCTGCAGGTGCGGCCTGCGCCGCCCAGCCTGGGGTCGTGGGGGCGCCCACCACGTAGTTGCGGCGGTTGTAGCCGCGGGCGATTGCGTCTTTGCTCAGCATTGGATGTCTCCCATCAAAATCTGTTTTTCGCGCTCCACGGCGCGGCGGTAGTCGTGGACCTGTTGCGCGACCTGCGCGGGTGTCAGTCCCAGTTCATCGGCCAGGATGTCGCCCACGCGCTGCGCGGCGTGGGCCGAGGCATCGCGCGCCATGAGGCGGGCGCGCAGGCGGCGCGAGAGCACGTCGTCCACGCTGGCCGCCATTTCGTGGCGCACGGCGTAGAGGACTTCGGCCTCGGTATGGGGCAGTCCCTGCACGATGGGCCGGGCCAGTTCGGGCCGTGCGGCCAGCAGGTCGCTGACGAAGCGCGCCTCCGTGCCGTAGCGCTCGCCCAGGTGGGCCGACAGGCCGCCCGTGGCCGTGATGGCCTGGGCGTCGTAGCCGGCCGCACCCAGCACAAAGGCAGAGGTGGTGGTGCAGCGCGTGCGCCGGCCCAGCAGTTTCTCCACGGCGTCCACGGTCTGCTCGGCCATGTGGCGCGAGGTGGTGAGCTTGCCGCCGACGATGGTGACCAGGCCGTCGGCCGCCACATGGATTTCGTGGTTGCGCTTCATCTCCACGGTCTTGCCGCCGGGCGGGCCGACCAGGGGGCGGCAGCCGGCGATGGAGCCGACCACGTCCTCGGGCGACAGGTCCACCCTGAGCGCCGATCGGGCGCCTTCCAGCAGGAAATCCAGCTCGGTGCGCGTGCAGTGCACATCGTCCAGGCCGCCTGCGTAGTCCTCGTCGGTGGTGCCCAGGTAGGAGACATCGCCCCAGCGCGTGATGGTGGCGCGCCGGCTGCGGCCCGGCACGGGAATGGTGACGGTGCAGTCGTTGCGTATGCGCAGCCAGGGAATGGCCACGTGCACGCCTTTTGCGGGGCGCACATGCAGCCGGGGCTCCTGGCCGGGCTTGCGGCCATCCCAGTCGCGCAGCCACACGCCCGTGGCCATGACCACGCTGCGCGCGCGCACCGTGATCTCGCGGCCATCGGCCTGGACGATGGCGCCGTCCACGCGGCCGTGGGCGTTGCGCGTGACGGCGGTGGCCTGGCAGTGGTTGAGCACGGCCGCGCCATGGAAGGCCGCCGTGCGCGCCACGGCCAGCGTGAGCCGCGCATCGTCCACGCGCGCGTCGAAGTACATGTAGCCGCCCAGGAGCTGCTCTTCGCGAAAGCTCGGGCAGTGCGACAGCACCTCGGCCTTGCCGAGCTTGCGGTGCAGGATGCCTTCGCGCCAGCCGCCGGCCAGGTCATAGGTCCACAGCAGGCTGCCGAAGGCCTTGGCCAGGCGGGCGTCGAAGACGCCGTCGCGCTCCATCACGGGAAACAGGAAGGGCAGGCGCTGCACCAGGTGCCGCGCATTGCGGCGCAGGCGCTGGCGCTCCAGCAGCGAGTGCCGCACCAGTCCCAGGTTGCCCTGCTCGATGTAGCGCAGGCCGCCGTGCACCATCTTGGAGGACTTGGACGAGGTGCCCGAGGCGAAGTCGTCCTTCTCCACCAGCGCCACGCGCAGGCCGCGCAGGCTGGCGTCCAGCGCCGCATAGGCGCCCGTGATGCCGCCACCGATGACCAGCAGGTCGAAGGCCTCGTCACCCAGCCGCGTGAGCTGGTCCGCGCGCTGCAGCTGCAGCGGCGCGGTCTGGGTCAGTGCGGCGCTGTCCCTGCGCTCCTTGCCAAAGGGCCATTGCATCATGCGCAGCCCTCCAGGGCGGCGCTGCGGCCGGGGGCCCGGGCGCGGGCCAGTTCGTCGCCCACGCGGGCGCGCCAGATGCGGCGGCGCTCGCCGCGCTCGTCGGCCGCCATGCGCGGGGTGAAGACCGCTTCGGTGCGCAGCGTGGCGCAGGCCTGCTCCAGCCCGTCCCACAGCAGGCCCGCGCTGCCGGCCATGAAGGCGATGCCGCGCAGGCTGGCCTTGTCGGTATCGGCCAGGCGTCGCACGGGCAGGCCGCCCAGGTCGGCCTGGATCTGCAGCAGCGCATCGCTGCCCGACAGGCCGCCGCCCACCAGCAGCTCGCCCACCTCGGTGCCCGAGGCCGCCTCGTCCGCCTGCACGCAGGAGGCCACGGAATGCGCAATGCCTTCGAGGATGGAGCGCGCCAGCTGCGGCCGCGAGGTGGCCATGGACACGCCCGAGATCGAGGCCCGCGCGCCCGGCTCCATGGCCGGCAGGCGCAGGCCCGTGAGCGCGGGGATGAAGACCAGGTCGGCCGGCGTCTCGGCCTCGCGGGCCAGGTTGCTGATCTGCTGCGGGTTGTCGAACCACTGCAGCTTCTCGCAGATCCAGTTGAGCGCCGAGCCGGTGGTGGGCACATAGGTCTCGATGGCATAGCGCGAGACACCGCCCATGCGCCGCGCGGTCATGGTCAGCGAGCTTTCGTGGGCCGCGTCATGCGCGGGCAGCTTTGTTCCCGTGAGCACATCGACGAAGCTGCCCGTGCCATGCACGCACAGCGCCTGGCCCCGCTCCAGGCAGCCCAGGCCCACGGCGGCCGCATGCTGGTCGCCCGCGCAGGCCAGGATGGGCACGGCCAGGCCCAGCAGCTCGCTGCGCGTGCGGCCGAAGTCCTGCACGTCCTCGCACAGGCGGGGCAGCAGCTCGGCGGGAAACTCCAGCGCGTCCAGCCAGTCCTGCAGATAACGGTGATCGCCCAATGCATAGGCGTTGCCCGAGGTCACATTGGTGGGCGTGGTGACCACGGCGCGCGCATCCGACAGATGCCACAGCAGCCAGGAGTCGATGGTGCCGAAGGCCAGGCGGCGCTGCTGCCAGGCACGGGCCACGGCCGCATCCTCACGCAGCTTGCGCGCGGCCCACAGGTAAGGCGAACGCACGCCCACGGGCCGGCCCGCGTGGCGGATCAGCCGGGCATCCCAGTCGCCGGCCAGCAGGGCCAGTTCGTCGCGGTGGCGCGAGTCCTGCCATACCATGATGGGGGCCAGCGACCGGCCTGTGACCGTGTCCCAGAGCACGGCCGAGCAGCGCTGGTTGGCAATGGCCAGGGCCACGATCTGCTGGCCGCTGCCCTGGGCGCGGGCGATGGCGCGGCGGCACACGTCCAGCGTGCGCTCCAGCAGCAGGTCGGCGTCCTGCTCGACCACGCCGGGGCGCGGGCAGTGGATTTCCAGCGGCAGATAGTCCTGGGCGGACACCTGCCCGTCGCGTCCCACGACGGCGGCGCGCGTGCCCGAGGTGCCTTCGTCTATGCAAAGGATCACGGCTTCATGGTGCATGGGGTGGTCTCTTTCAGGCGGTGGTTTGAGCGACCTTGGCGGGCGGGGCGGCGTCGTCCGCGAACTGGGGCGCGCCGGGCTCGTCGTCGGGGTTCACGGTGGTGCGCGTGGGGTCCCAGCGGATGGAAAAGCAGACGATGCTGGCCAGCAGCGGCACCACGGACAGGATGAGGAAGGTGTTCTCCAGCCCGTACTGCTGGCGGAACAGCGGGAACACCAGCAGCCCCAGCGCCGCGCCCATGGCGCCCAGCGCGCCGATCACGCCGTTGGCGCCCGCGCGCAGCTCGCTGCGGAACGACAGCGTGGACAGGCTCTTGCCGTTGGCGCCGGGCCCGCCCGAGTGAAAGAGGATGAACAGCGAGGGCACGGCCACGGCCAGCCAGATGGGCATGCGGCCGTTGAACAGGCCCAGCACCAGCAGCATCAGGAACACCAGCGCAAAGCCGAAGGCCGAGGCCCGTCGCAGGCCCAGCCGGCGCCCGATGACGGGCGACAGGAAGCCGCCGACGATGCCGAACACGTTGAACACCAGCGCGCCCAGCGTGGCCTCGCGGAAGTCCTTGCCGAACAGCGAGGCGCTGATCAGCGGCAGGTACCAGCCCACGGCAAAGTACTGGATGGACTGGCCTATCTGCACCGTGGCCGCCAGCAGCGTGCGCGGCAGGTAGATGCCGCGAAAGATCAGCAGCACATTGGCCAGGCCGCGCCGGGCCGGGTTGAGCACGGGCAGGCGCTCGGCAAGGGGCGCTGCCCTGAAGGTCTGGCCATAGATGCGCGTCATGGCGCGGGCCGCGTCATCAAGCCGCTCCTTGCGTGCCAGCCAGGTGGGGCTTTCCACCAGCAGCGCGGCCTGCATGCCCAGGATGAACACGCCGAACACGGCGGTGGCCGCGACCGAGTAGCGCCACAGCGAATCGCCCACGTCCCAGGAGTGGAACCACAGCGCCAGCACCAGGTTGCTGCACACAGCCATGTACCACATGCCCTGCCAGACATTGAGCCGGCTCTTGAGGCGGGCGGGCGTGAATTCGGCCAGCACCGCCATGGCGATGGCGAAGTCGATGCCATAGGCCGCGCCCACGAAGAAGCGGCCGAAGAGGATGGTGGCGTAGTCGGGCGCCATGCTGACCAGCAGCGCACCGGCCACGGCCAGCACCTTGGCGATGACCAGGGGGCGCATGCGGCCCCAGCGGTCGGCCATCCAGCCGCCGATGGGGTTGAAGGCGATGGACACCCAGGAGGCCAGCGACGTCATCCAGGCCACCTCGGCCGGCGTGAGCTGCTGGTCGCGCGTCATGGGCCCCAGGCCCACGCTGAGCGCGGAGTTGGAAAAGGCGTCGAGGAAAAGGCCGCCGAGTGCCAGCCACCAGATGGTGCCGGCGCGGCCTGAAATGCCCTGGCGTGCGTCGATGTACGAGATGACATCCTGAACGCCACGAATGCTGTGGCCTGTGGTTTGCATCGCTGCCTCCTGGTTGTCTGCAAGAGGCCGGCGCACACCACACAGGCGCGACAAGACCATCTCACAGATGGTCTTCAAATCTTGAACCTGCGCTCAGGATTCTAGGCAGGAGGCGCAGGCTGCGGATCGGTGAAAGCACCAGGGTCCGTGCAATGGCCGCGCCCAAAGAAAAAGCCCGCCGCAGAGAACCTGCGGCGGGCTCGGCACGCGGCCCCTTCAGGGGGCCGTGCGCTGTGTGCTGTCAGTGGACCACGACGGGCTGCTGGGCCAGGCCGGCGTAGCGATCCAGCGCGTCTTCCACCTCTTCCTCGGTGGGGGCGTCGAGCTGCCAGGCAATGATCTGCTTTTGGAACATCTCGGCCCAGGAGCCGTCCAGGTAGACCTCCTTGCCCGAGCGCTTGTCCACGATCTCGAAGCCGTGGCGTGGCAGTTGGCGGGCGGTGTCGACTGCCTCATTGCCAGCCGTTGCATCCGGATCCATGTCGGGACGCAGATGGAGCACCACAAAAGATTCGGAGTCGTAAAGCATTTGCATGGTGTTCCCTTTCTGGCCCGTTGCCGGGCGTCGCACAGCCTACATGGCTGCGAAGCGCCGGATTTCAAGAACCGTGGGGGTCCCGATCTATCACAGGCACTTGCATGCAGTATTCCACGGATTGGCATGCGCGGCGGCGTGCGCCGCAGGCCGCGCTGTGGTAGGCGGGCGGCAGCGGTGCCTGCAAGTGCCGGCCTACCCGCGATCAGGGCGCCTGGCGGCCCTTGAGCTGCAGGTCGGCGAAGTCGCCGTTGTCCTGCGCCAGCCGGATGCGCACGGGCAGGTATTGCATGGACGGCGCCAGCCACAGCGAGGCCTGCTGGTCATCGCCGGCCGCCGCGATCTTGTCCAGCCGCAGCGCCTGCGTGCTGCCCGAGGGCAGGTCCAGCGTCTCGGTCTCGCCCACGCGGAAGGTCCAGCGGTCGGCGCGCCGTGCGCTGACGGTGATGAAGCTGATCTGCGTGCCCGCAGGGTAGCGCTGCGGCGCCGCCGCCAGCAGGGCCGACAGTTGCAGGAACACGCTGAGCCGGTCCTGCGCGCCGGGCGCGATGGCGGCATCGGGCGCGCCCGTGCTGAAGTGCGCCAGGTTCTGGTCGAACGCCAGCTGCGCCGATTGCTCCTTGCGTGCCTTGTCGTTGAAGCGGCTGGGCTCCAGGCCCCTGTCGGTGATGCGGCCCTCGCTGGTCTGCGAGCGCGAGCCCAGCAGGAACAGGCTGACTTCCTGGCTGGCCCGGTACTGGCCGTTGGCATGGCGCCAGACCAGCTCGGCACTGGCCGAGTAGTTGAAGCGCTTGGCCTGGCCGGTGACGGCGAACGACAGCCGCGCGGGATCGGGCAGTTGCACGGGAACGGGGGCGTCGGAGGCCAGCGGCGTGCCGTCGGGCGAGGTGATGGCCATGCCCTGGGCCAGGCCGGCCGAGGGTGTGGACGGTGTTTCGGGTTCGGGCTTGGGAGCAGGCGGCGCCGGCGGTGTGGCCGGGGTTGCCCCGCTGCCGGCATCGGCGGTTTCAGAGGCTTCCGATGCAGCAGGCTCCGGCGCTGCGGCCATCGGCAAGGGCTCCACGGTTTCGCGGATGGGCGTGTCCAGCGGCTCGGGCGTGGGCGCGGGTGCCGGGCGCTGGACCTTGGGGCGAGGCTGCTGCGGCTTGGGCGCAGGCGCCTTCGGTGCGGGTACGGGTGCTGCAGGCGGGGGGGCGGGTGGCTCGGGCAGGGACAGCGCCCGCGTCTGCATGGCTGCCACCTCGGTGTGCGGCGCCGATACCTGGCTCCACAGCGGCAGGCCCAGCAGGGCCAGGGCGTGCACGCCCAGCACCACGGCGGTGAGGGCGGGCAGGGCGCGCTGGCGTAGACTCATGTCAGTTATCCATAGTGCTGCGCGCCACCCACAGCCCATGAAACCGGCGCGGCCCAAGGCCAGGGACAGCGAGCAAGGGCCTACGCCGGCCGCGCCGCCCCGCAGCGAGGCTGTCGTCCCCCTTCCAGGGGGAAGGCGCGAAGCGACTCAGGGGGTGTAGCTTCATCTCAGGCATTCCAGCCCAGGTCCTGGGACAGCTGCACGCAGGCCTCGCGCAGCGGCGCGTCGATGGCGCCGCCGTATTCGGGGTCGAAAGTTGCAATCGAGCCCAGCGTGGTCAGGCCCAGCACGATATGGCCCGAGGAGTCGAAGACCGGCGTGCAAAAGGCCACGATGCCGGGCAGCACGGTATCGACCACGCGGGCGGTGCCGCGCTCGCGCACCTCGGCCAGCATGGCGTCTATGGCCTCGGGGGTGAGCGGCAGGTCCTTGCGCTGGATGCGGCGGGCCTTGTCCACTTCGGGCTCCAGCAGCGGGGCCGTGACCTCGCGCGGCAGCCAGGCCGCGAAGCAGCGCCCGGTGGCCGAGGCCAGCATGGGCATGACATCGCCCAGGCGCAGGTTGGCGGTGACCGACTGGGCGCTTTCCTCCCAGTGCACGATGGTCGGCCCGTGGTTGCCCCAGACGGCGATGGCCGCCGTGTGGTGGATGCGCTCCATGAGTGCGGGCATGCGTTCGCGCGCCAGCCGCACGGGGTCCAGCCGCGCCAGCGAGGCCAGGCCCAGCTTGAGCGAGGCCGGGCCCAGGTCGTAGCGGGAGGTGCGCGCGTCCTGGGTGACCAGGCCGATGCGCTGGAAGCTCACGAGGTAGCGGTGCGCCTTGGCGGCGCTCATGCCGGCGTCGGACGCCAGGTCCTTGAGCATCTGCGGGCCCCGGGCGCGCGTCAGCGCCTCCAGCAATGTAAAACCGACCTCGACCGATTGAATCCCTGCGCGTTCCTTGTCCATTGCAATAGAATTTGGTTTTGTTTAGTTAAATCAATTTAACTTATCGTAATTCGTGGCTGCGTCGCCATGGGTATCCAGGCCGCTGCCCGGATGCCGTGGCGCGCGGCGGCGGCACGGGGGAGCAGCATGAAACTTGCCACATACAAGGACGGATCGCGGGATGGGCAACTGGTCGTGGTGTCACGCGACCTGAGCCAGGCCCATTATGCGACCGGCATAGCGAGCCGCCTGCAGCAGGTGCTCGACGACTGGAGCTACATGGCGCCCCAGCTGCAGGACCTGTACCACCTGCTCAACAGCGGCAAGGCGGTCCATGCCTTTGCCTTCGATCCGCGCCAGTGCATGGCGCCGCTGCCGCGTGCCTACCAATGGGCCGACGGCTCGGCCTACATCAATCATGTGGAGCTGGTGCGCCAGGCGCGCGGCGCCGAGGTGCCCGCCAATTTCTACACCGACCCGCTGATGTACCAGGGCGGCAGCGACGATTTCCTGGGCCCCTGCGACGACGTGGTGGTGCCCAGCGAGTCCATGGGCATCGACTTCGAGGCCGAGATCGCCGTCATCACCGCCGACGTGCCCATGGGCGCCACGCCCGAGCGTGCGCTGGGCGGCGTGCGCCTGGTCATGCTGGCCAACGACGTGAGCCTGCGCAACCTGATCCCCAATGAGCTGTCCAAGGGCTTCGGCTTCTTCCAGTCCAAGCCCGCCACCTCCTTCAGCCCCGTGGCCGTGACGCTGGACGAGCTGGGCGACGCCTGGAAGGGCGGCCGCCTGCACCTGACGCTGCAGTCCACCTGGAACGGCCGCAAGGTCGGCATGTGCGATGCGGGCGAGGACATGAGCTTTCACTTCGGCCAGCTCATCGCCCATATCTGCAAGACGCGCAATGTGCGCGCCGGCTCCATCGTGGGCAGCGGCACCGTGAGCAACAAGGGCGTGGAAAGCGGCAAGGGCAAGAACCGGCGCATGGAATGGCCCAAGGGCTACAGCTGCATTGCGGAGAAGCGCTGCATAGAGACCATCCAGGACGGCGCGCCCAAGACCGAGTTCATGCGCTTTGGCGACACCATCCGCATCGAGATGAAGGGCAAGGACGGCCAGAGCATCTTCGGCGCCATCGACCAGAACATCGTCGAGCCTGCCGAATGAGCCGCGTCTGCGCACCCTGGTGGCGCCTGGCGGGCAGGTCGCTGCGCGCCGGCCTGGCCGCGCTGGCGCTGTCGCCGCTGGCCGCGGCATTCGCGGCGCCCCCGGCCGCGGACCCCGTCACCTGCCCGCCCGAGGCGCGCATGCCCAGCCCGGACGAGATCCGCGCCATGCAGCGCAAGGCGCAGGACCGTGGACTGCTGTGGCGCATCGAGCACCGGGGCCGCACCAGCTGGCTCTACGGGACCATGCATGCGGCCAAGCTTGACTGGAGCGTGCCCGGCCCCACGGTGGCGGACGCGCTGCGCGCCTCCGACAGCCTGGCGCTGGAGCTGAACATCCTCGATCCCGAGGTCATGAAGGTCTTGTTCGCAGGCATGCAGGCGCGGCCCGATGCGCCGCCGCTGCGCGGCGATCTCCAGCGCCGGCTTGAGGAGCAAAGGCGCCTGGCCTGCGCCGGCCCCGAGCTGGCCCTGCTGCGCCCCGACGCCCAGGTGATCTCCCTGTTGTCGCTGGCCGGCCGCAGCGAGGGGCTGGACGCGTCCTATGGCATCGATTTCTCGCTGGCCGGCGTGGCGCTGGCCCTGGGCAAGCCCGTGCTGTCGCTGGAGACGCCCGAGCTGCAACTGCGCGAACTGGTCTCGGACGACCCCGCGCGCGTGGCCGAGACGTTGGAGTCCGGCCTGCGCCAGCTGGAAAGCGGCATCGCCTCCCAGAAGCTGGGACTGATCGCACGCGTCTGGGCCGATGGCCGCATCCACCTGCTGGAGAGCCTGCCCGACTGGTGCGACTGCATGGCCAATGCCGCCGAGCGCGCCGACTACGACCGCATGGTCTATGGCCGCAACCCCGGCCTGGCGCGCGAAGTGGCGCGGCAGATCCGTTCCGGCCGCAGCGTGTTCGCCGCCGTGGGCGCCCTGCACATGGTGGGCACGCGCGGCCTGCCGGCGCTGCTGGCGGCCCAGGGCTTCAAGGTGCAGCGCGTGGAGTTCCCCGCAGCCAGCCCGCCCTGAAACACACGGCCGCCGCCTCCATGAACAAGAGCAACAGGGCGCGGCCAGGACCCATCCACACCCATCCCACAGGAGACAACAATGGACCGTAGACAATTCCTGGCCGCCGTGGCGGCCACATCCGCCGGCATGGCCGCGCCTTTTGCACAGGCGCAGGACTGGCCCGCCAGCAACATCCGCTGGGTCGTGCCCTATCCGCCCGGCGGCGGCACCGACGTGCTGGCGCGCACCGTGGCCGAGGCCATGCGCCAGACGCTGAACCAGACCATCGTGGTGGACAACCGCCCCGGCGCTTCCACCAACATCGGCGCCCAGATCGTGGCCACGGCCAAGCCCGACGGCTACACCATCATGTCGGCCGACAACGCCGTGCTGGCCTACAACGAGCACCTGTTCAGCAAGCTGTCCTTCAACCCCGAAAAGGACTTCACCTACATCGGCGGCATCAGCCGCTTCCCGATGGCGCTGGTGGTGAACCCGAACTTCGAGGCCAAGACCTTCAAGGAATTCCTGGCCTACGTGAAGGCGCATCCGGGCCAGGTCAACTACGCCTCTCCCGGCAACGGCTCGCCCCACCACCTGGCCATGGAGATGTTCAAGAACCGCACGGGCACCTTCCTGACGCACATCCCCTATCGCGGCGCGGCGCCTGCGCTGGCCGACGTGATGGGCGGCCAGGTGCCCTGCATGTTCCTGGACCTGGCCTCGGGCCTGCCTGTGATCCAGTCGGGCAAGGTGCGGGCCCTGGCCATCGGCACGGGCAAGCGCGTGCCCAGCCTGCCCGAGCTGCCCACGCTGGCCGAGGTCGGCGTGCCCGATACCGAGGTCTATGCCTTCCAGGGCATCCTGGGCCCGGCCAAGATGCCCCCCGCCGTGGTGCAGCGCCTGAACGCCGAACTCAACAAGGCCCTGGCCAACCCCGCCGTGGTCAAGCGCATGCAGGACTTCGGCATGGAGGCGCTGCCCGGCACGCCCGAGCAGTTCCTGGCCATGTCGCGCGCGGAATCCAAGCGCTGGGGGGCGATCATCAAGAGTGCGGGCGTGAAGCTGGACTGACCCCCTGAGGCGCTGCGCGCCTTCCCGTTGCACGTCGCCCGTTGCACGGCGCCCCTTCTCGCTTCGCGGAGGGGGCGTACGGGCAGCCGGCGACACCCTCGGTGCGGGGCGGCGCGGCCGGCGTAGGCCCTTCCTCGGTGTCTCTGGGTTGGGCCGTGGCGGTTTTGGGGGCGGCGCCCGGCTTTGATCTGATGCGCTGGTGCTGCTTTTTTTGGCGTTCCTGATCGCCAATCCAGCCATCAATCCAGCGCCTTCTGCCTGCGCATGGTGGTGAAAAGAACGGCCAGGCTGGCGGCGGCGCCGGCCACGCCCAGGGCGGCGAAGAGGGGGATGCCCCACAGGCGCGGGCCCATGGTCAGCAGGCCGGGGGCCAGGCCCAGGATGAAGGCGCCGGAGACCACGGCCAGGGCCAGGCGGGTGGCGGCGCGTTCCAGTGCCAGGGAAAGGCGGTCGATGTGGCGTATGTCCAGATCGGCCTGCAGCCGGCCCGAGCGCAGTCTTTGCATCACCAGCCGCAGGGTGTGCGGCGCGTCGTCGGCCAGTTCCAGCCACTGCGCCATGGCGGCGCGGCGCTGGCGCGCGAGGCTGCGCAGGGAGTAGCGCTGCAGCAGCTGGGCCTTGACCAGGGGCGTGGCCGTCTGCACCACGTCGAATTGCGGGTCCAGCTGCAGCAGCACCTGGTCGGCCGTGATCAGGGCCTTGAGCAGCAGGGCCATGTCGGCGGGCAGGGCCACGCCGGTTTCGCGGGCCAGGGCCATGAAGTCCTGCAGCGCGCGGGACATGACCAGGCGGCCGTTGCTGGCGCCGGGGCCATGGCGGGTCACGAAGCGGTCCACGGCGGCCTCGATGCGCGCGGCCGAGGGCGGGGCGCGGCCGGGCATTTCGCTTTCGGCAGCCCATTCCAGCAGCACGCCCGAGAGGCTGCGGCCCTGGCCCTCGACCAGGGCGCGCATCAGGCCCAGCACCTGGCGGCGGCGCTGGGGAGACAGCCGCCCGACCATGCCGAAGTCGATGAAGCCCACGCGGTTGCCGGGCAGGGCCAGCAGGTTGCCGGGGTGCGGGTCGGCGTGGAACAGGCCGTCGCGCAGCACCATCTGCAAAAACGCGCAGGCGCCACGGCGCGCCAGCAGCGGGCCGTCCAGTGCGGGGTCCGCACCCACGGCCGAGGCCGGCACGCCCGGCACGAAGTCCTGCACCAGCAGGCGCGGCCCGCTCAATGCCCAGTGGATGGCCGGCACGACGATCTCGGGCTGGGCCGCGAAGTGCCGCGCCACGGCATCGCCGTTGTGGGCTTCGACGGTGAAATCCAGTTCCTCGCGCAGCGCCTGGCCCAGCTGGCGCGTGACTTCGCGCGGGCGGTAGCGTGCCAGCTGCGGCCATTGTTCCTGGGCCAGCAGCGCCAGGTGCTCGAGCAGGCGCAGGTCGGCTTCGATCTGGGGGCGCAGCCCGGGGCGCTGGACTTTGACCACGACTTCGATGTCGGCAGCGCTGGCCGCAGGGGTGCTGTCGCTGCCGCTGCCGTCCTCCTGGTCTTGCCGGTCATCCCGGTCTTCGGCCGCAGGCAGCCGCGCGCGGTACACCTGGGCCATGGAGGCCGAGGCCAGCGGCACGGGGTCGAAATGCGTGAACACCTGCTCCACGGGCAGGCCCAGCGACTGCTCGATCAACGGCTGGGCCGTCTTCCAGGGCAGCGGGGCGGCGTGGCTGTGCAGTTGCTGCAGGGCGGCCGTCCATTCGGGCGCGAGCAGGTCTGAGCGCGTGGCCATGATCTGGCCCAGCTTGACGAAGCTGGGACCCAGGTGTTCGAGGGCCATGCGCAGGCGCTCGGGGCGGCTGGCATCCAGCGGATGCTCGGGATGGGGCTGGCTGCCGCGTGGCGCGAAGCGGGCCAGGCCCAGCGTGTCGACCAGGTCGGCCAGCCCGAAGCGCAGCAGCACGCCGACGATCTCCTGCAGCCGGGCACGGTCGCGCACGGCGACCACGGCGGTTTGCAGCATGGGCATCTCCTGTCGGTGGTGGCAATGCGGTCCATTGTGCCGATGCGCCAGACGCCATTGCGCAGGAATCGCCCGCCTTCGGGGCGGGGCTCAGGCCAGCCGCTGCACCTGCACCGCGCAGTCGTAGAAGCTGGGCGCGCGGCCCAGGTCGGTCAGGCGCTGGTGGGTGAGCTCGTTGACGTTGGTGCCGTTGTCGCCATGCTTGCGCCACCAGATGCCCAGGCCGTTGACCACGCCCCGGCGCGCGCGGCCGTTGAGGGTGGCGTGGCATTCGTAGCTGCCCCGGTCGTTGAAGACGCGCACGCGGTCGCCCTCGGCCACGCCGCGCGGGGCGGCGTCGTCGGGGTGCAGCTCCACCAGCGGGCGGCCTTCCATGGTGCGCAGGCTCTTGACGTTGACGAAGCTGCTGTTGAGAAAGTTGCGTGCCGGCGGCGAGATCATGGCCAGCGGGTAGCGCGCATCCGTTTCGGCGGTTTCGTAGTTGGGCAGGTAGTCGGGCAGCGGGTCCATGCCGCGCCGCGCCAGCTCGGCGCTGGTGAATTCGCAGCGGCCCGAGGGCGTGGCGAAGCCGCCCTCGGCAAAGGGGGCCTCGGGCAGGGCCAGGGTGGCAAAGCCCTTGTCCATCAGCTCGTTGAAGTCCACGCCGCGCCCCTCGAAGGCTTCGCGGCACAGTTGCTCGTCTCCCGTCTGGAAATGGGCGGCGGCAAAGGCGTCGTCATGCCGCGCCATGTGCGCGGCCAGGTCGCGGAAGATCTGGCCGTTGCTGCGCGCCTGGCCCAGCGGCGCGATGGCGGGGCGGTTGAGCAGCACGTCGGTATGGCCGTAGCTGCCGTGGATGTCCCAGTGCTCGATCTGCGTGGTGGCCGGCAGCACGTAGTCGGCCAGGTCGGCCGTGTCGGTCATGAACTGCTCCAGCACCACGGTGAACAGGTTCTCGCGCGCAAAGCCGGCCACGACCTTGGCCGACTCGGGCGCCACGGCCACGGGATTGCTGTTGTAGACCACGATGGCATCCACGCGCGGGCCGAAGCCGTTGCCGCCTTCGTGCAGCAAGGCGTCGCCGATGGTGCTCATGTTGATGGTGCGCGGGCGGCGTTCGCCCAGCAGGTGCGGCATCTGCAGTCGGGCGCGCTGTGCGGGCAGGGCGCCCGAGGCGGACAGCAGCAGGCCGCCCGCACGGTGGCGCCAGGCGCCCACCAGGGCCGGCAGGCAGGCGATGGCGCGCACGGCATTGCCGCCGCCGCGCGCGCGCTGCACGCCGTAGTTCAGGCGGATGGCGGCGGGCGTGGTGGTGCCGTAGTCGCGCGCCAGCTGGCGGATCTGCTCCACGGGCAGGCCGCAGACCTGGGCCGCGCGCTCGGGCGGCCACTGCAGGGCGCGGGCCTTGAGTTCCTCCCAGCCCAGCGTGTGGCGCGCAATGTAGTCATGGTCCAGCCAGCCGTGCGTGATCAGCTCGTGCATCAGGGCCAGTGCCAGGGCGGCATCGGTGCCGGGCAGCAGCTGCAGGTGCTCGTGGCATTTGTCGGCGGTCTCGGTCTTGCGCGGGTCGATGCACACCAGGCGTGCGCCGTTGCGCTTGGCCTCCAGCGCATAGCGCCAGAAATGCAGGCTGCTGCCGATGCTGTTGCTGCCCCAGATGAGGATGAGCCGGCTTTCGGTGAAATGCTCCACGCGCATGCCCAGCTTGCCGCCATAGGTCAGGTTCAGGGCCTCGCCCCCGGCGCTGGAGCAGATGGTGCGGTCCAGCAGCGAGGCGCCGAGCTGGTGGAAGAAGCGCCGGTCCATGCTCTCGCCCTGCACCAGGCCCATGGTGCCTGCGTAGCTGTAGGGCAGGATGGTTTCGGGATCGCGCGCCGCCAGCGCGTGCAGCCGGGCGGCGATGTCGGCCAGCGCCTCGTCCCAGCCCACGGGCTCGAACTGCCCGGAACCCTTGGGCCCCACGCGGCGCAGCGGGGTGAGCACGCGCTCGGGGTGGTAGCTGCGCTCGGTATATTTGCTGACCTTGGCGCAGAGCACGCCGCCCGTGTGCGGATGGGCGGGGTTGCCCTGGACTCTTTTGGCGATGCCGTCTTCGACCGTGGTCACCAGCGAGCAGGTATCGGGGCAGTCATGGGGGCAGGCGCCCAGCACCTGTGAGGTGGCCTGGAGTGGGGGCGTGGCGGAGGACATGGTGGCAGCGGTCTCGGACAGGGTGGGTACTTTGCGAAAAAACCGTGAAAAGCCGGGAAAACGGGAAAAGGCCGTCACGGGCAAGGGGCGGTGCCGGTCTTGCATGCCGCAATCGCCGCTTGTCTTTATTATGCGGACCCTTGCAGCCGGCTGCACGCAGCAACGGCGCCGATTCCAGCGACAAAAACAGGCAAGTTCATGCTCCGACCCAAGACGGCGTTCAGCCGCAGACAGTTCATCGCAGCCAGCACGGCTGCTGCCGCCACCTGGACCGGCGCAGTGCGCGCCCAGGACGCGGGTGGCACCATCGTGCTGGGCCAGTCCTGCCCGTTGACCGGTTCTGCAGCGCAGATCGGCCAGCCCTTCCATGAAGGCGCCAAGCTGTACTTCGAACAGCTCAACGCGCAGGGGGGCATTGCCCGGCGCAACATCGAACTGCGCGTGATGGACGACGGCTACGAGCCCGAGCGCTGCGCGGCCAATACCCAGCGCTTCCTGTCCGACGACGTGTTCGCCCTGTTCGGCTACGTGGGCACGTCCACCAGCATGGCCGCGCTGCCGCTGCTGCAAAAGGCGCGCGTGCCCCTGTTCGCACCGCTGACGGGCGCCGACGCGCTGCGCCAGCCCCAGCTGGCCCACCTGGTCTTCAATGTGCGCGCCTCCTATGCCGACGAGACGGCGCTGATGGTGCGCCACCTCACGGGCCTGGGCCTGAAGAAGGTGGCCGTGCTGCACCAGAACGATGCCTATGGCGAGTCGGGCCTGGCCGGTGTCAAGGCGGCGCTGGCCGCCAAGGGGCTGGAGCCCGTGGGCGCGGCCACGGTGGAGCGCAACTCGAACAATGTGGCGGCGGCCGTCAAGACGCTGGTGCCGCTGGGCGCCGATGTGATCGTGCAGATCGTCACCTACTCGGCCAGCGCGGCCTTTGTGCGCGCGGCGCGCCAGGCGGGCTTTGGCGGGCAGTTCTACAACGTGTCCTTCGTGGGTGCCCAGGCGCTGTCGGAGACGCTGGGCAAGGATGCCGAAGGCGTGGTCGTCACCCAGGTCGTGCCCTCGCCCTTCCAGACCTCGCGCCAGATCACGCGCGATTTCCTGGCGGCCATCCAGAAGGGCGGCGGCAAGCTGACGCCCAACTATTCCAGCATGGAAGGCTATCTGGCGGCGCGCGTGTTCGCCGATGCGCTGCGCCAGGCCTCGGCCTCGGGCAAGCCCACGCGCGACGGCCTGGTGGCCGCGCTCGACGCCATGCACGGCCAGCAGGTGGCCGGCTTCCCGCTGGTCTTCAAGCCGCAGTCCGGCAAGCCGCGCTTCGTGGAGTTGTCCATGCTGACCGGCGACGGCAAGGTCCGGGTGTAGGCTTGCAGCTCTAGAAGGAGAACCCCATGGCCTTGCTGCAGGAACTGCTGGACAGCGCACCCGAGATCACCGCGCTGCGCCGCGACATACATGCCCATCCCGAACTGTGTTTCGAGGAGATCCGCACCGCCGACCTCGTGTCCCGGCAATTGGAGGGATGGGGCATTGCCGTGCACCGCGGCCTGGGCCGCACGGGCGTGGTGGGCACCATCCACGGCCGTGACGGCGGCGCCAGCGGCCGGGCCATCGGGCTGCGCGCCGACATGGACGCCCTGCCCATGCAGGAGTTCAACACCTTCGAACACGCCAGCCGCCATGCCGGAAAAATGCATGCCTGCGGACATGACGGCCATGTCGCCATGCTGCTGGCCGCCGCGCAGTACCTGGCCGCGCACCGCGACAGCTTCGAGGGCACGGTGCACCTGATCTTCCAGCCGGCCGAAGAGGGCGGCGGCGGCGCGCGCGAGATGGTCGAGGACGGCCTGTTCACGCAGTTCCCCATGCAGGCCGTGTTCGGCATGCACAACTGGCCGGGCATGAAGGCCGGCACCATGGCCGTGGGCCCGGGCCCGGCCATGGCGTCGAGCAACGAGTTCCGCATCGTCGTGCGCGGCAAGGGCGGCCACGCGGCCATGCCGCACATGGTGATCGACCCGCTGCCCGTGGCGGCCCAACTGATCCTGGGCCTGCAGACCATCGTCAGCCGCAACGTCAAGCCCATCGAGGCGGGCGTGGTCTCGGTCACCATGGTCCATGCGGGCGAGGCCACGAACGTGGTGCCCGACGGCGTGGAGCTGCAGGGCACGGTGCGCACCTTCACGCTGGAGGTGCTGGACCTGATCGAGCGGCGCATGAAGACCCTGGCCGAGAGCATCTGTGCGGCGCATGACACGCGCTGCGAGTTCGAGTTCGTGCGCAACTACCCGCCCACCATCAACTCCGCGCCCGAGGCCGAGTTCGCGCGCCGCGTCATGGCCGAGGTCGTGGGCGAGGCCAATGTGCTGCCCCAGGAGCCTTCGATGGGCGCCGAGGACTTCGCCTTCATGCTGCTGGAAAAGCCCGGCGCCTACTGCTTCATCGCCAATGGCGACGGCGACCACCGCGCCATCGGCCATGGCGGCGGTCCCTGCACGCTGCACAACCCCAGCTACGACTTCAACGACCAGCTGATCCCGCAGGGCGCCACGTTCTGGGTGAAGCTGGCCCAGCGCTGGCTGAGCGAGCCCACGCGCTGAGGCCCTTGCAGGGTCCGGCCGACACCGGCATGTCACACACCGCACCTAGCATGCGGTCCCTGTGACCTCCATCGAATCCTCCTCGGCCGCCGCGCAGGGCGTGGCCGTCCAAGCCCGGCAGCTCAAGCGCATCCACGGCGGGCGTGCCGTGCTCCAGGACATCAGCCTGCAGATCGCCCCCGGCGAGGTGCTGGCCCTGCTGGGTCCTTCGGGCTGCGGCAAGACCACCCTGCTCAAGATCCTGGCCGGGCTGGAGCAGCCCAGCCGCGGCGAAGTCTGGATGGGCGGGCAGTGCGTGGCCAGCGCCTCGCAGTCCCTGCCGCCCGAGCGGCGCGAGCTGGGCCTGGTGCTCCAGGGCCATGCGCTCTGGCCCCATATGAGCCTACAGGCCAACGTGGCCTTCCCATTGGAAATGCGCGGCCTGCCTCGCGCGCAGATCCACGAGCGGGTGCAGCAGACCCTGGGCCTGGTCGGGCTGCAGGGCATGGGCGAGCGCCTTCCCGGCAGCCTGTCGGGCGGCCAGCAGCAGCGCGCGGCGCTGGCCTGCGCCGTGGTGGAGCGCCCGCGCCTGGTGCTGCTGGACGAACCCCTGTCCGGCCTCGACGGCAACCTGCGCGAGCGCCTGTGCGAGGAAATTCCCTGGCTGCTGCGCAGCCTGGGTTGTACGGCCGTCTATGCGACCCAGGACCGCCAGCAGGCCTTCGCCGTCGCCGACCGCGTGGTCGTGATGGAGCACGGCCGCATCCTGCAACCGGGCAGCGCCCGGGACCAGGCGCCGGCCCCCGTGCCTTGCGGGGCCGACCGATGGCCCATGGCCGGGCACCTGTGCAGCGCAGCATAGGAGGGGCGTAGCCGGTCTCGGTTCGGATGACGGTGAAAAAAGCACGGTCGTTCTAAATTCCTGCTTTTTTGGCTACACTGTGCCGCTACACGAACCGCCCACCAGGAGACCCGCCATGTCCGATCTGAATGCCGCCTTCGAGGCCGCCGTCAAGAACTCCACCTCGATCAGCGAGCGCCCCGACAACGCTACGCTGCTCAAGCTCTACGCGCTGTACAAGCAGGCCACCGAAGGCGACAACGAGGCCAAGAAGCCCAGCTTCACCGACATGGTCGGCCGCGCCAAGTGGGACGCCTGGGAAAAGCTCAAGGACACCTCGGCCGACGACGCCAAGCAGCAGTACATCGACCTGATCGAATCGCTGCGCTGATCACACCACCACCGATCGCAGACACAGACAAGGCCCCGGAATCCGGGGCCTTGTCGTTTCCGGCCAGGCCACACCACACTATGTCAAAGAGTGGAGCGCTGGAAACTGGCGCGGCCCAACTCAGGGACGCCGAGCAAGAGCCGCCTCGCGGCGGGGGCGCCCAGCCGAAGGCGTCGTCCCCCTCCGCGAAGCGAGAAGGGGGAAGCGGCGCAGCCGCTCAGGGGGATCAATATTTGTTCGAGAAGTTCGCGCTGATGCGCTGGCGCAGATATTCCGCGCCAGTGATGGGTGGGTACTTCTTTTGCGGACCTTCGATCACCGCGTCCTCGTTGGCCTGGCAGAAGAAGGCCAGGCTGTAGCGCGCGCCCTGGTATTCATGGGGCAGGGGGTTGCGCACGCGGTGGAAGTTGCTGGGCAGCTGGTCGTCGCTCCAGCGCGTGAGCATGTCGCCGATGTTGCAGGTGATCACGCCTTCCACAGGGTCCACGGGCGTCCATTGCTGGCCTTCCATCTCCTTGCCCGGCAGCACCTGCAGGCCGCCCTGGCCTGCGCGCTGGAACAGCAGGGTCAGGCAGTCGAAGTCGGTGTGGGCGCCTGCGCGCCACAGGCCCAGCTCGTCCTTGAGCGCGGGATCGACCGCGAAGTAGTGCAGCATGCGCAGCGTGCTCTGGTAGGCGGGCACCGAAGGGTCGTGGGCGCGCGTGAAGAAGTCCGCATCAAAGCCCAGCTTGTGCGCAAAGCACGACAGCAGCTGCATGCCCACCTGCCAGCACTGGCGCTCGAAGCCCAGCGTGGCCTGCTGAAAGCCCGGCAGCTCCTGCTGCGTGGGCCACAGGCCGGCCATGCGCGGGCGCGTCATCTGGTAGGACTCCTTCTGGTCGGGCGTGCGCGTGGAAGGCCGGATCTGAGCCTTGTGCTCCCAGCCCGCATTGCGCGACAGCGGCCACTGCGCCTTCACCTCGCGCGGCAGCGCGAACAACTGCTCGGCACGCCCGAAGGCCGCATCGATATCGGGCTGGGGAATGCCGTGGCCCGACACTTGGAAGAAGCCGATCTCCACCGAGGCCTGCCAGATCGCATCGGCAATCTCGGCCTTGCGGCGGTCAAAGTCGGAGATGTCGATCACCCGCACCTCCCGTGCGCGCGTCTCCTGCCCCTGGCCGCCCATGCGGGCCTCCTTGGCGAGTTCGCCCAGCGCGTAATCTGAAGCCGGTGCCGAAGGCAGGGTGGGGTTGGCAAGCATGTTCATGGTCTGTTTCCTTTGCCGCAAAGGCAGTGGCAAGACACGCGGCGGCCGGCGCAAAAAGACACCGATCCCGCCCGTCGCTCTTGAAGTGGCTGACAGGGCACAGGTCGCAGCCACGCCGCTCCCGCACCCGCTTCAAGAGCAATGACCCGCGCCGGCACAGGCCGGCAAGCTGAACGCTTCTACTCTTGCCAACCACCCAAGCAAACAGCGCGCCAGCCCGCGCAGGCCGGTTCAAGGCCACCTGCGTTCCATCGTGGTGCAAGAGGGCCGGGCAGCTTGGTGCACGCGCCGCATCGGAACCGTCTGGCACCAATCTGATGCATGCCCGCCGCGTCGAAAACCGGCGCGGCCCAGCCCAGTGACACCAAGGAAGGGCCGCCCCGCACCGAGGGTGTCGTCCCCCTCCCGCGCAGCGAGAGAGGGGGAAGGCGCGAAGCGACTCAGGGGGTGGTACGCACTTTGCATACAAGCATCGTTGAGTAGAAGCGTTCAGCACGCGCCCAGTGCGCGTTGCCCGGAAATTGCTCATGTCACGCCAGCCGCCCGGCCCCATGCCAGCGGCCGGTCCCCATGTTGATAGCGACTGAGAGTTCCACCATGCAACGCCGCCATTTCCTTGCCGCCGCCGCCCTTCCCGCTGCCAGTGCCGTGATGCCCGGTGCCTTCGCCCAGGGCAAGGCGCTGACACCGCTGAAGTTCACGCTGGACTTTCGCGTGACCTCGCAGACCGCGCCCTTTTTCGTGGCGCTGCAAAAGGGCTACTACCGCGACGAGGGGCTGGACGTGAGCATCGACGTGGGCTCGGGCTCGGTGGCATCCATCACGCGGGTGGCCAGCGGCGCCTACCAGCTGGGCCTGGGCGACATCAGCTCGCTGATCGAGTTCCAGGCGCAGAACGCGGGCGCGGCGCGCGTGCAGGCCGTCTACCAGTACTACAACCGCGCGCCGTTCGCCATCATCGGCCGCAAGGACCGGGGCATCACGGGCGAGTTCGCCAGCCTCAAAGGCAAGAAGGTGGCCGCCGCCGCCGTGGAGTCCACGCGCCGCGTCTGGCCCCTGGTCGCGCAGCGCCAGAACCTGCCGGCCGACCTGTTTGCCTGGACCACGACGGAGTTCTCGGCGCGCGACAACGTGGTGGTGCGCGGCGATGTGGATGCGGCCACCTATTTCCATGACTCGGCCGTGTCGCTGTTCGCACGCATCAAGCCCGAGGAGCTGTCGGTGCTGCGCTATACCGATGCGGGCGTGCAGCTGTATGGCAACGCCATCCTGGCTTCCAGCGCGCTGGTGGCCGAGCAGCCCGGCGTGGTGGCGGGATTCCTGCGCGCCAGCAACCGCGCCCTCATCGAATGCCTGGCCCAGCCCGCGCTGGCCGTGGCCGCCGTGCGCCAGCGCGAGCCCATCCTGGATGAAAAGCTGGAACTGGCGCGCTGGGCCATCACCTCGCAATACCTGGCCGCGCCCGATACGCAGCGCCACGGCCTGGGCGACATCGACCCGCAGCTGCTGGCCCGCCAGGCCGAGCAGGTCAGCCAGGCCTTCGGCCTGAAGGCACCCGTGTCGGCCGATGCGCTGTTCAACCGCAGCCTGCTGCCGCCGCTGGCCGCGCGCATGGCCAAGGCCTGAGGGAGTGCTCATGGACCACGCCACCGTTGCACTGCCCCTTGAGGCCTCGCTCGACGAGCGCGACGGCCTGTACCTGCGCCGCGCCATCGCCATGGCCGACCGCGCGCGCAAGCGCGGCAACCGCCCTTTCGGCGCGCTTATCGTGGCCGCCGATGGCCGCGTGCTCGCCGAGGCCTCCAACGCCAATGGCGAGAGCGGCGACTGCACGGCCCATGCCGAGCTGTCGGCCATCCGCCTGGCCAGCCCGCTGCATGACCGCGAGGCGCTGTCCGCAGCCACCTTGTATTCATCGGCCGAGCCCTGCGTGATGTGCGCGGGCGCCATCTTCTGGTCGGCCATAGGCCGCGTGGTCTACGGCATAGATGCCGTGCGCCTGCGCGAATTCCGCGGCGAGCGCCTGGACCAGAAGGATGCCGAGCTGTCCTGCCGCGATGTGTTCGCCGCCTCGTCCCACGCCATCGAATGCATAGGCCCGGCGCTGATCGGCGAGGCCGCCGCATCGCACCAGGGCGCCTGGAAAAGCTGATCCGGCCCCGTTCCGTCCCCACCGTTTCTTTTGACCACCAGAGAGGAAGCCCACCATGCAAAAACGACTGTTCCTGCACACCGTCCTGGCCCTGTCCGCCAGCGCGGGCCTGGCAATGGCCCAGACACAGGCCCACGCGGCCACGCCGCTGAAGTTCCAGCTGGACTGGCGCTTCGAGGGGCCGGCCGCCTTCTTCCTGCAGCCGGTGGCCAAGGGCTACTTCAAGGACGCGGGCCTGGATGTCACGGTCGATGCCGGCAGCGGCTCGGGCGGCGTGGTGCAGCGCGTGGCCTCGGGCGCCTATGACCTGGGCTTTGCCGACATCGCGGCGCTGATGGAGTTCCAGGCCAACAACCCGGACATGCCCAACAAGCCCGTGGCCGTGATGATGGTCTACAACAACACGCCGGCCTCGGTGATGGCGCTCAAGAAAAGCGGCATCGCCAAGACGGCCGACCTCACCGGCAAGAAGCTGGGCGCACCCGTGTTCGATGCGGGCCGCCGCGCCTTCCCGCTGTTCGCCAAGGCCAACCAGGTCGGCACCGTGCAGTGGACGGCCATGGACCCGCCACTGCGCGAGACCATGCTGGTGCGCGGCGATGTGGATGCCATCACGGGCTTCACCTTCACCTCGCTGCTGAACCTGGAGGCGCGCGGCATCAAGGCCGCCGATGTGGTGGTCATGCCCTATGCGGACTTCGGCGTGAAGCTGTACGGCAACGCCATCATCGCCAGCCCAAAGCTGATCAAGGAGAACCCGGCCGCCATCAAGGCCTTCCTGCAGGCCTTCGCCAAGGGGGCCAAGGAAGTCATCGCCAACCCGAGCGCGGCGATTGCCTACGTGAAGGAGCGCGACGGCATCGTCAACACCCAGCTGGAGACACGCCGCCTGCAACTGGCCATCGACACCGTGGTCAACAGCGCTGACGCGCGTGCCGAGGGCTTTGGCCAGGTCGTGCCCACGCGGCTGTCGCTGATGGCGTCGCAGGTCTCCGATGTCTACGCCACCAAGACGCGCGTGAACCCGGCCGAGGTCTGGAACGGCAGCTTCCTGCCGTCTGCGGCCGAGCTGAACATCCTGCCCAAGAAGTGACGACAAAGTGATTGACACCGTGCGCGTGCGCCAGCGGGTGGCGCGCACGGCCCTTGCCTGCTGCCTGCCATGAATTCCTCCACATCCCACGGCGATGACGACGCCTTCTTCGTCGAGTTCCGCGACGTCTGGCTTGCCTACAACGAGGAGCTGCTGCGCGCCAACCACTTCGCGGTCGAGGCCATCGACCTGCAGGTGCGGCGCGGCGAGTTCATCGCCATCGTCGGCCCCTCGGGCTGCGGCAAGTCCACCTTCATGAAGCTGACCACGGGGCTGAAGATGCCGTCCATGGGCCGCGTCATGGTCAACGGCGAGCGCGTGACCGGGCCGCTGAAGATCTCGGGCATGGCCTTCCAGGCGCCGTCGCTGCTGCCCTGGCGCACCACGGTGGACAACGTGCTGCTGCCGCTGGAGATCGTGGAGCCGCACCGCTCGCTGTTCCGCCAAAAGCGCAAGGAGTACGAGGCGCGTGCGCGCGCCCTGCTGCAGAAGGTGGGCCTGGGCGGCTACGAGGACAAGTACCCCTGGCAGCTGTCGGGCGGCATGCAGCAGCGCGCCAGCATCTGCCGCGCGCTGATCCACGAGCCCCAGATGCTGCTGCTGGACGAGCCCTTCGGCGCGCTGGACGCCTTCACGCGCGAGGAGCTGTGGTGCGTGCTGCGCGACCTGCAGGCCGAGCAGCGCTTCAACGTCATCCTGGTCACGCACGACCTGCGCGAGAGCGTCTTCCTGGCCGACACCGTGTACGTGATGAGCAAGAGCCCGGGCCGCTTCGTGGTGCGCCGCGACATCGAGCTGCCGCGCCCGCGCGAGCTGGAGCTGACCTACACGCGCGAATTCACCGACATCGTGCACGAGCTGCGCGGCCACATCGGCGCCATGCGCAAGACCGGCGCGGCCATCCAACAATAGAACGGGGGAGATTCACATGCACAAGAAATACGCGGAACGCTGGGCGCCCTGGGTGCTGCTGCTGGCGGTCATCCTGCTGTGGCAGGTCATCTGCTCGGCCTTCGAGGTCTCGGAATTCATCTTCCCCAGCCCCTGGGCCATCGGCCGGCAGCTGGCCGAGTTCAGCGGCATCATCGCCGCCCACGCCTGGCGCACCTACTGGGTGACGATGGCGGGCTTTGGCATCGCCATCGTGGTGGGCGTGCTGCTGGGCTTTCTGATCGGCTCCTCGCGCCTGGCCTATGCGGCGTTCTATCCGCTGATGACGGCCTTCAACGCGCTGCCCAAGGCGGCCTTCGTGCCCATCCTGGTGGTCTGGTTCGGCATCGGCGCGGGACCGGCCATCCTCACGGCCTTCCTGATCAGCTTCTTTCCCATCATGGTCAACATCGCCACCGGCCTGGCCACGCTGGAGCCCGAGCTGGAGGATGTGCTGCGCGTGCTGGGCGCCCGGCGCTGGGACGTGCTGATCAAGGTCGGCCTGCCGCGCTCCATGCCCTACTTCTACGGCTCGCTGAAGGTGGCGATCACCCTGGCCTTCGTGGGCACCACGGTCAGCGAGATGACGGCGGCCAACGAAGGCATCGGCTACCTGCTGGTGTCGGCCGGCTCGTCCATGCAGATGGGCCTGGCCTTTGCAGGCCTGATCGTGGTGGGCGCCATGGCCATGGTGATGTACGAGCTGTTCAGCGCCATCGAAAAGCGCACCACCGGCTGGGCCCGGCGCGGCTCGCAGGGCGAGTGATGGAGAATCCGGCCATGACGCCCCTGACCGACGAACAGGCGGCCCGCCATCTGCGCCGTGCAGGCGCCGTGGCCGGGCGGGCCATGGCCATGGGCCGCCACCCCTTTGGCGCGCTGCTGCTGGCGCCCGACGGCGAGACCGTGCTGGCCGAGCAAGGCAACATCGACACGGTGAACCATGCGGAGTCCACGCTGGCGCGCACGGCCGCCGCCAACTATCCGGGCGCCTATCTGGCGCAGTGCACCCTGGTCACCACCTTCGAGCCCTGCGCCATGTGCGCCGGAACCATCTACTGGGCCGGCATAGGCCGCGTGCTCTACGGCGCCGAGGAAACGGCGCTGCTGGCGCTGACGGGCGACCATCCCGAAAATCCCACGCTGTCCCTGCCTTGCCGCGAGGTCTTTGCGCGCGGGCAGCGCGCCGTGCAGGTCATCGGCCCGGTGCCTGCGCTGCACGAGGAGATGCTGGAGCCGCACCGGGGCTTCTGGCAGCAGCGCTGAACGGCGGCTGCGCCCCGCGCCCGCTCAACTGCGGCAGCCGGCCAGCGCGTCCAGGGGCTTCTGGTAGGTGGGGCTGGTCACGTCCAGCAGGCCCAGGGTGGTGTGGTAGAGGTTGTCGTGCGACAGCGGCGCGTCCAGCTGGCCGCGCACGCATCGCTCGGACACGCCGGTGCGCTCGCCCAGGTTGCCCAGCCAGGCAATCATGGGAATGTGCTTTTGCTCCTCGGGCGCCATGGCGTAGGGCATGCCGTGCAGGTAGATGCCCATCTCGCCCAGCGACTCGCCATGGTCCGACATGTAGACCATGCCGGTCTGGTAGCGCGACTGCTGGCTTGCCAGCCAGTCGATGGTCTGCGACAGGAAATGGTCGTTGTAGCGGATGGAGTTGTCGTAGACGTTGACCACCTGCTCGCGCGTGCAGCTGGACAGCGCATTGGTCAGGCATTCGGGCTGGAAGACCTTGGTCTCGGGCGTGGAGCGCTTGTAGTAGGCCGGGCCGTGGCTGCCCATCTCGTGCATGAACAGCACCACGCCGCGCTCACGGCGCTCGCGCGGCAGGGCGGCGATGCGTTCGTCGATGCCGCTGAGCAGGATGCCGTCCAGGCATTCGCCGTCGCTGGAGCACAGGGCCTTGCCGTCGGGCGTGTTCAGGCGGTCGGCCGTGCTGGCGTTGGGAATGCGTTCGCACACGCCCTTGCAGCCGGCCTGGTTGTCCACCCACAGCACGGCCAGGCCGGCGTTGTACAGCACGTCCACCAGGTTGTCGTAGTCCACCTTGCTCTTGTAGAAGCCCGTGCGGCCCAGGTGCGAGAACATGCAGGGCACGGATTCGCGCGTGCTGGTGCCGCAGGAGGTCACGTTGCTCCAGTTGAGCACCTTGCGCCTGGCCAGCTCGGGCGTGGTGTCGCGGGCATAGCCGTTCAGGCCCCAGTTGGCGGCGCGCGCCGTCTCGCCCACCACGATGACGAACAGCGGCGGCTTGCGCTCGGCCGCGTAGGTGGCGCCCAGCGTGGCGCCGGCCGCAATGCTGGCAAACGGGCGCTTGGGCCGCAGGATGGGCTTGAGCACCGCGTCCAGCGAGGCCAGCACGGGGCTCACGGGGTTGAGCATGTGGCGCATCCACAGGTTGTTGCGGATCACGGGGGCCAGCTCGCGGTACGAGACAAAGACCGACGCCGCCAGCAGCACCACCGAGGCGGCCAGCAGCCCCAGCGTGCGCAGCACCGTCTGCGTGCTGCGGCGCGGGCGGATGATGCGCAGCCGCAGCAGCCAGGCCGTGGGCAGGCCGGCCACCAGCAGCAGCTGCAGCAGCAACTGGGGGTTGAACAGGTCGCTGCTTTCGCGCAGGTCGGTCTGCAGGATGTTGTTGATCATGCCGCCGTCCATGACCGTGCCGTAGGCGGTCATGAAGTACTGGGCCGAGCCGGCAATCCAGGGCAGGGCGATCCACAGCGGCTTCATGCCGCGCGGCCAGGCCGTCAGCGACAGCAGCAGCAGGATGCCGCCCAGGCCCAGCGGCAGCAGGCGCAGCACCAGGGTGGCCAGGCTGCCGTCATAGCCTTCGAGGTGGGGCAGGCGCAGCCACAGCGCCCAGTTCGCGGTGGCCAGCAGCCACAGCGCCAGCACCAGGGCCACGGCCTGGGGCGAGCGCGGGGCGCTCCAGGCCGTGCGCAGCCGTGCCGGGAGGCTGGCGGGGGCAGGCTGGGCAGAGGATGGGGCCGGGGCTTGGCCGGTGCCGGAGGAGCCGGCAAAGGGGGGGCGGGCGAGCAGGCGTTCTGACATGGCCGCGAGCGTAGAATTCGCAGCTTAAGAACATCTGAACCCCGCGTTCAGACTCCGTTCAGCTTGAACCCCTCCCGTCCCCTCTGTTGCGCCCGTACCCGGTGCACACCCTGATGTGCGAAGGCCCAGCCTCCCATGCGAATCCTCCTGGTCGAAGACGATGAGGCACTGGCCCAGGCGGTGGGCAGCTATCTGCGCTCCAAGGCCTTTCTGATCGACAGCGTGCCTTCTCTGGCCCAGGCGCGCGCCTGCCTGGCCGGTGCCAGCTACGCGGCCGTGCTGCTGGACCTGCACCTGTCCGACGGCGACGGCCTGGCGCTCATGCCCACGCTGCGCCGGCTGGAGCAGCCTCCCGTCACCATCGTGCTGACGGCCCGCGACCAGGTCAGCGACCGCATCCGCGGGCTGGACGCAGGGGCCGACGACTATCTGGTCAAGCCCTACGACCCCGAGGAACTGCTGGCCCGCCTGCGCGCCGTGAGCCGGCGCGGCGGCGGCATGCAGGCCGGGCAGGACGCTGTGCTGCGCATGGGCACGCTGGAGATCGACCTGGCCCGCGAAATGGTGCGCGATTCGGGCCGCACCCTGCTGCTCACGCCCAAGGAATGGGCGCTGCTGCGCGTGCTCACGGCCCAGCCGCAGCGTGTGCACGCGCGCGAGCATCTGCTCGATGCGCTCTACGGCTTCGATGCCGAGGCCGACAGCAACACGCTGGAAGTGTTCATCAGCCGGCTGCGCCGCAAGCTCGGGCGCGACCGCATCCTGACCGTGCGCGGTACCGGCTACCGCCTGGCCCTCGAGCATGGATGAGCCGCAGCGCTACAGCCTGGCGCTGCCGCCCCGTCTGGCCGACCAGCTGGCCCGCGAGCTGACACTGGCCCTGGCCGCCGTCTGGCTGGCCTGCGTGCTGGCGCTGGCCTGGTATGTCAGCCACATCGTGCACCACAACTTCGACCAGGAAATGATCGACAGCGGCCACCGCCTGCTGGAGGTGGCCGTGCACCAGCTGGAACAGGAGGACCACTCGCGAGAGGGCGTGCAGCGCCCGCATGTGGCCTCGCAGCCGGGCGACGAGGCCGAGGATCTGGTCTACCAGCTGCAGGACGGCCGCGGCAACGTGCTGCTGCGCACCCAGGCCGCCCCCGTGGCAGCCTTTGCAGTGCCCATGCGCGAGGGCTTCTACGAGCGCGAGGGCTGGCGCATCTATGTGGTGGCCCATCCCCGGCAGCCGCTGTTCCTGATGCTGGCCGATCCCATGGTCGAGCGCAGCGAGGCACTGCAGCGGGCGCTGCTGGCGCTGGGCGCGGTGATGCTGGTCATGCTCGCCCTCATGGGCTGGGCGCTGCGCGTGACCGCGCGGCGGCGCCTGCGCGTGCTGCGCGACATGCAGCTGCAGCTGAGCGAGCGCGGCGGCTCCAACCTGGAGCCGCTGGACCTGGACGCCATGCCGCGCGAGCTGTGGCGGCTGGGCCGGGGCATCAACCACCTGATGCAGCGCCTGTCGCATGCGCTGCAGGTGGAGCGCTCCATGGCTGCCAATGCGGCCCACGAATTGCGCACGCCGCTGGCCGTCGCCACGCTGCGCCTGCAGACGGCCCTGGACAGGGGCGTGGACAACACCGATGTGCGCGCGGCCTATGAGGCGCTGGAGCGGCTGCGCCAGCGCACGGAAAAGCTGCTGCAGCTGTCGCGCGCGGCCTCGGGCTCGGCCCTGGCGCAGGACGAGGTGCGGCTGGACGCGCTGGCCAGCATGGTGGCCTCCGAGTTCTGGCAGCAGGACGAATCCACCCAGCTGCGGCTGGACGTGGTGCTGCCCGAGCAGCCCTGCGGGCCGGTGGCGGGCGATGTGGACACGCTGGCCATCGCCTTGCGCAACCTGGTGGAGAACGCGCTGCGCTACAGCGATGGCTCGGAGGTGCTGCTCGAAGTCTGCGACAGCCACACCGTCCAGGTGCGCGACGAGGGGCCGGGCATGGATGCGGCGGCGCTGAGCACCGCGCGCGAGCGCCATGTGCGCCATGTGGACGACCTGCGCCTGCCCCAGGGCACCGTGCGGGAGCTGGCGTCGCCGGGCTACGGCCTGGGCCTGTCCATCGTGTCCATGATCGTGGCCCAGCATGGCGGCAGCCTGGAGCTGCAGTCGCCACCGCCTGGCAGCTCCAGCGGCCTGCTGGCACGCATTCAGTTGCCGGGGCGCGATCCGTCCGCGGATTCCGACGCCCCGGCCTGATCCGGGGCGCAGGCAGGCGGCAGGAGCGCATCGGCGGGCATGAGCCCGCACAGCCTTGTGTTGCGCTGCAAGGCAGGCAGGGCGGCCAGTTTCTTTACTTCGGCATAGAAACGCAGCCAGCCCTGGGCGGCCTCGCCGCCGGCATGGGCCGGCGCCTGGGTCTGCGCCTTTTTCCACAGCGCGGTGAAGGCAGGCACCCAGTCGTCGTAGGCGGCCAGCGCGCCAAAGCTGGCGTTGTTGGCATCGGCCACCCACTGGTCCAGCCGCGCCTGGTTGCGGTCGTAGAGCTGGCGCTGTGCATCGGTGGTCAGCAGGGCCGCATCGGCGCTGCGCCATTGCGCGCGCAGCGCGGCGTAGTCGCTGCGGAACTGCTGGTAGATCTGCGCCTTGGCCTGCGGCATGGTGGGGCCGCGCTGCTGCGGGTCCTGGTAGAGCTGCTGCAGCGCCTGGCGCGTGTGGCCGGTCAGCGCCCGCCACTGCGCGCGCCGCAGCTGGCCTGCATCCCAGCGTGCGCGGGCGGCGGGGCCGGCCTCGGTGGCCAGCCACAGCGGCGTGCCCAGGCGCTCCACGGTGGTGGCAAAGGATTCGTTGAAGGCCGTGTCGCCGGCCACATAGACCACCTGGTGGGCCAGTTCGTGGAACAGCAGGCCGGCGAACTCGCCTTCGCCCCAGCCGATGAAGGTGTTGAGCAGCGGATCGCCGCCCAGCCAGTTCAGGTAGCCCAGCGTGGAATAGGCGGGCACGCCGTAGCTGCCGGACTCCAGGCCCTGGTCGGCCAGTTGCCGTGCCTGGGTCATGGCGTCGGCCTCGGCAAAGTAGCCCCGGTAGCCCACGCAGCCGGCCACGGGAAAGCACCAGCGGTGCAGCTCCAGGCTGTCGGGAGGCGCGGCCACCACGTTCCATACGGCAAACGGCCGCTGCAGATCGGCATAGCGGCGGTAGCTGGCGTTGTCGGGCAGGCCCAGGCGCTCCACGGCAAAGGCGCGCATGCGCCGGGCCGACAGCAGGCGCTCGCGCAGTGCGGGCGCAAGGTTCTCGTCCTGCAGCCAGTCGTCAATCGGGCGGCTGGCCTGCAGCAGGTGCATTTGCCCGCGCAGGCTTTGCCAGTAATAGCCCAGCCCGTCGCCACCGGCCCCCCGGCTGGCACAGCCGCCCAGCAGCAGGCCTATGCCCACCAAAATCGCGGGCAGGCCGCGCCTGACTACACTCAAGCCTTCTCGCACCCTTGGCCCCCTTGCTGCTTTCATGGACTTCTTCACGCTGGCGATCATTGTCTTCATCGCAATCTACCTGCTCAAGACGCAGCAACAGCGCCGGCATACCCTGCTGCTGGCCCAGTATCTGGGGCGATTCCAGATCGAGAAGCTGATGGGCGGCCTGATCGAAGGCTATCTGCGCGTCCTGGGTGAGAGCGACGAGCAGCGCCGTGCCCAGATCTGGACCGTGCTGGACAACACCGAGGCCAACCTGGCCGAGCAGTTCCAGCGCTTTGCCAAGGAGATGGCCACGGCCGATCCGCAGCTCACGCGCGTGAGCACGCTGCCCGTGGCGCTGCCCTATCTGGACCGGCTCTTTCCCTCGTCGTCCTTCGATCTGCGCGACGCCATGCAGCTGCATGCGCGCGGCATTGCCTCCGTGCGCGTGGCCGACAGCGCCAACGAGGACGAACGCCGTGCGCGCGCCTTCACGATGACGGCCGAGCTGTTGCTCATGCAGTACACCTGTCATTGGTTTTGCAAATCGCGCGCCGTGGCATCCCTGCGGCTGGTCGCACGGCACAAGACGCCCTTCGAGCAAGTGCTTGCTTCGGTGACGGATCAGACACGGCGCGACTACAGGCAGCTGATCGCCTGATCACTCCCGCCGTGGCGGGGCGCCATGCCCCGCCATGCACAGCCCAGGCTGCGATTGACGCAGTGCGCCTTGCTGTCAAAAATGAACGCCATGACACAAGTGCTGAGCTCCATCGAGGCGCGGCTGGCGTCTCTCCCTGTCCCCGTGGCCGTGATCCTGCCGTCCGGCCAGCGCGCTGGTCCTGCGGATGCGCAGGTGGTGCTGCATTTCCAGACCATGTCGGCCATCGCCAGCCTGGCGGCCGGGCAGATAGGGACACTGGGCAGTGCCATCGTGGAAGGGCTGGTGCGCATCGACGGCCGCATGCGCGACGTGATGGCGGTGGCCGCCAGCCTGCTGCAGTCCGATCCGGTGCGCGGCACATCGCACTGGTGGGGGCATGCCATGGCCCGCATGCGCTCCATGGCCGCGCACACGCTGGCGCGCGACGCCCAGCAGATCCAGTTCCACTACGACATCTCCGACGACTTCTACGGCCTGTGGCTGGACCCGCGCCGCGTCTATTCCTGCGCCTACTTTCGCGATCCGCAGATGACGCTGGCCCAGGCCCAGGAGGCCAAGCTGGAGCACATCTGCCGCAAGCTGGACCTGCGGCCCGGCGAGCGCTTCCTGGACATCGGCGCGGGCTGGGGCGCGCTGCTGCTGTGGGCGGCCGAGCACTACGGCGTCACGGCCACGGGCATCACGCTCTCGCACAACCAGCACCGCTACGTGCAGCAGCTGATTGCCGAGCGCGGCCTGCAGGGCAAGGTGGACATGCAACTGCTGGACTACCGCGCGCTGGCGCCCGCCCAGCCCTTCGACAAGATAGGCTCGGTGGGCATGTTCGAGCATGTGGGCCAGGCCCAGCTGCCCGAGTACTTCCAGACCGTGCACCGCCTGCTGCGCCCGGGCGGCATGGCGCTGATCCACGGCATCACGGCGGGCGGCGTGGACAACACCGAGCTGGGCGCGGGCATGGGCGAGTTCATCGACCGCTACATCTTCCCCGGCGGCGAGCTGATGCATGTGAGCCGCGTGCTGCACGACATGGGCCACAGCGGGCTGGAAATGGTGGACACGGAGAACCTGCGGCCCCACTACGCACGCACGCTGTGGAACTGGTCCGACGCACTGGAAGCCCGGCTGCCGCAGGCGCAGCGTATCCTTGAGCAGCATGCCGATGCCGAAGGTGCCGCCAAGGTGCTGCGCGCCTACCGGCTCTATCTGGCGGGTTGCGCCATGGGATTCGAGCGCGGCTGGATCGCCCTGCACCAGATGCTGTGCACGCATCCCGATGGACGGCTCCAGTCGGGACCCATGGTGGGGGCTCAATCGGACTATGCTTTCAACCGCGAGTACATGTACCGCTGAGTGCATGACACGCCACACAGAAAAAGGATAGCCATGCTCTACAAGTTCAAGTCCCGTGCCACGGCCGACGTCATCATGCTCGAATCCAACGGCCGCCAGGTCCTGGAGATCGTCGGCAAGACGCCCGGCGCCAGCGGCATCATCACGGTGCAGCAGATTCCCGCCGCCATCGAGGCGCTGGAGGCCGCCGTCGCCGACGACGACGCCCGCCGCAAGGCCAGCCATGAAGACGAGTCCCAGGACGGCGAGCAGGACAGCGCCGCAGCGGGCGCGCGCGACGCCGTCAGCCTGCGCCAGCGCGCCGCACCCATGATCGACATGCTGCGACGCAGCGCCGCCGAGAACAGCGACGTCACCTGGTAAGCCGGCGGCCCCACCGGCCCCTTCAGGCGTTGATGCCCTTCATGCCTTCCTCCGTATAGCGCTGCCCGGCCACGGGCAGCTCGTCGCTGGCGCGCCGCAGCTCGTCCAGCTCGGCGGGGGTCAGAGCCACGGACAGCGCGCCCAGGTTGTCCTGCAGATGGGTGATGCGCCGGGTGCCCGGAATGGGCACCACGTCAGGCCCCTGGGCCAGCAGCCAGGCCAGGGCGATCTGCGCGGGCGTGCTGCCCTTGCGCTGCGCCAGGGCCGATACGGCGCCCACCAGGGCCTGGTTGGTGTCGATGTTGCCAGGCTGAAAGCGCGGCAGGCTGGCGCGGAAATCGCCCTGCTCGAAGGCCGTGCCGCCATGGAAGCGCCCCGTGAGAAAGCCGCGCCCCAGCGGCGAATAGGCCACCAGCCCCACGCCCAGCTCGCGGCAGGCGGGCAGCACCTCGTCCTCCACCTCGCGCGTCCACAGCGAATACTCGGTCTGCACCGCCGCCACCGGGTGCACGGCATGGGCGCGGCGCAGCGTGGCCGCGCTGACCTCGCACAGGCCGATGCGGGCGATCTTGCCTTCCTGCACCAGTTGCGCCAGGCCTTGCATGGTCTCTTCGATGGGGCGCGTGGCATCGACGCGGTGCACGTAGTACAGGTCGATGCGCTCCACGCCCAGGCGCCGCAGCGAGTCCTCGCAGCTTTGCCGTGCGTACTGCGCGCTGTTGTCGATGCTGCGCCGGTACTCGCCGGCCTTGCGCACGATGCCGAACTTGGTGGCGATCTTCACGCGCGGCCGGCGCGTGGCCAGGAAGCGGCCGATCAGCTCCTCGTTGTGGTGCGGCCCGTAGACATCGGCCGTGTCCAGGAAGTCGATGCCGGACTCCACGGCATGGTCCAGCGCCTGCAGCGCCAGGGCGTCGTCGCGCGGACCATAGAACTCGCTCATGCCCATGCAGCCCAGGCCCAGGGCGGACACCTGCAGGTCGTGGCCAAGTTTGCGTTGTTGCATTGCATATCCTCTTGCTGAAACAAGGGGCCAGTATGGTTTTCCGAAGCAGCCTTGCCTACTGACAAAATCGCGCTTTGATCTTCCGTTTTCGGAAAGCATTTCCGAAAAATATTCCCGAAAACAAAGGAGCATTCCATTGCAGTGGGACGACGCCCGCATCTTCCTGGCCATTGCCCGCGCCGGCAGCCTGAGCGGTGCCTCGGCCGCGCTGGGGCTGGGCGTGGCCACGGTCTCGCGCCGGCTGGACCGGCTGGAGTCCGCGCTGTCCATGCCGCTGTTCAGCCGCCACCAGAGCGGCTATCGGCTCACCGCCGACGGCCAGGCGCTGCTGGCCCCGGCCGAGGCGCTGGAGCAGGCGGCCCAGGCCCTGGGCGATGCCGCGCAAAGCCAGGCGCAGGTCGCCGGCGTGGTGCGGCTGGCCACGGCCGAGAACCTGGCCAACCCGCTGATCGCGCCCTCGCTGGTCCCTCTGTTCGCCCGCCACCCGGGTCTGCGCGTGCAGCTGGTCAGCGGCGTGCAGACGCTGAACTTGCACCGGCGCGACGCCGACCTGGCCGTGCGCATGACCCAGCCCGAGGCCGGCCACCTCACGATACGGCGCCTGGGCACGCTGGGCTTCGGCCTGTATGGATCGGCCGGCTATGTGCAAGGCCGCGCAGGCGGAAACGGAAGCGCGGGCACCCACGGCTCGGACCCGTTCGAGGGCGATGCCTTCATCGGCTGGGACGACAGCCATGCCCACCTGCCCGCCGCACGCTGGATGGCGCGCGCCCTGCACGGGCGGCCCTGCCGGCTGGAGACCAATACCCTGTCCGCGCAGCTGGCCGCGGCCCAGGCCGGCCTGGGCCTGGCCGTGCTGCCGCATTTCCTGGCGCGGCAGGCGGGGCTGGTCTGCGTGGAGCCGCAGCTGGGCGCCGACCAGCCGATCTGGCTTGCCATGCATGCCGACCTGGCCCATTCGCGGCGCGTGCGTGCCGTGGCCGACCACCTCATTGAACTGTTCGAGCGGCGGCATGCCGAACTCGAAGGCCCGGCCTGAGCCGCAGCAGCGGCCGCGCGCCGTGTTAAACACGCACGCAGATTGCGAGAAAGAAAGGACTTCCATGCACCGCCTCCGTCATTCCTCCCGATTCCTGCCCTGGCTGGGCACGCTGGCCGCCACGCTGGCACTGGCCGCATGCGCCGACAGGCCCAAGGCGCCCACCGGCCCGCAGGCGCCCCCGGGAGCGGCGGCTGCCGTGTATTCGCTGCTGTTTCTGGACAACGCCTCCAACCTCGGCCCCAAGGCGGCGGCCTACTGCATAGGCAACGGCCGGGGATGGGCGCTGCTGGACCCCGATGCGGGCACGCTGGCCCTGCTCAGCGGCCAGAGCCAGGTGCGGCCGGCTTCGGCCTGCGATGTGGGCAAGGGCGGCGAGCAGGTGCTGGACCGGGCCAGCGGCCGGCCGGCGCTGATGTTCGGCGTCGAGCTTGTGCACTGCACGGCCTCGGGATCGCAATGCCTGATGCGCGGCAGCTACTACGAAGGTCCCGGCAACACGCAGAGCAACCTCTACAACGCAAGCCAGCGCGGCGGCAGCTGGCAGGCCGTGATGGCGCTGCGCGGGCCGGCGCCCTGAGCCTGCAGCTGCTGTCGCGCGGCTCCCGCCAACGAAAAAGCCCGGCCGAAGCCGGGCTTGATCGTGGTTGCAACCGGGCGATCCGTCGCGGTGGTGGTCCTCGGGATCAGTCGGCGTAGGTGCCGGCTGCCTTGATGACCTTGCCCCACTTCTCGATCTCGGCCTGGACGAACTTCTTGTGGCCTTCGGGCTCGATGCGGCCGTCGCTGGCGATCACGGCGCCCAGGGCTTCCTGGCGCTTGATGAACTCGGGGTCCTTCAGGGCGGCCTTCATGGCCTCGTTGACCTTCTTGACGATGTCGGCCGGCGTGCCCTTGGGTGCGTACAGGCCGTGCCAGATGGTGACCTGGAAGTCGGGCACGCCCACTTCGGCCAGCGTCGGCAGGTCCTTGAGCGCGGGCATGGTCAGGCGCTTGGGCGTGGTCACGGCATAGGCCTGCACCTTCTTGGCCGTGATCTGGCCCGTGGTGTTGGTGGTCTGGTCGCACAGCAGGTCCACCTGGTTGCCGATCAGGTCGGCAATCGCGGGGGCGGCGCCCTTGTAGGGCACGGGCGTCATTTCCGTCTTCATGGACGCCTGCAGCATCAGGCCGCACAGGTGGGAGGCGGAACCGATGCCGGCATTGGCCAGGTTGACCTTGCCCTGGTTCTTGCCGATCCAGTCCTTGACCTCGGCGAAGTTCTTGGCCGGCAGGCTGGGGCGGCCGATCAGGGTCATGGGCACGTCGTTGATGATGCCGGCGTACTCGAAGTCGTTGAGCACGTTGAACGACAGCTTGCGGTACAGCGACGGGATCGTGGACATGCCGATGTGGTTGATCAGCAGCGTGTAGCCGTCAGGACGGGCACGCGCGGCCTTGGCCGTGCCGATGGTGCTGCCGGCGCCGTCGGCGTTGTCCACCACGATGGTGGCATTGTTCAACTGCTTGCGCATGGACTCGGCCAGATCGCGGGCCACCTTGTCGGTCGGGCCGCCTGCGGTGAACGGCACGATGAGGGTGATCGTCTTGCCTGCGGCAGGATAGTCCTGCGCGTGGGCGCCAAGGGCTGCACCGGCTGCCAGCGCAATGGCTGCGATCTTGAACAATGCTTTCATAGTGTCTCCAAGTAAATAGCGTGCAAATGATAGGGGGCGATGCGCATTTGCCTTCGAGGGCAAACACGCAAGAGAAACCGAATGCACGAGGAGACGGATTTTAAGAATTGTTTCTATTGCGCCGCAGCAGATTCCCTTGCCATTGATCTAGTGCAAACCCTGGGAGTCTTGACAGGCGTCATGTTTTCAGGGTCTGCGAATGCTGCTCGGCGGCGAGGCCGCCGTACCCGCGCCTCGGTGGCTACTTGTACGACCTCGCGTCTTCAATGACCTTCCCGTCATTGGGCAGTGTGCCCGGCAACACCATCTGCACATCGCCGCGCAGCTTGGTGACTTCGCGCACGGCATCGGACAGTTGCTGGGCCAGGCCCGGTGAGGTTTCGCGGGTTTCGACCAGCAGCTGCATCTGGTCGTTGGCCATCTCGCCTGTGACCACCAGCCGCGCGCGCTCCACCTGGGGGAAGCGGCGCACGACATCGGCAATCTGGCCCGGGTGCACGAACATGCCGCGCACCTTGGTGGTCTGGTCGGCGCGTCCCATCCAGCCCTTGATGCGTGCGTTGGTGCGGCCCGTGGGGCACTGGCCGGGCAGCACGGCAGAGAGATCGCCCGTGCCGAAACGGATCAGCGGGTAGTCGGGGTTGAATGTGGTGATCACCAGCTCGCCCACCTCGCCGGGGGCCACCGGGTCGCCCGTGCCGGGGCGCACGATCTCGACGATGACCTGCTCGTCCAGCACCAGGCCTTCGCGGGCCTCGGTCTCGTAGGCGATCAGGCCCAGGTCGGCCGTGGCGTAGCACTGGTAGCCCGCGATGCCGCGCTCGGCCAGCCAGTCGCGCAGCGAGGGCGGGAAGGCCTCGCCCGAGACCATGGCCTTGGTCACGGAGGGGATGGGCAGGCCCATCTCCAGGGACTTTTCCACAATGATCTTGAGGAAGCTGGGCGTGCCCACGTAGCCGGCGGGCTGCAGGTCGGCCATGGCCTGCACCTGTTGCTCGGTCTGGCCCGTGCCGCCTGCGAACACCGTGCAGCCCAGCGCATGGGCGCCGCTTTCCATCATCGAGCCCGCGGGCACGAAGTGGTAGCTGAAGCAGTTGTGCACCAGCTCGCCGGGCCGAAAGCCCGAGGCATGCAGCGCGCGCGCCATGCGCCAGTAGTCGGGGCGGCGGCTTTCGGGCTCGTAGATGGGGCCGGGGCTGCAGAACAGGCGCGGCATGGGCTGGCCCAGGCCAATGGCGTTGAAGCCGCCGAAGATCTGCGCGGGCCGCTGCTCGGCCTGGCGCTGCAGCAGCTCGTACTTGCGCGTCACCGGCAGGCGGGCCAGGGCCTCGCGGCTGGTGATCTGCGTGGCATCGACGCCGGCCAGGATCTGGGCGAAGGCGGCAGAGTGTTGCTGCGCATGGGCGATCTGCCGGGGCAGGGCGGACAGCAGCGCCGCTTCGCGTTCGTCAGGGGTGCGCGTCTCCAGCGCGTCGTAGAAGGCACTCATGGCAATTCCTGTTGGTGGAAAAGGGCTGGCAGGGACTGGGCAGGGGTGTGTCAAAAAATCCAGGGGGCTGTGTTCCGTCCGTTGCCCTTGAAACCGGCGCGGCCCAACCCAGGGACACCGAGGAAGGGCCGCCCCGCACCGAGGGTGTCGTCCCCCCCGCGAAGCGAGAGGGGGAAGGCGCGAAGCGACTCAGGGGGTATTCATGCAAGCCAGCGTTTTCTGCGCTTGTAGCTCTTGACGTCCTTGAAGCTTTTCCGCTCGCCGCCGCCCACGCCCAGGTAGAACTCCTTGACGTCCTCGTTGCTGGCCAGGTCCGAGGCCGCGCCGTCCATGACGATGCGGCCGCTTTCCATGATGTAGCCGTAGTCCGAGTACTTGAGCGCCATGTTGGTGTTCTGCTCGGCCAGCAGGAAGGTGACCTTCTCCTTGCTGTTGAGGTCGCGGACGATGTTGAACACCTCCTCGACGATCTGCGGGGCCAGGCCCATCGAGGGTTCGTCCAGGAGCACCATGCGCGGATTGGCCATCAGCGCGCGGCCGATGGCGCACATCTGCTGCTCGCCGCCCGAGGTGTAGGCGGCCTGCGAGGTGCGGCGCGTCTTCAGGCGCGGAAAGTAGTTGTAGACCTTCTCGAGGTTGGCTGCTATCTCGCCCTTGTCAGTGCGCGTGTAGCTGCCGGTCATGAGGTTTTCCTCGATGGTCAGGTGGGCGAAGCAGTGCCGCCCCTCCATGACCTGGACCACGCCGCGCTGCACCAGCTCGGAGGGCGTGAGGCTTTCGATGCGCTCGCCCTCCAGCTCGATCGTGCCCTTGGTCACCTCGCCGCGCTCGCCCTTGAGCAGGTTGGAGATGGCGCGCAGCGTCGTGGTCTTGCCCGCGCCGTTGCCGCCCAGAATGGCCACGATGCTCTCGCGCGGCACCTGGAGCGAAACGCCCTTGAGCACCAGGATCACATGGTTGTAGATGACTTCGATGCCATTGACCACGAGCAGCGGATCGCTGGGGGCCGGGGCGGAGGTGGGTGCGGTGGTCATGGCGTCGTCCATGGGCGTTGATACGAAAGCGGAGTGCGGGGCCGCAACTCTCGAAGCATCTCTGCGCGGGGCATGCCCCAACTCAGGGACACCGAGGAAGGGCCGCCCCGCACCGAGGGTGTCGTCCCCCTCCCCCGCGAAGCGGGTAGAGAGGGGGAAGGCGCGCAAGCGCCTCAGGGGGTGCAAGTTCTAGCTTTTACGTTCTTTTCCTTGGCGTACTTGTCCGCGTACTCCTTGACCAGCGGTTCGACCATGGACTTGTCGGCCTGGTACCAGTCGGAGACCACCTTCCACTTGGCGCCATCCCACTGGGCAATGCGCGACCAGTCGGTGCCCAGGTGGTTGTCGCAGCTGGTCTTGACGGGGCGGATGATCTTGCCGAAGCCCAGCTCGTTGAGGCGCTCCTGCGTGAGGTTCAGGTTCTCCAGGCCCCAGCGCACCTGCTCGGAGGTCATGACCTTGCCCTTGCCGTACTTTTCCTGTGCCGTGCGGATGGCCTCCACCTGCAGCATGGAGATCACCATGCCGCGAGTGTGGGCCATGGCGCCCAGTTCCTTGGCGTCGGTGGCCGTGCCCTGGCCCTTGTCGTAGACCATGGACTTGACCTCGTCGTGCACCTTGTCGTGCTCGGCCGTGTTGTGGATGGTCACGGTGTTGTAGCCCTTGGCGCCGGCGCCGATGTCCTTCACGTCATGGTCCGAGCCGGCCCACCAGATGGCGTACATCTTCTCGCGCGGGTAGCCGGTGGCCTGCGCCTCGCGCACGGCCGTGGGCGTCATCACGCCGGCCGACCACAGCAGCACGTAGTCGGGGCGCTGCTGGCGGATCTGCAGCCAGGTCGATTTCTGCTCCACGCCGGGCGCTGTCACGGGCAGCAGGGTCAGGTCGAAGCCTTCCTTGGCGGCGCGCTTTTGCAGCAGCGGAATGGGCTCCTTGCCATAGGGCGAGTCGTGGTAGACCAGGGCGATCTTCTTGCCCTTGAGGCTGCCCTTTTCCTTCTTGAGGATGTCCTGGATGATGGAATCGGCCGCTGTCCAGTAGTTGCCCAGCAGCGGGAAGTTCCACTCGAAGACCTTGCCGTCGGCCGACTGCGACAGGCCATAGCCCGTGGTGATGATGGGCATCTTGTCGCCCGGCGCCTTGTCCGTCACGGCGAACGTGATGCCGGTGGACTGCGGATCGAAGCCCGCCGCGCCGCCGCCCTTGCCCTTCAGGCGCTCATAGCACTCCACGCCCTTGGCCGTGTCGTAGGCCGTCTCGCATTCCTCGTAGGCGATCTTCACGCCATTGATGCCGCCCTTGGCGTTGACCAGCTTGATGTAGTCCTGCTTGCCATCGGCCCATGGAATGCCCAGCGGCGCGAACTGGCCCGTGCGGTAGACCAGCAGCGGCACGAACTGGTCCTGGGCCTGTGCGGCAGGGGCGGCCACGAGAGCGCCGATTCCAGCAGCGACCGTGGCAGCGGCGATGGCGACTTTCTTGAACATCATGACGTTGTCTCCTAGTTGGCTGGGGAAGATTCCCCGGTTATCCGGCACTCTGTGGCGCCCTGTCTCGATACAGATCAACTCAATGCGGGAAGGGCCAGACGCGCAGCTTCTGGCGGGCCGTGGCCCACAACTTGGCGAGTCCATGCGGCTCCACAATCAGGAAGAACACGATCAGCGCACCGAAGATCATGTGCTCCAGGTAGGTCGCCGTGGCCGTGGACAGCGGCAGGCCCATCCAGTGCGGCACCTGGGTGAGCAGCAGCGGCAGCAGCACGAAGAAGGCCGCGCCGAAGATGCTTCCCACCACCGAGCCCAGGCCGCCGATGATGATCATGAACAGCAGCTGCAGCGAGCGGTCCAGGCTGAAGGCCGCAGGCTCCCAGGCGCCCAGGTGAACGAAGCCCCACAGCGCGCCGGCCACGCCGACGATGAAGCTGCTCACGGCAAAGGCGCTGAGCTTGGCGTAGGTCGGGCGGATGCCGATCACGCTGGCGGCCACGTCCATGTCGCGCATGGCCATCCATTCGCGGCCGATGGCGCCGCGCACCAGGTTCTTGGCGGCCAGGCCCAGCACGCACAGGATGCCCAGGCACAGCAGGTACTTCTCCATGGGCGTGTCGATCTTCCAGCCCATGATGGACAGCGGGCCTGCGCTCACCGAGCCCGAGGAAGAGTTGTTCGTCACCCAGGCCGCGCGGCTGGCCAGCCAGTCCACGAAGAACTGGGCGGCCAGCGTGGCCACGGCCAGGTACAGGCCGCGGATGCGCAGGCTGGGCAGGCCGAAGATCACGCCGAAGACCATGGCCAGCACGCCGCCGCCGATCAGGGCCACCAGCAGCGGCATGCCCTCGAAGCGGACCTGCAGGTTGTAGGCCGCGTAGGCGCCCACGGCCATGAAGGCGCCGGTGCCCAGAGAGATCTGGCCGCAGTAGCCGACCAGGATGTTCAGCCCCAGCGCCGCCAGCGACATGATCAGGAAGGGGATCAGCACGGCCTGGAAGGTGTAGTCGCTGACGCTGAAGGGAATCACCAGGAAGGCGACGGCCAGCAGTGCCACGATGGCCCAGCGGTCCTGGGCGACGCCGAAGATCTGCTGGTCGGATGCGTAGGTCGTCTTGAATTGACCGTTCTCACGATAAAACATGGTGCAAGTTCTCCGTAACGGTCAAACGCGATCAATGATTTTGTCGCCGAACAGCCCTTGGGGCCGCACGAGCAGGAAGCACAGGGCCAGACCGTAGGCGAACCAGGTCTCGATGCCGCCGCCGACCATGGGGCCCAGGTAGACCTCGGAGAGCTTCTCGCCCACGCCGATGATCAGGCCGCCGATGATGGCGCCGGGCAGCGAGGTCAGGCCGCCCAGGATCACCACGGGCAGGGCCTTCAGGGCCACCAGCGACAGCGAGTACTGCACGCCCAGCTTGGAGCCCCAGATGATGCCCACCACCAGGGCCACGCCGCCGGCCACCGACCAGACGATGACCCAGATGCGCGACAGCGGGATGCCGATGGACTGCGCCGCCTGGTGGTCGTCGGCCACGGCGCGCAGCGCGCGGCCGGTCTTGGTCTTCTGGAAGAACACGCTGAGCGCGGCCACCAGCAGCGCGGCGATGCAGGCCGCGTACAGGTCTTCCTGGCTGAGCAGCACGCCGCCCTGGAACAGGCCCTCGAGGATGAACATGGGGTCCTTGGGCATGCCCACGTTGATGCTGTAGACGGCGCTGCCGAAGATCATCGGGCCCAGGCCGTCGAGCAGGTAGGCGATGCCCAGCGTGGCCATCAAGAGCGTGATGGGCTCCTGGTTGACCAGGTGGCGCAGCGCCAGCCGCTCGATCACCCAGGCCACGACCACCATGATGGCCAGCGACACGCAGATGGCCAGCAGGTTGGTGAACCAGCCCGGCTCCATGCCGATCCACTTCGGGATCCACTCGGAAAAGCGCGCCATGGCCAGGGCCGAGAACAGCACCATCGCGCCCTGGGCGAAGTTGAACACGCCCGAGGCCTTGAAGATCAGCACGAAGCCGATGGCGATCAGCGCGTACAGCGTGCCCACCATGAGGCCGCCGAACAAGGTTTCCAGAAAAAATCCCATGTCAGTCCCCTCAATGGCCTGTGCCAAGGTAAGCGCGGATCACGTCTTCGTTCTGGCGCACCTCGTCGGGTGCGCCGTCGCCGATCTTCTTGCCGTAGTCCAGCACCACGACGCGGTCGCTGATGTCCATGACCACGCCCATGTCGTGCTCGATCAGCACGATGGTGGAGCCGAACTCGTCGTTGACATCGAGGATGAAGCGGCACATGTCCTGCTTTTCCTCCACGTTCATGCCGGCCATGGGCTCGTCCAGCAGCAGCACCTGCGGCTGCATGGCCAGGGCGCGGCCCAGGTCCACGCGCTTTTGCAGGCCGTAGGGCAGCTGGCCCACGGGGGTCTTGCGGTAGGCCTGGATCTCCAGGAAGTCGATGATGTGCTCGACGAACTCGCGGTGGCGGATCTCCTCGCGCTGGGCCGGGCCCAGGCGCAGGGCCTGCATCAGGATGCCGCTTTTGATCTGCAGGTTGCGGCCGGTCATGATGTTGTCGATCACGCTCATGCCCTTGAACAGCGCCAGGTTCTGGAAGGTGCGCGCCACGCCCATCTCGGCCACCTGGCGGCTGTTCATGTGGCTGAAGGTCTTGCCCCGGAAGGTGATCGATCCCTCGGACGGCGTGTACACGCCGTTGATGCAGTTGAGCATGGAGCTCTTGCCTGCGCCGTTGGGGCCGATGATGGAGCGGATCTCGTGCTCGCGCACATCGAACGAGATGTCCGTCAGCGCCTTCACCCCGCCGAAGCGCAGGCTGATGTTCTTGATGTCGAGGATGACATCGCCGATCTTCTTGTGGGTCATGTCAGCGGCTCCGGTCAGGCCCTGGCGGTGGCGGCCACCGAATGGGTTTTGGCATCGATGATGGACAGCGTGGCGCTGACGCTGCCGGTGCGGCCGTCCTCGAACTTGACCTGGGTCTCGATGAACTGCTCACGCTTGCCCGTGTACAGCGCATCGACCAGCACGCCGTACTTGTCGGCAATGAAGCCGCGGCGCACCTTGCGCGTGCGGGTCAGCTCGTCGTCGTCGGGGTCCAGCTCCTTGTGCAGCACCAGGAAGCGCGCCACCTGCGTGTCGGCCATGCCGGCCTCGGCGGCCAGGTCGGCGTTCACCTGGGCCACGCAGTCGGCCACCATCTCCAGCACCTTGGCCTTCGATGCCAGGTCCACATAGCCGCCATAGGGCAGGCCCTGGCGCTCGGCCCAGTTGCCCACGGCCTCGTAGTCGATGTTGATGAAGGCGCAGACCTGGTCGCGGCCGTGGCCGAAGCACACCGCCTCCTTGATCTGGGGGAAGAACTTGAGCTTGTTCTCGATGTAGTTGGGCGCGAACATGGCGCCCCGGCTGGTCTTGCCCACGTCCTTGGCGCGGTCGATGATGCGCAGCTGGCCGCTGGCGTCGATCACGCCGGCATCGCCCGTGTGGAACCAGCCGTCGGCATCCACCACCTCGGCCGTGGCGTCGGGGCGCTTGTAGTACTCCTTGAGCACGGACACGCCCTTGAGCAGCACCTCTCCGTTGTCGGCGATCTTCAGCTCGATGCCCGGTGCGGCCTGGCCCACGCTGCTCAGCTCCACCTGCCCGTCGCGCTGTATGCACACATAGGCGCAGGTCTCGGTCTGGCCGTAGAGCTGCTTGAGGTTGATGCCGATGGAGCGGAAGAAGCGGAACAGCTCGGGCCCGATGGCCGCACCCGCCGTATAGGCCACGCGGATGCGCGACAGGCCCATGGCATTGCGCAGCGGCCCGTAGATGCACAGGTCGCCCAGCGCGTACTTCAGGCGGTCCAGCGTGCCCACCTTCTTGCCGTCCAGGATGTCCGAGCCCACGCGGCGCGCCACGGCCATGGCGCGGCCGTACATCCATTGCTTGAAGGGCGCGGCATCCTCCATGCGGATGGACACCGAGGTCAGCATGCCCTCGAAGATGCGCGGTGGCGCGAAGTAGTAGCTGGGGCCGATCTCGCGCAGGTCGATGGACACGGTCGAGGCCGACTCCGGGCAGTTGATGGTGAAGCCCGCCACCAGCCACTGCGCGAAGGAAAACAGATGGTCGCCCACCCAGGCCGGGGGCAGGTAGGAGATCACGTTGTCGCCGGGGCCCAGGCGGTCCACCTGCACGCCGCCGCGTGCCGACTCGCCAAAGCTGCGGTGCGTCTGGCACACGCCCTTGGGCTTGCCGGTCGTGCCCGAGGTGTAGAGGATGACCGAGACATCGTCGGGCGACAGCGCGGCCAGCATCGCATCCCAGGCGCCCGGGTGTGCGGCATCCCACTCCTGGCCCTTTTGCAGCAGCGCCTCGGTGCTGATCAGCCCGGGCTGGTCGTAGTGGCGCAGGCCGCGCGGGTCGTCATAGATGATGTGGCCGAGGCCGGAGACGCTCTCGCGCACCTCCAGCAGCTTGTCGACCTGCTCCTGGTTCTCGGCAAAGGCGAAGTCGATCTCGGCATCCTCGATGACGAAGCGCATCTCGGCGGCCACGGCATCCTGATACAGCGGGATCGGTACGCCGCCCAGCGCCTGCACGGCAATGAAGCCCATGTAGACATGGGGCCGGTTGTCGCTGATGAAGGCCAGATTCTGGCCGCGTGCCAGGCCCAGCGCCGCCAGGCCGCAGGCCATGTGGCGCACGGTCTCGGCGGCCTCGCTCCAGCTCCAGGTCTGCCAGATGCCGTATTCCTTCTCGCGCAGCGCCGGCGCCTGGGGGCGCTGGGCGGCATGCTGGAGCAGCAGGTGCGGGAACGTGGTCGTCATTCCATGTCCTTGGATGTTCGTGAATGGTGGTCGCATGGTGCAGATGCCCAGGCTGTGACCTACCGGCTTGGACTGCATCCTAGGACTGGCTTTGACGCCGTGGTGTCTGTTTGACGACAATCCGCGGGAAACTCATCATCGGGAAAACGCGCCGTAACAAAAGGTGCCAAAACGGTCTCATGTCCCGCTTGGGGGCTTGCGCATCCGGGAATGTGCGCGCGCCGCGGTCCTTCTGGAAATCCCGCTCACGCCAGCCACCGGGCTCGGGCAATGCTTGGGTGGTTTTGATGATTGATCCGCGCACCCTCGCCGCGACTCCATGAGCCAAGAACTGTCACTGCACCAGCGCCGCCGCGCGCCCCGGCCCGAGGAACTCGAAGGCATTCCCTGGCTGGCCGTACTCCAGCCCGCCGAGCGCGAACGGGCCCAGAAGGCGCTGGTCGTCGGCGACGCCCAGCCCGGCGACTATGTCTGCCGCACCGGCCGCGCGCCCACCTACTGGTTCGGCGTGGTCGAAGGCCTGCTCAAGATGAACACCGACGGCGCCGATGGCGCCAGCATGACCCTGGCCGGCCTGCCCCCGGGCGGCTGGTTCGGCGAAGGCACGGCCGTCAAGCGCGAGCCCTACCGCTACAACGTGCAGGCCATACGCCGCAGCGTGGTCGGCGGCCTGCCCATAGAAACCTTCCACTGGCTGCTGGACCACTCCATCGGCTTCAACCGCTTCGTCATGAGCCAGCTCAACGAGCGCCTGGGCCAATTCATCTCGGCCCGCGAAATCGACCGCCTCACCAACCCCGACCTGCGCGTGGCCCGCAGCCTGGCCGCGCTCTTTCACCCGCTGCTGTACCCGGGCGTGGGCGAGGTGCTGCGCATCACCCAGCAGGAACTGGCCTACCTGGTCGGCCTGTCGCGCCAGCGCGTCAACGAAGCGCTGTCCGTGCTGCAGCGCGAAAACGCCATCGTCGTGGAGTACGGCGGCCTGCGCGTGCTCGACCTGGAAGCGCTGCGCAGCGGGCTGTTTGCGGCGGCGCGGCGGGCGGCCTGACGCCGCCCACTGCCACCCACTTGCGGCCTCAGATCACGCCTTCGCGCCGCAGCCTCTCCTGCTGCTGCGCATCCAGCCCCAGCGCCGCATAGATGCGTGCATTGTCCTGGCCTGTGGCCGGGCCGCTGCGGGGCGAAGGGGCCTGGCGGCCGGTAAAGCGTGGCACGGGCGCGGGGGCGGCGAGGGGGCCCAGGTCGGGGTCGGGCAGGGTGATGAAGCTGCCGCGTGCCGCGAAATGCGGGTCCTGCAGCGCGTCCTCGGCCGAGCAGACCTTGCTGAACGGAATGTCGTGCGCGGCCAGCGCGGCCGTGGCCTGGGCGCAGTCCAGGCCTGCGCACCATTGCACGATCTGCGCATCCAGCGCCTGCAGGTGGCGTATGCGCGCGGCGTTGTCCGCAAAGCGCGGGTCGGCGGCCATGTCGGCGCGGTCCATGGCCTGGCACAGGCGCGTGAAGATGGTGTCGCCCGTGGCGACCACGGTGAGCCAGGCGCCGTCGCGCGTGCGGTAGACGTTGGAGGGCGCCGTGTAGCCCGCGCACGATCCCGTGCGGCTGCGTGCCTGTCCGCCCAGCTGGAATTCGGCCGCCAGAGGGTCCAGCAGGCGCAGCATGGCTTCGGTGGCTGACAGGTCGATCTCCACGCCGCGCCGTTCGCCATGCGGCTGCGCGTTGCGCTCGGCCAGTGCGGCCGCGATGGAGAAGGCGCCGAACAGGCCGGCCACGGCATCGCCCAGCGGGTAGTTCATGTGCTGGGGCGGGCCGTCCGCCTCGCCCGTGAGGTGGGCGAAGCCGCTCATGGCCTCGAAGATGCGCGCAAAGCCCGGCCGGCGCGCATAGGGGCCGGTCTGGCCGAAGCCTGTCAGGCGCAGCACGATGAGGCGCGGGTTGTGGGCATGCAAGGTGGCCAGGTCCAGCCCCCAGCGGTCCAGCGTACCGGTGCGGAAGTTCTCCACGAGCACGTCGAAATCCTCGATCAGCCGCAGGAACAGCGTGCGGCCTTCGGCCTTGCGCACATCCAGCGAGATGCCCTGCTTGCCCCGGTTGGCGGTTTTCCAGAACACGGCGTGGCCGTCGTGCACGGGGGCCAGGCTGCGCAGCGTGTCGCCGCCGCCGGGCAGCTCCAGCTTGACGACATCGGCGCCCAGGTCGCCGCACAGCGTGGCCGAGAAGGGGGCGGCCAGCACCGTGGCCATGTCGAGGATGCGCACACCCTCCAGCGGATAGCCTTGGCGCTGCATCAGTTGCCTTTCAGGTCCACGTTCTTCAGCACGGGCTCCCAGGCGCGGCGGTCTTCGGCCACGCGCTTGTGGAAGTCCGCCGTCTGCGTGGGCAGCGGCGTGGCACCCAGGCGCGCCAGCTTGTCGCGTGTCTCGGGCAAGGCCATGGCCTTGGCCAGCGCCTGGTTGAGCGTGGCCACGATCTGCTGCGGCGTGCCCTTGGGCGCGGCCAGGCCCACCCACAGGCCGGTGTCCAGCCCGGCCACGCCCAGCTCGGCAAAGGTGGGAATGTCGGGCGCTGCGGGCGAGCGGCTCTTGCCGGTCTGCGCCAGGATGCGGATCTGCCCGCCCTGCATGTAGGGCAGGGTGCCGCCCAGGTTGTTGCACATCACCGGGATGTGGCCGGCCATGAGGTCGTTGACGGCCGGGGCATTGCCCTTGTAAGGCAGGTGCTGCATCTTCGTGCCGAGCCGGTGGTTGACCATCTCGCAGACCAGGTGCGAGGGCGTGGCCGTGCCGGCCGAGCCGAAGGACAGCGTGCCGGGCCTGGCCTTGTCGGCCGCCACCAGTTCGGCCAGCGTGCGGTAGGGGGTCTTGGCGTTGACGGCGATGACGTTGGGCAGGTCGGCCACCAGGCCGATGTACTCGTAGTCGGTCAGCGGATTCCACTTGAGGTTGGCGTGCACATGGGGCAGGAAGACATTGCTCAGGCCTGCCATGAGCAGGGTGTAGCCGTCGGGCGCTGCGCGCGCAACGAGTTCCGAGCCCACCAGGCTGCCTGCGCCCGGCTTGTTCTCCACCACCACCGGCTGGCCCAGGGCCTGGCCCAGTTCCACCGACAGTGCGCGGGCCACGAGGTCGGTGCTGCCGCCTGCGGGAAAGGGAACGATCACGCGCACGGGCCGATCGGGAAAAGCCGCCTGGGCCGCCTGGGTAGCCTGCGCGCAGGCACACAGCGCAGCCAGCAGGCCCAGGGTGGCCAAGTGCTTCGAGGTGAGGGGGTGTGTCATGGGGGCCTCCGGTGTCAGGCGCTCTCGCGCAGCATGAGCTTGGCGATGTTGAGCTGGTGGATCTGGCTGGTGCCTTCGTAGAGGCGGAACAGGCGCACGTCGCGGAAGTAGCGCTCGATGGGGCTGAAGTCGGCCACATAGCCTGCGCCGCCGAACATCTGCACCGCGCGGTCGGCCACGCGGCCGCACATCTCGGAGGCGAAGTACTTGCACATGGAGGCGGACAGCGCCACGTCCTCGCCCCGGTCGCGGGCGCGGGCGGCCTCCAGGATCATGGATTGCGCCGCGAAGATCTCGGTGCGGCTGTCGGCCAGCATGGCCTGCACCAGCTGGAAGTTCGCCACCGGCTGGCCGAACTGCTCGCGCTGGCGCACATGGGCCAGCGCCAGGTCCAGCATGCGGATCGCCGGCCCCGTGCACAGCGCTGCCAGGTGCAGGCGCTGCTTGTTGAGCACCTTCATCACGGTCTTGAAGCCCTGGCCCTCGCGCCCGCCGATGATCTGGTCGGCCGGCACGCGGCAGTCCTGGAAATGCACGTCGGACACGGGCGAGCCCGCCTGGCCCATCTTGCGATAGGGCTGGCCCGTCACCAGGCCCGGCGAGCGCTCCACGAAGAAGGCCGTCAGCCCCTCGCTGCCCGTGCTGCCTTCGCCGGTGCGGGCGATGACGGTGAACACATCGGCCAGCGGCGCATTGGTGATGAAGCGCTTGCTGCCGTTGAGCACGTAATGGTCGCCCTCGCGGCGCGCCGTGGTCTGGATGTTGCTCGCCTCCGAGCCCGCGTCCGGCTCGGTCAGCGCCAGGCAACCCGTGAGCTCGCCGCGCGCCATGCGCGGCAGCCAGCGCTGCTTTTGCGCCTCGGTGCCGTCGGCCACCAGGGCTTCCGAGCCAATCCCGGTGTTGGTGCCCACGCGGGCCCGCAGCGCCACCGAGGCCTGGGACAGCTCGAAGGCGCAGCGCACCAGCTCCTCGGTGCTCAGGCCCAGGCCGCCGTAGGCCTGGGGAATGCTCCAGCCGAAATAGCCCTTGTCGCGCAGCTCCTGGACCACGGCGGGCGGAATGCTGTCGTCGCGCTCGATCTGCTCTTCGAGCGGATGCCAGCGGTGGCGCACGAAATGGCGGATGTCTGCAATCAACGCCTGCAGGCGGGCGTCGGCGGGATGGGGGGTGGGGGCTTGGCTCATGGGCCGCACTGTAGGAAGCGCGGGCACCAGGGCTGCAATGCAGTTTCAAATATTGAAATGCAGTTGCGGCTTTGCGGCCGTGGTCCGCACAATCGCCACGTGCCCCACACCCCCATTGCCCACCAACCCAGGGACTCGCAGGATGTCTGCCGCATCCGCGAGCAGGACCCGTATTTCGCGGGCACGCTGGCCAAGGGGCTGATGATTCTCCAGTGCTTCGTCAGCGACCCGCGCCCGCATGCCAACAGCGAGCTGGCCCGCCGCCTGGGCCTGCCGCGCCCCACCGTGTCCAGGCTGTGCCGCAGCCTGCAGACCATGGGCTACCTGGACCATGACGAGCGGCTGGACCGCTACTTCGTCGGCCCGGCCGCCGTCGCCCTGGGCTACCCCTATGTGATCAATACGCCCTTGCTCGGCCCGCTGCGCCTGCCCATGCAGGCGCTGGCCGACCGTGTGAAGGGGGCGGTGTCGGTGGGCGTGGTCATGGACCTGGATGTGGTCTACCTGGATACCTGCGCCTGGGAGGGCGGCACGCTCAAGCGACCCGGCGTGGGCGCCGTGCGCGGCGTGCTGGAAACGGCCATGGGCCGGGCAGGGCTGGCCCAGCTCGATGCCGGGGAACTGCAGCGCTTCCTGGACCGCGTGCGCAGCCAGCGGCCCGAGGAATATGCGCGCTGCATGGACAACGCCAGCGAAAGCCTGGCGCACTATGCCGCCCGGGGCTTTGCGGTCAACATGGGCGACTCCGGCCTGGGCGTGTGCGCCGTGGGTGCGGCCTCGCGCATCCGCTATGGTTCGCGCCGCCTGCTGTTCAACTGCGCTGTGCCGGGCCTGCGCATGCCGGCCCGCACGCTGATCCGGGATGTGGGCCCCCAGTTGGCGCAGTTGGTGGCCCTGTGCGACCGGCTGCCCGTGGACCGCTGATCTGCGGGCCTGGCGCTTCAGAAAGCGGCCAGCACGATGCCGATGGCCAGCAGCACGCCGAAGGAGATCCAGCCGTTCTTCTGGTCCAGGCCGCCGATCTGGCGCAGCGCCTCTTCGCGCGCAGCGCCCACCAGGCCCCTCTGGTTGATCTGCTGTATGCGCGTGACCAGCCATTGCAGGTAGGTGCGCTTGACCGTGAACGAGATGGCCACCGCGATGCCGAGCACGCGCCCGGCGCCGCCCGTGCCGGGCATCAGCAAATTGATGATCAACAGGGTGATGAAGGCCACCACGGCATAGGCGTAGACGCGGCGCGCAATGGCCCAGGAAACGCCCATGAAGGGAATGGCGGTCCAGCAGGGACTCATGGATGCGAAAAAGCCCTTTTTCCCGCTGACCATGCGCGCCCACAGTGGCCGGTATTTTTCAGCATTCGGTCCGATGGCGGTCTCCATATCGGACCACTCGATTCCAGTCAAGTCCGGCTTGGTGATAAGCAGTGCCTTGAATTGTTCTTTCAATGGAGTGGAATTCGATAGGTTGGGTGTATCGCTCATGGTTTTCCTTGTTGAATGAGGCGGGAGTCCGGGCGGGATGGTCTGGATACCGCAGCAGGCGCTGCGCGAAGGGCTGTTGTCTCGAAAGAGCCCCCGTTTCTGGACGGGCGCCATTCTATGGGGAGATGTATGGGCAATGGCAAGCCCAATGGGTTGATTCGCAATCGCCAATGAATGAAATCGCCCAAATAAAATACAGTTTTTTACATATTGCATGCCGTGCCTTGCAAGATCCCAATCGGCCGGATTGAAGATGTTTTGCCGATGTGATTCGCTTCTTGTCGATTTTTCATTGAGGATTCATCAGGTTGTGCATATCGCGCCGGATACAGTGATCGGGATGGGTCGGCCGCCAGGTGCATTGCATGGGGCATGAATGTGTGGTGCGGAACATGGCGAGCCCGCCGGGGCGCAGGGCCGGGCGGCGGGGCTGGCAAGGGGGCCCTGGCGGCCTGCCCGCAGGCCGCCCGATAGCCGCCCGATAGCCGAGCGCAATGCCCGTATTGGCCGCAGGGCGCAGCCGCTGCGGGCCTTGCCGCGCGACAATGGCGGTCTAATGTCATCCCCTACTTCTTCCAAACCGTCCCGGCCCGGCGCCGACGAGGCGGCAGCGCCCTCCGCGCGCCCTGTGCTGCGCCGCCCCGAAAAGCCACAGGCCGAGCCGGCTGGCGATGCCCGCCGCCCTTCGGGTGGCGCGGGCAAATCTGCGGGCGCACGCGGCGGCCCGCGCAGTGACCGCAACGACCGCAATGAACGTGGCGGCGACCGTGGCGGCCGCAATGATCGTTACGAGCGCTCCGACCGCCGTGATGCCCCCCCTCGCGGCGATGCCCGCGGTGCGGCACCCCGAGGCGATGCCCCCCGCGGCGCAGCACCCCGCGACGACGCCCGTGACCAGCGCCCGCGCAGCAGCGGTTTCGGCCGTGCCGAGGACCTGGACCGTTCCCAGCCGCGTGGCGACTGGCGCGAACAGGGCGGCGGCGAAAACCGTGCCCCGCGCGAGCAGCGCGACATGCGCGATGCCCGTGATACGCGCGATGCCCGCTCCCCGCGCCCGCCCCGCCCGGACGATCGCCGCGACCGGCCCTATGGCCAGCGCGATGAGCGTCCGCGTGATGGTCAGCGCGATGGCCAACGTGACGGCCAGCGCGATGGACCCCGTGACGGCCCGCGTGAAGGTGGTTTCCGCGACCGTCCCCGCGACGACGCTCGCGGCCCCCGCCGTGACGATGCGCGCGGACCGCGCCGCGACGACGCCCGTGGTCCCCGCCGTGATGACGCCCGTGGCCCGCGCCGCGACGAGGCGCCCCAGGCCGAGCCCGCCTACCGTCCGCTCAGCGGCATCCGCACCTACCGTCCCGCCGACGGTGGTGCCAGCCGCGAAATCCCCGTCAAGCGTGCTCCCGAGCCGCTGCAGGAGCAGGTTCCCGGTGGCGTGCGCATCAACAAGCGCCTGGCCGACATGGGCCTGTGCTCGCGCCGCGAGGCCGACGAGTGGGTGGACAAGGGTTGGGTCCGCGTCAATGGCGAACTCGCCGTGATGGGCCAGAACGTGGTGGCGGCCGACCGCATCACGGTCGAGCGCGAGGCGCGCGAGCGCCAGGACCAGCAGGTCACCATCCTGATCCACAAGCCCATGGGCTATGTCAGCGGCCAAGCCGAGGACGGGCACGAGCCCGCCGTGGTCTTGGTCACGCCCCAGAACCACTGGAACCAGGACACCAGCCGCACGCGCTTCAACTTCGCGCAGCTCAAGGGCCTGGCGCCCTGCGGCCGGCTGGACATCGACTCCGTGGGCCTGCTCGTCATGACCCAGGATGGCCGCGTGGCGCGCCAGATCATTGGCGAAGACTCGGAGATGGACAAGGAGTACCTGGTGCGCGTGACCTACGGCGACCGCGACATCGACGTGCAATCCGTGTTCCCGGCCGAACAGCTGGCACGCCTGTGCCATGGCCTGTCGCTGGACGGCGAGGCACTCAAGCCCGCCAAGGTGGACTGGCAGAACCCCGAGCAGCTGCGCTTTGTGCTGACCGAAGGCAAGAAGCGCCAGATCCGCCGCATGTGCGAACTGGTGGGCCTGCGCGTGGTGGGCCTCAAGCGCATCCGCATCGGCCGCGTGACGCTGGGCAATCTGCCTGTGGGCCAGTGGCGCTACCTGGGTGCACACGAGAATTTTTAGCACCCCCTGAGCGGCTGCGCCGCTTCCCCCCTCTCTCGCTTCGCGGGAGGGGGACGGCACCCTCGGTGCGGGACGGCCCTTCCTCGGTGCCCCTGATTTGGGCAGCGACGGTTTTGAGCTCGTGTTTAGAATGCGAACCATTCTCAAACGAGCTTCAGCGCTGCGGCACGCCAGTCCGGGGCGCGTCCGTCTTTTCATGCGCGCACCGGCCGATCCCGTACACACCCTCTATGTCGAACACCACGGCTGGCTGCAAGGCTGGCTGCGCCGCAAGCTGGGCAATGTGTTCGAGGCTTCCGATATCGCTCACGACACTTTCGTCAACGTGATCACCTCGGGCATGGCCGGCCGCATCGAGCAGCCGCGCCCCTTTCTGGCCACCGTGGCCCGCCATCTTGTGATCCGCCAGCACCGGCGCCGGCTGCTGGAGCGCGCCTATCTCGACACCCTGGCCCTGTTGCCCGCTGAACTTGCCCCTTCGCCCGAAGAGCGGCTGATCGCCCTCGAATCGCTGCAGGCCGTGGACCAGGCGCTGGACGCGCTGGCGCCCAAGGTGCGCGAGGCCTTCCTGCTGGCCCACCTCGAAGGCCTGAGCTATGCGGACATCGCCACGCGCCTGGGCGTGTCCATGACCAGCGTCAAGCGCTATCTGGCCCAGGGCTATGAGCGCTGCTTCGTGCTGGCGCTGTCCTGATGGCGCCGGTGCCTCCTTCCGATCCTCGGCGCCTGTCCAGCGCCGCGCCGCTACCCGGCAGCAGTATCCAGGCGCCCCAGGCGCTGGGCCGGCCCTTGCCGGCCGGCGTGGCGCGGGCGGCGGCTGGCTGGTTTGCGCTGCTGCAATCGGGCCAGGCCTCGGCCGCCGACCGGGCGCGCTGGCAGCGCTGGCTCGATGAAGACGCCGACCATGGCCGCGCCTGGGCCCATCTGCAGGCCGTCACGGGCGCGCTGACGGGGCTCAACGCCGGTGGCGCGGGCTATCGCAGCCTGTCCGCCGCTCCCCGGGCTGCGCGGCGGCGCCTGCTGGGCCTGTTTGCGGGCCTGGGCACGGCGGCGGGCGCGGGCTGGCTGGCCAGCCGCACGCCGCAGTGGCAGCAGATGGCGGCCGACTACGCCACGGGCACGCAGCGCCGCCGCTGGACCCTGCCCGACGGCACGGACATGCTGTTGGGCCCCGGCAGCGCCGTGGCCTTGCAGTTCGACGGCAGCGAACGCCGTCTGCGCCTGCTGGCTGGCGAGGCGCTGTTCACCACCGGCCATCCCGCAGGAACGTTGGGCGATCTGCCCTTTGTGGTGGAGACCGCCCACGGCCGCGTGCGCGCCCTTGGCACGCGCTTCATGGTGCGCAGCAGCCATGCAGGTGCGCGCGTGGCGGTGTTCGAGCGCGCCGTGGAACTGCGCACGGCCGGCACAGGCGCATCCGCACTGCGTCTGCAGGCGGGCGAGGCCATGGACTTCACGCGCACGGGCTGGAGCAAGGTGCAGCCGGCCGGCCCTGCGGACGACGCCTGGAGCCGGGGCCAATTGTGGGTGGACAACCAGCGCCTGGACGACTTCCTGGCCGAGCTCAACCGCTACCGCCCCGGCTGGCTGCACGCCGATCCGGCCGTGGCCGGGCTGCGGTTCTCAGGCGTGTTCCCGCTGGACGAAGGCGGCATCGATGGCACGGACGCCGTGCTGGCCATGCTGCCCGGTGCGCTGCCCGTGCAACTGCGCTGGCGCACGCGCTGGTGGGTGGTGGTGGAGCCTGTGCAGGCGCGCGGCTGAGGCTTTTTTCTTCCTTTTCGCATTTTTTTTGCGCCGGGGGTGACCCGATTTCCCGCGCCGCGCTTCCTTGTTTCCGAGAGCTTTGATTTTCGACATCGGAACACAGGGAGAACCCAGGACCATGCAACCCCTTTTCATGCCCCGCCCCGCGCTGGCGCTGGCCATCGCGCTCATGCCCGCCGCCGTGCTGGCCCAGGCCCAGCGCAGCTATGACGTCGCTGCCGGCCCGCTGGATGCCGCCTTGCGCAGCACGGCCGCCCAGGCCGGCGTGGCCCTGATCTTCACGGCCGAGCAGACGGCCGGGCAGCGCAGCGCGGGCCTGCGCGGCAGCTATACGGTGGAGGGCGCCTTCGAGGCCCTGCTGGCCGGCACCGCCTGGCAGGCCGTGCGCCAGGCCAGCGGCGCCTATGCGCTGCGGCGCGTGGAGCAGGTGGTGCCCGCTGCCGCTGCAGGCGCCACGCTGGCCACGGTCAACGTGACGGCGGCTGCCGAGCGCAGCGCGGTCTCCGAAGGCACGGGCTCCTACGCCACGCGCCAGTCCAGCACGGCCACACGGCTGGGCCTGTCGCAGCGCGAGACGCCGCAGTCCGTCAGCGTGGTCACGCGCCAGCTCATGGACGACCAGGGCCTGACCAGCCTGCCGGAGGTGCTGGAGAAGACGCCCGGCATCACCGTGGGCCGCAACGACAGCGAGCGCACCACCTTCTACTCGCGCGGCTATGCCATCGAGAATTTCCAGTTCGACGGCGTGCCCAACACCATGGACTCGGCCAACCAGTACACCACCTCGCTGGCCGACAGCGCCATCTATGACCGCGTGGAAGTGGTCAAGGGAGCGACCGGCCTGCTCACGGGCGCGGGCTATCCGTCGGCCGTGGTCAACCTGGTGCGCAAGCGGCCCACCAAGACCTTCCAGGCCTCGGCCGAGGCGGCCATCGGCAGCCATGACCGGTTGCGCGGCGTGGGCGACATCTCCGCGCCGCTGACCGAGGACGGCCGCGTGCGCGCCCGCGTGGTGGCCGTGGCGCAGAACGCCAAGTCCCATGTGGACGACTACAGCCGCAACGTGCGCAGCCTGTACGGCATCATCGAGGCCGACCTGGGCCCGGGCACGGTGGCCAGCCTGGGCATTGACCACATGCAGACGCGCGCCAACGGGGCCAGCTTCGGCCACATCCCGCTGTTCTTCAAGGATGGCAGCCGCACGCATTTCCCCACCTCGCTGAACCCGGCCGCGCGCTGGTCGTACTGGGACAACGACAGCACCAACCTGTTTGCCGAACTCAAGCACAGCTTCGGCAATGGCTGGAAGGCGGACCTGTCGGCCAGCCGGCTGCGCCAGTCGCGCGACGTGGAGGTCGGCGTGGCCGCCCACGGCATGGTGGACCCGGTCAGCGGCCTGGGCATCAACATGCTGTCCAACAAGATTCCCACCGATGCCACCACGCAGGCCGTGAATGCGGCGCTGTCCGGGCCGTTGCAGCTGTTCGGGCGCGAGCACGAGCTGTCGTTCGGCGCCAGCTGGTCGCGCCAGCGCCGCCATGCGCCCGGCTACACCAACGCCTACGGCCCCGTGGGCAACTACTTCGAGTGGGACGGCCAGGTGCCCCGGCCCGATTTCCAGCTGAGCGACCACCGCATGACGCGCATCGTGGAGAAGGGCGCCTTCGGTGCAGCACGCCTGCGGCCCACGGACGAGCTGTCCGTGATCCTGGGCGCGCGCGTGAGCTGGTACGACATGCTGGACGACACCACGGGCCTGGACGGCAGCTACGGCGTGAACAACGCGCTGCGCGTGGCGCACAAGACCGTGCCCTATGCAGGCGTGGTCTATGACCTGAGCCGCCAGCTGTCGCTGTACGCCAGCCAGACCGACATCTTCAATCCGCAGACCTACTACAAGGACGCAGCCGGCAGCCCGCTGCCGCCGCTCACCGGCCGCAGCCGCGAAGTGGGCGTGAAGGGCGAGTTCCTGGACGGCCGGCTCAACGCCTCGCTGGCGCTGTTCCACATCCAGCAGCGCAATGCCGCGCAGTACGTCAGCGCCAATCCGGAAACCGGGGAAGAGGTCTATGCGGCCATCGACGGCGTGACCAGCAAAGGCGTGGAGATGGAGGTGTCGGGCAGCATCACGCCGGCCTGGAACATCTACGGCGGCTACACCTACCGTACTTCGCGCGCACCGGCCCAGCCCGATGTGATCCTCAGCGCCGTCAACACCAACCAGCCGCGCCACCTGTTCAAGCTCAGCACCAGCTACCGTCTCAACCCGCAGTGGACCGTGGGCGGCTCGCTGGCCTGGCAGAGCCTGACCTACTACCAGCAATCCTCCGCCCCCTATGCACGCGCCGACCAGCGCGCCTATGCGCTGGTGGGCCTGATGGCGCGCTACGACGTGGACCGCCAGTGGTCGGTGACGCTGAACGTCAACAACCTGTTCGACAAGACCTATATGCCGGGCCTGGGCTCCTATGGCACGGGCGTGTATGGCGATCCGCGCAATGTGCTGCTGACTGCGCGGTACAGGTTCTGATGCGGCTCCCGGACCGCTCTGTCGTCAGGCCTGCGACCACATCCGCAACAGGTTGTGGTACGTGCCGGACAGCGCGGAAAGCGCGGGGTCGCCCGGGTGGCGCACCGTCAGTTGCTGGATCTGCTGGTCCAGGTCGAACAGGATGCGGCGCTTCTCGTCCGAGGCCACGAGGCTGTGCGTCCAGAAGAAGCTGGCGTAGCGCGTGCCGCGCGTGACGGGGTTGACGCGGTGCAGGCTGGTGCCGGGGTAGACGATGGCGTCGCCTGCGGCCAGCTTCACGCTCTGGTGGCCGAAGGTGTCCTCCACGATCAGCTCGCCGCCTTCGTACTCGTCGGGCTCGCTGAAGAACACGGTGGTGGAGACATCGCTGCGCACCTTGATGGCCGTGCCGGGGATGGTGAAGATGGCGTTGTCTATATGGTTGCCGTAGGTGCCGCCGCCCTCGTAGCGGTTGAAGCGCGGCGGCAGCACCTTCAGCGGCAGGGTGGCCGACATGAACAGCGCGCTGGCCCCCAGCTTGTCGAGGATGAGGTTGCCTATCGCCTGGCCGGCCTGGCTGTCCAGCGGCAGCTGCAGGTTGGCCTTGACCTGGGCTGCCAGAGGGCCGGCCGTGGCGCGGCCGTCCTGCCACGGGGCCTGCTCCAGCGCCTGGCGGCATTGGCGCACTTCGTCGGGGCTGAGCAGGGCGGGTATGCGGAGCATCATGGCAGGCGGTCCTCAGGGGGGAATCAGCGAGTGTCCCGCAAAAAAGCCCCGCAGGCGGCGATGGCCTGCGGGGCTTTGCGGTGATCTGCGCAGCGTCAAGCCGCTGCGCGGTCGCCCGGGGCGATCAGCAGATCAGTACGTCCACTTGAGCGAGGCCACGGCCGAGCGGCCTGCGGCCATGGTCGCGTAGTGGGGCGAGCGGATGCCGCTGTAGTAGACCTTGTCGCCCAGGTTGTACAGGTTCAGCTGCACGGTCAGGTTGCGGTCGATTTGGTAGGCCACCATGGCGTCGTAGCGCGCATAGCCGCTGGCACCCTTGGTGACGATGCCGCCATCCACCGTGGACAGGATGTAGCTCTGGTTCACGCTGCTCTGGGCGTAGATGCCCAGGCCCACGGTCAGCTTCGCCATGGGCTTGTAGCTGGTCCACAGGCTGAAGCTGTGCTTGGGCGTGTTGGGGAAGGGCTGGCCATTGGCCACGCTGCCCGCGCCTGCGTTCTTCTGCTCGCTGTCCATATAGGTGTAGCCGCCGAAGACGCTCAAGCCCGGCAGCACGCTGCCCGTGAAGCCCAGTTCCACGCCGTTGACCACCTTGTTGCCGCCCATGTAGGTGACGCCGTTTTCGGTGATGCGCGCATTGGTCACGTCGTTGCGGAACAGCGCGGCGGTCAGCGCCAGGCGCTTTTCCATCAGGTCCCACTTGGTGCCCAGCTCCAGCGAGCGGGTCTTCTCGGGAGCGAGGTTGGCCAGCTGGTCGGTGGAGATGCCCAGGTCCTCGTTGCCGTTGCCCAGCATGGAGCCGCCGGGGCGCGAGGAGGTGCCGATGCTGGCGTAGATGCTGCCGTTGGTGGCCGGCTTGTAGACCAGGCCCAGCTGGTAGTTGAACAATGTGTCCGAACGGCTCAGGTCATAGGCCGGCGTGTTGCGGCCGGCGGGGCCGGAGGAGCTGATCTTGTAGTGGTCCATGCGCAGGCCGGCATTGAGCAGCCACTGGTCGTTGAACTTCAGCGTGTCGAAGCCGTACAGCGCCACGGTGTCGATCTGGTTGTGGCTGGGGTCGCCCAGCGTCACGGGCAGGTTCCACAGCGGGCTGCTGTCGGGGTTGTTCAGCGAGGCGCACCACAGGCTGGCGGCCATGCAGGTGGTGTTGGTGGTCTGCAGCGCGGCGGTGCGGGATTCAGCCTTTTCCTTGGACAGTTCCAGGCCGAACGAGTAGCTGTGGCCCACGCTGCCGGTCTGGGCCTTGCCCGTGAATTCCGAGAGGTTCTGCAGCGTCTTGATGTCGGCCACGCGTGCATTGCCGCGGCGGAACACATAGCCGTTGACGACATTGCCCTTGCTGTCGTCGGGCTGGGTCCACAGGTAGTCCTGTTCGGTCTTGCTGTAGCGCAGGCTGTTGCGGAACTTCTGGGTGTCGGTGAACTTGTGCTCCACGGTGGCCGTGAACAGGTCGCTCTTTTCCTTTTCATAGTCGCGGCTGGTCAGGCCGTACCAGTTGTCGCGGTTGTTGCCGTAGGTGGGGCGCACCACGCTGCCGCCGCGCAGGCCGGCCGCAGCCGTGCTGCTGTACAGGTAGGGCACGCCGCCATCGGGGATGTTGTCGGTCTGCAGGTGCTGCCAGGACAGCGAGACCTCGGTGGGCGTGCCCATGCCGAAGGTCACCGTGGGGGCAATGCCCCAGCGCTTGTTCTCGGGGCCGCTGCGGCCGGGAACGTCGGCGTCGTGCACCATGGCGTTCAGGCGCAGGCCCACGCCTTCGCCCAGCACGCGGTTGGCGTCGATGGTGGCGCGCCGGTAGCTGTCCGTGCCCAGGCCCACGTCGCCGCTGATGAAGTTCTCGTTCCTGGCCTTCTTGGTCACCAGGTTGATGGAGCCGCCCGCGCCGCCACGGCCTGCATAGGCCGAATCGGCGCCCTTGATGACTTCCACCGCTTCCAGGTTGAACACCTCGCGCGTGCCGGCCGCAATGTCGCGCATGCCGTCCACGAAGGTGCTGGCCTGGGCGTCCATGCCGCGGATGAAGGGCTGGTCACCCGAGGGGTTGCCGCCTTCGCCGTTGCCGAAGGTGATGCCGGGCGTGGACCGCAGGGCTTCCTGCAGGCTGGTCGCGCCGGTCTGCTTGATGATTTCCTCGTTGATGACCTGCACCGTCTTGGGCGTGTCCACCAGCGGGGCCGTGAACTTGGCCGAGGAGGCGTTGTCGGTCTTGACGGGCGCTTCGGTCGAAGACGTCACGTTCACGGTGCCCAGCGTGGTGCTGGTCTGCGCGAAGGCCGAGGTGCCCGCGAGGCACAGGGCAGCGGCAAGGGCCAGCTGCGTGACGTTCGCGGGGGGGAGGATTTGTTGGATTTTGCTCATGTTCACTCCGATGAAAGCCCGCGAATTGTTATTGCGAATCACTAGCGTTCGGTTTCTGTTTCGTAAAGTTGGCCGGTTTGTGCCGGGTGAAAGTCCTTCGCGTTGCCGTCATGCAACAAACGAAAACCGTGTTTCACCAAAGATCCAATGAAAAAAGCGGCTGTCGCCAGCCGCTTGAGTCTGCTGCGGGGCGCCTGCAGCGCCCGTCCCTGGCCTTATTCGTTGGCCGGGTTGGCCAGCAGGGCCTTGTAGATCACGGCGCCGATCAGCGCACCCACGATGGGGGCCACCCAGAACAGCCACAGTTGCGAGATGGCGATCTCGGGGCCGAACAGGGCCGGGCCCGTGCTGCGCGCGGGGTTGACCGAGGTATTGGTCACGGGAATAGAGATCAGGTGGATCAGCGTCAGGCACAGGCCGATGGCCAGCCCGCCAAAGCCGGCTGCCGCGCGCTTGGCCGTGGCGCCCAGGATGACCAGGATGAAGAAGGCGGTCATCACCACCTCGGTGACCAGGGCTGCCGTCATGCCGTAGCCGCCCGGCGAATGCGCGCCGTAGCCGTTGGTGGCAAAGCCGCCGATGTCGGCGCCGGCCTTGCCCGTGGCGATCACATAGAGGATGGCCGCGCCCGTGATGGCGCCCAGCACCTGCGAGACGATGTAGCCCGGCAGTTCGCTCCAGGCAAAGCGCCCGCCCATGGCCAGGCCCACGGAGACGGCCGGGTTGAAGTGCCCGCCCGAGATGGGCCCGAAGGCATAGGCGCCCGTGAGCACCGTCAGTCCGAAGGCCAGCGAGACGCCGACCAGGCCGATGCCCACCTGCGGGAAGGCGGCGGCCAGCACGGCCGCACCGCAGCCGCCCAGGGTCAGCCACAGGGTCCCGAGGAATTCGGCGGACCATTTTTGAACAGAGCTGTGCATGGAAAATCTCCTGAAGCAGGCCCGCCATTGCGCCCGGGCCCTGCGCGCACCGTCCGCCGCACAGCGGAAAGTGGCGCAGTTATAGCTCTGCGCCAGCCCCGCCGTGAGGGCGAAAAAGTGAACAATCGTCCAGAGCCTGCGTCGCCACAGGGGCGGCGGGGTCTTGATAATGCGCTCGCCGGCCCGAGATGAGGGCTGATTTTTTCCCTGTTGTGAACCCATAGGACATAGGACACTGTCTGCATGAGCAAGCAAACCCATTCTTTTCAGGCCGAAGTTGCACAGCTGCTGCACCTGGTCACGCATTCGCTGTACTCCAACCCCGAGATCTTCCTGCGCGAGCTGGTCTCCAACGCCTCCGACGCCTGCGACAAGCTGCGCTTCGAGGCGCTGAACGATGCCTCCCTCTATGAGGACCAGCCCAACCTGGAAGTGCGCGTGTCCTTCGACGCCGCTGCCAAGACGCTGACCATTGCCGACACCGGCATCGGCATGAGCGAGCAGGAAGCCATCGACAACCTGGGCACCATCGCCAAGAGCGGCACCAAGGCCTTCATGGACAAGCTGTCGGGCGACCAGAAGTCGGACTCGCAGCTGATCGGCCAGTTCGGCGTGGGCTTTTACTCGGGCTACATCGTGGCCGACAAGATCACCGTGGAAACACGCCGCGCGGGCCTGCCGGCCTCCGAAGGCGTGCGCTGGACCAGCGGCGGCACGGGCGAGTTCGAGGTCGAGCAGATCGAGCGCCCCCAGCGCGGCACCAGCATCACGCTGCACCTGCGCCCCGAGGCCGAGGAGTTCCTCAACGCCTGGAAGATCAAGCAGGTCATCGGCAAGTACTCCGACCACATCAGCCTGCCCATCCTCATGGAAAAAGAGGAGTGGAAGGACGGCGAGAACGACCAGCCCGGCACCATGGAGAAGACGGGCGAGTGGGAGACCATCAACAAGGCCAGCGCGCTGTGGACGCGTCCCAAGAAGGACATCACGGCCGAGCAGTACCAAGACTTCTACAAGGCCATCAGCCACGACTTCGAGAACCCGCTGACCTGGAGCCACAACCGCGTCGAGGGCAACACCGAGTACACGCAGCTGCTGTTCATCCCGGCCAAGGCGCCGTTCGACCTCTACAACCGCGACAAGAAGGCCGGCGTCAAGCTCTACGTCAAGCGCGTCTTCATCATGGATGACGCCGAGGCGCTGATGCCCGGCTACCTGCGCTTCGTCAAGGGCGTGATCGACTCGGCCGACCTGCCGCTGAACGTCAGCCGCGAGCTGCTGCAGGAAAGCCGCGACGTGCGCCTGATCCGCGACGGCTCGACCAAGCGCGTGCTGTCCATGCTGGAAGACCTGGCCAAGCACGATCGCCACGACGCGGCCGCTGACGCGGCGGCCGACGGCGTCACCGACGTGGTCAGCGAAGAGGACAAGGCCAAGGAAGGCAAGTACAGCCAGTTCTACGCCGAGTTCGGCCCCGTGCTCAAGGAAGGCCTGGGCGAGGACTTTGCCAACAAGGAACGCATCGCCAAGCTGCTGCGCTTTTCCTCCACCAGCCAGGACGAGGCCATCGTCTCGCTGGCCGACTACAAGGCCCGCATGAAGGAAGGCCAGGACGCGATCTACTACATCACGGCCGACTCCCTGACCGCAGCCCGCAACAGCCCGCAGCTCGAAGTCTTCCGCAAGAAGGGCATCGAAGTGCTGCTGATGGCCGACCGCGTGGACGAATGGGCCATGGGCTACCTGACCGAATTCGACGGCACGCCGCTGCAGTCCGTGGCCAAGGGCGCCGTGGACCTGGGCAAGCTGCAGGACGAAGAGGAAAAGAAGGCCGCCGAGGAAGCTGCCGAGACCTTCAAGCCCCTGCTGGCCAAGCTCAAGGAAGCGCTCAAGGACAAGGCCGAGGACGTGCGCGTGACCACGCGCCTGGTGGACTCGCCCGCCTGCCTGGTGGTGCAGGACGGCGGCATGAGCCTGCAGCTGGCGCGCCTGCTCAAGCAGGCCGGCCAGCAGGCGCCGGACGCCCGCCCCGTGCTGGAGGTCAACCCCGAGCATCCGCTGGTCAAGAAGCTGGACGGATCGGTGCATTTCCATGACCTGGCCAACATCCTTTTCGACCAGGCCGTGCTGGCCGAAGGCGGCATGCCCGAGGACCCGGCCGCCTACGTCAGGCGCGTGAACGCGCTGCTGGCGTGAGTTCCTCACAAGGATTGCCTCGCCGCATTCCCTAGGCCTTAGTGCCTGCTCACTGCCGCGCCAGCGCGCGGCAGATCAGCATTGCAAGCCGGTGCCAGCCAAGCTGCCACCGGCTTTTTCACGTCTGCGTTCCGTGAGGAAAACCGACCGGAAAAGGTCGACTCACGAAAAACTCACAAATACCTCTAAATACTCACTTTTGTTAAAAATTCCAGATCATATTTACTTTTGGTAATAAAGAACCATCATGCCTCCTTTTGGTGCGTCCGGTAGTCGGCTTTCTGACAGAGCTGTTCCAGCCGGGCACCTCGTGCGTCCGTGCCTGCGGCATTCGGCGCTGTCAACGAAGCAAAAGAGAGGTTTGTATGGCTTTCACGAGAAAGGGCTGGCTGGCGCGTGCGCTGCTGTCCGGCGGCTTGCTGGCAACAGCGGCTGCCGTGGCGGCGCCGGCCGACACCGACATCCTGGTCAACCAGGACGGTCTCTATGACGGACAGGACGCATCGGCAGGCCCTGCCGGCGGCAACTTCACCTATGTGGCCAAGGTCAGGCACAACAACATCGGTCCCGACGCCGTAGGCGTCACCCTGACCGAGGTGCTGCCCGTGGGCGCCGTGTTCCAGGGCTACAGCAGCAGCCCGGGCGGCATCACCTGCACGGCACCGGCTGCCGGCACGGTGCTCACCGCAGGCAACAACACGCTGGTCTGCAACATCGGCAACCTGGCGCCCGCCGACGGCTTCAAGTCCGTGGGCTTCGAGGTCATCCTGCCGACCGTCGGCACCAACTGGCGCGCCGTGGCCAGCGCGCGCATGGCCTCGCCCGACTACGACAACGACCAGAACAACACGCAGCTCGATCGCAACTTCACCACCACCGAGGCCGCCGATCTGGCCATCGCGATAGCCGCTCCCGCCAGCGTCGCCAACGGCGGCGCCTTCCAGTACGTCATCGACGTGCAGAACAAGGGCCCGTCCGAGGTGCCCGCCGGTGGCCGTACCGTGGTGCGTTTCCCCGTGCCCAACGGCGCCGTGGTCACGGGCGTGCCCTCAGGCAGCGGCTGGAGCTGCACGCCGGCCTCGGGCTATCCGCTGATCTCGGGCGAGCTCAGCTGCACGCGCAGCGGCCCGGTGCTGCCGGGCGCCGTGCTGCCTTCCATCTCCGTGCCGGCCATCGCCAACATGAGCGGCACCATTGCCGGCGCTGCCAGCGTCAAGGGCTACAAGGACGCCAGCACCGAGATGCCCGACGGCCAGTCCGGCAACAACACCGCCAGCGCCGCCGTGGTCTCCAGCGGCAGCGAGTTCGTGGATGTCTCGCTGCGCAAGCAGGTGGCGCCCACGGTGCTGGATGCGCTGCAGGCGACCGAGGTCACCTACACGCTGCAGCCGCGCCGCGAAGGCGGCTCGCTCGTGCCGCGCGATCTCACCGTCACCGACACCCTGCCGGCCGGCGTGACCTTCATGGGCTTCGACGGCAGCACGGCGCCCTGGAACTGCGGCCACAACAGCGGCACCATCACCTGCACCCATGCGGGCGAGTACCCGGTGGCCGGCTACGCCAACATGCAGGCCATCCGCTTCAAGGCCAGCGTGGCTGCGGGTGGGACGCCGGGTGCGCAACTGGTCAATCAGGGCGTGATCGGGGTTCCACCCGAACTCAACGAGCCCAACAAGACCAACAACACGGATAGCGCGGCGGTGAGCTTCAGCAACGATGCACGGCTGCGCCTCGTCAAGGCCGGCCCCAGCCGCCCGGTGCTGGCGGGTGAGGAGTTCCAGTACACGATCACGGTGACCAACAACGGTCCCATGCCTGCGCTGCCGAATCAGCTGATCACCGTATCCGACACCCCTGCGGACAACCGAATGACCGTTATCGGCATGTCCGGTGCGGGCACCGGCGCGGGTGACTGGACCTGCGCCGCCCAGAGCTGCACCTCCACCGCGGGCCTGGCCGTGGGCGCCAGCCGCCAGATCACGGTCAGGGCCAAGGTCACGCTGGCCTCGGGCCATCTGGACTTCACCAATAACGCCTCGGCGGGCGTGATCGGCCGGGACAATGCATCGGCCACCACCTCCGCGACCGTCACCGTGTCTGCCGACAAGGTGGATGTGGGCATCGTCAAGAGCGTGGTCAGCCCTGTGCCGCCGGCCTCCATCAAGAGCGGTGGAGAGGTCACCTACCAGCTGGTGGTGAAGAACCACTCGGCCAGCACGACGGTGACGAATGTCCGCGTGCGCGACGCGCTGCAGTCCCTGGTCAAGCAAATTGACGGCGTGCGCATCGTGGGCGGCAACCCGGTGGACGAGGCCGGCAATCCCGTGCCGTACACCTACCCGGGCGGCGGCTTTGTCTCCAGCCGCATCGTCTCCGGAGCCAACGCCAGCTGCGGCACTCCTTCGGGCGGCGTCAACAGCGAGACGCGCGATCTGACCTGCGACATCTCCTCCATGGCCCCGGAGGCCGAGGTGGTGATCGAGGTCAAGATCCGCCCCAAGCGCGCCACCACCGGCGCCTATGCCAATGCGGCCTCGGCCCAGTCGCTGGACATCCATGACGCCGATCCCGGCAACGATTCCTCTACGGCCAGCATCACCGTGCAGGCCATCGCGGAAATCGCGGCGCAAAAGCAGGTCTCGCCCAAGGTGGCCGCTGCGGGCGAGCCTCTGACCTATACGGTCACGGTGCCCAACTACGGCCCCTCGTCGGCCGCCAATGTCACGCTCAAGGACGTGCTGCCTGCAGACGCCATCTTCATCGGCACGCCCACGGTCACCGGCGGCGGCACCTGTACTCCGGCTGCCACCGATGGCGTGCAGGGCGGAACGCTGGAATGCGCCTGGACCGATCCGCTGGTTGCAGGCGAGCAGTACACCGTGAGCTACAAGATGCGCTCGCGCGGCGATCTGGCGGCCGATACGGAGATCTCCAACACCGTGGCGGTGGACACCACCACCGAGGAGCTGACCAAGGCCAACAACCAGGCCGAGGCCAAGGCCCGGCTCAAGCGTGCCGAGCTGGATGTGAACATCAGCATGCGCCACACTGCAGACGGCCTGGTGCTGGGTGAGGACACCGAATACACCATCACGGTGACCAACTCCGGCCCCTCCTACGCCACCCAGGTGGTCGTGACCGACAAGTTCCCCGCATCGGGCTCCACGGCCACCTTCAGCTACCAGAACGGCCTGGCGTTGGCCGGCATTCCCGGCGCCTCCGCATCCTGGTGCGGCGTGCAGCCGGCGCTGAACGCGACCAGCGGGCCGCTGCAGTGCACCATCCCGGCGCTGGCTCCGGGCCAGAGCATGACCATCAAGTTCAAGATGCGCGCACAGACCTTGCCCGACAAGGCATCGGGCGGCACCATCTACCACGAGGCCTCGGTCAAGCCCTTCGAGACGGAATGGCTGAGCAATGGCGGCGATGTGATCGTCAACAACACCACTACCGACCGGACCTCCACCAGCCGCCAGGGCAATGCCGTGGACCTGGGGATCGGCAAGCAGGGCCCCGCCGGCCCGCTGGACGATGGCGACACGGCCAGCTACACGCTGACCGTCACCAACTACGGCCGCGATCCGCAGTCGCCCGCGGGCGGCTCGGTGACCGACGTGTTGCCCGCAGGGCTGGAGTTCGTCTCGGCCTCGGCAGGCTGCAGCTATGCCAGCGGCACGCGCACCGTGACCTGCAGCGTGCCGCAGCTGGCCCAGGGCGGCACGGCCGTCTTCACGCTGGAGACCAAGCTGGAAAAGCCCTACAAGGGCGCCCGCCCGCTGGTCAACTCGGCCACGGTCTCGGTACCCGGTGACGGCAATCCCGACAACGACAAGAGCACGACCACCACGCCGCTCAAGCCGGGCCCGGACACCACGGCCAGCATTCCCACGCTGTCGCAGTGGGGCCTGATGCTGATGTCGTCCCTGCTGGCGCTGATGGCGCTGGGGACCATGCGCAGGCGCGAGCGTCGGTGATGCGCCCGTGACGGCAAGGGCCGGTGGCGTGATTCACGCACCGGCCTTTGTCGTCTTTGAGCGGTCCGAAGATAATGCGAGCCTATAGAGGGACACTGTTTCGCAACTGCCAGGTCGCAAGCCCGGCAACCAACACTCCAAGACCTGCCATGCTGCGCTTCTTTCTGATCTTTCTGGCCATCCAGCTGACGATGTTCGGGCTGAACCTGCTCAGTTGGGTGCAGCAGCACATCGTGCTGCCCTGGACGTCCTTTCTGGCGCACATCTGCGCCTCGCTGGTGACCTGGTTCGACAGCACGGCCTCGGCCACGGGCAAGGTGCTGTGGAACACGGCCACGGGCTTCGGCGTCTCCATCGAGGCCGGCTGCAACGGCCTGGAGGCCTACATCGTGCTGTTTGCCGCCGTGATGGCCTTCCCCTCCTCATGGCGCCAGAAGCTGGTGGGCCTGCTGGCCGGCTTCGTGGCCGTGCAGGCCATCAACGTGCTGCGCGTCATCAGCCTGTTCTACCTGGGCCAGTGGAGCACCACGGCCTTCAACTTCGCGCATGAGTACCTCTGGCAGGCGCTGATCATGCTGGACGTGCTGGTGTTCTGGCTGCTGTGGGTGCGCTGGAGCGGCCGCAAGGCGCCGTCGCAGGATGACGGCGGCCAGCCGCCGCTGCCGCCCGCCGCTGCAGCTTCTGCCGCCGTGGCCGCCTGAGGAGCAGGCCATGATCGGACGCAATCCCATCTCGCGCTTCGCGGCCCTGGCCATGGGCGGCATCGTGGTGCTGACCCTGGCCTGGACGCTGGCGGCCGGCTGGCTGGCCGTGCCGGTGTCCGGCATGAGCAAGTGGGTGCTGGAGAACGCCGCCAACGGCTGGGTGCAGCGCGTGGACCTGGAGACGCCCCGCAGCCTGGTCGTCAATTCCTCGGTCCAGGTATCGAACGAGCAGACCGGCTGGCGCCGCGCCGAGGCCATCGTCGAGGTCGATCCCGCCCGCTACGGCTACGGCCTGCCGGTGCTGGTGGCCATGCTGCTGGCGGCCTGGGGTCCGGGCCGGTGGTGGCGCATCCTGGTGGGCTATGTGGCGCTGCTGCCCTTGCAGACCTTCAGCGTGGTCTCGCAGGTGCTGATGCAGCTGTGCCTTGCGGCGCGGCTCGACCTCAACGTGCTGGGCATACAGACATGGCAGCTGGAGGCCATCGTCTACGCCTACCAGATGGGCGGGCTGATGGTGCCCACGCTGTGCCCGGTGCTGCTGTGGCTGGCGCTGGACATGGGCTTTGTGCGCCGCGTGCTGCTGCCGGCCTGGAACCGCAGCCGGGCGCCTGCCCCCGCGCCCCAGCCCATGGTGGCGCCCAAGCCCTCGGCCTGGCGCCAGACTGATGGTGCGGCCACCTCCACCGGCCATCCGCTGGTGTCTTCCAGCAGCGCGGCCACCCTGCCCAAGGCCAAGGCCACCAGCGGCACGCCGCAGCGCTGAAGGCCGTGCGCGGCCGTCTTCAGCCCTGCGCGGGCATGGGCGGCAGCAGGCCGCGTTCGGTGATGAAGTCGATCACCTCGCGCAGGCCCTTGCCGCTTTTCACGCTGCCCATCACATAGGGCTTGTGGGCGCGCATGCGCTGCGTGTCGGCTTCCATGATGGACAGGTTGGCGCCCACGTAGGGCGCCAGGTCGGTCTTGTTGACCACGAGCAGATCGCTCTTGGTGATGCCGGGGCCGCCCTTGCGCGGAATCTTCTCGCCGCCGGCCACGTCGATCACGTAGATGGTCAGGTCCGACAGCTCGGGGCTGAAGGTGGCGGCCAGGTTGTCGCCGCCGCTTTCGATGAAGACGATGTCCGCCTCGGGGAACTGGCGCAGCATGCGGTCCACGGCCTCAAGGTTGATGGAGGCGTCCTCGCGGATGGCCGTGTGCGGGCAGCCGCCGGTCTCCACGCCCATGATGCGTTCCGGCGGCAGGGCCTCGGCCACCGTCAGCAGGCGCTGGTCTTCCTTGGTGTAGATGTCGTTGGTGATGACCACCAGGTCGTAGTGTGCGCGCATGGCCTTGCACAGCATCTCCAGCAGCGTGGTCTTGCCGGAGCCGACAGGGCCGCCGATGCCGACGCGCAGCGGGGGGAGTTTCTTGGTGCGGGTGTTCATGGTGGACTTGGAGTGAGTGATCAGGACCGGAAGAGCCGGGAGTACTGGTGTTCGTGCCGTGCCTGCAGCACGCTCCATTGGGGCAGCATGGTGTCCAGCCGGGGCGGCGCCTCGCTGGCGCGGCGGCGTGCCTCGCCCACGGCCTGTTCCAGCAGCGGATGCAGGGCCAGCAGCAGGCTCTGGCCCGCTACCTGGCCCAGCGGCACGGCCTTGATGGCGGCGGCCACCTGGTTCTCCAGCCAGGCAAAGCCATAGGCCAGAAGGGCATGGTCCTCGTCTGCATCCACGGCGGCGCAGGCGCAGGCAAAGGCCGTGGGATAGGCCAGGCCAGGGTCGTCCACCAGCGCGCCCAGTTGTGCGATGCGGGGCGCAAAGGCCTCGCCGCCCCAGGGCACGGAGCGCAGCAGGCTGTGCAGCGACCAGCCCATCTGCAGCGTCTCGGCACGGGCCTCGCGGCTGTCGCGGCTGGCAATGAACCATTGGTTCCATTCGTGCACCGCGCCCTCGTCGCCTGCGCTCCAGGCCCGGCGCAGCAGCAGCCACAGCGGCGCCTCGCAGCGTGCAAAGCCGTGGGCCAGCGCATCGGCAATCCAGGTGCGCGCCGTGCCGGCATCCGTGACCAGGCCGTGCTCGATGGCGGCCTCCAGCCCCTGCGAATAGCTGAAGCCGCCCACGGGCAGCTGGGGCGATGCCAAGTGCAGCAGGGCGCACAGCCCCTGTATCGACAGGTCAGCCATGCGGATGGTCGTGGCCGTGCCCGTGTCCGCAGCAGCCTTTGTGGTCATGGTCATGGTCATGGCTGTGGTCGTGGCCATGTTCATGCCCGTGGGAATGGCCGTGTGAATGGCCATGTTCGTGCCCATGGTCATGCAGCGCATACACGCTCTGCGCCAGCGCCTGGTCCTCGGCAAAGCTGGCGTCATGGCCGTGGCGGTGGCCGCCGCCATAGGCACCGGCCTCGGGCTCGAAGGGCGCATCCACCAGGGCCACCTGCGCGCCCAGGCGCAGCAGCATGTCGTGCAGCACGGGGTCGTTTTCCAGGTGCAGGTGGGTGGGCGTGACCTCCACCGGGATATGCCGGTTGCCCAGGTGGTAGGCCGCACGCAGCAGGCCCAGCGGCGTGGCCGCCGTCACGCGCAACACCGCCTGGGGCGCCGCGCGCACGGCGACCAGGCTGCCATCCTCGGCCACCAGCACATCGCCGCCGCGCAGCACGCTGCCGCGCGCCAGCACCACGGCCAGCTCGCGCCCCGTGGAGTCTGTTGCCGCAAAACGGCTCTTCTGGCGCATGTCCCAGTCCAGTTCCAGCGTGGCGGCGCGCCTGACCAGCACGGCGGCAAGGCCCCCGCCCTGGGGCATGTGTTTATTGACGGTGAGCATGGGGTGATCAGAACAGAAAATACCGCTGCGCCATCGGCAGCTCGGTGGCGGGCTCGCAGGTCAGCAGTTGGCCGTCAGCCACGACCTGGTAGGTCTCGGGATCGACGCTGATGTCGGGCTGCCAGTCGTTGTGCACCATGTCGCGCTTGCTGACGCTGCGGCAGTTTTCCACGGCCACGGTGCGCTTGCGCAGGCCGTAGCGGTCGGCCACGCCGGCCTGCTGGGCGGCCTGCGAGACGAAGGTGAGGCTGGCCGCCGCCACGCCGCTGCCCTGGCCCGCGAACATGGGGCGGTAGTGCACGGGCTGGGGCGTGGGGATGCTGGCGTTGGGGTCGCCCATGGCGGCGCTGGCGATGCTGCCGCCCTTGAGGATGAGGCTGGGCTTGACGCCGAAAAACGCCGGCCGCCACAGCACCAGGTCGGCCAGCTTGCCGACCTCCACCGAGCCCACGACATGGGCGATGCCATGCGTGTGGGCGGGGTTGATGGTGTACTTGGCAACGTAGCGCTTGACGCGGAAGTTGTCGTGGCGCGCGTTGTCGCCCGGCAGGCTGCCGCGCTGGACCTTCATCTTGTGCGCGGTCTGCCAGGTGCGCAGCACCACTTCGCCCACACGGCCCATGGCCTGGCTGTCGCTGGAGATCATGGAGAAGGCGCCCAGGTCGTGCAGCACGTCCTCGGCCGCGATGGTTTCGCGGCGGATGCGGCTTTCGGCGAAGGCGATGTCCTCGGCAATGGAGGCGTCCAGGTGGTGGCAGACCATGAGCATGTCCAGGTGCTCGTCCAGCGTGTTCACCGTGTAGGGCCGCGTGGGGTTGGTGGACGAGGGCAGCACGTTGGCCTCGCCGCAGACCTTGATGATGTCGGGCGCGTGGCCGCCGCCCGCGCCTTCGGTGTGGTAGGTGTGGATGGTGCGGCCCTTGAAGGCGGCCACCGTGGCCTCGACGAAGCCGCCCTCGTTGAGCGTGTCGGTGTGGATGGCGACCTGGGTGTCGGTCTCGTCGGCCACGCCCAGGCAGCAGTCGATGGCGGCGGGCGTCGATCCCCAGTCCTCGTGCAGCTTCAGGCCGATGGCGCCCGCCGCGATCTGCTCGCGCAGCGGCGCGGCCTGGCTGGCGTTGCCCTTGCCCAGCAGGCCGATGTTCATGGGGTAGCCGTCCACGGCCTGCAGCATGCGCTCCATGTGCCAGGGGCCGGGCGTGACCGTGGTGGCGAAGGTGCCCGTGGCCGGGCCCGTGCCGCCGCCGATCATGGTGGTCACGCCGCTGGTCAGCGCCTCGTCGATCTGCTGCGGGCAGATGAAGTGGATGTGCGTGTCGATGCCGCCGGCCGTGACGATCATGCCCTCGCCCGCAATGATTTCCGTGCCGGGGCCGATGACGATGGTCACGCCCGGCTGCATGTCCGGGTTGCCGGCCTTGCCTATGCCTGCGATCAGCCCGTTCTTGATGGCGATGTCGGCCTTGACGATGCCCCAGTGGTCGATGATCACGGCATTGGTGATGACGGTGTCGGCACAGTCGGCGGCCATGCGCTGGCTCTGGCCCATGCCGTCGCGGATGACCTTGCCGCCGCCGAACTTGACCTCTTCGCCGTAGATCGTGTGGTCCTTCTCGATCTCGATGACCAGGGCCGTGTCGGCCAGCCGCAGGCGGTCGCCCACGGTGGGGCCGAACATCTCGGCATAGGCCTGGCGCGTGATGCTTGCCATGAATGTTCCCTTTCTGTTGTCTACGACGCTATGCGTTGCTCGTTGTACTTAAAGCCGGCGTGGTCCAACCCGGGGACACCGAGGAAGGGCCTATGCCGGCCGCGCCGCCCCGCACCGAAGGTGTCGTCCCCCTCCCGCGAAGCGAGAGAGGGCGCCGTGCAACGGGGGAAGCGGCGTAGCCGCTCAGGGGGTACTTCAAAGCCTGCCCATCACCTTGGCGTTGAAGCCGAAGATGATGCGGTCGCCGGAGATTTCCACCAGTTCCACCGTGCGCTCCTGGCCCGGCTCGAAGCGCACGGCCGTGCCGGCCGCGATGTTCAGCCGCCAGCCGCGTGCGGCGGCGCGGTCGAAGTGCAGGGCTTCGTTGACCTCGAAGAAATGAAAGTGCGAGCCCACCTGCACCGGCCGGTCGCCGGTGTTGGTGACCGTGAGGGTCTGCACGGGCCGGCCTGCGTTCAGCAGGATCTCGCCGGGCTCGGCGAGCAGCTCGCCGGGGATGATGCGCTCGGTCATGTGCGGCTCCCGCGCTCAGCCCGCCAGCGCCACGGCACCGTAGCCCATGGCGGCCACTCCGGCCAGGCGTGCGGCCCAAGCCGAAGCCGTGCCGCCGCGCATGGCCCGGCCAAAGGCCACGCCCAGCGCATGCAGCACCAGCGTGGTGGCGACCATGCCCGCCATGTAGGCCCAGAACACGGCTGCGGGCAGCGCGTGGGGGAAGACCTCGCCATGCGCGTATCCGTGGAACAGCGCGAAGGCGCCGGCCAGCACCATGGCCAGGGCCACGGGCAGGCGGCGCTGGGCCACCAGCAGCAGGCCGAAGGCCAGCAGCGATGCAGCCACCATGGGCTCGACAGCTGGCAGCTCCAGCGGGGTCTGCGTCAGCGCCAGGCCCAGCGCCATGCATGCGGCAAAGGCCACGGGCGGCAGCCACTGGCGCTTGAGCATCAGCCCGCACCACAGGCCCAGCGCCAGCATGGCCAGCAGATGGTCCAGGCCCGCGATGGGGTGGGACAGCCCGGCCATCAGGGCCTGCATGGCGCCGTCACCGGCATGCAGGTGGGCGCCGGCCCCCGTATGGGCGCTGGCGGCCGTGGCGGCGGCCAGCAGGGCCGGGGCGAGCAGAAGGCGGGGATGGAACATGGCGGATCTCCTCAAACGATCGGGTGATGAACGGTGACCAGCTTGGTGCCGTCCGGGAAAGTGGCTTCGACCTGGATGTCCGGGATCATTTCTGGAATGCCCTCCATCACATCGGCGCGCGTCAGCACCGTGGTGCCCAGGTGCATGAGCTCGGCCACGGTCCTGCCGTCGCGCGCCCACTCCAGCACGGTGGCGCTGATCAGCGCCACGGCCTCGGGGTAGTTGAGCTTCAGGCCGCGCGCCTTGCGCCGCTCGGCCACCAGGGCTGCGGTGAACAGCAGCAGCTTGTCTTTTTCACGGGGCGTGAGTTCCATCGATGAGTCTCCGTTGATCAGGTGGCCCACAGGCGCGGGGGGCGGGCTTGTTGATTGAGCAGTGCCGGGCGCAGCAGGCGCCAGCCTTCATGCAGCACGGCCCCTGCCGCCTCCATGCGCCGTGCCTGCACGCGCAGCAGCAGCACCGAGGGTGCGCCGCCTTGGCCGGTCAGCAGGCTGACGCCGGCGCGCACTTCATCGCTCCAGGGCAGGCTGGCGGCCAGTTGCTCGCTCAATGGCTCCATGGCCGCCAAGGGCTCGGGGGCCACGGCCCAGAGGCTGGCCTGTATAGGGAAGCCGGCCCAGGCAACTGGGCTGGACAGCAGGGCATGGCCGGCGTGCAGTTCGCCTTGCTCCAGCCACAGAGGCCGTCCGCCACATGCGAGCCGGTTGTGAAGCTGCAGGCGCGCGGCAGCGGTGGGCGCGGCGCCGGTGTGGTTCCAGTGTTCGCCCGCGCCATAGCGGCCCAGCACCACGGCGTCCCAGCCGATGGCGCGCGCGCCCGGCGCAAGATCCAGGTCCAGCGCCATGGTGGCGTCGGCACCGGCGAACAGCATGTTTTCCTGTGGCAGCCATTCCAGGATGGCGCTTTCTTCCACGCGCAGCCGCACGCGCTGCGCGGCCGGGCGGCCCTGGGACTTGTACCAGCGCGTGGCGCCCGGTGTGGTCAGCAGGGCGTGGGCGCCGGGCTCCACGGTCACATCGATCTGCAACTGGTCGCCGCCGGCCACGCCGCCGGGCGGGTGCAGCAGCACGGCATGGCAGATGCCGGGGCCTTCGGGGTGCAGCGGTTTTTGCACGCGCAGCGGGCCGCTGTGGCGTGCGTGGGAAAGCACGCTGCCCTGGCCAGTGCGGTGCCCGAAGCGCAGGTCCAGCATGGCCTGCCAGCCCGAGGCGCAAGCGGGCACGGCGGTGATCGGTAGCGCTGCGGACATGGGCGTGACGGGCGGTACAGGGCGTGGTGGTTGTAACGGCCTTTGTCATGCATTTAGCGTGCCAATCCGGTGCAGTGGCGGTTGCGCCATGCTGGTGCGCTGGCGCATCGGATTGGTGCGTTTCCTGCATGGCAAGGCGCGCAAGACGGCACGTTTGCAGTGCATTCTTGCGCAGCGTGCCGCAGGCTGGTGCGGCTTTTACGCGCTTGCCCGGGTCTGACGCGCCAGGCTTCTGTCCCAGGCCACGACGGCCAGCGTGGCCAGGCTCAGAATCAGACCCGCCACGCTGGCACCTGTCCATCCCCAGTGCAGCCAGACCGCCGAGCCCACGGCCGAGCCTGCCGAGGCGCCGATGAAGTACCCCGTCATGTAGACCGCATTGATGCGCGATCGCGCCGAAGGCGCCAGCGCGTAGATCACGTTCTGGTTGCTGATGTGCAGGGCCTGCAGCGCGGCATCGACGATGAGCAATCCCGTCAGAAACCACCACAGGCTGGTGCCGCCCAGCCACAGCGCCCCCCAACCCGCCAGCATGAGCAGGCCGCCGGCCAGCGTGGTGCGCTGCTCCAGCCCCCGGTCGGCCAGCCGGCCGGCCATGTTGGCCATGAGGGCGCCGGCCACGCCGACCAGGCCGATGAGGCCGATCTGCGCATCGCCAAACCCGTAGCCCGGCCCGGCCAGCAGCAGTGCCATGGTCGAGAACAGCACGCTCACCGTGGCAAAGCCCATGCCGCCGATCAGCGCCCGGCTGCGCAGACGCGGCTGCTCGCGCGCCAGCGTGAGCAGGGAGCGCATCACCGCGCCATAGCCTATGGGCTGGGCCGGCTGCGCCAGGGGCAGCGCGCGCCGCAGCAGCAGGGCCACGCCGGCCGTGGCCAGGGCGCCCACCCAGTAGACGGCATTCCAGCCGCCCAGCTCCGACAGCAGGCCCGCCACGCTGCGTGCCGCCAGGATGCCGATCAGCAGCCCGCTCATGACCAGGCCCACGGCGCGCCCGCTGGCGCCGGGCGCCGCAAAGCTGGCCGCCATGGGCACCAGCACCTGGGCCGCGACCGAGAACAGCCCCGTCATCAGCGTGCCCGCCGCCAGCAGCGCAAAGCTGTGCGCCATGCCGCTGGCCAACATGCCCAGCGCGGCCAGCAGCATCAGGCCCAGCACCAGGCGGCGGCGTTCCAGCATGTCGCCCAGGGGCACGAGCAGCAGCAGTCCCAGCGCATAGGAGACCTGGGCCATGGTCACCGTCAGCGAGGCACGCGCCTCGCTGATGCCCAGGTCGATGGCGATGGAGTGCAGCAGCGGCTGGTTGAAGTAATTGGCGCCCGCGCACAGGCCGCAGGCCGTGGCCATGAGCAGCAGGGTGCTCTGGGGCAGCACGGGCGTGGCGGTGGCCTGCATGGGCGGTGAGGGCTGGGCGCAAGCCTGGGAGGATCTGTTCATCTGACGAATGCCTGTGTTATCTGCTTATGGGTGGCAAACGGATGGCTCAGACCCACAGCGGCGGCCGTGCGGGCTGGGCGTGGGCGGGCAGTGCGGCCACGGCATCGACCTCGATCAGCATGCCGGGCAGGGCCAGCCGGGGCACGGGGATCAGGGTGCAGGCCGGAAAGCGCGGCAGGGTATTGCCGGGGGCACCATCGCCGGGGGCACCGTCGCTCCAATGCAGGCGCACGGCGGCCTGCCAGTCGTTGAAGCGGGCCTCCGAGTGGTCGACGATGAGCAGGGTCAGCTTGACCACCTGGCCCATGTCCGCGCCCGCCGCCTGCAGCGCCAGCTTGAGGTTGGACAGCGCCTGCTGCGCCTGAACCGCGAAGCTCTCGGGCAGGTCGCCCGCCTGGTTCTCGCCCCCCTGGCCCGAGACGAAGGCCCATTGCGCCGGCCCGTGCACGGTGACCACATGGGTGTAGCCGTTGGGCGTGGCGTCGTAGAGGCCGGCGGGCTGCAGATGGTGCAGTTGCGGGGCCGTGGAAGCAGCGGGCTGCGCCGAGGAGGTGGCAAGTGCGTCGTGTGGCATGTATGGCTTGGAGTCTGAGAGTGGGCCGGACCGGGCGGCGAGGCTTGCCAGTGTGAAACCTCAACCAAAGTTGAGGTCAAATGCAGGCCTGCTTGGACCTATTTTTCCTGCGCCTATTTTCCTGCTGCCATGAATCTGTCTTCTGCCGGTGTCACCGCGTCCGACCATGACGGGCCGGCCATCCTCTCCGTGGGCGAAGTCGCCCGGCGCAGCGGCATCACCGTCTCGGCCCTGCATTTCTACGAGCGCCAGGGACTGATCGAGAGCCTGCGCACGCCCGGCAACCAGCGCCGCTATGCGCGTGCCGTGCTGCGGCGCGTGGCGGTCATCAGGGTGGCCCAGCGCATGGGCGTGCCGCTGGCCGAGATTGCCGAGGCGCTGCAGGACCTGCCCAGCGGCCGCACGCCCACGCAGGCCGACTGGGCCGCGCTGTCCGCGCGCTGGCGCCACGCGCTGGATGCGCGCATCCAGGGCCTGACCCAGCTGCGCGACCAGATCGACGGCTGCATCGGCTGCGGCTGCCTGTCCCTCAAGGTCTGCCCGCTGCGCAATGACGGCGACTGCCTGGCCGAAGACGGGCCGGGACCGCACTTTCGCTGAACAGGCATGCGCCCTTGGCGGAACTAGTGCTTGGGCATGGGCAGCGTGGGCGTGCGCGTGCACATCCAGCACAGCCAGCCGGCCAGCGCGCCCATGACGATGCAGTAGGCGACCAGGGCCTCGGTGATGCCGATATGGTCCGAGAGCCAGCCCAGGCCGAGGATGGGCACGATGGTGCCCAGGTAGCCGACCACCAGGTACGTGGACAGCAGGCCCGTGCGCGTGGCCGGCGTGGAGACCTTGTTGACGATGGACATGCCCGCCAGGTTGCACAGGCCGTGGCCCGCTGCCGTGGTGATCACGCTGAGCGCGAACAGCAGGGCCGAGCCCGCGAAGCTGTTGATCAGCAGCAGGAGGTTGCAGGCCACCAGGCAGGCAAAGCCCACAATGGCCGAGCCCTTGGTCGGGCGCGGGCGCGCCAGGTACTGGAAACCCGCCGAGAGGAACAGGATCACGCCGATGGACAGGCCCGAGACAGCCGGCCCGTGCCAGGGCACCATGCGCTGCATGAAGCTGGGCGCCAGCGATGCGAACAGGCTGAACATGCCGAAGGCGCAGAACGCGCACATGCCGCCCAGTGCATAGTGGCGCGCAAAGCGGCGCTCCGGCAGCGTGATGGTGGGCATGAAATCGCGCCAGTGCAGCGCGCGTGCCTGGGTGAAGGCCAGCTCGGCCGGCTCGGCGATGCGCACCTGGTACAGCGCATAGACGGCCAGCAGGCCCAGCCCCAGCGAGGGGATGTAGGCCGTGACCAGCGGCCAGGGCAGCCACTGCGCGATCAGCCCGCCCACCACGGGGCCCAGCCCGAAGCCGAAGGCAATGGTCAGGCTGGTCGTGGCCGCGGCGCGCTGCAGGTCGCCCCGGTTGTTGAGCCGGGTCATGCCCACCGAGGCCGAGGTGGTGATCAGCCCCGAAGCCACGCCGATGACCACGCGCCCCAGCGCAAAGCTGGGCACGTTCCAGGCCACGGCGGAGGCCAGCACGCCCAGCGTCATCAGGATCAGCCCGGCGCGCAGCACGGTGACAAAGCCGAATCGGTCGGTCAGCCGGCCCAGGAACAGCAGGCTGGCCAGCGCGCCGAACATATAGGCCACGAAGATCTGCGTGATGTGGCTGGGCTGCAGCCCCCAGGCCTGCTGGTACAGCGGGTACAGCGGGCTGGCCAGGGCGGTGCCCATGACACCCACGCACATGGAAAAACACACCCACGCATAGGGTGGCCAACGGGTTTGCATAGAAAAGGGAGCGAAAAGGGAGCGCGAAGAAAGCGAAGGGGAAAGCGGCGCTGCGCAGGCGTGGCGCCACCGGGGCGCCACGGCACTGTCCGGGAGCGCATGGAATCTGGAATGACCCGCAGGCCAATGGGTGAATTCTAAGAAACCCGCGTGTCCTGAGTGTTTCGCTGCCTCCGAGCCCCTGGCATGGACCCGGGCATACCGCTGGCAACGTGCGCCGGGCGGGCGGGTGTACCCTGTGGCCGTCCCTGTGTTTTCCCTTGTCCAGAGAGTCCGGCATGCCAGTTCCATCCTCCGCCTTCATGACCTCCCAGCTATCCCGCAAGGCAGCGTGGACCGCGCTTGGCGCCTGCGCGCTGCTGCTGGCCGGCTGCGGCTCGGTGGGCGGCGGCGTGGGTATCGGAATTCCGGTCGGCCCCGTGTCGGTGGGCGTGGGGCTGGGCAGCGGCGGGCTGAGTGCCGGAGTCGGCACGGGCGTGGGCCCGGTCGGCGTTGGCGTCGGCGTCAACCAGAGCGGCCAGGTGCTGGGCAGCGCAGGCGTGGGCGCCTCCACGGGTGTGGGCGGCGCGCGGGTCGGCGTGGGCGTGGGTTCATCCACCGTGCTGCACGATCCGCAACGCTCCAACGTTCAACCGGCCCAGGAGCCAGCGCCTGCCGCCCCGCCTCAGACCCCGGCCGGCCAGGTGCAATGGCGTGATGCCAGCGGTCAGGTCGTGCCGACCTGCCGCGTCGATGGACGTTGCTGAGGTGCGAGAGAGGGGAACGGCGCGTAGCGCCTCAGGGGGTGTTTCCTGTCACCCCTCCCAGACGATGCGGTCGCGACCAGCGTTTTTTGCGAGATAAAGGCGCCGATCGGCATCGGCCAGCAGTTGCTGGGCACTGTTGGTGGGCGAAGGCGCAATGCAGGCCACGCCCAGGCTCACGGTCAGCGCCTGGCCCAGGGGCGATGCGGCATGGGGCAGGTCCAGCAGCCTGAGCGCATCGACGATGCCCTGCGCCACCAGCACCGCGCCATCCAGCGCCGTATGGGGCAGCAGGCAGACGAATTCCTCGCCCCCATAGCGCGCCAGCAGGTCGCCCGGCCGGTGCAGTGCGCCCTGAATGGCCTGGGAGATCTGGCTCAGGCATTCATCGCCGACCAGATGGCCGTAGTGGTCGTTGTAGGCCTTGAAGTGGTCCACGTCCATCATCACCAGCGACAGCGGCTCGCCCAGGCGCTGCAGGCGCATGAACTCGCGCTCCAGCTGGGCACTGAAGAAACGCCGGTTGGCCACGCCCGTCAGCCCGTCGCTGTGCGACAGCAGTTGCAGCATCTGGCGCTGCTGCGCAATCTCCAGATGCGTGCGCACGCGTGCCTTGAGCACGGCCGGGCGAAAGGGCTTGGTCACGAAATCCACGGCGCCCAGGTTCAGGCCCAGTTCCTCGCAATGGGGCTCGGTCAGCGCGGTGAGGAAGATGATGGGGATATGCGCGGTCTGCAGGTCGGCCTTGAGGCGGCGGCAGACCTCGAAGCCGTCCATCTCCGGCATGCGGATGTCCAGCAGGATGAGGTCGGGCAGGTACTGGCGGGCCAGGGCCAGCGCCTCCTCGCCGGTGTAGGCCACAAGCGGGCCGCACAGATCCTTGATCACCTGGCAGATGATGGTGGCGTTGTCCGGAACGTCGTCCACCACCAGCACCTTTTGCGCGGCAGGCAAGGGCTGTAGCGGGTTGGGCAGCGATGGTGGGAAGGCGGAGTAGGGCATGGCCGATGGGATTTCGGGCCGAGAATACCCCGGAACCCGCAGCCCTGGATAGGGCGCCGCGGGCCTGGACAATTTGTAAAGATATCTGTCTTCGGGAGGCAGGCAGCCCGGTGGCCTCAGGCGTATAGAGGCTCTTCCTGCATGGCCTCGATCTGCTCGTTGAGCATGTCCACCTGCCCGCGCCAGTAGTCGGGCGTGCCGAACCAGGGGAAGTTGATGGCAAAGATCGGGTCGTCCTGGCGCCGCGCCAGCCAGGCGCTGTAGTGGATGAGGCGCAGCGTGCGCAGCGGCTCGATCAGGGCCAGCTCGCGGCGGTCGAAGGGACGGAACTGCTCGTACCCATCCAGCAGGGCGCCCAGCTGGCGCGTGCGCTGGCCCCGGTCGCCCGACAGCAGCATCCACAGGTCCTGCACGGCCGGGCCGGTGCGCGCATCGTCCAGGTCCACGAAATGCGGGCCGCCGCGGCCTTCGTCGTCCAGCGGCGTCCACAGCACGTTGCCGGGATGGCAGTCGCCGTGCAGGCGCAGCGTGCGCGCGCTGTGCAGGCCGAAGTGGCCGGCCGCGCTCATGCCGTCGGTGGCGGGTGCCATCAGGTCCAGCGCGCGCTGGCAGGCGGCCTTCCAGGTGGATTCCACTTCCAGCGGAATCATTTGCCGGTCCAGCAGCCACTGCATGGAGTCGTGGCCGAAGCTGGCCAGGTCCAGCGCCGGCCGGTGCGCAAAGGGCCGGGTCGCGCCCACGGTGTGGATGCGGGCCAGGAAGCGCCCGGTCCACTCCAGCACCTCGAAGTCGTCCAGCTCGGGCGGACGGCCTCCGCGCCAGGGGCTGACCGAGAAATCAAAGCCCGCGTGGCTGTGCAGCGTGGCGCCTTCCAGCACCAGCGGGGGCACGGCGGGCACTTCGGCGGCCGTCAGCTCGGCGCTGAAGGCGTGCTCCTCCAGGATCTGATCGCGGCTCCAGCGGCCCGGGCGGTAGAACTTGAGCACGACGCGATCGCCGTCTTCCAGTACGGCCTGGTAGACGCGGTTTTCGTAGGAGGCCAGGGCCGTGAGCCGGCCGTCGCCCCACAGGCCGACCGAGGCCAGGGCGTCGAGCACCACGTCGGGCGTGAGGCGGGCATAGGCGTGCGATTCGTCGTCGGGGACGACATTCAGATCAGGATCGTGCGGTGTGGCGGACATGGGCCGATTGTCGCCGGGCTGGCTTAAGCTGTGCGGCTGCCTAGCCTTCGCCGATTCGCCCGCCGTGCCGCTGCTGCCCCATTTCCTGCAATCCCATGCCATAGCGAGCGCCAGCGCGGCAGGCGCATCCGACGACTGGAGCGGCTGGCACCTGGGCCGGCGCCGCTATGCGGTCTGGGTGCTGGAGCTCCATGCGCTGGGCCCTGCCGAGGGCGAAGCCGTGCGCCGCGCCTGTGCGCAGGCGCGCCAGGCCCTCGCCGCTGCGCTGGTTCCGCGGTACGAGCGGCAGCTGCATGTGACCCTGGCCACGGCCGGCTTTCTGGATGGCGATGCGGCGCTGCCGGACGCCTACGGCGCGGCGGAACTATCGCGCGACTTGCACGCGCTGCAGGACCTGCCGGCCGCACCGCTGCAGCTGGAATTCGGCGGCTGGGGCAGTTTCGAGATGGCGCCCTATCTGCAGGTGCGCGACCGCAGCCAGGGCGGGCCCACGCTGGGCATGCTGCATGGTGCACTCAGGCCGGCAAGACCCGAACTGGCGCTGACCGAGGCGCTGCGCCCCTACGTGCCCCATGTGACGCTGGGCGCCTGGAACGCCGCCTGGCCGCGCGCCCAGGTGCTGCAATGGATAAGCGGCCTGCCGGTGCTGGAGCACTGGCAGGCCGCCGTGGGCGAGATCGCGCTGGTCAGCTATGCGGCCGACGCCTTGCACGGCCCGTTGACCTGCCATGCACGCTACGACCTCCGGGGTCGCAGGCTGCAATGGCGGGAGCGGCCGGGCTGGGCCTGATCAGACCAGGGTGATCTGCACGTCGATGTTGCCGCGCGTGGCGTTGGAGTAGGGGCAGACCTGGTGGGCTGCGTCCACCAGGGCCTGGGCGGCGGCCTTGTCCATGCCGGGCAGGCTGACCTTCAGGCGGGCAGCGATGCCGTAGGCGTTGGGGATGGTGCCCAGGTCCACTTCTGCGTCGATGGACAGGTCCTGCGGCAGGCTGATCTTCTGCTTGCCGGCCACTGCCTTGATGGCGCCGATGAAGCAGGCCGAGTAGCCTGCGGCGAACAGTTGCTCGGGATTGGTGCCCGTGCCGCTGGTGCCTGGCGAGGAAAGGGTCACGTCCAGGCGTCCGTCATCGGTGCGCGAGGCGCCGTCGCGGCCGCCGGTGGTGTGGGCACGTGCGGTGTACAGGACTTTTTCGAGCTGGGCCATGGTGTCTTCCTTTTGCAAAGTTGTCCGGCTGTGCGGACGGGTGGAGGAAATCGGCAATCCGTTGTCAGTCGCTGCGGCGCGGCGCCAGCCGCTCGCGCAGTGCGCCGAGTTGCTGCGTCAGCGCCTGCAACTCGGGCAGCGTGCACTGCGTGCTTTGCAGCACGCAGGCGGGAATCTTTTCAGCCGCATCGCGCAGTGCCCGGCCTTGCGGGGTGAGCGTGATGCGCACGCGGCGCTCGTCCTGCGCATCGCGCACCCGCTCCAGCAGGTTCGCGCCTTCGAGCCGCTTGAGCAGCGGCGTCAGCGTGCCCGAATCCAGGGTCAGCTGCTCGCCGATCTCCGACACGGTCAGGCCGTCGCGCTCCCAAAGCACCAGCATCACCAGGTACTGCGGATAGGTCAGGCCGATGCCGTCGAGCAGGGGCTTGTAGAGCTTGGTCATGGCCAGCGACGCCGAGTACAGCGCAAAGCAGACCTGGTTGTCCAGGCGCAGAAGCTCGGGGGTGTCGGTGGGCAGGGCGTTGCGTGGCATGGGCTGAATTATTGCTGTCAATTAAATTGTGCACAACTTAATTGATGAAATCCCTCCAGATCGGAGGGGGAAGATCGGGAGGGTGAGAAAGGCCTATCGGCCCGTGAAGCGCGCGGGGCGTTTCTCGATGAAGGAGCGCACGCCTTCGGCGGCATCCTCGCTGCTGGCCAGGCGCTGCTGCACGGGAATGAAGTCGGCCACGGCGGCGGCCTGGCCCAGCTCGATGGCCTTGAGCACATTGAGCCGCGTGGCCACCACAGCCTGCGGGGCCTGGGCGGCAATCCGCTCGGCAATGCGCAGGGCCTCGGCCAGTTCCTGACCGGCCGGCACCACCTTCTGCACGAAGTTCAGGCGATAGGCCTCGGCGCTGTCGAACTCATCGGCCGTGAGCAGGTGCAGCATGGCATTGCCCACGCCCGCACGCTCGGCCATGCGCAGCGTGGCGCCGCCCGTGGGCATGATGCAGCGCTGCACTTCCAGCTGGGAAAAGCGGCAGTCATCGGCCGCGACCACGATGTCGGCGCCCAGCATCAGCTCGATGCCCACCGTGAAGCAAATGCCCTTGACCGCCACCACCATGGGCTTGGCGCGGCGCCGGTAGCCGACCAGGCCGTAGTCGTGCGGCTCCACCAGGCCTTGCGGGATGGCCTTCCTGCCCGAGCGCAGGTACTCCGCCATCACCGGCAGGTCCAGCCCCGCCGTGAAATGGCTGCCAAACGCATGCAGCACGCCCACGCGCAACTCGGGATCGTCGTCCAGGCGCGTATAGGCCTCGGCCAACTGCTGGAACATGGGTGGCGTCCAGCCGTTGCGCTTGGCGGGGCGGTTGATCCCGATCAGCAGCACATGGCCGCGCACTTCGCAGCTGATGCAGCCTTCGGGCGGCGGGGTGGGGGTGTTGATGTCCATGGTTGTCTCCTGCGCATGGACCTTAGTGCAGGCCAGGGATGGGTGCAGTCGCGCAGAGGACGGTTGAAAAGGGGGTGAATATCTAAGCAATGCTTTCGTTTTTCTGGGGTTTGGGAAGCTGCTCGATGAAAATCGATAAGGTCGTTTCGATTCATTGCCAGCGCCGTTGCCGATCGATAAGATCGAAACCATGCTTTCGATTTCATTGAAGCCATGAAGATCTCCATCGACTCTGTGGATGCCCTCGGTGACGCGGTATGGGCCGTTCGCAAGGCGCGGCGCTTGCGCCAGGACGATGCAGCAGGCGCCGCAGGCGTGAGCCATGTCTTTGTGCGGGACGTGGAGCGCGGCAAGCCCACGGTCCAGTTTGGGCGCGTGCTGCAACTGCTGTCCGAACTGGGAATCGAGGTGCTCATCGACCTTCCCGAGGGAACCGAGCAGGCCTATCTGCAGCGCCGCCAGGCCAGGCTGCCACCTGAGCCCCATGGTTCCCACGAGTACCGAACGCGCCAGGGCGCACCGGACGGAGGGCCAGCCGCTGAAGTCAGGGAGGAGCCCGGTGCCCGTGACTCGGACGATGCGTTCTTCCGCACTGCCTTCGAAAAGAACAGGCCGTGACCGCACGCATCCTGGACGTATTCATCAACGGCCGGCTTGCCGGAAAGCTGGTCGAAAACAGGGATGTCTGGGGCTTTGCCTATGAGGAGGAGTGGATGGGCGACCCTCGCGCCTTCCCATTGGCGCCCGGCATTTCCTTGGCAAAGCGCAGGCACATCGACGGATCTACGCACCGCAGCGTCCAATGGTTCTTCGACAACCTGCTGCCCGAGGAAGCACTGCGCAGTGCGATCAGCAAAGAGCTGGATGTGAATGAGCACGATGCCTTCGGCCTTTTGCAGGTCCTTGGCGCGGAATCGGCCGGATCCCTGGTCCTGCTGCCGCCTGGGGCGGACGCAGCCGAGCGCGGCGCAAGGAGGCTGGAGTTCGGCGAACTGTCACTGAGACTCAGGAACTTGCCGCGCACGTCCTTGCATGCCGGATCACCCAAGCGCATGTCCCTGGCTGGAGCGCAGCACAAAATGGTGGTGCTGTACGACGAGAAAACCGCTCGCCTGCAGGAACCCTTCCAAGGGACGGCTTCCAGCCATATCCTCAAGCCGGACTCCACGGCCGAAGGCTATCCGCACTCGACCGTCAACGAGGCCTTCACCATGAAGCTTGCCGGGCGCCTGGGGCTTGATGTGCCGCCGGTACACCTGCTGTACACGCCCGAGCCGGCCTATGTCATCAACCGCTTTGACCGCGTGTTTGATGAAGCGTCCCAAGAGTGGCTGCGACTGCATGTGGTGGATGCCTGCCAACTGCTCGACCTGGCCCGGACTTTCAAATATCAAGGAGCCAGCATCCAGACACTGGCGTCGTTGATGGACCGCTGCCGCGAAAAGGCGCAAGCCCGGATGGGCATCTATCAGTGGCTGCTGTTCAACACCCTGGTGGGCAACAGCGACAGTCATCTGAAGAATCTGTCGTTCCTGGTGGACCGGGGCGGCGTCAGGCTGGCGCCGTTCTACGATCTCCTGAGCACCGCCGTCTATCACACGCGGGCTTACGCCGATGAACATGCGGTATGGCCACAGGAGCGGCTGACGGTTCCGCTTGCGGGTGCGGCCTTCTTTGCCGACGTGACCTACGGAAAGCTGATGGCCGCAGGTACGGCCTTGGGCTTGACCCAGAGCACAAGCGGACGTGTGCTCGACAGGATGCTTGGCATGCTGGCTCCGCAGGCCGATGCGTTGATCGCAGAATTCGAGGCTGGCCAGCTCCACCAGCCTGCCGACTCTGCAATGGACCATTCCACAAGAAGTGCCCACCTGAGAATGCTCAGGTCGATACGTCACATCGTCATCGAGGACATGCTGGCGCTGGTGCGCAAAACCAAGTAGCGCGCTGCCACCAAAACAAAAGGCGAAGGCCAGCCTGAGCTGCCTTCGCCTTCGCTTGGCTTTGGGGGCCGTGTATCAGTAGCTGTACACGCCGCGGCCCGTCTTGCGGCCCAGGCGGCCGGCGGCCACCATTTCCTTGAGCAGGGGGCAGGCGCGGTACTTGCTGTCGCCGAATTCCTTGAGGTAGACCTCCATCACGGCCAGGCACACGTCCAGGCCGATCATGTCGGCCAGGGCCAGCGGGCCGATGGGCTGGTTGCAGCCCAGCTTCATGCCGGCGTCGATGTCCTCGGCCGATGCCAGGCCTTCGGCCAGCACGAAGAAGGCCTCGTTGATCATGGGCACCAGGATGCGGTTGACCACGAAGCCGGGCGCGTTCTTCACGGTGATGGGGCTCTTGCCCAGGCGCTCGGACAGTTCCTTGACCGTGGCGTGCGTCTCGTCGCTGGTCTGCAGGCCGACGATGATCTCCACCAGCGCCATCATGGGCACGGGGTTGAAGAAGTGCATGCCGATGAACTTGTCGGCGCGGCCCGTCACGGCGGCCAGCTGGGTGATGGAGATGGACGAGGTGTTGGTGGCGACGATGACGTCGGCATCCAGCAGCGCGTCCAGCTGCTTGAGGATCTTGACCTTGAGCTCGTAGTTCTCGGTGGCGGCCTCGATGACCAGTTGCGCGCCCTTCAGTGCCGCGTAGTCGGTCGATGTCTTGATGCGGGCCAGGGCGGCGGTCTTCTCTGCCTCGGTCAGCTTTTCCTTCTTGATCAGGCGGTCCAGGCTGCCCGAGACGGTGGCCACGCCCTTTTGGACGGCGGCCTCAGAGATATCCACCATGACCACGTCGATGCCCGATACCGCGCAGGCCTGCGCGATGCCGTTGCCCATGGTGCCTGCGCCGATGATGCCTACGGTTTGAATTGCCATGACTGTCAGTCTCCTCAAACGAACAAAGTGAATGCGAACGTGAATGCGATCCGGCGATCGTAGCGGGATTCGGAGCATCCACCGGGTTTGCCCCGGCTTGCGGCGCCGCGCAGGCGACTGCAACAGTGGATGGCTACACCGCAGGGGAGGGGAGACATGCTGGACTACATCGTGATCGGAGGGGGATCGGCGGGCTCGGTGCTGGCCGGGCGGCTCAGCGAGGATGCCGAGACGCAGGTGGCGCTGCTGGAGGCCGGGCCCCCCGACTCCAGCGTGCTCATCCACTGTCCGGCGGGCATGGCCGCCATGGCCAAGGGCGGACGGCACAGCTGGGGCCTGTCCACCGTGCCGCAGCCGGGCCTGGGCGGGCGGCGCGGCCACCAGCCGCGCGGCAAGGTGCTGGGCGGCTCCAGCGCGGTCAACGCCATGGTCTATGTGCGCGGCCAGCCGGCCGACTACGACCACTGGGCGGCCCAGGGCAACCCGGGCTGGAGCTGGAGCGAGGTGCTGCCCTATTTCCTGCGCGCCGAGCACAACGAACGCGGCGCCGATGCCTGGCATGGCGCGGGCGGGCCGCTGAACGTGGCCGACCTGCGCGATCCCAACCCGCTGTCCCGGGCCTTCGTGCAGGCTGGCGTGCAGGCCGGCCATGCGCACAACGCGGATTTCAACGGCCAGGCGCAGGAGGGTGTGGGCCTGTACCAGGTCACCCAGCGCAACGGCGAGCGCCACCACGTCGCCAAGGCCTATCTGGCGCCGCACCGTGCCAGGCCCAATCTGCGCGTGGAAACGGGTGCCCAGGTGCTGCGCATTCTGTTCGAGGGCCGGCGCGCCGTGGGCGTGGAGTACCTGCAGGGCGGTACGGTGCAGCAACTGCACTGCCGGCGCGAGGTGCTGCTTTGCGGCGGCGCACTGCTGTCGCCGCAGCTGCTGATGCTGTCTGGCGTGGGGCCGGGCGATCATCTGCGTTCGCTGGGCATCGATGTGGTCCACCATCTGCCCGGCGTGGGTGCCCATCTGCAAGACCACCCGGATGTGGTGCTGGTGGTCGATGGCGCGCAGCTGACCGACAGCTTCGGCCTTTCACTGGGCGGTGCGCGCAGATTGCTGGCCGCCGTGGGCCAATGGCGCAGCCAGCGGCGCGGCATGCTGACCACCAACTTTGCCGAGGCGGGCGGCTTCATCCGCAGCAGCCCTGGCGAGCCTGCGCCCGATCTGCAATTGCACTTCGTCGTCGCCAAGCTGGTGGACCACGGGCGCAAGACGGTCTGGGGCCATGGCTATTCGCTGCATGTCTGCGTGCTGCAGCCGGCCAGCCGGGGCAGCCTGCGCCTGGCCAGTGCCGACCCGCTGGCCCTGCCGCTGGTGGACCCGGCCTTTTTCTCCGACGCGCAGGACCTGCGGCGCATGGTGAACGGCGTGCGCCGCGCCCAAGAGATCCTGGCCCAGCCCGCGCTGGCGGCCCTGGGCGGGCGCGAGATGCCGGCCTCGGCCGGTGCGCAGGACGATGCAGGCATCGAGGCCTTCATTCGCAGCCACGCCGACACCATCTACCACCCCGTGGGCAGCTGCCGCATGGGGCCGGGGCCCATGGACGTGGTCGATGCGCAGCTGCGTGTCTACGGCATCAAGGGCCTGCGCGTGGTCGATGCCTCGGTCATGCCGCGCATCGTCAGCGGCAACACCAATGCCCCCACGGTGATGATTGCGGAGAAGGCCGTGGACATGATCCGCCACGGCGCGCGCTAGGTGCCTGGCGTGCGCCCGTGCGCCATGGCCTGCTCCGGGATGGAGGCCGACGGCTGCGGCCCCTGCTCCTCGGACGCGGCCACCGGACTCAGCCGCACCTGCGTCCAGCAGTCGCGCCCGCGGCGCTTGGCGGCGTAGAGGGCGGCGTCTGCGGGGGCCAGCATCAGCTCCAGGCACAGGCCGTTCCAGGCCTGGGGTGCGTGGGCGCAGCCGGCGCTGAAGCGCACTTCGAAGCCCAGCACCTTGCGCGAGGCCTGCAGCAGCGCGGACTGCAGGCGGGTGCACAGGGTGTCCACGCCGTCGTCCGTGGTGTAGAGCAGCAGGCAGAACTCCTCGCCGCCCCAGCGCGCGGCGATTTCGTCGCTGCGCAGCTGCTGCTGCAGCAGGCGGGCGAACAGGCACAGCGTCTGGTCGCCCACGGCGTGGCCGTGCTCGTCGTTGACATGCTTGAAGTGGTCCAGGTCCAGCATCACCAGGGCCAGGGCCTGGCGGTGGCGCTGGGCATGGGCCAGCATGGCGGGTGCGCGCTCCAGCAGGGCGCGGCGGTTGGGCAGCCCGGTGAGCATGTCCTGCAAGGCCAGGTCGCGCAGTTGCTGGCTGGTCTCGTCGCGCCAGGCCACGAGCACGGCCACCATGAGCAGCGTGCTGCTCAGCGTGGTCAGCAGGGCGAAGATCTGGTTGGCGCCGCTGTCCGCGGTGAAGCTGGGCAGGAAGGGTGTGGCCAGGGCCAGGTAGCTGCGCACGAACAGCATCAGCCCCATGAAGGCGGCCACGCCGCACATCAGGTAGCGCCAGCTGCGCGCCACGGGCCGCTGTGGGTCCAGGCACAGGCCGGCCAGCGCCATCAGGCACAGGCCATGGACGGCGCTGAACCAGCCGGTGCGCAGGGCCGCCTGGGGCAGCAGCAGCGCAAAGCCCAGCGGCCCCAGCACGCACAGCGCGATCAGGCCGCGTTCCAGCAGCATCGGGCGCGGCCCCAGCCATTCACGCAGGGCGCGCGCCATCTGCCACTGGGCGGTGGCGGCCAACGCCGCCGCGCCCAGCGACAGCAGGTCACGTCCCATCAGGCCGTGGGGCAGGCGGCTGGCGATCAGGATGAGGGTCCAGGCCACGGCCTGCATCAGGAAGAAGTGCTGCGCATGGCGCGCCGCACCGCTGACGCGCCGCCCCATGGCCAGCGGCAGGGCGGCCGACATGGCCATCATGTTGATGGCCACGACGGCGGTCATGGAGAAAAAGTCCAGGGTAGGCAGCGTGGATGGCATGTGCGTCCCTGGATGGCGGTGCGAAGCGTGGCCCGTGAGAAGCGGTGGCCGGTGGCGGGGCGCTACTGGAACGCCACCTCCGCGAAGCTGCGCAGCTTGCGGCTGTGCAGGCGCTGGGTGCCGCCTTCGCGCAGGATGTCGATGGCGCGCATGCCGATGCGCAGATGCTGGTCCACGCGTTCGCGGTAGAAGTGGTTGGCCATGCCGGGCAGCTTGATCTCGCCGTGCAGCGGCTTGTCGGACACGCACAGCAGCGTTCCATAGGGCACGCGGAAGCGGAAGCCGTTGGCCGCGATGGTGGCGCTTTCCATGTCCAGCGCCACGGCGCGGCTCTGGCTGAAGCGCAGCTGGGGCAGGTTGTTGGGCAGCAGTTCCCAGTTGCGGTTGTCGGTGCTGGCCACGGTGCCGGTGCGCATGATGCGCTTGAGGTCGGGGCCGTCCATTTGCGTGACATCGGCCACGGCCTGCTGCAGTGCCAGCTGGATTTCGGCCAGCGCGGGAATGGGCACCCACAGCGGCAGCTCCTCGTCCAGCACATGGTCCTCGCGCACGTAGGCGTGGGCCAGCACGTAGTCGCCCAGTTGCTGGCTGTTGCGCAGGCCCGCGCAGTGGCCCAGCATCATCCAGGCATGCGGGCGCAGCACGGCGATGTGGTCGGTGATGGTCTTGGCATTGGCCGGGCCCACGCCGATGTTGACCATGGTGATGCCGCTGTGGTCGGCGCGCACCAGGTGGTAGGCCGGCATCTGCGGCAGGCGCGGCGGCGGCGTGCCCAGCTCGTCATTGGGCTGGGCCGGCAGGCCGGTGCGGCGCGTGACCACGTTGCCGGGCTCGATGAAGGCCACGTATTCGCTGTCTTCCCGGGCCATCTCGGCGTGGCCCAGGCGGATGAATTCGTCGATGTAGAACTGGTAGTTGGTGAACAGCACGAAGTTCTGGAACCACTCGGGCTGGGTGCCCGTGTAGTGGCGCAGGCGGTGCAGCGAGTAGTCCACGCGCGGGGCGGTGAACAGGGACAGCGGCAGGGCCTCGCCGGGATGCGGGCGCCAGGTGCCGTTGGCAATGCCGTCGTCCATGGCTTCGAGGTCGGGCAGGTCGAACACATCGCGCATCAGCTGGCGCCGCTCGCGCGTGAGCGTTCCCTCGATGTGGTCGTTCTCGGCGAACGAGAAGTGGATGGGAATGGGCTTGTCGCTCAGGCCCACCTCCAGCGGCACGCCGTGGCTCTTGATCAGCAGGCGGAACTGCTCGGCGTAGTAGCGCGAGAACAGGTCGGGCCGCGTGAGCGTGGCCTCGTGCGTGCCCGGGCCCTCGACGAAGCCGTAGGCCAGCTGCGTGTCGGCGCGCGCCACGGTGCTCGTGTGCATGCGAACGAAGGGGTAGTAGGCGTGGACGGGAGCGGCCGGGGTTTCGCCGGAGACGAAGCGCTGCATGTTCGAGCGAAGGTGCTCTATCTGCTCCCGGTAGATCTGCTGTACGTGCTCCAGGGCCCGCTGGGGGTCGGTGTGCAAGGTGGCTGCGGCCCTGGAGGCCTGCGAGGGGTTGTGAAGCAAAACCATGGGCTATTGTCGTTGGACTGGATGACTGTTGTGCAATTGCCAGGCGCGCGCCCTCTCGGCCGGCAGGGGCGGCGCCACAAGGTATCCCTGCATCATGCCGCAGCCCAGCTCGCGCAAAAGCGCCAATTGGGCAGGTGTTTCCACGCCTTCCGCCACGATGTCCAGGTGCAGGCTGTGGCCCATCTGCACGATGGCGGTGACGATGGCCGTGTCGTCCTCGCTATCGGGGACGTCGGCGATGAAGGAGCGGTCTATCTTGAGCTGGTTGATCGGGTGGCGGCGCAGGTAGGCCAGGGAGGAGTAGCCGGTGCCGAAGTCGTCGATGGCCAGGCCCACGCCCAGGGCCTGCAGCGCCTGCAAGGTGTCCTGCACCTGCCCGCTGGTGTGCATCAGCGTGGACTCGGTCAGCTCGATGTGCAGCCAGCGCGCCTCCAGCCCCGTTTCCTCCAGCACCTGTGCCACCTCGCGCGCCATGTCGCGCTGGCGGAATTCCAACGCCGAGAGGTTCACGGACAGCGGCACCGGCGCCAGGCCCTCGTCCTGCCACTGGCGCGCCTGGCGGCAGGCCTCGCGCAGCACCCAGTGGTCTATGGCCGAGATCAGGCCGCGCGCCTCGGCAAAGCCGATGAACTCGCCGGGCAGCACCAGGCCGCGCTGCGGGTGGCGCCAGCGCACCAGGGCCTCGAAGCCGGCAAGCCGGCCATCGGCCGTGAAGGTCTGGGGCTGGTAGTACAGCTCGAACTCGCCGCGCTCCAGTGCGCCGCGCAGCTGCTGCTCCTGCATCAGCATCTGGGCCTGGGTGGCCTGGCCGTCCTGGGCGGGTGCATAGAACTGCAGGTTGCGGCGGCCGCTGTCCTTGGCCATGTGCATGGCGCTTTCGGCGCGGTTGAGCAGCTCTTCGGCGTTTTTCCCGTCGCCGGGGTACATGGCGATGCCCATGCACGGCGAGATCACCAGTGGCGTGCCATCGATGGCGCAGGGCGCCTCGATGATGCGCTGCAGGTGGCTGGCCTGTGTCTCGGTTTCCTGCGGATCGGGGTCGTCGGTGAGCACGACCACGAACTCGTCGCCGCCCACGCGCGCCACCAGGTCGTGGGCGCGCACGCTGCCGCGCAGGCGCTGGGCGACCTCGCACAGCAGCAGGTCGCCGGCCTGGTGGCCCAGCGAGTCGTTGATGGTCTTGAAGTGGTCCAGGTCGATGATGAGCACGGCCAGGGCGCGCCGCTTGACCGAGGCCAGCGACAGCGCCTGGCGCAGCATCTGGATCAGGCGCACCCGGTTGGGCAACTGGGTCAGCTGGTCGTGCTGGGCCAGGAAGTCCATGCGCTCCTGCGCCAGCTGGCGCAGCGTGATGTCGCGCACCAGCACGATGCGGTAGGGCCCGCCCTCGGCCGGCATGGTCTTGGCCTCGATCTCCACGGGGATGCGGTGGCCGTCCTTGTGCTGGATGGCGCCGTCGAAGCGGTCCTCGCGGCCGCTGCGCATGTACTGCAGTGCGTAGAGGCGGAATTCGGGGCAGATGTAGTCGAGGATGGGGCGGCCGGTCAGCTCGTCCAGCGTGTAGCCGGCCAGGCGGGACAGGGCCTCGTTGCCGTCGATGATCAGGCCGTCGCGGTGCATGACGATGGCCTCGGTCGTGACCTCGGTGAACTTGCGCATGCGCTCTTCGCTGTCGCGCACCTTCTGCGCCACATGGTGGTGGTGGCTCACGTCGGTGATCTGCACCACGGCGCCCTGCAGCTGCCCGTGCTCGAAGTGCGGCATCAGCAGCGATTCGATATGGCGAGGCGGCCCATCCGGCTGGGGCACCTCGCGCTCGTAGCGCACATGTTCGCCGCGCAGGCCGCGCTCCACATGCTCGGCGATGAGCTGCCACACGGCTTCGCCCACGATCTCGCGCACGGTCTTGCCGATCGCCTCGGCGGGCGTCAATCCGAAATTGCGTGCGTAGTTGATGTTGGCGAAGCGGCAGCGCAGCGTGCGCGCATCGAAGTAGGCCAGCATGGCCGGAGCCGTATCTGCTATCAGCCGCAGCAGCGTATCGTTGGGCCCCGTGATTTGCGCATCGACGTTCTCTGGCATTCGTCCCCCTCGCTGGGGATTTATAGCGGAATCGCCGAGATTTTGATAGCGCTCTTGTGCGAGGGTGAGCGGCCGCTGACGCGAGGGAGCGCGTGCGGCTGTCGAGCCTCCGGGGCGACCGTGGCGGCCTGTCTTTTTTTTGCAGCGCCGCATCACGTGCGGCGCGGCTTCTTTACTTGAGCACGTCCTGCACCTGGCCCAGTGCAGCCTGGGCGCACTTGTCGTCCAGGTGGCCGCCGGGCGCGCCGCCGATGCCCACGGCGCCGATCACCTCGTTGCCCACCTTCACCGGCAGGCCGCCGCCCAGCAGCAGGTAGCCGGGAATGTTCACCAGGTTGGCTGCGCCGGGGTTCTTCTGCGCGCCTTCCATGATGGCCAGCGTGCTGTTCTTGGCCGATGCGGCCGTATAGGCCTTCAGGCGGCTGGCCTCCAGCGTGTGGGGGCCCGCGTTGTCGGCGCGCTGCACGGCGCGCACGGTGCCGGCACGGTCCACCACGGTGGCGGTGACGGCATAGCCGTCGGCGGCGCAGGCGGCCACGCTGCGTGCGGCGATCTGGTTGGCCAGCTCCAGCGACATGTTCTTTTCCGTGCGCACGGCCTCGGCCTGGGCGGCGGTGGTGATCAGGCCCAGGGTCAGGGCAGCGAGGGTGGCGAGCTTGGTGGCGTGGCGTTGCATGGTCTTCTCCTTGGGGGTCAGGACGGCCCGGGCCACAAGCCCGGACGGCATGCATGCACTGTAGAAAATGCCGTCGCCGCGCACCATTCGGACGGCTACGCGCGGCGCTGCGTAGAAATACGGAGAAGCCAGGCGCGCTGCTGGGCGAGGAGGTGGCGCCTCAGGCGCCTGCCGCCGTGTCCGCCAGGCTGGCGTAGCGGCGTATGAGCTGGGCCAGGCTGGGCGCCTCCAGCTTGGCGAAGAGGTTGGCCCGGTGCGTTTCCACCGTGCGCGGCGACAGCTCCAGGCTGCGGCCTATCTCCTTGTTGGTCAGGCCCTGCACGATCAGCGCCAGCACCTCGCGCTCGCGTGCCGAGAGCTGGGCGAAGCGCTGCTGCGCATCGCGGTCGGCCTGCTGGCGTTCGCGCGACTGCACATGCTGGCGCACGGCGCCTTGCAGCGCGTCGATCAGCACTTCGTCGTCCACGGGCTTTTCCAGGAACTCGGCCGCGCCGGCCTTGAAGGCGCGCCGGCACATGTCCACCGTGCCATGGCCGGTGAGCATGATCACGGGCTGGTCCACGCCCTGCTCCACCAGCCGGCCCAGCAGGGCCAGTCCGCCGATGCCGGGCATGCGCACGTCCATCACGATGGCGCCTATGCCCTGGCGGTCCAGCCCTTCGAGAAAGGCCAGCGGATCGGCCCAGCACTGCACGCGCAGGCCCACGGTACCGATCAGCAAGGCCAGGCTGTCGCGCACGGCCTCGTCGTCATCGACCAGATGGATCAGCGGGGACAGGTCTTGGGCAGGCGCGGCGGTCATGGGTTCGGTGGTGGTGGTGTGGATGCGGTGGGGGCAGCGCGTGCCGTGGATGCATTGGCGCATGCATTGGCGCATGCACTGGCGCACGCCGCAGGCAGCAGCAGCTCGAAGCGGGCTCCGCTGCCCGGTCCCGAGGCGGCCAGCTCCAGGCTGCCGCCCATGGATTCGGCCAGGCTCTGGCTCAACGTCAGGCCCAGGCCCAGCCCCTGGGCGCGGCCCGTGGCAAACGGGGTGAACAGGCGCTGGCGCATCTCGGGCGCCACGCCGGGTCCGCTGTCTTGCACCGCCACCAGCAGGCGGGTGTCGCGTCGTTCCAGCTCCACCCGCAGATGGCGTGTTGCGGGCGGCTGCTCGTGCATGGCCTGCAGCGCATTGACCAGCAGGTTGTGCAGTATCTGCTGCACGGCCACGGGGTCGGCCTGGGCGGCGGGCAGATCGGCGGCCTGCACTTTCATCTGCACCTTGACCTGGACCTGGCGGCGCCGCAGCTCGGGCTCCAGCAGATAAAGCGCTTCGGCAACGGCCTGGTTCAGATCCAGCGGCTCGGCCTGGGGCGCAAGCCCCGGTTGCTCCACCAGGCGGCGCAGCCGGCCTACCACGGCGGACGCACGCTTGGCCTGCTCGGCCGCCTGCGTCATGGCCTGGCGGGCGGCGTCCATCTCGGGCGGGTCCTCGGCCAGCAGGCGGCGCGCGGCCTGGCTGTTGGACAGCACGGCCGTCAGCGGCTGGTTCAGCTCATGCGCCATGCCGGCGGCCAGTTCGCCCAGCGTATTGAGCCGTGCCACCTGGCCCAGCTGCAGCAACTGCTCGGCGCGGCGGCGGGCCACGCGCTGGCGCAGCAGGGCGCGCAGCGCGGCCACGGCCAGCGCGCAGCCCAAGGCCCAGCCCAGCATGGCCGTCCAGGGCAGTACCGAGGCGTCCAGCGGCTGGCGCAGGTACAGCACCAGCGGCTGGCTGGGTGAGGCCAGGGTCTTGCTCACCTCCCAGGACCATGTGTTCCAGCCTGGCGAGCCGGTGCTGCCTGGCTGGATCAGGAATTCCTGCCCGCCCAGGGCCAGCCAGGCGCGCACCGGGCTGGTGGCCGGTGGCATGGGCCATTCGTCGGCGGGAATGGTGGAGCGCAGGTCCAGCAGCAATGCATAGCTGGCCGGCAGCCCGGCCTGCACCAGGTACAGGCGGCCCCGGGCCAGATCGGCCAGGGCCAGTTCGGCATGGCCGCTGGCCTGGGAGCGGCGCTCGGCCTCGGCCATGCCGTGCGGCCAGGGCTCGGGCCAGGACTCGCCTGCGGCGGCCGAGCGGCGCGCCACATCCAGCACCTGCGGATACAGGCGCGGCAACTGCTTCCACGAGGCCTGGTCGGGCGCGGGCTGGCGCGGCTGCAGCAGCGCCAGCGTGCCCAGGATGGCATCGTGCTGCACCATGCGCTGGCTCAGCAGCCGGTGGGCAATGCGGGCATCGGTATCGAAGACCTCGCGCAGCGACTGCAGGCGCCCATGCGCCAGCCAGGCCGCGCCGCAGCCTGCGGCCACGGCCCAGGCCAGCACCCACCCCGCTGATCGCTGCCATCCATTCATGGCGCGGATTCTGGCATGCGGCCCGCGCAGGCAGTGGTCTAATCCGCAGCACCCCCACCTACCGCAGCGCAGCATGGCCGAGTCCACTCCATCTACCGCCAACGCACCCGACTGGATGGCGCCGCACAGCCTGCTGCGCATCTCGGTGGTCGTGGCGCTGCTGACCATCGTGCTCAAGACCCTGGCCTGGTGGCTCACGGGCTCGGTGGGCCTGCTGTCGGACGCGCTCGAATCCTTCGTCAACCTGGCCGGTGCCGTGTTCGCCCTGACCATGGTCACCATCGCCAAGCGGCCGGCCGACACCGATCATCCCTATGGCCACCACAAGGCCGAGTACTTCTCTGCGGGCTTCGAGGGCATCCTGGTCATCGGCGCCAGCCTGGCCATCGCCTGGGCGGCGCTGGCGCGGCTGTGGAACCCGCAGCCGCTGGAGCAATTGGGCTGGGGCCTGGCGCTGTCCGTGGTCAGCTCGGCCCTCAACGGGCTGCTGGCCGTGGCCATGCTGCGCTCGGCGCGCCAGCACCGCTCCATGGCGCTGGAGGGGGATGCCCGCCACCTGCTCACCGATGTCTGGACCTCGGCCGGCGTCGTCATCGGCCTGATCGGCGCATCGCTCACGGGCTGGCTGTGGCTGGATGCGGCCGTGGCCATCGGCGTGGCGCTCAACATCTGCGTGCAGGGCGCGCAACTGGTCTGGCAATCTTCCCAGGGCCTGATGGACCAGGCGCTGGACGCGCCCGAGCGCCTGCGCATCGACGCCGTTCTGGACCGCCATGCGCACCGCGAGCAGGGCGTGGTCTTCGACAACATCTCCAGCCGGCGCGCCGGCGAGCGCAGCTTTGCCGACCTGCACATGCATGTGCCCGGGGACTGGAGCGTGGCCCGCGCCGCGCGGCTGCGCACCGAGATCGAGGCCGAACTGCTGCAGGCCGTGCCCGGCCTGTATGCGCGCATCGAGCTGCTGCCGCTGGGCATGCAGACCGCCATGGAAGCCGCCATCGAGGCGGCAGGCCAGGCGGACACTCCTTCCCCATCCACCGACAAGAACCCCGAACAATGATCAGCATCCTGCAGCGCGTGAAACAGGCGCGCGTGGAAATCGACGGCCAGGTCGCCGGCAGCATAGGCCCCGGCCTGCTGGCCCTGGTCTGCGCAGAGCGCGGCGACACCGAGGCCGAAGCCGACAAGCTGCTGGCCAAGATGCTCAAGCTGCGCATCTTTGCCGACGACGCGGGCAAGATGAACCGCAGCGTGCAGGACCTGGACGGGCAGGGCGCCTGCGGCGGCCTGCTCATCGTCAGCCAGTTCACGCTGGCGGCCGACACCGGCGGCGGCAACCGCCCCAGCTTCACGCGCGCCGCGCCACCGGCCGAGGGCGAGCGCCTGTATGACTACATCGTGCAGCGGGCGCGCGCCCTGCACCCGGAAGTCGCCACGGGCCGCTTCGGGGCCGACATGCAGGTGCACCTGCTCAACGACGGGCCCGTGACCATTCCGCTGTCGATAGCTCCGGCCACCGCGGCATAGCGCGCCGCAGACCTGCTGTTCTGGGGCGGATTCTGGCGCGATCTGCGAGCACGTCCTGGCCGGAAAAGCCCTGCAAAGCCCGTATTCTTGCGGCCTCAGCATTCATCGACAGACCGACGACCATGAAGAACCATCCGTTCAAAGCCTCCACCCTGGCCCTTGCCATGAGCATGGCCCTGGCGTGGAGCGGCGCGGCCGGCGCCGACACCCTCAGGAAGCCCGCGCTGGACGCGCTGGCCCAGGCGCAGCCGGCACCCACCGACTTCGCCAGCTTCCTGAAGCAGGCCGCAGCCGCGCAGCCTGCCATCGCCCAGGCCGTGCAGCGCCATGCCGCAGGCGCCGCGCTCACGGGGGATGAACTCAACCACATCGCCCGCCTGCTGGGCCTGTACACGCGGCTCACGCAGGAGCAGGCGGTGCTGGCCAGCATCGAGCGCATGGTGGCCCTGCCCACGGTGCGCGATGCCAAGGTGCCGCCCCATGAAAGCCCGGCCATCCTGGCCTTCGGCGAACTGGTACAGCAGATGGCCAGGGACTTCGGCCTGCAGTACCGCAACGTGGACAACCGCATCTTCGAGGCGACCCTGCCTGCGAACACCGCGAGCGCCTCGAACTCGGGCACCGATGAATTCGGCATCCTCACCCATGCAGACGTCGTCCCCGTCGTTCCCGCCGAATGGGTGCTGGACGGCCAGGCCATCGACCCCTTCAAGGTCACGCGCGTGGGCGACAAGCTCTACGGGCGCGGCACCATCGACGACAAGGGCTCCATCGCCACCGTGCTGTTTGCCATGAAGGCCGTCAAGGACAGTGGCCTGCCCCTGTCGCGCGGCATACGCCTCATGATCGAGACCACCGAGGAAACCGGCGGCGACGCCATGAAGTACTACCAGGGCAAGACCACGCTGCCCGCCTACAACATCGTGCTGGACAGCAAGTACCCCGCCGTCGTCGCGGAAAAAGGCTCGGGCGCGCTCAAGGCCGTATTCGACGACGTGAAGGCCGACCCCGCCCAGCCCGCCATCACCGCCATGGCCGGCGCCGCCTCGGCCAACGCCATTGCGCAGACTGCCACCGCCACCATCACGGCCGGCGACGAAGCCGCCATCGAAGCCATCGCCGCACGCCTGCAGGCGGCCAAGGGTGACTTCACCACCAGCTATGCAGGGCAGGGCGGGCCGTTCACCATCGACATCCAGCGCAGCGGCACTGCAGCCACCGTCAAGGTCACGGGCACCTCGGCCCACGGCTCGCGCCCTGAGGAAGGCGTCAACCCCGTGCCGCGCCTGACGCTGTTCCTGCAGCAGGTGCTCATGCCCACCGATGGCGTGGCCCTGGTCCAGCCCAATGCCTACAGCAACGCCCTGCGCTACATCAACGGCGCCTTTGGCCTCGACTACTTCGGCAAGCAGCTGGGCGTTGCCTATGCCGACGACTTCATGGGCCCGCTGACCCTGTCGCCCAACCTCATCAAGGCGGCAGACGGCAAGCTGGAAGTCACCACCAACGTGCGCATGCCGCGCGGCAAGACGCCCGAGCAACTGCGCACCGAAGTCGAGCAACGCATCACCCGCTGGAGCGCGGCCGCCAAGGTCCCCCTGACCCTGCAATACACCCAGGGCAACTGGATGGCGCGCGACCCCAAGGGCGCCTGGCTGTCCACCCTGCTCAACATCTTCGGCGACACCACGGGCCTGGACGCCAAGCCCGTGCCCACGGCCGGCAGCACCACGGCCAAGCTCATGCCCAACGCCATCAACTTCGGCCCCGCCATGCCCGGCAAGAAGTACACGGCGCACAACGCGCTCGAATACAAGGAACTGCCCGACCTGCGCGCCGACATGCAGATGTTCACGGAAATGCTGGTGCGCATCGGGAATCTGAAGCAGATGCAGTGACACTCTCCGGCTATTGAAATGCGAAAGCGCCTTGTGAAAGCAAGGCGCTTTTTTTCATCCACTTCCGCCCAGTCATTCGACACATGAAAGCCGACTGCCCTGGATGCGGCACAGGCCTGCCTGCATTCAGCCCTCCGGACCATGCTCCGCGTATTCCACAAAGGACGGTGCTTCATCAAACAGTTGCAGGAGCAGTTTCAGGTGCCGGGCGTAGAGGCTCTGTGGCCGGCGGAAGGACTTGGCGGCGAGGGCGATGGCTGCGTGGGCGAGGTACCACTCGTTGTCGAATTCGCTGGCGTCCTCGAATACCTTGTGCCGAATTTGCCGGATGTGGTTCAGCGCCAGGTCTGCGGCCAGGTCCACCTCTACATCCGCGTCATGCCAGTCCATGTCGGCACAGCGTGTTTCGATCAGGGCAACCAGCCCCATCTCTGCGCGGGCAATGGACAGGGCGATCATTTGCTGCATGGTGGGCCAGGCAGCGGTGTCCATCGTGCAGGGCTTGTTCGTTGAGTGCCGTGACGCAGCCATATCGATTCCTTTGTCGTCGCTTCAATGACTCGGGCTTTCTATGCACGATCTATGCACTCAATATTCTATGCACTGTGCATAGAAAATGGCAAGTGTGTTCCATGGCAAAGTGCGCGGATGGCACGCGACGACCCAACCATCTACATGCGTATCCCTCAGGAGCTGAAGGATCTGCTGGATGCCGCTTCCGAAGAGAACCGGCGCTCAATGACTGCTGAGGTCGTGGCTCGGCTACAGCAGACCTTTGCGGCGCCGCGCGTTTCGGGCATGGACAGCGATAGTTCGCAAATGAATCTGGATACCCGCGTCGGTGACGAAACGCTGGAAACCGTGAAGCGTATCGAAGAGCGGTTGCAATCGCTTGCGCAAGCCCTGGCCCTGCCACAGAGCGGCTCTCAGCCAGCCACGGATGCGGCGACGCCGGAAAAATCCACAGGCAAGCGCGTATCGAAGTCAGCGCAGAGTGCTGCGCCGAAGAAGTAGCTTTCAGGCCTCACTGCCTCCAGAAAAACACCCCCGCCATCACCAGCCCCGTCAGCACGATGCCCGCGCGCAGCCATTCGGGCGGGATGCGGCGCGCCAGGCGGGCGCCGCCGTAGCCGCCTGCGGTGGCGGCAATCATCATGACCAGGGCCTGCTCCCACTGCACGACGCCGCCGGCCGCATAGATGGCGACGGCAATGGCCGTGAGCAGAGCGGAGACCAGGTTCTTCATGCCGTTCATGGCATGCAGCCTTGTCTGGCCCAGCAGGCCGAACAGGGCCAGCAGCAGGATGCCCAGGCCGCCGTTGAAGTAGCCGCCGTAGATGGCCACGGCCAGCATGCCGGCGCCGGCCTTCAGGGGCGATGCATGGGCGGCATGCTCGGCGCTGCCGCGTGATGCCATGCGCCTGAGCTGGGGCGCGAAGGCGAACATGGCGGTGGCGGCCAGCAGCAGCCAGGGGACGACCTTGCGGAACAGGTGGTCGGGCGTGACCAGCAGCAGGGCCGCGCCCAGCGAGCCGCCGATGAGCGACAGCACGATCACGCCGCGCATGCCCAGGCCGGGCGGCGGCTCCATGTCCTGCCGGAAGCCCCAGGCACCGGCCATGTAGCCGGGCAGCAGGGCGACGGTGCCGGTGGCATTGGCGGCCACGGGCGGCACTCCGGTGAAGACCAGGGCGGGCAGGGTGAGGAAGCTGCCGCCCCCGGCAACGGCATTGAGCGCGCCGGCCACGAAGGCGGCGCTCATGAGCAGTGCGATGTCCCACATGGGTGTTGTCTCCTCCTGGAGCCGGGCATCGGCAGGCCGCCGTGGCCTTGCGCGGCCAGGCCGGTGTTATAGGTCGAGGCCGATCTTAGTGCCGGACCATCGGGCGGGCTGTCGCACCGGCATGGCGGCGGGGTCAGGGCTGCTTTGCGCAAAAGGACAGGATCGCGCCGGCGTGGCGGCCACCGGGCGACTAGGGCGGCTCCACCACCGGGCCGGGCAGGCCCAGCGTGGCGCGCAGCAGTGCGACGCGTGGGTTGGCGACGGCGCTGCGGTAGATCAGCGCCACGGGGCCCATGGAGATGGCGGGTGTGACATGCACCCTGCGCACCCCCAGCGACCGGGGCGAGGCCTGCAGCGTGGAGTCGGGCACGGCGCTGAGCCCCAGGCCGGCCCGGACCAGTTGCAGGTTGGTGAAGGGGCTGGTGGATTCGATGACGGGCGTGGGCGCGATCACGCCTTCGCGGCGGAACACCTCTTCCATCATGCGGCGCAGCATGGAGCTGCGCGTGGGCAGGATCCATCGCTGGCGCGCCAGCTCCTCCCAGCGGTTGCTGCGCGCGTGGCCTGCAGGGTGGTCCGGCGGGGCGATGACGGTGAAGCCGGTGTCGAACAGTTTTTCGTAGCGCAGCGGCTGGCCTGCAGCCTCGGGCAGTTCGGTGGGGTAGCTGGTGATGAGGGCGTCGAGCTCGCCGTCCAGCAGGCATTGCACAAGCAAAGGCACGCGCTCTTCCTTGAGCTGTACACGCACATGGGGCTGCTGTGCGGCCAGGTCCGCCAGTACTCCGGGCAGGTAGCCCTGTGCCACGAAGGGCGGGGTGCCGATGCGCAGCAAGGTGATGGCGGGTTGCTGGGCGGTCTCGCTGCCCAGATGGCGCAGCTCGGCCAGCAGCATGGCCGCGCCGCGGATGGCGATCTCGCCCTGGGCCGTGGGTTCGAGCCCGCGCGCATTGCGCAGGAACAGCGTCACGCCGAAGGCCGCCTCGATCTCGCCCAGGGCCTTGCTCAGCGCGGGCTGGGTCAAATGCATGAGGCCGGCGGCGGCACGCAGGCTGCCTCCCTGGTGCAGGGCCAGCAGGAGCTGCAGGTGCTTGAAGCGCAGCCGCGACAGCAGGCGTTGCGGGTCGAAGTCGTGCATGTTCCCGGGGGTGGAGTGATTACCGGAGGTTTGCCATCCATCCAAACATATCACTATTGGAAATGGGCCTGCCGTTCTATCGTGACCCCACGACGACAAGCGACAAGGAGACAGGACCATGGACAGACGCGTCTTTCTGGCAGGCAGCCTGGCGGCTGCCGCGCTTCCGCTGGTGCGGGCCAGCGATTTTCCGAGCCGGCCGGTGCGGGTGATTTCCCCGTATGCGGCGGGCGGGGGGCCTGATGTGCAATTGCGCCAGGCCGGCCCGGTGCTGGGGGAGATCCTGGGACAGTCCATCGTGATCGAGAACAAGGTGGGCGCGGCCGGCGTGCTGGCCGCGCAGTATGTGGCGCAGCAGCCCGCCGATGGCTACACCTGCCTGATGGGCTCCAACACCCACCTGATCCAGAAGCTGCTGCAGCCGGGCCTGCGCTTCGACCCCATCGGCGACTTCACGCCCGTCAGCAACCTGGCCTCGTCGCCCACGGTGCTGGTGGTGCGTGCCGATGCGCCCTGGCGCACGGCCCGGGAGCTGATCGCGGGGCTGAAGGCCCAGCCGGCGCAGGCCAACTACGGCTCGGGCGGCATAGGCACTTCGGCCCATCTGGCGGGCGCCACGCTGGCCTCGCTGGCGGGCCTGCAGGTCACGCACATACCGCTCAAGGGATCGGTGGAGATTGCGGCATCGCTGATCCGCGGGGATACGCAGTATGCGTTTCCGGTGGCGGGCACCGGCATCCCCCAGGTGCAGGGCGGCAAGCTGCGGGCCCTGGCGGTGACCAGCCGCAAGCGCCTGGCGCAGCTGCCCGAGGTGCCCACGCTGCAGGAGGTGCTGGGCAGCGAGCTGGCGGTGCAGGAGTCCTGGTTCGGGCTGTGGGCTCCGGCCAGGACGCCCCCTGCCGTGGTCGAGCGCCTGCACGCCGCCGTGCGCCAGGCCGCCGCCCAGCCAGCGCTGCGCGCCTCGTTCGAGGCTGTCGGCAACGAGGCCACGGCCAGCGCTTCGCCGCAGGCCTTCGCCGATTTCGTGCGCAGCGAGAACCGCAAGTGGGCCGCCATCATCGAGCTGGCCGGCATCACCGCCAACAGTTGAACCAGGGAAAGGCAAGACGGGTATGGACAAGCCGCTGCAAGGAGTGCGCGTCATCGACATGTCGCACGTGATCGCGGGGCCGCTGGCCTCGCACTACCTGGCCCAGCTCGGGGCCGAGGTCATCAAGGTCGAGCCCACGCGTGGCGAGGTCATGCGCAACAGCCGGGCGCCCGGCGAGCCCGGGGGTGGCATGCCTTCGGGCTTCGTGGCGCTCAATGCGGGAAAGCGTTCGCTGGCGGTGGACATCCGCCAGCCCGAGGGCGCGGACATCGTGCGTGCCCTGGCGCGCACGGCCGATGTGTTCATCGAGAACTTCCGCCCCGGCGTGGTGGCGCGCCACGGCCTGGGCTACGAGGACATCCGGGCGGTGCGTCCCGACGTGGTGTACTGCTCCATCTCGGGCTTTGGCCAGCAGGGCGAGTGGGCCGGGCGGGGCGCCTATGACCATGTGGTGCAGGCGCTCACGGGCATGATGATGATGGCGGGGGGCGACGAGGAAGCGCCGCCTGTGAAGGTGGGCTTTCCCGTGATCGACGTGGCGGTGGGCATGCTGGGGGCGCTGTCGGTCACGGCGGCCCTGCACCAGCGCAACGCACGGGCGCCTGGCGAGCGGCGCAGCCAGCACATCGATGCCTCCATGCTGCAGGCCTCGCTGATGCTGATGTACCCGCATGCCTGTACCTATCTCACCCATGGCGTGGAGCCTCGGCGCGTGGGCAACCGGGGCTATACGGGGAGCCCGGCGGCCGACACCTACCGGTGCGCCGACGGCTGGCTGTCCACGGCCGCCAACACGCCGCAGCAGTTCCGCAGGCTCGCCAGCGTGCTGGAGCTCGATGCCCTGTGCGAGGACGCCACGCTGCTCGACCTCGATGCCTTCAACGCGCCCGAGGGCGGCTTTGTCGCCGCGCGCGATGCGTCCGCGCTGCAGCGCCTGCAGGCATGCCTGGCCGAGGCCTTCGCCGCACGCAGCGCACGGGACATGGAAGCCCGGCTCAACGCCGTGGGCGTGCCTGCCGCCAGGGTGCGGCGCCTGGGTGAATTCCTGGGCGAGGCCCGCGCTGCCGGCACCGTGTCACCTGTGAGCTATGGCGCCGGCGGCGCTGCGGTGGACACTCCGGGGCTGGGGTTCCGGTGGATGGATGCCGAGCCCCTGCCGGGTGCGCCGGCCCCCGTCCTGGGCGATGGCAATCTCGCGCTGCTGCGGGAACTGGGGATGGCGGACGAGGCCATCGCCCGCCTGTGCCGCAGCGGCGTGCTGGGCGCGCCGCAGTCCTGATTGCCTTTGGATTCCTTTGCCACTGCCTTGCTGGAGACCCCATGTTCAAAGCCTTGCTGCTGACCCAACCCGTACCGCGTGAAACCCGTGCCGAGTGTGTGGAGCTGGACGAAGCCAGCCTGCCCGCCGGCGCGGTGCGCGTGGCCGTCTCGCATTCCACGCTCAACTACAAGGATGCACTGGCCATCACGGGGCGCTCGCCCGTGGTGCGCCAGTTCCCCATGGTGCCGGGCATCGACCTGGCCGGCACGGTGCTGGACAGCGAGGACGCGCGTTTCCAGCCCGGCGATGCCGTGCTGCTCAACGGCTGGGGCGTGGGCGAGACCCACTGGGGCGGGCTCGCCCAGCAGGCGCGGGTGAACGGCGACTGGCTGATCCGCCGGCCCGAGGCCTTCAGCGCACGGGATGCCATGGCCATAGGCACGGCCGGCTATACGGCCATGCTGTGCGTGATGGCGCTGCAGGCGCATGGCATCACGCCCTCCAGCGGCCCGGTGCTGGTGACGGGGGCCAACGGCGGCGTGGGCAGCATTGCCGTGGCCCTGCTGTCGCGCCTGGGTTTCGAGGTGCACGCCGGCACCGGGCGGCCCGAACAGGCCGAGCACCTGAAGGCGCTGGGCGCGGCGCGGATCGTGGAGCGCAGCAGCCTGGATGCGCCGGGCAAGCCGCTGCAAAAGGAGGTCTGGGCGGCGGCCGTGGACAGCGTGGGCAGCCATACGCTGGCCAATGTGTGCGCCAGCCTGCGCTACGGCGGATGCGTGGCGGCCTGCGGACTGGCCCAGGGGCTGGACCTGCCGGCTTCCGTGGCACCGTTCATCCTGCGCGGCGTGTCGCTGCTGGGCATAGACAGCGTCTATGCGCCGCAGGCGCGGCGCGAGCAGGCCTGGGCGCGGCTGGCCGCCGAACTGCCGCGCGAGGTGCTGGAGCGCAATACCGAAGAGGCGGGCCTGGCCGATGCGGTTGCGCTGGCGCCCAGGCTGCTTGCCGGCCAGGTGCGCGGCCGGGTCGTCATCGATACGGCGCGCTGAGGCCCGCGCGGGCCCTACTTGGCGTAGGGGTCGGCAAAGCCCAGCTCGACCATGATCTCGGTCTCGTAGGCTTCCATTTCCTCGGCGTCCTGCTCGCTGGTTTCATGGTCCCAGCCCTGGGCATGCAGCGTGCCATGCACCAGCAGGTGGGCGTAGTGCTCCTCCAGCGTCTTGTTCTGCTCGCGCGCCTCGCGCTCGACCACGGGGGCGCACAGCACCAGGTCGGCCATGGCCGTGGGCTCCTGCTGGTAGTCGAAGGTCAGGACGTTGGTGGCGTAGTCCTTTTGCCGGTACTCGCGGTTGAGCTGCTGGCCTTCCTCGGCATCGACGATGCGCACGGTGATTTCGGCATCGACGGCCAGGGCGTGGCGTATCCAGCGCGTGACCTTGCTGCGGGACAGCACGGCGCGGTGGACGGGCGCCTCGGCAAAGCGCGCGAATTGCAGGGACAGTTGCAGTTGGTTCAGGGACATGGGGAAGTGCGTGGGCGTGAGCTTGTGCTTTGGAGCGCCCGTGGGCGGGCGTCTGCTGTGGCTGTCGGGATCAATGCGCGGCAAGGCGCGGTGCGGCACGGCGCGCAGGGGCCTGGCCGCGTGCGTCGTAGGCGTCCACGATGCGGGCCACCAGCGGGTGGCGCACCACGTCGGCGCTGGTGAAGTGGTTGATGGCGATGCCCTTGACGCGCTTCAAGACGCGCTCGGCATCGATCAGGCCGCTCAGGGCGCCCTTGGGCAGGTCGATCTGGCTGACGTCGCCCGTGACCACGGCGCGGGCGCCGAAGCCGATGCGCGTGAGGAACATCTTCATCTGCTCGGGCGTGGTGTTCTGCGCCTCGTCCAGGATGACGAAGGCGTTGTTCAGCGTGCGCCCGCGCATGAAGGCCAGCGGTGCGATCTCCAGCACATTGCGCTCGAAGGCCTTTTGCACCTTCTCGTAGCCCATGAGGTCGTAGAGCGCGTCGTACAGCGGGCGCAGGTAGGGATCGACCTTCTGCGTGAGGTCGCCGGGCAGGAAGCCCAGGCGCTCGCCTGCCTCCACTGCGGGGCGCGTGAGCACGATGCGCTGCACGGCGCTGCGCTCCAGCGCGTCCACGGCGCAGGCCACGGCCAGGTAGGTCTTGCCGGTGCCGGCCGGGCCGATGCCGAAGGTGATGTCGTGGCGGGCGATGTTCTCCAGGTAGGCCGACTGGTTGGCCGTGCGCGCGCGCAGGTCGGGGCGGCGCGTGGACAGCTGGATGGCGTCCTGGGGCTGCTCGATGAGTTCGGTGTCACCGGCCAGCATCAGTTGCAGGGAGTCGTCCAGGATAGGGTCGTCGGCCATCTCGTAGAGGGCCTGCAGCAGCTCCAGTGCGTCGTTGGCCTTGGCCTTGGGGCCGTCGATCTTGAATTGCTCGTGGCGGTGGGCGATCTTGACGCCCATTGCGATCTCGATGGTGCGCAGGTGCGCGTCGGCCGGGCCGCAGACGTGGCTCAACCGGTTGTTGTCGTGGGGTGTGAAGGTGTGGCGCAGGATCACGCGGATAATTCCAGAGATTCCGGGCGGCGGCCAGCGCGAGGGCGTGGTGCCATACCCTGTGAATGGGCCGGCGTTCGGTTGCGGACGGGCATGAAAAGCCGCCCCCAGGGCGGCAAAGGACACCAATGATAGGCAAATTGACAGGAACGCTGCTGGAAAAAAACCCGCCCGAGGTGCTGGTGGACTGCGGCGGCGTGGGCTACGAGGTGCAGGTGCCCATGAGCACCTTCTACAACCTGCCCGCCAGTGGGGCCAAGGTCAGCCTGCTGACGCACTTCGTGGTGCGCGAGGATGCGCAGCTTCTGTACGGCTTTGGCACGCACAGCGAGCGCCAGGCGTTCCGTGAGCTGATCAAGATCACCGGCATCGGCCCGCGCATGGCGCTGTCGGTGCTCAGCGGCATGAGCGTGGAGGACCTGGCCCAGGCCGTGACGCTGCAGGAGGTGGGCCGCCTGGTCAAGGTGCCGGGCATCGGCAAGAAGACGGCCGAGCGCCTGCTGCTGGAGCTCAAGGGCAAGATCGGCGCCGATACGGGCGCGCAGTCGCTGTTCGTGAACAACGATCAGAACGACATCGTGCAGGCGCTGATGGCGCTGGGCTATTCCGACAAGGATGCGGCCGCCGCGCTCAAGAAGCTGCCGCCCGACGTGGGCGTGACCGAAGGCATCAAGCTGGCGCTGAAGGCGCTGGCCAAGTGAGCGGCGCATGAGCATCCATACCGACGATTTCGGGCAGGGCGGCTTTCCGCAGGGGGGCTTTGCGCCCGACAAGGCACCGGACAAGCCGCGCATGATTTCGGCAGCGCCGGTCTCGCGCGGGGAAGAGGCCATGGAGCGCGCGCTGCGCCCCAAGCTGCTGCAGGAGTACGTGGGCCAGGCCAAGGCGCGCGAGCAGCTGGAGATCTTCATCGGCGCGGCCCGCAAGCGCAACGAGGCGCTGGACCATGTGCTGCTGTTCGGCCCGCCGGGCCTGGGCAAGACCACGCTGTCGCACATCATCGCGGCCGAACTGGGCGTGAACCTGCGCCAGACCAGCGGCCCCGTGCTGGAAAAGCCCAAGGACCTGGCGGCGCTGCTGACCAACCTCGAGGCCAACGATGTGCTGTTCATCGACGAGATCCACCGCCTGTCGCCCGTGGTCGAGGAAATCCTCTACCCGGCGCTGGAGGACTACCAGATCGACATCATGATCGGCGAGGGGCCGGCGGCGCGCTCCATCAAGCTGGACCTGCAGCCGTTCACGCTGGTGGGCGCGACCACGCGCGCGGGCATGCTGACCAACCCGCTGCGCGACCGCTTCGGCATCGTGGCGCGGCTGGAGTTCTATACGGCCGAGGAGCTGGCGCGCATCGTGCGGCGCAGTGCAGGCCTGTTGAACGCGCCGATTGACGACGAGGGCGCCTTCGAGATCGCGCGCCGCTCGCGCGGCACGCCGCGCATTGCCAACCGCCTGCTGCGCCGCGTGCGCGACTATGCCGATGTGCGCGGCGACGGCAGCATCACGCGCGAGCTGGCCGACCGCGCGCTGGCCATGCTCGATGTCGATCCCCAGGGTTTCGACATCATGGACCGCAAGCTGCTGGAGGCCGTGGTGCACCGCTTCGACGGCGGCCCCGTCGGCCTGGACAACATCGCGGCCAGCATCGGCGAGGAAGCGGGCACCATCGAGGACGTGATCGAGCCCTACCTGATCCAGCAGGGCTTTTTGCAGCGCACGCCGCGCGGGCGCATGGCGACCCAGGCGGCGTACCGCCATCTCGGGTTGCCGGTGCCGGAAAAAGACACCCCCTGAGCGGCTGTGCCGCTTCCCCCTCTCTCGCTTCGCGGGAGTGGGACGACACCCTCGGTGCGGGGCGGCCCTTCCTCGGTGTCCTAGATCTAGGACTGTGTGATACCCCTACTCATTCCTCCGTGCCGGCGTTCCAGAAGGCCTGCAGCACGCCGGGTAGGGCCTCGATGGCGGCGATCACGCGGTCCAGCTCGTCGGAGTCCACCGAGGTGGCGTAGAGCATGGCCTCGATCTCCGTGTCCTGCGGGCCGAAGGCGTGTGTTTCCACGCCGCGCACGGGGTAGCTGGCGTTCTCCAGCAGCTCCAGCATCTGCTCGCGCACATCGCCCTGGGCGCCGCGGTGGCAGATGGCGTAGACGTAGTAGGTCGACTCCGTGGATTCGTCATCCACCGGGCGGCGGTTGATGCGGTTGACCACGGGGCGCAGCAAGGTGTTGCTGGCCAGCACGAAGAGCGTGGCCAGGCCCGCCTCGGCCACCAGGCTGGCGCCCGCGCAGGCGCCCACGGCGGCCGAGCCCCACAGCGTGGCCGCCGTGTTCAGCCCGGTGATGTTGGCCCCTTCCTTCATGATGGCGCCCGCACCCAGGAAACCCACGCCCGAGACCACGTAGGCCACCACGCGCGTGGCGCCCTCGGCCCCGCCCAGGCGCACGGCCAGGTCCACGAAGACGGCCGCGCCCACGGCGACCAGGGTGTTGGTGCGCAGCCCTGCCGTGCGCTGGCGCACCTGGCGCTCCAGGCCGATGAGGGCGCCGAACACGAAGGCCGTGGTCAGGCTGACGAAGGTGTCCAGCATGGCGCCGGGGTTGAGGTTCTGCAGGGCCTGCATGGGGTTCCGGGCTTTCCTGGTGAATGGGTTGAAGGGGCGTTGAAGGGTGCGTCACTGCCAGCCGTAGCGGCGGATGTAGACGCGCTTGAGCAGCGTCGCCAGGCAAGCGTAGCCCAGCAATATGGCAATCATCCACGGGAAGTAGGCCGCAGGCAGCGCCTGCAGCTTGAAGTAGCCGGCCAGCGGCCCCATCGGCAGGAAGATGCCGGCCGCCATCACGGCCGCCGTGGCCAGCAGCAGCGGCCAGGACGGGCGGCTTTGCAGGAAGGGGATCTTGGGCGTGCGGATCATGTGCACGATCAGCGTCTGCGTGAGCAGCCCGATGACGAACCAGCCCGACTGGAACAGCGTCTGCTGCTCGGGCGTGTTGGCGGCGAAGACGAACCACATCAGCGCGAAGGTCAGGATGTCGAACAGCGAGCTGATGGGCCCGAAGAACACCATGAAGCGGCCCAGGTCGGCCGGGTTCCAGCGCAGCGGCTGGCGCACCAGTTCGTCGTCCACGTTGTCGAAGGGGATGGCGATCTGCGAGAGGTCGTACAGCAGGTTCTGCACCAGCAGGTGCAGCGGCAGCATGGGCAGGAAGGGGATGAAGGCCGAGGCCACCATCACCGAGAACACGTTGCCGAAGTTGGAGCTGGCCGTCATGCGGATGTACTTCAGCATGTTGCTGAAGGTGCGCCGGCCCTCGATCACGCCCTGCTCCAGCACCATCAGGCTTTTTTCCAGCAGGATGATGTCGGCCGCCTCCTTGGCGATGTCCACGGCGCTGTCCACGCTGATGCCGATGTCGGCCGCGCGCAGGGCCGGGGCGTCGTTGATGCCGTCGCCCATGAAGCCGGTGATGTGGCCGTTGGCGCGCAGCGCATGCACGATGCGCTCCTTGTGCAGCGGTGTGAGCCGGGCGAACAGCTGGTGCCGCTCCACGGTCTGGCGCAGCATCTCATCGTTCATGTGCTCGATCTGCGTGCCCAGGATGATGTGGTCTGCAGGCAGCCCCACATCGCGGCAGACCTTGGCGGCCACCAGTTCGTTGTCGCCGGTCAGCAGCTTGACGGCCACGCCGTGCGCGGCCAGGGCGGCCAGCGCCTCGGCCGTGGTTTCCTTCGGTGGGTCCAGGAAGGCGATGTAGCCGATCAGGGTCAGCTCCGACTCGTCGGCCACGCCGTAGTCGCTCTTGTGCGGCGGCACTTCCTTCATGGCCACGGCGACCACGCGCAGGCCCTCGCGGTTGAGTTCGCGCGTCACGCGGCGCACGCGGGCCAGTTGCTCCTCGTCCAGCGGGCGCGTGCCGTTGCCTTCGCGCAGCCGGGTGCAGGTGCCCAGAATCTCCTCGACCGCGCCCTTGCAGATCAGCTCGTGGTGGTGGTTGCGCTCGGCCACCACCACGGACATGCGGCGGCGCTCGAAGTCGAAGGGGATCTCATCGACCTTGCGGTAGTCCTCGGCCACGCGCATCTGGGTGTGCAGCTCCACATGCTCGAGCACGGCATGGTCGAGCAGGTTCTTCAGTCCGGTCTGGTAGTGGCTGTTGAGGTAGGCGAAGCGCAGCGTCTCGTCGCAGGGCTGGCCGAAGGCGTCGGTGTGGCGCTCCAGCACGATGCGGTCCTGGGTCAGCGTGCCGGTCTTGTCGGTGCACAGCACGTCCATGGCACCGAAGTTCTGGATGGCGTCCAGCCGCTTGACCACGACCTTGCGGCGCGACAGCACCACGGCGCCCTTGGCCAGGGTGGAGGTCACGATCATGGGCAGCATCTCGGGCGTCAGGCCCACGGCCACGGACAGCGCGAACAGGAAGGCCTCGGCCCAGTCGCCCTTGGTGTAGCCGTTGATGAACAGCACCACGGGCACCATCACCGCCGCAAAGCGGATCAGCAGCCAGCTGACGCTGTTGACCCCGGTCTCGAAGGCCGTGGGCGCGCGGTCGTTGGAGGTCACCCGCGTGGCAATGGTGCCGAAATAGCTGCGGTTGCCCGTGGCCAGCACCACGGCCAGCGCCGTGCCCGAGACCACGTTGGTGCCCATGAACAGCAGGTTGCTGGCATCCAGCACGCCAGTGCCATTCGATGCACTGGCGTCGGCGCGCTTTTCCACGGGCAGGGATTCGCCGGTCATGGTGGACTGGCTCACGAACAGGTCCTTGGCGCTGAGCACGCGGCAGTCGGCAGGGATCATGTCCCCGGCCGACAGCACCACGAAATCGCCGGGCACGACCTCGCGCAGCGGCACCTCGTAGCGGCGCGCCTGCTGGCCGAAGCCGCTGTGCGGGGCGTCTGCGGAGTCGGCATCTGCCGGCGCCGTGGGGCCGCCATTGCGGCGCAGCACCGTGGCCGTGCTGCTAACCATGGCCTTGAGCCGCGCGGCGGCGCGGTTGGAGCGGCCTTCCTGCACAAAGCGCAGCAGCGTGGACAGCAGCACCATGGAGGCGATGACGACCGTGGCCTTCATGTCCTCGGTGGCGTAGGAGACCACGGCCAGCAGCGTCAGCAGCAGGTTGAAGGGATTGCGGTAGCAGTACCACAGGTGCAGCCAGCCGGGCAGCGGCTTTTCGTGCTCGACCTCGTTGGGGCCGAAACGCGTGAGCGCGGCGCGGGCCTGCTCGCGGGTCAGGCCGTCCTCGCTGGAGCCGGTGCGCGCCAGCACGGCGGCGATGTCATCGCGCGAGGCGCGCAGCAGCTCGCGCGTGAGGGTCGGCGATACCGAGCGCGAGTGGTGCACGGCCGTGCCCGAGGGCAGGGCATTGCGCCGGAACAGCCCCAGGGCGTGGCGGCTGCGCAGAAACGCCTGGAACAGGTGCTTGAGGCTTTTCATGGTGACCTCCCTGGCGGCTCAGGCCTGGCTCGAACGAAGGGTGGCGCGCAGCCAGTGCCAGTTGCGCTGGCAGGCGCACAGCAGGCGGCGGCGCAGCGGCGGGCGGGTCACGGTGGCCGACTGCAGCCATTGGCGCCGCGCATGGGCAGGCAGATGGCGGTAGACCTCGGCGCGCTCCTGCGCCGCCAGCAGGGACAGGACGTCGGCCTGCTGGCGCTGCGTGAGCGCCACGAGGGCATGGGCGAAGAGATCGGGGCCGTGTTGCTGCAGCAGGGCGTGCAGTTGTCCGGTGTGGCGCGCCGCAATGGCGGCTTGCAGGGCCAGCTGCAGGGTGCTGGCGCGGGAGGTGTGGCTGGCGCGCGCGGAGACGGGTGCTGTGGCGGGCGTGGTTGCCGGCGTGGTGCGCAGCGCGGTGATGACGTGTTGCATGGCGGGCTTCTTTCGTTGCGGCCGAAGGAAGCCCGGCACCTATCCGTCAATGGACGTGCGCGGGTCTCCCGGCCGGGGCCTTGGGATGAGGCGGAAGGGCCGCAGGCATGTGCGGCCGGACCGTATCGGAGGGGTCAGGGCAAGATCGACTCGGATCGGGGTCCATGGGGGAGCTCCTTTCTGACGATGGGGCGGACAAGGCTGCGGCGCGCGTTCAGCGCGGCTGCAGGCTCAGAAAGCTGCGGATGCGGTGCGTGGGCCAGTGGGTCTGCAGGTCCAGGTGCATGGCGTGCTCCATGGCCGAAGGGGCCTGGGCTTGCATCTGTGCCTGTGCCTGTGCCTTGGCCTGCATTGCTGCCTGGGAGGCAGCCACGCGCGTGCCGGTGGCGCCGGGGCAGGGCGCGGCAGTGGCAGGCTGCAGGCGTTGCATTGCGGGGCGGACGAACGGTGTGGACATGGCTTTCTCCTTGGCGAACCAGGAAGACCGCCGTAGGCAGGGCCGTCAAGCAGCGTGGGCCGGGCGCTGCTCGATGGCAGCCACACGGGCACGCGGTCAGTGATCAACAGCCATTGGAATCTTCGGTGCAGGAGCGGCGTGCCTGATGCAGGCCAGGCGCCACTGCAGCGCCAGGCGGCGCGAAGATCCAAGGGGAAACGCAGCAATGGATGGAAGCCGACCGACATGGCCGCTCCCATCACAGGAGTCGGTCAGTCAGCCAGCAGCGAAGCCATTGCGGCGCGCTGTTTGTCACTGGTTGAACTGGCACTGTCCACGGAGGACTCCTGAAAATGCGATCCCTCGATTGTGCCTTGCGAGCTGCTTCGGGTCAACCCTGATGTCGATGCGCCACGGGCCAGCCAGCCCTGCACGATCAGCAGTTGCGCCGTGTAGTAGGTGGACAGCACGCCGGCTTGCGCGCCGTCGAAGGGCTGCACAAATCGGTTGATGGCCAGCAGCGAGTCGCTGGCCATGAAGAAGCAGGCACCCATGGCCACCTGCCAGGCCGCCTTGCCGCCCAGATGCCGCGCGCGGCCCAGGGCCTGGGCCACCATCAGCGCAATGACCAGCACATAGGCGGCCACGGGCAGGCGCAGCGCGGCGGGCAGGCCGCCCTGCCAGAGCACGGCATACATGCCCGCGCCCAGGGCCAGCGTGGCGGCCAGCGAGGGCCGGTGTGCAAACCAGGGGGCGTCCTGGCGCAGCAGCACGATATAGGCCAGGTGGGCCAGCAGAAAGCTGGCAAGGCCCGGGATGAACAGATCGGGCAGCATCAGGAACACGTCGCCCGCCAGGGATGCCGCCAGTGCCGCGGCCAGCCAGCAGGCGCCGCGCGCGGGTTTCGCCAGTGCCGAGAAGGCCGTGCTGCCGCGCCACAGCTGCATGACGGCGATCAGCGCAAAGACCATGGTCAGCGGCTTGAACAGCCAGTGCCAGTGCAGCATGTCCAGCGCGGCGGTGGCGGTGGCCAGTGCGCCGGCCTCGATGGCCAGTGCCAGCCACAGGCTGATGCGACCCTGCATGGCTGCGCCCAGCGCCCATTGGCAGGCCAGCAGCACGGCAAACCACAGTGCATTGCGGGCCGTCGAGGACTGGTCGGCATGCCAGAGAAACAGCGACACTCCGGCGATCAGCGCCACGAACTGCAGTCCCGCAAACCAGCGCAGGCCGCGCTCCATCCCCGGTGCGTAGAGCACGCGGTGCGCGTCCAGGTCGAAGGCCGGCCTGGGAAAGCGCTGCGCCACATCGGCAGGGCGCCATCCGGGCGGCTTGAGCCAGACGCGCAGCTTGTCGCTCCAGCGCCGCGCATGCCAGCTGTCATGGATGAGTTGCCGGTACACCACGGCGTTGGCCCACAGCGGGTCCCAGCTTTGCAGCAGGCCGCGCGTGCCGTAGACACAGGGCTCGCTGTCGTCCTCGGGCTTGAAGGTGCCGAACATGCGGTCCCAGACGATGAGGATGCCGCCGTAGTTCCTGTCCAGGTAGGCGTCGTTGACGGCGTGGTGCACGCGGTGGTTGCTGGGCGCGCAGAACCAGCGGTCGAACCAGCCCAGGCGCCGCACCTGCTCGGTATGGACCCAGAACTGGTAGAGCAGATCGATCAGGCCCACGATGGCAAACACCAGCGGCGGCACGCCGGCCAGCGCCATGGGCAGGTAGAACAGCCAGCCCAGCAGCGCGCCCGAGCTGGTCTGGCGCAGCGCCGTCGACAGGTTGTAGTCCTGGCTCTGGTGGTGCACGGCGTGGGCTGCCCACAGCACGGCCACCTCATGGCCCATGCGATGCAGCCAGTAGTAGCAGAAGTCGTAGAGCAGCAGGGCCAGCAGCCAGCCGGGAATGCTGGTCCAGAAGGCATCGTTGCGCCACAGCGCCAGGTGCTCGAAGGCCAGCGTGTACAGGCCCACGCGCAGCAGCGTGGTGAAGACGGCGCTGGTCTGGCTGAGCATGCCCAGGCTGATGGAGCTGACGGCATCGGCCAGCCGGTAGGCATTGCGCCCGCGCCACAGGCTCACGCCCCATTCCAGCGCGATCAGCAGCAAAAAGGCCGGCGTGGCGAAGACGATGATTTGGCTGGGTGAGGGCATCATGGCCTGCCAATTCTGGACAGGGCCGTTGTGCGGCGCCTTAGGCGTGAACCCTAGGACACGGAATCACAAGGGTTGAAACGGATTGCAATAAATGGGGCTTCATGGCAAGCGCATGGCAGGAAAATTGTGCCCTATGGCAGAATCGCCCGCTTTCCACGCGCTGGACGTGCTTGCCCTGCAGGCCATCGCCAGCCCGCACCGCCTTTGCCGGCATGCGCCTTGCATGCCCAAGCCCCATGCCCCTGTCCCGCCGCTCCCTGCTATCGGCTGCCGCCTCACTGGCTGCGGCCCTTGCCGCTGCACCCGCCGCCCATGCCGCGCCGGGCGCGGGCAAGCCCTGGCCGGCAGCCGGGCCCATCACCCTGATCGTGCCCTTTGGCGCAGGCAGCGATGTGGACGCCACCGCACGGCTGATCGCCGAAAAGCTGGGTGCGCGGCTGCACCAGTCGGTGGTGGTGGACAACGTGCCGGCCTCCGGCGGCGTGCTGGGCGTGAGCAAGGTGGCTCGCTCGCACGCCGATGGCTATACGCTGCTGCTGGGCTTTGACGGGCCGGTGAGCATTGCGCAACTGGTGAACTCCTCCGTGCGCTATGACGCCGAGCGTGATCTGGCGCCCGTGGGCCTGATTACGGTGGCGCCCATGGTGATCGTTGCCCGCCCTGGCCTGCCGGTGCACAACCTCAACGAGCTGATCAGCATGGCCCGCGCCCGGCCCGGCGCGCTGACCTATGCCACGCCGGGCGTGGGCACGGTGCTGCACCTGGCCATGGAGCGATTGCAGGAACGCGCCCGCATCCGCCTGGTCCATGTGCCCTATCGCGGCGTGGCCCAGGTGACCAGCGAGGTCATGGGCGGCCAGGTCGATCTGGGCATTCTGATGACCACCGGCGCCACGCCGCTGGTGCAACAGAAAAAGCTGGAAGGCGTGGGCGTGACCTCGGCACAGCGCATCGACGTGATTCCCGAGGTGATGAGCTTTGCGGAGGCGCCCGATCTGAAGGGCTTCGAGCTGGAAGCCTGGACCGGCCTGTTCGCCCCCGCCCGCACGCCCGAACCCGTGGTGAGCCGCCTGGCCGCCGAACTGGCCGAGGTGCTGAAGCTGCCCGAGGTCCGCAAGCGCCTGCAGGACAGTGGCGCCACGCCCGGCTCGGGCACGCCGGCCACGTTCGCCCAGTTCCTGAAAAAGGAAAAGGCGAGTTACACGCAGATCGTCAAGTCCGCCAATATCCAGGTGGAATGAGGGACTGCGCTGCAGTGCGGGCGTTCAGCTGAAAACCTCGTCGCGCGCACCGCCTTCCAGGTGCTGCACATCGCCCCAGCCGACCAGGCCCAGGCCCTGGGGCGTCCACAGCAGGCGGTTGATGGCCGCGTTGCCCAGCGCCCAGGTGCGCGGCGCCTGCACTTCCTGGTGCGTGGCCAGGCGGTAGAGCACATCCATCACGCCGCCATGCGCCACGATCACGATCTGCTCGCCGGGATGGCCACTGGCCAGCCGGTTCACCGTGGCCGAGATGCGGTCGCGCAGCATCAGCAGCGACTCACCGCCGCCAGCGGGCACGAACTCGGGATCGCGCTTGCGCCAGCGCAGCGCATCTTCCGGGTGGGACGCCTCGATATCGTTGAAGGTCTGGCCCTCGAAGCTGCCGAAGCAGCGCTCGCGCAGGCCCTTGTCGGCCGTCAGCGATGCGCCCGTGGTCGCGGCCACGGCCTCGGCCGTGACATAGGCACGCAGAAGGTCGCTGCTGTAGATGGCGGCCACCGGCTCACCCGCCAGGGCCTTGCCGGCCTGGGCGGCCTGCCAAAGTCCCATGTCGTTCAGAGGAATGTCCAGATGGCCCTGGATGCGGGCGTCCACATTCCAGGCGGTTTCTCCGTGGCGGATGGCAATGATGCGCGTGGCTTGCATGAGGGGCTGGCGTGGGGTGCTGCAAAAAGAGCAGGCATTGTCCCGCAAGCCAGGCAAGCCTGCATCGCGCGCCACCGTTGAAACTGGCGCGGCCCAACTCAGGGACGCCGAGCAAGAGCCGCCTCGCGGCGGGGGCGCCCAGCCGAAGGCGTCGTCCCCCTCCGCGAAGCGAGAAGGGGGAAGCGGCGCAGCCACTCAGGGGGTCAGATCAGCGATTTTGCGTTGTTCAGCACGAAATCGCAGGCCTTTTCCTTGAGGTCGCCCTTGAGCTTGTCGATGCTGAAGCTCTTGCCGTTGGAGCCGGTGACCAGGCCGCCCAGGCCGTTCTGGAATCCCGTGTCCTTGGGCTCTTCCTGCTTTTGCATGCCCAGCTTGCCCAGCAACTGGTCCTTGACCTGGGCCGCCTTGTCGGCATTGAGGTAGTTGTTCTTCATGCAGTAGGAGATGACGCCTGCCGCATTGCCGGCCGTGGCCGAGGGGCTCAGGCCCAGTGCGGACAGCGCACCCGCACCGCCCGCCCCCGCACCCAGCATGCCGCCGAGGCCGGAGCCGGCGCCTTCGCTGCTGGCGGCGGCCTTGTCACCGCCAAGGCCCGAGGCCTGGCGCAGCGAGTCTCCCAGGCCCGACGCCTGGGCAGGCAGGGCGCCCAGGCCCAGCATGGCGCACAGCAGTGCGCTGGCAATGGATGTCTTCATGGATGCTTCCTTTCCGCGGCAACCCGCAGGCTCGATACAGGGCCTGAAATTAGCACGCCGTGCGGCGCAGACCTGTGCCCGATTGCAAACCTTTGCCAGAGTGGGCCGTGGCGGTCTTTCGCGTTTTCACTAGCTGTCAAAGCCGTTGGCCTGTCCATGATGGCCGCACGCCAATGGCGGGCCGCAGGCGACGGGCTTGTTATTTGGAAATGGCTTTTAAGTATAAAAATCAATTCAACAAGCTGTAAAAGTTATTTACAGTGGGGCGCACCTATATGGCCCGCTTCTTGCGGCGCCCGGGCTGCTGCGTCGCATGACCGCCGCCCTTCCAATCAATCCACAGGGGAGCAGACAAATGATCATGAAGATTCTGGGCAGTTCTTTGCTGGCCGCAGGCCTGTTGACCTCGGCCGCGCTGGCCCAGGCCGAGACCGTGCGCTGGGCGCGCGGCTCCGATCCGACTTCGCTGGACCCGCATGCCTTCAACGTGGGCACCAATTTCGTGCTGCTGCACCAGATCTACGAAACCCTGGTCATCCGCTCGGCCGACGGCAAGCTGGTGCCCACGCTGGCCACCTCGTGGAAGATGACCTCCGACCCGTCGGTCTGGGAGTTCAAGCTGCGTCCCAACGTCAAGTTCCATGACGGCACGCCGTTCACGGCGCGCGACGTGGTCTTCTCGCTGAACCGCGCCAAGGGCGAGAACGCCCAGGTCAAGTCCCTGCTGTCCTCGATGGAGGAGGCCAAGGCCGTGGACGATCTCACGGTGCAGGTGAAGACCAAGGGCCCGAACCTGATCTTCCCCGACAACCTGACCAACCTCTTCATCATGAGCGAGAAGTGGTCCAAGGCCAACGGCGCCGAGACCACGCAGGACACGGCCAGCAAGACCGAGAACGGCGCCACGCGCGCGGCCAACGGCACGGGCGCCTATGTGCTGGCCAGCCGCGAGGTCGATTCGAGGACGGTGATGAAGCTCAACCCCGACTACTGGGGCAAGGGCCAGTTCCCGCTGCAGGTGACCGAGCTGATCTACCTGCCCATCAAATCCCCGGCCACGCGCGTGGCGGCCCTGCTGTCGGGCGAGGTGGACTTCGCCCAGGACATTCCCGCGCAGGACGTGGCGCGCCTGAAGCAGGACAAGCGCCTGCGCATCAATGAAGGCCCCGAGAACCGCTCCATCTTCCTGGGCCTGAACGTGGGCGCGGCCGAGCTCAAGAGCAGCAACGTCAAGGGCAAGAATCCGCTGGCCGATCCCAAGGTGCGCCAGGCCATCGAGCTGGCCATCGACCGCGATGCGATCAAGCGCTCGGTGATGCGCGGCCTGTCGATTCCCACGGGCGTGATCGCGCCGTCGTTCGTCAACGGCTACGACAAGGCCTTTGCGGCCTATCCCAAGGCGGATGCCGCCAAGGCCAAGCAGCTGCTGGCCGAGGCGGGCTACCCCAACGGCTTCACCATCACGCTGAATACGCCCAATGACCGCTATGTGAACGACGAGGCCATTGCCACGGCGGTGGCAGGCTTCCTGGGCCGCATCGGCATCAAGACCGAAGTCTCGGCCCGGCCGATCGCCATGCACAGCGTGTCGCTGACCAAGGCGGACAGCGACTTCTACCTGTACGGCTGGGGCGTGCCCACCTATGACTCGGCCTACATCTTCGACTTCCTGGTGCACACGCGCGGCAAGGACAGCCGTGGCGCGCAGAACGCGACGCACTACAGCAATGCCGATGTGGATGCCAAGATCCTGTCCCTGTCCTCGGAGAGCGACAAGGCAAAGCGCGATGCCACCATCAAGAGCATCTGGGAGACCGTGCAAAAGGAGCGCTTCTACATTGCGCTGCATGACCAGGTGATCCACTTCGCGTCCGTGCCCCGGATCAATGTGCCCGTGCACCCGGACAACGCGCTGCACTTCAAGTTCGTCAAGTTCGAGAAGAAGTAAGCACCGATGCTGGTCCATCTGCTGCGCCGGCTGGGCCAGTCCGCCCTGGTCCTGCTGGCCGTTTCCTTTGTCTCGTTCATGGTGTTCCGCCATATCGGCGATCCCACGATCAGCCTGCTGGGCGAGGACGCGACGGTTGCCGAGCGCGAGGCGCTGACGGAAAGCCTGGGCTTCAACAAGCCCGTGCCCCTGCAGTACCTGGGCTACGTGGGCAAGGTGCTGCAGGGCGACCTGGGCATCTCCTACCGGCTCAAGCGCCCCGTGACCGAGATCATTGCCGAGCGCCTGCCCGCCACGCTGGAGCTGGCGATGACGGCGGCGCTGTTCGCCCTGGTCATCGGCGTGGCGCTGGGCGTGTACACGGCCATACGGCGAGAGGGCTGGCTGAGCCGCTCGATCATGACGGTGTCGCTGGTGGGCGTGTCCCTGCCCACCTTCCTGATCGGCATCGCCCTGATCTACCTGTTTGCCGTGGAGCTGCGCTGGCTGCCGTCCTTCGGGCGCGGCGAGACGGTGAAGCTGGGCGGCTGGGAGACCGGGCTGCTGACGGCTTCGGGCTGGTCGGCGCTGATCCTGCCGGCCATCACGCTGGGCTTCTACAACATGACGCTGATCATGCGCCTGGTGCGCGCCGAGATGCTGGAGGTGCTGCGCGCCGACTACATGCGTTTCGGCCGTGCGCGCGGGCTGCGCGAGCGCGACCTGTACTTCGGCCATGCGCTGCGCAATACCCTGATTCCCGTGATCACCATCGCGGGCCTGCAGATCGGCTCGCTGATCGCCTTTGCCATCGTCACCGAGACCGTGTTCCAGTGGCCCGGCGTGGGCCTGCTGTTCATCTCCTCCATCCAGGGCGTGGACGTGCCGCTGATCGCCGCCTACCTGATGTTCATCGCGCTGCTGTACGTGGGCATCAACCTGCTCGTCGATTTCCTGTACGTGATCGTGGACCCCCGCTTGAGAAACCGATGACCGATTCCGCCAAACAAGCAATCCCTCCCACGGGCTGGCGCGCCAGCGACTCGCCGGTCAAGCGCGCCTTTGCACGCTCGCGCCTGGTGCAGGCGGCGGCGCTGGTGCTGGCGCTGATCGTGGCGGCCACGCTGCTGTCGCCCTGGCTGGCCTGGCAGAACCCCTTCGATCCGGCCAATCTGGACCTGATGGATGCCTTCACGCCGCCGGGCCAGGCGGGCACCAGCGGCACGCTGTACGCGCTGGGCTCGGACGACCAGGGCCGCGATGTGTGGAGCGCCATCCTCTACGGGCTGCGCATGTCGGTGCTGGTGGGCGTGTCGGCCGTGGGGCTGTCCCTGCTGATCGGCGTGCCGCTGGGCCTGGTCTGCGGCTATGCGGGCGGCTGGTTCGACACGCTGATGATGCGCATCGCCGATGTGCAGCTGACCTTTCCCGTGATCCTGGTGGCGCTGCTGGTCTTCGGCATCGCACGCGGCCTGCTGCCCGAGGGCTACCGCGACGACATGGCGGTCTTCGTGATCATCGTGGCCATCGGCCTGTCCGACTGGGTGCAGTACGCACGCACCGTGCGCGGCGCGGTGATGGTGGAAAAGCACAAGGACTACGTGCTGGCGGCCCAGCTCATTGGCCGCAGCCGCGTGGCCATCCTGGTGCGCCACATCCTGCCCAACCTGCTGGCGCCCATCCTGGTCATCGCCACCATCAGCTTCGCGCATGCCATCGTGGCCGAGTCCACGCTGTCCTACCTGGGCGTGGGCCTGCCGCCCACCCAGCCCTCGCTGGGCACGCTGATCCGCATCGGCCAGGGCTTCCTGTTCTCGGGCGAGTGGTGGATATTGCTGTTCCCCTCGCTGGTGCTGCTGGCGCTGGCGCTGTCCGTCAACCTCGTCGGCGACTGGCTGCGCGACGCACTGAACCCCAAGCTGCAATGAGCACGACACAAGAACCCGGGCAGCCCCCTGCACAGCCTGCGGTGCTGAGCGTTCGCGGCCTGTCCGTCACCTTCGACACCTACAAGGGCCCCGTGCAGGTGCTGGACGATGTGTCCTTCGACATCGCGCCCGGCGAGATCCTGGGCGTGGTCGGCGAGTCGGGCGCGGGCAAGTCCATGACGGGCGCCGCCGTGATCGGCCTGATCGAGCTGCCGGGCCGCATCTCGGCCGGCACGGTGCAGCTGCGCGGCGAGCGCATCGACACGCTGCGCGGCGAGGACCTGCGGCGCATACGCGGCCGGCGCATAGGCTCCATCTTCCAGGACCCGCTGACCAGCCTGAACCCGGTCTACACCGTGGGCTGGCACCTGGTGGAGACCATCCGCACGCACCTGCCCGTCTCCGAGAAAGAGGCCGAGGCGCGCGCGCTGGCCCTGCTCGAAGAGGTGGAGATCCCGCAGGCGCGCGAGCGCATGGCCCAGTATCCGCACCAGTTCTCGGGCGGCATGCGCCAGCGCGTGGCCATCGCCCTGGCGCTGTGCGCCGAGCCCGAGCTCATCATTGCCGACGAGCCCACCACGGCGCTGGACGTATCCGTGCAGGCGCAGATCATTGCCCTGCTGCGCCGCGTGTGCAAGGAGCGCGGCGCGGCCGCCATGCTGATCACGCACGACATGGGCGTCATTGCCGAGACGGCCGACCGCGTCATGGTCATGTACCAGGGCCGCGTGCTGGAAACCGGCCCCGTGCGCCAGGTGCTGGACGCACCGCAGCAGCCCTACACCCAGGTGCTGATGGGCGCCATTCCCAGCGTGCACCACCGCGTGCAGCGCCTGCCCGTGCCCGAGGTGGGCGGCGGCCCGGCCGCGCCCGCCGTGCCCTGGCAGCCCGCGGCCGGAGCGCAGGAGCCCGCGGCTGCCCTGCTGGAGGTCAGGGATCTGTGCAAGGAGTTCGACCTGTCCAGTGGCTGGCTGGCCCGGCTGCTGGCGCGCGAGGACAAAAAGATCCTCAAGGCCGTGGACGGCGTCGGCTTCTCCATCCGCAGGGGCTCCACCTTCGGCCTGGTCGGTGAGTCCGGTTCGGGCAAATCCACGGTGGCGCGCATGGTGGCCGGGCTGACGCCGCCCACCAGCGGCACCGTGCTGTTCGACGGCGTGGACAAGTGGAGCCCGGCCGCCCAGACCGTGGCCATGCGCCGACGCTTCCAGATGATCTTCCAGGACCCGTATGCCAGCCTGAACCCGCGCTGGACCGTGCAGGAACTGATTGCCGAGCCCCTGCAGGTGCTGGCCCTCACGGCCGGCAAGGACGAGACGGCCGAGCGCGTGCAGGAGGCGCTGCGCCGCGTGCGCATGAAGCCCGACGATGCGCGCAAGTACCCGCACCAGTTCTCGGGCGGGCAGCGCCAGCGCATCGCCATCGCGCGCGCCCTGGCCAGCCGGCCCGAATTCATCATCTGCGACGAGCCCACCTCGGCGCTGGACGTCTCGGTCCAGGCCCAGGTGCTCAACCTCATGCGCGACCTGCAGGAGGAGTTCGGCCTGACCTATCTGCTCATCAGCCACAACCTGGCCGTGATCCGCCACATGTGCGACGACATCGGCGTCATGCAGCGCGGCCGCCTGGTCGAGACCGGCGAGGCCGGCGCCGTGCTCGATGCACCGCAGCATGCGTACACGCGTGCGCTGATGGCTGCCGTGCCGGATATGGAGCATGTGCACTGAGGCGGGTGCACTGCCATGGCCTGGCGTTCAGGTCGCGGCAACGACCCGCACGTCGAACCGGACCTGAAGCCAGTTCTTGATGGCGGCAAAGATGGCGGCAAGATTGTCCATGCTGGGGTTGCCTTTCGGCGATAGCATCCGGTGCAGGCTCTTGCTCGGCTTGTGCGTGAGGTCTGCCAGCGTCTCGAATCCCACCGTTGCGTTGACGAGATCGCGCAGGACGAGGCGTGCCGTTTCTGGCTCACCGCTCAGAAAAAGAGTGGCCGCCTCATCAAGCAGCGCCTGTGCGAAAGCAGGGTCGCGCTCAATGCGCTGAATGACCGTTTGTTTGAAATCGCGGGTGAGCGTCATGCCTTCGTTCCTTTTTTGGCATTGTCCGAGGGGCGTTGCTTCTTGCGAGCCTTGTATTCGCTGTGCAGGGCCTCGGCTTCGTCGATGGCCTTCTGCTGGCCCTTTTTCGTGCTGCCCCCGAACAGGATGATCAATCTTTCCCCGTCCTTGGCGAGATAGATGCGGTAGCCCGGGCCCCAGTCGAGCTTGTATTCGCCAATACCCCGGAACCATTCGATATTGGAGGTGTTGCCCAACTCCATGCGGGCCATGGCGACGGCCACCTTGGCGGCCGCCTGGCCATCCAGCCCGTTGAACCATGTCTGGTACGCGCTGCTGCCGTCTTCGCGGATGTACTCCTGGAGCTGGATTCGCATGGACTGGATGGTAACTTATGAGTTACCAATGCTGCAAGGCGCTGTCCACATGACTTACAGCGTTCTCATGTTCCCAGGAACGAATGACAGCGATGGACCCAAAAAAGGCCTGCGGATGCAGGCCTTTGCTTCTGAGACACGATGGCTTACCGAGCGGGTGCTGGCGTGGCCGGTGCTGCCTGCGCTGCAGGCGCCCCCTGGGCCGGCGGCTGCGCCGGCGCGCCACCCTGCTGCACCGGACCGATGGTGGTGCGCACCACGCGCGAGCCCTTGGGCGGGTTGGGGAAGCCGGTCAGGGCGGCGTCGAACAGGATGCCGAAGATGGCCGGGTCGTCGGTCCACACATCCTGGCGCTGGGCCGAGGTCTCGTAGACGATCTGCTGCGTGGTGGCGTTGCGCATCACGATGCTGACGGCGCGGTAGTACTCCAGCGGCGGGCCGTCGAACATGAAGCTGCCGCCAAAGCCCATGCCCCAGCCGCGCCCGTAGCCCACGCCCCAACCCCAGCGCGGGCCGCCCCAGCGGTCGTAGTAGGGCCAGGCGGCGTAGTCGCGCGCATAGCGTGCGTCGGCACCGATCTGCACGATCAGGCTGGCCCGGGAGTCGTCGCGCTGCAGGCCCACGCGGCCCAGGGCCTGCTGGGCCTGGGATTCGATGGCCGCGAAATGCGTCTGCGCCTCGCGTTGCGAGGGCAGCACTTCCAGGCGGTAGGTGGGCGGCGCGGGCAGGGCGCCGAGCGTGGAATAGCTCTGGACGGTGCTCTGGACTTCGCGCACGCTGGCGCAGCCCGTAAGCAAGGCCGTGGCCACGATGGCCAGGACATGGATGCAGCGCAGCTTCATGGTGTACTCCTTGGTCGAAAAAAGGCCCGTTTGCACGGGCCTTGGTTGGAGTGGGGCGATTGTTATAGGTTCAGCCGTCAGGACGACAGTTGTACCACCTGCAGGCCGGGCAGTGATGCGGAGACGGGCATCTCTTCATGGTCGAAGGCCATGTCGCCATTGGGGTCGGCAATGCCGGTGGCCTTGGCGTTCTTGAAGTCGTGCAGTTCGGGGTCCATCATGTGCGTGGTCACGATGTGGCCCATGGCGCGGAACATGCTTTCCACGCGGCCCGGGAATTTCTTGTCCCATTCGCGCAGCAGCTCGCCCACGGCCACGCGCTGCAGGCCGTCCTGGCTGCCGCAGAGGTTGCAGGGGATGATGGGGAAGTTCTGGTACTGGGCCCAGCGGACGGTGTCCTTCTCGGGCACGTAGCACAGCGGGCGGATCACCACATGCTTGCCGTCGTCCGAGACCAGCTTCGGGGGCATGCCCTTCATGCGGCCGCCGTAGAACATGTTGAGCATCAGCGTCTGCACGATGTCGTCGCGGTGATGGCCCAGGGCCACCTTGGTGCAGCCCAGCTCGTCGGCCACCTTGTACAGGATGGCGCGGCGCAGGCGCGAGCACAGGCCGCAGGTGGTCTTGCCCTCGGGCACGACGCGCTTGACCACGCTGTAGGTGTCCTGCGTTTCGATGTGGTAGTCCACGCCGATGCTCTTGAAGTACTCGGGCAGCACATGGTCGGGAAAACCGGGCTGCTTCTGGTCGAGGTTCACCGCCACCAGCTCGAATTTGACGGGCGCGCGCTTTTGCAGCTTGCGCAGCACGTCCAGCATCGTGTAGCTGTCCTTGCCGCCCGACATGCAGACCATGATCTTGTCGCCTTCCTCGATCATGTTGAAGTCGGTGATGGCGCGGCCCACCTCGCGGCACAGGCGCTTTTCCAGCTTGACCTGCTCGCGCTCGATCTTGATGCGGTTGCCGTTCGCGGTATGGGCTTGGGCATCCGCATCGGCGGCGGCGGTTTCGGGGGCGGCTTCTTCGGCCAGCCAGGGGTTGTCGGTCACTGCATTCATGGGGTTCACCATTGTCCGGTTTCTATGCGAATGGCCACTTCGCAGTCTTCAAAGATTTCCAGCTTGGCGATTTTCACGCGCACGCCCAGCACGCCGGGCAGCTGCATCAGGCGCTGGGCCAGCTTGCCGATCAGGCTCTCCAGCAGGTTCACATGCTCGGCCGTGCATTCATCGATGATGATCTGGCGCACCTTGCGGTAGTCCAGCACATGCAGGATGTCGTCGTCGCGCGGCGCCAGCGGTTGGGTGCCCAGGCTCAGCTCGGCATCGACCTGGATGGGCTGGGGCATCTGTTTTTCGTGGGCGAGGATGCCCAGGTTGGCGTCGAAGCGCAAACCCGTGAGCGTCAGGATCTGTTGTCCGGTGGCGGAGTGCATGGGGAAAAGCCGTGGAGTGTTTGGGGTGGCGCGCGCAGGCGCCTACATCATGGAAAAGTCGCGCTCGAAGCGCTGCAGGTGCTGGCCGCCATCGACCAGCAAGGTGGTGCCGGTGATGGACTGGTTGTCCAGCGCAAAGCACACGGTGGCGGCCACGTCGGCCGCGCTGGACGAGCGGCCCAGCGGGCTGAGGCGGTGCAGCGACTCGAAGCGCTCCTGGCTCAGCATGTGGCTGGTCAGCGTCAGGCCCGGGGCCACGCCGACGACGCGCACGCGCGGGGCCAGCGCCAGCGCCAGCATGGTGCCGGCGGCCTCGAGAGCCGCCTTGGACAGCGTATAGCTGAGGAAATCGGGGTTCTGGTTCCAGAGCTTCTGGTCCAGCATGTTGATCACGGCGCCGCTGGCATGCTCCTCGCCGGCCGCCACGCGGTCCTCGATATGGGCATGCAGCGCCTGGGCCAGCAGGATGGGCGCGCCGGTGTTGCTGCGCAGGTGGGCTTCCAGGGCCACGTAGCTGAAGCTGCCGGCATCGTCATGCTCGAACAGCGAGGCGTTGTTGACCACGGCATCCAGGTGGCCGAAGTGCGCCACGGCGCGCGGCACCAGGGAGCGCACCGAGTCCTCGTTGAAGAAATCGGCATCCAGGGCGGCGCTGTCGCCGGCCAGTTCAGCGCAGGCGGCGGCCGTCTCCAGCGCCTCGTCGTGCGAGTCGCGGTAGTGCACGGCCACTTGCCAGCCGGCGCTGGCAAGCGCGAGCGCGATGTCGCGCCCCAGGCGGCGGGCCGCGCCGGTCACCAAAACGGTGCGTGTTCGGGCAGGTGTGGACATTCGAGGACAATGTACGGATCGTGACGACAGAACCCTCAATTTTAACGGCCGCCCTGCAATCCCGTGTTGCGCAAGAGATTGCGTCCTCTGGAGGCTGGCTGGCTTTCGACCGTTTCATGGCCCTGGCACTGTACGAGCCGGGCCTGGGCTACTACGCCAATGACACCGCCAAGTTCGGGCTGATGCCATCGTCGGGCAGCGATTTCGTGACCGCGCCCGAGATGTCCCCGGTCTTCGGCCAGCTGCTGGCCGCCCAGGTGGCCGAGGCGCTGCAGCGCACGCATACCCGCGAAGTCTGGGAGTTTGGTGCCGGCACGGGCGCGCTGGCGCTGCAGGTGCTGGACGAGCTGGCCGCCCTGGGCGTGCGGCCGGACCGCTACACCATCGTCGATCTGTCGGGCACGCTGCGTGCGCGCCAGCAGCTCAGGCTGGTGAAGTACGAAGGACTGGTGCACTGGGCCGATGCCTTGCCCGAGCGGCTCGAAGGCGTGGTCATCGGCAACGAGGTGCTGGATGCCATGCCCGTGCAACTGCTGGTGCGCAAGGCAGGTGTCTGGCACGAGCGCGGCGTGGTGCTGCAGCCGGACGGCAGCCTGGGCTGGGAAGACCGGCCCACGCAGCTGCGCCCGCCCATGGAGATCGAGGGCGAGCACGACTACCTGACCGAGATCCATCCGCAGGGCGAGGCCTTCATCCGCACGCTGGGCGAGCGCATGGCGCGGGGCGCTGCCTTCTTCATCGACTACGGCTTCGGCGAGTCCGAGTACTTCCACCCGCAGCGCCACATGGGCACCCTGGTCTGCCACCGCCTGCACAAGGTGGACGACGACCCGCTGGCCGAGGTCGGCCTCAAGGACATCACGGCCCATGTGAACTTCACGGGCACGGCCGTGGCCGCGCAGGAGGCGGGCTTCGAGGTGCTGGGCTATACCTCGCAGGCCCACTTCCTCATCAACTGCGGCCTGGGACCCAAGCTCGACGCCCTGGCCCAGGGCCCGCGCGCCATGGCCACCAAACTGATGATGGAGCACGAGATGGGCGAGCTGTTCAAGGTCATCGGCCTGGCCAAGGGCGTGGAGCCCTGGGACGCCATGGGCTTTGTGCGCGGCGACCGCACGCACCGCCTGTAGCCGCCGGCCTGAGCTCCGCCCCGGGCCTCAGCGCTGGACGCTGCGGCCGTTGCTCACCTCGTAGGTCGTCTGGTCCTTGAGGTTGATGCGGTAGATCTCGCGCGTGACGTTGCCCGAGAAACCCAGCTCCACGATGGACAGGTTCTCGAACGTGGTCGTGAAGCCGCCGGGCAGGATGCGGTTCAGGCGCGCGGCGGTCTCGCCCATGGCGCGCTCGATCTCGGGCGTGAAGGTGGCTTCGCTGTAGACCAGGGTGTTGTGCGGGTTGTGGCTGCGCACCTCCTTGCCGGCCTGCACCTGGTTGATGCCGCTGACGCCCACGCTTTGCACCATGGCCTTGGCCGAATCGTTCATGCGGGCATAGACGGGCCCCGTCACGCGCGGCAGCGGGCCGTCGCGCAGCGGTGCCATGGCGGCGGTGGCGCGGGTGTTGAAGTCCATCATGGCCTCGTAGGCCGGGCCGGACTTGACGATGCCCAGGTCCAGCCACCACGGCTTGCCGGCGCCCTTGGCGGCCTCGGTGGTGTAGAAATTCTTCAGGTGTACGTCCTGCAGCACGGGCGGCAATGCCGGCAGGGCGGCCAGCATCTTGCGCGGCGTGGTCGGGTCGGCGCTGTGGATATGCACCACGGTGACATGGGGCAGGTTGAAGGTGTTGGCCTCGGCCACCAGCTTCAGGCGCAGCAACTGTTCGTGCACCACGGGCGTGACCTGGCTGTCCATGATGGCCGTGGCATCGGCCGGCAGGCGGTAGACCAGGCCATAGGTGGCCTGGTGGGCGCGGAAATCGCTGCGCTGCAGGGCGCTGTTGTCGATGGCGCCCGACGCTGCGGCTGCCGTGGTGGGGGCCGGAGCGCTGGCGCAGGCTGCCAGCAGGGCGGCAGGCAGGATGGCGAGAAGAAGGCGCCTGGATGTGTGTTGCATGGTGGGTTTGTCTTGTTGCGGCATGGAGCCATGGAAGAAGGGGGCTTGTCGCGAATGGTCCCGAAGCCTCCCGCCACGGGACTTTCCCAATGTAGGACGCCCATGTGTCCCGCCCATGACGCGCCGCCGCCGTACACTCGGCGCCATGATCCGCTGGCTCCTCGTCATCTTCCTGGCCCTGCTGCTGTTCAATGGCCTGCACGCCTGGCTGGAGCGCATAGGCCTGGGCCGCCTGCCGGGCGACTTCCGCTTTCGCCTGTTCGGCCGCGTGATTTTTCTGCCCATTGCCAGCACCGTGTTGCTCAGCGTGATTGCCGCCCTGATCGCCAAGCTGGTCTGAGCATGGCTTGAAGCACGGGCGCGCCGCCCGTATATGCAGGCATTGCCCCATGACTTCCGAACAAGAGGCCGCCCATGTCCGACAAGCTGCATTTCGTCTGCCCCCATTGCCACACCACCAACCGCATTGCGGCCGACCAGCTCGGCAGCGCGCCTGACTGCGGCAGCTGCCACCAGCCGCTGGTCACCGGCCAGCCCGTGGCGCTGGATGCGCAAAGCTTTGCCAGGCATGTGGGGCGCAGCCAGGCGCCGGTGGTGGTCGATTTCTGGGCGCCCTGGTGCGGCCCCTGCCGCATGATGGCGCCGGCCTTCGAGCAGGCGGCGCAGGCGCTGGCGCCCGGCGTGCAGCTGGCCAAGCTCGATACCGAAGCCCATCCCCAGGCTGCTGCGCCCTACAACATCCGCAGCATCCCGACCATGGTGGTGTTCAAGGAAGGGCGCGAGATCGCCCGTGTCTCCGGCGCTTTGCCGGCCGGCGAGATCGTGCGCTGGGTGCGTTCGGTCGTCTGATTTCTCTGCGGGTCCCCAAGGCCGGGCGCTTTCAAGCCCGCCCTCAGGCCTGCACTTCGCCCGGCTGGTAGAAGCAATAGCCGCTGTTGCGCAGCGTCTTGACGGGTAGTTGCTGGCCGCTGGCCTCCTCCACCTTGCGGCGCAGCCGGCGCATCTGGGTGTCCAGGCGGCGCTGGTCGTAGACCAGGTAGTCGCCGCCCAGGGCCTGCACGATCTTTCGGCGGCTCACCTCGGTGCCTGCCTGGCCCATGAGGCACTGCAGCACCAGCAGGTCCTGCTGGGAGAGCGCGACCGGCGGGGCCGATGGGGGCAGCAGGCGGCTCGGACCCAGCTGCAACAGCCAGCGCGCCTGGCGCTGCTGCAGGCCCAGGCGGCGCACCAGCGCGGCCAGCGTGGCCTCCAGCTCGTCCAGATCACAGCCTTTGCCCAGGTAATGGTCGGCTCCGTTTTCCAGGCCGTCGATGCGGTTGGCGCTGGTGTTGTGCGCGCTGAACACGATGATGCCCAGTTGCTGGCCCTGCTGGCGCAGGCGCTGGATCAGGGCTAGGCCGCTGCCATCGGGCAGGCCGATGTCGATGATGGCCAGACGGTGGCGCCGGGCGTCGAAGTGGCGGTCGAACTCCTGCAGGCTGGCAACGCATTGCGGCGCGTAGCCCAGGCCCTCCAGGAATTCACCCAGTTCATGGCGCAGCACGGGCTCGTCTTCGAGCAGGATCACATCAAGCATGGGGGAAGGGGGCTGAGCGGCGAGGCCGGGAGGCTGGTGTACGCTGGCGGCCCTGTGGTGGACCTCCGATGCGATATTACCGTGCAACCCTCCTGCTGCTGGCCTGGCTGCTGTGTCCGCTGCTGACCCAGGCCCAGGCGCTCCTGCTGAACCCCGATGTGCCCATGCTGGAGACCGCCGGTCAGTGGCAGCGGCTCGATGACGCCGCTGGCCTGCTCGACGCCGGGCAGGCCGACGCCGCCCCCGGATGGCAGCCGCTGCCCGGTCACCTGAACGCCAGTTTCACGCAGGCGGCGGTCTGGCTGCGCATGCCGCTGCAGGTGGAGCAGCCCGGCAGCTGGATGCTGCTGCTGGGCAATGCCCTGCTGGACGAGGTGGAGGTCCACGTGCGCAGATCCGGTGGCCCCTGGCAGCTGCTGGGGCGCAGCGGCGAAGAAGTGCCGCGCCACGCCTGGCCGGTGGACTACCGCAGTCCGGCATTCCAGTTCGAGCCCCCTGCTGCCGGGTCTTACGAGTTGCTGGTGCGCCTGCGCGCGCGCAACGCGCTCGTCACCCGCATCGATCTGTGGCAGCGACTGGCGTTCGACAACCACACGCGGCGCGAGGCCCTGTCGTTCGGCCTGTATTTCGGGCTGTACCTGCTGTTGATCGGCGTGCAGCTGGTGTTCTGGCTGGGCACGCGGGCGCCCTTGAGCGGCCTGTTCCTGGCCTATCTCAGTGTCTGCGTGCTCAATGAGGTGGTATCGCTGGGGCTGGTGCAGCAGCTGACGGGCCTGCCCGGGTTCTGGAGCGACCGCCTGCTGGGATGCGGCATTGCCGCCGCCCTGGCGATCTCCATACAACTGGCCTGCAGGCAGCTGGACCTGGCGTCGCTGTATCCGCGGCTGGTGCGCCAGATCGTGCCGCTGCTGTGGCTGTTCAGCCTGTGCTGCATGCTGCTGGTGGTGTCGGGGCACTACTCGGCGGGCATGGTCCCGGTGCAGGCCATGACCCTGCCGCTGACCCTGGGCTTTCTCGCGTTCGCCCTTTGGCTGTGGCGGCGCGGCCATGCCCCGGCGCGGTTCTTCATGCTGGCGTTCGGCATCTTCTATGCCGGCGTGCTGATCTCTTTCCTGCGCAACCTGGGCTGGCTGCCCATGAACGCGCTGACCGCGCTGGTGTCCACGCATGCGTCCGCGCTGGGCACCATGGCGCACATGCTGCTGCTCAGCGGCTGGATCATCGGCGGATACGAGCACAGGCGCCGCGTTCGAGAGCGAGAGCAGGTGCTGCTGGAGGCCGAGCTTGTGCAGCGCCAGTTGCGCGAGAGTGAACTCAGCGAGGCGCTGGTGCTGGAGCGCAGGGTCCGCCAGGAGCAGCGCGACTTTGTCGCCATGGTCTCGCACGAACTGCGCACACCGCTGGCCATCATCCTGACCAGTGCGCAGCAACTGGCGCGCAATCTGGCGGCACCGCCCGACAAGACGCTGGCACGCAGCCGCAACATCCGCGAAGCCGCCCAGCGCCTGCTGGCCCTGGTGGACGACTGCCTGGCCGACGACCGCATGGCCGACCCCCAGCCCCATGCCGAGCCACGCCTGCAGCCCTGCGACCTGCACGCGCTGGTGGATGGCTTGTGCCTGGACTTTGCGCCCGGCCGCATCGTCTGCCAGCTGGGCGGGGGCACGCAGCAACTGGTCACCGACGCCGGCCTGCTGCGCATCGCGCTGCGCAATCTGCTGGCCAATGCAGACCGCCACACGCCCGAGGGCGAATCGGTCCGCCTGGACGTGACCAGGCAGGACGAGGGTCTGGAGTTCCAGGTCTCGAACCCCTCCGAGCCCATTGCCCAGGCGGACCAGGACCAGTTGTTCGAAAGGTATCACCGTGGCCGCAACGCCCAGCACCGGCCCGGCGCCGGGCTGGGGCTGTACCTGGTGCGGCGCATCGCCGAGCGGCTGGGCGGCAGCGTGGCCTTGTTGACGGCAGGGGGCGAGCAGCCGGTGTGCCTGCGACTGGTCCTGCCCGTGGCGCGAGCCTGATTCCCGTGTGTGGCGGCCTTTGCGCTCAGGCCGCCTGCGCCAGCCAATCGGCCACGGCCTGCGCGCGGGCTGCCTGCACGGCCTCGCCTATGGCCTTGCCCTGTTTGCCGCGCGCGGCGGCCTGGGCCGCGATGTCCGAGGTGGAGATGGACAGCGCGGCAGCCAGCGCATCGCGCAGGCGGGCGCGCTGGGGGTAGGGCCGGTCCTCGAAACCCAGGCGCCCCCGCGCGTCGCATTCACAGGCCGCAAGGGCCTGCTCGAAGCGCGCGGGCTTGCGGATGGCGTCGCAGCGCTCCAGCAGGCGCACGATGGCGGCGCCGTTGAGCTCGCCGCTGCGGTGGATGTTGCCGTGCTCGCGCGCCACCACGTCGCCCAGTTCGCGGCAGTCGGTGGGCACGCGCAGCCGCTCGCCCACCTTTTCGGCCAGGCGGGCGCTGCGGTGCTCGTGTCCTATGTGGCGCGGCAGCACATCGGCCGGGGTCGTGCCCTTGCCCAGGTCGTGCACCAGGCAGGCATAGCGCACGGGCAGCGGGGTGTCCAGCTGCGCGGCCATGTCCAGCACCATCATGGCGTGCACGCCGGTATCGACCTCGGGGTGGTATTCGGCACGCTGGGGCACGCCCCACAGGCGCTCCAGCTCGGGCAGCAGCACGGCCAGCGCGCCGCATTCGCGCAGCAGCTCTAACATGCGCGAGGGCTGGCGCTCCATCAGGCCCCGGCTGATCTCCTGCCAGACGCGTTCGGGCACCAGCGCATCCACCTCGCCGGCGGCCACCATCTCTTGCATCAGGGCCATGGTTTCCGGTGCCACCGTGAATTCGTGGAACCGTGCCGCAAAGCGCGCCACGCGCAGGATGCGCACCGGGTCTTCGCGAAAGGCATCGGTCACATGGCGCAGCACCCGGGCCTGCAGGTCGGCCTGGCCGCCGTAGGGATCGTCGATGGCGCCTTTGCCATCCCAGTCCGGCGGGGCGGCCATGGCGTTGATGGTCAGGTCGCGCCGGGCCAGGTCCTGCTCCAGCGTGACGTCGGGCGCCGCCTGGACGACGAAGCCGCGGTAGCCCGGCCCGCTCTTGCGCTCGGTGCGCGCCAGGGCGTACTCCTCGTGGGTTTCGGGGTGCAGGAAGACGGGGAAGTCCCGCCCCACGGGCATGAAGCCGCGCTCGGCCATCTGCTCGGGCGTGGCGCCGACCACGACCCAATCGCGGTCATGCACGGCCCGCCCCAGAAGGCGGTCGCGCACCGCGCCGCCCACCATGTACACCTGAAATTCGCTCATCCCGCAATGGTACGGCCTGCGCGGTGACATGATGGCGGGCTGCACCGGGCGCCGAGGGGCGCCGTATGCCCATTTTCCATTTGGAGACAAAACCATGGCTTGGTCCTTTCGACCGCGTGTTCCTGCCCTGATCCTGGGCCTGGCGGCTGCCGGCCTGCTGTCCGCAGCCAGCGCCGCACCGCTGGCCGACACCACCCGGCAGGCGGCCCGTGCCAGCCTGCATGAATGGGTCCAGGTGCTGGCCCTGCCCAACGACGCCAATGTGCCGGCCGACATCCAGAAGAACGTGGCCTGGTTTGCCAAGGCCTTCGAGCGGCGGGGCTTCGAGGTGCGGCAACTGGTCAATGGCGACAAGCCCATGCTCATGGCCACGCTGCCGTCGGCTGGGCCGGGGCGCAAGACCGTGCTGTTCTACGCCCACCTGGACGGTCAGGCCGTCAAGCCCGAGGAGTGGCAGCAGGCCAGCCCCTGGCAGGCCACGCTCAAGCAGCGCCAGCCGGACGGCCGCTGGGCCGCGCTGCCGCTGGAGCAGCTGTACGGCGAGCAGCCCGATCCGCAGTGGCGCGTGTTTGCGCGCTCGTCCTCGGACGACAAGGCGCCCATCGTCATGCTGCTGGCGGCGCTGGATGCGCTCAAGGCCCAGGGCAAGCAGCCGGGCGTGGACATCAAGGTGCTGCTGGATTCCGAAGAGGAAAAGGGCTCTCCCACGCTGGGCCGCGTGATCGGCGAGAACCTGGCTGCGCTGAAGTCCGATGCCATGGTGGTGCTCGACGGTCCCATGCACGCCAGCAACCGGCCCACCCTGGTGTTCGGCAACCGGGGCATTGCCCAGGCCACGCTCACTGTCTATGGCGCCAGCCAGGAACTGCACAGCGGCCACTACGGCAACTACGCGGCCAATCCGGCCCAGACCCTGGCGCGCCTGCTGGCCAGCATGAAGGGCGATGACGGCAAGGTGCTGATCCAGGGCTACTACGACGGCATCGAGTTCGATGCGCAGGCACGCGAGGTGATGCAGGCCGTGCCCGACGACGAGGCTGCGCTGCGCAAGCGCCTGGGCATTGCGAAGGCCGAGACCGTGGGTCGCAACTACCAGGAGTCCATGCAGTACCCCTCGCTGAACGTGCGCGGCCTGCAAAGCGCCGAGGTGGGCAGCAAGGCGCGTACCGTCGTGCCCTCCGTGGCCGTGGCCGAGATCGACATGCGCACCGTGCCCGAAACGCCTCCCGAGCGGCTGGAGAAGCTGTTGCGCACCCATATCGAGGCCCAGGGCTTCCATCTGGTCGATGGCCCGCCCACGGCCGAGCAGCGTGCCAGCCACCCCAAGCTGGCCACCCTCAAGCTGGGCGGTGTATCAGCCTCCGGCTCTGCCGTTCGCACACCGCTGGATGCCCCTGTCGGCCAGTGGCTGCGCAAGGGCATGAACAAGGCCTGGGACAGCGCCCCGGTGCAGATCCGCATGATGGGCGGCACCGTGCCCACGGGCGCGGCCGTGCAGGCGTTGAAGATTCCCTTCGTCATCGTGCCCCTGGTCAATGCCGACAACAACCAGCACAGCTTTGACGAGAACATGCGCCTGGGCAACTACTTCGATGGCGTGCACAGCCTGGTGCATCTGCTGGCCGAGCCGTTCTGACAGGCGGCAGACTGGCAGCAGACAGGCGGCACTCAGCCCGCCGCAGCCGTGCGGTACGGCTCCTCGAACGGCCGGAAATCATGCTCGGCCAGTGCGCCCTGCACCCAGTCCTGCACGCCGGGCAGGGCGCGCACGCGGCGCACATAGGCGTCGATGGCCGGTGCCACGGGCAGCTCATAGGTCGCCAGGCGCATGCACACGGGGGCGAAGAAGGCATCGACAATGCTGAACTGGTCGTACAGCATGGGGCCGCTGGCCGTGGACAGCAGCGGTTGCCACAGCTCGGACAGGTGCTGCACATCGTCGCGCAGTGCGGCGTTCTCTGCCCATAGCCGCGCGCCGACCTCGGGCAGCTGGGCCTCGATGTTCATCGGGCACAGCGAGCGCAGGGCGCCGAAGCCGCTGTGCATCTCGGCGCAGAGGCTGCGCGCGCGGGCGCGGTTCAGCGCCAGCGTGGGCCACAGGTGCTTCTCAGGGAATTTCTCGGCCAGGTACTCGCAGATGGCCAGGCTGTCCCAGATGGCCATGCCTTCATCCATGAGCACGGGCACGCGGCCCGAGGGTGATAGCGCGCGGGCGCGCTGCTTGAAGGCGGACTGCTCGTCGAAGCTGTCAAAGCGCAGCATGACCTCTTCGAAAGCAATGCCGGCCTGGCGCATCAGCACCCAGGGGCGCATGGACCAGGACGAATAATTCTTGTTGCCGATATAGAGCGTGAGCATGGCCGCAACCTCCGCGATAGGCCCTACAGCTTAGCAAGCATGGCAGGAAAACCCATGTAGGAGCCGGGCGCTGCCTGGGCGCGCTCTAATGCGTGCCATGCAAAACGATAGCTCTTCTCCCCAGGCGCCAGCGGCGCGCCACACGGCTGCGCTGGTCCTGTTTTCCGGCGGCCAGGATTCGACCACCTGCCTGGCGCAGGCGCTGTCACTGTACGAGCGCGTCGAGACCCTGGGTTTTGACTACGGCCAGCGCCACAGCGTGGAAATGCAGGTGCGCCAGCAGGTGCGCGAGCGGCTGGCCAGGGACTTTCCCCAATGGGCACCCCGCCTGGGCGATGACCATGTCCTCTCGCTGGACGTGCTGCAACAGATCGGCGGCTCCTCCCTGACCGAGGACGTGGCCTTCGCCATGCAGGCCGACGGCCTGCCCAACACCTTCGTGCCCGGCCGCAACCTGCTGTTCCTGACCCTGGCGGGCGCGCTGGCCTACCGGCGCGGCCTGTCGGTGATCGTCACCGGCGTCTGCGAGACCGACTACTCCGGCTACCCCGACTGCCGAGACGACACCATGAAGGCCATGCAGCTCGCCCTGAACCTGGGCCTGGAGCGGCGCCTGCGCATCGAAACGCCCCTGATGTGGATAGACAAGGCCCAAACCTGGCAAATGGCCCACGACCTGGGTGGCGACACCCTGGTGGACCTCATCCAGCGCGACACCCACACCTGCTACCAGGGCACGCGCGAGACGCTGCACGACTGGGGCTACGGCTGCGGCACCTGCCCCGCCTGCGACCTGCGCGCCCGCGGCTGGACCCAATGGCGGGCTGCCTGCTCCCCCTGAGCGGCTTACGCCGCTTCCCCCTCTCTCGCACGCGGGAGGGGGACGACACCCTCGGTGCGGGGCGGCCCTTCCTCGGTGTCTCTGGTTCGGGTGGCGCCAGTTTTATCCGACGCAGTTAAATCGGCCAGACGACTCCGTGGTCGTTCAAGATGGCGTCCAGGGGCAGGTCGTGCGGCTCGGGCTCGAACTCGTCCACATAGCCGCAGCCGTAGCCCAGGCCCACGGTGAAGGGCTTGGGCTGCAGTTCGGCCAGGGTGCGGTCGTAGAACCCCCCGCCATAGCCCAGGCGGTAGCCGCCGGCCGCGTAGCCCACGCAGGGCACGAACAGCAGGGTGGGGGTCAGGGTTTCGGTGTCCTTGGGCTTGGGAATGCCGTAGGCATCCTCTTCCATGGGACAGCCCGGGTACCAGGCGTGAAAGCTGAGTGTCTTACGCTGCTTGTCAATCACCGGCAGTCCGATTCGGCGCCTTTGTGGGGTACCCTGTAGCTCGCCATCTTCCTTCCAGCGGTGAAGCGCGGGCAGCGGATCGAACTCTCCCTTGATCGGCCAATAGGCGCCGATCACGGTGTCGGGCCGCTGTATCAGCCAAAAGCGCATGACCTGTTGCAGCGCGTCGGCGCGCTGCAGTCGGTCAGGAAGATTGAGGCGCTGGTCTATCAAGCTGCGGCGCAGGGCTGCTTTGTCCATCAGATAATTTCCTCCATGCACTGGCTGAAGATTTTGACACCGCTTTTGGCGGCTTCCCTCTGGACCACCGCAGCCACGCCTGCGCTGGCGCAAAACCGTGGCGACGATGTCTTGCTGGAAATGCAGCAGGCCTTCCGCAAAGGCGACAAGGCCAAGCTCACGCAGCTGCTGCCTTCTGCGCGTGGCCATGTGCTCGAACCTTGGGCCGCGTACTGGGAACTCAAGGCCCGGCTGGATGAAGCCAGTGCCGATGAGATTCTGGGGTTTTTCAAGCGCTGGCCCGGCACCTACCAGGAAGACCGGCTGCGCAACGACTGGCTGCTGCTGCTGGGGCAGCGTCGCGACTGGGGCATGTTCGACCAGGTGCATGGTGCGTTTCGCATGCGCGATGACCGCTCCGTCAGCTGCTACGCCCTGCTGATCGACAGCATCAAGGGCCAGCCTGCTGCCAACCTGGGCCAGCAGGTGCGCGACCTGTGGTGGGCCCAGCGCGACGCCGACGACGGCTGCACCTACGCCGCCGGCGAGCTGTACGCGGCCAAGCAGATCAGCGAACCCGAAGTCTGGCGCAAGGCGCGCCAGGCGGCCGAGGCCAATCGCCAAAAGGCCACGCGCGATGCGGTGGCCATCGTCGCTCCCGAGGCCTTGCCCCAGGTGGCGCAGGTCTTAGCCTCGCCCGCCAAGTACCTGGCCGGGCAGACGCGCGTGCGCGGTGCCGTGCCCAAGGAGCTGGCGCTGCTGGCGCTGATCCGCATGGCCTCCAGCGACCCGGCGGCGGCGGCCACCCAGCTCGAAGGCGGCTGGGGTGCCCGGCTGACGGCCGAGGAGAACAACTGGGCCTGGGGCGTGATCGGCAAGCAGGCAGCACTCAAGCTGCAGCCCGAGGCGGCGACCTATTTCGGCAAGGTGCGCAAGGACGGCGACCTCAGCGATGAACTGCTGGGCTGGAAGGTGCGCGCCGCGCTGCGCGCCGGCGACTGGCGCACGGTGCGCCGCGCCATCGACGCCATGGGTGCCGAGCGTACCGATCCCACCTGGACCTACTGGAAGGCGCGTGCCCTGCTGTCAGGCCGCCCCAGCGAGCAGGAGCGCTCCGAGGCGCGCCAACTGCTGGAGGACATGGCCGGCTCCGGCAGTTTCTACGAGCAGCTGGCGCTGGAGGATATCGGCCAGCGCGTGGCGGCGCCACCTCCGCCTGCGCCGCCCACGGCACAGGAGAAGGCCGCCGCCCGCGCCAACCCCAGCCTGGTGCGCGGCCTCTACGCCATCCAGAACGGCCTGCGCAGCGAAGGCGTGCGCGAATGGAACTACGCCACCAACCTGCACCAGGCCGGCGGCATGAGCGACCGAGAACTGCTGGCCGCCGCCGACCTGGCCTGCCAGCAGCAGGTCTGGGACCGCTGCATCAACACCAGCGAGCGCACCCGCAGCTTTGCCGACTGGAGCCAGCGCTTTCCCATGCCCTTCCACGACACGGTGCTGGCGCGCTCGCGCTCCATCGGCCTGGACCCGGCCTACGTCTATGGCCTGATCCGCCAGGAAAGCCGCTTCATCATGGATGCCCGCTCGGGCGTGGGCGCCTCGGGCCTGATGCAGGTCATGCCGGCCACGGCCCGCTGGACGGCGCGCAAGATCGGCATGACGGACTTTTCTCCGTCCATGATCAATGACCGCGAGGTGAACATCACCATCGGCACCGCCTATCTGAAGCTGGCGCTGGACGATTTCGACGGTTCCATGGCGCTGGCTGCGGCAGGCTACAACGCCGGTCCCGGCCGCCCGCGCAACTGGCGCAACGGCCCGGTGCTCGACGCCGCCATCTGGGCCGAGAACGTTCCCTTCACCGAGACGCGCGACTACGTGAAGAAGGTGCTGTCCAACACCACCAACTACGCGGCGCTCATCACGGGCCAGCCCCAGTCGCTCAAGAGCCGCCTGGGCACTATCGGCCCCCGCGATGCAGCCACGCCCGACCCCAGCAAGGACCTGCCCTGAGCCGCACTTGACATTCCTGCGGGGTGCAGCGTCGCCTGGCGTTGCTACACTTGGTTACCGACAGGCGGGCCGCATGCCGCGGCCCGGATACCGCAGGGGTTTCAACAATGACAACAACATGGAGCCGCGCGGCCTGGGCCGCGCTGGGTCTTGCATGGGCGTGCACGGCGGCAGCGCAGCCGGTCTACAAATGGGTGGACGCGGAAGGGCGCACGCACTACGGTTCGCAACTGCCCGTCGACCAGGCCGATGCCGGCCAGATCAAGGTATCGCCCAATGGCAGCTCGGGCGCAGGCTCGGGCCGGTTTGGCGAAGAGCGCAATCCCGACGGCACGAAGAAGCTGCCCAAGCAGGTGCGCGAGATGGCGGACGGCGTGGCCAAGGGCCTGAGCAAGGTCGACTCCAAGGAGGTGCCGCTGAACTGCGCCGCCGCCGTGGACAACATCCGCAGCCAGGTGGACACCATGGTCGAGAACGGGCAGAAGAACGTCAAGGGCGGCTACATCACCCAGGCGCAGTTCGATGCAACCGCCGGCAAGTTTCGCGAGGCGCGCACCCATGCCACGGTGGCCGACTGCCAGGCCGCCACGGGCCGCTCCAAGGCCATGTACCAGTGCATGTCCAGCAGCTACAACCACCTGATCGGCTGCGCGGAAAAGCACAAGCCCTGAAGCGATCCGATTCCTCAGGTCTCCGCCCACATGCGCAGCAGGTTGTGATATTGGCCCGCGAGGCTGAGGGTTTCATCGGTCTCGCCCAGTTTTTCGCGCAGGCGCTGGATGGTCTGGTCCATCTCGAACAGCATGGCCCGGCGTGTGTCGTCGCGCACCATGCTCTGCGCCCAGAAAAAGGAGCACACGCGCTCACCCCGGGTGACCGGTTCCACGCGGTGCAGGCTGGTGGAGGGGTAGAGGATGAGATCGCCGGCCGGCAGCTTGACCTCGTGCGTGCCGTAGGTGTCCACCACGACCAGCTCGCCGCCGTCGTAGTCCTCGGGATCGCAGAGGAAGAGGGTGCAGGACACATCGGTGCGCATCCACTGCTGCGCGCCTGACAGGCGCCGCGCCGCACCGTCCACGTGCAGGCCATAGGTTTCACTGTCCGCATAGCGGTTGAACAGCGGCGACATGGTGCGCGCGGGCAGGGCGGCACTGAAGTACAGCGCATTGGCCGCCAGCGCCTGCTCGATGATGCGGCCCTGCTCCAGTGCCACGGGCGAGTCTTCGGGCAACTGGCGGTTGCGCTTGACCCGGGCGCCCTGGCTGCCTGCCGTGGCACGGCCATCCACCCAGTCGGCGGCATCGATGGCCGAGCGGATGGCGGCAACCTGCTCGCGCGTGAGCACGTGGGGAATGTGCAGCAGCATGGTGTATGTCCTTGCATCGGGAAGCCCCGGCGGGGAGAGGGGCTGACGGGGGCGATGGCCGGGTGCCCGGCCCTTGCATTCAGAACTTCAGCGTCGCGACCAGTCTGGCCGAGCGTGCCGTACCCGGGATGTAGCGCGCGCCGCCGTTGTTGAGGCTGGCCACGTATTTCTTGTCGGCCAGGTTGTAGATATTGAGCTGAAGGCGCAGGTTCTTGCTGACCTCGTAGGCCATGAAGGCGTCATACACCCAGTAGGCCTGGGCGCTGGGCATATTGGTGGTGGCCTGCACGGCGGAGTTGCTGACCAGGCGTGCCATCCTGTCCATGTAGCGGGCTCCTCCGCCCAGGGTCAGTCCGTTGCCGAAGCGGTAGGTGCTCCAGCTGGTGAAGCTCAGCCTGGGCGACCAGTTCAGGTGCGCGCCGGTCTGGGAGGACGTGCCCTGCGCTATGTTGGTGTTCATGCGCGCCAGGCCGGCCGTGATGTTCCAGGCCGGCGTGATCTGGCCGACGGCGCCCAGCTCCATGCCCTTGACCTGCTTCTTGCCGTACTGGGTGACCACGCCCGTGACGCTGTCTATGGTGCCCAGGTCATTGCGCACCGTGGTCTGGAACAGCGCGGCCGTCAGCAGCAGACGCCTGTCCAGGATGTCCCACTTGGTTCCCACTTCCAGGTTGGTGGCCTTGGAGGGGTCCATGCTGGAGTGGTTGATGTTGCCCTCTGTGGCACTGAGCGCGAAATTGCTGCCGCCCGGTGGCTGCTGCGACGTCGAGAGGCCGGCATAGATGCTGCCGTAGTCCACAGGCTTGAAGACCAGGCCCAGTTTTGCGCTGAGCAGGCTGCCCCTGCTGCTCAACTGGGTGGTGGTCTGCGCACCCGTGCCGACATTGGGGGCCGTGGTGTTGTCGTTGGCGCTGCGGTAGCGGTCCCAGCGCAGGCCGCCGTTGAGTTGCCACTGTGGACTGAACTCGATGCTGTCGAAGACATACAGTGCAATGGTTTTGGTGTTGCCTTCGCTGATCTGGCCTGTGTAGCGGATGTCCTGGCCCGTGATTGGATCGTTGACGTTGGGGTCATAGAGGTTGGCGGGCGCCATGGTGCCGGCGCCCGTGCGTCCCCTGGAGGTCTGCTTCTCGTAGATCAGTTCCAGGCCCGCGCTCAGCGCGTGCTGCAGTCCGCCGGTCTTGAAACTCGATGAAAGATTGCTCTGGTTGGTGAGCAGTTGGTTGAATTGCCAGCGCAACTGGCGCGAGCGCGAGGCAGTCCAGGTGGCGGGGTCCGGGCGACCCACGGCGCTTGCGCCGCTTCCGTCGCTGACGATGCCCGAGGTGCCCGTGAGCAACTGGTCGATCTTGCTGCGTCCCACGCGCGTGATGTTGCGCACCGTGGTGCCGGGTGACAGGTCGTGCTCGAAGCGCACGGTGGCCTGGTTCAGCTCGGTCTTGCTGAAGTCGTCCAGGCTGCCGTAGAAGTTGGACGGGTCCACGGGCCGTATGTCTTTGATGCCCAGTATGGACAATGCGCCGTTGTAGAAGCCTGGAAGTCCCACGGTGGGCACGCCGCCATCGGGACGGTTGTCGTATTGCAGCAGTTGCATGTCGGCGATGAGGCGTGTGGGCGTGCCCAGCCCCAGGGCCAGCGATGGCGCCATGCCCATGCCCTGGTCGCGCACGAAGTCGCGGCCTGCGACACCACTGCTCTGGACCATGGCGTTCAGACGCAGGGCGGCGGTGTCGCCGAGCTGCCGGTTCAGGTCTGCAGTGGCGCGGTTGGTGTCGGCGGTGCCGGTGCCAAGGCGTATCTGCGACAGATCGCCCAGCATCGGCAGCTTGGTGCGCATGTTGATGCTGCCGGAAGGCGCGCCGCGCCCGTACTCGGAACCCGAGGCGCCCTTGACGATCTCGATGTCCTCGATGTTGAAGGTGTCGCGCACCGAGCTGCCCAGGTTGCGCACGCCGTCGATGAAGATGCTGCCTGTGGTGTCGAAGCCGCGCATGAAGATGTTGTCCTTGCTGTTGGAGTTGCCGCCTTCTCCCAGCAACAGGGTCACGCCGGGCGTGTTGCGCAAGGCTTCCTGCAAGGTGGTTGCTTCCTGTTCCTCCATGACTTCCCGGCGTATCACCGACAGGGTCTGGGGCGTGTCCACCAGCGGGCGGGTGAACTTGGGGGATGCTGCCTTTTGCGCCTTGTAGCCGCCGTCATGGCGGTCGCGGACCTGGACTTCCCCGAGTGTCTGGTCCAGCGGAGCTGGCGTGGCGGGCTGCGCCTGGATCTGCATCGGCAGGCTCAGTGCCATCAGCGTGGCGGCGATGCCCACGGCATGCGGCCGTGTCGCAGCCGCGCAGTGCTTGCGGCCGGTGATGTGATTGGTGTGGTGAGCCATGCCCGCCTCCCTCGCTGTGCATGATTGGATGCTGGCTGGCGGGGCGGCTGGACGCGGAGCGCGTCATGTGGCAGGCCTGAGGCTCGCTCTGATCAGCGCAGGCACTTGGCCTGCAGTGCGATTCCCGTGGACGTCAGGAGCGCCTTTTTGCTGATCAGCGAATGCTAGTCATTGCCATTTGTGAAATCTATCAGAGCATTCTTAATTTCTTTTACGTCTATCGCAGATCTGTTTCGTTCAGGCGTTGTGAACCCATTCGCCCTCGCGCTGCGCCGCGCCCGATTGCACCAGCGCATCCACCAGCGCGCGGCTCCAGTGCTCGGCGGTCTCGTGGCTGAAATAGCCTGCATGCAGCATGCCGAAGTAGGGCGTGGCGGCCAGCCAGGCCAGCAGATCGGTGGTGCGTATGCGCTGCCAGTCCAGCAGCCGGTACTTGAGCAGCACCTTGGCCGCGTAGAGCGCGTGGCGTTCGGGTGCGCGCACAAAGCCGTCCAGGCGGCGGCGCGCCGTGTCCAGCGCGGCGGCCACGCCCGTGAAAACGCCGCCGTGGCCGGGGACGATGGTGAGCGGTGCCAGGCCTTCGATCACGTCGAGCGTGGCGGCCACCTCGTCGAAGGCGCTCAGGCCCTCGATCTCGGGGAAGACCACGCCGAAGCCGTTTTCCCAGAGCGCGTCGGCCGAGATCAGGGTGCGGCTGGCGGGCTCGAACAGGATGATGGAGTGCGGATCGTGCCCGGGCGCGGCATGGATCTGCCAGTCGCGCCCCGACAGCCGCACGCTGGTGCCGGGCTGCAGCACGCCGGTCAGCGCAAATTGCGGGCATTCCTGGCCGGTGGGCGTGTAGCTCAGTGCAGCGGGGTTCCAGTCGCGCACGAAGGCGGCCTGGCCAGGTGCGGCGTAGGTTCTGGCCTGCGGCCAGTGCGCCTGCAAGGCAGCATTGCCGCCGCAGTGATCGCTGTGCAGATGGGTGTTGAGGATGCGTGCCAGCGGTTGGCCGGCCAGCGTCTGCTCGATCAGCAGCACGGTCTGCCCGGCATGGCTGACGTAGCCGGTATCGACCACGGCAGCGCCGTCGTCCTGCGGGTCGTCCACAGGGACATCGGCATCGGCGGCGAAGACGATGTTGTTGGCCGACAGCCAGCCGCGTTCCAGCACGGTCATGCCGGGGGGCAGCGCGGCGCTGTCGCTGGTTGGGGCGGAAGTTGTCATGAGGAGGTGGGCGGCTTTTGCCCAAGGCTAACAGCCGCAGGCAGCCACGGCTGACGCGTGGGCTACAGCTGAGGCCGTGCGGGTTTCAGGCGGGATCGCGCAGGGCGCGCCTGAGGATCTTGCCTACGTTGGTCTTGGGCAGTTCGTCGCGGAACTCCACCGTGCGCGGGCGCTTGTAGCCGGTGAGCTGGTCATGGCAAAAGCGCATCACCTGGTCCTCGGTCAGTGCCGGGTCGCTGCGCACCACGTAGACCTTGATGGCCTCGCCCTGGCGCTCGTCGGCCACGCCCACGGCTGCGCATTCGAGCACGCCGGGGCACATGGAGATCACGTTCTCCAGCTCGTTCGGATAGACGTTGAAGCCGCTGACCACCATCATGTCCTTCTTGCGGTCGATGATGCGGGTAAAGCCCTCCTGGTCCATCACGCCGATGTCGCCGGTGCGCATGTAGCCGTCGGCCGTGAAGGCCTTGGCGGTTTCGTCGGGCTGGTTGTAGTAGCCGCGCATGACGTTGGGGCCCTTGATGCACAGCTCGCCGGCCTCTCCCATGGGCAGGTCTCGGCCTTCGTCGTCCTTGATGGCGATGGAGATCCCCGGCAGCGGCAGGCCGATGGTGCCGCTGAAGGAGGTGGTGATGACGGGGTTGTTGGTGCCGATGGCGCAGGTCTCGCTCATGCCCCAGCCTTCGATCATCACGCTGCCCGTGACCTGCTGCCACTGGCGCGCCGTGCCCTCGCTGGCGGCCATGCCCCCGGCCTGCGACACGCGCAGTTGCGAGAAGTCCAGCTCTCTGAACTGGGCGTTGTTGAGCAGGGCGTTGAACAGGGTGTTGACGGCCGGCAGGATGTGGAAGGGCCGTTTTTGCAGCACCTTGACGAACTTGGGGATGTCGCGCGGATTAGGGATCAGGCTCAGGCTGGCGCCCATGCGCATGGCAAACAGGCTCACCGTGAGCGCGAAGATGTGGTACAGCGGCAGCGCCGCGATGATGTGCGTGTCCTGGGCCTTCACGCGGCCATGCAGCGCGGGCGTGAACCAGGCATGGGCCTGCAGCGTGGCGGCCACGATGCAGCGGTGGGTGAGCACGGCGCCCTTGGACAGGCCCGTGGTGCCGCCCGTGTACTGCAGAAAGGCCACCGAATCCAGCCCCGCCTGGCTGGGTCGCAGCTCTTTCTGGGCGCCGCGCGCCAGCGCCTGGGAAAAGGTCGTGACCTCGCGCACCGTGCCGCCCGCGCCGTCCAGCGGCAGGCTGTAGGCCGGCACCATCTTGGCCAGGTGGCGCACGGCGAAGGTGATCCAGCTGCCGTACATGCCGCCCAGCAGATCGCCCATGGCCGTGACGCAGACATGGCGTATGGCGCTGCGCTCGATCACGTCGGCCAGGGTGTGGGCGAAGTTCTCCAGGATGATGATGGCCGTGGCGCCCGAGTCCTTGAGCTGGTGCTCCAGCTCGCGCGGGGTGTACAGCGGATTGACGTTGACGCAGGTGTAGCCGGCGCGCAGCACGGCCGCCATGCTCACGGCGAACTGCGGCACATTGGGCAGCATGATGGCCACGCGCGCATCGGGCTCCAGGCCCAGTCCCTGCAGCCAGGCGCCCAGGCGGGTGGACAGCTGGTCCAGCTCGCGGTAGCTCATCCAGCGGTCCATGCAGACCGAAAAAGGCAGGTCCGCATGCTGGGTGAAGGCCTCCTCCAGCAGGTGTGTGAGCGAGCGGTATTGCTCGGGATGCACCTCGTGAGGCACATCGGCGGGATAGTTCTTGAGCCAGGGCGCAGCGTCCATGCAGGGTACCTTGGGTTGCTGGGAAGACAGGGGGACAGCGAAGTTGCAGGCGCCGGTCGGCCGGCCACCGCTGCGGCCGATTCTGGTCAGGCGGGTGCTTTGCGGTCTACACGGGGTTGTCCTAGGGCCTGTGCTACGTTGGCTTCTTTTTTCATTGGGGACGGGCTGCCGTGAACGCACGCATTCTGCAAATGGTGGCGCTGGGCACGCTGGCGGGCGCCGCGGCCTGGCTGGCATGGTGGTGGCCGCGTTCACCCGGGCTGGCGCTGGCGGGGGCGCTGCTGGGCCTGTGCTGGCCGGGCCTGCACCTGGGCCTGCAGATGCTGCTGATGCGCCGCGTGGTGCGCAAGGCGGGCGCGCCCGTGCCGTCGTGGCGCACGGTGGCGGCAGCCTGGCTGGCCGAGTGGCGGTTGGCCGTGCAGGTGTTTGGCTGGCGGCTGCCGTTTCGCGCCCGTGCCCAGGCCGATGGCTGGCCTGACGGCGGCACCACCGGCCAAGTGGGTGCGATGGGCCAGGTGGGCGTGGTGCTGGTCCACGGGTTCTTCTGCAACCGCGCGGTCTGGGCGCCCTGGCTGCGGCGGCTCAAGGACGGCGGCATTGCCTGCGCTGCCATGACGCTGGAGCCGGCGCATGGCGCATCCATCGACGCCATGGTGGCCGACCTTGACGCCTGCGCGCGCCGCATGGCCCAGGCCACGGGGCGCGCTCCGCTGATCGTGGCGCACAGCATGGGTGGCCTGGTGGTGCGGGCCTGGCTGGGGCACCTGTCGGCGCAGGAGCGCCCGCAACTGGCGGCCCACGTGGTGACGCTGGCCACACCGCACCGTGGCACCTGGATGGCGCGCTTCGCCCATGGCCTGCCGGCGCTGCAGATGCGCACGGACAGCGCCTGGTTGCAGCGCCTGGGGCCGCCGCCCTCGGACGTGCCCTTCAGCTGCTGGTGGAGCTGCTGCGACAACATCGTCTTTCCATTCCCCGTGGCCACGCTGCCGGGGCAGGATGCGCACCGCCTGGACGATGTAGCCCACGTGCAGCTGGTGTTCGACGAGCGCGTCTGGCGCTTTTGCCTGGCGCTGCGCGAGCGGCTTCAGGCTGCAGATTCCTGCAGCGCCGATTCCTACAGAGCGACCTCGCCCGGCAGCAGCGCATCTGCCGCGACGGTGGGCTGATCGCGCAGCTGGCGGTACAGCGGCTCGAAATCGGCGGCCGTGAGGTCGAACAGCTGCTGCAGGTCGTCGATCACGAAGTAGGTGTGCTGGTAGCTGTCGATCTTGTAGAGCGTGCGCATGGCGCGCTCCAGCGACAGCGGCAGGCGCTGCGGCTCGGGGCTGCGCACCGAGTAGTTGAGTTCGCCCGATGAACTGAGAATGCCCGCGCCATAGGCGCGCAGGCCGCCCTGCTCGCGGATCAGGCCGAACTCGATGGTGTACCAGTACAGGCGCGACAGCATCTCGCAGGCGCCCAGCTCGGCCGCCTTGAGTCCGCCCTGGCCGTAGGCCTGGATGTAGTCGGCGATGACGGGGTTGAACAGCAGCGGCACATGGCCGAAGAGGTCGTGGAAGACATCGGGCTCGACGATGTACTCGAACTCCTCGGGCTTGCGGATCCAGTCCGTGACCGGGAATTTGCGGTTGGCCAGCAGCGAGAAGAAGGGCACCTCGGGAATCAGCCCGGGCACGCCGACGATCTCCCAGCCCGTGGCGCGGCGCAGGCGCTCGTTGACTTCCTCGAAGCGCGGAATGCGGTCCTTGGCGCCCAGCGAGGGCAGGGCGTCGATGAAGTGCTGGCTTGCCAGGCCCGGCAGCAGGGCGGACTGGCGCTCGTACAGGCGCCGGTAGGTGTCGTGGTCGGCCTCGGTGTAGGCGTCGTAGTCCTGCGCGCAGGTGTAGTCGTCGCTGGCGCGGCTGTAGTCGCCGCGCGGGGGGCGGTCGGCCTGGCCGTAGACCACGGGTGCCACACCGGGGGCGTGGGCGGGGGCGTGGGACGAGGTGGGGGTCGCTGCGGTGCTCATCATGGTGCTCTCCAAGGATCTTGTCATTGCCGCCCCGGGCCGGGGGCAGGCAAGGCACCTGCGCGGCTCAGAGCTGGCGGATTCGGGCGGCCTGTACCAGCAGGCCGTATTTGCTGTGCTCGGAACGCACAAAGCGCGCGAACTCCTGCAGTTGCAGTTCTTCGGGCAGCACGCCCATGGCGGACAGGGTGTCCTGCACCGGGCGGCTGCGCATGGCCTGCGAGAACGCGGCGGCATGGCGCTGCGCCTGTTCCGCGGGCCAGCTGGCCGGCGCAAACAGGCCGAACCAGTTGGCCATGTTGAAGCCCTGCACCGTGTCGTTGAGGCTGGGCACCTCGGGCAGCAGGGGCGCGCGCTCCAGCGTGGTCACGGCCAGGGCCTGCAGCCGCCCTGCGCGGATATGCGGCAGCGAAGACGCCAGGCTGTCGAACAGCAGGTCGGCCGAGCCGTCGAGCAGGGCCGACAGTGCCGGCTGCGTGCCGCCGAAGGGCAGGTGCAGCAGCGGCAGCCGCGTGAGCATCTGGTACATCTCGCCCGACAGGTGGCCGCTGCTGCCCGGACCGCCCGAGGCATAGCGCAGCGGCTGGCGGTGCTTGGCAAGAAAGCGCTGCAGGTCCAGCGGCGTGCGTATGCGCCACTGGCGTGCCAGATCGCTGCGCATGACCAGCACATTGGGCATGCGCGCCACCAGCACCAGCGGCTGGAAGTCGCGCAGCGGGTCGTAGCCCAGCTGGGGCTGCAGCCAGGGCAGCACGGCATGGGTGGCGGCCGCGCCCATCAGCAGCAAGCGGTCCTGGGCGGTGGCCTGGGCCACCATGTTGGAGCCCTTGGCGCCGCCGTCGCCCGGCACATAGAGGATCTGGATGGCTCCCAGCTTCGCGGTGCTGGCCTCGACCAGCGGCCGTGCCGTGCGGTCCAGCGGGCCGCCGGCCGCATAGGGAACGATCAGGGTCAGGGAGTCGGACTTCGCATCGCGCGTCTGGGCGGCGGATGGCTGCTGGGCCTGCGCCGCCGCAGGCAGCCAGGGCAGGGCGGCCAGTGCTGCCAGCAGGCTGCGCCGCGCCAAACGGGCCGACGGCTGCGGGCCGGCTGGCGCAGGCGCACGGGCATGGCGTGACATGGCGCGGTTGGCGTCGTGGCGGGGCGTCATGGCGTGAAGCGAAATGGAGGCGATCCCCGCAGTATAGGCAGCGTGGGCAGGCCGGAAGGCGTGGACGATGCATGTCCCGTTGGCGCTTGACTGTTTGCGCGCAGGCCTGGGCGGCAGCCTGGTTCAGCGGGGCATTCATGGGGATCTCCGGCCAGTTCAGTGCAGGACAGTCGGACGGGCGCCATGGCCGGCGCCTGCGTCTTCTCGATCGGTGCTGTCACTGTAGGCGGGAGGGGCTTCAGCTTTTTGCCGTTTGCCCGTGGAGGGAAAATGCGAAATGCATGAAAATTGCGGAATTCTTTCGTTTATCGCAATTTAACTGGTTAATTCGGGTTAACCCTGAAGAAATCCGTACTTATTTACGAGTCCACCGCCATGAGCGCCACGCACAACATCGACAAACTGGATCGGGCCATTTTGCGCCGCCTGCAGGCCAACGGCCGGGAAACCTATGACGTCATCGGGGAGCAGGTCGGCCTGTCTCCCAGCGCCGTGCTGCGCCGGGTCAAGCGCCTGGAAGACGGCGGTGTGATCGATCGCTACGTGGCCCTGGTCCAGCCCGAGACGGTGGGCCTGGGGTTGACCGCCTATCTCAACGTGCGCCTGGAAAAGTACACCGAGACCAGCAAGCGCAACCCCATGGACGTGTTCCGCGCCAGCGTGCAGACTTGGCCCGAGGTGGTGGAATGCGTGTCACTGACCGGCGAAATGGACTACCTGATGCGCGTGGTCGTGGCCGATATGCAGCACTACACGCGCTTCGTCATGGACACCTTGCTCAAGCACCCCAGCGTGCAGGACTGCAAGACCAGCTTCGTGATGGACCGGGTGAAGGTGACCACGGCGGTGCCTCTGTAGCCACGAAGGCTCGGACAGGCGCCTGGCCGTCGAGAGGTGCAGGGAGGGAAATTGGTTTGCATGCCAAAACCTTACGGTTTTGTTGCATTGCAATATCTCCGTTGCTCGACATCGGGTTTTTACCTATATTTGAGCCATGAATGCATCCAAAGACTGGTTGAAGGCGTCCTGGCAGGCCGGCCGGGACATGTTGCGTGCGAGCGCAGGCCAGCCGCACCGTCCCGATGGGCGCTCCGCGTCCATGGTGCCCATTCGCTCGCTGGGCCCGTCCCACCGCGAGCGCGTGGTGGCGCATTTGCTCAAGCTCGATGAAGGCGACCGCTACCTGCGCTTCGGCTATGCCGCCAGCGACGAGCAGGTCCGCCGCTATGCCATGCAGCTCGACTTCGAGCGCGATGACATCTTCGGCATCTACAACCGCCGGCTCGAGCTGATCGCCATGGCGCACCTGGCCTTTGCCTCGCATCCCGAGCACAAGAGCTGCGCCGAATTCGGCGTCTCCGTGCTCAAGCAGGCACGTGGCCGTGGCTATGGCGGGCGCCTGTTCAACCGCGCCGTGATCCATGCACGCACCAAGGGCGTGTCCATGATGTTCATCCACGCGCTGTCGGAGAACACGGCCATGCTCAGGATTGCGCGCAAGGCCGGCGCCACCATCAAGCGCGATGGCTCCGAATCCGAGGCCTACCTGCAACTGCCGCCCGCCGGCATCGACACGCACATGGCGTCTCTGATGACCGAGCATATCGGCGAGGTGGACTACCAGTTCAAGAAGCAGGCCAAGCAGTTCTGGGATTTCCTGGCCGACGTGCAGGAAATCCGCCGTGGCGTGCAGGATGGCCGCCATCAGGCCGGCGAATAAGCGCAAAACGCCGCAAGGGAATTGGCGCAGCGCATGCAGGGGTGACGGAGCAATCCGCTATCCTTGCAGCTTGTTTCACTACCGCACGTCCTGCACTCCAAGACAGTGTCCGACCCCCATCCTGCGCGCTCTTCCGAGAAGGAAAGCAAGCGAAGCTTCCTGCAAAAGGTGGCCGAGTTCATTCACCCGGCCCCCGACTCTCCCGACGAGCTGATCGAGACCCTGGCCGACGCCGAGGACAATCAGGTCATCGGCCCCGAGTCGCGCGTCATGCTCGAACGCGTGATCCGCATGGCCGACATGACGGCCGGCGACGTCATGGTCGCAGCCCCTCGCATGGACCTGGTCAACATCGACGCGCCGTTCGATGAATTGCTGCACCAGGTCATCACCACGGCCCATTCGCGCTTCCCGGTCTACCAGGGCGAGCGCGAGAACATCATCGGCATCCTGCTGGCCAAGGACCTGCTCAAGCTGCAGCGTTCGCCGGACCTGAACATCCGCGCCCTGCTGCGCCCCGCCGCCTTCGTGCCGGAGAGCAAGGGCCTGAACGATCTGCTGCGTGAATTCCGGGGCAACCGCAACCACCTTGCCGTGGTCATCGACGAGTTCGGCCGCGTGGCGGGCCTTGTGACCATCGAGGACGTGCTGGAGGAAATCGTCGGCGAGATCGAGGACGAGTTCGACATCCCCGAGGACGAGGGCGACATCTTCGCCCTGGCCGACAACAGCTACCGTGTGGCGGGCGACACCACCATCGAGCATGTGAACGAGACCTTCGAGGTCGCCCTGCATGCCCGCGATCCCGACGATGAGTTCGACACCATCGGCGGCCTGATCGCCCACGAAATGGGCCATGTGCCCAAGCGCGGTGAGCAGATCCATCTGGCGGGCCTGGAATTCACCGTGCTGCACACCAAGGGCGGCGCCGTGCGCTGGTTCAAGGTGGTGCGTGATCCCGCCGCCGACAGCCTGCTGCGCAGCTGAGGCTGCGCCTGAACCTGCCCTTGGCTGGACCTCTCTCACCCGAGACCTACCTCTTTTTGCGCACAACCGGCCGATGCCCCTGTCCAGTTCTTCCGCTTTCTCGCAAGACGGCCGGCGCATGGGCCGGTTCGCCCATGGCGTGCTGCTGCTTGTGGCCGGTGCAGCGCAGGCCCTGTCACTGGCCTGGCCCTGGGCGCGCGGGCAAGGTGACGGGCCGTTGAGCCTCATCGGCGGCTATGGCCGCCCGCTGTGGTGGCTGCAGATTCTGTCGCTGGCCGTGCTGGCGCGCGCCCTGCAGACGGCGCAGCGTCCGGCCCAGGCGGCAGGGCGTGCCATGCTCTTCGCCACGGCCTGGCTGGTGGCCACCTTCTGGTGGCTGTTCATCTCCATGCATGTCTACGGCGGCCTGCCTGCGCCGCTGGCCGTTGCCGCCGTGCTGGCGCTTGCGGCGTTTCTGGGCAGCTACTACGCTGTGGCCGCCTGGGGCTGGCAAAGGCTGCGCCCTGCTGGTGCGGCGGGTGGCGCGCTGCTGTTTTCCGCCGTCTGGCTGCTGGCCGAGCTGGCGCGTGGCTGGCTGTGGACCGGCTTTCCCTGGGGCGCGGGCGGTTATGCCCATGTGGAAGGCCCCTTGTCCGTGCTGCCGCGCTGGATTGGCGTCTATGGCACGGGCGCCGTGGCGGCCTGGCTGGCATATGGGTTGGCGTATGGGCTGGCTGCCTTGCTGGACAGACAGGGTCTCCGGCCCGTCCGCCTGGTGGTCACTGCAGTGGCGCTGGTCCTGGCCTGGGGCGGGCTGTGGTGGCTTCGCGATGCCGCCATCAATGCACCGTCGGCCGAACGGCCGGCGCTGAGCGTGGCCTTGCTGCAGGGCAATATCCCGCAGGATGAGAAGTTCGAGGCCGGCAGCGGCATTCCGCTGGCGCTGGGCTGGTACGGGCGCGAGCTGCGCGCGGCCACCGCGCAACTGGTCGTGGCGCCTGAGACGGCCGTACCCCTGCTGCCCCAGCAACTGCCCGAGGAATACCTGGACCTGCTGCGCGAACCGTATCTGAAGAAGGACGGCCGGCAGGCTGCGCTGCTGGGCATTCCCCTGGGGTCGGAAGAGGCCGGCTACACGAACTCGGTCGTGGGCTGGCAGCCCGGCCAGATCCAGGACTACCAATACGACAAGCACCATCTGGTGCCCTTCGGGGAGTTCATCCCGCCGCTGTTCCGCTGGTTCACGCAGATGATGAACATACCGCTGGGCGACTTCAACCGTGGCGCGCTGGGTCAGCCCTCCATGGCCTGGGCCGGCGAGCGCCTGTCGCCCAACATCTGCTACGAGGATTTGTTTGGCGAGGAGCTGGGGGCGCATTTTGGCAACGCGGCGACGGCGCCGACGGTGCTGGTGAATTTCAGCAACATCGGATGGTTTGGCGACAGCGTGGCCATCGACCAGCATCTGGCCATCAGCCGCATGCGCGCCCTGGAATTCGAGCGCCCCATGCTGCGCGCCACCAACACCGGCGCCACGGTTGCCATCGACCACCGGGGTGTGGTCACGCAGGCGCTGGTGCCTTACGAGCGTGCCGTGCTGCAGGCCAGCGTGCAGGGGCGTGAGGCCTTGACGCCATTCGCGCGCTGGGTGCACGCGGCAGGTCTGGTGCCGCTGTGCCTGGCTGCCTTGGCGGTGCTGGCGGTGGCGTGGATCAGGCGCCGCAAGCGGCCGGTCCAGGGGCTGTAGCCAAGGCCCGCGACCTGGGTCGGCGTGGCTTTTGTGGCAGAGTTTTGATGCGGCCTCGGGGTTTTGTTGCAGTCTGGCAACGTTCAACCCCGATAATGCGCGGCTGCATGGTCCGCTGCGGGCCGCACCCATTCAGAGATAGAGGTGGCGTCAGTGCCGCCGTGGAGCAAGTTAGACAATGGCCGATTCTTTTTCGTATGAGCAACTGATCGCCTCGGGCGAAGGCAAGCTGTTTTCCGCAGACAGCGGACGTCTTCCCCTGCCTCCCATGTTGATGTTCGACCGCATCACGCACATCGACACCGATGGTGGCGCCCACGGCCTGGGCAAGATCGTCGCCGAACTCGACATCAAGCCTGATCTCTGGTTCTTCGACTGCCATTTCCGGGGCGATCCCGTCATGCCCGGCTGCCTGGGCCTGGACGCCATGTGGCAGTTGATCGGCTTTTACCTGACCTGGCTGCGCCTTCCCGGCCGTGGCCGCGCCCTGGGCGCCGGCGAGGTCAAGTTCACGGGCGAAGTGGGTCCTGACGTCAAGCTGGTGACCTACGAAATCAACATCAAGCGCGTGATCAAGCGCAAGCTCAACATGGCCATCGGCGATGCACGCCTGCTGGCCGATGGCAAGGAAATCTACGTGGCCAATGACCTGCGCGTGGGTCTGTTCCTGCGCGAGGGTGAAGGCCAGGGAACGGCAGCATGACCAAACGTCGCGTAGTCATCACCGGCGCGGGCATTGTCTCGTGCATCGGCAACGACCTCGATACCGTGGAGACCTCGCTGCGCGAGGGCCGCACGGGCATCAAGGCCATGCCGAAGTTCACCGAACTGGGCATGCGCAGCCAGGTGGCCGGTGTGCCGGAGATCGACGTCGAGGCACGGATCGATCGCAAGCAGCTGCGCTTCATGGGCGATGCGGCAGCCTATGCGCAGATCGCGCTGGAAGATGCCATCGCCCAGGCCGGCCTGGCTCCCGAGCAGGTCAGCCATCCGCGCACGGGCCTGATCATGGGCTCGGGCGGCGGCTCGCCGGCCAACCAGATCGAGGCGGCCGACACATTGCGCGAGAAGGGCATTCGCCGCGTCGGTCCCTACCAGGTCACGCGCTGCATGAGCTCCACGGTGTCGGCCTGCCTGGCGACCAATTTCAAGGTCAAGGGCATCAACTACTCCATCACCTCGGCCTGTTCCACCTCGGCGCACTGCATCGGTGCTGCGGCACAGCAGATTGCCTGGGGCATGCAGGACGTGATGTTTGCCGGTGGCGGCGAAGAGCTGTCCTGGGGCATGGCCCTGCTGTTCGACGGCATGGGAGCCATGTCCAGCAAGCACAACGACCAGCCCGAAAAGGCTTCGCGTGCCTATGACGCCAACCGCGACGGTTTCGTGATCGCAGGCGGCGGCGGTGCCGTGGTGCTGGAAAGCCTGGAGCACGCCCAGGCCCGGGGTGCGAACATCCTGGCCGAAGTCGTGGGCTTTGGCGCCACCAGCGATGGCGAGGACATGGTCGCGCCCTCGGGCGACGGCGCCATCGCCTGCATGCAGCAGGCCCTTGAAGGCATCGAAGGCGGCGTGGACTACATCAACACCCACGGCACCTCCACGCCTGTGGGCGACATGCAGGAAGTGCGCGCCATGCGCGCGCTGTTCGGCGACCAGGTGCCGCCGTTCTCCTCCACCAAGTCGCTGACCGGCCACTCGCTGGGCGCGACCGGCGTGCAGGAAGCCATCTACTGCATGATCATGATGAACAAGGGCTTCATCGCAGGCTCGGTCAACGTGGACACGCCCGATCCGGCACTGGGCGACATGCCCCTGGTCACCCGCACGCGCGATGCCCAGTTGAATACCGTGCTGTCCAACAGCTTCGGCTTCGGTGGCACGAACGCCTCGCTGGTGCTGCGCCGCTGGCAGGGCCAGTGAACACGCCCTGGTGTGTAAAAGGCGTGTCCTGAAGGAAAAAGCCCGCCTCCTGCGGGCTTTTTTACTGGCGAGCGCCGACAATGCCCAGGCCGGGCGGGAGGCTGCACCCCATGCTGCTGCCGGATCCCCGCCCCAAGAACAATGAAATTTTGCAAGGTTGAACCATGATTCTTGTCACAGGCGGCGCTGGCTTCATCGGCGCCAATTTCGTGCTGGACTGGCTGGCTGCCGGCGATGAGCCGGTGCTCAACGTGGACAAGCTCACCTACGCCGGCAACCTCAAAAGCCTGGAGAGCCTGCAAGGCGATGCGCGCCATGTCTTCGTGCAGGCCGACATCGGCGACGGCCAGACCCTGGCCCGCCTGCTGGCCGAGCACAGGCCGCGCGCCGTGGTCAACTTCGCGGCCGAGAGCCATGTGGACCGCTCCATCCATGGCCCCGAGGACTTCATCCAGACCAACGTGGTCGGCACCTTCCGCCTGCTCGAGGCCGTGCGTGGCTACTGGAGCGCGCTGGATGCCGAGGCCAAGGCGGCCTTCCGCTTCCTGCATGTCTCCACTGACGAGGTCTACGGCAGCCTGGCGCCTGCGGCACCGGCCTTCACCGAAGACCACCTTTACGAGCCCAACAGCCCGTACTCGGCCAGCAAGGCCGCCAGCGACCACCTGGTGCGCGCCTGGCACCACACCTACGGCCTGCCCGTGCTGACCACCAACTGCAGCAACAACTACGGCCCGCTGCATTTCCCCGAGAAGCTGATCCCGCTGATGATCGTCAACGCCCTGGCCGGCAAGCCGCTGCCCATCTATGGCGACGGCATGCAGGTGCGCGACTGGCTCTATGTGCGCGACCACTGCAGCGCCATCCGCCGCGTGCTGGAGGCCGGCAGGCTGGGCGACACCTACAACGTGGGCGGCTGGAACGAGAAGCCCAACGTCGAGATCGTGAACACGGTCTGCGCGCTGCTCGACGAGCTGCGCCCCAAGGCCGATGGCACCAGCTACAGCGCACAGATCACCTATGTGAAGGACCGGCCCGGTCATGACCGGCGCTATGCCATCGACGCGCGCAAGCTCGAGCGCGAACTGGGCTGGAAGCCTGCCGAGACCTTCGAGACCGGCATCCGCAAGACCGTGCAGTGGTACCTGGACAATCCCGAGTGGGTGGCCGATGTGCAGTCCGGCGCCTACCGCGAATGGGTCAACCGCCAGTACACCGACGGAGCCGGTGCATGAAGCTGCTGCTGCTGGGCCGCAATGGCCAGGTGGGCTGGGAGCTGCAGCGCAGCCTGGCGCCACTGGGCGAACTGATTGCGCTGGACCGCCAGGGCGACGCCGGTGGCCAGGGCCTGTGCGGCGATCTCTCGCGCCTCGATGAGCTTGCACGCACCGTGCGCGCTCTGCGTCCCGATGTCATCGTCAATGCCGCCGCCCACACGGCCGTGGACAAGGCCGAAAGCGAGCCTGACCAGGCGCGGTTGCTCAACGCGCTGGCACCCCAGGTGCTGGCCCGCGAGGCGGCGCAGACCGGTGCGCTGCTGGTGCACTACAGCACGGACTACGTCTTCGACGGCAGCGGCAGCGCCGCGCGCACGGAGACCGAGGCCACGGCGCCGCTGTCCGTCTATGGCAGCAGCAAGCTCGAAGGCGAGCAACTGATCCAGGCTTCGGGCTGCCGCCACCTGATCTTTCGCACCAGCTGGGTCTATGCGGCGCGCGGCGGCAACTTCGCCAAGACCATGCTGCGCCTGGCCCAGGAGCGCGAGGCGCTGAGCGTGATCGACGACCAATGGGGCGCACCGACGGGCGCGGACCTCATCGCCGACGTCACGGCCCACGCCATTCGCCAGCTGCAGCGCCAACCCGGCGACCAGGGCCTGTACCACCTGGTGGCCGGTGGCGAGACCACCTGGCACGCCTATGCCAGCCACGTGATCGCCCGCGCCCGCCAACTCGCGCCCGACCGGCCCTGGAAGGTGCAGCGCATAGCTGCCGTGCCCACCAGCGCCTTTCCCACCCCGGCGCAGCGTCCGCACAATTCCCGCCTGAACACCGACCGGCTGCAGCAGACCTTCGGCCTGCGCCTGCCGCACTGGCAGGCAGGCGTGGGCCGCATGCTGCAGGAAATCATCTGAGCGTGGCTGCGCGCTTCAGCAAGAACCCCAGGATCCAGGACATGAACCAGACACGCAAAGGCATCATCCTCGCGGGCGGCTCCGGCACCCGCCTGCATCCGGCCACGCTGGCCATCAGCAAGCAGCTGCTGCCGGTCTACGACAAGCCGATGATCTACTACCCGCTGAGCGCCCTCATGCTTGCGGGCATCCGCGAAATCCTCGTGATCAGCACCCCGCAGGACACGCCGCGCTTCGAGCAGTTGCTGGGCGACGGCTCGCAGTGGGGCCTGAAGCTGGAGTACGCCGTCCAGCCCAGCCCGGATGGCCTGGCCCAGGCCTTTCTGATTGCCGAAGATTTCCTGGCAGGTGCGCCCAGCGCCCTGGTGCTGGGTGACAACATCTACTACGGACACGATTTCCCCCGCCTGCTCGAACGCGCTGATGCGCGCAGCGAAGGTGCCACGGTGTTTGCCTACCATGTGCAGGACCCGGAACGCTATGGCGTGGCCGAGTTCGATGCCCAGGGCCGGGTTCTTTCCCTGGAGGAAAAGCCCAAGCAGCCCAGGAGCAACTACGCGGTCACGGGCCTGTATTTCTACGACAACCAGGTGGTGGAGCTGGCCAAGTCCATCAAACCCTCGGCGCGCGGCGAGCTGGAAATCACCGACCTCAACCGCCTGTACCTGGACAAGGGCCAGCTCAATGTGGAGCTCATGGGCCGTGGCTATGCCTGGCTGGACACGGGCACGCATGACAGCCTGCTGGAGGCAGGCCAGTTCATCGCCACGCTGCAGCAGCGCCAGGGCCTGAAGGTGTCATGCCCCGAGGAGATCGCCTTCCGCCAGGGCTGGATAGATCGCGCCCAGCTCGAGACGCTGGGCCAGGCCTTGGCCAAGAATGGCTACGGCCAGTACCTGCTGCAGATCCTCAAGGAAAAGGTGCACGCATGAAGGCAACACCCCTGGCCATCCCCGAGGTGATGCTGATCGAGCCCAAGGTGTTTGGTGACGATCGCGGCTTCTTCCTCGAAAGCTTCAACCAGCAGGCCTTCAACCAGGCCACCGGCACGGACCACCAGTTCGTGCAGGACAACCACAGCCGCAGCAAGAAAGGCGTGTTGCGCGGCCTGCACTACCAGCTGCCTCCCCATGCCCAGGGCAAGCTCGTGCGCGTGGTGCGCGGCGCCGTGTTCGACGTGGCCGTGGACATCCGCAAGGGCTCGCCGACCTTCGGCCAGTGGGTGGGCGCCGAGCTGACGGAAGACAACCACCGCCAGCTGTGGGTGCCCCCAGGCTTTGCCCACGGCTTCGTGGTGCTCAGCGACAGCGCCGACTTCCTCTACAAGGCCACGGCCTTCTACGCGCCCCAGGCCGATCGCGGCATTGCCTGGGACGACCCGGCCATCGGCGTGCAATGGCCGCAGCTCGATGTGGTGATGTCGCTGTCGGACAAGGATCTCAAGCAGCCGCTGCTGGCGGATGCCGAGCTGGCCTGAGCCGGTTCACATCTGGTCCGGCAGCACCCCGCCCGGCACGGCTTCCTCCAGAAAGCCGGCGATCAGCCGGGCCTGGCGGCGTTCGCGCAGGCAGTACAGGTATTCGGGCAGGCGCGGCACGGGGCCTGCGAAGGGCAGGACGACGATGTCGGGGTGGGCCGAGGCTTCATGCCGGGCGAAGACGCTGATGCCCATGTCGCGGATCACGGCCTCGCGGATGGCTTCGCGGCTGGCGATTTCCATGATGTGGCGCGGTGCCAGGCCGGCGGCGGCCAGCATCTGTTCGGTGAGCTGGCGCGTCATGGAGCCGCGCTCGCGCAGGATCAGCGTGTCGTGCACCAGATCGGACGCCTGCACCATGGTGCGCTGCGCCAGCCGGTGGCTGCGGTGCACCAGCAGGGCCAATGGGTCCTGGCCCAGCTCCACGCGCAGCAGGCGCGGATCACCTTCCAGGTGCGATGAGGTCGCCAGGTCCACCTGGTAGTCCACCAGCGCCTGCACCATCTGGCGCGAGTTGCCGCCCACGATGGCCACTTCCACCCGCTCGAAGCGCCGTTGGTAGCGCTTGACGATGTCCAGCACGTAGTAGGGCGCCGTCGCGCCTATGCGCAGCTGGCCCTGGCTGGCATCGCCCGAATGGCGCAGCGCCGACTCCAGCTGGATGGTCTGCAGCAGCAATTGCTCGACCTGGGGCAGCAGGCGCAAGCCGGCATCGGTGATGGACAGCCGTCCGCCCTGGCGATGGAACAGCTCCACGCCGTAGTGCTCTTCCAGCGCGCGGATCTGGGTGGTCACGGTGGGCTGGCTCAGTGCGAGCTGGCGCGCGGCTTGCGTGATGCTGCCAAGGCGGGCGACCCAGAAAAAGGACTTGAGCTGCGTGACGAACATGGCGGGGTTGGAGGGAGGGTAGGTCCGGCTCCATATTTCACCATGTCGCCGCAGCCTGAAGGCCTGCGGTGGCCGGGTATGTCCCGGGAAAAAACTCCTGCGCCGAAAGGCACACTTCTTGCATACCAGTTTGCGTGCCAGTTTGTGTGCCAGCTGATCATGGGTTTCGGCTGGTCTTGTGTCAGTGATTACTCGTGGTCAAGGAGCGCATCAATGGACATCCGCAACCCCTCGCCAGGTCTCTACAACGAAGATCTGGCGCCCACCAGGGACCGCCGCTGGGGCGCCTTCAGCATCTTCAACGTCTGGACTTCGGACGTGCACAGCCTCTGGGGCTACTACCTGGCGGCCAGCCTGTTTCTGCTGTGCGGCAGCTTCGTCAATTTTCTGATCGCCATCGGCATCAGTTCCCTGGTCATCTTTTTTCTGATGAACCTGGTGGGCTATGCGGGCGAGAAGACCGGCGTGCCCTATCCGGTGCTGGCGCGCGCCTCGTTCGGGGTCTGGGGCGCGAATCTGGCGGCGCTTGTGCGCGCCGTCGTGGCCTGCTTCTGGTATGGCGCGCAGACGGCGGCCGCCTCGGGCGCCATGGTGGCGCTGCTGGTGCGCAATGACGCCCTGCTGTCCTTCCACCAGACCACGCACTGGCTGGGCCATTCGGGGCTGGAGGTGATCTGCTACGTGGTCATCTGGGCCTTGCAGCTGCTGATCATCCAAAGGGGCATGGAGACCGTGCGGCGATTCCAGGACTGGGCCGGGCCTGCCGTGTGGATCGCCATGCTGGTGCTGGCCATCGGCCTGTGCGTGAAGGCCGGCGGCTTCAGCTTCGACCACGGCATTCCCATGGACGTGCTGCTGGACAAGACCAAGGATGCGGGGGTGAGCGGCGCGCCGGGCAGCTTCTGGGCGCTGATGGCCGTGGGCGCGACCTGGATCACCTACTTTGCGGCGCTGTACCTGAACTTCTGCGACTTCTCGCGCTATGCGAAGAACAAGGAAGCGGTCGCCAAGGGCAACCTCTGGGGCCTGCCCGTGAATCTGATCGCTTTCTCGCTGGTGGCCGGCATCACCACGATTGCGGCCTTCAAGGTCTATGGCGAGGTACTGCTGCACCCCGAGCAGATCTCGGCCAAGTTCGACAGCTGGGTGCTGGCCCTGCTGGCCGCCGTCACCTTTGCCGTGGCCACGCTGGGCATCAACGTGGTGGCCAACTTCGTCTCGGCGGCCTTCGATATTTCCAACGTGTTTCCCAAGCGCATCGATTTCAAGCGCGGCGGATACATCGCCGCACTGATCGCCCTGGCTCTCTACCCCTTTGCACCATGGGAGGGCGGCGCTGCCCACTTCGTGAACGCCATCGGCGCCACCATGGGGCCGCTGCTGGGCATCATCCTGGTGGACTACTACCTGGTGGCCAAGGGCAACATCAACGTGGCCGCGCTGTATGACGAACATGGCGAGTACCGCTACGAGGGCGGCTGGAACGTCAACGCGCTCATCGCCACGGGCATCGGCAGCGTGTTCTCCACCATCCTGCCCAACTTCACCAGCCTGCTGCCGGTCTGGTGGGGCACCTACGGCTGGTTCTTCGGCGTGCTGATCGGCGGCGGCGTGTACTGGGTGATGGCCACGCTGCGCCCGCGCCGCATTCCGGCCGCGGCCTGAGGAGGCCGCCATGTCCGAGCCGCAGGATGCGCCGGCCACCGGGCCGGCCTTGATCGCAGAGCGTGTCATGCGCTCCATCGTCGAGCGCAAGCTGCGCCCTGGCGAACGCCTGGGCGAAAAGGAACTGGCCGAGGTCTTCGGCGTGAGCCGCACCATGGTGCGCGAGGCGCTGATGCAGCTGCAGGCGCGCGGCTTCGTCGAGGTGCGCTCGCGCCAGGGCTGGTACGTGGTCGAGCCCTCGTTCGAGGAAGCCCAGGAAACCTATGCCGCGCGCCGCGTGCTGGAGTCCGGCATGCTGCGCGACGCGGGCCGGCCGCTGCAGGCGGCCATACGCACGCTGCGCGAGCATGTGGCACAGGAGCGCGGCGCCATCGCCGAGGCCGACAACGCCGGCCAGCGCAGCGTGCTGCTGGCCGACTTCCACGTCTGCCTGGCCGAGCAGATGGGCAACCGCTTTCTCACGGCCATGATGGCCGACCTCTCGGCGCGCACCACCCTGGTGTCTGCGCTGTACCAGTCGCAGACCGAAGCCCAGCACTCCAATGCCGACCACGAGGCCATCGTCGATGCGCTGGCGGCCGGCGACATGGCGCGCGCCGAGCAACTGATGCGCGAGCACATCGACGCGCTGGCCGCGCGGCTGGATGAGAACCTTGCCCACCGCGCGCGCCTGCAGGACCGGCTGCTGGATGCGCTGCAGCCCCAGGCGGCCCAGGCCGCCCAGGCAACGCGCACAGGCAGGGGCAAGCCGCGCGGCTGAAGAGACGGGGTGGGCGATGGGTGGGGCACCCAAATCCGCCAATACCCGCTTCGCCAAATTTCCGTTGTGTGACACGGGCGTTTCACCTGCGCTTCCTAAAGTGGGTGTCAGAGGTGGTGAACCTGCCACCTGTCCACGAACCCACAACGGAACTGCCACGCCATGCGCCACACCCTTGCCTCCCTGGGCCGCCGCCTCGCCATTGCCTCTGCGGCGCTGACCGTCGCCTCCTTCGCATCCCTGGCCCACGCGGCCAAGACCGAGCTGCTGGTCTACAGCGCGCTGGAAGCCGACCAGATCAAGGCCTACAAGAGCGGCTTCGAGAAGGCCCATCCCGAGATCGAGCTCAAGTTCGTGCGTGACAGCACGGGCATCATCACGGCCCGCCTGCTGGCCGAAAAGGCCAATCCCCAGGCCGACGTGATCTGGGGCGTGGCCGCCACTTCGATGATGCTGCTGGACAAGCAGGGCATGCTCCAGCCCTACGCGCCCAAGGGCCTGGACAAGGTGCGCGCCAACATGCGCGATCCGCGCGCCCAGCCAACCTGGGTGGGCATGGACCTGTGGTCCTCGGCCATCTGCTTCAACACCGTGGAGGCCGGCAAGCGCAAGCTGCCCGTGCCCGCCAGCTGGGCCGACCTGGTCAGGCCCGAGTTCAAGGGCACGATCACCATGCCCCACCCGGCCTCCAGCGGCACGGGCTACCTGATGGTCGCGGCCTGGCTGCAGATCATGGGCGAGGAAAAAGGCTGGGCCTACATGGACGGCCTGCACCAGAACATGGGCGTGTACACGCACAGCGGCTCCAAGCCCTGCCGCCAGGCGGGGGCCGGCGAGTTTCCCGTGGGCCTGAGCTTCGAGTACCGCGCCAGCAAGACCAAGAAGGACGGCGCGCCCATCGACATCGTCTTCCCGCAGGAAGGTCTGGGCTGGGACGTGGAGGCCACGGCCATCCTCAAGACCAGCAAGAAGCAGGAAGCCGCCAAGGCCCTGGCCGACTGGGCCGTGACGCCAGAGGCCAACAAGCTGTACGCCGCCAACTTCGCCGTGCTGGCCTTGCCCGAGGCGCAGGAGAAGCTGGAGTTCATTCCCGCCGATCTGGAAAAGCGGTTGGCGAAGAACGATTTCAACTGGGCCGCCGATAACCGCGACCGCATCCTGGCCGAGTGGAGCCGCCGCTACGAAGCCAAGGCAGAGAAAAAGTAAGCCGGAGCCACGCCATGCTGCGCATAGACCATATCGCCAAGCGCTACCGCGAGCAGCAGGTGCTGCGCGGCATTGACCTGAACGTGGAGGCGGGCGAGTTCGTCAGCCTGCTCGGCCCTTCGGGCTGCGGCAAGACCACGCTGCTGCGCATCGTCTGCGGCATCGACATGCCTGACGAGGGCAGGGTGCTGTTCCAGGGCGATGACATCACGTGCTGGCCGGCCGCACGCCGTGGCTTTGGCGTGGTGTTCCAGAGCTATGCGCTGTTTCCCAATCTCACGGCCGCGCAGAACGTGGCCTTCGGGCTGAACGGGCAGCCTGCGGCGCAGGCGCGCGAGCGTGTGGCCGAGATGCTGTCCCTGGTGGGCCTGGGCGCGCAGGCCCAGCGCTACCCGGCCCAGCTGTCGGGCGGCCAGCAGCAGCGCGTGGCCCTGGCCCGTGCGCTGGCGCCCCGGCCGCGCCTGCTGCTGCTCGACGAGCCGCTGTCCGCGCTGGACGCCCAGGTGCGCACCGAGCTGCGCAGCGAGATCCGCCAGTTGCAGCGCCAGCTGGGCATTGCCTCCATCATGGTCACGCACGACCAGGAAGAGGCCTTGTCCATGGCCGACCGCGTGGTGCTCATGCACCAGGGCCGCATCGAGCAGCAGGGCTCGCCCGAGCAGCTCTATGCCCGGCCCGTGAGCCAGTTCGCGGCCGGCTTCGTGGGCCGCATGAACCTGCTGCCGGCCACGGCCCAATCGGCGGACCAGGTGCGCATTGGCGAGGCCAGCCTGCGCTGCGCGCTGGCCGGTTTCGAGCCTGGCGCTGCCCTGCTGGTGGGCGTGCGGCCCGAGAGCGTGGTGCTGCACCCGGCCCAGCCCACGGCATTGGCCAACCTGTTCCGCGCCCGTGTGGTGGAGACCTCCTTCCTCGGATCGATGGCCCTGGTGCGCCTGTTCAGCCCCACGCTGCAATGCCAGGTTGACGCCCAGTGGCCCCTGCGCCACGACGTGGGCCTGCCCGACTGGCTGCAGGGCGAGGTGCTGATGGAACTGCCCGCCGCCGCGCTGCAGCCGCTGGCGGCGCCCGATGCGAGGAAGGCCGCATGAGCGCGCATCCCATGGACACGGCCATTTCCGTGCCTGTGCCCGTCCCCGTGCCGGTGGACCGCTCCGTTCCCGCCCGCCGCAGCGCGCCTGCAGGGCCCGCGCGTCCGCAGGGGCGCAGCGCAGGCTGGGAGCGCTGGTGGCTGGGAGCCCTGGTGCTGGGCGCACTGGCCTGGCTGCTGGCCACCATCGCCCTGCCGGTCGCCAGCCTGCTGGGCAGGAGTTTCTGGGACGACACGGGCCGCTTCACGGGCCTGGCCCAGTTCATCACCTATGCGCGCATGCCGGGCGTGGCGCAATCGCTGTTCAACAGCCTGTGGCTGTCGGCCGTGAGCAGCACGGTCTGCGTGCTGCTGGCCTATGTCTACGCCTATGGCGTGGTGCGCAGCTGCATGCCGCTGGCGCGCTGGTTCCGGGGCCTGGCCCTGGTGCCGCTGCTGGCGCCTTCGCTGCTCATGGCCATCAGCCTGATCTACCTGTTCGGCAGCCAGGGCCTGCTCAAGGGCTGGCTGCAGGGGGGCTCGGCCTACGGGCCCTTCGGCATCATCGTGGGCTCGGTGCTCTGGACATTTCCGCATGCGCTGATGATTCTGTGCACCACGCTGGCCTCGGGCGATGCGCGCCTGTACGAGGCGGCCGCCACGCTGGGCGCCAGCCGCTGGCGCAGCTTCCGCCAGGTCACGCTGCCGGCCAGCCGCTACGGGCTGATGATTTCCTGGATCGTGGTCTTCGTGCTCGTGGTGACCGACTTCGGCGTGCCCAAGGTCATTGGCGGCAACACGGCCATGCTGGCCACCGATATCTACAAGCAGGTCATAGGCCAGCAAAAGCTGTCCATGGGTGCCGTGGTGGCCATGCTGCTGCTGGTGCCTGCGGGCCTGGCCTTTGCGGCAGAGCGCCATTTGCGTGCGCGTCAGGCGGCGACCATGGGCGTGCGCTCCGTGCCGCTGGTGCCCCAGCCCCATGCGCCGCTGGACCGCGCGTTGCTTGCGTACTGCGCGCTGGTGGCGCTGGCGCTGCTGGCCGTCATGGGCACGGCCGTGCTGGCCTCCCTGGTCAGCTACTGGCCCTACAACCTCACGCTGACATTCAAGAACTACCGCTTCGACATGATGGACGGCGGCGGCTGGGCCAGCTATGGCAACTCGCTGTCCATGGCGCTGGCCACGGCCGTGCTGGGCGCGGTGCTGAGCTTTGTGACTGCCTACCTGGTGGCCAAGCCACAGCGCTGGGCACGCACGCGCCAGTGGCTGCATGCCGTGGCCACGCTGCCCATGGCCGTGCCGGGGCTGGCGCTGGGCCTGGGCTACATCCTGTTCTTCAATGCCCAGGGCAATCCGCTGCATTTTCTGTACGGCAGCATGGCCATCCTGGTGCTGTGTTCGGTGGCGCATTTCTTCTCGGTGGCGCACATCACGCAACTGGCCGCGCTGCAACAGCTCGATGCCGAATACGAGCGCGTGGCCGATTCCCTGGGCGTGGCCTTCTGGACGCTGCTGTGGCGCGTGCACCTGCCGGTGTGCATGCCCGTAGTGATGCAGGTGGCCGGTTACTTCTTCGTCAACGCCATGACCACGGTATCGGCCGTGGTGTTCCTCTACTCGCCCGAGACCACGCTGGCCTCGGTGGCAGTGCTGGCCATGGACGACGCGGGCGACACCGCGCCGGCCGCCGCCATGGCCACGCTGATCTTTGCCACCGCCGCCACGGGCCGGCTGCTGATCGCGGCGCTGGATGCCTGGGTGCAGCGGCGCACGCAGCGCTGGCGCCAGCGCTGATCCCTTCTCTCTTCCTCCCTCCGTTTTTTCCCATGAAGAACTACGACCTGATCGTGGTGGGGGCCGGCATTGTCGGCCTGGCCCACGCCTATGCGGCTGCGCGCCGTGGCCGCAGCGTGCTCGTCATCGAGCGCGACGCGGCCTGCATCTCCGCCTCCATCCGCAACTTCGGCTTTGTGACCGTCACGGGCCAGCAGGCCGGTGCCCACTGGCGGCGTGCCATGCGCTCGCGCGACACCTGGGCCGAGATCGCGCCGCAGGCCGGCATCGAGGTCGTGCACCGCGGCCTGTGGCTGACGGCGCGCCGCCCCAGCGCCGAGGCCGTGCTCCATGCCTTCCTGAGCACCGCCATGGGCGAGCGCTGCGAGCTGCTCACGCCGGCCCAGGCCGCCGAGCGCCATCCTGCACTGCGTACCGGGGATTTGTCCGCCGTGCTCTACAGCCCGCATGAACTGCGCGTGGAGTCGCGCACGGCCATTGCCCGGCTGGCGCAGTGGCTGGAGCAGGCCATGGGCGTGGATTTCCGCTTTGGCGAGGCCGTGCTTGACGTGGCCGCGCCCCGGGTGCGCAGCACGCGCGCCAGCTACCACGGCGAACGCGTGGTGGTCTGCAACAACGCCGACCCGGGCGGCCTGTTCGCCGGCCTGTGGGCGCCGCACCGCATCCAGCTGTGCCAGCTGCAGATGCTGCGCGTGCGGCCGCAGCCGGGTTTGCAGCTCAAGGGCTCGGTCATGGGAGACCTGAGCATGGTCAGATACGAGGGCTACAGCGCCCTGCCCGAAGCTGCCGCGCTGCGCGCCGAGCTGGAGCGGGAGGAGGGCGAGAGCCTGGCCCACGGCATCCACCTGATCGCCGTGCAAAGCGCGGACGGCAGCCTGGTGGTGGGCGATTCCCACCACTACGGCGCAGCGCCCCAGCCCTTTGCCAGCGAAGCCGTGGACCGCCTGATGCTGCGCCACATGAACGAGGCCCTGAACCTGCGCGATGCGCAGGTGGTGGAGCGCTGGGTGGGCGTCTACCCGAGTGCGCAGGACGCGCCCTGCGTGGTGCATGCGCCCGACGAGGCCACACGCGTGGTCGCTGTCACGGGCGGGTCCGGCGCCAGCACGGCGTTCGGTCTGGCCGAGGAGGTCTGGAGCGCGTGGTGAGCGGCAGCCGGCCTACTTGCCGAACATCACCCACAGCAGCGCCAGCACCATGATCGTGGCCAGCACGGCCAGCGTGATCTTGAGGGCGCTGTAGGGGCGCTCGCCCGCGATCTGGCCGGTGTAGCCGTTGGCGATGATCTGGAAGGTCTTGCTGCCGTAGGTGTAGCCCACCAGCCAGACCGGCACGAGGATGTGCTTGAAGGTGCGGCCCTGGTACTCGCGCTGCATCTGCAGGTTGCGGTAGGTGTCGCCGGGCACCTGGCGCGCACACAGGGCGCGCAGCTGCTCGTCCATGTCCTGCACGTTGACCTGGGCGGCCTTGCCCAGGTCGATCTGGTAGCGCTCCACCGTCCAGCCGCGCACGAACTCGGGCGTGTAGGGCTTGAGGTCGGTGGTCGTGGGAAAGGGCTCCACCTGGCGCAGCAGGTTGGCGTGCACGCCCACGGTGCCGGGCACCAGTTCGTCGTCGAAGAAATGGGCGAGGCTGCCCGAGGCCGGCTCCCAGCGCACATGGCGCACCTGGCGCGTCTGCACGTTGCCGTTGCTGTCGCGGTAGGACTCGGTGGTGTAGTAGTAGAAGCCCGCCTCGGCCTGCCAGTCGGCGCTGGCGTGGGCGTCGAAGGTCCAGTAGGGCAGGTAGACGCCGTGCAGCGTGTCGGTCAGCGCGGCGGACTTCAGGCGGTTGGGCGCGAACCAGCGGCTGCCGTACCACTGGCGGATGCGGTCGCGGATCTGGCCGTCGCTGATCTTGAAGGGCAGGATGCTCTGCGGCGTGATGGCATCGCCCTGCTCCTCATGGGCGACGATGGAGGGCGAGCCGCAGAAGTCGCAGCGCTGGGCCACGGTGCGGTTCACGAAGACCGAGATCGCGCGGCAGTTCTGGCACTGGACCTCGTAGCGGTCCTCCGTGCCCCAGCCCCGGCCGGACTTGGGGTTGCGCAGCGCCTCGGCTAGGTCCTGCTCGACCACATCGCGGCCCAGTTCCTCGCGCGTTTCCTCGCTCCAGGACACCGTGGTGCCGCAGTACGGGCACTTGAGCGCCTGGGCCTGGGCATTCCATTCGAGGTTGGCGCCGCATTCGGGGCAGGGGTGCTTGCGCACCATGGCCGGCGCGGCGGCTGCGGCCTCCCAGGAACCGGAGGCGGGGGAAGTCGAGGTGCTGGAGGAACTGGAGGAGGGCGCGCTCACGGCATCGGTCCTGGAAAACGGGACGCGGCGCCAGGCAGGGCCTGGCGCCGCAAAGGGTCAAGACACGGAAATGTCAGCCGCGCAGGAACTCATCGAGTGCGGCTTGCGCAATGCGCCACTGGCTGCCGATCTGGCGCGCCTTGAGGTTGCCGGCCTGGATCTCGGCCAGCACATCGGCCTCGCTCACACCCAGCACCTGGGCCGCCTGCGCCGGGGTCAGCACCTGCAGTCCACCGGCGGCGGGCGCTGCGGGGGCCTGGGCCGCCTGTGCGGCAGCGGGCGAGAACGGATCGGACGCCTGGCCCTGGCCGGCCGGTGCGCCACCGCCGCCGCCGCCACCGCTTTGCATGCTCTTCATCATCTCCTGCGCCATGCCGAAGCCCATGGCCATGGTGGCGGGCAGGGTGGCTGCGGCAGCGCCTTCGCCGCCCGTGGTCATGGCCTGGCCCATCTGGTATTTGACGTAGTCGTTGAGGTTGCCGATGGCCGTCATGCTGGAGCGCTTGTCGATGGCCTGCTCCACCTCGGGCGGCACGGACACGTTCTCCAGCACGAAGCTGGTGATCTCCAGGCCGTACTTGTCCGTCATGGCCGGGTTGATCAGCGGCAGCAGCGCATCGCCCAGCTCGCCATAGCGCTGGGCCACGTCCAGCACGGGCACCTGGGCCTTGGCCAGCGACTCGGTGAACACGCTGATGATGCGCGAGCGCATGGTGTCGGCGAACTCGTCGATGCGGAAGTTCTGGTCCGTGCCCGCCACTTCCTTGAGGAACTTGGCCGGCTCGACGATGCGGAAGTCGTAGGTGCCGAAGGCGCGCAGGCGCACGGCGCCGAAGTCCTTGTCGCGCACCATCACGGGGTTGGAGGTGCCCCACTTGTTGCCCGTGAACAGGCGCGTGTTGATGAAGTAGACATCGCACTTGAACGGCGAGTTGAAGCCGTACTTCCAGCCCTGGATGGTGGACAGGATGGGAATGTTCTGCGTGGTCAGCGTGTGCTTGCCGGGGCTGAACAGGTCGGCGTACTGGCCAGCCGAGACGAACTGCACCTGCTGCGACTCGCGCACGATGAGCTGGGCGCCGTTCTTGATTTCCTTGTCGTCGTCGGGCCAGCGGTAGGAGAGCGTGTCGCGCGAGTCATCGGTCCACTCGATGATCTCTATCAGTTGCTTGGTGATGATGTTCATCAGGTTCATGGCAGGCTCCGGGGCGGTGGTGGTCCACGACAAAAAAGGTCAGTGGGCCATTCTAGGGGGCGTGCATGGCGGCGTGGCGATCGGCCACCGGCCGCTGCCCTGGTGAATTGTCAAAAAATGATCCTGCCGGGCCTTGCAAGGCCTGTTTCCAGGCGGTCACGCGCCATGGCCTTTGCCTGTATGCACTGCGTGCTCCGTTTTTTGATGCAGATCGCGTGGCGGCGCTGCCGGCGTGGGGCCGCAGGCCGGCAGCACGGCGCAGGGCCGGGCGGCGCCTTAAAATCGTCGTTTGCGCGGCGCGAGCCGCCTCTCATTCACCGGCGCGGCCCCGGCCTGCGTGCGACGCCTGAAACAAGTCATGCTCACTTTCCAACAAATCATCCTCAAGCTGCAGTCCTACTGGGCCGACCAGGGCTGCGCGCTGCTCCAGCCCTATGACATGGAAGTGGGCGCGGGCACCTCGCACACCGCCACCTTCCTGCGCGCCCTGGGCCCCGAGCCCTGGAAGGCCGCCTACGTGCAGCCCAGCCGCCGCCCCAAGGACGGCCGCTATGGCGACAACCCCAACCGCCTGCAGCACTACTACCAGTTCCAGGTGGTGCTCAAGCCCGCGCCCGACAACATCCTGGAGCTGTACCTGGGCTCGCTCGAAGCCCTGGGCTTCGATCTGAAGAAGAACGACATCCGCTTCGTCGAGGACGACTGGGAAAATCCAACGCTGGGCGCCTGGGGCCTGGGCTGGGAAGTCTGGCTCAACGGCATGGAGGTGACGCAGTTCACCTACTTCCAGCAGGTCGGCGGCATCGACTGCAAGCCCGCCACGGGCGAGATCACCTACGGCCTGGAGCGCCTGGCCATGTACCTGCAGGGCGTGGACAACGTCTACAACCTGACCTGGACCGACGGCCTGAGCTACGGCGACGTCTACCACCAGAACGAGGTGGAGCAGTCCACCTACAACTTCGAGCATTCGGACGCCGACTTCCTGTTCACCGCCTTCGGCGCCTACGAAAAGCAGGCCAACCACCTGATCGGCGAACAGCTGGCGCTGCCGGCCTACGAGCAGGTGCTCAAGGCCGCCCACACCTTCAACCTGCTCGATGCGCGCGGCGCCATCAGCGTGACGGAGCGTGCCGCCTACATCGGCCGCATCCGCAACCTGGCCCGCGCCGTGGCCAAGGCCTATATGGACAGCCGTGCGCGCCTGGGCTTCCCCATGGCGCCCAAGGCCCATGCCGACGAAGTGCTGGCCGAGCTGGCCAAGGCCGCCGAACAACAGGGCAAGAAGGCCGCCTGAGGCGGACACCGCTGCACCGAGAGAACACCAGACCATGAACGCATCGAATCTTCTTGTTGAACTGTTTGTCGAAGAGCTGCCCCCGAAGGCGCTGCAAAAGCTGGGCGGCGCCTTCGCCGGCGTGCTGTTCGAGCAGCTCAAGGCCCAGGGCCTGCTGGCCTCCAGCGAAGCGCGCCTGACGGCCTATGCCTCGCCGCGCCGCCTGGCCGCCCACATCACCGAAGTCCTGCCCCAGGCCGAGGACAAGGCCGTGTCGCAAAAGCTCATGCCCGTCTCCGTGGGCCTGGACGCCGACGGCAAGCCCACGCCCGCCCTGATCAAGAAGCTGGCCGCCCTGGGTGCCGGCGAAGAAGCCGTTGCCGGCCTGACCCGCCAGGGCGAAGGCAAGGCCGAGGCCCTGTTCCACGCCTCCACCGTGCGCGGCGTGATGCTGGCCGACGGCGTGCAAAAGGCGCTGGACGAAGCCATTGCCAAGCTGCCCATCCCCAAGGTCATGCGCTACCAGCTGGCCGACGGCTGGAGCAGCGTCCATTTCGTGCGCCCGGCCCACGGCCTGGTGGTGCTGCACGGCACCGAGGTGCTGATCGGCGTCAAGGCCCTGGGCCTGACGGCCGGCACGGCCACGCATGGCCACCGCTTCGAGGCGGCGGTCGATCCCGTGGTCATCCGCTCCGCCGATGACTACGCCGCGCAGCTGCGCGAGGAAGGCGCCGTCATCGCCAGCTTCGCCGAGCGCCGTGCCGAGATCGCGCGCCAGCTGCAGGCCGCTGCCGAGCGCGTGGGCGGCGGTGTCCGTCCCATCGAGGACGAGGCCCTGCTGGACGAAGTCACGGCCCTGGTCGAGCGTCCCAATGTGCTGGTCTGCGAGTTCGAGAAGGAATTCCTCGACGTGCCGCAGGAATGCCTGATCCTCACCATGAAGGCCAACCAGAAGTACTTCCCGCTGCTGGACGCCGCCGGCAAGCTGACCCACCAGTTCCTGGTGGTCAGCAACATCAGCCCCCAGGATGCCAGCGCCGTCATCGGCGGCAACGAACGCGTGGTGCGCCCGCGCCTGGCCGACGCCAAGTTCTTCTTCGACCAGGACCGCAAGAAGACCCTGGCCTCGCGCGTGGACGGGCTGGGCAAGGTGGTCTACCACAACAAGCTCGGCACCCAGGGCGAGCGCGTGGAGCGCGTGCGCTCCATCGCCAAGAGCATTGCCCGCCAGCTGGGCGACACGGGCCTGGCCCAGCAGGCCGACCTGGCCGCGCAACTGGCCAAGACCGACCTCGTGACCGACATGGTGGGCGAGTTCCCCGAACTGCAGGGCACCATGGGCCGTTACTACGCGCTCAACGACGGCCTGGACGTGGCCGTGGCCGATGCCATCGAGGACCACTACAAGCCCCGCTTTGCGGGCGACGAACTGCCGCGCGGCAACGCCGGCGTGGTTGTGGCCCTAGCAGACAAGCTGGAAACCCTGGTCGGCATGTTCGGCATCGGCAACCTACCCACGGGCGACCGCGACCCGTTCGCGCTGCGCCGCCATGCGCTGGGCGTGATCCGCATGCTGGTCGAGAAGGACCTGGCGCTGGACCTGGAAACCCTGCTGGTCAGCGTGCTGCCTGCCTTCGGCGACAAGATCGAGGACGCCACGCCCCAGCTGGCCGACTTCATCTACGACCGTCTGGCCGGCAACCTGCGCGAGCAGGGCTTCTCGGCCCAGGAAGTGGACTCCGTGCTGGCCCTGCGCCCGCAGCGCCTGTCCGACGTGCAAAAGCGCCTGGAGGCCGTGCGCGCCTTCGGCGAGCTGCCCGAGGCACCGGCCCTGGCCGCCGCCAACAAGCGCGTGGGCAACATCCTCAAGAAGGCCGACCAGGCCGTGCAGGCCCAGGTCGACGCGGCCGTGCTGGCCGAGGTGGCAGAGAAGGACTTGTACGCGGCCCTGCAATCGGTGGCGCCCAAGGCGCAGCAGCAGTTTGCTGCCGGCGACTACACGGCCAGCCTGCAGACCCTGGCCGCGCTGCGCGCCCCGGTCGATGCCTTCTTCGAGCATGTGATGGTCAACGCCGAAGACCCGGCGCTCAAGGCCAACCGCCTGGGCCTGCTGGCCACGTTGCACGAAGCCATGAACCGCGTGGCGGACCTTTCGCGACTGGCGTAAATGGAGCACCCCCTGAGGCGCTTTGCGCTACTTGCTTCGCAAGGGAGGGGGACGACACCCTCGGTGCGGGGCGGCCCTTCCTCGGTGTCCCTCGTCTTGGGACGCGCGCAATTGAGTTCTGACATTCTTGGGACCCGACCATGAAAATTGCGATCCTGGACCGTGACGGAACCCTCAACCAGATCGGTGAGGAGGGCTTCATCGGCTCTGCCGAGGCCTGGAAGGCCCAGCGCGGGGCGCTGGAAGCCGTGGCGCGCCTGAACCGGGCGGGCTGGCATGTGGTGGTCGCCACCAACCAACCGGGCCTGGGCCGGGGCCTGTTCGACGTGACCGAGCTCAATGCCGTGCACGCGCGCATGCACCGCGAAATGGCGGCGGCAGGCGCGCGCGTCGATGCGGTTTTCTACTGCCCCCATGCGCCGGACGAAGAATGCCATTGCCGCAAGCCCGGCACGGCGCTGTTCGAGCAGATTGCCGAGCGCTTCGGCGTCGAGGGGCACCAGCTGTGGGTGATTGGCTCCTGCGTGGCCCACCTGCAGGCCGGCGCCGCCATGGGCGCGCGCCTGCACCTGGTCTGCACGGGGGCCAGCGCCGGAGTGTCTCTGGACGGGGCGCTGCCGCCCGGACTGCCGCCCGGCACCCAGCGCCATGCCAGCCTGGCCGCGCTGGCCGATGCGCTGGTTCCGGCAGATGCCGCACCCGCGCCCTGAGCGCCTGAACGCCCGAACGGCGCTTTGCCCATGCGCCGCCGGCCTGCCGTCCTGCGCACAATGCTATCTTTGTGAATTCCGATTCCTGAGGGCGCAAGGCCCGGGCCTGCCGCCCGGCCGCTGCGCCGCTTTCTGCACCACACTGCCGCCATGTCCCTGATCCGCTCCACCCTCCACATGCTCTGGATGGGCATCACCGTGATCCCCTACACCCTGGCCGTGCTGCTCACGCGCTGGCTGGGCGGCGGGCCGCGCCGCGTCTATGCCGTGGCGCGCGCCTGGCTCAAGCTGTCGGTGGACAGCGCCCGCGTCATCATGGGCGTGCGCCACCGCGTGCAGGGCATGGAGAACCTGCCCACCGACCCCAAGCAGGGCGTGGTGCTGCTGGTCAAGCACCAGTCCACCTACGAGACCTTCCTCATGCCGGCGATCATGCCGCGCCCGCTGGCCTATGTGTTCAAGAAGGAGCTGCTCATGGTGCCCTTCTTCGGCTGGTCCATCGGCAGCATGGACATGATCCACATCGACCGCAAGCACGGCTCGCGCGCCTTCCACAAGGTGGTCGAGCAGGGCAAGCGCCTGTTGGGCCAGGGCACCTGGGTGATCATGTTTCCCGAAGGCACGCGCATCCCGCGCGGCCAAAGGGGCGAGTACAAGACCGGCGCCACGCGCCTGGCCATCATGACCGGCGTGCCCGTCGTGCCCGTGGCCGTCACCTCGGCCAAGTGCTGGCCGCGCAAGGCCTTCATCAAGACGCCGGGCGTGGTGGATGTCTCCATCGGCAAGCCCATTCCTTCCGTGGGCCGCAAGCACGAGGAGCTGATGGTGGAAGTCGAAAACTGGATCGAGGCCGAAATGCAGCGCCTCGACCCCGAGGCCTACCGCGCCTGAGGCGCCGGAGAGCGGCATGGCGGACCCGGCACAGCGCAGTTGGGATTGGCTGCTGCCACCTGCCGTGCAAACGCAGGACGGCGGGCTGAAGCCGCGCCGTGACAGGGCCGCTTCCCCCGCGCAGCCTTCGTCCGCGCCTCTTCTTCCTTCTCCTCCATCTCTCCCACCTCCATCCACCATCCCCGAGCCCAGTCCCCGCATCCACCCGGAGGCCAACCAGCAGGCGGTCCTCCAGGGGCAGGTGCTGCATTACCGGCTGCAGCGCTCGCGCCGGCGCACCATAGGCTTCACCATCGGCGCGCAGGGGCTGGTGGTCAGCGCACCTGCCTGGGTCAACTTGGCTGCCATCGCGCAGGCGCTGGAGGCGAAATCGGGCTGGATACTGCGCAAGCTGCATGAGGCCGGCCAGCGCCAGCAAGCCCAGCATGCGGCACGCATCCGCTGGGAGCACGGCGCAGAGATCGGCTATCTGGGCCGCCCCTTGCAGCTGTGCCTGACCGGCGGCGAAACCCAGCCGCTGCGCACGCGCCAGGTACACCGTGAACAGGCGGCCGACGGCAGCCAGTCCCTGCACCTGCCGCTGGCGCCCGGGGCATCGGCCGCCGAGGTGCGCGCCTGCGTGCAGGCCTGGATGCTGCGCGAGGCGCGCTCCTGGTTCACGGCCAGCCTGCAGCGCCACGCGCCGCTCCTGGGCGTGCAGTGGACCAGCCTGAGACTGACCAGCGCAAGCACGCGCTGGGGCAGTGCCAACACGGCCGGCGCCATCCGGCTGAACTGGCGGCTCATGCAGCACGCGCCCGAGGTCATCGACTACGTGGTCGTGCACGAGCTGTCCCACCTGCGGTACATGGACCACAGTCCGCGCTTCTGGGCCACGGTGGCCAGCGTGATGCCGGGCTGGGAGGCGCAGCGCCAGGTGCTGCGCGACAGGCTGCTGCCTCCCTGGGAATAGGCGATTCGGGCACCGGCGAGCCGGCGCCAGTCGGGCTGGACGGTTATTCTTGCCGGGCACACAACCGCGTCCTATCAAGAAAGCCAATCCATGTCCGCAAGCGCTCCCGTTCCCCCAGCCATTCCCCTGACCGTCCAGCCCGCACCGGGCTATGCAGGCGACATTCCTCCCGAACTTGCCTGGCAATGGCTGCAATCCGGCGAAGCCGTGCTCGTCGATGTGCGCACCGATGCCGAGCGCGACTGGGTGGGCCGCGTACCGGGTGCCGTGGCCGTGGCCTGGAAGCAGTGGCCGTCCATGGCGATGAACCCCGATTTCGACAGCCAGCTGCGTGCCGCCGTGCCTGAAGGCGGCAAGGTGGTCCTGCTGTGCCGCAGCGGAGTGCGCTCGGTGGCCGCTGCCCAGCGCGCGGCGCAACTGGGCATCGAGGCCTACAACATCCTCGAAGGCTTCGAGGGCGATGTGGACGCCAACGGCCAGCGCGGCCATGTCGGCGGCTGGCGCCTGCGCGGCCTGCCCTGGCGCCAGTAAGCCGGCGCCGACCTGGCGTCGTTCAGAGCTGCGGCTCCGCGAATCCCAACGCCGCCGCCCGGGCAGCCACCATGTCCACCAGGGCCTGGGCCGGTCCTGACAGCGTGGCCTGCGAGCGCATGGCCAGCAGCAGCCGGCGCCGGGTATTGAGCGCCCCCAGCGGGCGCAGCCGCAGTGCCCGCGCGGCCAGGTGCGGCGCGGTGGCCGCGCGCGGCAGGATGGCCAGGCCCAGGCCCACCGAGACCATGTGGCACATGGCGTCGAAGCTGCGCACCTGGATGCGGATCCGCACGGGCCGGTTGATGGATTCGGCCTCGGCCGCAATGCGCCGCATCAGCGAGGTGGAGCGGGCCAGGCTCACGAAGTCGTGGTCCAGCACCGTGGCCAGGGGCACGGGTGAGGCGTCGTCCGTGTCCAGCGCATGGCCGCGCGGCATGACCAGCACCAGCTCGTCCACATCGCAGACCTGGGTGCTCAGCCCTTCCAGGGGCGTGTTCTCCCCGATGATGGCCAGCTCGGCCACGCCGCTGAGCACGGCGCGCACGGACTCCTCGCTCAGCGCGTCCTCCAGGTCCACCGACACACCCGGGTGGGCGGCCATGAAGTCGGCCAGCAGCCGGGGCAGAAATCCCGCAAATGCGGAGTTGTTGGCCCACAGGCGCAACTGGCCCGTGGCGCCGCTGCGAAAGTCGTCCATGGCCAGGGCCAGATGCTCCAGCCGGGCCACCACGTCCACGGCATGGTGGTACATGCTCTGGCCGGCGGGCGTGGGCGTGACGCCGCGCTTGCTGCGCACCAGCAGGGTCACGCCGCAGTGCTGTTCCAGCTCGGCTACGCGCTTGCTGGCGGCTGCCAACGACAGCCCCAGCGTGCGCGAGCCCGCCGTCAGGCTGCCGGCATCGACCACGGCCACATACAGGCGCAACGTCAGCAGATCGAATCGGTGCAGGTTGATCATTCCCATCCTCCACCGCAGACGAAGGATGGATCAACGAGATACGGCTGTTCGGCCGCGTGCAGGCCCGCAAGAATGCGCCGGTACAAAGAGAACATGGAGACAAGCATGAATCGACGCATTGTGCTGCAGGCCGCCGGCCTGGCAGCGGCCGCCCTGCTGGGCGCAGGAACCGTCCAGGCCCAGGCCTTTCCAACCAAGTCCATCACCCTCGTGGTCCCCAACCCGCCCGGCGGCGTGGTGGACACGGCGGCACGCCTGGCGTCCGACCCGCTGTCGCGCCTGCTGGGGCAGTCGGTCGTGGTGGACAACCGGGGCGGCGCCAGCGGCAACATCGCCTACCAGATGGTGGCCCGGTCGCCCAAGGACGGCTACACGCTGCTGGCCTCGTATTCGGCCTACCACGTGGGCAATCCGGCACTGTTCCCCAAGCTGCCCTGGGCGCAGTCCGAGTTGGCGCCCGTGGGGCTGATCGTGGCCGCCACCAATGTGATCGCCGTTCATCCTTCGGTGCCGGCGAACAATCTGCAGGAGTTCATTGCCTATCTGCGCAAGAACCCTGGAAAGGTCAATTACGCGTCGCAGGGCAATGGCTCACTGTCCCATGTGGGCACGGCCGTGTTCGCCCAGGTGACCCAGACCCAGATCACGCATGTGCCCTACAAGGGGTCCGGCCCTGCCATCCAGGACGTGCTGGGCGGCCAGGTGCAGATGTTCATCACCACGCCGCCTTCGGTGCTGGGCCATGTGCAGACGGGCAAGCTCAGGGCCCTGGCCGTGACCAGCAAGACGCGCCATCCCATGCTGCCCGATGTGCCCACCACGGCCGAAGCGGGCCTGCCGGGCTTCGAGCTGGAAGCCTGGGTCGGCCTGTTCGCACCTGCGGGCACGCCGCCCGACGCCATCGCCAGGCTGTCGGACGCGCTCAAGACCTCCCTGGAGTCGCCCGACGTGCAAAAGCGCGCGGCCCTGCAGGGCGTGGAGCCGCGATTCCTCGGCCCGCAGGCGCTGGCCGCCCTGGTCCAACGCGAGACGGACCACTGGGGTAAGGTCATCAAGGCCAACCACATCACGGTGGATTGACATGACAGCCAAAACCCATTTCCGCATCGGGCAGATCGTGCCCAGCTCCAACACCACGATGGAGACCGAGATCCCCGCCATCCTGCGCGCCCGCGAGGCCCTGGCGCCCGAGCGTTTCACCTTCCACTCCAGCCGCATGCGCATGAAGCATGTGACCAAGGAGGAACTGGCCGCCATGGACGGCGACAGCGACCGCTGCGCGCTGGAACTGTCGGATGCGCGTGTCGATGTGCTCGGCTATGCCTGCCTGGTGGCCATCATGAGCATGGGGCGCGGCTACCACCGTGTCTCGCAAGCGCGCCTGCACCAGCGCACCGTGGACAACGGCGGCCCCGCGCCCGTGGTCACCAGCGCCGGCGCCCTGGTCGATGGCCTGCACGCCATCGGCGCGAAGAAGGTGGCGCTGCTGGCGCCCTACATGAAGCCGCTGACGCAGCTGGTCATCGACTACATAGAGAACGAAGGCATCGAAGTGGTGGACAGCATCTCGCTGGAGATTGCCGACAACCTGCAGGTGGGCGCCCAGGATGCGCGCGCACCCATCGAGATCACGCGGCGCCTGAACACGGCCAACGCCGACGCGGTCATCGCCTCGGCCTGCGTGCAGATGCCCTCGCTGGCCTCGGTGCAGCCCATCGAGGACCGCGTGGGCCTGCCGGTACTGTCTTCCTCGGTGGCCACGACGTTCATGATGCTCAAGCGCTTGGGCTTGCCGACAGCCGTTCCGGGATTCGGTGCGCTGTTGAGCGGTAAATACTGACTACTGACTGAGCCCACGAAAAAACCGCCCGAAGGCGGTTTTTTTCACGGAGGCAAAGAGATCACAGCGCCGGAATGCGCAGCTTCTGGCCGGGATAGATCTTGTCGGGGTGGCTCAGCATGGGCTTGTTGGCCTCGAAGATCACCGGGTACTTGTTGGCATCGCCATAGAACTTCTTGGCAATGGCCGACAGCGTGTCGCCGCGCACCACGTCGTGGTACTGGGCCTCGGGCTCGGGGTTGGTCACCGTCATCTGGTTGTCCACCGACTGCACGCTGGAGACGTTGCCGCAGCACAGCGTCACCTTTTCCTTGACCGCCTGGGTGGGGGCCGTGCCCAGCACCGTGACCTTGCCCTGCGAGCCGTCGAACTGCACCTTCACGTCGCTGACGCCCAGGTTCTGCGTGCCGATATAGGTCTCGATGGCCTTGGCGGCCTTGGCATTCAGGTCTTGCGCAGGCTCGGCTGCCTGTGCGGCGCTGCCGCCGAACAGCTTTTCGCCGGCTTCCTTGATGAAACTGAAAAGTCCCATGGGTGACTCCTGTTGGTGGGTGGAAAAACGGAAAGGCCAATGTAACGCCTAACAGTGGCAGCGCGCGCTGCCGGGCAGGAGCGCTCCCGGATTTTTGACATTTGCGCCATTCTTGCGTTCACGTCCTCACTCAGTTGTCGTCCATGGCTGACGCTATCCTCCGGAAAACTCCGATAATCGCGCCCATGACTTTTTTGGCCATAGACATCGGCAACACCCGCTTGAAATGGGCGATGTACGACGCGCATCGGCCTGGCGCCGCTTTGCTGGCGCACGGCGCGGAGTTCCTGGAGCACATCGAGCACCTGGCCGAAGGGCCGTGGAGCGACCTGCCCACGCCTACGCGCATGCTGGGCTGCGTGGTGGCCGGCGACACGGCGCGCCGGCGCGTGCACGACCAGATCGACATGATGCTGGGCTGGGATTTCGAGCCGCAGTGGGCCGTGCCCGGCGCGGCCGAGGCCGGAGTCACCAATGGCTACGACTTCCCCTCGCGCCTGGGGGCGGACCGCTGGGTGGCCATGATCGGCGCGCGCCAGCACATCCTGCAGCGCGGGCCAGAGCGGCCCCTGATCGTGGTCATGATCGGCACCGCCGTCACCGTGGATGCGCTGGACCAGCACGGCCACTTCATGGGCGGCCTGATCCTGCCGGGGCACGGCATCATGCTGCGCGCCCTGGAAAGCGGCACGGCTGGCCTGCACGTGCCCACGGGTGCGGTCACGCCATTCCCCACCAACACCAGCGACGCGCTGACCAGTGGCGGCACCTACGCCATCGCCGGGGCCGTGGAGCGCATGTACCAGCATCTGTACATGCACTGCAGCATGGAGCCCGCCTGCGTCATGGCGGGCGGTGCAGGCTGGAAGATGGTGCCCAGCATGACGCGGCCCTTCGAGCTGGTGGACAACCTCATCTTCGAAGGCCTGCTGGTCATGGCGCAGCGCCGCTGGGGCGATGCCAGCGGCCTGCCTGCCGACGCGGTCAAAGCGGCCTGAAGCCACTTCGATCGTGCGGCGCAACATCGCGCCGTTATATCCGTTGCGTAACATTTGATGACAGCGCTGGTGCCGGGTGCAGGGGCGGCCGTGGACCCCGCATCCGGAGCCTTTCGCGGGGGATGCGGCGACAGTGGATAATCCGCGGCAATGTCTTCCACCAATCACGTCATGGAACCGATTGCCGGTGTCGAAGCCCCGATCAAGGGGCGGCTGGGCGAACGCCTGCTTTCCGCCGGCAAGCTGAACGAGCGCGATCTGCAAAACGCCCTGCAGGCGCAGCAGGAGCTGGGCGGCTACCTGGGCCAGGTGCTGGTCCAGCTGGGCGTGGTGGCGGAAGCCGACGTGGCCCAGGCGCTGTCCGAGCAGCTGCACATGCGCTGGCTGCGCGCGGAAGAGTTTCCCGACCTGCTGCCCGATGTGCCGGGCCTGCTGGCCAGCTTTCTGGATGCGCAGTGCGTCTGCCCCATTTCGCTGCAGGACGGCGTGCTGGAAGTGGCCATGTCCGTGCCGCAGGATCCCTTCATCACCAAGGCGCTGCGCCTGGCCACGGGTCTGCAGATCAAGCCCGTGCTGGCGCTGGAAGCCGACATCCGCAAGGCCCTGTCCGAAGCCGGCCAGGAACCCGAAGGCGAAGAAGGCCAGGACTGGGAGTCGGACGCCACGGGTGGCGACTTCGTCGAGCACCTGAAGGACCTGGCCAGCGAGGCGCCGGTCATCCGCTTGGTCACAGGCATCATTTCCCGCGCCATCGAGCTGCACGCCTCCGACATCCACCTTGAGCCCTTCGAAGCCGGCCTGCAGGTGCGCTACCGCATGGACGGCGTGATCCATGCGGCCGAACTCGTGCCGCCCCGGCTGAGCGCAGCCGTGGGCTCGCGCGTCAAGCTGCTGGCTCATCTGGACATTGCCGAGCGGCGTCTGCCGCAGGACGGCCGCATCAAGACCCGCGCCAAGGGCCGCGAACTGGACCTGCGTGTCTCCACCGCACCCACGGTGCATGGCGAGAGCATCGTCATGCGGGTGCTGGACCGCGCCAACGTGCGCCTGCGCCTGGAAAGCATGGGCTTCGAGGTCGATACGCTGGAGCGCTTCAACACCTTGCTGGCCAAGCCGCACGGCATCGTGCTGGTCACTGGGCCCACGGGCTCGGGCAAGACCACCACGCTGTACGCGGCCCTGTCCAAGATCGACGCGGTTTCCAACAAGATCATCACCGTCGAGGACCCGGTCGAGTACCAGCTCGACGGCATCAACCAGATCCAGGTCCATCCGCAGATCGACCTCACCTTTGCCAACGCCCTGCGCTCCATCCTGCGCCAGGACCCGGACATCATCATGATCGGCGAAATGCGTGACGGAGAAACCGCGCAGATCGCCGTGCAGTCCGCGCTGACGGGCCACCTGGTGCTGTCCACGCTGCACACCAACACGGCCGCAGGCGCCGTCACCCGCATGCGCGACATGGGAGTGGAAAGCTACCTGATCACGTCCTCGGTCAACGGCGTGCTGGCCCAGCGCCTGGTGCGCACGCTGTGCTCGCATTGCAAGCAGCCCGACACGCTGCCGGCCGCCGCCGTCGAGGGCAGTGGCCTCAAGCGTTTTTTGCGCGAAGGCTCGCCCATCTACCGCGCCGTCGGCTGCGAGCATTGCCGGGGCACGGGCTACAAGGGCCGTACCGGCATCCATGAACTCATGGTCATCGACGAGCCGCTGCGCCGCGCCATCATCGAAGGCCAGGACGCCAACGCCCTGCATGCCATGGCGGCCAAGAGCGGCATGCTGAGTCTCTACGACGACGGCCTGCGCAAGGTGGCCTCGGGCGCCACCACGCTGGACGAAGTGCTGCGCGTGACCCAGGACCAGAGCGATGCCTGATTACAGCTGGGAGGCCGTGGACAGCCGCGGTCAGATGGTCAAGGGCACCTATTCCGCCGCAGCCGTGGCCGAGGTGGTGGTGCACCTGCGCAAGAGCCGCCTGTCGCCCATCAAGGTCGAGGAAGCCGCAAGCCTGGGCAACGTGCCGCTGGCGGCGCGTGCGCTCAAGAAGGGCCGCATCAAGGCCGACGACATCCAGGGCATGACCACCGAGCTGGCCATCATGATGCGTGCCGGCCTGTCGCTGGACAACGCGCTCAAGGTCCTGGTCGAGATGAGCCACAAGGTGCAGATGCAGGCCATGCTCCAGTCCGTGCTCGACAGCGTCAAGGCCGGCATGCCGCTGAGCCAGGCACTGGGCAAGCACCATGACCTGTTCGGCGACTTCTATATCAACATGGTGCGATCGGGCGAAGCCAGCGGCCAGATGTCGGGCGTGCTCAACCGGCTGGTGGAACACATGGCGCGCCAGCGTGCCCTGCGCGACAGCGTGGTCTCGGCCACCATCTATCCGGCCATCCTGCTGGGCGTGGCTGTGCTGTCCCTGGTGGCCATGCTGGGCTTCGTTGTGCCGCAGTTCGAGCAGCTTTTCAACGACATGGGTGACGCGCTGCCCCTTCCCACGCAGTTCGTGATGGGGCTGGGCCATGCGTTTCGCAGCTACGGCTGGGCGGTGTTCATCGTGCTGGGCGCGCTGGGCTGGGTCTTCGCCCGCTGGGCCAAGAGTCCCAAGGGCCGCCAGACCTGGCAATCGTGGCTGCTGGGCCTGCCGGGCCTGGGTGGCGTGGTGCGCAAGTACCAGCTCACCCTGTTCAGCCGCTCGCTGGGCACGCTGCTGGGCAACGGCGTCACGCTGCTGACCGCACTGCGCATTGCCAGCGACACGGTCTCCAACGTTGCCATCCGCGAGCGCCTGGAAAAAATGGGTCCCATGGTCAAGGAAGGTCATCGCATGGCCCATGCCGCCCAGAAAACCGGAGAATTCGAGCCCCTGGCCCTGAATCTGGTGCGGGTCGGCGAGGAAACCGGCCGCCTGGGCGACATGATGCTGGAGCTGTCCAACATATTGAACCGAGAGGTCGAAAACGCGATCAAACGCCTCCTGACCATGCTGGAGCCGGCGCTGATCCTGGTCCTCGGTATCCTTATCGCCTCCATCATCGTGTCGATCCTGCTCGGAATCCTGTCCGTCAACGATCTGGCCGTCTGATGAATCTGAATTGACTGAAAGGTATGTAGAAGATGATGCGCATGCAAAAGCAACTGTCCTCCCGCGCCCGCAAGCGTGGCTTCACGCTGATCGAACTGCTGGTCGTGCTGGCCATCCTGACCCTGCTGGCCGGCCTGGTCGGCCCCAAGGTGCTGAACCAGTTGGGTGGAGCAAAGACCAAGACGGCAGGCGTGCAGATCGCCGACATCGAAAAGGCGCTGGAGCTGTACAAGCTCGACGTGGGCCGCTACCCCACCTCGCAGCAGGGCCTGGACGCGCTGGTCAAGCAGCCTGCCGGCGTTGCCGGCTGGGCGGGGCCCTACCTCAAGGGCGGCGTGCCGAATGATCCCTGGAACAACCCTTACCGCTACACCTACCCGGCTGCCAATGGCGACCTCGAAATCCTCTCGCTGGGTTCCGATGGCACACCCGGTGGCGACGGCGAGGCCTCCGATATCCGCAACACCAAGTAAGTTGCTGGTCTGACGCCGTAGTGCAACGCTGCCTCCGTGCCGGGAATATGTCTTGAAGCGCGCCCATGGTTTCACGCTGATCGAGTTGCTGGTGGTCTTCGGCATCCTTGCCGCGATCATCGGCATCGTGCCGCCCGCCATGGGCAAGCTGCGGGATGCCGTCGCCTACCGCCAGACCGTGCAGGACGTCACGGCCCTGCTGCGCAAGGCTCGGCAGCAGGCGACGCTGCAGGGCATGCCCGTGGCGTTTGCCTTCAACACAGTGAGCCAGCAATACGGTATTGCCGGGCAGGCATCTGCGAAAGTACCCGAAGGCCTGAAGGTGCAGCTCGTCACGGCGGCCGGCGCCGCACTTGCCGACGGCAGTCAGACCATTGTTTTCCTGCCCGAGGGAGGCGCGACGGGCGGCAGCATCTCGTTGATACGAGGTGAAAGCGGTGGTGGCGTGCGCTTGCGGGTGGACTGGCTGTCCGGCCAGGTCACCAAAGAGACACTGTGATGCCGCAACGCTCTGGCTCCCGCGCTGCGGCGCGGGGTATGACCCTGCTGGAACTGCTGGTCGCCCTGACCATCATGGCCATATCGGTCGCTTTGATCTATCGCGCCGTTGGCGGTTCTGCGCGTGGCGTGGCCAAGCTGGAGCAGACCCAGGGCGTGGCCATGCTGGCCGAATCGCTGATGGACGCTTTTCCCATGGTCGATCCCGGCGGAAACCAGGCCTCCGGGCAGGATGGTTCGTATGCCTGGCAGGTGATTTCGGCGCCATTTTCGCCAGGTGATTTGCCGGAAACTGCGGCTCCTTTGCATGCCCTGCGTATCACCATACTTTTTGAGGGGCGCACTTGGGTGTTCGAGACACTTCGTCCTCAGCGGCCGCTGCAACCTGGCGAGGTGACAAGGTGATGAGGAGGTTCAAGGCACCTCGTCCCCGTGCGCAAGGTTTTACGCTGGTGGAGCTTCTTGTGGCCATGGTGCTGCTGTCCATGCTCACCCTGGGGTTGGCCTCGGTCATGTCAACAGTCTCGCAGACGCAGGAACGTGTGGATGCCCGGCTTGACCGCATGGACCATCAGCGGGTGTCGATCGGGTTCTTGCGCTCTGTGCTGGGGCAGATTTCCGCTGCCCAGAGGCAGACCGGTATGCGAAAGCAGGGAGAGAGCGAGTATTTCTTTGAAGGCGGACCCAAGGGAATGCAGTGGCTGGGAATCATGCCGGCCCGGTTTGGCATGGGTGGGCGAACCCATTTCCAGTTGGCCTTGGACGGTGACGCCTTGGTGCTGCGCTTCGCTCCCTGGAAAGGGGTGGACGTCGCTCCTGACTGGGGGCAGGGCCAATCCTATGTCCTGGAGCGGGCCGTCACGGCCTTCGTGCTGAGCTACCAGAACGCGAAATCGGGCGTTGCGCAATGGCAGCCGCAGTGGGTTGATGACAAGGAGCTGCCTTCTGCGGTCCAGATTCAGCTGGAATCGGCCGGTGGTGTCTGGCCGTTGATGGCGATTGCCTTCTACACCCCTCCTGCCACCAACCGAAGCTCTGGCAGCGGCGGCGCCGTATTCGGTGGGAGCCGCCGATGAGCCGGCAGTACGCAGGCGGGATGAAGAGACACCAGGGCATGGCGTTGGTGCTTGTACTTTGGATCGTTGCAGCACTTTCCATTTTTGCCACCAGTTTGGGTAAGGTGGTCCGCCAGGAGGCGTCGGTGGTGGGTGTCACGCGCAACTTGTCCGTCGGACGAGCCCAGGGAGAAGCAGCCATCTATCAGGTTTTGCAGCAGATTGCACTCAAGCCCCAGGAATTCAGCGAACGGAGGGTGGAGCAGGTTCCTTGGGGCGGACAGATAATAGAGGTCGAAATTCTGCCCTGGAGCGGTCTGGTCAATATCAATGCGGCTTCGCCGGAATTGTTGGGTTCACTGTTCACACGCATGGGCTTGGGGCAGGGCGCGGCGCTTGCGCAGGCCTTGGTCGAGTTCCGTCAGGCAGGAAAAGGGGTGGTCAATAGCGTGGCGTGGGAGGCGCCCGAAGATCTGCTGCAGATTCCTGGGGTGACCTATGGCATCTACGCACAGATTCGACCCTTCATCGTGGCAGATACCGATGGGCGCACTGGCATCAACCCCAAGGCGGCACCTGCTGCTCTTTTGGCCGCGCTGGATGGCGCCGGCGGCGCAGCCTTTCAGGAGAGTCTTTCCAGTCCCCGCTATCGTCTGACCGCACGGGTGGTGTTCGATGGTGGATCGGTCATGGTGGTGCGGGACGCCGATGTCATCGGCGGTGGCAGTCGGGGCTCGTTGCCCTGGACGTTGCTTTCGGCCACGCAGTCCTGGGTGGGTCGTATATAGCGAGGCTTTGGGCATTTCCTTGGGGTAGGCGCTGCCAGGTGCCTGTTTCAATGGTGCTGCAGGAGCAAGAAGGAAGAAAGAATTGAAAGCAATGTTGTTCAACGGATGCGGCGTTTTATGGGACTGATGACATCCGATGCCAAGCTGTTTGGGCTGGATCTGCGCGAACTGACTGCGGAGCTGCACGATGCGTTCCACAAGCTGGTGCGCCTGCCCTGGCTGCGCAGAGCCATGCCCGTTACCCTTGTGAAGGTGGCTGGCGATGCAACAACCATCGCTGGCGCCAGAGCCCAGGGTATGCACATCGAATGGACCGATTTGTCCAGCGATGTGCTCGAGCGCGTCACTCATACCGCAGTTCTGCTGGATTCCGAGCAGGTGTTGCAGCGTTCTCTGACGCTGCCTCCGATGGCACCGGCAGCCCTGCGCAGCGCCATTGAACTCGACGTGCAGACCATGACGCCATTTGCGCCCCAGGACACGCTTTGGTCGTATGTCCAGCGTCCTCTGGCGAAAGCCCAGGGTCGGCAGCGGGTCGAGGTGGTGATCGCATCGCGAAACCAGGTGGAGCAGGTGCTGCGCCTTCAGTCGGCAAGGTTGCCTGGAGATGGCCATCCCGAAGTCTGGGCTCCTGCCGGCGCGGAGCTGGTTGTCTTGCCGGGCTTTGGCGAGCCTGCGCGCCTGCGCAGCGAAGCCAAGCGACGCAACTGGATCTTGATGGGCCTGGGCATCGTGCTGGCATTGGGCGTGGCATTGGCTGTTACTCCATCACTGCAACTGAGGATGAGGGCCATCGATGCCAGTCAGCAGTTGGCCGCATTGACGAAGACATCGGCCGAGGTCATGGCCCAGCGCCAGGCGCTGGTCGAAGGTGGGGAGAATCTTGGCAAGCTGCAGGAGCGACTGCAGCAGCAACTGAATCATCTGCAGGTGCTGGCCGTGTTGACCAAGGTGCTGCCCGATGATTCAGCGGCCCAGCGCGTAGTGCTCCGAGGAACCAAGTTGACGGTCCAAGGCCTGACCAGCAACGCATCCAATGTCGTGGCCTTGCTGGCCAAGACTCCCGGGTTCCTGGATGTGCGTCTGCCCACGGCGGTGACGCGTGCACCAGGATCGGGCAAGGAGAATTTTGTGCTTGAAGCCAACATTGATCCCAATGTGCTGGGCCTGCTGGCCAAGGCTGCAGAGGAAAAACCGTCTGTTGAGGGCGATGCGGATCCCAAGGAGGCGCAATGACCGCCGGTTCGCAGAAACTCACGCCTCGCCAGTGGTTGCTGCTGGGAGGAATCGGCTTGATTCTGATTGTGCCGCTTGCCGCCTTGAGCTCCTGGGTTTACTCCAAGCATGTATGGGCCCAGGAGCAAGTGGAGACCCTTGAGCCCCGCTACGCAAGACTTGCCGGTATTCAGGAGCAGGCGCAGGAAATCCAGGAGGCGCTGGAGCAGATAGAGACCGTGAAGGCGCTGCATATCTATCCAGCTGAGCAAGACAGCACGCAAACGGGCAATGCGGTTCAGCAGCGACTGCGGGCGCTGCTCGACAAGGCGGGCCTTTCTGTGGTGAGCAGCCAGGTACGGCCCTCCTCGGAGTCGGAAGACCAGAGTCAGAGTCTGGGTCCGTATGAGCGCATAGCAGTTTCCATGACGGCGGAAGGTGGATGGCCTGCAATCCAGCTGGCCTTGCTGTCCCTGCGGGACGTCTCCCCCACCGTGTGGCTGGATGACTTGCAGCTCAATCTGCTGGGCAATCTTGAAAGCAACAATCCCAAGGTGGCGCCAAAGCTCAGCGCGCAATTCACTTTCAGCATTCTGCGGAGCAAGCCGTGAACCAGCGCATTCTTTGGACCACGGGACTGGCTCTGCCTGCGGCGTTGCTGGGGGGAGCGCTGGCCTGGGCATGGCTGACGCCTGAGCTGCAACTGAAAAACATTGCGTGGATACCGCCGCAGCCCCTGAAGGCGGACATCAAGGCGCTCGTTCCTCCTGCAAACGTACCTGAAGACCAGAGCAAGCGCGACGAGCAGCAATTGCTGGAAATGCAGGAGAGGCCGCTCTTCGCCATCAGCCGCAAACCACCACCACCTCCGCCACCGCCAGCTCCAGAGAAAAAAGCGCAACAAGAAGTGCCCGATATCTGGCAGCAGGCCCGCGTCACTGGAATTTTTGAAGGGCAGGTCAGCGGAATCATTTTCTCGCTGGACGGCAAGGAGCGGCGTTTGCTGCTCAACCAGAATTTTGCAGGCTGGAAGTTGCAAAGCCTGCAGGGCCGCAATGTCGTTCTGGAAAGCAACGGACAGACGCGTACGTTGCAACTGGTGAAGGCTGCGGTGGACAAAGGGCCTAACATCCCTGCCGGCATGAGGGTGCCACCTGTGCTGCGGGTCCCCGCTCAGGCGCAGGAGCCTGAGGGCGCCTCCGATACCTCAGCCAAGCCTGAGGAGCCGCAAGCCGTCTTTGGCGGATCCAGTGTGCCCGCCAAGAAATGAGAAAGACTGGTCAAAAAACCATGAAATTGCATAACCGTCCCATCCGTACCGCAATGGCGTTGGCAGTCTGTCAAATGCTGCTGGCATGCGCCCAGCCCGCCAAGAATAATTTCGTCAGCCACTTCGGAGCGGATGCCTCGCAGAGCTATGTTTTCAACGAGGAAGCCCCTCCCAAGAGCAGCACCGACAAAGAGGACAAGGCGGAGCCGCGTATCCTGACAGGTACTGGAAAACTGCTGGGAGAGGCCAGGCCGGTGCCAGCAGTGAAAGAAGCCTTGGTCAAGCTGAGCTTCGAAGATGCTCCCCTTTCGCAGGTCGTGCGCACCGTGCTGGGCGACATCCTTGGTTTGGACTACGTACTGCATCCGCCCATCGGTGGCACAGTGACTCTTAGCACGCAGAAGAACATCCCGGGTGACCAGGCCCTCTATCTGTTGGAGACTGCCTTGCAGGCCAATGGCTTGGCTATGGTTCGTGATGCCAGGGGTACCTATCACGTAGGACGGGCCGATGTACTCAAGAGCCTGGGAGCATCAGTGCGGCAGGCTTCCCAGTCCACTGCGCTGGCTCCTGGTTTTGGAGCCATCGTTATTTCCCTGAACTATATCGGTGCCAACGAAATGGCCGCCATCCTGCGGCCCATGGTGCCGGCCGATGCCATATTGCGCGTAGATGCGGTGCGCAACGTTCTGGTGATGTCCGGTTCGCGTGCCCAGGCCGAAGGCTGGCTGGAAATGGTGCGCACCTTCGACGTGAACTTGCTGGAAGGCATGTCGGTCGGGGTATTTCCGCTCAAGTATGTATCCATTCAGGAAGTCAGCACGGCGCTGCAGTTGATGAGCGGCGGTGGTGGGGCGGCGGCTCAACCGGGAGCTTCCGTGCCAGGGGGCGCATCCGCGGGCAGGCCTGCTGCCGCGGGCGCTGCGCCTGCAGCAGCGGCTCTGGGGGAGGGGAACCCCTTGTTCGGAGCATTGCGCATCATGCCGATCGAACGGCTCAACAGCATTCTGGTCATCACGCCGCGCGCTGCGTATCTGGACGAGGCGCGCCGCTGGATTGCCAAGCTTGATCAGCCTGGTTCGGGCGGTGCGCTACCGCAACTGAACATCTATCGCGTGCAAAACGGGAACGCCAGGCATCTTGCAAGCGTGTTGTCCGGCATCTTTGGTGGAACAGGTGGTGGCATCACGGCCAATAGCGGCGTCGCTCCTGGCCTGGGCACCTCCACCATGGGGACCAGCGGGTTCGGGAGCAGCAACACTTTCGGCGGCACCAGTGGCTTCGGCAATACCAGCGGTTTTGGCAACAGCGGCTTTGGCAGCAGCGGCAGTTTCGGTAGCAGTGGTTTCGGAAACAGTGGTTTTGGAAACAGTGGTTTTGGAAACAGTGGTTCCGGCACGCGCTTAGGCGGCACCTCCTTCGGGCAGTCCGGGACTATGAGCCAGACTGGAGGTGTGCAAGGCGCATCTCCTGTGGCGGCCAGCATCGGCAGCATCCGCGTCATGGCCGACGAGCTCAACAACTCCGTGCTGGTCTGGGGCACGTCTGCGGAGTTCGAGCGTATCGAGAATGCTCTGAAGAAGCTGGATTTGCCACCTACCCAGGTGCTGATTGAGGCCAGTATCGTGGAGGTCACGCTCAATGACACGCTGCGGTATGGCCTGCAATGGGCATTCAGTGGTGATGTGGGCAACAAAGGCTATAGCGGCAACGGAGGACTGTTGGCAGCTGGGGGTGAGGGGGCGACTCCCGGAGCATCCGCCTTGGCTGACAGCGGAGGACTGGGGGGGGTAGCGCTTGGTGCAGGCTTCAATTACACGCTCAAGAATTCATTGGGCAATATCAAGGCTGTTCTAACGGCTCTCGCTGGTAAAACTGAAGTTAAGGTCGTGGCCAGTCCTACGCTAATGGTGCTTGACAATCACCCTGCCGCAATTGCAGTAGGCACACAGCAACCTTATAAGTCGGGAACGACGATTACTGGCACGTCTGGGACCACCGTCGACAACTTCGCGTACAAGGACACTGGCGTGAACCTGCAGGTTGTACCGTCGGTAAACGCAGGTAACATTGTTACCATGACCGTTAACCAGTCGGTAACCGATATAGGGGCTCAGGACGATATCACTAGGCAGCGTGCATTCCTGCAGCGGCAGATTTCAAGTCGCGTGGCGGTGCGCTCGGGCGAGTCCATCGTCATGGGGGGGTTGATCCAGGAAAATTCCAGTTCCGGACGCTCGGGAATTCCTTATTTGTATGACTTGCCATTCGTCGGTAACTTGTTTGGCGCTACCAATAACTCTGGCGCACGCACAGAACTGATCGTCATCATCACGCCGCGCGTTGTGCGCTCGGACATCGATGTGCGCGAGGTCAGCGACGATCTGCGGGAGAAGATGCGGGCCTTGACGCCCATGCTCAAGACGTCGGCCTCGGCACCTGCTCCTTTTGATGAACAAAGCGGCGGCAAGGCCTCCGTGGAAATCGGTCCCCTTACGCCCGAGCGTCGTTAGAGGCACGCATTGGCCGGAACATTCGGCCTTGAAGTTGTTCCAACGTTTTTTTTGGAGTTCAAATACATATGAGCAAGTCGACAAAGCATGCTGTGCCCTCGCGCCCGCACTGGCTGACGTGGGGCCTCGGCCTAGCCTGTGCTGCCGTCTTGGCAGGCTGCGCCTCCATGGGCAGCACGACGCCTGAAGAAGCAGTGACCCAGCGATCCAACGCCTTCTGGAAGGCGCGTATGGCTGGTGAACTCGCTAAGGCATATGCCTTCACTACACCTGGATACCGTGCGGTGAACGATCAGGAAAAATACCGCCTAAACTATGGGGTTTTTCCGTCGGTCAAGGGCGGGGATCTTGTGTCTGTGACATGCGAGCCGCTGCGATGCGAGGTGCGCAAGAATTTCACGACATCTGCCCCGATGATGCCGGGTGTCAGCATCCCGATCGCGATGAGCGAGGTCTGGATCAAGGAAGATGGACAGTGGTGGCTGTTCGTGCAGTAAACAGGTGCCGGCCAACCCCTGCTCAGGGGCGGGCGGGTGCCGCTGTTGCCATGAGAGGAGCACTGCTCAGGCAACAAAAAGGTCGGCAGGGATAGGCGATGAGTTCATTGTTTGTAATAATTCGCCGTCCCTGATCCGGTGCTCGCTAGGGAAGTGTTGTTTTTTTTCAAAACAAGACTTGGGCGCCTCCGAAAAGCGGTATGGGGGCCTAACCGGCTGTGCTACGATTCCCTGGCGATCAATCGTGGTGGTTGCAACTACCTTATCTTTTTACTGGAGATAGTTCTTATGAAGAAAAATGTTCTGGCCCTGAGCATTGCTGCCATGGTTGGTGGCCTGGGCTTTGCGGGCGCTGCTGCTGCCCAGTCGACTCTGACCGTGAACGAAAGCGGCACGGGTCACATTCTGGTGGTGCCTTACTACACCGCTCAGAACGGCAACATGTCCGTGTTCCACCTGACCAACACCGACACCGTCCGCGGCAAGGCCGTGAAGGTGCGTTTCCGCGGTGCTTCCAACTCTGACGACGTGCTGGACTTCCAAGTCTTCATGTCGCCTGGCGACGTCTGGACCGCTGCCGTGACGGCTGCTGACGATGGTCGTGCCCAACTGGTCACGAACGACAGCACCTGCACGCTGCCCAAGATCGCTGCTGGCGTGCCCGTCAAGTTTGTGACCGACCGCCTGACGAAGAAGGGCTGGACGGACGCAAACAAGGCTGAGCAGACCCGCGAAGGCTATGTTGAAATCCTGAGCATGGCTGACGTGCCCCAGGGCGGTTCGCTGTACACGGCTATCAAGCACAAGAACGGCGCAGCTCCTGACTGCACCTCTTCCGTGCTGAACGCCACGCTGACTGTTTCGCCTGTCAAGGCCAACACCGGCAACTACACGCTGAGCACGACCACTGGTGCCAATGTTGACCTGACTCCCTCGCGTGGTGGTCTGACGGGCTCCTGGTACCTGATGAACGTGGCACAAACCACGACGTTCTCCGGCGCTACCCCCGCAATCGTGGCTGGTGCAACGCCTTACAACGTGTTCTCGCCCCAGAAGACCGGCGGCGCTCTGCTGGACACGGCGGATCCGCTGATGATCGGTCAAGTGCTGACTGCTCAACACTACGACGTGCCTGACCTGTCGACTCCTTACGCTGGTGCAGCTACTGCTGCTGCTCAAGCTATCGAGCTGACGAACGCTCTGGCCCGTACCTCGGTGATCAACCAGTACGCCAATGACACGTCCATCTCGGCCAAGACCGACTGGGTGTTCTCCATGCCTACCCGTCGTTACACCGTCGCTGCTAACTACGCTGCTGGTGACGTGAACCAGGCCGTGGCCACCATCCCCGCAACTGGTGCTGTCGGTGACAAGACTGCCTATCGCTTCCTGAACGCAGGCGTGTCTGGCAACATCTTCAGCGCTGCTGGCAACACGTCTGTGAACACGCAAGGTCAGATCTGCGTGGAAGCACAAAGCCAGACCTTCTTCGATCGTGAAGAGCGCTTCCAAGAAGACGGCGCCATCTTCTCGCCCGGCACGGTCAGCAAGACCCAGCTGTGTGGTGAAGTCAGCGTGCTGGCCTTCTCGACCGACAACTCGTCGCTGGCCGCTTCGGTTGCTCGCCAAAACGTGGCAGCTCCCTACACCAACGGTTGGGGTATTGTGAACTTCAGTGACGCTACTCCCGTTCTGGGCGCGGCTTTCCTGAAGCTGACGAACCCCCAAGCTTCGGCTGGCACGTCGGGCACCTACGGCATCACTTGGCCCCACGCCTACGTGAACGCTGCTCAGTAATCGGGCACTTTCACACATCCGTGTGATCTAGAAAAGGCGGGAGGAAACTCCCGCCTTTTTTTTTTATCTACGCGAAGGACTTATGACTGTTTTCACTCGACGTTTAAGTGCCGTCTCTTTGATGATGGCGGCGGTCTGGGGAGCCCAGGTCACACATGCTGCAGATGCGACAGCAGGGGCAAACGCGACTACCATTGCACAGCCCCAGGCGATGGTAGAAGGTAAGGGTATTGCCATTACGAAGCAGGATGTGCAGGCAGACGCTCAGCGCATACCGCCTGATGTTCGTCCGTTGATCCTGGCTCGACCGCAAAACGTCAGGAAGATGGCATCTGACTTGTACGTGCTGCGAAGCATGGGTCAAATGGGGTTGCAGCTGGGCATGGACCGTGATCCCAAAGTCGCGGCAGCCCTTCAGGTGGCCCGTGACAAGGTACTGGCCGAGGCTTGGCTTGCTGCTCTGGATGAGAAGAACATGCCGAGCGTTGAAGCAGCAGAAAAAAAAGCTCGCAGTGTCTACCTTGCCCAGCCTGAGCGCTTCCAGGCCGGGGAGCAGGTTCGTGCGCGCCATATCCTGATCAGCAGCAAGGATGCCGATGCGCGCACCCAAGCTGAGCAATTGCTTGACGAGATTAAGAAGGGTGCCGATTTTGCCGTTCTGGCCAAGGAGCGTTCGGCCGATACAGGAAGTGCCGCGCGTGGTGGCGATCTGGGATTCTTTGAGCGAGGACGCATGGTGCCCGAGTTCGAGCAGGCTGCCTTCGCGTTGAAAAAGCCGGGTGAACTCAGCGGTGTCGTGGAATCCAAATTTGGCTTCCATATCATCCAACTGGAGGCGTTGCGCCCGGCAGGTCTCAAGCCTTTCGAGGAGGTTCGCGATGACTTGATCAAGACCATTCGTTCTTCTGTGGCACAGGATGCGCGCGTTACGGCAGCCGATGAAATCCGCAAGGGTCTGGTGACCAATGAAGCGGTGGTAGATGCGTTTGTATCGGAGAACACGCCCAAGCCCTAAACGAGAGTTCTCAGGGAGAGATCTCTTGCCCTCGGTGTCCGCGTAGGACGTGGGCAAGTCCAGCGGAAGGGGCCCTCTCTTGCAAGCGTTTGAAAGCTTTGTCGTCGAGGCGAGCACATGACGTCGTGATAGGCGAAAATGCCGGGTTTGGCATGAACTGAAGTGCCGCCGCCGTCTCTGGCGCGCGGCACTTGTCGCATAACAACGCATGTACTCTTTACTCGGCGAATGCCGCGCGCTGTGGCAGGCCCGCAGCCTGCTGTGGGTGATGACCCGGCGCGAAGTAGCTGCCCGCCACGCAGGCACGGCCGCGGGCGTGCTCTGGCCCTATCTGCAGCCGCTGCTCACCGTGGCGGCCTACTACCTCGTGTTCGACGTGGTGTTCTCGATGCGCCTTGGCGACAACGCACCCACGCATGCCGTGGGCGCGTTTCTTGTTGTGGGCGCCTTGCCGTGGATGGCGTTTTGCGACGCTACGGCACGTGGCATGAACAGTCTGGTCGAGGCGGGTGGCATTCTGCAAAAGAATCCGTTGCCGCCCGTGCTGTTTCCCATGCGGGCGGTACTGGCCAGCAGTGTGATCTTCGGACCCTTGTTGTTGCTGGTGGCCTTGGCTTATCTGCCCCAGCACGGCTTGACCTGGTCGCTCGTGGCACTCATCCCCCTGTTGCTGGGCCAACTGCTGCTGTGCGCCCTGCTGGCTTATGCGCTGGCTATTCTGACGGCGGCACTGCGCGATGTGGGGCAGCTTGTGACCTTCTTTCTGTCCGTCGGTATCTATCTCTCGCCCATTCTTTTTCCGCTGGCCTTGTTCCCTGAGCGCTGGCGCTGGGTGCTATGGGCCAATCCCATGACGGCGTTGGTTCTTGGCTACCAGAATGTGCTGCTGCAGGGGCTGTGGCCTCAAATGGCGGTCTGGGCGGCTTTGGGCCTCTGGATTCTGGTTTTGGCTGTGCTGCTCAATGGCTTGGTGCGACGCAGCCGTGATCAACTGGTGGACTGGCTATGAACGCCAAGCATGTCGAATTGCCTGATGACCTGGTACTGCGTGTGCGCAATCTGGGCAAGGAATACAAACTTTATCCCTCGCCGCGAGCGCGCTTCAAGGCCTTGCTGACCGGTGTTGCCACGCACCGAAGCCATTGGGCATTGCGGGATGTGTCATTCGAATTGCGCCGAGGCCAGTGCATTGGTGTGATTGGCGACAACGGTGCAGGCAAGAGCTCGCTGCTCAAGCTGCTGGCTGGCACCTTGCAGCCCAGTTGCGGGCAAATAGAGCGTGTGGGTCGGGTCACGGCCATTCTGGAGTTGGGCGCGGGATTTCACCCTGATTTCAGCGGACGCGACAATCTGTATTTCGGTGGCAGCCTGATTGGCATCTCCCCTGAGCGCATGCGTGAGCTGGAGCCCGAAATCGCCGCCTTTGCGGAGTTGGGCGAAGCACTGGAGCGGCCGGTCAAGACCTACTCTTCGGGGATGGCGGTGCGCCTGGCGTTTGCACTGGTGACGGCTGTGCAGCCCGATGTGCTGATCATTGACGAGGCGCTCGCTGTAGGCGACCAGCATTTCCAGAAGAAGTGCATTGAGCGCATCATGGCCTTCCGCAACAGCGGCTGCACCATCCTGTTTTGTTCCCACAGCCCTTATCACATCCGCCATCTTTGCGATGCAGCCCTGTGGCTGCGCGGCGGGCATGTGGCGCAGTTCGGTGCGACCGAGCCAGTGCTGGCCGCCTACGATGCACATACCCGCGAGCGGCAGGAGCGCGAGCAAAGGGCTTTGTGCGGCGAGATGCTGCCTGCTGAAGGGGAGTCCGCTGTGCCAGCGCCTGCTGCGGATGAAGTGCCTCCCGCGCCGGTCGCTGCCGTGGACAGCGGCACAGCCTGCATCCTGTCCGTGGATGTGAAGGATCTGGCCGAACCCGTGGGGGATCAGCCAGGGTTGCTGCAGAGCCAGGATCTGGTCGTGACCATTACCGCGAGAGGACGTGGCAACGAGCGGCCGCACATCGGCTTCATGATCGAGCAGTCCAAGGGCGTGGGCATCACTTCGCTGGCAACGCATGAGGATGGTGCGGCACCGCGGCAATTGCCAGACGGCAGCTGGCAGACCGTGCTGACCTTTCCCGAGTTGCCTCTGCACAGCGGAGACTATGTGATCAGCGCCTTTCTGTTCGATGAAACCGGGCTGGCCGTCTATGACGAATGGTTCCAGTTCCTGCACCTGCGCTTTATTTTCCCCAAGCCCCTGCCTGGACTGGTGCGCCTGCCTCACCACTGGAGCTGAGCGGTTCCGCCACGCCCGCGCAAGCGGCTCGGCTGTCTCCCTATTCCATACCCCATGACATCTGACAACTCTTCTACTCCCATCAGCGATGGGCAGCGTTTGCTGAATGAAGCCCTGCAATTGCTGGCAAGCGGCGACCGGGCTGGTGCGGCACAGGTCCTGGCCCGTGCCCGCGAAATGGACGACAGCCTGTTGGAGGCGCATTCCCTGATCGAGGCCAATGGTCTTGTGGGCTCGTTTTCCAACATGACGGGACTCGATTGCCGGATTTCTGCGCAGGACGATATCTTCGGCTTCTTCCGTGGCCACCCTTCCAGCGTCAATCCCCTGCGCGACTACTTCGCTGACGGTTGGCGCACGCTGTCGGAACTGATGCTGCTGTTGGAAGCTGTGGACAGACCCTTGCTGCGCACGGCCAGCGTCCTGGAGTTCGCCAGCGGTCACGGACGCTTTACGCGGCACCTGGTCAAGGCGCTGGGGGCGGAACGGGTCGCAGTCTCGGACATCGTGGTCGATGCTGTGGATTTTTCGCAGCAGACCTTCGGCGTGAAGGGCTTTGCGTCGGCCAGCGTGCCAGAGCAGGTACGCTGGCCGCAGCAGTACGAACTGGTGTTCGTGCTCTCGCTGTTCAGCCATCTGCCGCGCTCGACCTGGACGCGCTGGCTGCAGGTGCTGCGCGATGCGGTGGCTCCTGGCGGGTTGCTGGTTTTCAGCACGCACGGCATGAAGGCCGCAGATTTCGACAGCGTGAAGCTGGATGACGAGGGATTTTTCTTTGCCCCGTCCAGCGAGTCGAATGCCATCGATTCCAATGAGTATGGAACGGCGTTCACTTCTGAGCAATTCGTCTTGGATCGCATTGCCGAAACCTGGGGCGCCGATGCGCTGCGCCATCGATCACTTGTGCATTTCTGGAACCACCAGGATGCCTATGTGCTGCAGCGGCTGTAAGCGCTGTATATAGAACAGAGAGGACGATTGCATGAGTTGGATGCTGCGTTTGCAGGAGAGGCTGTTCGGCCTGGCACCATGGGATGCTGGCAAGATCACCGATGAGTGGTTCCGTGCGCATTTCAACTATGCGGCGGATCTGGTCCATGACTGGTTGGGACGGTCGCTGGATCTGTCCCAAGCCAGATTGCTGAATTTTGGCTGTGGTGACGGAATCACCGACCTAGCCTTGGTATTGCGCCATGGGGCGACCTCCATCCATGGCATCGATATCCGCCAGGAGTACGCCAAGCTGCCGCGCATTGCACGCGAGCAGTTGGGCATGTCGCGCATTCCCGCTGCGCTGAGCTTCGAGACCATCGAACCGAATTCGCCATTGGCCGGCCGGCATGCGAACTATGACGGATTGCTCAGCTGGTCTACCTTCGAGCATGTGCAGCGCGACAAGGTGCTGCCGATCCTGTCCGACCTGCATGCCTGCCTGCGCCCGGGAGGCGTGTTCTTCCTGCAGATCGAGCCCTTGTTTCATTCTCCCTGGGGCTCGCACCTGCGCCGCTACGACGATGTGCCCTGGCACCACTTGCTGGCGTCGGAGGAGGAACTGTGGAGCATCATCGAAAAGCATGAAGGTCCGCTAGACGCCGCCGAGGTGGACTTCGGCTTTGCCGATTTCGGTGTCGATGGCTACAAGCGCTTTGTCTTCAAGGAGTACCAGGCGCTGAACCGGTTGACGGCAGACGAGCTCGTAGATATCGCTCGTCAGGCCGGCTTTGAGGTGTTGCGCGAGGAGCGGCGCCAGGTGGACATGGCCATTCCCGAGACGCTGGTGGGGCGCTACCCCGAGGAGTGGCTGCGCAACAACGAGATTTTGCTGCTGTTGGGCAAGACCTGACGAAGCCATGCAGGAGCCGGCCCCCACGATCTCTTCACCCGTGCGGCCTGCATATTCCAATGGCTTTGATGCACTGCGTATAGCCGCTGCATCTGCAGTCATTTACAGCCATCATTTCCATATCACGGGCACCAGACCGCCATCGTGGCTGCATGCGGACATGGTGGGCGGCGTGGCAGTGATGACTTTCTTCACGATCAGCGGCTTTCTTGTCACGTTGAGTTGGCTGCGTGATCCTCGGGCGGCGGCCTTCATGGCCAAGCGTCTGTTGCGGTTGTGGCCGGGCATGCTGGTGGCTGTTGTGGCTGGCGTGCTGCTGTTCGGCCCGGCATTTACTTCATTGCCACTGAAGGAGTTCTGGCTTCATCCGCAGACCCTGGATCACTGGCGCAATCTGCTGCTGATCAAGGACTACGCCTTCATGCCGGGCGTGTTTTCCTCCAATCCGCTGCCAGGGTTGATGAACGGCCCTTTGTGGACCATCCCCATGGAGCTGATGTGCTACGTGGTGCTTGCTGCACTGGGCATATCGGGCGTGATGCGGTCCAGGCTTCTTGCCAGCCTGGTCGCAGCCGGATATCTGGTCTTTTTCCTGACACAGCGCAATGCCGATTTGGCTGGAACCATGTTTCATTGGTTCGAGTATCCGGCCTATTTCGCCTATGGCTCGCTGATCGCGCTGTTGCAGCCTGCCTTTGCTGCCCATAGTCGAAACTTGCTGTTGATCCTGGCGCCTGTGGCTGGGGTGCTTTTCTTTGGCTTGAAGCTGGAGCACTCTGCCGGCCTGCTGCTGCTGCCGCCGCTGCTCATCTATTTGGGTTCCATGCGTTCTAGGGTGTTTTCCGGGTTGCATCGACTCGGAGATCCTTCTTATGGTGTCTACGTGCTGGGTTGTCCCATCCAGCAAGCAGTTCAGGCACTGTGGCCTCAGCTGCCATTCCACTCCAGTCTGGCGCTTGCATGGCTGCTTGCGCTGGCTGCTGGTTATGCCTCCTGGCACTTGGTCGAGTCGCCGATGCTGCGGCTCAAACACTTGGTGTTCCGCACCTAGAAGGGAGTGTCATGCGCAGCGTTGAAGAGAGGGGGAACCGCTTTGACATGCTGCGCTTGACGGCGGCGCTTGCAGTGTTTGTTGCGCACGGAGAGTTTCTTTACCGCCTGCGTCTTGCCGAACCCTTTGCCGGCCACAGCCTGGGGTCGCTTGCGGTCTATGTATTCTTCTTCATGAGCGGGTATCTGGTATGCCAGAGTTGGATGCGCGAGCCGGTCTGGCATGCCTTCTGGCTGAGGCGGCTGATGCGGATTTTTCCGGGCCTGATCATGGCCGTGGTTTTCTCGGTTTTCGTCATCGGCTGGGCGATGACCTCGCTTGATTCGCTGCAGTACTGGCAGTCACCGCAAACCTGGAGTCATCTGATCAACAACATGACAGGGCAGGCCACGGTTCAGATACTGCCGGGCGTATTCGAATCCAATCCCTTTGCCTATACGGTCAACGGGTCCCTGTGGACGTTGCGGTATGAGCTGGCGATGTACCTTGTGCTGGCCACCTTGGCATGGCTTGCAAGAGGCAAGCGCTGGATTCATCCCCTCATGGCTGGCGTACTGGCGATCTTGTGGCAGATGGCCAGAGTCAAGGGGTGGGACCAGGGCCTGGATGCCATCCACACCCCGCTGGTCGATATGTTCCGCTGGCGGGACTTCTGCGGATTTGGTGTTCCCTTTTTTCTGGGAAGCACGATGGCTGCCTATGGCATACGCCATCGCACATGGATGGCTGCAGCCGCGCTGGTGCTGGCTGTCTGCGCATTGCTCACCGCCAGCACCTGGATGCGCCAGGTGGCAGTATGGGGATTGGTGGCCTGCGCAAGTTTTTATCTTGCCCATGCAGGCCATGTGGCCGCAAGCCACCGTTGGCGCACCGATCTTTCTTATGGCGTCTACATCTACGCCTTCCCCGTCCAGCAGGCCATGACGGCCATTTGCCTGCGTGAGGGCTGGTCATTGGGCATCTGCATGCTGCTGTCGCTTGCCTTGACATTGGGCCTGGCCTTGATGTCATGGTATGGCGTGGAGCGGCCCTGCATCCGGATGGTGCAGCGATGGCTGGCGTTGCCTGGGCGTCGCCTAGGCCTGCAGCCAATTCTTGACCCGGCGCTGCCAGTGAGCGGGAATGCGCCTGGCCACGCCGCGCAGGATGGGTAGCGAGCGCAGATGGGCCAGCAGGATCAAGGCCCCCGATCTTGCCGCATGGTCCTGGCGTTGCAGGCGATGTGTGGCCAGGAAGGCCGCATCCAGTGGCTGGAGCAGGGCCTGATCGCGCGGCTGCAGCCCCTGGAGATAACCGTCGCCATAGAAAGTGGCTCCCGGCTGGGCGGCCGCACTCCCTGTCGCGGTGGGTTGCTGCGGTGGCTGCCCTTCAATGAAGTGGCGTTCGCGTATTTGCGCGAAGAAGTCCAGCCATTGGGCGGCGCTGGCGTCCCAGGGCATGACCCAGGACCAGTCGCGGCCCGCCAGCCTTTCGGGGAAGGCCCCTATGTCGGGCGCGACGATGGGCAGTCCGGCGGCCAGGCAGGCGCTGAGTGTGTAGCTGTAGGTCTCCGGCCATTGGGCGGGGAACCAGGCCAGGTCGGGCTGCAACCACTGCAGCAGAGCAGGCAGTTCTTCTTCCTTGTAGCCGCCGTGCACGGTCAGGCGTGCGCGCGGCTGGGTCTGCAGGCTGCGGTAGCCATAGCCCAGCAGATGGAATTCCACAGGAGCTCCCCGCTTGGCGGCTTCGATCGCCACGGCTTCCAGTACGTCTGCGCCCTTGATGGCGCTCATGGCTCCCAGTACGACGATCTTGAGCGGGGCCGTGGCGGCCAGCGGGTGTGCCACCGGGGCCGGCAACTGTGCCGGCAGGTCGGTGTGGGCAACCGCCTGGACGCGGGCACCGGGCACGAAACCGGAGATCCGGCTGGCCGTGTCTTGGCTGGGGGCCAGCACATGGCGCGCGTTGTTCAGCAGCAGCGCATTGCGGTGGCGCCACTGGGCCACGGTGCCGGCATAGGGGGCTGTGTCCGTGGGTTCGCAGCAGCCGCACTCCCCCGCGCGGGGCGGCACGACGTAGCGGTTGTCGATGCCGGTCAGCGAGATGTTCTTGCAGTAGGTATAGAAATCATGGGCCGTGAAGTCATGGGCCGCACCCAGACGGGCGGGAAGGTCCAGGATGGCTTCGCTATGGCCCAGGAGATGCTGGTAGTGCACATGCACCACGCCCAGCTGGCGCAGGGCCTGCACCAGTTCCTCCATCTGGTCGTTGATGCGGAAGGCGAGCTCGAATGCTTCCTTCTCCTCGGCACGGCGCAGGACCACGACTCCACCTGCGGCCGGGGACAGCATGAGGAACAGTGCCTTGCCTTGCAGGAACTGCGCCAGTTCGCGCACATGGCGCACTGTGCCGCCCGCCCGGTCGTGGAGCACGGCCAGCACCACAGGCTGGTATGCGGCCTCGGCCTGCAGGCGTGCCACATCCAGCGCCAGGCGTGCCGTGCGCGCAGGGTCGGTCTGGACGAAGGCCATGACATCGGCTTCGTAGCGCGGATGCAGGCGGCGCAGGGTTTCCATGGCGGCACGTTCGCGCGGGCTCTTGCTTTCGCCGAAGCTCACGCCGCCCGTGTGCAGCACGAAGGTGTCCAGCAAATGCAGGTTGCGCCAGCCAGCCTCTGCGGCACGCTGGCAGAAGTCGTTTTCCTCGCCATAGCCCTTGCCGAAGTGCTCGGTATCGAACAGGCCGACGGCGTTCAGGCTGTCGCGGCGGATATACATGCAAAAGCCCACGCCGGTGGGCACGTCCACCACCTGGCCGGGGTTGGTGCGCGCGCACAGTGCGTCGATGGCGGCCGTATCCATGCCGGGCGGCAGGTCGTTGCCCTCGCAAAAGCGCGGGTAGCTGCAGATGGTGGCGTTGTTGGAGAACGGAGTGACGGAGGCGATGCGTGCATCGCCGTAGGCAGCCTGGCGGATGCGATCCAGCCAGTCATTGGCGACCACGGTGTCGCTGTTGAGCAGCAGCACGTCATGGGCGGTGTTCAGCGCCATGCCCCGGTTGACGGTACCGACGAAGCCGAGGTTCTCCTCGTTCTCCAGCAGGGTGATGCGGGGCTCTTGTGCCGTCTTCTCGCGCAGCCAGGCCGTGACTTCGGGCTCCGGGCTGGCATCGTTGATGACCACGAGTTGCCAGTGCGTGCGGCAGGGGCTGGCCAGAACGGATTCGATGCAGTTGCGCGTGTCGTCCAGGCCGCGGTACACGGGCACGATCACATCGACGGGCTGCTGCGGCATCGGCTGGGGCACGGGTGTGTGGAGGACAGGGGCAGGCACGGGCGTGCGGCCTAGCAGGCGGTCAATGCGCATCTTGGCGTGGACGAGAGGGCGCGTGGCCCGGAAGACTGTGGAGTTCTCGATGTCGCGCAGGTGCTGTTCCAGCCGTGCGAAGTCCCGCTGTACGCGGGTGGCTTCCTGTTGCCAGATGGCGCGTTCCTTGCTCTGTGACTGGTGGCTGTCTTCCAACAGGGCGTTGCGGTGCTGCAGGCGCTGAATCGAAGCACTGCGTTCCTCCAACTGCTGGACATCCTGCGCATGCTGCTGCTCAAGCAGCATGCGCTGTGTGTGCCACTGATCCTGCAGATCATTGGCCCTGCTGCGTTCCTGCGCGATCTGCCGCTCAAGCGGCTGCACGGCCCCAGCCAGTGCCAGATAGTCGGCCGACATGGGCCATCCCATCTCGATCTCCAGTGAGGCGCCACGCAAGGGGGCCAGGGTTTCTGCGGGAATGGGAAGTTCGAACCAGGGGTCATCGCCGGTCAGCAGCAGCATCAGCGCGAAGGCGCCTGCCGGATGGGGCCCGTTCCACACCAACTGATGGTGGGGGCGTTGCCCCAGCAAGGCGGCATCCGAATCCTCGGGGCGCCATTGCCAGACGACGGCGCCTTGCCCATCCAGCAAGGCCAGCCGGTACAGGTGGACGAAGCCCGGCCGGTCGGCAAGGTCCAGGCGCAGATGGCTCAGCGAAGTGTTGTGGTCGGGCAGTGCAAAGCGCAATGTCTGACGTGCCTGGCCAATGATGCCGGTGGTGGAGAGCTTGCTCTCTTCCTCATAGCGGCCAGCGCGCGCCATGTAGAGCTGGGCCGTGAACAGCGCATGCCCCTGGGGGTAGTTCAGCGGCGGCTCGATGGGCAGCGCCTGGGCGGCGGGCGCTGCACTGGCGATGAACTGGTAGGCCAGTGCATCGGGCGTGGCCAGCAGGTGGCGGGCAACGGCAGGGGGCAGGCTGTCGTAGGCGACGCGGAATTCGGATTCGGGTAGCGCCCGCTCGATGGTGTCGATGTCGTCCACCTGCCAGCCTTGCTCGGCCAGAAAGCGCGACAGCGAGCGCCGCGTGAAAAAGCGCAGGTGGGTGCGGTCCAGCAGGCCTTCTTCGCGGTAGCGGAATTCGCCGTGCAGCAGTTCTGCCACCAGGCCGCTGTAGCCTGCATTGGGCACGGAGATCAGCAGACGGCCTTCGGGTGTCAGCCGCTTGCGGCAGGCAGCCAGGATGCGCTCGGGCTGGCGCAGGTGCTCGAGCACGTCGGCGCAGACGATGTAGTCATAGCGCGCGTCGCCGAAGAGCTGGTCCAGGTCGCAGTCCTCCAGGTCGGCCACATGGACATGGCGGTAGAAGGGCGCGGCATGGCGAGCCTCTTCCTGGCTCAGGGTGACGCCGTCGCAGACGCATTGCTTGTGCTCGGCGAGGAAGGCGCCCAGCGCGCCGCTGCCGCAGCCCAGATCCAGTATGTGCGCCTGGGCCCGGACATGGCCGGCCAGCACGGACAGCGACGTGCGCTCGTTCAGATCGACGGTGCGCAGGTAGACGTGGGGATCGGGAATGGGTGTGGTCATAGGAAATGAGGTGCCAGGCGCGGTCCGGGCAGGGATCGATCGCCCGTCATATTCATCTGCGCCAGTCGACCGTGGCCGGTCCGCAGAGAGCGGCGGAGCACGTCCACGCCAGGCGCAAAAAATCCCGGAAGTCCGGGCGGCAGATTGTCGCGCATCATAATCCCGGCCACTGCAGTGATTGCATGGCATGGCGGGTTAATGACATTTTGTGCGGCTGTTGCATTTCCTTGCATCACGGCATACCCGCTGACGCCTTCCGGGCGCCTTCCGCTGAATACTCGGAGCCGCCGTTTTTTCGGCGCAGGTAAGCGGGTTGGAATTTGAAGATCTGAAGGGCGGCATTGATGGGTTCATCGTTGGTCGTGTCGGTGGTGAGCCACGGACATGGCGCTCATATACAGAGGCTGCTTGAATGCCTGGGGTCGGCGCGCCTGGCGCCGATGTCCCGCGTGGTGCTGACGCTCAATATTCCCGAACCGGAGCCCCTGGCTCCAGCGACCGGCTGGCCTTTTGTCCTTGAGATCCGGCGCAATGCGCAACCCCTGGGTTTTGGCTGCAACCACAACCGGGCGCTGGCGAATGCCCGGGAGGCGTTTGTCTGCGTGATCAATCCTGACGTGTACTGGGGAGCGCAGGAAGAGCCGCTGCAAGAGCTTCTGGCGCTGGCGGCCCGGCCGGGCTTGGCCCTGGCCTATCCCCCGCAGATCGGCGAAGACGGCACGCTGCAGGATTTCGAGCGGGAGCTGCCATCTTTCTGGAATTTGCTGCGACGCAAGCTGCACGGGCGTGTGGAGCAGCGTGTGGAATGGGTCAATGCGGCCTGCCTGGTGCTGGGCCGGGATAGCTGGATGCGGCTGCGTGGGTTTGACGAAGGTTTCTATATGTATTGTGAGGATGTGGATCTGTGCCTTCGCCTGCGGGTGCTGGGCGGAGAGCTTCGGCGCGGTGAGTTGCCTGTCGTCCATGCGGGTCAGAGGGCGAGCCGGCGCAGCCTGCGCCATGGCGCATGGCACGTGGCCAGCCTGCTGCGGCTGTGGAGCCGTCCGGCCTACCGCAAGGCCCGAGCCCTGCCGCAGGCAGCGCCCTCGCTGCGCAGCCTGCACGGGGAGCCATCGTGATCTGGATGGCGGTATTGGCCTTCATGGTGTCTTGCACCGGCTGTGCACTGCTGGTGCGCTGGGCCGGGCGGTCCTCGACGTCCTCTTACGGATACGACAAGCCGCAGCGCTTTCACATCGGCGAGGTACCCCGGCTTGGGGGCGTGCCGATGTATCTCGGGCTGGCTGTCTCCTGGGGTGTGGGCACCTGGCTGAGCATGCGCGGAGATCCTTCCTCGCTGCGCATGCAGCTGTGGGTGGTTGTGTGCCTGGCCGCCATGCTGCCGGCCGTGGTCGGCGGCGTCATCGAGGATGTATCGCAGCGCCTGAGCGTGCGTTACCGGCTGGTGCTCACCCTGCTGAGCGCTGTGCTGGCGGTTTTGCTGTGCGGCCTCACCGTGCCCCGGCTCGGCTGGCCCTGGCTGGAACAGGCACTGGGTCCGGCCATGCCCTGGCTGGGCATGGGCCTGGCCGTGCTGGCCCTGACGGGCCTTCCCCATGCCTTCAACATCATCGACGGCTACAACGGGCTGGCCGGGATGGTGGCCACCATCATCTGCCTGGCGCTGGCCCACGTGGCACTGCAGGTGGGGGACCGGACCCTGGCCGCCATGCTGGTGACGCTGGCCGCCGCCACCTGCGGCTTCCTGGTCTGGAACTACCCGCGCGGCATGATGTTTGCAGGTGATGGCGGGGCCTATGTCTGGGGGCTGGCGATTGCCCTGGCCAGCATTGCCCTGGTGCAGCGCAATTCCGCAGTCTCGCCATGGTTTCCCATGCTGCTGCTGATCTATCCGGTCTGGGAGACGGTGTTTTCCATTTACCGCAAGCTGATGCGCGGCATGTCGCCGGGCATGGCGGATGCCCTGCATTTCCACCAGTTGATCTACCGGCGCATCGTGCGCGGCGTGTTCGACGACGATCTGGCACGGCGCATGCTGCGCCGCAATAACCGGACTTCGCCCTACTTGTGGGCCTTCACGCTGCTGACCGTGGTGCCGGCATTGCTGTTCTGGAGCAACACGCCCGTTCTGGTGGGTTTTTGCCTGCTGTTCGTGGTCAGCTATGTGATCGCCTATCTGGCCATCGTGCGCTTCAAGCTGCCGGGCTGGATGCAGAACAATGGATGATGGCCGGGCGCCAGTGGGCGTTCCGTCATCAGGGCATGCAACACTGCCGCGCAGTTGCGGCACAATGCCCGCCTTGTTGTTGACTACTTCCACGCCCCCGGGCTAGCACCATGAACGATATCCTCTCGATTGCCCCCCGCGACAAGGCCGAAATCCTCGCCCAGGCCCTGCCCTATATCCGCAAGTTCCATGGCAAGACCATGGTCATCAAGTATGGCGGCAACGCCATGACCGATCCGGCCCTGCAGGCCGACTTCGCGGAAGACGTGGTGCTGCTGAAGTTGGTGGGCATGAATCCGGTGGTGGTGCATGGCGGCGGGCCGCAAATCGAGACGGCCCTCAACCGCCTGGGCAAGAAGGGCGAGTTCATCCAGGGCATGCGCGTGACCGACGCGGAAACCATGGAAGTCGTGGAATGGGTGCTGGCCGGCGAGGTGCAGCAGGACATCGTGGGCCTGATCCACCAGGCCGGTGGCAAGGCCGTGGGCCTGACAGGGCGCGATGGTGGCCTGATCCGCGCACGCAAGCTCAAGATGGTCGACAACAAGGATCCGAACATCGAGTACGACGTGGGCCAGGTGGGCGACATCGTCTCCATCGACCCCAGCGTGGTGCGCGCGCTGCAGGATGACGCCTTCATCCCCGTGATCAGCCCCATCGGCTTTGGCGAGGAAAACGAGAGCTACAACATCAACGCAGACGTGGTCGCCAGCAAGCTGGCCACGGTGCTGCAGGCCGAAAAGCTCGTGCTGCTGACCAACACCCCCGGCGTGCTGGACAAGGCCGGCAGCCTGCTGACCGACCTCACGGCACGCGAGATCGACGCCCTGTTCGCCGACGGCACCATCTCGGGCGGCATGCTGCCCAAGATCAGCGGCGCCCTGGATGCCGCCAAGGCCGGCGTCAATGCCGTGCACATCATCGACGGCCGCGTGCCGCATGCCATGCTGCTGGAAATCCTGACCGACCAGGCCTACGGCACCATGATCCGCAGCCATTGAGGCCCGATGGCGCGGACTTTGCGGTTCGCGTTACCATCGCGCATGGCCCGGGCGTGGTCTGACGGCCTGGGCCGGTTTGCTGCAAGCCGCCTTTGGGCGGCTTTTGTTTTTTAGGTTTGATATGCGTTTGCTTCTTGTGGAAGACGATGTGATGGTGGCCAGCGGCATCAAGCTGGGGCTGTCCGATGCGGGGTATGCCGTGGATTGGGTCGGCAGTGCCGAGCGCGCCCTGGAGGTGCTGGCCCAGGAAGCCTTCGACCTGGCCGTGATCGACATCGGCCTGCCGGGCATCGACGGGCTTGAACTCACACGCCGCCTGCGCAGCAGCGCGGTGGAGAGCTCGGCCATGCCCGTGCTGATCCTGACGGCGCGCGATGCGCTGCAGGACCGCGTGCAGGGCCTGGATCAGGGCGCCGACGACTACATGGTCAAGCCCTTCGAGCTTCCCGAGCTGCTGGCCCGGCTGCGCGCGCTGCTGCGCCGCTCGCAGGCAGCCACATCGGCCGTCCTGAGCTTCGGTCCCATCGAGCTGGACACGGCAGGCCGCCGCGCCGGCGCGCGCCAGCCTGCGCAAGACGATGAGAGCGAGGGAAAGCTGCTGCCCATCGACCTGGGCCCGCGCGAGTGGACCGTGCTGGAGTACCTGCTGATCCACGCGCCCAAGCCCGCCAGCAAGGACAAGCTGCTGCAGGCGCTCACGGGCTGGGACCGCGAGATCACGCCCAATGCGGTCGAGGTCTATGTCTCTCGCCTGCGCAGCAAGCTGGAGCCGCATGGCGTGGCGCTTCGTTCCATCCGGGGCTTCGGCTATCGGCTGGAACTCTCGCATACCGCCGCCTGATGCGGACATGGCGCATGGCCCCAGGCGCTGACCGCCCATGACAGCCAATCTGCGCCTTCGCCTGCTGGTATTGCTGGTGGTGCCGCTGACGCTGCTGGCGCTGATGGGCGGCTGGTTCGGCTATCGCTCGGCAGACGAAGCCTCCACCCAGCATGACCAGCGCCTTTTGCGCCTGCTGCCTGCGCTGGCTGATTCGGTGCTGGCGCCGTCGATCGCCGAGGGAACGCCGCCCCTGGTGGCGCTGACGCCCGCCATCGAGGACGTCTTGCGCCAGCGCGGCGACGACGTCGGATATGCCATAGGTGACCTGCAGGGCCATGTCGTTGCCGGCGACACCTGGATCCGCTTCGACGTGCCTTCCACGCCGCTGGCCGAATTCCACAGCCAGGAGCATGACGGCCTGACCTATCGCGTGGCCGTCATGCGCGCCGAAACCTATGGCGCCGGTGAAATGGTGCTGGTGCTGGCCGATGGCGGCGATGTGCGCCAGCAATGGGTGCGCCAGTTGCTGCTGCATGTGCTGCTGCCCAGCGTGCTGCTGATCGCGGGTGCCGGCATTGCCATCTACTGGTCGGTCAGCCGGGCTTTCCGGCCGCTTCTGACCCTGACCCAGGCAGTGGAGCGGCGCTCGCCGCGCGACCTCAGTCCCATCTCGGAGCACAGCTCGCCGGCCGAAGTCCGTCCGCTGGTGCGCTCGCTCAATCGCCTGTTTGCACTGGTCAACGCACAGGCCGAAGGCCAGCGGCGCTTTGTGGCCGATGCGGCCCATCAATTGCGCACGCCGCTGGCGGCCTTGCAGGCCCAGGTCGAGGCCTGGGCGCTGAGCGCGCAGGCTGCCCAGGCCGAGGCGCGGCGCAAGGGCACCGAGGCCCAGGTGGTGCTCAGCGTGACGCAGATCGAGCAGTTGCGCGATGCCACGCGGCGCACCTCGCAGCTGGCACGCCAGTTGCTGGCGCTGTCACGTGCCGATGCCCGCAATGCCGAAGTCCAGCCGCTGCAGAAGGTGGACCTCAAGGACCTGTGCGAAAGCATGCTGGAAATGTTCTTCGACCAGGCCAGCGCCAAGGGGCTGGACTTCGGCCTTGACGTTGCTCCGGCCAGTGTCTGGGGCCACAGCTGGCTGCTGCGCGAACTGGTGTCCAACCTCGTGGACAACGCCATCAAGTACACGCCGCCCGGCGGCAGCGTCACGCTGCGCTGCGGCATGTACCATGGCGCGGCACAGTCTGCGGATGAGCCGCAAGGCTGGGCCTTCCTGGAGATCGAGGACGACGGCCCCGGCGTGCCCGAGGCCGAGCGCTCGCAGATCACGCAGCGCTTTTACCGCGCGCAGGGCGCGGCCGGCGACGGCACCGGGCTGGGATTGGCCATTGCCGAAGAAATCGCCCTGCTGCACCAGGGCACTCTGGCCTTTGGCGCCACAGCGCAGGGCAAGGGCCTGCTGGTACGCTTGGAGCTTCCATTGCAAATGCCGGCCATGCTCTCGGAAACAATAGCAGCGCAAGCAACAGGCAAGCGATCCTGACGGTTGCGCTCATGGGGACAGCTTTGTGCGGAGTTGCCGCCGAGGGCTGTGAGAGAATTACTTACAAATAGTTGATCTGCTTATGTCCGAGTCTGAAGTTCTGTCGCCTTTATCCGCTCCTGGCGCTGATGTCGTTTCCGACGAAGCCGCCTCCGCTTCCGCCCCTACGCCTGCGCGCAAACGCCCCAAACCCGGGGAGCGGCGCGAGCAGATCCTGCAGGCGCTTGCGGCCATGCTGGAGAAGCCGGGCGCAGAACGCATCACCACGGCAGCGCTGGCAGCCCATCTGGGCGTCAGCGAGGCAGCCCTGTACCGCCACTTCGCCAGCAAGGCCCAGATGTTCGAAGGACTGATCGAGTTCATCGAGCAATCCGTCTTCACGCTGGTGCAGCAGATCGTCGGGCGGGATGTGCCGGAGGAAGAGCGGCCCGCAGTGGATGGCATGCGCCAGGCCAGCCGCGTGATCTCTCTGGTGCTGCAGTTTGGCGAGCGCAACCCCGGCATGGTGCGCGTCATGGTGGGCGATGCCATCGTCTTCGAGCACGAGCGCCTGCAGGCCCGCATGAACCAGTTCTTCGACCGCATCGAATCCACGCTGCGCCAGTGCCTGCGCCCCGCCGCCGGTGCGCTGGGCTCCTCCGCCCCGACGGTCGATGCACAGGTGGCCGCCAGCGTGCTGACATCGTTCGCGCTGGGCCGCCTGCAGCGCTACGCGCGCTCGGGTTTCCGCCGCCTGCCGACCGAGCATCTGGAAGCCAGCCTGGCCTTGATGGTCTGAACATGGCCTAGCGGACCCCAGGGTCCGCATTGCAGCAAAGCCACCCGCTTGTGCCGGTGGCTTTTTTTGCGACCAGGGCCTTGCTTCGTCGCGGTGGCTGTGCTCAGCCCACGAGATTGCGCCGCCGCCTGGCCGGTGCTGTCACGCCCAGCGCCGCAACGATGCGCCCCACCTGGCCTTCCGTAATCCCATGCTCGGCAGCCAGTTGCCGGGCCGTCTTGTCCGTGGCGTAGTCTGCGGCGATGCGCTGGTTGCGCAGTGCCTGCAGTGCACGCGCTGCCCTGGGCAGCTGGAAGTGGGGCAGGCCTCCATACTCACGGGCGAGCTGGAGCAAGGCTGGCACGCCGATGGTGGCCGCATAGGGATGCTCGGCTGTGACCTTGTCCGGCGTGGGAACGTAGATGCGCAGTCCACCCCAGCGCTGCACCAGGGCCATCGTGGGCTGCAGCCCGATCAGGCGCTCGAAGTCCTGCAGCAGCGGCGGAAGCAGATCGCTGCAAGGGCCATGGTGCGGGTCCAAGGCAGCTGCCACGGGCGTGTGCATGCCGATGGTGGGGGGCAGGGCAGCAGGCCGAAAGCCCTGGAAGACAGGTGCCGGATGGTGTTCGGAATGCATTTTGGCTGTACGCTCTTGGTTCAAAAGGAAACGGTTCAATTTGAACCATATTCTTGGTCCATAACGAACCACTGTCAAGATTCGCCATGCCTGCAAAACCTGTGACTGATGCGCTTACATCCAACGTTGATGAGGTACTGGCGCGCATGGCTGAAGCCTTGGGACCCGACTGGATGGCGGGCATGGAGGTGCAGCCTGAAACGGTGCGGACCTGGCGCAAGCGCGGGGAAGTGCCCGCACGGCAACTGCTGCGGGCCTCGCAGCGAGCGGGCCGGCCGCTGGAGTATTTCAACGGCACGGGCGCGGCGAAGCCTGTCGCTCGACATGGTGGGACGGCCGAAGACGAGTTCACGCAGATCGAGATGCTCGATGCGCACGTCAGCGCAGGGCATGGGGCCGTCAACGGCCCCGACGAGGTGATAGGCCGCTTCGCCTTCCGTTCGTCCTGGCTGCAGTCCAAGGGACTGGGCAGGCACAACGCCAAGATCGTGCGTGCCCGTGGAAGATCCATGGCGGACCGCATCAACGATGGCGACATCCTGCTGGTCAACACCTCGGTCGATACGCTGACCCAGGATGGCGTCTATGTGATCGAGCTGGAGGGTGAGAACTACGTCAAGCTGCTGGAGCGCGACTTCAGCACGGGCGGTGTGCGCATCGTCAGCTACAACCCTGCCTATCCGCCCCAGGTTCTGGAAGGCGAAGCGGCCAACCGGCTGCGCATCTGCGGCCGGGTCCTCTGGCACGGCGGAGAACTCTAGCCCCAGGGCCGTGCCGCCCGGTACCGCTCCAGAGACTTTGCCGCAGGCCTGAGGCGAGCCTGGGCGTTTCCGTCTTCTCCCAGCCTTTCCTGTCCTCCTCTTTCGTGCGTCCGTGCCTGCCCGAGCGGCAGGACGTTTGCGCTTGCCTGGCCGTTGGGATGTGCCGGGCCAAGGCACATGTGGCTGGCATCCAGGTCCGCTGCGCCTGAGAAGGCGCGCGCCTGTGGACGCTGAAACCGGGCCTGCATATGCAGGCCTTATTCATTTTTGCCTGCCTCGGCACAGTCACTCCATCGCAACGACGCATCTTTTTCTGCGTCCCCCAACGGAGTGACCCATGTACGCCATCGCACAACTGTTCCTGCTCTTTGCCGCTCATCTGCGGCCCATCGTGGCCGAGGCTGCGGCGAGTGTGGCGGCGGCCTTTCCGGTGCTGCGCTCATGAATGCACTGGCCCAGCATCGCAACGCCATCGTGGCCATATTGGCCTCGGTGCCGCAGATCGGCGTTGTCCAGGACCGCGAACGCCATGCCGCCAGCGATGCCGAGCTGGCCGCCCTGTTCACGTATACGCCGCTTGCAGCAGGCACGGCCCATGTCCGCGGCTGGTGGCTGCGCAGAAGCAGCACGGCCGAGCACGGCAGCAGCACGGCCCGCACGGTAAGCGTGCACCAGTGGACGCTGCATGGTTACCTGGCCATCGCCGACGCCCAGGCCAGCGAACTGCTGCTGGACGACCTGGTCGAGCAGTTCCGCGCCCTGGTGCGAGCCGATCCGACCCTGGGCGGCGCGTGCCAGCCCGGTCCCCTGGCAGGCAGCGACGACAGCACCGATGGCGTGCAACTCGTGCGAGCCGAGCCTGTGGATTTCGCGGGAGTGCGTTGCCACTCCGTTGTCCTGCAACTCAGAACCTGGAGCTACCTGTGACCTGCACACCACCAAACCGGGCCTAGACCGGACACCTCGCACCTTTCCCGCAACCACTGTGGCCCGCGGCGCTGGAGAACGGCGCCCAAGGCCGCGAAACATCTCTTCATCTCTTCAAAGGATTTTCCAAATGGCAGCAAAGATCATGCGCAAGATGGCCCTCCTGGCCCTGGTTGAAACCGTTGTCGGCACGGCCGTCGTACCGCTGGCGGCCAATGCCATGCTGGTCAGCGACGTGACCCTCACCCCCATCGAGGGCGACGTGGTCGAGCGCAACAACATCCGTCCCTTCTTCGGCTCCAGCGGCAGCACCCTGGTCACCGAATACCAGAAGGTGGCGTTCTCCGTGGAATTCGCGGGTGTGGCCGCAGCGGGCGAGCGTCCCGGCGTGACCGACCTGTTGCGTGCGTGCGCCGCCAGCGCCAGCACCGAGACTGGCGTGAAGACAGTCTTCTCTCCCGTGACCGACGGCATCCAGAGCGTGACCATCTACGGCAACGTGGACGGCACCCTCTACAAGATGCATGGCGCACGCGGCGAGGTGGAGTTCAGCACCGATGCCAAGGCCATTCCCAAGTGGAAGTTCGAGTTCACGGGCTCCTTTGTCCCCGCCGTGGATGAGGCCCTGCCGGCAGTGGACTACAGCGACTTCGTCGCTCCCCTGGGCGTCAACAAGACCAACACCCAACTGACCCTCGACGGCTTGGCGGTGGCCTGCAGCGCCTTCAGCTTCAAGTGCGGCAACCAGGTGGTCAAGCGCGACCTGATGAATGTGGACACAGTGGAAATCACGGACCGCAAGTCCACGGGCAGCGTCACCTTCGAGAACACCAGCGTGGCCACCAAGGACTGGATCGGCCTGGCGCGTGCCAGCGCCATCGTGCCCGTCACGCTCAAGCACGGCCCCGGCGCCACCAACACCGTCAGTTTTAAGAGCGCGCGCGCCCAGATCGGCAAGCCGACCTACAGCGACAGCGATGGCGTGCAGATGATCACCATCCCCCTGTCGTTCATTCCCTCCGACGCGGGCAACGACGAATGGTCCATCGAGATCTGACGCCTCACCTCCCTGCCTGACAACTACACATCCAAGGATCACCATGGCCGTCAAGATTTCCGGGCTCAAGCCCACCATCTCCGTTCCCGCAACGCTGTACCTGCCCGTCGATGAGGGCAGGTTCGGAGCCCATCACTTTGCCGTCGTGTTCAAGCGCCTGGGCAAGGCGCGGCGTGACGAGATCAATGAACTCATCGTCGTCGGCAAGCCCGCCACGCAGCCCGATGGCTCGCAGGAGGTACGGCGCATGACCATCCCTGAACTGCTCGACGAAGTGGTTGTGGGCTGGGAGGGGATGCTGGGCGACGAAGGAACACCCGTGCCCTACAGCCGCGACGAACGCCTGGCGGCCGAGGAGGCCTATCCGGGACTGGAGCAGGCCATGGCCGTGGCCTGGTTCGACGGACTCAACGTGCACCAGCGGGATGCCGCCACAAAAAACTCCGTGGCGCTGTCCGGCATCACCTCGGCCTCGACAGCGCAGACCGCTATCTCGTAGACGACGAGCTGCGCGCCCAGTGCGCGCAGATGGGGATCGACCCCGACCGGATGGTGCCCGGCGATCTGCAACGCCAGCACCCCGAGGACTACGAACTGTGGCCCGAGCATGCGATGGCCTGGAGCGTGTACCTCGGCTGCTCCACCCAGTGGCGCAGGACGGCCACGCCCTGGGGCCAGTGGCACTGGGACGGGCTGGACTACGCCGGGGTCGAGATCGTGATGCGCCGCTACGCGGTGCCCGCCGCGCAGCGCGGCGAGGTGTTCGCGCAGTTGCAGGTACTGGAGGCGCAGGCGCTGCGCCAGCTCAACCGGGCTGAGGCATAGGGGCCTCAGCTCCGGCCTTTCAAGACAAACACAAGCAGTCAAGCATACCGAACAGAGATCAGCATGAGTACAGCGGTCAAAAGCATAGGCATCGCCGAGACGCCCAGCCTGAGCGAGCTGCGTGCGCAGAATGCCCAGTTCTCCCAGGAGCTCGACAAACTCCACGGCAAGCTGCAGCAGGCGTATGCCGGCATGTCGCAGTTCGCAGGTGCCTCAACGGATACGGGACTTGTATCGGCGCGTGCCAGCGTCGATGTCGAGAGCCTGTCTATTTCCATGGGCAAGATTGCAGGCCGCGCCAATGCCCTGCTGGAGGTGGCGGGTTCGGCGGCCAAGGTGGGAGAGGCCCTCTACACGGCCAGTGCCCAGACAGAGAATCTGCGTACGCGGCTGGACCTTGCCACCGGCGGCAAGGGCGCGCAGGAACTGGCCTATGTCACGACCCTGGCCGATCGGCTGGGCCTGCAGCTCAATGCCACCGGCCAGGCCTACGCCGACTTCGCCACCAAGGCGCGTGGTACGGCGCTGGAAGGCGCGCAGGTGCAGACCATCTTCACGGGGATTGCCTCGGCCAACGCGGCCATGGGCCTTTCCGTGGAGCAGGGCAATACCTCGTTGGCAGCCGTACTCGACCTGATGGGCAAGGGGACGATAGGCGCGTCGGACTTCAGCGAGAAACTGGGACATATCCCGGAGGCGGCGCTGGTCGGCGCTCAGGCCCTGGGTGTGACACAGGAGCGGTTCTCCCAGATGCTGCAGACCGGCGAGGTCGTGACGCAGGACTTTCTGCCCCGTTTCTCGCAGGCGCTGCAAAGCTCCCTGGGAGAGGGGACGGACAAGGCGGCGGACAGACTGGATGCCGGCACCCAACGCATGGCCAACGCCTGGGACAAGCTCAAGTCCGCCGTGGGAGATTCCGGCATCAGCCAGATGATCTCCTTTGGCATGAATGCAGCGGCCAACGACATGAACGCCTTTTCGGAGTCCATGTCGCGCGCGCGTGACAACGGGTCGGGCTTCCTGGGCCAGATCAGCAGCGGGCTGGGAAACATCGCCGGGCGCGCGGTGGGCTTGCAATATGTCAGCACGGCCTTCCAGTCGAATGCGGAAAAGGCAGCCTATCTGGCCAAGGAGCTTCCGCGCGCCAGGGCTGAACTGGAGATGCTGCAGGCCAAGGGGGCAGCGACATCGCGCAATGTGTGGGTGCGCACGGCCCATGACGATGCCCAGCGCCTGGTCGAAAAACTGCAGCAGGTGCAGCGCGAATTGATGGCGGCACAGGGTCAGCGCAATGCAGGCGGCGGCCGCGGGTTCATCAATCCGCCGCTGGTGGGACAGCCACAGCCGCAGGAGCAAAGCAAGAAAACCGACGCGCCTGCGCAGAAGAAAGAGCCGCCTGCGGTACCCCGCACCGTCAGCTACGCGCCACCGGCCGTGCCAGCCAGAACGCAGCAGGACAATGAGGAGCTCAAGCGCGATCAGGAACTGCAGAAAAGGCAGCAGGAGGTGGCGCAACTCGTCAAGGAACACCAGGCCAAGGCCGAACTGGCTGAAAAGAACCTGGACCTCGCCCGGCAGGAAACGCGCGCGATTGGCCTGACCGGTGAGGCGTTGGGACAACTGCGCCAGGAGCAGGTCGAGAAGACCATCGCGGAGATGGAAGACAACGCGGCCGGGCAAGAGAGTGTCCGCTGCTCCAGGGAGGTCGCCGAGGCCGTTGGCAAAGAGGCCGAGGCCACGCGCGAACTCGCCCGGGTCAAGGGCTACAACGAGTCTGCCAGCAAGGTGGACGAGTACACCAAAAGCGTGAAGGCGGCCAGTGAGGCGGTGCAGTTCGAGCAGTCTCTGGCAGCCATGTCGGAACGCGACCGCAAGATCGCGCTGGAGCAGTACCAGGTCGCGATCGAGCTCAAGAAAAAGCTCGAAGACATCTCGGCCAAGAATCCGGATGATGCGGCTGGCGCCCAGAAACTCAAGGACGACGCCACGGCCGCAGCCAACCAGGCCAAGGCCAATGTTGCCGAACGTGTCCGCATGCAGGAGACCCAGAAATCGGTCGACCAGATGGACGAGATGTTCCGCAAGGGCTTCACGGACATGCTGGCCAACGGCACCGAAGGCTGGCGTACCTTCACCAAGAGCCTGAGTGCGACGTTCAAGGCCTCTGTGGCCGATGAGATGTACAAGGCGTTTGCGCGGCCGTTTCTCGTGCCTGTCTTCGCTCAGCTCAGGGGGTTCGTCGGCAACTTCCTCGGTCAAGGCGGTGCTCCGGGAACAGCGGGCGCTGGTGATGCGCAGGGCACGGGCCTGGGCGGTGGATTGACGGACTGGTCCACCTGGGGCACCTCGGCGCAGAAGTACCTGAATGAATCCGCACTCAAGCTCATGTCCAATGGCTGGAACATGGCTGGTGAAGCACTGCAGGACCTGGGCAAGACCGTGGGCCGGTTCGACACCTGGCTGAAAGACATTCCCGGTTTCCAGGGCGGGATTGGCTCTGCTGCCGGTTACCTGGGAAGCCTGTACAGCCTGTCCCAAGGACAGTACGGAGCCGCTGTGGGTCAGGCGGTGGGAACCTGGATTCTTCCGGGCATCGGCTCGATGATCGGCAGCTTCCTCGGTGGAGCGCTCGACAAGGCCTTCGGCTCCCGCGGCGCCAACCATGGCGGCGCGGCCTACAGCACGGCCGGCATTGGCAATGACAAGGCGGCCGAGCAGCTGTTTGGCCGCGCGGCAGGCGACTGGTACGACGATCTGACACGCCGCCACAGCGATGGCATCGAAAAGCAGCTCAAGACCAGTCTGGACGGACTGGCCCTGGTCTACGGATCCCTGGGCAAGTACGCCACGGGCGGAGTGCGCGACATCGACTTGGTGGGCGGCTTTGCCGCCAACGGAAAGTACACCGACGAGGACGCCTACGGCTACGCCAAGATCATCGACAAGACGACCGGCATGATCCTGGCCGGCTTCGAGAACCGCTCGCTGGGCAACAACCCGGAAGAGGCCTACAAGGCCTTCCTGGGCCAGACCGGTTCCCTGCTGGTGTCCGAACTCAAGAAGGCGGACCTGCCCAGCTGGATGCGCACCACGCTGGACTCGCTGGGCGAAGCACCCAATGTCGAGGCTCTGCAGGCAGCCTTCCAGACCATCGACCTGATCGGCCGCTCCTTCGAGGAACTGGGCAAGAAGATCACGGGCTTTGCCGACCTGACCGACCTGGCCTTCGAGTCCCTGATCAAGGCCTCGGGCGGCATCGAGGCGCTGAACGCCAACGCCGGCAGCTTCTACCAGAATTTCTACAGCGAGGACGAGCGCAAGACCATCGCCAAGCGCGAGATGGGCAGCAAGCTCAAGGACTTGGGCGTGGACATCGACCTGGATGCCGACGACGCCCAGGCCCGGTTCCGCAAGCTGGTGGAGGACAAGCTCAAGGCAGCCAACTCCGAGGAGGCGAATGCCAAGGTATTGAAGGACGCCATCTCGAAGGTCCAGGGCACGCAAGGCCTCAAGGACATGGCCAAGACTGGCGCCTTCAAGGACTGGGCCAGCACCACCCTGGGAGAAGGTTCGGGCGATATCGGAAAACTCGCGGCCGACCTTGAAAATCTGGCAAACACCAGCGCGTCGCTGGCCGACTTCACTGCCGGCGTGGACAAGCTGGTCGGCACCCTTGGCGGTACCGGCAAGTCCTCGGCCGAGACCGTTGCCGAACTGCTCAAGCTCAACGACACGTTCAAGGCCGTTACCAAAACCTCCGAGGAGGCCGCAGCGGCCACGGCCAAGGAGGCCGATGCGAAGGCGAAGGCGGCTGAGGACGCGAAAAGAAAAGAAGAGGACGCACGCAGGACTGCTGTTGATGCCGCCTATGGCAATCTCCAGGCGGCTGTAGAACGCGAGCGTGAGGGCCTGCAGCAGCGCCTAGAGGGTGTGCGCCAAATCCAGGACTCGCTCACCACTGTTGTGGAGGCTGCTGGGAGTGCCGTGCGAGAGCTGCGCGGCAATGTGCAGGTCACAGCCGCAGTCCAGACTCGCCAGGCCATGGCCACGATCGACGGCACTCTTGCTGCCCTGCGTTCGGGAACAAGCCTGCCGGCGGACAGCGCTGCCCTGGCGGAAGCCATCTCGGTCGCGCGGGGCAGCCTCACCGAGTCTTCGTTTGCTTCGGTGCAGGACTACGAACGTGCCCAGTTGGCGCTGGCCAACAAGCTGGCGGGCATTGAAGACCAGGGCGGCAAGCAGCTCACCGACGTCCAACGCACGGCCGAGGGGATAGAGCGCCAGATCGCGCAAAACGACAAGGCTCTGGATTACTGGCGCAGGCAGATCGACGGAACGACGAAAAACATAGACGCCACGCTGAGCGTCGTGGGGGCGATCACCAAGCTCGAGTCGCTGCTGTTTCCCGGCGGGAAGCCAGGTACGGGGACTGGTTCGGGAAAAGACCAGGGCGGAGCTGTATTTGGGCCTGGCGGAACTCCGGACACGGCTCCCAAGGATCCGCCGAAGTATGTGCAGCCCCGGCCGGACGGATCCGGCAACACCTGGTACGAGGGCATCACGGACCAGGGGCGCATACGGGAGCTGGACAAGTATCACGACGGATACCACGCGTTCGATGGGACAGGGGATGCCGAAGGTCTGAACAAGTGGATCAAGGACAACAACCTGTCGCCCAAGGACCTTGCCGATCTATCCGGTTTGTACGAGAGGGACTGGGTCAACTGGTTCAACAGCAACCGCATCCCCGCCTATGCAGACGGGGGACAGCACTGGGGCGGGATTCGGCTGGTCGGTGAGCGCGGCCCCGAGTTGGAGATGACCGGGCCGGCGCGCTATTGGAGCGCCGATCAAACCCGCTCCATGCTGGGTGGCCAGGCTTCAGGCGTGGACATCTCTCGCCTGGACGCACTGTTCTCCCAACTGCTGCAGGAGAACCGCCTGTTTCGCGAGCTTCTGGTGCGCATTGCTGGCGATGGACAGCGTTCGCGGGAAGCCTTGGAGGGCGCTGCCCGTGGTCAATTTGAATTCGCTGTGAGGATGCAATGAGCTTTCGTGTAATTGAACCGTATGCCATCGGCGATGCCCAGATCCTGTCGTCGAGTGTGGCTGCCCTGGACCCGAGCCGCCTTTGGGCCGCACAGCAGGCTTGGGCCAAGGATGAGCTGTGCCACCGCGCAGAAACACGGCGCGTATACAAGCGAGTCACGGCGGGTACCGACAGTTCTGGCGCGCCACCACCCGAGAGCGCCCCCGAGGTCTGGCAGGACGTTCGTGCCTGCAACAAGTTCGCGGCTTTCGTATACACAGAGAGCACCGCGACCACTCAGAAGGACGGCCAGCCGCTGCGCATCAAACTGCGTGTGGGCAAGCGTGTGGACACGCTGGGTCTGTACGGTGTTGTCGGCCGACGTGCAACCGTGACCGTGCGCCAGGCCGGTGCCGTCGTGCACGGGCCTCGCGTCGAGAATCTTCTGCGTCGCGAGGTGCATGGCTGGTACGACTGGTTCACCGCCCCATTCCTCCAGCGCGGCGCCGTGGCTTTCGTGTCCCTGCCACCGCTATCGGGCAGCGAGATCGAGATCGAAATCTCGCCCGCATCGGGCACAGCCAGCGTGGGCTACGTCGTTGTGGGCCGGGCCGAATATCTGGGTGACCTGCATTGGCGCCCGAACATCACAGGCTCGAACTTCAGCCGCATCGAGCGCGAGTTTGACGGCTCGCTGCGGCCGGGCGTATCGCTGATCCAGCGCCGTACGGTTCCAGGCTATTCCGGTGCGTTTCAGGTGCCGGCAAACAACGTCGACAGGGTACGACGCGTACGTGACCACCTCAACGCCATTCCGGCGCTTTGGGTGGGCCTGGCAACGCAGCCCAACAGTCCCTACTACGAGAGCGTGTTGCTGTTTGGCGTCTACAGACGCTTGGAGTACACGCCCGACAACGTGCACAACGCAGAAGCAACCATTGACATTGAGGAGCTTTGAAAACCATGGCCACTATTCCGACGAACCCAGTCCCGCCGATCCCCTCGGTGGCGCTGCCCGTGCCGCCCACCCTCAGTGACCCCGGCAATTTCGACGAGCGGGGCGATGCCTTCGTGCTCGCGTTGCCTGCTTTCCAGCAGGGGATGAACGCCCTGGGCGAAAACGCTTATGTCAACACGCAGGTGATCTTCGGCAAGGCCGATAGCGCTGCGCAAAGCGCCAGCACCGCCAGCGTCCAGGCCAGCCAGGCCATGGGGTATCGCAACGATGCGGGGGGGTATGCATCGACGGCGCTGGCTGCGCGAGATGCTGCCCAGGGCCATGCCGCATCCGTGAGTTCAAGTCTGGCAACTGTGGATTCACGCCTTCTGGGTGGGCGGGCCTTGCCTCCCACGACAAACAACCAGGGAGGGACGATTGCGGTGGGGGCGATGTACTACAACATCGGTGTCGACCCCGCGCTCAAGGATCGTTGGTACATCTGGAGCGGGACGGAGTGGAAGTTGGGGCCTGGCGACTACACGGGGGCGTTCTTGCCGCTGGCCGGCGGCAAGATGCTCGGCTCCCTCAAGGTCCGGCCTGGAGCAGCTGGCGAGGAAGCGCCACAGGTCCAGGAGGTGCTGCCGCGAAAGGTCGTAAACCTTGCTACGGCCACTACCGACGTGAATTTGTTGCCGCATGAAGTGATGTTCGCGGATGGTGCAGATGTGGTGAACGGGCCGGCATCCGGCGATGCATGGCATTACTTCTTTCAGATTCCGCACTCTTCATTGGGCTACAAGCTGCAGATATCTGCGGGACTTACAGCGAACACACCTCTATTTTTTAGGCGTCAGGTCAATGGAAGCTGGAGCACCCCCGGTGGTTGGCGGCGCGTGCTGGACGCTATGGATTGCACACCCGATGCCAAAGCCGAAGCAATCGCTGCTAGCGTGACAGACTGGGAAATAAATGCGGGCGCAGGGGCAATCCAGCAGATCTACATATCTGGACCGACCAAATTTTGGATAGCTCCCCATCGACGACCTTCCGAAACTGTGGTTTTGAAAGTGCAGTTTCTGGGAGGTGCCCATGCCATTGCTTTCGATGACCACATCATCCCGCCAAAAAATCCTATTCCCACATACGCTGCCAATGAAGTGCTGACCATGCTGCTGATGCACCGAGTGGGCACAAGCCGGTTCGACCTCTATTACTGCGGGGTGAACGCACCATGATGCATCTGTATCTGCTGGCTGCGACGACAAAAGCGGCCGTCGTGAACATCAATTCCCATAGCTGGAAGCCAAATGTTCTAGCCCTTGCGCAAGGTGCTGGCTGGCGCGTTGGGATGATGCTGCAGGTGAATGTAGCGGCGGGGGTCAACGTCTGTAGTCTAGTCTTCACCGGCTTTCCGCATGACATCGTCACGCTCACAAATCGGGGTGATGTTGGCGGCGAGCGCAACAGCGGCACTGGTCTCAAGACGGATGTACGCATCCGAGTGAACAACCTCAATCGCATCTTTGGTGGAGGCGGGGTCGGAGGTAGCGGTGGCGGGGCATCGGGCAGCTACAGCAATAAATCTCTTCACGGTTATGGGGGAGCCCAAGGCGATGGGGCCGGCTTTTACCAGACCTCTGGCAACTCTTTTGTGATGGGTAGTGCGCAAAGCGGCGGCTGGGGAGGGTATGACCCATACAGCGGGGCTTTGTTCGGCGGGGACACCATGCCTTGGGTGTCGGGCGGGGGAGGCGGCAGCGGTGGAGCGCTGGGACAGCCCGGCAACTATGGTGGCCCTGGCAGCTATGGTGGCTCCATCTGGAATCCTGCAGCAGACAACGGATGGGAGGGCGGCCGTGCGGGGTATGCAGTTGAGGGCAACGCACTGATTACATGGATCGCCCTGGGAACGATCACCGGTCCCCGGATTTAAGGAAGCATTTATCTATGAACTACATCGACAAAGAAACGAGCGGATGGCCGCTGACAGCAGATGCAATCGCACAAGCCCAACCAGGCTGGGCCAACCCATGGCTCCTGCCGCGCTACGCGGCCATCACAGAGGTGGAATCCCCTGACCATGATCGCCTTACACAAAAGCTAGTCCGTAAAACAGAACTGGATGTGATCGACGGAGCGTATGTCTGGGATTGGGAGGCTGTGCCGTTGGACGCCCGGGAACTGGTCGAGGTGCAGGCCCAAGAGCAAGCCCGCAGGCTGGCCCAGCTTGAGGCCACACGCTTGGCGCGCCGCGTCACGAAACGCCAAGCACTGCTTGCCCTGTGGGATCTGTGCGAAATCAGGGAGGCCGACATCCTTGCCGTCATCAATTTGGAGGACGACGAAAGCGTGCGCTACAGGATGCAGATTGACTGGCAGGGGGCTGTGTATGTCGAGCACGACAGCCCGACAATGTTGCTGCTCGCTCAAGCGCTGAACATCACGCAGCGGCTGGGAGAGTTGTTCGACTACGCAGCGAAACAATAGCAAAAAGACGGGCGACCCGGCCAAGTGCCACGAACACTTGGCCGAGCCCCAACCTGCAGAATGTGCCTGCAGGCCGGCGCAGCTCGACACCCTGCACAGGGTGCGGCCGCAGATACGGTAGAAAAGGCTTGCAACGGAAGACATAAGGGCTACTGCTTCTGCCTCTGCAAGTTGGGCGAAGGAGTTTCTCCCGCCTCGCTATCAAGTGCCCCGTTGTGACGCCAACCGCGCCGAGCGTGGGGCGCTTGTGATCTGTGGCTGAGGGTCGGCTGACTAAACAGCCGGGCTGTCCTAGGCTCTAAGCCCCGTGCGTACTACGCCAATTCCGCGCGAATTTGTGCCAAAACTCGCACGACGCCACCGCATTATTGCTGCCTCTGGGACTAGGTGTTTTCCCCCGCATGTCTTCGCCGCGACAAGCTTTCCATGCAAAATAGCACGAACGTTCGTTTTAACAAGAATTTCGCATGTCCAGCGTTTCCGCCCCACGCCGCACCACCCGTTTGACCGCTGACGCCACGGCCGATCCCAAGGCGGGCTCTTCCGTGCACGAAGCCGCTGCGCCCGCGCCGCGCCGCGCGCTGCACAAGGGGCAGCAGACCAAGGCCACCATTGTGGAGGCTGCCCTCAACCTGGCCACGCACATCGGGCTTGAGGGTCTGTCCATCGGCGCTCTGGCCGAGCTGACGGGCATGAGCAAGTCGGGCGTGTTCGCGCATTTTGGCTCGCGTGAGGAGCTGCAGATTTCCGTGGTGCATGAGTACCACGACCGTTTCGAGCAGGAAGTGTTCTTTCCCGCGCTGGAGGCGCCGCGCGGCGTGGCGCGTCTGCGGGCGCTGTTCGACAACTGGATGAAGCGCACTTCGATCGAGCTGGACTCGGGCTGCATCTATATCAGCGGCGCCGTGGAGTTTGACGACCGCACGGGGCCGGTGCGCGATGCGCTGACGGCCTCGGTCCAGACCTGGCATGCAGCCATGCGCCGCACCATCGTGCAGTGCCGCGAAAGCGGCGACCTGCGTGCCGACCTTGACGAGAACCAGCTGCTGTTCGAGATCCACGGCCTGATCCTGGCCCTGCATTACGAGGCGCGCTTTTTGCGCAACGAAGGCTCCATGCAGCGCGCCATCGACGGCTTCGAGAGCATTCTGGCGCGCTACGCCAGCCCGGCCTGATTTTTTCGCTTCCACCGTTTTCACCGCATCCACCGCAAACCCCGCCATCACAGGAGAAGACAAATGCCCAGCTACAACCCGCCCCTGCGCGACATGCAATTCCTCATGCACGAGGTGTTCAAGGTCACGGACGACTACCAGCAGATGACGGCGCATGCCGAGGTCGATGCCGACACCATCAATGCCGTGCTCGAAGAGGCGGGCAAGTTCGCGGCCAACGTGACGTTTCCGCTGAACATCAGCGGCGATGCCGAAGGCTGCGTGCTGAACAAGGAAACCCACGAGGTCACCACGCCCAAGGGCTTCAAGGAGGCCTACCAGAAGTATGTGGAAGGCGGCTGGCCTTCGCTGTCCTGCGATACGGCCTACGGCGGCCAGGGCCTGCCCTTTGCGGTGAACTCGGCGGTGTACGAGATGCTCAACAGCGCCAACCAGGCCTGGACCATGTACCCGGGCCTGTCGCACGGCGCCTATGAAGCCCTGCATGTGCACGGCACGGAAGAGCAAAAGAAGCTGTACCTGCCCAAGCTGACCAGCGGCGAGTGGACCGGCACCATGTGCCTGACCGAGCCCCATTGCGGCACCGACCTGGGCCTGCTGCGCACCAAGGCCGAGCCCGTGGCCGGCGCGCCCGAGGGCACCTACAAGATCACGGGCAACAAGATCTTCATCAGCGCGGGCGAGCACGATTTCACCGACAACATCGTCCACCTGGTGCTGGCCCGCCTGCCCGATGCGCCGGTCGGCTCCAAGGGCATCAGCCTGTTCGTGGTGCCCAAGTTCGTGGTCAAGGCCGATGGTTCGCTGGGCGAGCGCAACCCCATCTTCTGCGGCGCGCTGGAGCACAAGATGGGCATCCACGGCAATGCCACAGCACAGATCAATATCGACGGCGCCATCGGCACCCTGGTGGGCCAGCCGAACAAGGGCCTGCAGGCCATGTTTGTGATGATGAATGCCGCCCGCCTGGGCGTGGGCAACCAGTCGCTGGGCCTGACCGAGGTGGCCTACCAGAACGCCCTGGCCTATGCCAAGGACCGCCTGCAGATGCGCAGCCTGTCGGGCACCAAGGCCAAGGACAAGCCGGCCGACCCCATCATCGTCCACCCCGATGTGCGCCGCATGCTGCTGACGGCCAAGGCCTATGCCGAAGGCGGCCGCGCGCTGGTGACCTATTGCGCCTTCCTGATCGACAAGGAGTTCAACCACCCCGACGAGAAGGTGCGCAAGGACAGTGCCGAGCTGGTGGCGCTGCTGACGCCCATCGTCAAGGCCTTCATCACCGACAACGGCTGGACGGCCACCACCATGAGTCAGCAGGTTTATGGCGGCCATGGCTTCATCACCGAATGGGGCATGGAGCAGTTCGTGCGCGATGCGCGCATCAACATGATCTATGAAGGCACGAACGGCATCCAGGCGCTGGACCTGCTGGGCCGCAAGGTGCTGGGCAACCAGGGCGCATCGCTCAAGAAGTTCGGCAAGCTGGTGGCGCAGCTGGTGGAGGAAGAGGGCGTCAACGAGAAGATGGCCGAGTTCATCAACCCCATCGCCTACCTGGGCGACCAGATGACCAAGTTCACCACCGAGATCGGCTTCAAGGGCATGCAAAACCCCGACGAGGTGGGTGCCGCGTCCGTGGACTACCTGCGTGTGGCGGGCCACCTGGTGTTCGGCTACTTCTTCGCCCGCATGGCCCAGGTGGCGCTGCGCGAAATAGCCAAGGGCAACACCGACCCGTTCTACCAGGGCAAGCTGCAGACCGCGCGTTTCTACTTCGCCAAGCTGCTGCCCGAGACCGCCACGCTGATGCGCACGGCCCGCGCGGGCAGCAAGTCCCTGATGGACACGGACGCAGCGCTGGCCTGAACGGCTTCACTCCAACATGGGAGCGCGGGCTGTGCGCATCAGCGTGGCCTGCGCACCTTTCTAGGCGAAGGGGGTTTGAAATGAAGGCATATCAAGCACTGGCAGCAATGGTCCTGGGCCTCACGGCTGCCGCAGCGCAGGCGCAGATGACGCCCGTGGGCCTGTGGAAGAGCGTGGACGACAAGAGCGGCGAGGCCAAGTCCGAGATCCGTGTGGCCGAGAACGACGGCGTGGTCACGGGCCGCATCGAGCAGATCCTGCGCAAGGGCGCCGATCCGGCCGCCACCTGCACCGAATGCTCGGACGACCGCAAGGGCCAGCCGCTCAAGGGGCTGGAGATCATCCGCGGCGCCAAGAAGGCCGAGGGCAAGGACGTCTGGGAAGGCGGCAAGATCCTCGACCCTGAAAACGGCAAGACCTACACGCTGCGCCTGACGCCCATCGAAGGCGGCGCCAAGCTCGAGGTGCGTGGCTCAATCGGCCCCTTCGGCCGCACCCAGACCTGGGTGCGCGTGCAGTAACCATTCCGGAGGGCGGCCGCAGCGGCCTCCTTCCTCCCACTTGTGGAACTTCCATGTCCCGATTCAATGTGAAGAAAGTCGCCGTGCTCGGCGCTGGCGTGATGGGTGCGCAGATCGCCGCCCATCTGGTCAATGTCAAGGTGCCCGTGGTGCTGTTCGACCTGCCTGCCAAGGAAGGCCCGAAAAGCGGCATTGCCGAGCGCGCCATCGCCAACCTCAAGAAGCTCAAGCCTTCGCCCATCGGCGTGGCCGAGGACGCGGACCTGATCCAGCCCGCCAACTACGAGGAGCACCTCAAGCTGCTCAAGGGCTGCGACCTGATCATCGAGGCCATTGCCGAGCGCATGGACTGGAAGCTCGATCTGTACACCAAGATCGCGCCCCATGTGGCCAAGCACGCCATCGTGGCGTCCAACACCTCGGGCCTGTCCATCACCAAGCTGTCCGAGGCGCTGCCCGACGCGATCAAGCCGCGCTTTTGCGGCATCCACTTCTTCAACCCGCCGCGCTACATGCCGCTGGTGGAGCTGATCGCCACGCCGACCACGCAGCCCGTGGTGCTGGACCAGCTCGAAGCCTTTGTCACCAGCGGCCTGGGCAAGGGTGTGGTGCGCGCCAAGGACACGCCCAACTTCATCGCCAACCGCATCGGCATCGCCGGCATGCTGGCCACGATGAAGGAGGTCGAGAACTTCGGCCTGACCTTCGACGTGGTCGATGACCTCACCGGCAAGAAGCTGGGCCGCGCATCCAGCGGCACCTTCCGCACGGCCGACGTGGTGGGCCTGGACACCATGGCCCATGTGATCAAGACGCTGCAGGACAACCTCAGCGCCGAGACCGATCCCTTCTACGCCAGCTTCGGCACGCCGCGCGTGCTGGCCAAGCTGATCGAGCTGGGCAATCTGGGCCAGAAGGCGAAGAAGGGCTTCTACAAGAAGGTCGGCCGCGACATCCTGCAGTTCGAGCTGGACAGCGAGGACTACGTGCCCGCCGGCGGCAAGGCCGACGAGGTCTATGGCCGCATGCTCAAGAAGCCCGCTGCCGAGCGCCTGAAGCTGCTGCGCAATGCCGAGGGCGCGCAGGGCCGCTTCCTGTGGGCCATCCTGCGCAACAGCTTCCACTACGCGGCCATCCACCTGGAGAGCATTGCCGAGTCCGCACGCGACGTGGACCAGGCCATGCGCTGGGGCTTCGGCATGAAGCAGGGCCCGTTCGAGCTGTGGCAGGAAGCCGGCTGGCTGGAAGTGGCGAAGATGGTCCAGGAGGACATCGATGCCGGCAAGGCATTGAGCAAGGCGCCCCTGCCCAAGTGGGTCTTCGAAGGCCCCGTGGCCGAGGCCGGCGGCGTGCACACGGCGCAGGGCTCGTGGAGCCCTGCCAAGGGCCAATTCGTGCCCCGCCGCGTGCTGCCCGTCTACGAACGCCAGATCTTCCCCGAGAAGCTGCTGGGCGAAGACAGCCTGCCCGACTGGAAGACGGCCGGCACCACGATCGCCGAATCCAAGGCGCTGCGCACCTGGACGCTGGACGGCCAGATCCTGATCGCCAGCATCAAGAACAAGATGCACGCCATCAGCCCCGAAGTCATGGAAGCGCTGATGGAAGCCGTGGACGTGGCCGAGACCGACTTCCAGGGCATGGTCATCTGGTCGGGCGATGCGCCGTTCAGCGTGGGCGCCGACCTGGAAGCCACCATGCCGGCCTTCGTGATCGGTGGCGCAGACGCCATCGAAAGCGTGGAGCAGGAGCTGCAAAACCTGATGCTGCGCATCCGCTACGCCCAGGTGCCTGTGGTTGCGGCCATCCATGGCATGGCGCTGGGCGGTGGCTGCGAGCTGGCCGTCTACAGCGCGCGCCGCGTGGCGCACATGGAAAGCTACATCGGCCTGGTGGAAGTCGGCGTGGGCCTGGTGCCCGGCGCGGGCGGCCTGACCTACATCGCGCGCCGCGCGGCAGAGAACGCCGCCGCCAGCACGGGCAAGGACCTGCTGCCCTTCCTGACCGAAGGCTTCACGGCCGCGGCCATGGCCAAGGTGGGCACCAGTGCCATCGAGTCGCGCAAGCTGGGCTACCTGCTGGACAGCGACCTCATCGTGCCGCACAAGGACGAGCTGCTCTTCGTCGCCATCAACGAGGCCAAGTCCATGGCCGCAGGCGGCTGGCGCGCGCCGCTGCCGCGCAGCTTCCCTGTGGCGGGACGCAGCGGCGTGGCCACCATCAAGGGCTCGCTGGTCAACATGCGTGACGGCGGCTTCATCAGCGAGTTCGACCAGCATGTGGCCAGCCTGATCGCCAACGTGGTCTGCGGCGGCGACGTGGATGCGGGCACCCTGGTGGACGAGGCCTATCTGATGAAGCTCGAACGCAAGGCGTTCTGCCACCTGATCGGCCATCCGAAGACCCATGAACGCATTCTCGGAATGCTCAATACGGGCAAGCCCGTCCGCAACTGAGGCCGACCGAGGAGAGACAAGACATGAAACAAATCCAAGACGCCTACATCGTCGCCGCCACGCGCACGCCCATCGGCAAGTCGCACAAGGGCTTTTTCCGCAACTACCGTCCCGACGACCTGCTGGCGACCACGCTGAAGGCCGCGCTGGCCCAGGTGCCGGGGCTGGACCCGGCTGCCATCGAGGACATCATCTGCGGCTGCGCCATCCCCGAGGCCCAGCAGGGCCTGAACGTGGCGCGCATCAGCGCCGTGCTGGCGGGCCTGCCCACCAGCGTGGGCGGCATCACCGTGAACCGCTTCTGCGCCTCGGGCCTGTCGGCCGTGGCCATGGCGGCGGACCGCATCCGCGTGGGCGAGGCCGACGTGATGATCGCGGCCGGCGTCGAGAGCATGAGCATGGTGCCCATGATGGGCAACGCGCCCTCGCTGTCGCCGTCCATCTTCGAGCGCGATGGCGACGTGGGCATTGCCTATGGCATGGGCCTGACGGCCGAGAAGGTGGCCCAGCAGTGGAAGGTCTCGCGCGATGCGCAGGACGCCTTTGCGCTGGAGTCGCACCGCCGTGCCCTGGCCGCGCAGCAGGCCGGCGAGTTCAAGGACGAGATCACGCCCATCGAGGTCACCGACCGGGGCCTGGACCTGGCCAAGGGCGAGCCCGTGGTGCGCACGCGCACCGTGGAGCTGGACGAGGGAGCACGCCCCGACACCAGCCTGGAAGGCCTGGGCAAGCTGCGCACCGTGTTCGCGGCGCGCGGCTCGGTGACGGCCGGCAACAGCTCGCAGACCAGCGATGGCGCAGGCGCGCTGATCCTGGCCAGCGGCGCTGCCGTGCAGCGCTTCGGCCTCACGCCGCTGGCGCGCTTCGTGAGCTATGCCAGCAAGGGCGTGCCGCCGGCCATCATGGGCATCGGCCCCATCGAGGCCATCCCGGCAGCGCTGCGCTATGCGGGCCTCAAGCAGGACGACATCGACTGGTTCGAACTCAACGAAGCCTTTGCCGCCCAGTCGCTGGCCGTGGTCAACACGCTGGGCCTGGACCCCGCCAAGGTCAACCCCATGGGCGGCGCGATTGCCCTGGGCCACCCGCTGGGCGCCACGGGCGCCATCCGCTCGGCCACCGTGGTGCATGCGCTGCGCCGCAAGCAATTGCGCTACGGCATGGTGACCATGTGCGTCGGAATGGGCCAGGGCGCCGCCGGCATCTTCGAGAGGATGTAGCACCCCCTGAGCGGCTTTGCCGCTTCCCCCGTTGCACGGCGCCTCTCTACTCGCTGCGCGAGGGAGGGGGACGACACCCTCGGTGCGGGGCGGCCCTTCCTTGGTGTCTCTGGCGTGGGGCCGCGCCGGTTTTTGACTTGGTGTCAGCACATTGCGGCACCGACCAGGAGACAGCCATGGAACAACACCAACTCAGCAGCGATGGCGCCACGCTGGCGCTGCGCGTCTACACGCCCGCTGGCCCGCCGCGCGCCAGCGTGGTCATCGGCGGGGCCATGGGGGTACGCCAGGCCTTCTACGAGGCCTTTGCCACCTGGCTTGCGGGCCAGGGCTATCGGGTGACCAGCTTTGACTACCGGGGCCATGGCGATTCCCTGCAAGGCTCTTTGCGCCAGGTGCGTGCCGACCTGTGCGACTGGGCGCGCGATTACGAGGCAGTCATCGCCCATGCCAAGGCGCAGTTGCCGGACCAGCCGCTGTTCCTGATCGGCCACAGCCTGGGCGCCCAGCTGCCGGGCCTGCTGCGCTCCCCGCAGTTGGTGGACGGCCTTTTGAGCATTGCGGCCGGCAGCGGCTACTGGCGCGACAATGCGCCCCGCCTCAAGCGCATGGTTCCCTATTTCTGGCATGTGCTGGTGCCCGTGGCCACGCGCCTGTGCGGCTACTTTCCGGGCCGGCGCCTGCGCAAGGTGGGCGACCTGCCGGCCGGCGTCATGCTGCAGTGGCGCCGCTGGTGCCTGAATCCGCGCTACAGCGTGGGTGCCGAGGGCGAGGCCGCCGCGCGCAGCTACGCCGCCGTGCGCTTTCCGGTGATGGCGCTGTCCATGAGCGACGACGAACTCATGACCTGGCGTGGCACCGAGCACCTGTTCGCGCTCTACGCCAATGCCCCCAGCCGCATCGAGCGCATCGAGCCCAAGGCGCTGCAGTTGCGGCGCATAGGGCATTTCGGCTTCTTCCGTGCCGATATGCGCGACGCGCTCTGGGGCCGGGCCGTGGACGTGTTCTCGGGCTGGACCAAGGCGCCGGCCGCCGCGGCCCACCCGCGCTTTCCCTCACCCGCAGAGTCGCCGGCTTGACGGACGCGGGCGACGCTTGCCATCACACTCGTTTGCCATGAGCACAGACATCCATCCTCTCGACCAGGCCGTGGCGCTCACGCCCACCGGCGCCGTTGGCCACTACCAGGGCCAGACCACGCAGGACTACTGGAACATGGTGGGCCCGTACGGCGGCATCACCGCCGCCGCGCTGGTGCAGGCCATCCAGCAGCATCCGCTGTGCCTGGGCGATCCGCTGTCCATCACCGTCAACTACGCGGCCGCGCTGGGCGCGGGGCGCTTCGACATCGAGGCCCGCCCCGTTCGCACCAACCGCTCCACCCAGCACTGGCTGCTGACCATCACCCAGCCTGACCAGGACGGTGATGCCCAGGTCGTCACCACGGCCACGGCCGTCACGGCCGTGCGGCGCAGCACCTGGGGCGGCACCGACCTGGCCATGCCCGAGGTGCCGTCGCCCGCCACCGTGCCGCGCGTGCCGCCTCTGGGCGGCGTGGAATGGCTCAATCGCTACGACATGCGCTTTCTCGACGGCATCATTCCCCAGACCTGGGATGGCCGCGAGACCGACAGCCTCACGCGCCTGTGGGTGCGCGACGAGCCGCCGCGCGCACTGGATTTTTGCGCGCTGGCCGGCCTGGCTGACGTATTCTTCCCGCGCGTGTGGCTGCGCCGCGCACAGCGCACCCCGGCGGGCACGGTGTCCATCACCGTCTACTTCCATGCGGGGCGCGAGGAACTGGCCGCCGCAGGCACGGGCCACTTGCTGGCCCAGGCGCGCGGCCAGGAATTTCGCAACGGCTTCTTCGACCAGAGCGCCCAGCTGTGGAGCGAGGCCGGCGTGATGCTGGCGAGCAGCCACCAGATCGTGTATTTCAAGGAATAAGCAAGGCAAGACCATCATGAGCGAAACCACCCAGGACATCCTCGTGCACACCGAAGCCGGTGTCTGCACCATCACCTTCAACCGCGCAGACAAGAAGAACTCCATCACCGAGGCCATGTACGCCAGCATGGCCGATGCGCTGGCCCAGGCCGGAGAAGACGCCGCCGTGCGCTGCGTGGTCTTCCAGGGCGACATGGCCATCTTCAGCGCGGGCAACGACATTGCCGACTTCCTCAAGCAGTCGGCAGGCGGCGCCGCCAGGCCGGAGGGCGAGCAGCGCCCCGTCTGGCGCTTCCTGCACAACATCGCCGCCTTTCCCAAGCCCGTGATCGCCGCCGTCTGCGGCCCGGCCGTGGGCATCGGCACCACCTTGCTGCTGCACTGCGACCTGGTCTATGCGGGCGACAACGCGGCCTTCTCGCTGCCCTTCGTGAACCTGGGCCTGTGCCCCGAAGCGGCCTCCAGCCTGCTGCTGCCCCAGATGCTCGGCTACCACCGCGCGGCCGAGGCCCTGCTGCTGGGCGAGCCCTTCCTGGCCGAGGCCGCCCTGGAAGTGGGCCTGGTCAACCGCGTCGTGCCGCCCAGCGAATGCAATGCGCTGGCCCAGGCCCAGGCCAGGAAGCTGGCGGCCAAGCCGCTGTCGGCCCTGATCGAGACCAAGCGCCTCATGAAGGCCGGCCAGTCCGGCCTGGTGCGCGAGCGCATGGCCGAGGAGGGCGCGAGCTTCGGCAAGCTGATGGGCGGGCCTGCTGCCAAGGAGGCGTTCACCGCGTTCATGGAGAAGCGCAAGCCGGACTTCAGCCAGTGCTGAAATCCACGAAGGTCTCTGAGGCTCCCGTGCAGTTCGAGCCCGAGTTCATCGCCGGGCTGCGCGAAGTGTTCGAGCGCCAGATCGCCTTCAACCAGGTGCTGGGCCTGCGCATCACCGAAGTGCTGCCCGAGCGGGTTGAAGGCCGCATCACCATGCGGCCCGAGCTCATAGGCCACGCGGCCTACCAGCGCATCCACGGCGGCGTGATCAGCGCCGGCCTGGACTCCATGGGCGGCCTGGCCGTCATGGCCGCCATCGGCGCCAAGCACATGGACGATGCGCCGCTGCAGCGCCTGCACCGCTTCTCGCGCCTGGGCACCATCGACCTGCGCGTGGACTACCTGCGCCCCGGCATAGGCAGCGAATTCATCCTGCGCGCCGAGGTGCTGCGGCTGGGTTCGCGCGTGGCCAATACGCGCATGGAATTCCTGGGGGCCGATGGCAGCTTGCTGTCCACGGGGACGGCAGCGTACATCGTTTCTTGAAGCATGGCCCGCTGACTGCGGGCCTTCTTTTTGCGTCTCTTCACCCCCAGCGCGCGCGCCACACGGCCCAGGCCGTGCCGGCGCCATAGGCGGCCATGGCCACGGCGACCAGGATGAACAGCGACTGAGCGCTGCCCAGGCCGCTGGACATGAGCCAGCCACCGCCTACCACCACGATCAGCAGGCGCACCGTGCCGGCCAGCACGGGAGCCCAGACGCGGCCTGCGCCCAGGGAGGCGAAGTACAGCACCAGTCCCAGGCCGAACAGCCCGAAGGCCGGGCCCACGGTGCGCAGGTAGAGGTCGGCGTAGGCGCGCACGGCCGGGTCGCCGGTGAAGATGCCTGACCACAGCTGCGGCCAGACCATAACCACCAGCCCCAGCACGCCCAGCAGGGCGGCGGCCATGGCGCCGCCCGACCAGGCCACGCGGCGCGCGCGGGCGACCTGGCCGGCGCCCATGGCCATGCCCACCATGGGCACGGCGGCCATGCCCACGCCGAAGGCCATGGGGATCAGCAGGAACTCCAGCCGCTGGCCTATGCCGTAGCCGGCCAGGGCCAGCGGGCCCAGGCGGGCGACCATGCCTGTCAGCAGCAGCGCGGCCAGCGCCGTTTGCACGGGGGACAGGCAGGCCAGGGCGCCCACGCGCAGGATGTCGCGGAACATGGGCCAGGCCAGGCGCGGCGTGCGCCAGTCCAGCTGCAGGCGCTGCTGGCCCCACTGCAGGTAGGCCAGAAAGGCCGCCACGGCCAGCACCATGGCCACGATGTTGCCCACGGCCACGCCCGGCATGCCCCAGCGCGGCATGGGTCCCAGGCCCAGCCCCAGCGTGCCGCCCACCACGATCTGCACCAGCGAGGCCGCAAAGATCACGGCCGACGGCATGCGCATATTGCCCGTGCCCCGCACCACCGAGGCCAGCGTATTGCACAGCCACACCAGGATGGCGCCGCTGAACAGCACGGCGCCAAAGCCCGTGGCCGCTGCCAGCACCTCGCCGCGCCCGCCCAGCCAGCCGTAGAAGGTGGCGCCGCAGAGCACGAAGATGAGCGAGTACAGCAGGCCTGCGATGGCGCCGATCACGATGGCGTGCAGGGCCAGTGCCGAGGCACGCGCGCCGTCGCCCGCGCCCAGCGCGCGGCTGATGGCCGAGGACACGCCGCTGCCCATGGCGCCGTTGCTCATCATCTGCGTGAGCATGGCCAGCGGAAACACCAGGGCCATGGCCGCCAGCGATACGGTTCCCAGCTGCCCCACGTAGTAGGTCTCGGCCACGGCGACCAGCACCGACATGCTCAGCGCCACCATGTTGGGCACGGCCAGGCGCATCAGGGTGGAAGCGATGGGGCCGCTGACCAACGGATGCGCTGACCCGCTGGCCGCAGCGCCAGGGGCTGCGGAGGGCAGGGCGGCGCTCATTCCGCGCTCTCCTGCGTGGCCGTTTCCAGCACGGGCAGCATGCCCAGCACCAGGCTTTCCAGCGCGCCGATCTGCTCGCTGCCGCACAGCTCGCGCACGCGCTGCTGGGCCTGGCGCCACAGGGCGGCAGCCTCGCGGATGCGGGCGCGGCCTTCGGGCGTGACCACCACGCAGCGGCTGCGCGCATCCGCGCCGGGAACCAGGTCGATGAAGCCGGCCTGCTGCAGCGTGCGCAGGTTGCGCGTCATCGTCGTGCGGTCGGTGTGCAACTGCTCGGCCAGGGCCGAGACCGTGGGCGGGCCGTCGGGCGCATTGCGTGCCTGCACCAGCAGGCTGAACTGCGTGCCGCGCAGGCCGCTGGGCGCCAGCGTGTCGTCATAGAGCTGCGAGATCTTGCGCGACAGGCTGCGCACCATGAAGCAGGTGCAGACCGGACTGGCGGCGCTTGAGGTGGAGGAGGTCATGGGGCGTGGGGCAGGTGGGCTGGAATGGAAATGAGTGTAGATGCACCTATTGATTTGCGCATGTCCGCTGCGCGACCTGCGCATGCGCGGTGTGTGATCGAGAAAGGCTTGCAAGCACATGAAACGGGAGAACCATCTCGTTACCGTTCTTGCGAGATGCCGGCATTTGTTGCCAGTTCGTGTGCGTAGCATCGGATTTTTCCGAAGGAGACCCACCCATGGCTGTTCAGAACCCGTTCTTTGGCAAGCGCGACAACGATGCTTTCACCTCCCGCAACACCCTGGGCAGCGGCACAGGCGCCGCCAGCACGGGCGGCAGCCCTTCGGGAGCCGTCATGCCCAGCTCCAGCGTGACCAGCCCGGCATCCACCCAGCGCCAGGCCTCGCCTGTGTCGCAGGACTCTCCGGGCAGCAAGCTCACCGTGGGCCCCAACATCAAGCTCAAGGGCGTGGAGATTACCGATTGCGACACGCTGGTGGTCGAAGGCACGGTGGAGGCCACCATGGACTCGCGCGTGATCCAGATCGCCGAGCAGGGTGCCTTCCATGGCACGGCCGAGATCGATATCGCCGAGATCCATGGCGTGTTCGACGGCACGCTGACCGTGCGCGAGAAGCTGGTCATCTACGGCACGGGCAAGGTCAGCGGCAAGATCCGCTACGGCAAGGTGGTGATCGAAGAGGGCGGCGAGCTCACGGGCCAGATCGAGGCCGGCTCCTCGCCGCGTTCATCTTCGGGTTCGGCCGTGGCGTCCAGCGCCTCCAGCCTGTCCTCTTCCTCGTCGGCCGTCTCCAGCGACAGCGCCGCCAGCAGTTCCGCCGCCCTGGCTGCGGCCACCGCAGCGGCCTCGCTGCAGCCGCGCGTCACGCCGTCGCTGGCATGAGCCATCTCTGCTGCCGGAAATGAAAAAGCGACCTGCGAAGGTCGCTTTTTTCATGGCTGCAGAGGCGGGGCGGGTTCAGCCGGCCTGCTGCTGCTTGCGTTCTGCATTGCGCTCGGCCGCTGCGCGCCAGGAGCGCACCTGGTCGTTGTCCGGCAGCGACTGGGGCTTGCCCTGGCCGTCGATGGCCACGTAGGTCAGCAGGGCTTCGGTCACCTTGACGAAGCGGCCCTGGTCGGCAAAGCGCTCGGCATAGACCTCGACATCAACCGTGACCGAGGTGCGGCCCACGCGCTGCACGCTGGAGTAGAACGACAGGATGTCGCCCACGCGCACGGGCTGCTTGAAGATGAACTCGTTCACGGCCACGGTGACCATGCGGCTCTGGCCCAGGCGCGAGGGCAGCACGGAACCTGCCAGGTCAACCTGCGCCATGACCCAGCCGCCGAAGATGTCGCCATTGGCGTTGACATCGGCGGGCATGGGAATGACCTTGAGAACCAGCTCCTTGTCTGCGGGCAAGGGATGGGGCGGGAGGTCGGGGCGGGGTGGCATGGGCACAATCGGGTCAATATAACAACCGAGAATTGTCTTTCATGCGACGCGAGAGCGCTTCCCCTACGGATTTACCCTTAGTCCCAACCCCGGCACCGTCGCGGGACTGGAACGCGCTGCGGCGCCTGCTGCCCTACCTGTGGCAATACAAGTGGCGCGTGCTGGCGGCGCTGGGCTTCATGATCGGGGCCAAGCTCGCCAACGTGGGCGTGCCGGTGCTGCTCAAGCACCTGGTCGATGCGCTGGATCTGAAGGCCGGCGATGCCCGCGCGGTGCTCGTCGTGCCCGTGGCCCTGTTGCTGGCCTACGGGCTGCTGCGCTTTTCCAGTTCGCTGTTCACCGAGCTGCGCGACCTGGTCTTTGCCAAGGCCACGCAGGGCGCCTCGCGGGCGATTGCGCTGTCCACCTTCGAGCACCTGCATGCGCTGAGCCTGCGCTTTCACCTGGAGCGCCAGACCGGCGGCATGACGCGCGACATCGAGCGCGGCGTGCGCAGCACCGAGTCGCTGATCTCGTATTCGCTCTACAGCATCCTGCCCACCTTCATCGAAATGGCGCTGGTGCTGGGCATCCTGGCGCTGCGCTTCGACATCTGGTTCGCGGTCATCACGCTGGCGGCGCTGGTGTTCTACATCACGTTCACGGTCACGGTGACCGAGTGGCGCACGCGCTTTCGGCGCGAGGCCAATGCCCAGGAGTCGGCGGCGCACACCAAGGCCATCGACTCGCTGCTGAACTACGAGACCGTCAAGTACTTCGGCAACGAGGGCTTCGAGGCGCGGCGCTATGACGAGAACCTGGAGGCGCTGCGCCGCGTGCGTCTCAAGAGCCAGACCACGCTGAGCATGCTCAACTGCGGGCAGCAGCTGATCATCGCCACGGCCCTGGTCGCCATCCTCTGGCGCGCCACGCAGGGCGTGGTGGACGGGCGGCTGTCGCTGGGCGACCTGGTCATGGTCAATGCCTTCATGATCCAGCTCTACATCCCGCTGGGCTTTCTGGGCGTGATCTACCGCGAGATCAAGCAGAGCCTGACCGACCTGGAGCGCATGTTCACCCTCATGGACAAGGAGCGCGAGGTGGCCGACGCGCCCGGCGCCCGGCCCCTGCCGGCCGACGGCGCACCGCCCGAGCTGCGCTTCGAGCATGTGGACTTTGCCTATGACCCCGAGCGGCCCATCCTCAAGGACGTGAGCTTCACCATTCCGGCCGGCAAGACCGTGGCCGTAGTCGGCCCTTCGGGCTCGGGCAAGAGCACGCTGGCGCGGCTGATCTTCCGCTTCTACGACGTGCAGTCCGGCCATGTGCGCATTGCCGGGCGCGACCTGCGCGAGCTGACCCAGGACAGCGTGCGCGGCGCCGTGGGCATCGTGCCGCAGGACACGGTGCTCTTCAACGACACGGTGGAATACAACATCGCCTACGGCCGCCCCGGCGCCAGCCGCGACCAGGTGGTGGCGGCCGCACGCGCCGCGCGCATCCACGACTTCATCAAGGCCACGCCCCAGGGCTATGCCACGCGCGTGGGCGAGCGCGGCCTCAAGCTGTCGGGCGGCGAAAAGCAGCGGGTGGCGATTGCGCGCACCCTGCTCAAGGACCCGCCCATCCTGATCTTTGACGAGGCGACTTCGGCGCTGGACTCGGCCAACGAGCGCGCCATCCAGGCCGAGCTGCAAAGCGCCGCGCGCAACAAGACGGCGCTGGTGATTGCCCACCGCCTGTCCACCGTGGTCGATGCGCACGAGATCCTGGTCATGGATGCGGGCCGCATCGTCGAGCGCGGCACCCACGCCCAGCTGGTCGCGGCGGGCGGGCGCTATGCGGACATGTGGGCGCTGCAGCAAAGCGGGGAGCCCGCCGTGCTGTAGCGCGGGGCGGCAGGGCGACCGGGTGGCTCGGCGCCCGGGTGGCTTCAGGGCTTGAGGTGTGTGACCAGGAACTGCTCCATGGCCTCGTAGAACTCGAACTTGTTCTCGTCGTTGTGAAAGCCGTGGCCCTCGTTGTCCTTGACCATGTACTGCACCTCGACGCCGCGCTCGCGCAGCGCCTTCACCACCTGGTCGCTCTCGTCCTTGTTCACGCGCGGATCGCGCGCGCCCTGGGCGATGAACAGCGGGGCCTTGATGCGGTCCACATGCAGGGCTGGCGAGGTGGAGGCCAGGCGCTCCCTGTCGCGCTCGGGATCGCCCACCATGGCGTGCATCTGGTCCAGCAGCGGCTTCCAGTAGGGCGGAATGGTCTTCATGAAGGTGAACAGGTTGGACACGCCCACATAGTCCACGGCCGCCGCATACAGGTCGGGCGTGAAGGCCACGCCGGCCAGCGTGGCATAGCCGCCATAGCTGCCGCCGTAGATGCCGATGCGCGCAGGGTCGGCAATGCCCTGGTCGATCAGCCAGTGCACGCCATCGGTGATGTCGTCCTGCATCTTCAGGCCCCATTGGCCGAATCCCGCTTCCCAGAACGCGCGGCCATAGCCCGTGGAGCCCCGGAAGTTCACCTGCAGCACGCAGAACCCCCGGTTGGCGAGGAACTGCACCTCGGGGTTGTAGCCCCAGCCGTCGCGGGCCCAGGGGCCGCCGTGCGGGTTGATGATGCAGGCCAGGTTCCTGGGCTCGCGGCCGGCCGGCAGGGTCAGGTAGCCGTGGATGGTCAGGCCGTCGCGGCTGGTGTAGCTGACGGGCTGCACGCGCGACATGGCGGACTCGGGAATGGCCGGGTTGATGTCGGCCAGCTTGGTCAGCGCATCGGCGGCCGCGTCGTAGATGTAGCGCGCGCCCGGCGTGCGGTCGTTGAAGGCGGCAACGATGAACTTGTCCTCGGCGCGGTTGGCGCCCTGGATGGCGAAGTCGTAGCCCGGCAGCTGCGCGGCCAGCCGGCCGTACAGGGCTTCGGTCTCGGCATCGAAGAAGCGGTACTGCGGCTTGTCGGTCTGGTAGGCGGCCAGGGTCAGCACGCGGCGCTTGCGCGAATAGGCCGCCGCGCCCAGATCGACTTCTTCGGGCACGAAGATTTCCTCTTCCTCGTCGGGCCGGGCCGGGTCGATGACCACCAGGGCCAGCTTGTCGCGGCCCCGGTTGGACAGGGCGTAGAGCCTGCGGTCATCGAAGGTGAAGAAGGCCGGGCTGACGCTGGTGCGGTAGTCGGTGGTGATCAGGGGCTGGAACTCGCCGGCCTCGTCGTCGCGGTAGAGCAGGGCGCTGTTCAGGCCGTCGCTGGCCACGGCGGCCCGCACGCGGCCCGCATGGTCGGTCTGCCAGCCGACGATGTTGCCGGGGTTCTGCGCCACCAGTTGCGCCGCGCCCGTGTGCACGTTCACGCGGTACACGTCGAAGACCTCGGCATCGCGCTGGTTGTGGCTGATCAGCACATGGTCGGGGTCGTCTTCCAGGTCGTCCTCGATGCTGGCGCGCACGCCGTCCCAGGGCGTCAGGTCGGTGGCTTCGCCGCTGCGCGCGTTGACCGCCAGCACGTGGAAGTTCTCGTCGCCGCCGAAGTCCTTCTGGTAGAGCACCACATCCGAGCCCTTCCAGAAGAAGTTGCTGATGTCGCGCTCGGTCTCGGCCGTGATGCGGCGCGGCTCGCCCACAGGGGTGCTGCCCGCCAGCGCCTGCACATGGATGTTCATGCGCGCCGGATGGCCGTCCACGCTGACGGGCTGCATGAAGCCCAGCATGCTTCCGTCATCAGCCAGGCGGAAGAAGCCGCGCTCCGGATTGCGGAAGAAGTCCTTGATGGGATAGGCCTGCGGGGCCTGCGCATCGGCGCTGGCATCCCGTGCCAGGTTGAGGATGTGGGCGGCCATGGCGGGGTGTCGGGAAAACGTCGGCAAGGGTGACCTCCTGGGTTGCAGCGGCAGGGGAAAAAGGGAGCCGGCCATGATGCCATGGCGCTGTATACAAACAGGCGGGTCACTGTCTTTGCTGGGATTGGTTGTATACATTTGATTGGTGTTTTCCCGTGTTTTTGCGGAAAAATACACCATGAATCGCCTTGGATGTATACATTCACGCCATTCCATCCAGACAAAGCCCCATGAGCCCCCAGCTTGCCCCCGCCGCCTCCGAAGCAGAAAGCCACTCCCAGGTCATCAAGGCCCAGCTGCAACTGCGCGAGATGATTCTTGCGGGCGAACTGCCCGCAGGCGAGCGCATCGCCGAGCTCACCGTGGTGCAGCGCCTGGGCATCTCCCGCACGCCGGTGCGCGCCGCGCTGATGCGGCTGGAGCAGGAAGGCCTGCTCGAAGCCATGGCCGGCGGGCGCGGCTACCGCGTGCGGCTGTTCTCCGAGGCCGATGTGGCCGATGCCATCGAGCTGCGCGGCACGCTGGAAGGCCTGGCCGCGCGCTGGGCGGCCGAGCGCGGCGTGGCCGAGCCGCTGCTGGCCCAGGCCGGCCGCTGCCTGGATGCCATCGACCGTGTGCTGGAGACGCCTGACTGGGGCGATGAGGCCTTCTCGCGCTATGTGGCGCTGAACTCCGAATTCCACGACCTGCTGCACTCCATGGCCGGCAGCAGCGTCATGCAGCGCGAGCTGGAGCGCGTGGTGCGCATGCCCTTCGCCTCGCCCTCGGGCTTTGTGCTGGCGCGGGCCGAATCGCCGCGTGCGCGCCACAGCCTGATGGTGGCCCAGGACCAGCACCGCCAGGTGCTGGACGCCATTGCCGCGCGCGAGGGCGCCCGGGCCGAGGCGCTGATGAAAGAGCACTCGCGCATCGCGCGCCGCAACCTGCGCGAGGCCGTGAGCGAGCCCGGCAGCCATGCGGTTCCTGGCGTGCAGTTGATCCGAGCCTGATTCGAGTCTGATCCGCGCTTGATCTGCGCTTGATACGCGCCGGCGGCCTCGGCCGCCCGTGCCCCAGCCACCGCAGCGCCAAGGACTGCGGACCCCACCCATAAAGGAGACCCCCCATGAGCACATTTCCCAAGAACACCTGGTACGTGGCGGCCACGTCCGACGAGATCCAGGACAAGCCGCTGGGCCGTCGCATCTGCGGCGAGCGCATTGCGTTCTACCGCGCGCAGCACGGCATTGCCGCCGTGGAGGATTTCTGCCCGCACCGCGGCGCGCCCCTGTCGCTGGGCTTTGTCTGCGAGGGCAAGCTGGTCTGCGGCTACCACGGGCTGGAGATGGGCTGCGACGGCAAGACCATTGCCATGCCGGGCCAGCGCGTGCGCGGCTTCCCGGAGATCCGCAGCTATCCCGTCGAGGAACGCCACGGCTTCATCTGGGTCTGGCCCGGCGACAAGGCGCTGGCCGATGCCGCCCTGATTCCGAAGCTGCCCTGGCACGACAACCCCGAATGGGCCTACGGCGGCGGCATGTTCCACATCCAGGCCGACTACCGGCTGATGATCGACAACCTCATGGACCTGACGCACGAGACCTATGTGCACGCCAGCTCCATCGGCCAGGCCGAGATCGACGAGACGCCCTGCAAGACCGAGACGCGCGGCGAGGGCGCCGATGTCGAGGTCGTCACCAGCCGCTTCATGAACGACATCCCCGCCCCCCCGTTCTGGAAGATGGCGCTGCGCAGCAACGGCCTGGCCGACGAGGTGCCCGTGGACCGCTGGCAGGTCTGCCGCTTCACCCCGCCCAGCCATGTGCTGGTCGAGGTCGGCGTGGCCCATGCAGGCCACGGCGGCTACGACGCGCCCGACGAACACAAGGTCTACAGCATGGTGGTGGACTTCATCACGCCCGAGACCGAGGAATCCATGTGGTACTTCTGGGGCATGGCGCGCCGCTTCAATCCGGGCGATGCCGAAGTCACCGACCGCATCCGCGAGGGCCAGCACAAGATCTTCAGCGAAGACCTGCAGATGCTGGAGCTGCAGCAGCGCAACCTCAGTGCCCACCCCGACCGCAAGCTGCTCAAGCTCAACATCGATGCGGGCGGCGTGCAGTCGCGCAAGGTCATCGACAAGTGGATTGCGCAGGAGCAGCAGGCGGCGGCGGTGGGCGCAGCAGCGGCCCAGCCTGCCGCCGCCGTGGCCTGAGGCTGCCGGCATGGCCAGGCCAGCAGGCGCGGGCGGCGCCGGGGATGGGGTAACCTCGGCGGGCTTCAACCCCAGGGCCGCAAGGCCTGCCGCCACCGATGGTCCACTCCGCCTCCGATCCGCTTTCCATCGACCTCTACGACCAGCCGGGCCACCTGATCCGGCGCGCGCAGCAGATCGCGGCGCAGCTGTTCCGCGACGTGCTGGGGCCGGACGTGACGCCCGTGCAGTACGCCATCCTGCGCATGCTGCAGGAAAAGCCGGGCATCGACCAGGTGACGCTGGCGCGGCTGGTGGCGCTGGACAACTCCACCACGGCCGACATCGCGGCGCGCCTGGAGGCCAAGGGCTGGGTGCTGCGCGAGATCCTGCCCCGGCGCCAGCGGCGCCTGACGCTCACGGCCGAGGGCGAGACCATGCTGGCCGGCTTCGTGCCCAATGTCCACGAACTGCACGAGCGCATGCTGGCCGCGCTCGAACCCCAAGAGCAGGCCGAGTTCAAGCGCCTGCTGCGCAAGTTCGTGCAGCTGCACGACGCACGCGACACCCTCGACGCGTCCTCATCCGACTGACGGCGGCCCGGCCGCGTCCGCATCTGCATCTGCATCTGCATCTGCATCTGCATCTGCATCTGCATCTGCATCTGCGCGGCTCCGCCTGATCGGGGAAATCCCGGTATCTGGTGCAGATTTTCATTCAGTAAACTGAATCACATTCAGCATACGTAATGATGTGCTGAGAACACAAGAAAGCTCCCACAGAGCTTCAACCCAAGGAGACCCACGATGACTGCCTCTACCCCTGTCCCATGGCTGCAGCGGCCTTGCGCCGCCGCATCGTCCAACTGCCCGTTGCGGGAGCTGCGGCCATGAGCGCCGACCTGCGTGCAAGCGTCGACCAGCGGCCGATGACGCGCTTCCAGTGGTTGGTCATAGCCCTGTGCATGGTGCTCAACATGATCGACGGCTTCGACGTCCTGGTCATGGCCTTCACGGCCTCGGCCGTGTCGGCGCACTGGCAGCTCAGCGGCGCCCAGCTGGGCTTTCTGCTCAGTGCGGGCCTGTTCGGCATGGCGGGCGGATCGCTGCTGATCGCGCCCTGGGCCGACCGGCTGGGCCGCCGGCCGCTGATCCTGGCCTGCCTGGCCCTCTCGGGCGTGGGCATGCTGGGCTCGGCCTTCAGCCACAGCGCCATCCAGCTTGCGGCGCTGCGCGTGCTCACGGGCCTGGGCGTGGGTGGCATCCTGGCCTGCAGCAACGTGATTGCCAGCGAATACGCCTCGCAGCGCTGGCGCAGCCTGGCCGTCACCCTGCAGTCCACGGGCTATGCGTTGGGCGCCAGCATTGGCGGCTCCATCGCGGTGTGGCTGCTGGGGCGCCATGACTGGCGCGCCGTCTTCCTGTTCGGCGGCTGCGTGACGCTGGGCGTGCTGGTCCTGGCCTGGTGGCGCCTGCCGGAATCCATGGACTTCCTGCTGGCGCGGCGCCCGGCCGGCGCGCTGCAGCGGCTCAACGCCCTGGTCGGCCGGCTGGGCTTGCCCACGCTGGTGGCGCTGCCGCCTGCCGCGCCCGCATCGGCGGGGCCGGTGCGGCGGGGGCCGCTGCAGCTGTTCGCGCCGGGCCTGCGCCGGCCCACGCTGCTGGTCTGGCTGTCGTTCTTCGCGGTGATGTTCGGCTTTTACTTCGTCATGAGCTGGACGCCCAAGCTGCTGGCCGCCTCGGGCCTCACGCCCGAGCAGGGCGTGACCGGCGGCGTGCTGCTGAGCCTGGGCGGCATCCTGGGCGCCACCTTGCTGGGCCTGCTGGCGGCGCGCTATCCCGTGCACCGCGCACTGGCCGGCTTCATGCTGGCCACGGCCGTGCTGCTGTGCTTCATCGTGAGCAATCCGGGCTCGCTGTTGCTGTCGTATGCGCTGGCTTTTCTGATCGGCGTCTTCGTCAACGGCTGCGTGGCGGGGCTCTATGCCATCGCGCCCATGGTCTATGGCGGCGAGGTGCGTGTGACCGGCGTGGGCTGGGGCATAGGCATAGGGCGCATCGGCGCCATCGTCTCGCCCATGGTCGCGGGCTCGCTGCTCGACGCCTCCTGGTCGGCCAGCCAGCTGTACGTGGGCTATGGCGCGGCCTTCGTGTTCGCGGCCTGCATCGTGTCGCTGCACCGGCTGCAAGGGCCCGAAGCCGGCAGGCCCGCAGCCACGGGCCGCACGCTGTCGGCGCATTGAGCGCGGCTTGCAGACAAGAAGGAGAACCCCATGACCGAATGCACCACCGCACCCTCACCCGTGCCCGCCTTCCCGCTGGACCAGTGGTATGTCGCCGGCTTTGCCTGGGAGCTGCAGGACGCGCCACTAGCCCGCACCCTGCTGGGCCGGCCCGTCGTGCTGTTTCGCACGCCCGATGGCAGCGTCGCCGCGCTGGAAGACCGCTGCTGCCACCGCGAGCTGCCGCTGTCCTGCGGCACGGTGGAGCCTCGCGGCCTGCGCTGCGGCTACCACGGCCTGCTGTTCGACCGCGCCGGGCAGTGCCTGGAGATTCCGGGCCAGCAGCGCATACCGCCCAAGGCCTGCGTCAAGTCCTTCGACCTGCGCGAGCGTGACCAGATCCTCTGGATCTGGATGGGCGCCACGCCCGATTCCGTGCCCGCGCAGGAGCCGCCCGCCTATCCCGTGCACGGCGATGCGCGCTACCGCTTCGGCGGCGATGTCTACCACTACGACGCGCCCTACCAGCTCATCCACGACAACCTGCTGGACCTCAGCCACCTGGGCTATGTGCACCTCAAGACCATTGGCGGCAATGCCGGCGTCCACATGAATGCCGAGCTCAAGGTGCGCCAGGAGGGCGACAGCGTCACCGTGCTGCGCTGGATGCCCGACTCCGACCCGCCGCCCACCTATGCGGCGGCCTGGCCGTTCGCGGGCCGCATCGACCGCTGGCAGGAGGTGGAGTTCCACCCCTCGCATGTGCGCATCTGGACCGGCGCCATGGACGCAGGCAGCGGGCAGCTGGACGATCCGCAGCGCGAAGGCTTTCACATGCGGGGCTTTCACGGCGTGACGCCGGAGACCGAGCATTCGGCCCACTACTTCTGGACCATTGCCACCAACCCGCATCCCGGCATGCAGGACACCACGCGCCTGGTGATCGACCAGACGGCCGCCACCTTCGAGGAAGACAAGGTCGTCATCGAGGCCCAGTTCCGCAACCAGCAGCGCTTTGGCGCGCGCCCCGTCATCGACATCCACGTGGACGCGGGCCCCAACCGCGCGCGCCGCGTGATCAGCCGGCTGCGCGAGGCCAGCGCCCAGGCGCTGGCGGCGGCCTGATTTTTCCGAACCCCTCCATTCCCACGTTTCCCCATGCAAGCCAACCCCATCCTCCAGGTGCGCGTCGCGCGCAAATGCGCCGAGGCGCAGGACATCTGCAGCCTTGAACTCGTGCCGCTGGACGGCCAGAGCCTGCCCGCCTTCACGGCCGGCTCGCACATCGACCTGCACCTGCCCGGCGGCCTGGTGCGCCAGTACTCGCTGTGCAACGACCCGCAGGACACGGGCCGCTACGTGGTCGGCGTGCTGCGCGAAGCCGCCTCGCGCGGCGGCTCGGCCGCCGTGCACGAACAGGTGCAGGAAGGCCAGCAGATCGCCATTGGCGCGCCGCGCAACCACTTCGCGCTGCATGCGGGCGGGCCTGCACGTCATCTGCTGCTGGCCGGCGGCATAGGCATCACGCCCGTGCTGGCCATGGCGCGCCAGCTGGCACGCGAGGGTGCCGATTTCGAGTTGCACTACTGCGCGCGTTCGCGCGAGCGCATGGCCTTCACGGCCCTGCTGCAGTCCATGCCCTGGGCCGACCGCGTGCACCTGCATGTGGATGGCGAGGGCGCGCTCGACATGGCGCAACTGCTCGGCGCCCCCCAGGCGGGCCTGCACCTGTATGTCTGCGGCCCGCGCGGCTTCATGGACGCGGCCTTGGGCCATGCCCGCGCGTCGGGCTGGAGCGAGGACAGTCTGCACTACGAATTCTTCGCGGGCGAGGCCGTGCAGCGCGAGGGCGATGCCGGGTTCGAGATCGAGATCGCAAGCACCGGTCAGGTGGTGCGCGTGGCGCCCGAGCAGACCGTCGTCCAGGCGCTGGCCGGCATCGGCGTGGAGGTGCAGACCTCGTGCGAGCAGGGCGTGTGCGGCACCTGCCTCACGCGTGTGCTCTCGGGCGAGCCCGAGCACCGCGACATGTACCTGACCGAAGACGAGCAGGCCGCCTGCGACCAGTTCCTGCCCTGCTGCTCGCGCGCGAAATCCGCCCGGCTGGTGCTGGACCTGTAGGGCGGCACCGCGCAAGGCCCCTGGCGGGTGGACAATGGGTTTCCCCTTGCCCACAGCCCGTTGAAGCCGCTGATTTCCCCGCGGCAGCGGGCGCCGCTCTTTCGCCATGCAACCTGCCCTGCTTGTCCTGAACTTCAACGCCGAAGGCCATCTGCGCCAGATGGCCCAGGCCTTTCCCTCCTTCGACCTGCTCTACGCGCCCGACGCCAGCCAATGCGAGGCGGCTCTCGCCGAGCACGGCGCACGCATCCAGGCCGTGCTGACCATCGGCTCCATCGGCCTGTCGGCCGCGCAGATGCAGCGCATGCCTGCGCTGCGGCTGGTCTGCGCACTGGGCGCGGGCTACGAGAACATCGATGTCGCCCATGCGCAGGCCCATGGCATTGCCGTGGGCAATGGCGCGGGCACCAATGACGACTGCGTGGCCGACCACGCCATGGGCCTGCTGATCGCCTCCGTGCGCGGCCTGGTGCGCCTGGACCGCGCCACGCGCGACGGCGTCTGGCGCACTGCCATGCCGCTGCCGCCCAATGTCTCGCACAAGCGCCTGGGCATCCTCGGCATGGGCGCCATCGGCGCCAAGATCGCCCAGCGCGCGCTGGGCTTCGAGATGGAGATCGGCTACCACAACCGCAGCCAGCGCAGCGAGCTGCCCCACCGCTATTTCGGCGACCTGCTGTCCCTGGCGCAATGGGCCGATGTGCTGCTGGTCGCCACGCCGGGCGGCCCGGGCACGCGCCACCTCATCAACACGCAGGTGCTGGATGCGCTGGGCCCGCAGGGCCATCTGGTCAATATCGCGCGCGGCAGCGTGGTCGATACCGCCGCCCTGGCCGCCGCCGTGCGCGAAGGCCGCCTTGCCGGCGCGGGCCTGGATGTCTACGAAAGCGAACCCGCGCCCCCGGCCGAACTGCTGGACCTGGACGCCGTGGTGCTCACCCCCCATGTGGGCGGCTGGTCGCCCGAAGCCGTGCAGGCCTCGGTGGACCGCTTCATCGCCAACATGCGCTGCCACCTGGAAGGCCGCCCGCTGGTCTCGCCCGTCACGGCCTGAGGCTGGAGTCAGCCCTTTATCTCCCAAGGGCTGCTGCCAGGTGCAGCAGTCCCATGACCAGGCAGATGGCCGAGGACACGTGCCAGAAGCGGTCGCTGTTGTCCGGGAACCGCGGCTTCAGCCACGGAAAGGCCACGGCCCGCGCCACCAGCACCAGGCCGGCCCCGGCCAGCACCGGGCGCATGAAGGGCAGGGATCCCAGCAGGCCCGCGCCTGCCAGCGCATACCCCGCCAGCAGCGACAGCACCACGCCGATGGCCGCCGACACCAGTGGCGGATACCAGTGCCCCGCCTCGGCCATGCGCGCCATGCGCTCGCCGGCACCCATGAGCCGCAGCCCGCGTCCCCCCCAGACGATGCAGGCGAAGTGGGCCAGCGCGGCCGCCGTGTCGAACAGGGCGGCGGCCAGGGCCAGCAGTTGCACGCCCTTCACGGCAGGGCTTCCCACGCGCCGGTGTGCTGATGCTTTTTCATGGTGTATTCCTTGGGATTTGCTGCAATGGCCGGCCACTGTAGTGCTTAAACTCCGGGCAGAAAACTCGCCTTGTGCTCAGGTTTTGCCGCATGCCCTCCCATACCTCCGCTACCACTGAATCCCAGAGAAGAAGACAGCCCGTGCAGGCCCGTGCGCAGCGTACGCTGGAGGCCATTCTTCAGGCAGCAGCTCAGATTCTGGTCAAGGAGGGCGAAGCCGCGCTCACCACCAACCGCATTGCCGAGCGCGCAGGCGTCTCCATCGGCACGCTCTACCAGTACTTCCCCGACAAGCAGGCCGTCTTCCGCGCCATGGTCGATGGCCAGCGCCGTGTGGCCGTCGCGGCCATCGAGACCTGGCTGGAGCAGGCGTCGGAGCAGGGCCTGCCGCGCGAGGCCGTGGCGCGCGGCGTGGTCGCCTGCATCGTCGAGGGCTTTGCGGGCCGCACGCCTGCGCGGCGCAAGCTGGCGCGCTTTGCCTGGCGGCAGGATGGTGACGAGCGCATTGCCCTGTCCATGCGCGAGACCGCCGAGCGCATGGCCGCCCACCTGCAGCGCTGGGGTGGCCCCTCGCTGTCCTATGCACGCCTTTACGTGGCCACGCGGGCCGTGCTGGGCACGGTGCGCTTCGCCTCGCTGGAGGCCTCGCCGCTGATCGCCTCGGGCGCACTGGAGGAGCTGCTGTGCGAGATGGGGACAGACATGTTGCTGGGTGGCGTGCAGGGCGCCGGCGCTGCTGCCTCATAGAGGCTGTCCCATTCGCCGAGGCCATCATGGGGCATGGCGTTCGTTGATGGCGTGCCGGAGGCGCGGGCCGCTCCTGCGCAGGAGGATGGCGAAAAAAAGGCCCCGCAGAGCGGGGCCTTTTGCTTCTACCGGAGTGTGCGATCAACCGATAGCATTCTAACGAGTTCGCGCGGCAATGGCTTTCTCCGCCACATCCACCAGGTCGGCGCCGACCTGCTGCTTCCACTTGTCGTAGACGGGGCGCGTGGCCTTGACGAAGGCTTCGCGCTCGGCCGGCGTGAGCTGGGTCACGGTCACGCCGTTGGCGGCCAGGTCCTTGAGCAGGGGCTTGTCGGCCTCGATCATGCCCTTGCGCGCGATCACGACCTGCTCCTTGGCGGCGTCCACGGCGGCCTGGCGCACGATGTCCTGGTCTTCCTTGGTCCAGGTGGCCCAGATGTCCTTGTTGACCACGAAGATCAGCGGATCGTTGATGTAGCCCCACAGCGTCAGATGCTTCTGGCCCACGGACTGCAGCTTGGCGGCCATGTAGACCGAGACGGGGTTTTCCTGGCCGTCCACGGCGCCGCTGGCCATGGCGGGCTGGGCATCGGCCCAGCTCATCTGCGTGGGGTTGGCGCCCAGCGCGGTGAAGGTGTCCAGGAACAGCGGCGAGCCCACGACGCGGACCTTCAGGCCCTTGAGGTCGGCAGGGGTCTTGATGGCGTGCTTGGAGTTGCTGATCTCGCGGTAGCCGTTCTCGCCCCAGGCCAGCGGCACCACGCCGGCCTTTTCCAGGCGCTGGAACAGGCGCTTGCCGGGCTCGCCATGCGTGAGCGCGTCGGCGGCGGCGTAGTCGGGCATGAGGAAGGGCAGGGCGAACAGGTTCAGCTCCTTGATCTGGGGCGACCAGTTCAGCGTGGAGCCCACGGCCATGTCGATCACGCCCTGGCGCAGCGCGCTGAATTCGCGCGTCTGGTCGCCCTGGATCAGGGACACGCCCGGGTAGAGCTTGATGTTGATGCGGCCGTTGGTGCGCTCGCGCACCTTGTTGGCCCAGATCTCGCCGCCCTTGCCCCAGGGAAAGGCCGTGCCCAGCACCAGCGACATGCGGTACTCGCTCTTGTACTTGGCCGGAGTCTGCGCCACTGCGGGAGCGGACGAAAGGGCCAGGGCCGCAGCCGCGGCCAGGCCGCTGGCGAGGAAAGTGCGAAGTTTCATTGCGAAGGTCTCCTTGTTGAATTTTTGGGAAATCAGTAGCCCAGGCGTGCGGGGAGCCAGAGCGCCAGCTGCGGGAAGGCGATCACGGCGATCATCACCAGGAACATGGCCAGCAGCATGGGGCCGACCCAGCGCACGGTGGACTCCATGCGCACGCCCGCGATGCGGCAGGACACCATCAGGTTCACGGCCAGCGGCGGCGTGAACTGGCCCAGCGCCACCTTGAGCGTGAGGATGACGCCGAACCACACCGGGTCCCAGTTGTAGTGCTGCATGATCGGCAGCAGCAGCGGCACGAAGATCAGGAAGATGGAGATGCCGTCCAGGAACATGCCCACGGTGATCAGCAGCAGGATCAGCAGCGCCATCACGCCGTACTCGCCCAGGCCCGAGTCCACGATGGCCTTGGCCACCGGATCGATCACGCCCAGCGTGGACAGCGAGAACGCGAAGATGCCGGCCAGCGATACCACCAGCAGGATCACGGCCGACAGCTCGCCGGCCTCGCGCAGGATGGGGTAGAGGTCGCGCAGCGTGATGGTGCGGTGGATCACCATGCCCACGAACAGGCCGTAGAACACGGCCACCACGGCGGCCTCGGTGGGGGTGAACCAGCCGGCGCGCATGCCGCCCAGGATCAGCACCGGAGCGGCCAGGCCCCAGGAGGCCTCGCGCAGGCTGCGCCAGAACGGCGGGCGCGGCATGGACGATTCCAGCGCACCCATCTTGTGCTTGCGCGACATCCACACGGCGGGAATGATCAGCGCCACGCCGGCCAGGATGCCGGGGATCATGCCGGCCGCAAACAGCGCCGGCACCGAGGCGCCGGGCACCAGCACCGAGTAGATGATGAAGGCCACGGACGGCGGGATCAGGATGTCGGTGGCCGCAGCCGCGCCCACCACGCTGGCCGAGAAGCTGCCCGGATAGCCGGCGCGGCTCATGGCCGCGATCATCACGCCGCCCACGGCGGCGGCATTGGCCGGACCCGAGCCCGAGATGCCGCCCAGGAACATGGCCACGGCAATCGCCACCAGGGGCAGCATGCCGGGGCCGCGGCCCACGATGGCCACGGCGAAGTTCACCAGGCGCAGCGCCACGCCAGAGCGGTCGAAGATCGAGCCCACGAGCACGAACATCGGAATCGCCAGCAGCGGGTACTTGCCCAGGCCCGCATAGAAGTTCTGCGGCACGGCCAGCAGGCCGAACCACTGCGTGTCGGGGCTGGCCAGCGCGATGGCGGCGGCGCCCGCCAGGCCCAGGGCCGCGCCGATCGGCACGCCCAGGAACATCAGGCCCAGGAAGGCGATGAAGAGCAGGGTTGCGATCATTGCGCCTTCTCCCCGGTGCTGTCATCGAAGGCGCCAGGGCGGCCCTGGCGCTGGAACAGCTGCAGCGCGCGCACCGTGATCAGGGCCGAGCAAATCGGCAGCCACATCGAATACCACCACTGCGGCACGCCGATGCCGGGCGAGGTTTCCTCGAAACGGTAGTCGTCCCAGACCACGCGCACGCTCAGTGCGGCGATCACGGCGAACAGCAGGGCCACCATCAGCGTGCCGAAGCGTGCCAGGCGCTTCCTGCGCAGGGCGCTGCCGCCTTCGGCGAAGTACTCGATGCGGATATGGGCGTTGCGCGCCACGGCCGCCGAGCCCGCGACCATGGCCAGCAGGATCATCAGGAAGACCGAGATTTCCTCGGTCCAGGCGAAGGAGGAGGAAGTGAAGTAGCGCACCAGCACATTGGCGAAGGTGATCAGGGCCAGCAGGGCCATGATCACCACGGTGAGCCAGTCCTCGATGCGCAGCGAACGCGGCTCGTCCGGCTGCGAAGGCGTCTCAGCGGCGCCGTTTTCGGTGGGAGGGGATGACATGGACGCGGGGAGTCAGAAAATTACACATGGCGGGGCAGATGCAGTCACTGAGCTTCCTCGGCGTCGTGTGCCGGGGGCCGTGAGGAAAAAATGTCACATTGGGTAAATGCGGCGCAGCGCCATTATGTGCGCATCCATGCGGTGTGCCAGAGGGACCATCCCTGCCCTGTCAGGCACCCGTCACGGCCCGGCGGATAATGAGGCCCATGGAAACCAAATGGCTAGAAGATTTCGTCAGCCTGGCTGAAACACGCAGTTTCAGCCGCTCCGCCCAACTGCGGCACGTGACGCAACCTGCGTTCTCGCGCCGCATCCAGGCACTGGAGGCCTGGGCCGGCACCGACCTTGTGGACCGCAGCTCCTACCCGACCCGGCTCACGCCGGCCGGCAAGACCATGTATGACCAGGCGCTGGAGATGCTGCAGTCGCTGCAGAGCACGCGCACCATGCTGCGTGCCCACGTCAGCGCGGGCAAGGGCATGGTGGGGTTTGCGGTGCCGCACACGCTGGCCTTCACTTTCTTCCCGAACTGGGTCTCCAGCGTGCAGGCCAAGTTCGGGCCGTTCCGCAGCCGGCTGTTCGCGCTCAACGTGCATGACGCCGTGATGCGCCTGGTCGAAGGCGGCTGCGACCTGCTGATCGCCTACTTCCATCCGTCCCAGCCCTTCCAGCTTGACCCGGCGCGCTACGAGATGGTCAGCCTGGGCCATGAGGTGCTCGCCCCCTACGCCAAGCCCGACGCCGACGGCCTGCCGCTGCACCAGCTGCCGGGCCGCCAGGGCCAGCCGCTGCCTTATCTGGGCTATGCGCCCGGCGCCTACCTGGGCCGGGTGACGGAGCTCATCCTCAAGGAAGCGGCCGAGGCCGTGCACCTGGAACGCGTCTACGAGACCGACATGGCCGAAGGCCTCAAGGCGATGGCGCTGGAAGGCCATGGCGTCGCGTTCTTGCCGTTCAGCGCCGTGCGCAACGAGCTGGAGGCCGGGCGCCTGGTCAGCGCCGCGCCTGCGGGCGACAACGGTTTTCGCATGGACATGGAAGTGCGCGCCTACCGTGAAAAACCCGCCAGCAAGGACGCACCCCAGGGCGTGGCCGGCGCGCTGTGGAACTTCCTGCTGGAGCAGGGCGAGACCATCGGCTGACACGCCAAACGGCACGCATCAGGAAAAAAGGGGCTCTCGCAGCCCCTTTTTGCTGCACGTTGGTGCATGCGGGTGCCCGGCAAGAGCCCGACTTGGTGCACGGGTTATGCCTAGGGTAAACACCTATTATGCATAGCATGCATAAGGGCTTTTGCAAACGGCATTGGCTGTGCCACCGGCCCTGGCATTAGAGTGCGCGCACAGCAACCACGCCGTGTGCAGGACCGCCGGTGCGCTGGATCGGGCAAAAAACGCGTGCCATGGCACGGCAGTTGCTTACCTGAATCCGGCTGACGTGCTGGAAAGCCCTAGCACGTGTCGGTGCTCCAGCACCGTGCGTGATTGCACAATATGTGTCACATCGTTGATAGTTCGAGCAAGCCCACAAGGCGACTCGACCGTTCTCATCAAGACCGTTTTCGTTCTCATCTCAGGAGACCCGTATGAAGAAGCATTTGTTGGCCATCGCCGTGACCGCCCTGGCTGCAGGCAGCGCTTTCGCGCAGGCTGGTGACACCCTGGCCAAGATCAAGTCCTCCGGCGCCGTGACGCTGGGCGTGCGTGAATCCTCCGGCCTGGGCTACACGCTGGGCAATGGCAAGTACGTGGGCTTCCACACCGAGATGGGCGAGCGCGTGCTGGCCGACATCCAGAAGGAGCTGGGCCTGGCCAAGCTGGACATCAAGTACCAGCCCGTCACCTCGCAAAACCGCATCCCCCTGGTGACCAATGGCACCGTGGACATCGAGTGCGGCTCCACCACCAACAGCCAGGCCCGCCAAAAGGATGTGGCCTTCGCCGTGACCACCTACGTGGAAGAAGTGCGCATCGCCGTCAAGGGCAACTCCGGCATCACCGGCATCAAGGACCTGAACGGCAAGACCATCGTCACGACGACGGGCACCACCTCGGTGCAGACCCTGCGCAAGAACAAGCGCGCCGACGGCCTGACCTTCAAGGAAGTCATGGGCAAGGACCACGCCGACAGCTTCCTGATGCTGGAAACCGGCCGTGCCGACGCCTTCATCATGGACGGCTCCATCCTGGCCGCCAACATCTCCAAGTCCAAGGCACCTGCCGAGTACAAGATCGTCGGCGAAACCCTGTCGGTCGAGCCCATCGCCTGCATGCTGCGCAAGGACGACCCCGCCTTCAAGAAGGCCGTGGACGACTCCATCAAGCGCCAGATCGCCGACGGCTCGCTGGCCAAGCTCTATGACAAGTGGTTCATGCAGCCGATTCCCCCGGCCAACGTGAAGGTCGGCCTGCCACTGTCCGACGCCACCAAGGACGCATGGGCCCACCCCAACGACAAGCCCATGGAGTCGTACGAAGTCAAGTAAGCACCAGCTGAATGCCGCCCCTTCTGCCATGCGGTTGGAAGGGGCGTTTTTTGTTGCGTCGCCGGTTTTTCTGCCGGCACGCATTTCGTGTTTTGAATGAAGGGGTGCTCCTATGAGTTGGGATTGGCAGGTGTTCTGCCAGGACACCATTACCCAAGAGGTCGGTCAAAGCTGCTTCGGCAAGAACGGCGATATCACCTACCTGGACTGGATGCTGTCGGCCTGGGGCTGGACCATTTCCGTGTCGCTGCTGTCGCTGGTGATCGCACTGGTCGTCGGATCGCTGATCGGCACGCTGCGCACTTTGGAGGGCCGGCCGTGGATCGTGCGGCTGGGCAATGCCTGGGTGGAGCTGTTTCGCAATATTCCGCTGCTGGTCCACATCTTCATGTGGTACCACGTGGTTCCGTCCTTTGTTCCTGCGCTGAAGTCGCTGCCGGGCTTCGTGCTCGTGGTGCTGGCGCTGGGTTTCTTCACCTCGGCGCGTATCGCCGAGCAGGTGCGTTCGGGCATCCAGGCGCTGCCGCGCGGCCAGCGCTATGCGGGCATGGCGATGGGTTTCACCACGTTCCAGTACTACCGCTACGTGCTGCTGCCCATGGCGTTCCGCATCATCATCCCGCCGCTGACCAGCGAGACCATGAACGTGTTCAAGAACTCGTCCGTGGCCTTTGCCGTGTCCGTGGCCGAGCTGACCATGTTCGCCATGCAGGCGCAGGAAGAGACTTCGCGCGGCATCGAGATCTATCTGGCCGTCACCGGCCTGTATGTGATTTCCGCCTTTGCCATCAACCGCATCATGGCCTTCATCGAGAAGCGTTCGCGCGTCCCGGGCCTGATCGCTGCCAGCGGCGGAGGACACTGACATGAACCTGCAAATCGACTGGTCGTTCTTCACCTGGGACCTGTTCAGCAACTTCGTGCTGAAGGGCCTGTACTTCAGCCTGACGCTGACCGTCATCGCCACCATCGGCGGTGTGCTCTTCGGCACCGTGCTGGCGCTGATGCGCCTGTCCGGCAAGAAGTGGCTTGATGTGCCCGCCACGCTCTACGTCAACGGCATGCGCTCCGTGCCGCTGGTGATGGTGATCCTGTGGTTCTTCCTGCTGATGCCGCTGATCATCGGCCGGCCCATCGGCGCCGAGGTCTCGGCCATCATCACCTTCATCGCCTTCGAGGCGGCCTACTTCAGCGAGATCATGCGCGCGGGCATCCAGTCCATCCCGCGCGGCCAGGTCTCCGCGGGCCAGGCCATGGGCATGACCTACGGCCAGAACATGCGCCTCGTGGTCCTGCCCCAGGCCTTCCGCAACATGCTGCCGGTGCTGCTCACGCAGACCATCATCCTGTTCCAGGACACCTCGCTGGTCTATGCCATCGGTGCCTACGACATGCTCAAGGGCTTCGAAGTGGCGGGCAAGAACTATGGCCGTCCCATCGAATCCTATCTGGCCGCTGGCGTGACCTACTTCGTGCTGTGCTACTCGCTCTCGTGGGCAGTCAAGCGCCTGCACAAAAAGATTGCCATCATTCGATGACACACCACCCCCTGAGTCGCTTCGCGCCTTCCCCCTTGAAGGGGGACGACGGCCTTGGCTGCGGGGCGGACCTTGCTGGCCGTCCCGCCCCCATGACCGCGCCCCTTGTCGGCGCGGCGATGGACAACTGACACGAGTCGGAGTGAACCAATGATTGAACTCAAGAACGTTTCCAAGTGGTACGGCAGCTTCCAGGTGCTGACCGACTGCTCCACCAACATCCAGAAGGGTGAGGTCGTGGTGGTCTGCGGCCCTTCGGGCTCGGGCAAGTCCACGCTGATCAAGACCATCAACGCGCTGGAGCCCTTCCAGAAGGGCGAGATCTTCGTGGACGGCGTGGCCGTGCACGATCCCAAGACCAACCTGCCCCAGCTGCGCAGCCGCGTGGGCATGGTGTTCCAGCACTTCGAGCTGTTCCCGCACCTGTCGGTGACCGAGAACCTGACCATCGCCCAGATCAAGGTGCTCGGTCGCAGCCCGGACGATGCCAAGAAGCGTGGCCTCAAGATGCTGGACCGCGTGGGCCTGACGGCGCACAAGGACAAGTTCCCGGGCCAGCTGTCGGGTGGCCAGCAGCAGCGCGTGGCCATTGCTCGCGCGCTGTCCATGGACCCCATCGTGATGCTGTTCGACGAACCCACCTCCGCGCTGGACCCCGAAATGGTCGGCGAAGTGCTGGACGTGATGATCGGCCTGGCCAACGAAGGCATGACCATGATGTGCGTGACCCACGAGATGGGCTTCGCACGCAAGGTGGCCAGCCGCGTGATCTTCATGGACGTGGGCGGCAAGATCCTGGAGGACTGCTCCAAGGACGAATTCTTCGGCAACCCCGAAGCACGCCAGCCGCGCACCAAGGAATTTCTCAACAAGATCCTGCAGCACTGAACCGGTGCGGCCCTTGCGGGCACGGCAATCAAGGGGCGCTTCGGCGCCCTTTTTTTGTGGCCAAGGCGAGCTGATGATGAGAATCGTTCTCGATACAATCGCCGGCTCAGCTGTTTGCATCGTGCTCCAGATTCCGCCCCCATTACCTCGCCACCGGACAACTTCCACGTCCGCCGTGCCATGCCTGCCATGAAGCGCGACGACGCCCCGGGAGAGCCCGGTGGCCATTCCCGCAGTCTCTACACCCGCTGGCGCAAGCCGCTGCAGCGCATGCTGGCGCGGTACTTCAAGAGCCCGGCCGATATCGAGGATGCCTCCCAGGAAGTCTTCGTGCGCATGCTGTCGGCCGACAAACGCCTGCCTGTGGACGAAGAGCGGCCCTATCTGCATCAGGTCGTGCGCAGCGTGGCGGCCTTCGCGCACCGCACGGCGCCGCAGCAGGCCGGTGTGCGGCTGGTGTCCGTGGAGGATTGCCGCGACGAGGTCGAGGCCCTGCCGGCCCGCGAAGGAGCCGACCATGCGCTGGACGATGAGCGCCGCCAGCGCCTGGCCCGGCTGCGCGATGCCCTGAACGAGCTGCCCGAGCGCCAGCGCCAGGCCTTCGTGCTGCACCGCGTGCAGGAACTGACGCTGGAGCAGACGGCCGAGCGCATGGACATCACCGTGCGCATGGTCTCGCGCCACCTGAGCCGGGCACTGTCCTATTGCGAGATCCGCGTACGCTACGCCAGCGCCGAGCAAATGCGTGCCCTGCTGCGCGCAGACGAGCAGCGGCCGGGCGCCGCAGAGAACACACGATGAGCAACGAACTTCCCCCGGGCGTTTCGCCGCAGGAGCTGGTGGGGCTGCATGACAGGGCGGCCGACTGGTTCGTGCGCCGCCAGCAGCCGGACTGGACGGGCGCCGATGAGCGCGCGCTGGACGCATGGCTGGGCGCCAACCCGCTGCACCGCAGCATCTTCGAAGGCATGTCGCGCCACTGGCATGGCGCGCCACAGCTCAGGGAACTGTTTCCCGATGAGTTTGGCGCAGCGGTGCCGCCCGCCGCGCCTGCCGTCTGCGCTGCACCAGCGGCCGCGCCGCCGCGCCAGCGCGTTCTTGCCCGCTGGCCCGGCCGCCCTGCAGCAGCCCTGTCCGTGCTGGCGGTGGTCTCACTGCTGGCCTGGGGTGGCTGGTACCGCTGGGACCACACGCCGGGCTACACGCTGCAGGCCCGCACGGCGCCCGGGCAGACGCAGAGCATCGAGCTGCCCGATGGCTCGCGCGTGGCCCTCAACGTGGACAGCGAACTTCAGGTGCGCTACTACCCGCGCCGCCGCGAGGTGGTGCTGGATCGGGGCGAGGCCTTCTTCGAGGTCACGCCCGGCCCGGACAGGCCCTTCACCGTGGACTCCGGCGCCAGCCGCGTCCGGGTGGTGGGCACCGCGTTCAATGTGCGCGCCGGGCCGCCCCGGCTGGTGGTGAAGGTGCTGGAGGGCAAGGTGCAGCTGCGGCCCGAGCGGGAGCGGGCCGGGGGCGATGTCCTGCTGCTGGCGGCAGGCGCGGGCGTGGCTGTGGACAGCGCCGGCCGGCACAGCACCGTGGTGGCCGATGCGGACAGCGTGGGCGACTGGCGCACGGGCCAGGTGCGCTTCAGCGGCACGCCGCTGGCGGAGGTGGCGCAGGAGCTGTCGCGCTATCTGGGTGCACCCGTGGAGCTGGGCGACGAGTCGCTGGGCCGCCTGCGTGTCTCGGGCCTGCTGGCCACGGCCGCGCCCGAGCGCTTTGTGCGCGCGCTGCCGGCCTTGATTGCGGTACGCGTGCAGCCGCGCAGCGGCGGAGGGTGGCTGATCGTGCGGGGATGAATCGAAGGTTGAGAAACAATTTGTTTCAAACTGACGACCAACCCTAGGTTCCAGCTTTGCACCTGTCTTGGCTTCTATAGGGGCAGGGGCGTGGATTTTCCAGGCCCGCACGGCTGCCAGCCAAGGACCACCGAGGGCGCTCGTCCCTCACGCCCCAGCCAACGGCCGCAACACCTGACGCGCATGCGCGGGTGGGCTGGCATGGCTTGTCCGGCGCGGTTCCTGATCGCCCGCGACGGCTGCCTGCGGCCTGCCCGTCGCGTGCCCGTGCAACGGCACAGCAACGGAGTGGCAATGAGAGCGCAAGAAGCAGCAGGCAGGGAATTCGCAGGCAGGGGCACGCATGCCCGATACAGGAACATAAAGGAGCAGGGCGCCGGCCCGCAGGCCAGGCCGCGCCTGCTGGCGTGGCTGGTGGCCGGTGCCGTGGCCGGCATGGGGGCCGCGCCGTCCGCCCGTGCGCAACAGCTTCAGCAGCCGGCCGCCTCTTCACCGATGCCGTCATCCGGACAGCGCCTGGCCTTTGACCAGCCGGCCCAGCCGCTGATCAACGCGCTGCGCGCCTTTGGCCGCCAGACCCAGTTCCAGGTGCTGTACGACGAAGCCGTGCTGGGCGGCCGCCAGGCGCCGGCCCTCCAAGGCAGCTTCACGCCGCAGGAGGCCATGGACCGACTGTTGGCTGGCACCGGTGTGACCGCGCACAGCACCGAGCAGGGCACGTTCACGCTGCGCAAGGCGCCTGCGCCGCAGCCTCAGCCGTCGGCGGGCACCACGCTGTCCACGGTCAACGTGACATCGCAGCGCATGGCCGCGCCGGGCAGCTACGTGGGCAGCGGCAGGAGCGCCAGCACCAAGCTGGACACGCCGCTGATCGAGACGCCGCGCTCCATCTCCATCGTCACCCAGGAACAGCTGCAGAACCAGGCGCCCAAGAGCATCGAGCAGGCCCTGTCGTACACGGCCGGCGTGTCCACCGAAGTCACGGGCGCGGACCTGCGCATGACGGGCGCCATCATCCGGGGTTTCAGCGATGGCAGCTCCTACTACAAGGACGGCCTGCGGCAGTTCTCCGCCGGCACCTATGGTTCGTGGAACGACGAGATCGACGAGCTGGACAGCATCGAGGTCATCAAGGGCCCGGCCTCCGTGCTCTTTGGCCAAGGGCGGCCGGGCGGCGTGATCAACGTGGTCTCCAAGAAACCCGAGGCCGACCATGTGAACAGCGTGGGCCTGTCCTATGGCCGCTACCAGCGCGCCCAGGCCACGGCCGATCTGGGCGGCGCGCTGGATGCTTCGGGCGACCTGCTGTACCGGCTCAACCTCAAGGCGCGTGACAGCGACGGACGCACCGTGGGCTCGCGCGATGACCGCATCTCCATTGCGCCCTCGCTGCGCTGGAACCTCTCCGGCCGCACCCACCTAACCGTGCTGGGCAGCTACTCGCGCGAGCGCGGCACGCCCAAGTCCTGGTGGCCCAGCCTGTTCACCTACCCGCAGATCAAGGACCTGCCCGCGCACCTGACGGCCGGCGACCCGTCCTTCGACCGCTTCGACCGCGACACGCGATCGCTGGGCTACGAGTTCTCGCACCAGACCGACAGCGGCTGGCAGCTCACGCAGAACCTGCGCTACTCCACCATCGACATCGACTACCGCCACATCTACGCCATGGACGTGCTGGCCGACGGCCGAAGCGTCTCGCGCGCCAGCCTGGCCCAGCGCACCAAGGGCCGAACGCTGGCGCTGGACACCCGCCTGCAGAAGGACCTGCGCTGGGGCGGGCTGCAGCACCGGATGGCCTTCGGCATGGACCATGTGAAGTACAGGGAGCGCGGCGGCCTGGGCTTTGGCTGGGATGTGCCCGACCTGGACATGCTCGACCCCGCCTATGGCCAGTCCATCGCCTATCCAGAGCTGGAGGACAGCCGCACGGACCTGCGCCAGACCGGCATCTACACGCTCAACCAGTTCAAGTGGGACCGCTGGGTGGCCAATCTCAGCCTGCGCCATGACCAGGCGCGCACCACGCAGAACAGCAGCACCCAGCCGCGCATGAGCGACAGCGCCACCACCGGCAGCGCGGGCCTGCTCTACCTGTTCGACAGCGGCTGGGCGCCCTATGCGAGCTACGCGACCTCCTTCGATCCGGTCACGGGCCTGCAGTACGACGGCAATCCGTTCGAGCCCCGGCGCGGCAAGCAGTACGAGGCGGGCGTGAAGTACCAGCCTCCGGGAAGCACCTCGCTGATCACGGCCTCGGTCTTCGACCTGCGCCAGACCAACGTCACCACGCTGGACCCCGACCACCCGCGCTTCAGCATCCAGACGGGCGAGGTGCGCTCCACGGGGCTGGAGCTGGAAGGCCGCTTCGCGCTCACGCGCGAGCTGAACGCGCTGGCCAGCTACACCTACCTGGACCCGCGCACCACGCAGAGCAACCGGCCCGCCGAAATCGGCCGCCAGACCATACAGACCACACGCCACATGGCCAGCCTGTGGCTGGACTACCGACCGCGCGCGGTGCCGGGCCTGATGGTGGCCGGCGGCCTGCGCTACAAGGGTCGCTCTCCCTACAACGTGGCAGCGGACGGCACGCTGAACATCAACGACTCCGCCACGCTGGCCGACCTGGCGCTGGCCTACGAGACGCCGCAGTACCGCATCGCGCTGAACATCAACAACCTGTTCAACCGCAAGTACTTCGCAGGCATCTTCCGCGGCGTGGATCGCGAGGCCACGCTGAGCTTCAAGTACTACTGGTCTATGTAGAAGACCTGCGCGCGGGTGGCTTGCGCGCGGCGCGAGCCGGCCCGCGCGGCTCAGCCGTCCTGATCAACTGGTGGTTGAACTCCTTCCACAGCGCGTCGCGCCGGGCCAGTGCCTCGGACACATCCTTGTGGCGCAGCTGGGCCACGGCCGAGACCAGGGCGTTGCACAGGTAGAAGGCCGCCGTGTAGGAGTGAAAGGGCGAGGCATTGGCCGTGCGCACCTGCAGCCAGTGGTGGGCCACGGTGGCCAGCGGCGCGGCGGGGCTGTCGGTGATGGCCAGCACCTGGGCGCCGGCGTCGGCAAAGCGCTGCGCTATCTCGAAGGTGCCGCGCGAATACTGGCTGACGCTGAAGGCCAGCAGCGTGTCCGAGGGGCCTATCCACAGCAGCTGGTCGGCCGGCGCGATGGCTCCGGCATCCAGCTCCTGCACGCCGGGGCGGCACATGTTCAGGTGCAGGGCCAGCCAGGCGGATACCGGTGAGCTGTTGAGCTGGGCCAGCACGAACACGCGGCCCTCGCCCTGGGCCAGCTTGCGGGCCATGGCCTCGAAGGCCGCCATGTCCAGCCCCTCGCGCGTGGCCTGGATGTTGTGCTGGTCGTGCAGCAGCGCATCGTCCACGCACTCGCTCAGGCTGCGCTGCGCGCCCAGCAGCACGGGCGCGCGCTGGGCGGCCGTCTGCAGCAGCGCCGTCACCTCGCCGCGCGCCTCGCGCTGGGCCTCGGCATAGCTGGCATAGCCGAGCTTGGCGAACAGGCGCACCACGGTCGAGGCGCTGGTGCCCGTGTGCGCGGCCAGCGCCGTGGCCGACTCCAGCAGCGCATGCGGGTAGTTGCTGCCCAGGGTCTGGGCCAGCGTCAGCTCGCTGGCCGTCAGCTCCGCGCCCTGCTGCGCCAGGCGCTGCGGCAGCAGCAGTGCGGCTTTTTGCAATGGTGATTTCATATTTTTCTTGTATATGCAACGTGTGTTGCAAAATAGGGGGTCGCGTGCAACACTGCATGCACTCTGGAGATTCCACCATGCACGATACCCTCGAACAAAGCCGCGTGCAGCAGCGCGCGAGACTGCTGGACTGGCTGGGCGGCCAGCAGCAGGCCATGCAAGACCTGTTGCACAGGATTGTCGATATCGACAGCGGCAGCCGCGATGAAGCCGGCATCCTGGCCGTGGCCCAGGCGCTGCGCGAGCGGCTGGAGGCGGCCGGCGTGGCCGTGCGTTTCGAGGACGTGCCCGGCTACGGCGTGCTGCTGCATGCCGATGTCGCCGGTCCCGACGGGGACGGCCCGGCCGAAGGCGCACCCATCTATCTGATGGGCCATATGGACACCGTCTTCCCGGCGGGCACCGTGGCGCGCCGCCCCTTCCGCGTGGAAGAGGGCAGGGCCTACGGTCCCGGCGTGGCCGACATGAAGTCGGGCCTGGTGCTCAACGTCTTCGTGGCCGAGGCCTTTGCGCGCTGTGGCGGCCTGGGCGCGCCGCTCAAGCTGTTCTTCTCGTGCGACGAGGAAATCGGCTCGCCCGCCACGCGCCAGACCATCATGGACACGGTGCGCGGCGCGCGCGCCGTCTTCAATGCCGAGCCCGGCCGCGTCAGCGGCAACCTGGTGACCAGCCGCAAGGGATCGATGGCCGTGGAGTTCGAGGTGCAGGGCGTGGCCGCCCATGCGGGCATCAACCACGCGGCCGGCGCCAGCGCGCTGGAGGCCATGGCGCGCAAGCTGCTGGCCCTGCATGCGCTGACCGATCCCGCCACGGGCACGACCACCAATGTGGGCGTGCTGCATGGCGGCATCGTGCCGAACATGGTGGCGCCCCACGCCAAGGCCGAGCTCGATGTGCGCTACACGGCCCAGACCGATCCCGATGCGCTGATGGAGCGCATCCGCGCCATCGTGGAGGAAGAATCCGTGCCCCGCACCCAGGGCCGCGTCACCGCCGTGCGCCGCACCCTGCCCATGGCGCCCACGCCCGATGCGCTGCTGCAGCTGTACCGGCGCGGCGCGCAGTCGCTGGGCTTTGATGTGCAGGGCGAGTTCACGGGCGGTGCGGCCGACAGCGGCCTGACCGCGTCGGTGGGCGTGCCCACGCTGTGTGCCACCGGCCCCGTGGGCGGCCATCCCCATACCGAGCGCGAGTACTGCGAGCTGGCCACCTTCGTGCCGCGCGCGCAGGCCGTGGCCCTCGCCGTCTTTGATCACCCCTGATTGCGCTGATACCCATGAAAAACCTGTCCGTGAACCCCTCCCTGAACACCCGCCGCAAGCTGCTGGGCGCAGGCCTTGGCCTGGCGGGCCTGTCCGCGCTGGCGCCGCTGGCCGCACGCGCCGATGACAAGTACCCCTCGCGCCCGATCACGCTGGTCGTGCCGTTTCCGCCCGGCGGTTCGGTGGACATCATGGGCCGCCAGTACGCAGAGCCCCTGTCGCGCATCCTGGGCGTGCCCATCGTGGTGGAGAACCGGCCCGGCGCGGGCGGCTCGGTGGCCACGCAGTACGTGTCGCGCGCCAAGCCGGACGGCTACACCCTGGTCGTGTCCTCGCAGAGCAGCCACCTGGCCAATCCTCTGACCCAGCCCAAGGTGGGCTACGACCCCATCAAGGACTTCGAGAACATTGCCATCCTGGGCCGCCAGCCCAATGCGCTGATGGTGCATTCCAGCCTGCCCGTGAAGAACTTCCAGGAGTTCATCGAGTACGTGAAAAAGCGCCCCGGCCAGGTCAACTACGGCAGCGCCGGCATCGGCAGCATGGGCCAGCTCAATGTGGAAATGCTCAAGGCCGCCACGGGCATCTTTGCCACGCACATCCCCTACCGTGGCGGCTCGCCGCTGGTCACGGCCGCCATCGGCAACGAGGTGCAGTTCATCCTCGACAACCTGGTCTTCATGCTGCCCCACGTGCAGTCGGGCAAGGTGCGCGCCCTGGTCGTGGCCTCGGAGCAGCGCCTGCCCATGCTGCCCGACGTGCCCACCATGGCCGAGGTCGGCTATCCCCAGCTCAACATGAGTTCCTGGACCGGCATTGCGGCGCCTGCGGGCACGCCCGACGCCATCGTCCAGACGCTGTACAAGGCCATCCGCCAGGCGGCCACGGCGCCGGCCATGGTGGCCAGCCTCAAGGAGCGCGGCGTGGTCGCGCCCGAGGAGATGAGCCCCGCCGCCTTCGAGAAGATGATGGCCGAGCGCCTGAAGCTCTTCGGCGAGGTGGTGCGCAAGGCCCATATCGTGGCCGAGTAAGCAGGGCACGCCCAGGGCGCCCCCAGGGCGCCCCCAGGGCGCCCCGGATGGCCGGGCGCAGCCGACGTATTTCCATAAGGAGGAGACATGAGCATGACCCCTATCGCCCGCCAGGCTGCCAGCCACCCTTCCCGCCGCCGCGTGCTCGGCGCGGGGCTGGGCCTGGGTGTGCTGGCGCCGCTTGCGGCGCTGGCCGCCGAAGGCAAGGCCGCCGGCTACCCCACGCGCCAGATCAGCTTCATCGTGCCGTTTCCGGCCGGTGGCTCGGTGGACGCCATGGCGCGCCAGTACGCCGAGCCCATGGCACGCATCCTGGGCGTGCCCATCGTCGTGGAGAACCGGCCCGGCGCGGGCGGCTCGGTGGCTGCGCTGGCCGTGGCGCGCGCCAGGCCGGACGGCTACACCCTGGTCGTGTCCTCGCAGAGCAGCCACCTGGCCAATCCGCTGACCCAGTCCAAGGTGGGCTACGACCCCATCAAGGATTTCGAGAACATCGCCATCCTGGGCCGCCTGCCCAATGTGCTGGTCGTGCCCGCGAGCCTGCCCATCCGCAGCTTTGCGGAGTTCATCGCCTATGCCAAAAAGCACCCTGGCCAGCTCAACTACGGCAGCGGCGGCACGGGCAGCATGGGCCAGCTCAACATGGAGATGTTCAAGGCCGATGCGGGCCTGGACATCACCCATGTTCCCTACCGGGGCGGCACGCTGCTGGTCACCTCGGTGCTGGCGGGCGAGGTGCAGGTGTTCTTCGACAACCTCATCTCCATGCTGCCCCATATCCAGGCGGGCAAGGTGCGCGCCCTGGCCGTGGCCTCCGAGCAGCGCGTGGCGCAAATTCCCGATGTGCCCACGCTGGCCGAGGTCGGCTACCCGCAGCTGAACATGAGCTCCTGGACCGGCCTGGCCGCGCCGGCCGGCACGCCCGCGCCCGTGGTGCAGGCCCTCTTCAAGGCCGTGCGCCAGGCCGCCACTGCGCCGGCCATGGTGTCCAGCCTGCAGGACCGGGGCGTGACCCCGCCCGAGGAAATGAGCCCCGCGGCTTTCGAGGCCATGATGTCCGAGCGCCTGAAGCGCTTTGGCGAGGTGGTGCGCAGGACGGGCATCGTCGCCGAGTGAGTCTGGCCCGCCAAGGGCCTGCCCTCAGTCCAGCTGCACACCCACCTCGCGCACCAGCCGGCCCCAGTCCGCCAGGTCCTGGCGCAACGTGTCGGCGAATTGCGCAGGCGTGGTCCGGGGCAGATCGGTCAGGTTGAGCTCACCCAGCTTTTTGGCCGTGGCCGGGTCCTGCAGCAACTGGTTGATGGCGGCGTTGAGCTTGTCCACGATGGGCTGCGGCGTTTTGGCGGGCGCGAAGACGCCGTACCAGGAATAGTTGTGGAACGGGTAGCCCGCCTCGGTCAGGCTGGGCAGGTCCGGCTGGCTGGGAATGCGCTTGTCGCCGCTGTGGGCGATGGCGCGCACGCGGCCCGCACGCACCAGCTCCACGGTGGAAGAGGTGTCTGCAAACGCCGCCTGCACCTGCCCGCCCAGCAGGCCCTGCACGCAGGGGCTGCTGCCCTTGTAGGGCACATGCTGCATCTGCAGGCCGGCCTGCTTGAGCAGGAATTCCATGGTCAGGTGCCCGCCCGAGCCCTGGCCCCAGGAGCAGTAGCTGAGCTGGCCGGGCCGGGCGCGCACATGCTCCACGAACTCCTTGAGCGTGTGCACGGGCAGATCGCGCGAGACCAGCAGCAGATTGCCGGCGCGGCCGATCTGCGCAATGGGCGTGAAGTCCTTCACCGGGTCATAGGGCACCTTGCGGTAGAGGCTGGGATTCACGGCCATGGACGCCGTGTAGGTGAACAGCAGCCGGTAGCCGTCCGGCGCACTGCGCGCGGCCTGCTCCACGCCGACCAGGCCGTTGGCGCCGGGCCGGTTGTCCACCACGAAGGGCTGCCTGAGCAGCCGGGTCAGGCCTTCGGCAAACACCCGCGCGATGGTGTCCGTGCCGCCGGCGGCGGCCGTGGGCACGATCAGCGTGACGGGGCGGGCGGGGTAGTTGCCGGCATCCTGTGCCGGCTGGGCGTGGCCTGTGCAGGCCATGGCCAGCAGCAGTGCCAGGGCCATGCCGTGCTTCTTCATCGTCTTCATGCACTTGTCTCCTTGTGTCGCCTTGAGTCGCCTTGCCTGTGCGCGGCCCCGTCAGCGCAGTCCCAGGCGCGCCTGCGTGCCCTGCTCGATCATGTCGGCCCCCACGCGGTAGAGGTTGCGCGAGACATAGCTGTCCACCTCGCGCGCACGCTCGCGCAGCCAGGCGGCCTTGAGGCTGCGGGCCTGGCCGATCTCGGGCGCGTCGCCGGTCGCCGTGGCCAGCACGTCGATCACATGCAGGGCCAGCTGCCACTGGCCCGCGTCGGCCAGCGCCTGGGCGCTGGCCACCAGGCCGGGCTTGTCGGTGATGGCCTGGGCAATGGCGGCGCCCGCAGCCTCGGGCGGGGCCGGGTGCAGCGTGGTCGGGTTGCGGTCCCACCAGCCGTTTTCCGAGCGGTAGATGTCGCGCACGATGTAGCTGGGGTCGCCATAGGTGGGCTTCATCCACTCCACGCCGAACAGTTCCTGCGGATAGTCCATGGCCGCGAGCACCTGCTGCTCGTTCAGGCCCTCGTTCATCAGGCGCACGACTTCGGCGCGCAGCCAGCGCAGCGCCTGTGCGGTGTGCAGCAGCACCTGCTGCACGGCCTGCTCGCCCTCGATCACGGGACCGAACTCGCGCACGGCCTTGAGCGGGCGCAGCGCGGCCATGGCCTGCAGCGTGTCGGCCCAGCGCACGGTGTCGCGCAGCGTGCGAAAGGGCGTGCCGATGTTGGGTATGGAGTCCAGCAGCGCCGCGCCGCCGTACAGCACGCGCTGGCCGGGGCTCCACAGCGCGATGGCATCGTCGGTCTCGGACGGCGCCCAGAACAGCTCGATGCGGCCGTCCCCGCTGCCTATCTCCAGCCGCGTGTCGAAGGTTTCGGTGGGCTCGTGCATGTCCAGCCGGTGCTCGAAAAAGCCCGCGCTGCGGTTGAACTGGATCTCGGCCATGCGGTGCTGCAGCGCCCGGGTCTCGCGGTAGCGTGCCTGGCGGCGCGGCAGGTTGCGGTGCGCGATGAGGCGCGGCACAGGCTCTCCGCGCGCGGCCGCATGCTCCAGCCATGCGGGCACGCCCGCGTTGTAGCCGATGTGGCCGTGGCTGTAGCACAGCGCATGCACGGGCGCGTCGCTGAGCTGGCGCAGGCTGGCGATCATGTCCTGGCTGACCTTGCCGCCGGGCCCGGCGTCGATCACCACCAGGCCTGCGTCGGTCTCGGCCACGAAGGACTGGCCCTGGCCGCGCAGTATGTGCAGGCCCGGCGCCACGGTTTCGCTGCCGGTGCCCACCAGCAAAAAGGGCTTGTCGTCGTCTCTGGCGTTCATGGGGTCTCCTGTTCTGGTTCGATGGGGGGCAGGGCGTAGCGGCCGTCCAGCAGTTCGGGCCGGGGCATGTAGGCGCGCAGGCACAGGTAGAAGCCTTCGCGCGGCGCGGGCAGCCAGTTGGCGCGGTGGTCTTCGCTGGCCGGCGGCGCGTGGCTGATGTGGATAGTCAACCCGCCATCGCCATCGCCATCAGCGTCGGGGCGCAGGCCCGGCGTGCGGTCGCCGATGGCATGGCGGTCGATGGGGTTGTCCACCAGCATGCAGTCGTGGGCGCCGTAGAGGGTCAGGGACCAGAAGGCCTGCACGGGCGGCAGCGCGCCTGGGGCAAAGCGCAGCCGGTAGCGGCGGCTGCCGTGCAGGGGCAGGCCCTGGGCGTCATGCCAGGCCAGCGGGTAGATGGCCTCGCGGCTTTCCAGCATGCCGATGTACTTGAGCGCAATTTCGGCGCGGGCCTGGAAGTCGTCTCCAAAACTGCCTTCGACCAGGGCGGGGAGTTCCCAGCCCGAGTCCAGGCGCCGGCCCGTGCTGGCCGCGCGCAGCCGGGGCAGCACGCTGTCCAGGGCGCGCTGCAGTGCGGCTTGCTGTTGCGCATCGGGTGCGCCCAGCCCGGCGCCCAGGCCGACGGCAGCAAAGCGCGCGACCCGTGCGGCATGCCCTGCCGGCGGCGGGTTGTCGCGCAAGGCGGCATTCACCTGGGCTGCATAGTGCTCGGCATTTGGCGGGGCCTGGGGATCGCAGTCCGGGTCGAAGGCACGGGCCTGCGAGGGCGTGCCCGCCTGCCAGTCGGCCAGCGGGCGCACCGCAAAGCCGTCCTGCAGCGCGTGGACGGCGGGCAGGTCGTGCTCGCCATCGACCAGGATGCGGCCTATCACCCACAGCCAGGGCGTGGGCGCGGCAATGTGTGCGCCGGGAGCATCGAACGGTGGCGGCAGCGCCCCCTGCCAGCCGGGCGGCGTGATCAGGAAGGAGCGCGCCGCCGTGCCCGTCAGGCGCTGGCCCAGGTGGGCGAAGGGGTTGGTGAAGAAGTCCAGCAGGCCCAGGACGTAGTAGCGGCCCGCCGTGTCGGGCACGTCAATCACCAGCGGCCCGGCGCCCAGGTCCAGCCAGGCGTTGGTGTAGAGCGTGTCGTTGTTGGGCGTGACCACGCGGCTGGTGCCGGCGCGCAGCAGCTGGCGTGCATGCACGAACTGGTTGCACCAGCGCAGCGGTGCGGGCGCGGCCTCGCCCGCCGCATTGCGCCGGGGCGAGGTGGCCGCGCGCATGCGGCGCATCTCGTACAGCGGGCAGGTGTGGATGACGGCCTCCTCGGCCAGGGTGCTCAGGTCCATGGCGTGTCTCATGCGGCCACGGGCTGCAGGGGTGGAACAGGCCATTGGTGCGCGCCTGCCTGCGGGTGGTACATGCGCAGGATGAGGTAGAAGCGCCCGTGCGGCGTGGGCAGCCAGTTGGCGGCGCCCTGTGCCGGCCGGGCATGGCCCAGGTCGATCTGCAGGCTGCCGTCGGCCTCGCGCAGCAAGCCCGGCGTGCGGTCGCCGATGGAGTGGCGGCCGATCTCGTTGCCGTAGAGAAAGCGGTCGGCGTCATACAGGGTGACGGACCAGAAGGCATCGGCCGGCGGCATGTCGGCGGCATTGAAGCGCAGCACATAGCGCTGGCTGCCGTCCAGCGGCTGCAGGCCTGCGTCGTGGTGGGCGGCGGCGTAGATGGCCTCGCTGGTGGCCAGCGCGCCCAGGCCCAGGTAGGCGGTGCGTGCGCGTCCCAGGTACTCGCTGCCGTAGCGGCCGGTGGACGGCGTCATGGTCCAGGGCCGGGGGCGGCGGTTGCGCCCCATGGCGGCCACGGTGCGCACGCCGTCGGCAAAGCCCTCGGTCAGGCCTTCGCGCACGGGCTCCTCCAGCTGCTCCCACGCCATGCGGGCGCTGGCCGCCAGGCCGGCCTGGCCGAACCAGGCCAGCAGCCCCTGGTCCTCCTTGCGGCCAGGCGCCTCGGCCAGCGCATGGCAGAGGTTGGCAAAAAAGCGCGGTGCAACCTCGGCCGCAGGCTCCTGGTTCTCGAAGGCGGCCGCCATGGCGTCCACGGGCGGGCCGACCCAGTTCGCGACGGCGGCCGGGCGGCCTCCTTTCGGCGTGCCCGGCGCGGGCTCCAGCCGGATGCCGGCCTGCAGTGCGCGGGCTGCAGGCCAGTCGGGCGCATCGCCCACCACGGTGCGGCCGATCAGCCAGACCAGGTTGCTGGGGCAGTGCACCAGACGGTGGCCGGCCAGGTGTTCCGGCACCTGGCCGCCCGGCCCGACCAGGACCACGGTCTCGCCTTCGGGCGCGCAGTTGCGCGGGCCCAGGTTCTCGAAATTCTCGGTATAGGCGTCGTACAGGGCCAGCACGAAATAGCGGCCCGGATGCGCGGCGCTGGAGGGCACGGTCAGCAGGCGCGGGCCGTCGGCCAGGTGGATCCAGGCCAGCGAGTACAGCAGGTCGTTGGCGGGCGTGACCACGTCGCGGTCCTCATGGGTGGAGGGGCGCTGGCTGTGGTGCAGCGTGTCGAAGTCGCCGCGCATGTCCAGGCCCAAACCGGTGGCACGTGCGGCGCCGGCATCGGTCTGCAGGCGGCAGGTGCGGTAGGTCTCTATCAGCGGATAGCCGTAGACAAAGGCGGCCAGGCCGATGGAGCGCGCCAGGGCGCGGCGGACTTCGGGCAGGGAGGGAGGGGTCGGGTTCATGTCCATTGTTTTCTTCAGGGCAGGAGGGGGTCAGTCGAGGGTCACGCCCGTGGAGCGCGCCAGGTCCAGCGCCACGGGCAAAAAGGCGGCGTAGGCGGCGCTGGCCTCGGCCGGGCTGTTGCCCTGGGCCTCCAGGCCCAGCGCCTCGACACGCTGGCGCACCTGGGGCTCGCGCATCACGGCGGCGACCTCGCGGCCCAGGCGTTCGACGATGGCGTCGGGCGTGCGCGCGGGCGCCATCAGCGAGATCGATCCCGTGATGGCATACACGGGCTCGCGGTAGCCCTGCTCGGCAAAGGTGGGCACATCAGGCAGTGCCTTGCTGCGGCGCGGTCCGGCCACGGCCAGGGCGCGCAGCTTGCCGGCGTCGATGAAGGGCTTGAGCGTGGCGGCCGAGCCCAGCGTCATCTGGATCACGCCGCTGATCAGGTCGATGGACATGGGCCCCTCGCCCTTGTAGGCCACGTGCAGCGACTGCAGGCCGTAGGCCTTGTCCATGAAGACCTGGACCTGGTGCGGCTGCGTGCCCGCCCCCCAGGAACCCATGGCGTACTTGCCCGGCGACTGGCGCACGGCCTCGACCAGGCCCTTGAAGTCCTTGGCCGGCACGGCCGGGTTGACGGCCATCACCATGGAGGGCGAGACCACGTCCGAGACCATGCGCAGCTCGGTGCGCGGGTCGTAGGGCAGCTTCTTGTAGAGCACCAGGTTGGCCGTGATGGGCCCGGGCACGGTCAGCAGCAGTGTGTGGCCGTCGGGCACGCTCTTGGCCACATGCTCGGTGCCGATGATGCCGCCCGCGCCGCTGCGGTTGTCCACCACCACGGGCTGGCCCAGGCGCTTGGCCAGGCCCTCGGCCAGGATGCGCGCCACGGTGTCGGTGGAGCCGCCGGCCTGGTATTGCACGACGATGCGCACGGGCCGGGCGGGATAGCCGTCCTGGGCCAGCGCGGCGCTGCAGGCCAGGGCAAGGCAGGTCAGCGCGGCGGTGCGCAGCAGGGGTGTGTTCATGGTGGCCTCCGGGCGGGCGATGGAATGGGCATTGGCTTTCATGCAGCCTCCCTGCCGATGACCAGCGCATCGACGGCCACGCAGCCGCCGTCCTCGCGCGGGCGGGCGATCAGGGGGTTGATCTCGGCGCTTTCCAGCGTGGCGCCTGCGCGCTGCGCAAAGCCGGCCAGGGCGCACAGCGTGTCGGCAATGCTGTCCAGGTCCACGCGGGGGCGGCCGCGCGCGCCGTCCAGCACGGCAAAGGCCCGCAGCTCGCGCACCATGGCCAGCGCGTCGTCGCGCGTGATGGGCAGCAGGCGCAGCGAGACATCGCGCAGGATCTCGGCATGGATGCCGCCCAGCCCGAACATCAGCACCGGGCCGAACACCGGGTCGCGGTGCACGCCGGCGATGCACTCCACGCCGCCCTGCACCATGGGGGCGGCCAGCGCGCCGTCGATGCGCGCATCGGGCCGGGCCTGGCGCGCATTGGCCAGGATGCGGTCGAAGGCGGCCTGGGCGCCGGCCGCATCCGCCAGGTTCAGTGCCACGCCGCCCACGTCGGACTTGTGGGCGATGGCATCGCTGCAGACCTTGAGGACAATGCGTCCGCCCATCTCCTGCACGGCCTGCACGGCCTGCGCTGCCTCGGCCGCCGTGCGCACCAGCCGGTGCGGCACCACGGGCACGCCGGCCTCGGCCAGCAGGGCCATGCTGCGCTGCTCCGACAGCGTGCCCGCCGGCAGGTGCAGTGCGCTGCCTGCATCGGCCATCGCGGGCAGCGCCTGCGGTGTTTCATGCAGATGCAGGCGGGCCAGCGCGCCAATGCAGCGTATGGCCGCGCCCGGGTCGGCAAACACCAGGCAGCCCAGCGCCTCCAGCGCATCGCGGCGCTCGGGCGGGCACAGCGTGCTGACGGCCAGCAGGGTGTCGGGATGGTGGGTGCGCAGCGTCTGCACCAGGCTTTGCAGCACGGGCCAGAAGGCGTCGGACAGGCCGCCTGCCGCGAAGAAGCCCAGCCAGCTGTCGAACTGCCGGTCGGCCAGCATCAGGCGGGCGCTGCGCTCCAGCAGCGTCATGTCGTTGGTGACCTGGCCCGTGATGTCCACGGGGTTGCGCGGCGCGGCAAACGGCACCCATTCGCGCAGCTGGCGCTGGGCCGCATCGGACAGCGGTGCCACGTCCAGGCCGGCTGCGCTGGCGTCGTCGGCCATCATGGCGCCCACGCCGCCCGAGACCGTGAACAGGCCGATGGACCGCCCCTTGGGGGCCCGCGCGATGGAGGCGCTGGCCGCCAGCGCGAAGAAGTCGGTGATGGAATGCGCGCGCAGCACGCCGTAGCGGCGGAACACCGCGTCATAGACGGCATCGTTGCCCGCCAGCGAGGCCGTGTGCGATGCGGCGGCGGCCGCGCCCAGGGCGCTGGTGCCCACCTTGCACATGACCACGGGCTTGCCGCGCTCCTGCGCCAGGGCCAGGGCCGCGCGCAGCCGGGGGCCGTCGCGGCAGCCCTCCATGTAGGCCATGATCACGTCGGTCTCGGGGTCCTGGGCCAGCCAGGCCAGGCCATCGGCCAGTTGCACATCGGCCTCGTTGCCCGTGGTGGCCCACAGCGACAGGCCCAGCCCGCGCTCGCGCGCCAGGCTGTAGGCATAGGCACCGAAGGCGCCCGACTGGCTGACCATGCCGATGCGCCCGGGCCGCACCAGCCCGCCGCCCGGCGCGGGCGAGAACGTGGCGTAGACCTGGTGGCCGGGGCGCATGAAGCCCAGGCAGTTCGGGCCGATGAGGCGTATGCCCGCCTCCTGCGCGCGCCGCGCCAGCGCCTGCTGGGCGGCCGTGCCGTCGGAGCCGGTCTCGGCATAGCCCGAGGAAAACAGCACCATGGACTGCACGCGCGCGGCGGCCGCATCCTCCAGCACGCCGGCCACCTGCGACTGCGGCACGGCGACGATGGCCAGATCCACCGGCGCGCCGATGGCGGCCAGCCGCTCGTGCGCGGGCAGGCCCTGCACGCGGCTGGCGCGCGGGTTCACCGCATACAGCGCGCCGCCGTAGCCGAAGCGCAGCAGGTAGTCCAGCGGAATGCCGCCGATCTTGCTGGCCTGGTCCGAGGCGCCGACCACGGCGATGGAGCGCGGCGCGAACAGCGCGTCGAGCCGGGAAGTGTTGAAGCAATGGCTGTCGGTCATGTGTGTCCCTCAGAAGTTGTGGCGCACACCCAGCGCCAGGGACCGCACGCCGTCGCCGCTGTTGGCGGCCACCGGCACGTTGGCAATGGCGGCCGAGGCATTGGCCGCATTGCCCAGCTGCAGCCAGCGCGCGTAGAGCACGGTGCGCTTGCTCAGCGCGTAGTCGTAGCCCAGCGTCCAGGTGTTCTGGGCGCGGTCCGTGCCGCCCACCTCGCGCCGCGCCACCGAGACCAGCAGCTTGGAGCGCGCATCCACGCTCCAATCGGCGCCCAGCTGGGCCAGCTTCGCCTTGGGTGTGCCTGCACGGTCCACGCGGTTGATGACGTAGTTGCCCGTCAGACGCAGCCCGTCCAGGGCCTCCCAGCTGGCCGACAACGCCTGGTACTGGCTGGTGGCGGGCGCGGCCACGGGTGCGGCGGCGCTGCCTTCCACGGACTTCTGGAAGCTGTAGGCCAGGAACCAGGGCTTCTGGTTCCAGCCCAGCGTGGCGCCGTAGAGGCGGCCGTTGCTGCTGTTCGGCGAAGCCACTTCGCCAAAGGAACAGGCCAGGTCCGCCAGCCAGGGCTGGCCTGCCGGCGTGCGGTAGCGCACCAGGTTGTTGGCCCGCGCCGCAAACGGCCGCAGGCCGGCCTGGGCATCGGTGGCCGACACCAGGTTCAGCGAGGAAAACAGCGCGTTCATGCCCAGCGGATCGGCCCGGAACAGCGCGCCGAACATGGGCGTGTACATGCGGCCCATCTCCACCGCGCCCCAGCCGCTGTTCAGTCCCACCCAGGCCTGGCGCGTGAAGGCCAGGCCCGGGCCGGGAATGGTGCCCAGGCCCGTGTCCGGCGCCACGCCGGCCTCCAGCATGAACTGGGCGCGCAGGCCGCCGCCCAGGTCCTCGCTGCCGCGAAAGCCGATGCGCGATGCCGCGCTGCCCCCGTCCTCCAGCCGGCTCAGGCGCGTGGCGCCCGACCTTGCGCTGTTGATGTGGACGTCGACGATGCCGAACATCTCCACGCTGCTCTGGGCCCACGCGGACGTGCCCAGGGCCGCCATGCCGCCGGCGGCCAGCCAATGCTTGTGCTTCACGAACTTGTCTCCTTGGTAGCGCCCCGGATGCTTTGCCCGGTGGCTTGCTTGCTACTATCCCGAGCGACAGGGGATGCACTCTGTCAAGCCATTGACAAATGGCGGTACATGGGCACCGGACTAACCCGGGGCCTTCGACATCGTGAGAGAACCATGCGCTCCAAGCCTGCTCCCGTGGCCGACCCTTCGGCGCTGATCCGCCGCGCCCTGGGCCTGTGCCGCATGCTGCGCAACTGGCCGCCCGAGGTGCTGGACGAGCTGACGGCGCTGTCCCGCCTGGGCCGCTACGAGCGCCACCAGCAGGTGCGCGCCGCCGACCCCAAGCGGCGCGAGGTGCTGGTGGTGGCTTCGGGCTGCGTGGAAGTGGGCGGCGTGGACGCCACGGGCTCGCGCTTCGTGCTGTCCATGCACAGCGCGGGCGACATCGTCGGCCTGGCGCGGCTGCTGGAGCACACGCAATTCGTCTACGACTACCACGCGCACCAGCCCACGGTGCTGGTGGAGATACCCGGCGAGTCCTTCCTGGCCCTGCTCGATGCCCATCCGCCGCTGTGGAAGGACATCTGCCTGCTGGTGCTGGCGCGCATGCACGAGCTGATCGTCGTCCAGCAGCGCCACGCCTTCAGCAACATCGACAACCGCGTGGCCGAGCTGCTGGCGCGGCTGGCCCCCACGCATGGCCAGCCCGCGCCCGACGGGCAGGGCGTGGTGCTGCGCATCTCGCAGAGCGACCTGGCCGCCATGCTGTCGGTCTCGCGCCAGACCATCAACAAGGAGCTGCGCCTGCTGGAGCAGCGCGGCCTGCTGCAGGCCGCCTATGGCCGGCTGACCATCGTCGACCTGGCGGGCCTGCTGCGCCTGGCCGATGCGGGCGCGCGGCCGGGGCCCTAGCCCCGGTCCGCGGGAATCAGTTCTCGTCCAGCGGCGAGGCATCCTCGCCGAACAGGGCCTGGCCGTCGGCGCGCAGCAGCTCCAGCATGTGCCGGGCCGCGGGCGACAGATAGCCGTCGCGCCGGCAGGTCACGCCCAGGTGGCGGCGCAGCGTGGTGGCCGGCAGGCGCACTTCCCTGAGCGTGCGGCTGCGCTCCAGCCGCAGCGTGTGGCGCGAGACGAAGGTCAGCAGATCGGTCTTGGCCACCATGCGCGGCAGCAGCGGTATGGAGCCTGCCTCCACCTGCACCGTGGGCGCCGGCATGCCGCGCGAGGTGAAGGCCTGGTCCAGCCATTGCCGGCTGGGAATGTTGGCGCTGGGCAGGGCCCAGGGATGGCGCAGCAGCGCGGCCATGGTGATGCGCTGGCGCTCGAAGACGGGATGGTCCTGGCGCGCCGCGACCACCACCACATCCTCGGCGATCGGGTGGGAGACCAGCTCCGGATCACCCTCGGCCGTGAGGCCGATCAGCAGGTCCAGCTGGCCCTCGCGCAGGCGGTCGCGCAGTTCCCAGCTGGGGCCGATCAAGATGCTGATGGTGATGCGCCGCCCGTCGGCCAGGGCCTTGCTGCACAGCTCGGGCAGCAGGTGGTCGGCGGCCACCGGCCCGCTGCCGATGCGCACATGGCCGGCATGGCCTTCGTTGAAGTCGCGCACCTCGCGCAGCGCCTCCTGGCTGGCATTGCGCAGCATGCGTGCGCGCGCCAGCAGCACATCGCCCAGCGGCGTGAGGCGTATGCCGCGCCCGGCACGCTCGAACAGCGCGCCGCCCACGGTCAGTTCCAGGCGCTGTATGCATTTGCTCAGCGCGGGCTGGGTGCGCCCCAGCTGTTCTGCGGCCCGGCCCAGGTGCCCGAGGTCGGCCACGATCTCGAAGAAGCGCAGGTCGCGCAGGTGCAGGTCCATCGATGAATAAAAGTGATGTTTGAATGAACATTATCGAATGGACGGAATGGGTGGCGCTCACAAGAATGCGGTGCATCGACAAAGCGAATTGCCCGTTCCCATGACCGCCACTACCCACCCGCCCACCGTTTTCGTGACCGCGCCACGCCTGGCGCCCGCCGGGCTGCAGCGCCTGCAGGCGGCGCACTGCCGCGTGCTGTACCTGCAAGACGGCGGCGGCGAGGCCGAGGTTGCCGCCGTGCTGGCACGCGAGAGCGTCGATGCCGTGATCTCGCGCACGGCCACGCTGTCGGCCGCTGCCATCGCGGCCTGTCCCACGCTCAAGGTCATCTCCAAGCACGGCGTGGGCGTGAGCAATATCGATGTGGCCGCGGCCAGCCAGCGGGGCATTCCGGTCTATGTGACGCCGGGCGCCAATGCCCAGTCCGTGGCCGAGATGACGCTGGGCCTGATGTTCGCGGCCGCCCGCCGCATCGCCTGGATGGATGCCGAGCTGCGCGCCGGCCGCTGGTCCCGCGCCCAGGACGGCCTGGAGCTGAGCGGCCGCACCCTGGGCCTGCTGGGCTTTGGCCAGGTGGGCCAGCGCGTGGCGCGCGTGGCGCTGGCGCTGGGCATGCAGGTGGTGGCCTTCGATCCAGCGTTCGACCCTGCGTTCGATCCGGCCTGCGCCCCAGGGCCCGGCGCCGTGGCGGGCGTGCGCATGCTGGGCTCGGTGGACGAGCTTCTGCCCCTGTCCGATGTGCTCAGCCTGCACGTGCCCCTGAATGCCCGCACGCGCCATCTGCTCGATGCCGGCCGCATCGCCCAGCTGCCGCGCGGCGCCCTGCTGGTCAACACCGCGCGGGGCGAGGTGGTGGACGAGGCGGCGCTGATCGACGCCCTGCGCAGCGGCCACCTGGCCGCCGCCGGCCTGGACACCATGGCCGAGGAGCCCCTGCCTGCGGGCCACGCCCTGGCCGCGCTGGACAACGTGGTGCTGACGCCGCATGTGGGCGGCTCCACGCCCGCTGCGCTGGCGGCCATGGCCGACATGGCCGCCGCCAATGTGCTGGGCTGGCTGCAGGGCAGCCCGGCCGACCCTTCCCACTGCGTGAACCCCGAGGTTCTGCGCTGAGCTGTTTTTCCCGGAGATTTGCCATGACCACCCCATCCAGCCAATGGCCTGCGGGCTACCGCATCCATCCGCGCGCCGCAGGCCCCGAGGCCGGCGTCGTCCAGGCCTTCAAGGCCATTCCCGTGGCCGCCATCGGCGACGCCATGAGCCGCAATGTCGGCGCCATCGGCCTGCGCCAGTACCACGCGCGGCTGGAGGCCGTTCTCTGCGGCCCCGCCGTCACCGTGCGCGTGCGGCCCGGCGACAACCTCATGATCCACAAGGCGCTGATGATGGTGCAGCCCGGCGATGTGCTGGTCATCGACGGCGGCGGCGATGTCTCGCAGGCCCTGGTCGGCGGCCTGATGCGCACCACCTGCCTGGCGCGCGGCCTGGGCGGCCTGGTCATCGACGGCGCCATCCGCGACCTGTGCGAATGGGCGCAGGACGGCATGCCCATCTTTGCGCGCGGCCACACGCACCGCGGGCCCAGCAAGGACGGCCCGGGCGAGATCAATGTGCCCGTGGCCTGCGCCGGCCTGGCCGTGCTGCCCGGCGACCTGATCGTGGGCGATGCCGACGGCGTGATCGCCGTGCCCGCGGCCGAGGCCGCCGAGGTGCTGCGCCGCAGCCAGGCCCACCTGGCCCGCGAGGCCGTCATCCGCGAGACCAACCGCAGCGGCACGGCCGACCCCGAGCGCTTCGACGCCGTGCTGCGCGCCAAGGGCCTGCCGGTCTAGCGTCCCGCGCGCAGGCTGCGCCCGACTTTTTCCCGCCATAACGATTCCAAGGAGACAAACAATGACAATGCGCAGACGGCATCTTCTGGGCGGCGCTGCCGCCGCCCTGGCCACGGCCTTCCCTGCACTGGCGCTGGCCCAGGGCGAATGGCCGCAGCGGCCCGTGCGCCTGGTCGTGCCGTTTCCGCCCGGCGGCGGCACGGATGCCACCTCGCGCCTGGTGGCCGACCGGCTCAACATCGCCATGGGCTGGACCATGGTCATAGACAACAAGCCCGGCGCGGGCGGCAACATCGGCCTGGATGCCGTGGCCAAGGCCGCGCCGGACGGCTACACCATCGGCATGGGGCAGGCCGCCAACCTGGCCATCAATCCCAGCCTCTACGCCAAGATGCCCTTCGATGCGCTCAAGGACTTCACGCCCATCGCCAGCGTGGCCCTGCAGCCCGTGGTGCTGACCGTGCGGCGCGACTCGCCCTTCAAGAACCTGCAGGACTTCATCAAGGCGGCCAAGGCCAGGCCCGGCACCTACGGCATCGCCCAGGCAGGCAATGGCACGGTAGGCCACCTGGCCGGGGAAATGCTGGCCCGCCGCGCGGGCATCGAGGTGCTGCAGGTGCCCTACAAGGGCGCCAATACCGCGCTCACCGACCTGATGGGCGGGCAGGTGGACCTGTACTTCGGCAACACGGTGTCGGTGATGTCGCAACTGGCCACGGGCAAGATCCGTGCGCTGGCCGTCACCTCGGCCCAGCGCGTGCCGTCCCTGCCCGACGTGCCCACGGTGGCCGAGCAGGGCTATCCGGGCTTCGAGGCCTCCACCTGGCTGGGCCTGGTGGGGCCGGCCAACCTGCCCGCCCCCATCGCCGAGCGCATTGCCGACGCGACCATGAAGCTGCTGGCCACCAAGGAGGTCAAAGAGAAGCTGGCCCAGGAAGGCAGCATGGCCACGCCCGCCAATGGCGCGCAGTTCGGCGAGTGGATTCGCAGCGAGCATGCCAAATGGGGCAAGCTGATCCGCGAGGGCAAGTTCCAGATCAACTGACCATGGCAGCCCCAATCGAGGTCGACCGGCTCGACACCCCCAGTTCCTCCGCACCGCCACCCGCACTCTTGGGCGCGGGCCAGGCCTCCGCCACGCCACGCAGGCTCAGGCGCATCCTGTCGCTCGATGATTTCGAGCGGGCAGCGCGCCACCACCTGCCTGCGCCGATCTTCGCCTACGTCAGCGGCGGCTGCGAGACCGACAAATCCCTGCGCGCCAACCGCGAGGCCTTCGATGCCCACCGCTGGGTGACGCGCGTGCTCACCGACACTTCGCGGCGCACGCTGGCCACGCCGCTGCTGGGCCAGACCTGGGCTGCGCCCTTCGGCATCGCGCCCATGGGCATCAGCGCGCTGTCGGCCTACCGGGGCGACCTGGTGCAGACGCGCGCGGCGGCGGCGGCCCGCATCCCGGCCATCCTGAGCGGCACCTCGCTGATCCGCATGGAGGAGGTGGTCCAGGCCAATCCCCAGGCCTGGTTCCAGGCCTATGTGCCCGGCGAGACCGAACGCATCGTGCAGTTGCTGGGGCGCGTGGAGGCCGCAGGCTTCGCCACCCTGGTCGTCACCGTGGACACGCCCGTGTCGGGCAACCGCGAGAACAACATCCGCGCGGGCTTCTCGACGCCGCTGCGGCCCGGCCTGCGCCTGGCGTGGGAGGGCATCACCCATCCGCGCTGGCTGCTGTGCACGGCGCTGCGCACCCTGGTGCGGCACGGCATGCCGCACTTCGAGAACTCGCAGGCCACGCGCGGCGCGCCCATTCTCTCGTCCACCGTCACGCGCGACTTCGGCGCGCGCGACCACCTGAGCTGGGAACACCTGGCCTTGATACGCCGGCGCTGGAAGGGCTGCCTCGTGGTCAAGGGCATCCTCAGCCCGCAGGACGCGCTGGCCGCGCGCGATGCCGGGGCCGACGCCATCATCCTGTCCAACCACGGCGGCCGCCAGCTCGATGGCGCGGTCTCGCCCCTGCACATGCTGCCCCTGGTGGTGGGTGCGCTGGGGCCGGACTACCCGGTGATGATCGACAGCGGCTTTCGCAGGGGCAACGACGTGCTGGTGGCGCTGGCCCTGGGCGCACACTTCGTCTTCGTGGGCCGGCCCTTCAACTATGCGGGCGCCGTGGGCGGCGAGGCCGGCGTGCTGCACGCCATCGCCATCCTGGCGGCCGAGATGCGGCGCAACATGGCCCTGATCGGCGTGCAAAACCTGCAGCAGCTGGGGCCGCAGCACCTGCGACCGCGTTAGCCACGCGCCAGTCCCGAGGGTGGCGTGCCCCGCAATTGGCCCGCGGTTTCGCGGCGATGGGAAAATGGCGGAATGACCGCCTCCACCAACACCCTCACGATCACCCGTCCCGATGACTGGCACCTGCACGTGCGCGATGGCGAAGCCATGCGCAGCGTGGTGCCGCATACGGCCGCGCAGTTTGCGCGCGCCATCATCATGCCCAACCTCAAGCCGCCGGTGACCACCGCCGAGCAGGCGCTGGAGTACAAGCAGCGCATCCTCTCGGCCGTGCCCGAGGGCATGGCCTTCGAGCCGCTGATGACGCTGTACCTCACCGACAACCTGCCGCCCGAGGAAATCGTGCGCGCCAAGGCGGCCGGCGTCGTGGCCTGCAAGCTCTACCCGGCAGGCGCCACCACCAACAGCGACCACGGCGTCACCGACCTGCGCAAGATCTACCCCACTTTGGAAGCCATGCAGCGCGAAGGCCTGCTGCTGCTGGTGCACGGCGAAGTCACCAGCAGCGACATCGACCTGTTCGACCGCGAAGCCGCCTTCATCGACCAGCACCTGATCCCGCTGCGCCGCGACTTCCCCGAACTCAAGATCGTCTTCGAGCACATCACCACGCGCGAAGCCGCCCAGTACGTGACCGAGGCCGACCGCTTCGTGGGCGCCACCATCACGCCCCAGCATCTGCTGTTCAACCGCAACGCCATCTTCACGGGCGGCATCCGTCCCCACTACTACTGCCTGCCCGTGCTCAAGCGCGAGACGCACCGCCTGGCCCTGGTGGAGGCGGCCACCAGCGGCCTGCCCAAGTTCTTCCTGGGCACGGACAGCGCGCCGCACGCGGCCCATCTCAAGGAACACGCCACCGGCTGCGCGGGCTGCTACAGCGCCCATGCCGCCATCGAGATGTATGCCGAGGCCTTCGACAATGCCGGCGCGCTGGACAAGCTCGAAGCCTTCGCCAGCTTCAACGGCCCTGACTTCTACAGCCTGCCGCGCAACACCGGCAAGATCACCCTGGTGCGCGAAAGCTGGACGCCGCCGGACAGCTTCGCCTTCGGCGAGGCGCAACTGAAGCCCCTGCGCTCCGGCGAAGCCCTGCCCTGGAAGCTGGTTTAAGCTGGCGGGACTGCCACCCGCCAGAGGATTGCCATGCCTGAGCCGCAACCGCGCATCGCCCTGCTGATCGACGCCGACAACGCGCCGGCCGAGATGATCGACGAGATCCTGACCGAGCTGTCGACCTTCGGCGTCATCGACATCCGCCGCGCCTACGGCAACTGGACCAAGCATTCGCTCAGCGGCTGGCAGCGCAAGCTGCTCGATTTCGCACTGCGGCCCATGCAGCAGTTCGACTACTCCAAGCACAAGAACGCCACCGACATGGCGATGACCGTGGACGCCATGGAGCTGCTCTACACCGAGCGGCCCGACGCCTTCGGCATCGTCTCCTCCGACGCCGACTTCACCCCGCTGGTCATGCACCTGCGCTCCAAGGGCGCGGCGGTCTACGGCTTCGGCATGGCGCAGACGCCCCAGCCCTTCGTCAATGCCTGCTCGCGCTTCCTGTACCTGGAGGCGCTGGGCGAGGCGGCGCCCGCCAACGGCAATGGCCAGGACGCCGCGCATGAGGCAGGCCAGGCAGCGGTGCCGCCCGTGGCTGCAGCCGCAGTGGCCACCGCTCCCCAGCCGCCGAACGGCGCTGGAAAGGAGCGTGCGCCGGCCCAGGCCGAGAACGAACCCTCGGCAGAACCTCAAGCCCAGCCCCAGCGTCCCTGCCTGCGCGTTCCCAGCCAGGAACTGCGCCAGGACAAGCGGCTGCTGGCCATGCTGCGCAGCGCCGTCAACGCCACGCAGGATGAAAGCGGCTGGGCCCATGTGGGCGCCGTGGGCGCGCAGATCGGCAACAAGGCCTCGTTCGATGCGCGCAACTACGGCTATGCCACGCTCACCAAGCTGCTGGCGGCCACGCAGGCGTTCGAGATGCGCGACGAAGGCACCTCGCGCGTGGCCGTGCGCGACAAGCGCGTGGTCAAGGCCCAGTCCAGGCCCTCCGGCAATTGACGTTTCCCATCGACTGGAATGCGCCCTGGCTGCAGGGGCTGCAAACGCAGGGCAGGACGGCCTGCCTGCAGGTGGCGCAGGGCCGGCCGGTCTGGCAGGCCTTGCAGTCACTGGCCGACGCACAGGCGCTGCCCTGGCGCTTTGTGCCCCAGCACGATCTGCCCGAAGGCAAGGCCTACGAGCAGTTCATCTTCGAGACGCGCTGCATTCCTACGCGCGACAACCTGCATGACTTCTTCAACGGCCTGATCTGGCTGCGCTGGCCCGCGCTCAAGCAGCGCTGCAATGCCCTGCAGGCCGGCGCCATTGCCCAGGCGGGCGTGGGCGCGCAGCGCGGGCCGCTGCGCGATGCCGTCACCGTGCTGGACGAGAACGGTGCCCTGCTGCTGGCGCCGGCCGCGCTGTGCGAGGCGCTGCGCTACCGGCGCTGGCACCAGCTCTTCGTGGAGCGGCGCGCACTGTGGCGCCAGGCCAGGCTGCTGCCCATAGGCCATGCGCTGCTGGAAAAGCTGGTGCAGCCGCGCAAGCCCATCACGGCCCATGTGCTGTGCGTGCACACGGATGGTGCAGGCGCCACGGCAGGCCCCGCCACGGCGGACATCGACGCCTGGCTGGCCGGCAGCATCTGGCTGGGGGCCGACACCCTGGAGTGCAAGCCTTTTGCACCCTTGCCCGTGCTGGGTGTGCCCGGCTGGTGCCACGAGAACGAGAACTTTTCCTTCTATGATGACTCTCTCGTGTTCCGGGCGCCCCGTTCCGCACAAGCATCACAACAAGGAATGACAACGGCGCAGGACCCGGCTTGAAAACAGCCGGTGGGGCCCTCACTTTTCAACGCTGCAGGGCCCAGATCCTTCCCCCTTTCCCCACTTTGTGGAGAACCCACTGATGAAACGCATCGCACTTTTTCTTTTGACCAACGTCGCCGTCGTGGTGGTGCTGGGCATCGTCGCCAGCCTGCTGGGCGTCAACCGCTTCCTGACTTCCAATGGCCTGAACCTCGGGGCCCTGCTGGGCTTCGCCTTCATCATGGGCTTTGGCGGCGCCATCATCTCGCTGCTGATCTCCAAGCCCCTGGCCAAGTGGAGCTCGGGCGTGCACGTGATCAACGAGCCGCGCAACGCCGATGAGGCCTGGATCGTCAACACCGTGCGCGGCTTCGCCGACCGTGCCGGCATCGGCATGCCCGAAGTCGGCATCTACGAGGGTGAGCCCAATGCCTTCGCCACCGGCGCCTTCAAGAACTCGGCCCTGGTGGCCGTGTCCACGGGTCTGCTGGAAGGCATGACGCGCGAAGAGGTGGAGGCCGTGATCGGCCACGAGGTCGCCCACATCGCCAATGGCGACATGGTGACCATGACCCTGATCCAGGGCGTGATGAACACCTTCGTGGTCTTCCTGTCGCGCGTCATCGGCTATGCCGTGGACAGCTTCCTGCGCAAGAACGACGAAAGCAGCTCGGGCCCCGGCATCGGCTACTACGTGACCACCATCGTGCTGGACATCGTGCTGGGCTTCCTGGCCGCCATCATCGTGGCCTGGTTCTCGCGCCAGCGCGAATTCCGCGCCGACGCGGGTGCCGCCCAGCTCATGGGCCGCAAGCAGCCCATGATGAATGCCCTGGCCCGCCTGGGCGGCATGCACCCCGGCGAGCTGCCCAAGAGCGTGGCCGCCATGGGCATTGCCGGCGGCATCGGCAAGCTGTTCTCGACCCACCCGCCGATCGAAGAGCGCATTGCCGCGCTGCAGAACGCGCAGAACCTCTGATTTAGGATCAGGTTCGACACGCTGGAGTCTGTCCAGTGGGAGCCCGGTCATCCACTGGGCTCCGCTTCCCGAAGCCCCATCAGAAATGCTTGTCCGGTGCTGCATTTATGCGAATGTAGTAACGTACAAGCATTTTCTTTGACGGAGGTGCGTCATGCAGATTTCGACCTTCAGCAGCCGTGAATTCAACCAGCATGTTTCCGCTGCCAAGAAAGCGGCCAGCGGTGATGACGTGGTCTACATCCTGGACCGGGGGCAACCTGCCCACGTGCTGATGAGCATTGAGAAATTCCGTGAACTGTCGGGGCAGACCCGGAACATTCTTCAATTGCTGGACATGCCCGAGGCCGCCGATATCGATTTCGACATTGAGCGCACGAAGGATTTGCCGCGCGCCGTGGACCTGTCCTGATGTATCTGGTGGACTCCAACATCGTTTCCGAACTGCGCAAGGCATCGTCGGGCCGCGCGAACGATGGCGTTGTGGCCTGGGCGCAATCGGTCGCGGCCGAGTCCCTTTTCATCAGCGCGATCACGCTGATGGAGCTGGAGAAAGGCGTGCAGTTGAAAGCCCGGCAAGACCCGATTGCCGGGCAGGTGCTGCGCCGCTGGCTGGTGGAACGCGTGTTCACGGCCTTTCAGGGGCGAGTGCTGCCAGTGGATGCGATGGTTGCCATGGAAAACGCGGTCTACCACGTGCCTGCGCCGCGGCCGCTGGCCGACAGCCTGATTGCGGCCACGGCGAAGGTGCATGGCTTGTGCGTGGTCACTCGCAACATCAAGGATTTCGAGCCGTTCCATGTTCATGGAGTGCGCGTCTTGAACCCTTGGATGTAGGGCCCGTCTCAACCTCACGTACAGCCAGACTTGATCTTTACCCAGGCTTCACAAGCCCCTGTCAACAACCGGCAGGGGCTTTTTCGTTGTATCTGCATGGCCGCACTAAGCGCGGCCAGGAGTGCATCGTGAAGTCTGTATCGATTCAAACGCCGGGCCGTCGCCTGGTTCCGGCCCTGGTTCTGGCTGCCGCCACCGTGGCATTGACCGGCTGCGTGGTGGCGCCTGCCTATCCCGTAGGTCCTTCGGGCGAGGTGGTCTACGCGCCCATGGCGCCGCCGCCGCTGCAGACCGAGGTCATTCCGGTCGCTCCCTCGCCTGTCCATGTCTGGATCGGCGGCTCCTGGGGCTGGGGTGGGGGGCGCTATGCCTGGCGCCCCGGTTACTGGGCCGCGCCGCCGCACCCCGGCTATGGCTGGCGTCCGCACGGCTGGGACCATGGCCCGCGTGGCTGGTACCAGCGCCCGGGCGGCTGGTACCGCCGCTGATTCAGGTGGCGGCAGCGTCGCCGCTGCCACCCTGGCCGGCCTTGGCCAGCAGGAAGTCGATGCAGGTGCGCACGGCCCGCGTCTGATGACGGTCGGGCAGGTACAGCAGGTACATATGGGTGCCGAAGATGCTCAGGCGGTACTCCTGCAGGGTCAGCACCACCTCGCCGCTGGCCACCTTGTCCTGCACCACGTAGTCGGGCACCAGGCCCACGCCCAGGCCCGCCAGAATGCCCTGGCGCAGGAAGGGGAAGTGCTCGGAGATCATGGTCGGCGCCAGCAGCACCTCCTGGCGGTCCGTTCCCTGGTAGGCCGACAGGCGCAGCTGGCGGCCCATCACGCCGGCCGTGATCAGCGGGCTGTTGCGCAGCTCGTACAGCGTGGTGGGCAGGCCGTGCTGCTGCGCATACTCGCGTGAGGCGCAGGCCACGTAGTGCACATTGCCCAGGCTGCGCGCAATCACCGACAGCGGCGGCTCCTGGATCACGCGGATGGCGATGTCCACCTCGTCGCGCAAATGGTCGGCCCGGTTCTCGAACAGCACATCCAGCACGATGCCCGGATACAGCCGCTTGAACTCGATCAGCCAGTCGCTCATCACGATCTGCCCATAGCCGCTGGGCACGCTCAGCCCCACGCGGCCCGCCATCCCCTGGCCCAGCGACGTGATCGTCTCGCGCGCCGACATCATCTCGTTCTGGATCGCGCGGCCATGCTCGTACATCCGCATCCCCACCTCGGTCGGCTCCACGCGCCGCGTGGTGCGCCGCACCAGTTGCACCCCCACCGATTTTTCCAGCTGCGTCAGGTGATAGCTCACATTGGCCCGCGTCATCTTCAGCTTGCGCGCCGCCTGGCTCAGATTGCCGCTATCGATGATTTCCACCAGCAGGGTCAGCGAGTTCAGATCCATGGATATGTCCAGATACTTTGCTTCGCCCACAGCCTATGAAATGGGCGGGGCTCCAAAACCAGGGACACCGAGCAAGGGACTACGTCGGCCGTGCCGCCCTGCAGCGATGGTGTCGTCCCCCTCCCTCGCGCAGCGAATAGAAGGGGGAAGGCGCGCAAGCGCCTCAATGTCAAAGATTTTTTTACAGTCTGTCAATCATTCATGGGATTGTAAAGAACCATTGTCGTGGCAAGAATGGATGTTTTGAGTGGAAAACCCAAGTTCGGAGACATACAGATGAGCGAACAAGCCCAGGCTTCCGTGGTCCAGACCCGCCTTGATGGTGCCGTGCTGGTGGTCAGCATCAACAATCCCCCCGTGAATGCCCTGGGCCAGGCCGTGCGCGCCGGCCTGCTGGCTGCCGTGGAGCAGGCCGAATCGGATGCCGCCGTCAAGGCCGTGCTCATCGTGGGTGAGGGCAAGGCCTTCATCGCCGGAGCAGACATCCGCGAATTCGGCAAGCCCGCCATGCCGCCCTCGCTGCCCGAGGTGCTCAATCGTCTCGAAGCCTCCGACAAGATCGTGGTCGCCGCCATCCATGGCCCGGCCCTGGGCGGCGGCCTGGAAGTGGCCATGTCGGCCCACTACCGCCTGGCTTTGCCGGCCGCCAAGCTCGGCCTGCCCGAAGTCAACCTGGGCCTGCTGCCCGGCGCTGGCGGCACGCAGCGCGCACCGCGCCTGATGGGCGTGAAGGCGGCCGCCGACCTCATGCTCAGCGGCAAGCACCTGTCGGCCAAGGCCGCGCTTGCCGCCGGCCTGGTGGACAAGCTGGTGGACGGCACCGACGCCACGACCGCAGGCCTGGCCTACGCCAACGAGCTGCTGGCAACCAATACCGCACCGCGCCGCACGCGTGACATTGAAATCGCCGACAAGGCTGCTGCCCTGGCCGAACTCGACGCGCTGGCCGCCGACACCGCCAAGAAGAGCCGCGGCCTGTTCTCGCCGCTGAAGATCGTGGAATGCGTGCGCGCCGCCGTGGAGCTGCCGTTCGACGAAGGCATCGCCAAGGAGCGTGCCCTGTTCGTGGAATGCCTGAACAGCCCGCAGCGCGCCGGCCTGATCCACGCCTTCTTCGCCGAGCGCGAAACCGCCAAGATTCCCGAAGCCAAGGCCGCTGCGCCGCGCCACTTTGCCAAGATCGCCGTCATCGGCGGCGGCACCATGGGCGCCGGCATCACGGTGTCCGCGCTGGACGCGGGCCTCACGGTGACCATGATCGAGCGCGACGCCGACTCCATCGCGCGCGGCCAGGCCAATGTGGAGAAGGTCTACAACGGCCTGATCGCCAAGGGCCGCATGACCGAGGAGGCCAAGGCCGCCGTCATGGCGCGCTACACGCCCAGCACCTCCTATGACGACATCAAGGATGTGGACCTGGTGATCGAGGCCGTGTTCGAGGACCTCGAAGTCAAGAAGGCCGTGTTCAAGGAACTGGACCGCGTCTGCAAGCCCGGCGCCGTGCTGGCCACCAACACCTCCTACCTGGACATCGACGCCATTGCCGCCGCCACCTCGCGCCCGCAGGACGTGATCGGCCTGCACTTCTTCAGCCCCGCCAACATCATGAAGCTGCTGGAGATCGTGGTGCCCGCCAAGGTGGCGCCCGATGTGGTGACCACGGCCTTCGAGCTGGCCAAGCGCATGAAGAAGGTGCCCGTGCGTGCCGGCGTCTGCGACGGCTTCATCGGCAACCGCATCCTGGCCGTCTACAAGCAGGCGGCCGACTACATCATGGAAGACGGCGCCAGCCCCTACGAGATCGACGAGGCCGTGCGCGGCTTCGGCTACCCGATGGGCCCGTTCCAGGTCACCGACCTGGCCGGCGGCGACATCGGCTGGGCCACGCGCAAGCGGCGCGCGGCCACGCGCGATCCCAAGGCCCGCTACGTCGAAGTGGCCGACCGCGTCTGCGAGCGCGGCTGGTTCGGCCAGAAGACGGGCCGTGGCTTCTACCTCTACCCGCAGGGCGCGCGCGTCGGCCAGCCCGACCCCGAAGTGCTGGCCATCGTCGATGCCGAGCGCGCCAAGAAGGGCGTGACGCCGCGCAAGTTCACCCCTGAGGAAATCATGCGCCGCTACATGGCCGCCATGGTCAACGAAGGCGCCAAGGTGGTGGAGGAGGGCATTGCCCTGCGCCCGCTGGACGTGGACGTGACCTTCCTGTCCGGCTACGGCTTCCCGCGCTTTCGTGGCGGCCCCATGAAGTGGGCCGACATGCAAGGTTTGGACAAGGTGCTGGCTGACATCCGCGAATTCGCCAAGGAAGACGCGCTGTTCTGGAAGCCTGCCCCCCTGCTCGAGAAGCTGGTCGCCGAAGGCCGCGATTTCGAAAGCCTGAACAAGGCGGTGTAAGCCGCCCCCGCGTTTCCCCGCCATGCCCTTGACCCGCTCCGTCCAACGCAGAGCGGGCAGGGCCGTGCACAACCACAACAATTTTCCAGAGACAAGCAAGGACCGACCATGCGCGAAGCCGTCATCGTTTCCACTGCCCGCACGCCCCTGACCAAGTCGCACCGCGGCGAGTTCAACGTCACGCCCGCCGCCCAGCTGGCGGCCTTCTCGGTCAAGGCCGCGGTCGAGCGCTCGGGCATCGACCCGGCCATGATCGAGGACCTGATCCTGGGCTGCGGCAACCCCGACGGCTTCCAGGGCCGCAACCTGGGCCGCCAGACCGTGCTGCGCGCCGAGCTGCCCCTGTCCATCGCGGGCACGACCATCACGCGCTTTTGCGCCTCGGGCCTGCAGTCCATCGCCATCGCGGCGGGCCGCATCGTGGCCGAGGGCGTGGACGCCATGCTGGCCGGCGGCATCGAGACCATCTCGGGCATCCGCCCCGGCAACAACCTGCCCACCGACATGGATCCCTGGCTGGTCGAGCACAAGCCCGCGCTGTACATGGCCATGATCGACACGGCCGACATCGTGGCGCGCCGCTACGGCATCAGCCGCGAGGACCAGGACGCCTTCTCGCTGCAAAGCCAGCAGCGCACGGCTGCCGCCCAGGCCGCCGACCTGTTCAAGGACGAAATCATTGCCTGCGCCACGCGCATGGCCGAGAAGAACAAGGACACGGGCGAGATCACCTACCGCGACGTGGTCGCCACCAAGGACAACTGCAACCGCGCCTCCACCACGTTGGAAGGCCTGGCCAAGCTGGAACCCGTCAAGGGCCCGGACCAGTTCATCACGGCCGGCAATGCCTCGCAGCTGTCCGATGGATCGTCGGCATGCGTGCTGATGGAGGCCAAGCAGGCCGAGCGCCTGGGCCTGTCCCCGCTGGGCGCCTTCCGCGGCTTTGCCGTGGCCGGCTGCGAGCCTGACGAAATGGGCATCGGCCCCGTCTTCGCAGTCCCCAAGCTGCTGGCGCGCCACGGCCTCAAGGTCGAGGACATCGACCTGTGGGAACTCAACGAGGCCTTCGCCTCCCAGGCCCTGTACTGCCAGCGCAAGCTGGGCATTCCCAACGAGCGCCTGAACGTCAACGGCGGCGCCATCTCCATCGGCCACCCCTTCGGCATGACGGGTGCGCGCCTGGCGGGCCACATCCTGCTGGAAGGCCAGCGCCGCAAGGCCAAGTGGGGCGTGGTCACCATGTGCATCGCAGGTGGCATGGGCGCCGCAGGCCTGTTCGAAATTTATTGAATAAGCACCCCCTGAGCGGCTGGCGCCGCTTCCCCTCTCTCGCTTCGCGGGAGGGGAACGACGCCCTTGCTGCGGGGCGGCCCTTGCTCGGCGTCCCTCGCTTAGGGCACGCCAATTTCAGGGCTGCAAACGGCTTACAACGCCACGGATTACTGGGGAATAGCAATGGATTTGCAATTTACGACTGAAGAACTGGCCTTCCGCGACGAGGTTCGCGGCTTCCTCAAGGACAAGCTGCCCGAGGACCTGTCGCACAAGGTCAAGAATGGCCTGCAGCTGAGCAAGCAGGACATGGAGCGCTGGCACGCCATCCTCAACGAGCGCGGCTGGCTGGCCAACCACTGGCCCGAGCAGCACGGCGGCCCGGGCTGGAGCGCGGTGCAGAAATTCATCTTCGAGCATGAATGCGCGCTGGCGGGCACGCCGCGCATCGTGCCCTTCGGGCTGAGCATGCTGGGCCCCGTCCTGATCAAGTACGGCAACGAGGCGCAGAAGGCCCACTGGCTGCCGCGCATCCTCAATGGCGCCGACTGGTGGTGCCAGGGCTATTCGGAGCCGGGTTCGGGCTCGGACCTGGCCTCGGTCAAGACGTCGGCCGTGCGCGATGGCGATCACTACATCGTCAACGGCCAGAAGACCTGGACCACGCTGGGCCAGCACGCCAACATGATCTTCTGCCTGGTGCGCACCAACCGCGAGGCCAAGGCGCAGCAGGGCATCAGCTTCCTGCTGGTGGACATGAACTCGCCCGGCGTGGAAGTGCGCCCCATCATCACGCTGGACGGCGAGCACGAGGTCAACGAAGTCTTCTTCACCGACGTCAGGGTGCCCGTGGAAAACCTGGTCGGCGAAGAGAACAAGGGCTGGACCTACGCCAAGTACCTGCTGACCTACGAGCGCACCAACATCGCGGGCGTGGGCTTCTCGGTGGCCGGCCTGGAAAAGCTCAAGGCCGTTGCCGGCCGCATGCTGCGCAACGGCAAGCCGCTGACGCAGGACCCGCTGTTCGCGGCCCGCCTGGCCAAGGTCGAGATCGACCTGGAGAACATGAAGACCACCAACCTGCGCGTGATCGCCGCCGTGGCCGGCGGCGGCGTGCCGGGCGCCGAAAGCTCCATGCTCAAGATCCGCGGCACCGAGATCCGCCAGGAAATCCTGTCGCTGGTGCGCCGCGCCATGGGACCGTACGCCGCGCCCTTCATCGAAGAGGCCCTGCAGGCCGGCTACGACCAGCCTGCCATCGGCGACGCGGCTGCCGCCACGGCCGCCGCCGCGTACTTCAACTACCGCAAGCTGTCGATCTTCGGCGGCTCCAACGAAATCCAGAAGAACATCATCTCCAAGATGATCCTCGGCCTCTGATCCGGCAAGGAAAACGGAACATGAACTTCGAACACACCGAAGACCGCCGCATGCTGGCGGACAGCCTCAACCGCTTCGTCTCCGAGCAGTACGCCATCGAGGCGCGCAACCACGTCGCCTATGGCGAGGAAGGCCACAGCCCGCTGCTGTACGGGCAGTTCGCGGACATCGGCGCCATCGGCGCGCTGTTCCCGGAAGACGCTGGCGGCTTTGGCGGCCAGGGCTTCGACATCAGCGTGGTCTTCGAATGCCTGGGCCGCGGCCTGGTGGCCGAGCCGCTGCTGGGCGCCCTGGTCGTGGGCCAGGCCCTGATCGCGGCCGGCAGCGATGCGCAAAAGGAACAGCTGGCAGCCATCATCGGCGGCACGTCCATCGCGGCCCTGGCCCATGACGAGCCCGGCAGCCACTACGAACTCAACAACGTCGCCACCACGGCCGTGCGCAGCGGCGACGGCTGGGTGCTGAACGGCGCCAAGGGCGTGGTCGCCTTCGGCGAGAAGGCCGACCTGCTGCTGGTCTCGGCCCGCACCTCGGGCAGCCAGTACGACGAGGCCGGCATCAGCCTGTTCCTGGTCCCCGGCAATGCCGCAGGCATCCAAAAGCGCGGCTACAACCGCATCGAGGGCGGCCGCGCGGCCGAGCTGGTGCTGGACAAGGTGCAGGTCGGGGCAGACGCCCTGCTGGGCGAAGAAGGCCAGGGCCTGTCCCTGCTGGAACGTATCAGCGGCTACGCCGTGCTGGCGCTGACCGCCGAGGCCGTGGGCGCCATGGACGTGGCCAAGGACCAGACGCTGGAGTACCTGCGCACGCGCAAGCAGTTCGGCGTGCCCATCGGCAGCTTCCAGGCCCTGCAGCACCGCATGGCCGACCTGCTGCTGGAAGTGGAGCAGGCGCGCTCGGCCGTGATCAACGCGGCCGCCGCCATTGCGGACGAAGACCGCGTGGCGCGTGAGAAGGCCCTGTCGGCCGCCAAGTACAGCATCGGCCGCATCGGCACCCTGGTGGCCGAGGAAAGCATCCAGATGCATGGCGGCATCGGCATGACCTGGGAGCTGCCCCTGGCCCACTACGCCAAGCGCCTGGTCATGATCGACCACCAGTTCGGCGACGAGGACCACCATCTGTCGCGTTACATCGCACTCGGCTCGCAACACTGAGCCAAGGAAAGCCGCCATGACCGAAGCGAACCAAGTCCTGCTGACCCGCCGCGAAGGCGCCGTGCTGGTGCTGTCCAACAACAACGTGGCCGCGCGCAATGCGCTGTCGCCCGAGTTCTACGCGGCCGTTTCGGCGGCGCTCAAGAGCGCGGCGACCGACCCCACCGTGGGCGCCGTGGTGCTCACGGGCGAGGGCGGCCACTTCTGCGCGGGCGGCGACCTGCGCCAGCTGGCCAAGCGCCGCGAGCTGCCGGTGCAGGAGCGACGCGCCAAGCTCGAAGGCCTGCATGACCTGATCCGCAGCGTGCGCGACTTTCCCAAGCCCGTGATCGCCGCCGTCGAAGGCGCGGCGGCCGGCGCGGGCCTGTCGCTGGCCCTGGCCTGCGACATGCTGGTGGCCGCGAAGAACGCCGTGTTCTCGGTCGCCTACGTCAAGGTCGGCCTCACGCCCGATGGCGGCGCCACCGCCTTCCTGGCCGAGTTCGTCTCGCGCCAGGTGCTGACCGAGCTGTGCCTGACCGGCGAGCGCATCAGCGGCGAGCGCCTGCATGCCCTGGGCCCCGTCAACCGCCTGTCCGAACCGGGCCAGGCCCAGGCCGACGCCGTGGCGCTGGCCGCCCAGGTGGCCACCGGCCCCGACCAGGCCATGGCCCTGATCAAGGACCTGTGCCGCCAGGCGCCGCGCAACACGCTGGAAGAGCAGCTGGAGCTGGAGGCGCAGTACATGGTGCGCTCGCAGGAGAGCGAGGAATCGCGCGAAGGCATTGGCGCCTTCCTCGAAAAGCGCGCTGCCGACTTCACCAAGCTGCGCGGCTGAAACCGCTCAAGACCTAAAAGACTTTCCAAGGAGACAACGCACATGGCCGACAGCCACAACGATCAGAACCAGGACATCGACTTCCCGCTGGAGGGTGTGCGCGTGCTCGACCTCTCGCGCGTGTTCGCGGGGCCGCTGTGCGGCATGGTGCTGGCCGACTTCGGCGCCGAAGTGGTCAAGGTCGAGCACCCGGGCCGCGGCGACGACACGCGCGACTGGGGCCTGCGCATCGGCAAGACCGAGACCACCTACTACAACAGCATGAACCGCAACAAGCGGTCCATCACGCTGGACCTGCAGACCCCCGAGGGCGTGAAGATCGTCCACGACCTGCTGCCCCAGTTCGACGTGGTCATCCACAACTTCAAGACCGGCGGCGCCGAGAAGCTGGGCCTGGGCTACGAACAGCTCAAGGCCATCAAGCCCGGCATCATCTACTGCGCCGTGGCCGGCTATGACAGCAGCGGGCCCGAGGCCAAGCGCCCCGGCTACGACCTGGTCATCCAGGGCGAGGCCGGCCTCATGGCGCTCAACGGCGAGGCCGGCACGCCGCCGCTCAAGTTCGGCGTGGCCGTGGTCGATCTCATGACCGGCATGTACGCGGCCCAGGCCATCCTGGCCGCGCTGTTCCGCCGCGAGCGCACGGGCAAGGGCCGCCTCATCGAGATGGCGCTGTACGACAGCGGCATCATGATCACCGGCTACTACGGCCTGGACGCCATGCAGCTCGGCCATGACCCCGAGCGCTACGGCAATGCCCACCCCTCCATCGTTCCCTACGGCATGTACGAGGCGGCCGACGGCCCGCTGATCATCGCCGTGGGCAACAACGCCCAGTTCGACAAGTTCTGCCGCCAGGTGGTGATGCGCCCCGACATCGTCGAGGACGCGCGTTTCTCCACCAACGTCAACCGCGCCAAGAACCGCCTGGAGCTGGGCCCCATGCTCAAGGAACTGATCCGCTCCTTCCCGCGCGATCTGCTGCTGGAGCGCCTGACGGCCGCCGGCATCCCCTGCGGCCGCGTGGCCGGCCTGCACGAGGCCCTGACCAGCGAGCGCACGCGCCGTGGCGGCCTGCTGCAGGACATGCCCCACCCCGTGGTCGGCACCACGCCCGTGTTCGCGCCGCCCTACCGCCTGGACGGCCAGCGCCTGCCCATCCGCCATGCACCGCCCACGCTGGGCGAGGGCACGCGCGAGGTGCTGCACCGGCTGCTGAGCATGAGCGACGAGCAGCTGCAGCAGCTGCAGTCCAAGGGCGTGCTGACCCTGCCCGAGACGCCTGAACAACAGGGGTAAGAGGACCGATCAAGCGACTGATTCCACGGGGGCCATTGATGCCCGGTCCCCGGCCCCGCCAGGTTTGCATGCCGCACCAAGACGGCACCCATAGACAGCAATACCCAGGAGACAAAACCATGAGCAACCAAGTCACACGCCGCGACATTCTTCAAGGGCTGGCCGCCATCGGCGGCACCAGCCTGCTGGCCACGGGCGCCACCAGCGCCCTCGCACAGGCCGGCAAGCCGGCCGCGTGGCCCACCAAGCCCATCCGCGTGGTCGTGCCCTTCAACGCGGGCGGCGCCACCGACATCATTGCGCGCACCATCGGCGAGGCCCTGGCCAAGCGCGTGGGCCAGCCCGTGGTCATCGACAACCGCGCGGGTGCGGCCGGCATCCTGGGCACGGACGCCGTGGTCAAGGCGCCCGCCGACGGCCACACCCTGCTGGTCTCGCTCAGCACCTCCATGCTGATCAACCAGTTCCTCTACACCAAGCTGCCCTACAACCCGCAAAAGGACATCGCCCTGGTCACCCAGATCGCGGCGGCACCCGTCACCCTGGTGGTCCATCCCTCGGTGCCGGCCAACAACATGAAGGAGCTGCTGGCCTACGTGAAGGCCAACAAGGGCAAGCTCTCGTACGGCTCCTGGGGCGTGGGCTCGTATGCCCACCTGGCCGGTGCCTACATGAGCAAGACCATGGACGCCGACATGACCCACGCCGCCTACAAGGGCGAGGCGCCCATGATCCAGGAGCTGATCGGCGGCCAACTGCAGATGTGCTTTTCCAGCGCGCTCAACACCAAGCCCTTCATCGACTCGGGCAAGCTCAAGGCCATCGGCGTCACGGGCAAGGAGCGCATGGAAATCCTGCCCAAGCTGCCCACCATCCATGAGCAGGGCGTGACCGACGACGCCTACGCCATCTACGGCTGGGTGGCCATGGGCGCGCCGGCCGGCGTGCCCAAGGAGATCGTGGACCAGCTCTACGGCCACCTGCGCGAAATCGCCAAGGACCCCAAGGTGCTGGAGCGCACCGTGGGCGCAGGCTTCATGCCGCTGATGAACAGCCCGCAGGCCTTCCGCGAGAACTACCAGCGCGACATGCCCATCTGGAAGGCGCTGGTGGAGGAAGCCGGCGCAAAGCTTGATTGATTTTTCCGGCCCGCGGCAGCGGGCCGCCACCGACGACTGCTGAGACAGCTTTGAGAGGAGACTTCATGTACACGCGCAATCCCGCATCCCCGGCACGCCCCACGCGGCGCAGCGTTCTGGTCCTGGCCGCAGCCCCGCTGCTGGCCGGCATGGCCGGCGGCTCCCTGGCCGAGACCGGCTGGCCCAGCAAGATGCTGCGGCTGGTCGTGCCCTTCCCGGCGGGCGGCCCCACCGACACGGCATCGCGCATCGTGGGCCAGAAGCTGGGCGAGCGTCTCAAGCAGACCGTGGTGGTGGAAAACCGCCCTGGCGCCTCCGGCTCCATCGCGGCAGTGCAGGTCGCCAAGAGCCCCGCCGACGGCTACACGCTGATGATGCTGGCCACGCCCACGCTGCTGGCGCCGCACCTGTACAAGAAGGCCGGCTACGACACCGTCAAGGACTTCACGCCCGTGGCCACGGTCTATGACCTGCCCATCGTCATCGTGGTCAACCCCACGCTGCTGCCCGATGTCACCGACCTCAAGAGCCTGATCGCCCACGCCAAGGCGCAGAAGGTCGCGCTCAACTACACAAGCTCGGGTGCCGGCAGCTTCGGCCACCTGAGCATGGAGCTGCTCAAGCAGATGGCCGGCTTCGACATGCAGCACGTGCCCTACAAGGGCGGCGTGCCCGCCATCACCGACACCATCGGCGGCCAGGTGCCCATCATGTATGCCGACCTCGTGGCCGCGCTGCCCCACATCCAGGCCGGCAAGCTGCGCGCCATCGCCGTGGGCTCGCCCCAGCGCGTGGCCATGCTGCCCGACACCAAGACCATTGCCGAGCAGGGCATCAAGGGCTACGACGCTGTCTCCTGGGGCGGCCTGCTGGCGCCCAAGGGCACGCCCAAGGCCGTGGTCGACCGCATCGCCAGCGAAGTGCAGCAGATCCTGGCCGACAAGGACATCCAGGAAAAGCTGCTCAACGCAGGCGCCATCGCCGCCTACCAGAACCCCGCCCAGCTGGGCCAGCGCATCCAGCAGGACTACACGCGCTGGGGCCAGCTGATCCGCGACAAGGGCATTGCAGTGGAGTGACATCGACATGAAGACACGCATCACCGAACTCTTTGGCATCGAGCACCCCATCATCCAGGGCGGCATGCACCATGTGGGCCTGGCCGAGCTGGCCGCCGCCGTCTCCAACGCGGGCGGCCTGGGGCTGATCACGGGCCTGACCCAGCGCACGCCCGAGCTGCTGGCGCGCGAGATCGCGCGCTGCCGCGAGATGACGGACAAGCCCTTCGGCGTCAACCTGACCTTCCTTCCCTCGGTCAACCCGCCCGACTACCCGGGCTACGTCAAGGCCATCATCGAAGGCGGCGTCAAGGTCGTGGAGACGGCGGGCAACAACCCGCAGAAATGGCTGCCCGCGCTCAAGGAAGCCGGCATCAAGGTCATCCACAAGTGCACCTCGGTGCGCCATGCGCTCAAGGCCGAGGCCATCGGCTGCGACGCCATCAGCGTGGACGGCTTCGAATGCGGCGGCCATCCGGGCGAGGACGACATCCCCAATTTCATCCTGCTGCCGCGCGCGGCCGAAGAACTGAAGATTCCCTTTGTCGCCTCGGGCGGCATGGCCGACGGCCGCTCGCTGGTGGCTGCGCTGGCGCTGGGCGCCGAGGGCATCAACATGGGCACGCGCTTCATCGCCACGCAGGAAGCGCCCGTGCACGACAACGTCAAGCAGGCCATCGTCGCGGCCAGCGAGCTGGACACGCGCCTGGTCATGCGCCCGCTGCGCAACACCGAGCGCGTGCTGACCAACCCGGCCACCGAGCGCCTGCTGCAAAAGGAGCGCGAGCTGGGCGCGGCCATCACCTTCGCCGACATCGCGCCCGAAGTGGCCGGCGTCTATCCGCGCATCATGCATGACGGCGACATGGACGCAGGCGTCTGGTCCTGTGGCATGGTGGCCGGCCTGATCAACGACGTGCCCACGGTCCAGCAGCTGATCTCCGGCATCATGGACCAGGCCCATGCACTGATCAACGAGCGGTTGGCAGGCCTGGCCCGCTGACCGCCCATCTTCACAGGGCTTACGCAAACAGGATGCGACAACGTGCTGCGCCCCATGGCAAGCCGCTTGCCTTGTTCCTTCTTGCGTAGGTCGTACTTCAAAAACCAGGAAAGAGCTTTCTCATGAAAATCCTTGTACCCGTCAAACGTGTCGTGGACTACAACGTGAAGGTCCGCGTGAAGTCGGACGGCACGGGCGTGGACATCGCCAACGTCAAGATGAGCATGAACCCCTTTGACGAAATCGCCGTCGAAGAAGCCGTTCGCCTCAAGGAAAAGGGCGTGGCCACCGAAGTCATCGCCGTCTCCTGCGGCGTGGCCCAGTGCCAGGAAACCCTGCGCACGGCCATGGCCATCGGTGCCGACCGCGGCATCCTGGTGGAGACCACCGAGGAGCTGCAGCCCCTGGCCGTCGCCAAGCTGCTCAAGGCCCTGGTGGACAAGGAACAACCCGGCCTGATCATCCTGGGCAAGCAGGCCATCGACGACGATGCCAACCAGACCGGCCAGATGCTGGCGGCCCTGGCCGACCTGCCGCAAGCCACCTTCGCCTCCAAGGTCGAAGTCGCTGGCGACAAGGTGAATGTCACGCGCGAAGTGGACGGCGGCCTGGAAACCCTGGCCCTGAGCCTGCCGGCCGTCATCACCACCGACCTGCGTCTGAACGAGCCGCGCTACGTCACGCTGCCCAACATCATGAAGGCCAAGAAAAAGCAGCTGGACACGGTCAAGCCTGAAGAGCTGGGCGTCGATGTCGCCCCGCGCCTGAAGACGCTCAAGGTGGCCGAGCCCGCCAAGCGCGGCGCTGGCGTGAAGGTGCCCGATGTGGCGACCCTGGTCAGCAAGCTCAAGAACGAAGCCAAGGTCATCTAAAGGAATTCGCAGACATGACATCCCTCGTTATTGCAGAACACGACAACGCTTCCATCAAGAGCGCCACGCTCAACACCGTCACTGCGGCCCTGGCCTGCGGCGGCGACGTGCATGTGCTGGTGGCGGGCGAGAATGCCGGCGCCGCCGCGCAGGCCGCTGCCCAGATCGCCGGCGTTGCCAAGGTCATCCACGCCGATGGCTCCAGCCTGAAGGACGGCCTGGCCGAGAACATCGCAGCGCAAGTGCTGGCGATTGCTTCGAACTACAGCCACATCCTGTTCCCCGCCACCGCCAGCGGCAAGAACGCCGCGCCGCGCGTGGCCGCCAAGCTGGACGTGGCCCAGATCAGCGACATCACCAAGGTGGACAGCGCCGACACCTTCGAGCGTCCCATCTACGCCGGCAACGCCATTGCCACGGTGCAAAGCAGCGACAAGATCAAGGTCATCACCGTGCGCGGCACGGGCTTTGACGCAGCGGCCACCACGGGCGGCAGCGCCCAGGTGGAGCAGCTGGCCGCCGCTGGCGACAACGGCAAGAGCAGCTTTGTGGGCCGCGAGGTCACCAAGAACGACCGCCCGGAACTGACGGCCGCCAAGATCATCGTCTCCGGTGGTCGCGCGCTGGGCAGCAGCGAGAAGTTCAACGAAGTCATGACCCCTCTGGCCGACAAGCTGGGCGCCGCCATCGGCGCTTCGCGCGCAGCGGTGGACTCAGGCTATGCGCCCAATGACCTGCAGGTCGGCCAGACCGGCAAGATCGTGGCGCCCCAGCTGTACATTGCGGCCGGTATTTCCGGCGCCATCCAGCACTTGGCCGGCATGAAGGACTCCAAGGTGATCGTGGCGATCAACAAGGACCCCGAGGCACCGATCTTCTCGGTGGCCGACTACGGCCTGGAGGCCGACCTGTTCCAGGCCGTGCCCGAGCTGGTGCAGTCGCTGTAAGAACGCAAGGCACCGCACCGGGAGGCGGTGCCAACGGGCTCGGGTGAAGCATCCGGGCCCTGGCCAGAGCGGCACACAAGGCATGTGCCCCGGCCCCACCTGGTTCAGAGATGCAGGAGACAGATATGCAGATTTCCATTGGCCGCCGCAGCCTTGCGCTTGCGGCTGTTGTCTTTGTGGCCACCACGGGCGCCAGCGCACCGGCATGGGCCCAGGCCAGCGACTTTCCCACGCGCCCGATCACGCTGATCGTGCCCTTCCCCGCAGGCGGCTCCACCGACCGCCACATGCGCACCCTGGCCGACATCGCGGGCAAGCAGCTGGGCCAGACCATCATCGTGGAGAACAAGCCCGGCGCGGGCGGCACGCTGGGCCCGGGCAACATGTCCCGCACGGCCAAGCCCGATGGCTACACCATCACCCAGTTCCCCATGTCCATGCTGCGCATGGCGCACATGCAGAAGACGGCCTGGAATCCGGTCACGGACTTCACCTACATCATCGGCGTCTCGGGCTACACCTTCGGCTTCACGGTGCGCTCGGACTCGCCCTACAAGAGCTTCAACGAATACATTGCCGCCGCGCGCAAGAGCCCCGGCAAGATCGAGTACGGCTCCACCGGCATAGGCTCCTCGCCCCACCTGCTGATGGAGGAGCTGGCCGAGAACGCCAAGGTCACGCTCAACCACGTGCCCTTCAAGGGCAACGCCGACCTGCAGCAGGCCCTGCTGGGCGGGCACGTGGCCGCGCAAAGCGATGCCTCGGGCTGGGACACCTATGTGGATGGCGGCCAGATGCGCCTGCTCATGACCTTCGGCGAAAAGCGCACCCAGCGCTGGCCCGACGTGCCCACGGCCAAGGAGCTGGGCTATGGCGTGGTCTCCACCTCGCCCTACGGACTGGCCGGCCCCAAGGGCATGGACCCGGCCGTGGTGCGCAAGCTGCACGACGCCTTCAAGAAAGCCATGGATGACCCGCGCCACATCGAGGTGCTCAAGCAGCTGAACCAGGACGCCTGGTACCGCTCCGGCGCCGACTATGCGCAGTGGGTGCGCGAGGCCTATGCCAAGGACAAGGTTCTGATCGACCGCCTGGGCCTGGCCGCCAAGTAGGCCTGTCCTCCAATGCGCCCGCAGGGCCAGGGGGCTGGCGGGCGCAGTCCGCTTGAGATTCGTGAATTCGTGAAACGGAGTCCCTCATGACTGTCTCCCTGCCTTCGCCCGATGCGCCCTTCACCACGCTGGCCGAGCTGATCCGCGGCCACGCGCGCCAGCAGCCGGCCCATGCCGCGCTGCGCGACGACCAGCAGACGCTGAGCTACGCGCAGCTCGACGCCCTCATGGACCGCGTGGCCGCCGCGCTGCAGCGCGACGGCCTGCAGCCTGGCCAGGCGATTGCCATCTGCGCGTTGAACTCGGTGCGCTATGCCGCGCTGTTCCTGGGCGCTTTGCGCGCGGGCGTGGTGGTTGCGCCGCTGGCGCCGTCCTCCACGGCCGACAGCCTGGCCTCCATGCTGCGCGATGCCCAGGCGCGCCACCTGTTCCTTGACAAGGCGGCCCAGGACCTGGTGCCTGCAGACAGCGCCCTGCAATGCATTTCGCTGGACGGCGCCGCGCCCGGCCGGGCCTTTGACGACTGGCTGGCGCCCGAAGGCGCGCAGCCCGCGCCCGTGAGCGTGGAGCCGGCCGCGCCGTTCAACATCATCTATTCCTCGGGCACCACGGGCACTCCCAAGGGCATCGTGCAGTCGCACGGCATGCGCTGGGCCCACATCAACCGGGGCAGCGTCTACGGCTATGGCCCCGATGGCACGACGCTGCTGGCCACGCCGCTGTACTCCAACACCACGCTGGTGGTGTTCTTCCCCACGCTGGGCAGCGGCGGCTGCGTGGTACTGATGCCCAAATTCGACGCGGCCCGCTACCTGCAGCTGGCCCAGCAGCACCGCGTCACCCACACCATGCTGGTGCCCGTGCAGTACCAGCGCATCATGGCGCTGCCGCAGTTCGGCGAGCATGACCTGTCCAGCTTCCGCGCCAAGTTCTGCACCAGCGCGCCGTTCCGGGCCGAGCTCAAGGCCGACGTGGTGGCGCGCTGGCCCGGCAGCCTGACCGAGTTCTACGGCATGACCGAAGGCGGCGGCACCTGCATCCTCGAAGCCCATCTGCACCAGGACAAGCTGCACACCGTGGGCAAGCCCGCCGAGGGCCATGACATCCGCCTCATCGACGAGGACGGCCACGAGGTCGCCCCCGGCGCGGACGGCGAGGTTGTGGGTCACTCTGCCAGCATGATGACCGGCTACCACGGCCAGCCCGCCAAGACGCGCGAGGCCGAATGGTTCGACCCCACGGGCAAGCGCTTCATCCGCACGGGCGACGTGGGCCGCTTCGATGCCGATGGATTCCTCACCCTGTTCGACCGCCGCAAGGACATGATCATCAGCGGCGGTTTCAACATCTACCCCAGCGACCTGGAGACCCAGCTGCGCGCCCACCCGGCCGTGGACGACGTGGCCGTGGTCGGCGTGCCCTCCGAGCAATGGGGCGAGACGCCCGTGGCCTACGTGGTGTCGCGCGCGGGGCAGCCGGCCCTGCCCGAGGACATCATGGGCTGGTACAACCAGCGGGCCGGCAAGACCCAGCGCCTGGCGGACCTGCGCTTCATTGCCGAGCTGCCGCGCAGCGCCATCGGCAAGGTGCTCAAGCGCGAGCTGCGCGACCAGTACGCGACGGGGCGCTGAACCGGCGGATGCTTTCTCCAAACGATGTCCACCAAGAGGTACACCCCATGAGCAACGACACCACGATGTCCGAGGTCCGCCGCCAGGTGACGGCCGAGGAATGGCAGACCCGCATCGAGCTGGCCGCCGCCTACCGGCTGGTCGCCCACTTCGGCTGGGACGACCTGATCTTCACCCACATCTCGGCGCGCGTGCCGGGCCAGCCCGACCAGTTCCTGATCAACCCCTACGGCATGCTGTTCGACGAGATCACCGCGTCCAGCCTGGTCAAGGTCGATCACGAAGGCCGGCCGCTGATGGAGACCGAGTACGACGTCAACCCGGCCGGCTTCGTCATCCACAGCGCCATCCATGACGGCCGCCCCGAGGTGCAGTGCGTGCTGCACACGCACACGCGCTACGGCGTGGCCGTCTCGGCGCAGAAGGAAGGGCTGCTGCCCATCTCGCAGCAGTCCATCTTCCCGCTGGCGCGCCTGGCCTACCACGACTACGAAGGAGTGGCCTTGCGCGACGACGAGAAGCCGCGCCTGGTCGATGACCTGGGCGCCAGCAACTTCCTCATCCTGCGCAACCACGGCCTGCTGACCTGCGGCCGCAACGTGGCCGAGGCCGTGCTGGCCATGTACACGCTGGAGTCGGCCTGCCGTATCCAGATCCTGGCGCAGTCGGGCGGCGGCGAGCTCACGCGCATCCCGCAGGACATCATTGCCGATGCGGTCAACCAGTCGCGCCAGGTCACCAAGGGCAAGGGTGCAGGCCTGGCCTGGCCCGGCCTGCTGCGCCGCCTGGACCGCATAGACCCTTCTTACAAGGACTGAAGGAAACCATGGGAATTCTGGTCAACATCCATCCGAGCATGGGCGCGCCCATCGTCGACTCGCTGCGCGCGCTGGCGCCCGGCGTGCAGGTCTGGGGCCACCGCGAGGAGGCGCCGGCCGACGCGGTCGAGGCCATGCTCGCCTGGAGCCTCAAGCCGGGCGTGCTGCCGGCCTATCCGGGCCTGAAGCTGCTGTGCGCGCCCAGCGCGGGCGTGGACAAGCTGCTGGCCGTGCCCGACCTGCCGGCCGGCCTGCCCGTGGCGCGCACGGTCGATCCGCAGCAGCATGTGGAGATCGCCCAGTACGTGGTCGGCACCGCGCTGCGCCACACGCGGGAGCTGGACCTGTTCGCGCGCCAGCAGCAGGCCGGCGACTGGCTGCGCCGCCCCGTGCGCGCCAGCGCAGACTGCCGCGTGGGCATCCTGGGCCTGGGCGAGGTCGGCCGCTTCGTGGCCGGCGCCATGCAGGCCATCGGCTACCCCGTCGCCGGCTGGAGCCGCAGCGCCAAGAGCATTGCAGGCCTGGCCACGCACAGCGGTGCCGAAGGTCTGAAGCAACTGCTGTCCACCAGCGATATCCTGGTCTGCGCCTTGCCGCTCACGCCCGAGACGCGCGACCTGCTGGACCGCCGCACCCTGTCCCTGCTGCCGCGCGGCGCCTACTTCATCAACGTGGGGCGCGGCGAACAGGTGGTGGAAGATGACCTGCTGGCCCTGCTCGACGAAGGCCACCTGGCCGGCGCCGCGCTGGACGTGCTGCGCGACGAGCCGCCCCAGCCCGGCAACAAGGTCTGGGGCCATCCCAAGGCCTTTGTTACGCCGCACATCGCGGCCCAGGCCTCGGCCGACACCGTGGCGCGCCAGTGCCTGGAGAACCTGCGCCGCCTGCGCGCGGGCGAGCCGCTGCTCAACCTTGTGGATGTGGCGCGGGGGTATTGAGCCTTGTTTTCCACCAAACGCCGCGCTGTTGCGCGGCGTTTTTTTCCCTTAGAAGAACCCAGAGACACCATGCCTTCGACTTCCCGCCGCGGCTTTTTGCAATCGACCGCTGCCGCCGCTGCAGCAGCCACCACCGTGCTGGCCCCCTCGGCCTGGGCCCAGAGCCCCTGGCCCTCCAAGCCCATCCGCATCATCGTTCCCTACACGGCAGGCGGCTTCACCGACCAGATGGCGCGCCTGCTGCAGGTCGGCCTGCAAAAGGCCCTGGGCCAGCCCGTCATCGTGGAGAACAAGCCGGGCGCCAACAGCATCATCGGCGTGGACCAGATCGCCAAGGCCGCGCCGGACGGGCACACCTTCGGCGTGGTCATCGCGGCCTATGCGGCCAACACCACGCTCTATCCCAAGCTGCCCTACAACCCGAAGAAGGACCTGGTCGGCGTCTCGCTGATGGGCGTCTCGCCCCTGGTCGCTGCCGTGGCCATGAATGCGCCCTTCAAGACCACGCCCGAGCTGATCGCCTATGCCAAGGCCAATCCCGGCAAGGTGGGCTTCGGCTCCTCGGGCAGCGGCTCCAGCGCCCACCTGACCACCGAGCTGATGAAGCTGCTCACCAAGACGGACATGGTCCACGTGCCCTACAAGGGCGCCGCGCCCGCGCTGGCCGACCTCATGGGCGGCCAGATCCCGCTGTTCCTGGACCCGCCGCCCAACCTCATCCAGCCCGCCAAGGCCGGCCGCATCCGCCTCATCGGCGTGGCCAGCGACAAGCGCCTGGCCGCGCTGCCCGACGTGCCCACCTTCGTGGAGCAGGGCTACGACGGCTTGCTGGGCAGCACCTGGGCGGCCATGATCGCGCCGGCCGGCGTGCCGCGCGAGATCGTGCAGCGCATGTCCGCCGAGGTGTCGCGCATCATCCGCAGTGCCGAGGTGTCGCAGCGGCTGGAGCAGGTGATGGGGACGTTTGCGGAGGGGTCCACGCCTGAGGAGTGCGATCGGTTCATTGCTGCCGAGACGGAGAAGTGGGGGAGGGTGATTCGGGAGGCGAAGGTGACGGTGGATTAGGTTTTTCTTGTTCTCGGGTCTGTTTTTTTCCCTGTCCGGTGCCTGCTCGTCCAGCTCCATCCGTCAGGTCTGGGTGACCTTGATGCCATGCCGATACATCTGTGTGGCATTGCCCTATGTGCTACCTTGTACGTACCCTGTAACACATGAGAGCCCGCGCCATGAGCGAAGCAACTTTCACCTTCCGGGTCGATGAGGTCCTGAAAAACGACTTTGCCACCGCCGCCAAAGCCTGCGACCGCACGGGTGCGCAGCTGCTGCGCGACTTCATGCGCTCATATGTGCAACAGCAGGAACAGACTGCGGCACATGACGCATGGTTGCGCGCGCAAGTGCAGGTCGGCATCGACGCGGCCAACGCGGGCGAGGTGCTGTCTGCCGATGAAGTGGAAGCAGAAGCACGGGCATGGCGGGCCGAAATGCGCAGGAAGATTTCCGCGCCGTGAAGCTGGTATGGACACGTCCAGCAGCCGCCGACAGGCGGGAGATCCGTGCCTACATCGCTCAAGACAATCCGTCCGCTGCGCTGGCCCTTGACGAGCGGTTTTCCGAAATAGCGGGGCATTTGATCGACCATCCCCTGCTTGGCCGAGTCGGGCGCGTCGCCGGCACGCGCGAACTGGTGGTGCATCCCAACTACATCCTGGTCTATGACGTGATCGCCGACAGCGTGCGTGTGCTGCGCGTCCTGCATGCGGCCCGCCAGTGGCCGCCGCAGCGGACATAGCCGTATCCCGGGCGGGGAGATCCGGTACGCGCATGGATCGACGCGACGCAGGAGTCGATGGTCGATGCCCATCGCGAAGCGGTGTTCAAACGTCTATGCCCGTAGCCCTCCCGTCCAGGGCATCGACCCTCCACCGCCTCCTCGGCGCCCTCAACGCATGCCTTTCCCGATAGGCCGCAGGCGCCATCCCCACATACCGCAAGAACACCCGCCGAAACGCCGAGGCATCCCCATACCCGCAGGCCAGCGCCACGGACGGTACGCTCTCCAGCGTGATCTCCAGCAGCACCCGGGCCCGCGCGCAGCGCAGGCGGTGCAGGTGGTCCAGCGGGCTGTGGCCCAGTTCCTGCTGGAAGTGGCGCAGCAGGGTGCGCGGGCTGGTGGATGCCGCGTCCGCGAGGGCCTGCAGGTCATAGGGCTGCTCCACGCGCGCCTCCAGCCAGGCGATGGCATGGGCCAGCACGCTGTTGCGCGTGGCGGGAATGCGGCGGTCCTGCAGGGCGGCGCGGGTGGCGCGTTCGCGCTGGGCATCGGGCTGCAGCACGGCGGCCAGCGCTGCGGCCAGGTCGTCGCCGAAGGCATGGCGGGTGAGCGCGACGGCCATGGGCGCCAGGGCCTCGGGGTGGGAGGCGCTGAGCCAGGGCCTGTCGTCCACGAAGGGCTGGCCCTCGGCCAGTTCGATGCCCGGGAAGTCCAGGCCGAAGCCGCCCATGAAATACCAGGGCAGGGCCACAAGCCGGCCCTGGCAGCGGCCGCCCGCTGCCGCAAACCAGGCGGCGCTGCCCAGCGTGCAGACGGCCAGGCCCTGGTCGAAGGCCGTGGTGATGCGGCGCACGAGGGCCGGATGCGCGGCGACGATGTCGCGGATGGACGGGATGTCGGGGCAGTGCAGCGCGCTCACGAAGACGGCCTGCGCGGGCCCCTCGGCTGCCGCGCCTTCGGCCGCATGCGGCATGGCGGGCAGGGGCTGGCCCTGGCCGTCGACCCAGCGCCAGCCAAAGCGTGGCGCGCGCCGGCCCAGGCGCAGGATGGCGACCAGGTTGGCGCTGCGCAGCATCTCCACCAGGTGCGCGGCATGGCCGATGGCGCTGTGCTCCAGGCAGGGCAGCTCGATGATGAAGGCTCGGGGCATGGCGGTTCTGGCTCCTCGAATGGCGATTTTGACGTGCCCGTCATACGTGCTTCACTTTTAGCATGGCTGCTTGTGCCACTTTCCAGGACCACGAAGATGCTCCACACCAGCGCCGAGACAAAGCCTTCCTCCTTCCCGCGTACAGGCCTGCGCTCCATCGCCCTGGCCGGGCTGCTGGCCTGCGGCCTGCCACTGGCGGCCAGCGCCCAGGGGCTCGATGCACAGGGCCTGGCGGCGCTGGATGCCGCCATCCAGCCGCTGTCGCCCAAGATGGTGGAGTGGCGCCGCGACATCCACCAGCACCCCGAACTGTCGGGCCAGGAAGAACGCACGGCCAAACTGGTGGCCGATCACCTGCGCCGCCTGGGCATGGAGGTGCAGACCGGCGTGGGCGGCACGGGCGTGGTGGGCGTGCTGCGCGGCGGCCAGCCGGGCAAGACCGTGGCGCTGCGCGCTGACATGGATGCGCTGCCCGTGGCCGAGAAGACCGGCCTGCCCTTTGCCTCCAAGGCCAAGGCCCAGTACATGGGCAAGGAGGTTTCGGTCATGCATGCCTGCGGGCACGACGCCCACGTGGCCATGCTCATGGGCGCGGCCGAGGCGCTGGCCGGCATGCGCGCGAAGCTGCCCGGCACGGTGAAGTTCATCTTCCAGCCCGCCGAGGAAGGCGCCCCGGTGGAGGCCGATGCCCACGGCCATGTGCCCAGCTTCGGCGCCAAGGCCATGGTGGAGGCCGGCGTGCTCAAGGACGTGCAGGCCATCTACGGCCTGCACATCACGGCCAACCTGCCCTCGGGCATGGTGGGCTATCGCAGCGGGCCGCTGATGGCGGGCTCGGACAGCCTCAGCATCCAGGTCGAGGGCCGGGGCGGCCATGGCTCGTCGCCGTGGAATGCGGTCGATCCCATCGTCGCGGCCAGCCAGGTGGTGCTGGGCCTGCAGACCGTGGTCAGCCGCCAGCTCAACATCAGCCTGGAGCCGGCCGTGCTGACGATCGGCTCCATCCAGGGCGGCACGCGCTACAACATCATCCCGGACAACGTGGAGATGCAGGGCACGCTGCGCACCTTCGACGAGGACATGCGCCAGGAGGCACACAAGCGCATCACCGCCACGGCCGAGCAGATCGCGGCCTCCAGCGGCGCCAAGGCCAAGGTGCGCTTCGGTCCCGTGGCCTATCCGGTGACCACCAACCCTGCCGCACTGACCGAGGCCTCGCTGCCCGCGCTCAAGCTGGCCATGGGCGGCAAGGCCATGGTGATTCCCAAGGTCAGCGGCTCCGAGGATTTCTCGGAATTCCAGAAGGTGGTGCCGGGCTTCTTCTACTTCCTGGGCGCGCCGCCGGCCGGCCAGGACTTTGCCAAGGCACCGTCCAACCACTCGCCGCTGTTCGACATCGACGAGAAGCAACTGCCCACGGGCGCGCGCTCACTGGCCGCTCTGGCCGTGGACTATCTGCAGCGCAACCCATAGTTGTTGGACTCCCCCTGAGCGGCGGACGCCGCTTCCCGTTGCACGGCACTCCCTCTCTCGCTACGCGGGAGGGGGACGGCACCCTCGCTGCGGGGCGGCGCGGCCGGCGTAGGCCCTTGCTCGGTGTCCCTGGCTTGAGATCGAGTCCGTGCGAGCCGCGTCGGCTTTATTTGGCGCTAGCGATTGCCGATGGGCCTTTCCACCACCGGGCGATGGCGAGCCGGAAGGGCAGCAGCAGCGCCACGCCCAGCACCAGCTTGACGCCCAGGTCGCCCAGGGCCCAGGTCACCCAGGGCTCGGCCGCGCCTGCGAAGGCGATGCTCCAGAACAGGAAGGTGTCCAGGCAGGCGGCCAGCAGCGTGGCCACCAGGGGGGCACGCCACCAGCGGCCTGCACGCAGGCGGTGGAACACGCCGATGTCCAGCCACTGCGAGGCGATGAAGGCCGCGCCCGAGGCCAGCGCGATGCGCGGCGGCGCCAGCACCAGCGAGGCGGCAACGGCCACGGCAAAGCCCACCCAGGCCACGCGCCGGGCCTGCTGCGGGCCGAAGCTGCGGTTGACCAGCTCGCTCACCAGGAAGGCGAACGGATAGGTGATGGCACCCCAGGTCAGCCAGTCGTTGATGGCGTACTGCACCAGGATGTTGGACGACAGCACCACCACGCCCATGGCCGCGATGGCGGCCAGCAGCTGGGTGCGCGAGGGGGCGGCGAAACGGTGCGGACGCGGTGTCATGCTGCGCCACCGGAGCCGCGTGCGCCCGACGAGGGCAGGGGCAGCCCGAGGATGGCGCAGGCCACGGCCTCGCCTACCTTGACGCCATCCACGCCGGCCGACAGGATGCCGCCCGCGTAGCTGGCGCCTTCGCCGGCCGGGTACAGGCCGCGCGTGTTCAGGCTGTGGAAGTCCGCGCCGCGCTCGATCTTCACGGGCGAGGAGGTGCGCGTTTCCACGCCGGTGAGCACGGCGTCATGCATGTCGTAGCCGCGGATCTTCTTGCCGAAGGCGGGCAGGGCCTCGCGCATGGCCTCGATGGCGTAGGCCGGCAGCACGTGGTGCAGGTTGGTCAGCGTGATGCCGGGCTGGTAGGAGGGCTCGACCTCGCCCAGCGCGGCCGATTCCTTGCCCGCGATGAAGTCGCCCACCAGTTGGCCCGGCGCGTTGTAGTTGCGTCCGCCCAGCAGGTAGGCCTTGGTCTCCAGCTGGCGCTGCAGCACGATGCCCGACAGCGGGTGCAGCTCGCCGTCCTTGAGGTCTTCCACGCCATGGGTCTTGCCGTCGAAGGCCCAGGCAAAGCTCTTGGCATCGCGCGGATAGTCGGAGGGGTCGATGGCGCAGACCATGCCGGCGTTGGCATTGCGCTCGGCACGCGAGTACTGGCTCATGCCGTTGGTGACCACGCGCTCGGGCTCGCTGGTGGCCGCCACCACGGTGCCGCCCGGGCACATGCAAAAGCTGTAGACCGCGCGCCCGTTGCTGGCGTGGTGCACCAGCTTGTAGTCGGCCGCGCCCAGCAGCGGGTGGCCGGCATGCCTGCCCCAGCGCGCCCGGTCGATCAGGCCCTGCGGATGCTCGATGCGAAAGCCCACCGAGAACGGCTTGGCCTCCATGTGCACGCCGCGTTCGTAGAACATGGCGAAGGTGTCGCGCGAGCTGTGGCCCAGTGCCATCACGGCATGGTCGGTCTCGAGCCACTGGCGCTCGCCGCTGTCCTGGTCCAGCACCTCCAGGGCGGTGAGATGGCGGTCCTCGCCCTCGCCCTCGATGCGCATGTCACACACGCGCTGGCCGAAGCGGATCTCGCCGCCCAGGCGGATGATTTCCTCGCGAATGCCCTCGACCACCTTCACCAGCTTGAAGGTGCCGATGTGCGGGTGCGCGGCATAGAGGATCTCGGGCGGTGCGCCGTGGGTGACGAATTCCTGCATCACCTTGCGGCCCAGGTGGCGCGGGTCCTTGATCTGGCTGTAGAGCTTGCCGTCGGAGAAGGTGCCTGCGCCACCTTCGCCGAACTGCACATTGGACTCGGGCACCAGCTCGCGCTTGCGCCACAGGCCCCAGGTGTCCTGGGTGCGCTCGCGCACCGAGCGGCCGCGCTCGATCACGATGGGCCTGAAGCCCATCTGCGCCAGCACCAGGGCCGCAAAGATGCCGCAAGGCCCGAAGCCCACCACCACGGGCCGGCGCTGCAGGTCGGCAGGCGCCTGGCCCACGGCATGCCAGCGCATGTCGGGCGTGGGGTTCACATGGGCATGGCTGGAGAACTGCTCCAGCAGCGCGGTTTCCTGGCTCTCGTCGGCCAGCGTAAGGTCCACGATGTAGACCGCCAGCAGCTCGGACTTGCGCGCATCGAAGCTGCGCTTGTGCACGTGCACGGAGGCAATGGCCTCCTCGGCAATGCCCAGCTGGCGCGCGGCCAGGGCGCGCAGCGGCTCCAGGGGCAGATATTCGGTGTGGCTGTCGGGGTGGTATTGCACCGCCGACAGGGGCAGTTTCAGTTCAGAGACGCGGATCATGGCTTGTACCTATCAAGCAGAGGGCCGGCGATGGTAAGCCAAAGTGGGCGACCGCACAGGCTGCGGGCCGCACAGCCTTGGGGTGTGCTCGGGTTCGGATTTTCCGCCAGATATTCCTGGTCTTGGTGCCGTCCCGGTCCGGGCACGGACCTTGCATGCAGGGCCGGCCATCCGCGAGCGGGGTCCTTCAGCCCCGGTCTGACGGGGTGGCTGCATCTGCGCGAAGTGGTGGTGGAACGGATGTAAGCTCGCGGCAAGCCTGCGGGCGGGTGCTGCCCCAGGTGAACAAGATCAACGCATTCCACGCACCACAAGGAGACATTTCATGAAGCAACCCCCTTCCAGGCAACGCCTGCCTGCATGGCAGTGGATCGGCCTTGCGGCCGCCACGCCGCTGTTCCTCGCATCGTGCGGAGGCGGCGGCAATGGCGGATCGGGCCAGGACGACCTGGCCGCCTGCGCCATCACCTCGGGCGATGGCAGCGTGGTCGTGGGCTCGGGCCTGCCCGGTGATCCGGCCGCACCCGAACCCTCGTCGGGCTACCGCCTCGGCAAGAAGGCCCTGCACACCTCCAAGTACATGGTGGTCACGGCCAACCCGCTGGCGTCCAAGGCCGGTTGCGAGGTGCTCAAGTCCGGCGGCTCGGCCGTGGATGCGGCCGTGGCCGTGCAGATGGTGCTGGGCCTGGTGGAGCCGCAGTCCAGCGGCATCGGCGGTGGCGCCTTCATGCTCTACCGCGATGCAGCCACGGGCAAGGTCGTGGCCTATGACGGCCGCGAGACCGCGCCGGCCGCCGCCACGGAAAACTACCTGCGCTACGTGGACGATACCGCCGACCAGACCGCGCCCAAGCCCTCGGCGCGCGCCAGCGGCCGCTCCATCGGCACGCCGGGCGTGGTGCGCATGCTGGAACTCGCGCACAAGGACTACGGCAAGACCGCGTGGCCCCAACTGTTCAATTCGGGCATCGACCTGGCCAGCAAGGGCTTTCCCATCAGCGGCCGCATGGCTGCGGCGCTGGACGGCTCCAAGGTGGAACTGGCGCGCGACGCCGATGCCGCCAAGCTCTACTTCGATGCCCAGGGTAAGCCGCTGGCGCTGGGCGCCAAGTTCGTCAACCAGCCCTATGCCGACACGCTGCGCAGCATCGCCAATGGCGGCGCCGACGCCTTCTACCGTGGCGACCTGGCCCAGGCCATCGTCAGCAAGGTGGGCGTGACGCAGACCGTCTCGGACGGTGCGCCCATCACCCCCGGCAAGACCACGCTGCAGGACCTGGCCAGCTACGAGGCCAAGCGCCGCGAGGCCGTCTGCACCACCTACCGCGCGCGCTACATGGTCTGCAGCATGCCGCCGCCGTCGTCGGGCGGCATCGCCGTGGCACAGGCCATGGGCATTCTGGAAAACTTCGACCTCAAGGCCTATGCGCCCACGGCCATCGATGGCGAGGGCGGCAAGCCCTCGGTGATGGGCGTGCACCTGGTCAGCGAAGCCCTGCGCCTGGCCTATGCCGACCGTGACAAGTACGTGGCCGACACCGACTTCGTGCCCCTGCCCGGCGGCTCGCCGGCGCTGATGCTGGACAAGAGCTACCTGCGCCAGCGCGCCGCTCTCATCTCCACCACCAAGAGCATGGGCACGGCCCAGGCAGGCAACTTCGGCACGCCTTCGCAGGGCGTGGTCGATGTCAAGGAGGCCGGCACCACGCACATGAGCATCGTCGATGCCAAGGGCAACGCACTGAGCATGACGACCACGGTGGAGTCCAGCATGGGCTCCTTCCACGTCACGCGCGGCTTCGTGCTCAACAACCAGCTGACCGACTTCGCTGCCATCCCCAGCACCACCGACGGCCCGGTCGCCAACCGCGTGCAGCCGGGCAAGCGTCCGCGCAGCTCCATGGCGCCCACGCTGGTGTTCGACCTGAAGACCGACGGCACCGCCGGCGACTTCAAGATGGCCACCGGCTCGCCGGGCGGCAGCACCATCATCCAGTACGTGACCAAGACCCTGGTCGGCGCGCTGGACTGGGGTCTGGATGCGCAGCAGGCCACATCGATGGTGGACTTCGGCGCGGCCAACAGCCCGACCACCAACGTGGGTGGTGAGCACCCCAACATCAACACGGCCAATGGCGGCAACGACGATCCGCTGGTCAGCGGCCTGCGTGCCCTGGGCCATGTGGTGTCCATCAGTGCGCAGTCCAGCGGCATCGGCACCATCTTGCGGGTGCAGCGCAATGGGCAGGCGCAGCTTGAAGGTGGGGCTGATCCGCGCCGTGAAGGGCTTGTTTTGGGCGATACCGTTCGCTGATTTTGGTCTGATGATTGACTGAGGAAGGCGCTGCTGGCAGGGATGCTGGTGGCGCCTTTTTTGCTGGTTTGCTGGTGGGTCTTTTTTTGACCCTGCCGGGTGGTTGTTTTTCGAGGCCGGGTCTCGGCCCGGCGGCCGACTCCCTTTCTTATCGCGCGATAAGAAAGGAAGCAAAGAAGCGCGCCCCGAACTGCCCACGACCCCTTCGCTTCGCTACGGGGCGACCTGCGTTGGGCGGGATGCGGGGTGTGCCGCAGAACTCGCTGCGCGCTGGCGCGCTTCGCTCAAACAACTGCGGCAAGTCAGATGACGAAGCAGCCCTGTCCTTCGGCAGGGCTGCCACCCCGCATCCCGCCCAACGCAGGCGTGGGCAGAAGGGGGGAGGCTGGGGCAGCCAATAGCCAATAGCCAATAGCCAACAGCCGGCGCCATCGCTCCGCTCGGCTTCAAACCGGGGCCGAGCGAAGCGAAGGCCCGCACCACCTCCCGTATGTCAGCGCCTGCGGCGTGGTGGTTGCGGGGTTGCAGTCCTGCCGAAGGACAGGACTGCTTCGTGATCTGACTCGCTGCGGTTGTCTGAGCGGCGCGCGAAGCGCAAAGCGAGTTCCGCAGCGAACCCCGCAACCGCCACGACGCAGGTTGCCCCGGAGCGAAGCGCAGGGGTCGCGGGCATTTGGGCGCGTTTCTTTGCCTACTTTCTTATCGCGCGATAAGAAGGTAGGTCGGCCGCCGGGCCGAAACCCGGCCTCGAAAAACAACCCCCCGGCAGGGACAAAAAAGCATCCCGGAATGGCAGCCCCTCTGAGGGCACACGCCCCATGACTGTCGCCTCAAAGACATGCCCCACCCCCCACAATGCGCAAAAAAACACCCCACCACCCCCCGCAAACCAAGCAACCACGCCACCCCCTGCTATAGAGCCATCAGTCCCGCACCCACGCTGCGCGTTTTCCCCAGACGCCCCAACGCTACGGGCTTGCCCGAATCCATGGTTGGCATGCATCCATCTAAATTGAACAGCAGCAAGTTCGATGGTCGTGAGCCTCTGAGGAAGATGGAAATGCAAAGACGAGTGTTTGGCGCATGGATGTGCGCATCGGTCCTGATGACGGGCGCAGCATGGGCGCAGGACAGCTATCCCAGCCGCCCCATCAGCCTGGTCGTGCCCTACGGCGCGGGCGGCGTGACCGACGTGGTGGCGCGTGCGCTGGCCCAGGGCATGGGCAAGCAGCTGGGGCAGACCGTGGTGATCGAGAACAAGCCCGGCGCAGGCGCGTCCATGGGCGTGATGGAGATGCGCACGGCCAAGCCCGATGGCTACCGCCTGACGCTGGCGCCCGTGAGCATCTTCCGCCAGCCCCACATCCAGAAGGTGCAGTACGACCCGGTGCGCGATCTCAGCTACATCGCCACCTACATGACCTATGACTTCGTGCTGGCCGTGCCCCAGGACTCGCCGTTCAAGACGGTGCAGGATCTGGTCGAGTTCGCCAAGAAGAATCCGGGCGCCGTGGATTACGGCACACCGGGCAAGTTCACGGCCAACCACGTGGTGATGGCGCTGCTGGAGCAGGCCACGGGCGCACGCTTCACGCATGCGCCCTTCAAGGGCGATGCCGAGGCGCTGAACTCGCTGATGGCCGGCCACATCAAGTCCGGCGTGTACGCCAACACGGTGCTGCCGTACCTGAGCTCGGGCAAGCTGCGCGCCCTGGCCTCGGCCTCCGAGGTGCGGCCCGAGGCCTTTGCCAACGTGCCCACGTTCCGCGAAGCCGGTTATGCCTTCGATGTGCCCTCGCCCCTAGGCATTGCCGGGCCGCGCGGCCTGCCGCCCGAGATCGTGCGCAAGCTCGAAGCCGCCATCAAGGCCGCCATGGACGACCCGGCCTTCCGCCAGGTCGTCGGCAACTACGGCGTGCGCACGCAGTTCCGCGGCAGCCAGGAGTACACGGCGTTCGCCAAGAAGGCGTTCGAGGACGAGAAGAAGATCGTGCAGAACATAGGCCTGGAGGATTGAGGCCGCTACGCGGGCGGCAGCCCCGCCATGGCCCGCAGGTCCACCAGCCGGTCGTACTCGGCCGCCGTGACCAGCCCCAGCTCCACGGCCGCCTCGCGCGGCGCAATGCCGCGCGCCATGGCCTCGCGCGTGATGCGTGCCACGGCGTCATAGCCCAGCACCGGGTTGAGCGCGGTGACCTGCAGCAGCGAGTGGCTGACCTGCTGCTCCAGCCGCTCGGTGTGTGCCTGCAGGCCGGCCACCAGCTTCTCGGCAAACACGCGGCTGGCGTCGCCCAGCGCGCGCATGGCGCGCAGCAGGTGGTGGATCAGCACGGGCTTGGCCACGTTGAGCTCGAAGTGCCCGGCCGAGCCCGCCAGCGTGACGGTTAGGTGGTGGCCCATGGCCTGGTAGGCGGCCTGGACCACGACCTCGGCCACGGTCGGGTTGCGCTTGCCCGGCATGATGGAGGAGCTCAGCCCATCGTCGGGAAACACCAGCTCCCCCAGGCCGCAGCGCGGGCCTGAGCCCAGCAGGCGGATGTCATTGGCCATCTTGGCCAGCGAACCGGCCACCACGTTGAGCGCGCCCGAGACCTCGATGAGCGCATCGTGCGCGGCCATGCCTTCGAACTTGCAGGGGTTGGGCGTGACCGCCAGGCCCGTGAGCGCCTGTATCTCCTCGCAGAAGACCCGGTCGAATCCGGCCGGCGCGTTGAGCCCCGTGCCGGCCGCCGTGCCGCCCTGGGCCAGGCTCCACAGACGAGGTTGCGTGTCCCGCAGCCGGTCCATGCCGTGGCCCACCTGGTGGGCAAAGGTCTCGAAGCTCTGGCCCAGCGTCATGGGCACGGCGTCCATCAGGTGCGTGCGCGCCACCTTGAGCACGCCGGCAAAGGCCAGGGCGCGTTCCTGCAGGCGCTGCTGCAGCCGCTCCAGGGCGGGCAGCAGGTGGTCGCGCAGCTCCAGCGCCGTGGCCAGGTGCATCACCGTGGGAAAGCTGTCGTTGGACGACTGCGAGGCATTGGCATGGTCGTTGGGGTGGACCGGGCTGCGCGTGCCCGGGGGCTGGCCCAGCATCTGGTTGGCGCGGTTGGCGATGACCTCGTTGGCATTCATGTTGGTCTGCGTGCCCGAGCCCGTCTGCCAGATGGTCAGCGGGAAATGCGCGTCCAGCAGGCCGTCGCGCAGTTCGGCGGCCGCGGCCTCGATGGCCGCGCCGCGCTCGTCGTCCAGCACGCCCAGGCGCCGGTTGGCACGCGCTGCCGCCAGCTTCTGCAGCCCGAAGGCGCGGTACAGGCCCTGCGGAAAGCGCTCCTCGCCAATGGTGAACAGCTCCAGCGCGCGCTGGGTCTGCGCGCCCCAGAGACGGTCGGCAGGGATGTGGACGGGCCCGAAGGCATCGTGCTCGATGCGGGTATGAGCTTGGGTCGGTGCCTGGGCCTGGGTGCGTGTCTGGTCCATGGGCTCAGTCCAGCGAGATCTTCGCGTCGGCCGCCACCTTGCGCCAGCGCTCCACCTCGGCGGCCGTGTGGCGGGCCAGGGCTTCGGGGGCGTATTGATCTGCGGGCAGCAGGCGTATGCCCTGGGCGGCCATCCTGTCGGTCCAGGCCTTGTCGGCCAGGGCCTTGGTATAGGCCTGGTAGACCTTTTGCACCACGTCGCGCGGCGTGCCCTTGGGCGCGTAGATGCCGTACCAGGTGGCGGTCTCGAAGCCGGGCAGCAGCTTCTGGCCCAGCGCTGCCGCGCCCGGGAACTGGGGCATGGGCTTGTCCGAGGTGAGCGCGATGGCGCGGATGCGCTCGCCCGCCAGCTGGGGCAGGGCGGTGTTGGTCTGGTCGAACATGGCATCGACCTGGCCGGAGATCACATCGGTCATGGCCGGCGCCGCGCCCTTGTAGGCCACCTGGGTGATCTCCATCTGCGCGCGGCTGGCGAACAGCGCCGCCACCAGGTGCGAGGTCGATCCCACGCCCGCGTTGCCGAAGTTCAGCCGGCCCGGGTTCTGCTTGCCGAAGGCCACCAGCTCCTCGGCCGTCTTGTACGGGGAGTTCTTGCCCACCAGCAGCACCAGCGGCGTGTCGGGGAAGCGGAACACCGCCTCGAAGTCCTTGACCGGGTCATAGGCCAGCTTCTTGTACAGCGACGGCGCCGCGCCCATGTAGCCCATGTGGCCGACCAGGAAGCTGTAGCCGTCGGGCGCCGAGCGCGCCGCCTTGGCCGCGCCGATGGTGCCGCCCGCGCCCGGAACGTTCTCGATGATGATCTGCTGGCCCAGCTGGGTGCTGGTGCGCTGGGCGATGTCACGCGCCATGGCGTCCGTGGGGCCGCCGGCCGCGAAGGGCACGATCCAGGTCAGCGGCTTGGCGGGGTAGCCGCCCTGGGCGTGCGCGGCCAGGGCGAAGGTGGTGGCGGCCAGGGCAAGGGCCAGGCGTGGCAGGCGGGGAAGATGGAAAGGCATGGTGTTGTCTCCTGTAGTGCTGTGTTCTGTCCTGGGCCGGGGTGTCAGCGGCCGCTGGCTGTATGGGCGCGCGACAGCGCAAGGGCGCGGTCCACCATCTGCGGGGCCTCGCCCAGGTAGTTGCGCGGGTCGGTGAGGCGCTGCAGCGCCGCGCTGTCGAAATGGGCCGTGACTTCGGGCAGGCGGGCCAGCGCATCGGCCAGCGTGCCGCCCTCGGCGTTGACGCTGCGGCAGGCGGCATAGACGATGTCGTGCGCCTGCTGGCGGCCCGTGTGCGGGGCCAGGCCCATCATCACGGCCTCGGCCACGATCAGGCCGTCGGTCATGTCCAGGTTGCGGGCCATGCGTTCGGGATCGACGATGAGGCCGCCCAGCATGAAGCGCGCCTGGTGCAGGGCGCCAGCCGAGAGCACGAAGCTCTCGGGCAGGGCCACCCATTCGGCGTGCCAGGGGCCGGTGGCGCGCTCCAGGTCCTGGACCATGGCGTCCAGCATCAGGCCCGCATGCTGGCGCACGGCCTTGGAGGCGGCCAGCATCAGCTCGCTGGAGATGGCGTTGCGCTTTTGCGGCATCGTGCTGCTGGCGCCGCGCCCCGTGACGAAGGGCTCGAACACCTCGCCGAACTCTGTGGAGGACAGCAGCATCACGTCGTAGGCGATCTTGCCCAGCGAGCCGGTGACCAGGGCCAGGAAATTCACGGCCTCGGCCAGGCCGTCGCGCGCCACATGCCAGGTGGTGGCGGGCACGCCCAGGCCCAGTTCTTCCATCAGCAATTGCTGCACTTCCAGGCCCCGCCCGCTCAGCGAGGCCAGCGTGCCTGCCGCCCCCGCGAACTGGCCCACCAGCACGCGCGGGCGCAGTTCCTGCAGGCGCTGGGCATGGCGGTCGAACATGGCCAGCCAGATGGCGGCCTTGTAGCCGAAGGTGATGGGCAGGGCGTGCTGCAGGTGCGTGCGGCCGGCCATGGGCGTGTCGCGGTGGCGTTCTGCCAGGTCGGCCAGGATGGTGCGCAGCGCGGCGATGTCGGCATCGACCAGGTCCAGCGCATCGCGCACCTGCAGCACGGTGGCCGTGTCCATGATGTCCTGGGTGGTGGCGCCCCAGTGGATGTAGCGGCCTGCGTCGCCGCACTGTTTCACCAACTGGTGCACCAGCGGCAGGATGGGGTAGCCGACAATGTCGGTTTCCTTGCGCAGCAGCTCGAAGTCCAGCGCGTCGAGGCTGCAGCGCTGCGCGATCTCGTGTGCGGCCTCGGCCGGAATCACGCCGCAGCGGCCCTGGGCGCGCGCCAGCGCGACCTCGACCTCGATGTAGCGCGACACCAGCGCGCTGTCGGCGAAGATGGCGCGCATGGCGGGGGTGCCGAATGCGTCGCGGAACAGCAGCGAATCGATGGCGGTGCTGGAGGTGAAGGACGGAAGGGTCATGGTGCGCAATTGCGATTAAGTTCGGACATATCGATATTTTTATTTATGTACGTACATTACGAACATCCGGGTTTGCCTGGGGTGAGGGCCTGCGCCCATGGCTGAGACACGCTATGCCCAGGTGGCGCGCGACCTGTCCGAGCGCATTGCCTCGGGCGAATACGCCGTGGGCGCCCTGCTGCCCACCGAGCTGGAGCTGTGCGACCGCTATGGCGTGAGCCGCCACACCGTGCGCGCGGCGATTGCCGAGCTGCAGCAGTCGGGGCTGGTATCGCGGCGCAAGAAGGTGGGCACGCGCGTGGAGGCGGCGCAGCCCCATGCGCACTACCGCCAGGCGCTGACCTCGCTGGAGGACCTGGTGCAGTTCGGCGCCACCCATGTGCGCGAGGTGCGGCGCATCGAAGAGGTGGTGCTGGACCAGGACCTGGCCGCCGAACTGGACTGCCCTGCCGGCAGCCGCTGGCTGGCCATCTGCAGCCTGCGCCGCGACGGCGCCGCGCCGCACCTGCCCATTGCCTGGACCGTGGTCTATGTGGATGCGCAGCGCTTTGACACGCAGGAACTGGCCCAGCGCGTGCGCGCCGCGCCCGAGTTGCTGGTCAGCAGCCTGCTGGAGCAGCAGTACGGCCTGCGCATCGCGCGGGTGCGGCAGGCCGTGGTGGGAGCGCTCATTCCCGAGGCGCTGTCGGAGGAATTGCAGGCCCCGGCCGGGTCAGCGGCGCTGAAGATCGTGCGCCGCTACCTGGATACCGATGGGGAGTTGATGGACCTCAGCGTGACCTTGCACCCGGCCAGCCGCTACACCTTGCATACGCAGCTGGACCGGGATCTGGCGAGCGTCTAGCCGTTGGCGTTGGCAGCTTCCGAGCCCTGCTCTGCGAGGAAGCCGCCGCTCTGGTGCGACCACAGCTTGGCGTAGATGCCGCCCAGCTCCAGCAGTTGCTGGTGCGTGCCCTGCTCGACGATGTGGCCCTGGTCCATGACGATGAGCCGGTCCATGGCCGCGATGGTCGACAGGCGGTGGGCGATGGCGATCACGGTCTTGCCGTGCATGAGGCTGTCCAGGCTTTGCTGGATGGCCGCCTCGACCTCGCTGTCCAGCGCGCTGGTGGCCTCGTCCAGCAGCAGGATGGGCGCGTCCTTGAGCATGACGCGCGCAATCGCCACGCGCTGGCGCTGGCCGCCCGATAGCTTGACGCCGCGCTCGCCCACCTGGGCGTCGTAGCCGCCACGGCCCTTGAGGTCGGTCAGCGTGGCGATGAAGTCCGAGGCCTCGGCTTTCTGCGCGGCGGCCAGCATCTCCTGCTCGGTCGCGTCGGGGCGGCCGTAGAGGATGTTGTCGCGCATGGAGCGGTGCAGCAGCGAGGTGTCCTGCGTGACCATGCCCACCGCGCCGCGCAGGCTGTCCTGCGTGACGGTGCGGATGTCCTGGCCATCGATGGTGATGCGCCCGCCCTGGGCTTCATGGAAGCGCAGCAGCAGGTTCACCAGCGTGGACTTGCCCGCGCCCGAGCGGCCGATCAGGCCGATGCGCTCGCCGGCGCGGATGTGCAGGTTCAGGTGGTCGATCACCTGCTTGCCGCCGTCCTTGTAGGCAAAGCTCAGGTCCTCGAAGGCGATGGCGCCGTGCGTGACCTGCAGCGGCCTGGCGTCGGGCGCGTCCACGATGGTGCGCGGCTTGGTCAGCGTGAGGATGCCGTCCTGGATGGTGCCCACGTTCTCGAACAGGCCCGTCATCTGCCACATCACCCAGTGCGAATAGCCCATCAGGCGCAGCGCCATGGCGATGATGGCCGCCACCACGCCTGCGCTGGCCTGTCCGGCCGACCACAGGTACAGCGCCGTGCCCGCCGAGCCCACCAGCAGCATCGTGATCATCAGATGGTTGACGATCTCGAACTGGCTGACCAGCCGCATCTGCGCATAGCCCGTGGACTTGAAGGCCTCCATGGCGTTGCGCGCGTATTCGGCCTCGCGGCGCGTGTGGGCGAACAGCTTGACGGTGGCGATGTTGGTGTAGGCATCGGTCACGCGGCCCGTCATCATGGAGCGTGCATCGGCCTGCTCCTTGCCGATCTTGCCCAGGCGTGGAACGAAGTAGCAGCAGGCGCCGATGTAGGCGGCCAGCCACAGCGCAAACGGAATCATCAGCCGCCACTCGAAGCTGGCCGCCAGGATCAGGATGCCGATCATGTAGACGCTCACGCCCACCAGCACATCGACCACCATGAACACCACTTCGCGCACCGACAGCGCGGTCTGCATGATCTTGGTGGTGATGCGGCCCGCGAACTCGTCGGCATAGAACGACATGCTCTGGCCCAGCATCAGCCGGTGGAACACCCAGCGCAGCCGCATCGGGAAGTTGATGGCCAGCACCTGGTGCATCACCGCCGTGTGAAAGGCCAGCAGCAGCACGCTGGACAGCAGGACGGCGGCAATGCCCCACACCGTGCCGCGCTGCTCTGCCCAGAAACCGGCCGGCGACACCGTGGACAACCAGTCCACCACATGGCCCATGAGGGCGAACAGCGCCGCCTCGTAGACGGCCAGCAGCGCCGAGGTGCAGGTCAGCAGCGCGATCCAGCCGCGCATGCCTTGCGTGCAGGCCCAGATGAAGGCAAAAAAGCCCTTGGGAGGGACCGTGGGCTCGACGCTGGGATAGGGCGGAACGCGTTTTTCAAAGAAACCGAACAAGATTTTTTTACTCCTTGGTCAGACCATCGTAGGCCAGAGTCGGGTTTGCCCGATGCGCGTTCAGCATGACCTTTGGGCGCAACATGTTTTGTAAGAGATCTCCACACAACTGTCATACGCGTGGGTTCGCGCCCGGATTTCAGTGCAGGGGGAACACGGCGCCGTGGGGAAGATTGTCCGCGTCCGGGGCCGCTTCGTTGTGCGCGAATGGGGAATGCAGCATGCCGCTGGCGGCAACAAAAAAGGCCTCTTGCGAGGCCTTGTGTTTCATGCCGCAGTGCAGTGCACTGCAGCGGACGGGGCTTGCCGCCGGTCAGGCAGGCAGAAAGCCTTCCACCGACAGGTAGCGCTCGCCCGTGTCGTAGTTGAAGCCCAGCACCTTGGCGCCTGCGGGCAGCTCGGGCAGCTTTTGCGCGATGGCGGCCAGGGTGGCGCCCGAGGAGATGCCTACCAGGATGCCTTCCTCGCGGGCCGAGCGGCGTGCGTACTCGCGCGCGGGTTCGGCCTCGACCTGGATCACGCCGTCCAGCAGGCTGGTGTCCAGGTTCTTGGGCACGAAGCCTGCGCCAATGCCCTGGATGGGGTGGGGCGAGGGCTGACCGCCCGAGATCACGGGCGAGGCGGCAGGCTCCACGGCAAAGACCTTGAGCTGGGGGAACCTGGCCTTGAGCACCTTGGCCACGCCGGTCAGGTGGCCGCCCGTGCCCACGCCGGTGATCAGCACATCCAGGCCTTCGGGGAAGTCGGCCAGGATTTCCTGGGCCGTGGTGCGCACATGCACATCGATGTTGGCGGGGTTCTCGAACTGCTGGGGAATCCAGGCGCCGGGCGTCTGGCTGGCCAGTTCCTGGGCGCGGGCGATGGCGCCCTTCATGCCCTTTTCCTTGGGCGTGAGGTCGAAGCTGGCGCCGTAGGCCAGCATCAGGCGGCGGCGCTCGATGCTCATGCTCTCGGGCATGACCAGCACCAGCTTGTAGCCCTTGACGGCGGCCACCAGGGCCAGGCCCACGCCGGTGTTGCCGCTGGTGGGCTCGATGATGGTGCCGCCGGGCTGCAGGGCGCCGGACTTCTCGGCGTCCTCGACCATGGCAAGGGCGATGCGGTCCTTGATGGAGCCGCCGGGGTTGCCACGCTCGGACTTGATCCACACATTGGCACCGGCGCCGAACAGGCGGTTGATGCGCACATGGGGCGTGTTGCCAATCGTTTGCAGGATGTTGTCAGCTCTCATCGGACCTCCGCGATTTTGGGGTGGTGGTTGGACAGTCGGGGGTGGCGCGCAGACACTGCGCGAAAACCAGGCATTCATTGTGCACGCAGCTGTTCTATGCATGGGCTATATCGATATGGCCTGGACGGCTAACATCGCCGCATGAAGCATGGGCTATATCGATATGGCCTGGACGGCTAACATCGCCGCATGAATCTACGGTTCCTGGAAACCTTTGTCTTGCTGGCCGAGCTGCGCAATTTCCGCATGACGGCCGAGCGGCTGTACACCACGCAGGCCGCCGTCTCCAGCCGCATCGCCACGCTGGAGCAGGAGTTCGGCGTGCGCCTGTTCGACCGTGGCGTGCGCGAGGTCACGCTGACGGCCGACGGCGCCAAGGCCCTGGTCCATGCCGAGCGCATGCTGCGCCTCATGCGCGAGATGCGCGAGGACATGCTGGACAAACAGGCCTATGCCGGCGTGATCCGCATCGGCGCCATCGAGTCCATCGTGCACAGCTGGTTTCCCGATTTCCTGGCGCTGCTGCAGCAGCGCTATCCGCGCCTGCAGGTGGAGATCGCCTGCGACACCACGCTGCACATGTCCGATCAATTGGTGAAGGGGCAGCTGGACCTGTCGCTGCAGGCCAAGCCCGTGACGGCGGCCGGCGTGGGCCATCTGTCGCTGGGCGAATTTCCCATGGCCTGGGTGGGCAGCCCCAAGCTGGGCATTGGCGACGAGACCCTGAGCCTGGCCGAGCTGGCGGCCTTTCCCATCATGTGCTTTGCGCGCGGCTCCGAGCCGTATGCGGTGATCGAGCAGCTGTTCTCCACCGAAAGCAGCGCCTCGGTGCACCTGAACTGCATCGCCTCGGTGGCGACCATGATCCGCGTGGTCTGCGACGGCCTGGGCGTGGCCGCCGTGCCGCCGGCCATCATCCAGCGCGAGCTGGCCGAGCAGCGCCTGCGCCTGCTGCGCGTGGACCGTGAGTTCCCCTCGCTGCCGCTGGTGGCCTGCTTTCGCAATGACCACCAGAACCCGCTGACCGAAGTGGTGGCGCGCGCGGCCGAGGAGACCGCCGCCGCCTTTGCGCTGAACCACGGCCAGGCCGTGGCGCGGCTGCCGGGCAGCGGCCTGGGCGGCTAGGCCCGAGTCCGCCTGGTCGATCAGCCCTGCGCCGAAGCCAGCAGCTGTTCCACGGCCAGGGCCACGGACAGCAGTCGCCGGTCCTGCCCGCCGAGGCCGGCCAGGCTCAGGCCCACGGGCGCCTCGCCTGCGCGGTGGCAGGGCAGGGAGATGGCGCAGCCGTCGAGGAAGTTGATCAGCGTGGGGTTGCGCAGGATCAGGCCGTTGGCGCCGAAGTAGGCCTCGTCGCTCTGCGTGAGGTCGGCGATCTTGGGGGCGACCACGGGCACGGTGGGCATGACGATCAGGTCATGGTCGGCCATCTGGGCGCTCACGGCGGCAATCCACTGCCTGCGGCGTGCCAGCAGGTCGATGTAGTCGGCCGCGCTGATGTCCTTGCCGCGCAGGATGCGCGTGCCCACGCGAGGGTCGTACTCGGACAGGCGCGTGGCGATGTGGTGGCGGTGCCAGGCCCAGGCCTCGGCGGCCGTGAAGCCGCCCTTGGAATTGATGTCGGCCAGCTCGCCGAAGGGCGCGACCACGGCATGGGTGATGTGGGCGCCCGCCTGCGACAGCAGGGACAGGGCGCGCTCCCAGGCGGCGGCCACGGTGGCGTCCATGCCGTCCAGCACCACGTTGGTGGGTGCCAGCAGGCGCAGGCCCTGCAGAGGGGCGGCATGCAGCTCGCCCAGCGGTTCGCCGCTGAGGATGGCGTCCAGCGTGGCGCAGCAGCGCACGCTGGGGGCCAGCGGGCCGATGGAGTCCAGGTTGGCCGACAGCGGCAGCACGCCCTCCATGCTCACGCGGCGCGCCGTGGGCTTGAAGCCCGTGAGCCCGCACAGCGCCGAAGGAATGCGCACCGAGCCGCCCGTGTCCGAGCCGATGGCCGCCATGGCCATGCCGTCGGTGACCGAGATGGCCGCGCCCGAGGACGAGCCGCCCGGGATGCGGCCGCCGCCCTCGTCACGCTGCCAGGGATTGCGCGGCGTGCCGTAGTGCGGGTTGATGCCCAGTCCCGAGTAGGCGAATTCGGTCATGTTGGTCGTGCCCACGATGACGGCGCCGGCCTGGCGCAGGCGCTGCACCACTTCGGCCGTGCGCTGCGCGGGCGGTGCGTCGGCCAGCAGGCGCGAGCCGCCCAGCGTGGGAAAGCCGGCGATGTCGAACAGGTCCTTGACCGAGACCGGCAGGCCCTCGATGGGCGAGCGCGCCAGGCCGGCCGCACGCAGCACGTCGCTGGCGCGGGCCTCGGCCAGGGCCGCGCCCTGGAACACGCGCGTAAACACCTTGGGGCCTTCCCCCGACATGGTGCGGGCCAGGGCCTGCTCGGTCAGCTGCACCGAGGTGGTTTCGCCGCCATGCAGGCGCTGTGATGCCAGTTCCAGGCTGGGCAGGGGGAGGGCTTGGGTCATGTGGGAAGTCCTGTGGGTGAAGGCGGGCGTGGGCGGATCGGAGTCGGGGCTCAGGCCACGACGTCCAGCAGTTCGCTGCGGTAGCTGTGGCGGATGGAACGCTGGCTGCGGGGATCGTACAGCTCCATGGAGAACTGCGTCGAGGGGCGGATGCCACCGATGGCGCCCACCGTGCCGCAGGTCATGCCGCAGCCTGCGGGCAGCAGATCCTTGCCGCCCGTGAAGCCTGCGATCAGGTCCTGGGGTGTGCGCAGGCTGGCCAGCGTGCCTTCCTGGTAGAGCACCTCGCGGCCGTCTTCCACGATCCACGAGCGCACGACCAGCTCATCCCAGTGGCCGGCCACGTCGGCAAAGCGCCAGGCCTGGGTGGCCACGGGCTTGACGCAGGCCTGCTTGGAAAAGGCCACGCTGTAGGCCTCGAGCTTGCGGTCCGTGTGGTCGGAGGCCAGGCTCACGAACATCTCGCCTTCGTGCGTGAACACGAAGACCTCGACCTCGCCCGAGGAGTCCGGGCCCAGCACCTGCAGCGCGCTGCGCTGGCTCAGCTGGTTGCTGGAGATGCGGTAGTACAGCGGCACGGCGCTGGGGCGCGGGATGCCGATGGCGGCGAGCTCCTCGATGTGGTGCTCGATGGCCTCGCGGTCGCGGCCGGCCCAGCCGGCGACGATCAGGGTGTCGAATTCAGGGGCGAAGGTCTGGCCCTCGGGGGTGGTGAACTGCAGTTGCATGGCAGGCGATCCAGGGAAAAGGCGGGGCCGCAGGCCCCGGTGGGAAAGAGGAGGGGGCAGTGGCGCGCGCGGTGCGGCGCGCAGGCATCACTGCTTCTTGACGAAGAGCACGACCAGGAAGGCGGCCATGAATTCCAGCGCGGCCACGAAGTACAGGCCCGAGGACAGCGACCCCGTGCTGGTCTTGAGCGCGCCGATCATGTAGGGCGCCACGAAGCCGGCCAGGTTGCCGATGGAGTTGATCAGCGCAATGCCGCCGGCCGCCGCCGTGCCGGCCAGGAAGGCGGCAGGAATCGACCAGAACACGGGAAAGGCCGCGAGGATGCCGATGGAGGCCAGCGTCAGCGCGCACAGGGCGAGCACGGCGTTGTGCAGGAACAGGCCCGTCAGGATCAGGCCCGCCGCCGCGATCAGCGCGGACAGGGCGCAGTGCATGCGGCGCTCGCCGGTCTTGTCCGAATGCATGCCGTTCCAGACCATGGCCAGGGTGCCGGCCAGGAAGGGAATGGCCGAGATCAGGCCGATCTGCAGCGTGTTCTGGATGCCGATCTCCTTGATGATGGACGGCGACCAGAAGGCAATGGTGGCGTTGCCGCTGACGATGCAGAAGTACACGGCAGCGCACAGCCACACGCGGTAGTTGCGGCAGGCGTCCAGGAAGGACACATGCTTGTGGCCGCCCTGGTTCTCTGCCTCCACGGCGGCGGTCACGGCGCGCTGCTCGGCCGGGCTCAGCCACCTGGCGTTGGCGGGCTTCTCGGGCAGGTACAGCAGCACGAAGAAGCCGGCGATCACCGAAGGAATGCCTTCCAGGATGAACAGCCACTGCCAGTTGGACAGATGGCCCACGCCCTGCATGCCATTCATGATGGCGCCCGCAATGGGGCCGCCCACGGCGCCCGCAATGGCGAACGAGGTCATGAACAGGCCGTTGACGCGCGCCCGGTGGCGGGCCGGGAACCAGTAGGTCAGGTACAGCACCACGCCGGGGAAGAAGCCGGCCTCCACCACGCCCAAGATGAAGCGCAGCACGTAGAACATGGTGGGCGTGGTCACATAGGCCATGGCCATGGAGGCCGCGCCCCACAGGATGGTGATGCGCGCCAGCGTCTTGCGTGCGCCGATCTTCTCCAGCAGCAGGTTGCTGGGCACTTCGAACAGGAAGTAGCCGATGAAGAAGATGCCTGCGCCCAGGCCGTATATGGCCTCGCTGAACTGCAGGTCGTCCAGCATCTGCAGCTTGGCGAAACCGACGTTGACGCGGTCTATCCACGCCAGGATGAAGAGCAGCACCAGAAAGGGAATCAGGCGCCAGGCGATCTTGCGGTAGGTGGCGTCCATGTCGGGCGGCGATGCCTGGCCGGCGCCGTGGGCGGGGGAATGTGCGGCGGATGCCGGACTGCTCATGGGGTGTCTCCTGTCTTCGACGGTGCAGCGGGCACACGGACCGGGGCGGGGCCCGTGTGTCTTAGGGGCTTCAGGCGCTGGCGGGTCTGCAGTGAGACCGGCCGGGCGTCTGGAGCTGTTCCTGTGGCGGCAGTATCGAAAGGCGGGACAGGGCTGTCCAACAAGAAATTATGAGCAGGCCTGAATGCAAATTCTTATGGGCAGAGCTGGTGCGGGCGCCGCACCGGCATGCAGCATGCGTGCACCATTTGCGCTCGGGAAAACCCTGATTTTTCAGGCGGTGGCGGCGGCACGCGGTGCGCGCAAAGGCTGCTTCCACAGCTCGGCCAGCAGCAGGCCGCCAATGGTCAGCACGCCGCCCACGGCGTGGTAGGCCGCCAGGGGCTCACCCAATGCCATGAAGGCGATCACGGCCGTGAAGATGGGTACCAGGTTGAAGAACATGCTGGAGCGGCCCGGGCCGATGCGCGCCACCGACATCATCCACAGCAGCGGCGCGGCGATGGAGGCCATGATGCCCGCAAAGCCCACCAGCGGCAGGTTGGTCGCGTTCAGCCCCGTGCGCGGCGCCATCAGGAACAGCGGCAGCTGCGCGATCACGGCCACCAGGATCTGCAGGTACAGCAGTTGCACCGTGGCCAGGCGCGGCATGGGCCAGCGCTTGAGCAGGATGTTGTAGACCGCATAGGCCAGCATGGCCACGAACATCAGCGCATCGCCGCTATTGAGGCCCTGGGTGAGCAAAGTGGCAGGCTGCCCCGAAGACACCACCAGGGCCACGCCCGCAATCGCCAGCACGCAGCCCAGCACGGCGCCCCGGCTCAGCGCCTGGCCCAGCATGGCGGTGGACAGGCCCAGCACCATCATGGGCGTGAGCGAGCCGATCAGGCCCATGTGCGTGGCCGATGTCATATGGGCCGCGTAATAGGCCAGGCTCTGGTAGATCACCATGCCCAGCATCCCCAGCACGATGAGGCGCGGCAGCAGCGGCCGGATGTCGGCGCGCTGGCGCCAGATGGACGGCAAAAGGAAAGGCGTGAACAGCACGGCCGCCACCAGCCAGCGGTAGAAACCGATCTCGGCCGCGCCGATGCTGTCGGCCGCCATCTTGCTGACCACGGTATTGACCGACCAGATGAGCACGGCGATCAAAGGGAAAAGGTAAGACCCCATTGGAAGACTCCTAAGACTGGTCCTATGATCGTTCTGTCCGACTTGGAGTGCATCCCTGGTTTCGGACAATCGATAGCGCAACCCGGACCATCCGCCATGCCCCGTCCCAGCAAGCCCATGCACATCCAGAACGTCGAGGATGTGCCGGGCGAGTACTACTTCCGCTACGACGAATTCGGCGCCGACACCGAGGTGCCGCCGCACAGCCACAGCTGGGGACACCTGAACTACACGCCCCACGGCAGCATGTGCATGGACACGGCAGGCCAGCACTGGGTCTCGCCGCCGCAGTACGGCGTCTGGGTGCCGCCCGGCGTGGTGCACAGCTGCCATGTGGCGCACGCCGTGGTCTACCGCTCGGTCTACCTGGCGCCTGCGCTGTGCAGGGAGCTGCCGGCGCAACCGTGCTCCATGCGCATCGGTGCCATCGTCAAGGCCATCCTGGCCGACTTTGCCGTGCGCGACGTGCACATTCCCGCCACGGATGCCGACCTGCGCCTGGCCCGTGTGCTCTACGACCAGTTGCGGGCCGTTCCCGTGGAGCCCGGCTATCTGCCGGCCGCCGAACACCCGGCCCTGGTCGAAGTGCTGACCCGCATGCGCGCTGCGCCCGAGGACCACCGCAGCCTGGCCCAATGGGCCGCCAGCGTGCACATGACCGAGCGCACCCTGGCGCGCCACTGCCAGCGCGAGCTGGGCATGGGCCTGGGCGAATGGCGCCAGCGCATGCGCTACCTGCTGGCCATCGATGCGCTGGAGGCCGGCCTGAGCGTGCAGCAGATCGCCTATGACCTGGGCTACAGCACGCCCTCGGCCTTCATCGCCATGTTCCAGCGCGAGGCCGGCACCTCACCCGAACAATTCCGCCGCGAGTTCTGCATGCCGCCGTGAGGCTGTTGCGCCATCTGCCTGCAGCCCGGCCCAAGCCGCGAGATAATGCCGCCCGTGAAGCACGCCAGACCGCCGCTGGTGCAATCGTGGAAACACGGCACTGGAGGAACGTCCGGACTGCACAGGGCAGCGTAGCAGCTAACGGCTGTCCACCGTGAGGTGAGGATCAGAGCAACAGAGACGAGTTTGGACGGAACAATTCCCCCCCGGGTGTTCTGTGGGTCGGCGAAAGCCGAACCGGATGGCGCAAGCCATACGGTCCATGCGCAAGCATGGAACCCACAGCCACCTTGGACGGGAACCGTCCAAGGTGAAACGGGCAATCTCTACGCGCAGCAATACCAAGTAGGCACACGTTGACGGGGCCCCCGGAGTGTGCGGGTAGGTAGCACCGAGCCGGGCGGCGACGCCCGGCCCAGATTAATGGCGGTCACATGCGGGCAACCGCGTGCACAGAATCCGGCTTATCGGCGCGCTTCACACTTTCTTTCATGCCCCGCCACCGGCGGGGCATTTTCATGGGCGGTTCAGAACTGGTATTTGGCCGTCAGCAGCAGCCTGCGCGGCACGCCGAAATAGTTGCCGCCGTTGTTCGTGCCCAGGGTCTCGAAGTAGCGGCGGTCGAACAGGTTGCTGACGTTCATCTGCAGGTCCAGCTGCCGGTTCACCCGATAGCCGATGACCAGATCGGCCACGGCATAGGCGGACTGGCGGATTGCATAGCCTTCGGCGCTGGTCAGCGACTCGGACGTGGTGCGGCTCTGGTAGCGCAGGCCGCCGCCCACGCGCCATGCGCCCAGCTCGCCGCCCAGGTGGTACATGGCCGACAGCTTGAGCTGGTGGCGCGGCGTGTAGCTGGCATAGGGCGCGCCCTTGGCGCCTTCGGTGCTGTCGCTGGCGATCTTGGCCTGGGTGAAGGTATAGCCAAGGCCGGCGTTCAGGCGCGGCAGGATCTCGCCGCTGATGTCCACGTCCAGCCCCTTGCTCCTGACCTTGCCCACCGAGCGGTAGCAATTGGTCTTCACCGTGCAGGAGTTGATGTCCGCGATGGCCTGGGGCAGGTTGTCCTGCGTGGTGTTGAACACGGCAACGGCCAGGTTCACGCGCTCGTCCAGGTAGCTGCCCTTGAGGCCCAGCTCGAAATTGCGGCCCTCCACCGGCGCCAGCATGCTGCCCGAGACATCCAGAAAATCCTGCGGCCGGAAGATGCTGGTGTAGCTGGCATAGGCCGAGTAGGTCTTGTTGATGTCATAGGTCAGCGCCGCATAGGGCGTAGCATGGGCTTTCTCGCTGAATTCGCGCTCCCGGCTCCAGCTGCCCTGGCGCTGGACGTTGGTGAAGTCGTACCAGTCCAGGCGCGCGCCGGCGATCAGGTTCAGTGGCTCGGCCAGCAGGAAGCGGCCCGTGGCGTAGGCCGAGGTCAGCGTGGTCTTCTGGCGGCGCGTCCACAGGTCTTCGGCCAGCAGGCCGGAGCGGTCCAGCGAGTCGGGGTTCCAGGTATAGGGATCGACGCCATTGGCGATCAGCCATTCCCCCGTGGGCGACAGGTAGCTGTAGCCCTGGTCGCTCCAGCGGATGGTGCGTCGGCTGAGGCCGAAGGCCAGGTCATGCTCGCGGCCGAACAGGCGCACGGGGCCCTGGGCCGAGGCATCGAGGCTGAGCTGGCGCTTGTCGTAGTCGTACAGGCCGCCGGCCACGTCGTAGCGCGTGCGGCCCTGGTCGTCCAGGCCGCCCGAGACCAGGTAGGCGCCGTCCAGCGCGGACTTGGCCTGCAGGGCGCGCGCGGCCAGCCTGGCCTTCCAGCCGTTGTCGAAGCGGTGCTCCAGGTCGGCGAACAGGCTGACCTCCTTCTTGTCCCATTTGCTCCAGGAGGGCGAGAAACGCCTGGATCGCGCAATGTCGAGGAAGGAGCCATCGAAGCCCATGGGCACGCCCATCCATTGCGAGCCGGGGTTGTCCTCGTTCACATAGGAGCCGCCCACGCTCAGCGTGGTGTCGCGGCCCAGGTCGAACTCGGCGGTGCCGTACAGCAGCTGGCGGCGGCTGCTATAGCCATCAATGAAGTGGTCGCGCGACTGGGCCGAGGCCACCACACGCCCGCGCGCCGAGCCGTCCTCGTTGAGGGCGCCGCCCACATCGACCTCGCCCACAGCCTGGTTCCAGCTGCCGCCGCGCAGGGTGACCGAGCGCTGGGTGGTGCGCGGCGCGCGCTTGCGCACGAAGTTGATCGTGCCCGAAGGGTCGCCCACGCCCGTCATCAGGCCCGTGGGGCCGCGCACCACTTCCACGTGGTCGTACATGGCCATGGTGTCGTAGGTGGAGGTGTCGGTTTCATACGAGACGGGCACGCCGTCCTGCAGGAACGAACCGATCACGAACCCGCGCGAGAAATAGCGCGCCCGGTCGTCGCTCCAGCGGTTGATGGTGATGCCGGTGGCGCTGTTGGCCACGTCGTCGATGGACAGCATGCCCTGGTCGTCCATCTTCTGGCGCGTGACCACGGTGAGGGACTGGGGCGTCTCGCGGATGGACAGCGGCAGCTTGGTCGAGGTGCTCATCAGCCCCGTGGTGTAGGAGCCCGAGCCCTCGGTGGTCGTGGTCTCGCCCACGGCGGAGACCGTGACTTCGGGCAGGGCCACGGTGCCGGCGGGCTTTTCCACCACCAGCGTGCCCTGGCTCACATGGCCTTCCAGCCCGCTGCCGCGCAGCAGCCGGGCCACGGCGGCGGCGGTGCTCAGGCGCCCTTCCACGGCGGGCGCACGGCGGCCCTGCACCAGTTCAGGCGCGGCCAGCAGCTGCAGGCCAGCCTGGCGGGCCAGTTGGGCCAGCGCCTGGTCCAGCGGCTGGGCGGGAATGTGGAAGTCGGTGCTGGCGGCCGTGGCCGGGGCCGGTGCCGCCTGGGCCAGAGCGGCTGGAGACAGCTGCAGGGCCAGCAGCGCGATGCCCGCGGCAACGGCATGGTGGCGGGCAAGGCGGGAAGGCTTGGAGGGGAATGAAGACATGGAAGGTCCCGTGGCGGATCTGGGCAATGGCGATTCCCGGGCTGCGAATGCGTCGCGTTCCCGGGTCCTCATGCCTATACGAACAGGCGCAGACATTCCCTCACGCCTGGTGCGCATGCGCCGTGCATTCCGGGGCCATGGGTGCATCGGCGCATCGGCGCATCAACTGCGGCGGCGGATGACCAGGGTGCGCCCGGTTCCCGGGCCCTGCTCCTTTTCCTGCACCTCTTCCTGCACGCTGACCGGCAGGGTGCGCGGGAGCATGCGCAGCCAGCCCTGGGCCGCCGCAATGCGCACGCGCCCCAGCACGGGCAGGGCGGCGGCGTCGGGCTCCACGCGCAGTGGCTGCAGGCTGTAGCGCTCCAGGCGGCGGGCGACCTCGGCCAGCGGCGTGTTCTGGAAGTCCAGCCAGCCCTCGCGCCAGGCGGCCACAGCCGCAACGGTTTGCACGGCGGCCGTCTGGCCTGGCGCCAGGCGCAGCATCTGGCCTGCGCCCAGTGCATGCCGGGCGCCGCTGCCGTCGCGCACCTGCACGCGGCCCGCATCGACGGCGACCAGCACCGCATCGTCCTCCAGCGCCACCTCGAAGCGCGTGCCCAGCACGGTGACCTGTACGTCCGCCGCCTGGACCATGAAGGGCCGTTCCGTGTCGCGCGCCACGGCGAAGAAGGCGCTGCCGGCCAGCAGCCGCACCTGGCGGCGCGTGGCGTAGAAGTCCACCTCGGCGCGGCTGGCGGCGTCCAGCGTCAAGCTGCTGCCGTCGGGCAGGGTCTGGTTCAGCAGGCGGCCGGTGGCCGTGGCCAGTCGCACCTGGTACTGCGGCATCCACTGGCGCCAGGCCAGCCACAATGCCGGGCTGCCGACACCCAGGCCCGCCATCCCCAGCAGGGTGGACAGGGCGCGGCGGCGGCCCGTGCGTGGTGCGGGTGCGGCGGTGTCTCCGCGCCAGCGGCGCAGCGAGGCTTCCACGCTGTCCATGGCGCGCATGACTTCGCGTTCCACGGTTTTGACCGAGACGCCGTGGCGCTTGGCCAGCTCGGCATGCGAGGCGCCCTCGATGCGGTCGGCCAGGAAGATGTCGCGGCAGCGCGCCGGCAGCTGCGCCAGGGCGCCTTCGACCCCGGCCAGGGCCTGGCGGTAGGAATGGGTGTCGGCCACATCGGGGCTGAGGGGGGAGGGCGGCTCGCCTTCCCTGGCGCTGGTGTCAAAGCGCTCGGCCGTGCGCTGGCCATGGCGCAGGTGGTCGATGGCGATGTTCTCCATCACCGCGTAGAGATAGGCGCGGCTGGCGCCTGGTGGACTGTCCGGCGCGGCGGGCGCATCGCTTTCGCCGCGCTGGCGTTCGGCCAAGCGTATCCAGGCGTCATGCACCAGGTCACGCGCGGCCTGCGGGCCGGCGCGGCGCGCCACGAAGCGCACCAGCTCGTGGTAGCTGTCCTGGAAGGTGCTCAGCAGGGAAGAAGAGGAAGAGGCGGGCGCAGGCATGCGGGAGGCCCGAAGGCAGCATGGGAATCCCGCATTCTATGAAATGATTCTCATTTGCCGAATGTGCTGCCCGCCGCGCACCCGGCAATGCCTGCCTAGAACCGCTCCCAGGGCATCAGGTAGCGCCACTGGCCTTCGGGCACCTTGGCCAGAGAGAGGCGGCCAATGCGCAGGCGGCGCAGGCTGACCACGCGCAGGCCCACTTCGGTGCACATGGCGTCGATCTCGTCGGGCGCGATGCCCTTGAGCGCAAAGCGCAGGTGGTTCTCGTTCTGCCAGCTCACGCGGCAGGGCGGCAGCTGGCGCTTGCCGATCGGCAGGCCGGCCTTCATCAGCTCCAGGCCGTCCTCGTGGATCTGGCCCTCGACGCCGACGATGCATTCCTGCTCCAGCCACATGCCTTCCTCGCCCAGCTTGCGCGCCACGCGCTTGTCCTGGGTGTAGACGATGAGGCCGCTGGCCGGCAGCGGCAGGGGCAGGAAGGATTCCAGGTTCTTGAAGTGCTGGGCCAGCACCAGCAGCGGCATGGGCGTGTCCACCTGGGCCATGCTGGCTTCGCCCAGCAGGGAGTGGGCGCTGCGCACCCGGCCATAAGGCCGACCCTGGGTATAGCCCGCAGGCTTGTTCATCAGCAGGGTGACGGGCGGCACGGCCTCGGGCTGGGCGCCGCTGCGCAGCGTGACCTGCTGCTCGGGGCGCACGCGCGTCTCGGGCAGTTGCACGACCTTGCCGTCCACCTGGACGTTGCCGGCGGTGATATGCAGTTCGGCCTCGCGGCGCGAGCATTGTTCCTGTTCGGCCAGGCGCTTGGCCAGGCGAACGCTTTCAGATTCAGACATGCGCGCAGCTTAACCAGATACCAGGCCCCGCGCGCGTCGTCGGTCATTGCCGGTCATTGCCGCCCGCACAGCGCACGGATGCGCTCCACATGCGCCAGCAGCGAGCGCTCGGCAATCGGCCACAGCTGGGGCGGGGCGTCGTCATAGGCCAGCCGCACCCAGTCCTGCACGCTGCCGTCAGGCTGTTTTTGCATGGCGGCCAGCACCTTGGCCTCGCGCGCCAGCCGGTGGGCCTTGAGCTTGGCGATCGCCTGGCGCGCAAAGCCCAGCACATAGCCATGGGCCGGCAGGATGAAGCGCGCATCGTGCGCGGCGCACAGCGCGTCGAGCCTGTCCAGCGAATCGATGTAGTCGCGCATGTTGCCGTCAGGCGGATCAATGATGGTGGTGCTGCCATTGAGGATGTGGTCGCCGCTGAACAGCAGGGCGTCTTCCTCCAGCACAAAGCACACATGGTTGGCCGCATGGCCGGGCGTGAACACGGCCTGCAGGGTGTGGGTGGTGCCGCCTTGCGCATCCTGCAGCACGATGCGCTGGCCGTCGGTCAGTGCGTAGTCGGGGGTGAAGCGGCTGGCCGGCCGGGCCGTGGGCGCCGAGGGCAGGCCGCCAATGGCGGGCCTGGGCCTGCCGGCCTGCACCGCCAGCGCCTGCAGCAGCGCGGCGCCCGGCGAGTGGTCGGCATGGGAATGCGTGCACAGGATGTGGCGTATGTCGCCGCCCGCCGCATCGAACAGGCGCTGCACATGGGCGGCGTCGGCCGGGCCGGGGTCGATGGCGGCGTAGCCCGTGGCGGCATCGCCCACCAGATAGCTGTTGGTGCCGGGGCCGGTCATCACGCCGGGGTTGGGTGCCGTCAGGCGCAGCAGGTTCTTGCGCAGTGGCACGGCGCGCTCGCTCTGCCAGTCCAGCGTGTGCAGGATCTGGCCGTCCGGGCAGACCATTTCCAGCTCGCCGAAGGGGGCCTCGTCCTCCATGTGGCGGGCTTCCTTGCCATTGAGAAAGCCGGTGCGCGGGCAGCACTGCCACAGCGGCTGCTCTCCTTGCAGGGCGGCGAACACGGCTTCGGTGCCCGCGAAGCGGCTGAGACGGTCCAGCGTGCGGATGGTGGGAAAGATCATGGGAAAGCTGCCCGCGCGGTGGCGCTCCAGCGCTTCCTGCGGGCGCACCCAGATGGGCTCGAACTGTTCCGACCCGTCGGCGTCGGGTTCCTGGCCTTCGGGCATGCGCGCCACGAAGAAGGGCACATCGAAGCGCCGGGGCTGGTCGCGGTCGGCCGTCCAGTGGGCCAGGTACCACAGCGCATCCACGGCCAGGCGCAGGCCGCGTGCCTCGCACTGGGGCACCAGCGGCGCCTTGCGGTCCAGCGTGGCCAGCTCGGCGGCAGATACCGGCCGGCCCTGGGCGTCATGGGCCAGCAAAATGCCCAGTTCCTCGAAGGTCTCGCGCAGCCCGGCGATGGCCTGGGTGATGCGCAGCCCCTCGCCGGCCTGGGCCGGGCGGGTGCTGGCGCGGGCATGGGCGGCCTCGGCCGCGTCCTGGGCCTCGATGCCGCCGCCCGGGAAGACATAGGCGCTGGGCACGAAGCTGGCCTTGGGCGAGCGCCGCGTCATCAGCACCTCCAGCCCCTGGCCATCGGCGCGGTCGCGCAGCAGCAGGACGGTGGAGGCCTTGAGCGTGTCTACGGGCTGGCGCTGGGGGTGCAGGAGCTGGCTGGGGCGGGTCATGGGGGCATTATGCGGATTGGCCCGCCCGCCGCTGTTGCGCAAGAGACGCAAGTACTGCTGCGGGGCATGGCCCCGGATTGCGCCATGAGGCTGCCGTGCAGGGGATAATCACCGGATGCAGATCCGCTTTACCAAGATGCAGGGCGCTGGCAACGATTTCGTGGTCCTCGACGAAACCGCCGGCCCGCTGGGCCTGAGCGCAGCCCAGTACCGCTTCCTCGCCCATCGCCAGTTCGGCGTGGGCGCCGACCAGATCCTCACGGTGCGGCCCTCGCCCGCCGAAGGCATCGATTTCGAATATGTGATCCACAACGCCGACGGCGGCGAGGTCGAGCAGTGCGGCAATGGCGCGCGCTGCTTTGCGCGCTATGTGCACGACAAGGGCCTGACCGGCAAGTCCGTCATCCGCGTGCAGACGCTGGCCGGCCTCATCGCCCCCGAGCTGCATGCCGATGGCCGCGTCACCGTGGACATGGGCCAGCCCGTGCTGGAACCCTCCCTGGTGCCCTTCAATAGTGCAGACCTTGTGCCCCGCCCGCTGGGTGCGGCGCAGCAATGGCCCCTGCAGCTGGGCGACGAGGCCACGGTCTGGATCGCTCCCGTTTCCATGGGCAACCCGCATGCGGTGCAACTGGTGGACGATGTGGACCACGCCCCCGTGGCCACCTGGGGCCCGCTGATCGAGCGCCATGCGCGCTTTCCCCAGCGCGTCAATGCGGGATTCATGCAGATCGTCGATCGCGGCCAGATACGGCTGCGTGTTTACGAGCGCGGTGCCGGCGAGACGCTGGCCTGCGGCACGGGCGCCTGCGCGGCCGTGGTGGCCGGCATTCGCTGGGGGCTGCTCGACGCGCGCGTCGATGTGCACACCCGCGGCGGCCGGCTGACCATCGAGTGGGACGGCGGCGCAGTGCGCATGACCGGCCCCGCAGAGTTTGTTTTTGAAGGACAGATCGAGGTTCCCGACCAGCCATGAACAGCACTACCGATATCGCCGTCACCGAAGAGACGATTGCCGACTACCTGCTGAACCATCCGGAATTCTTCGAGCGCCACGCCGAGATGCTCGCGCGTGTGCAGCTGGTCAGCAGCCACAGCCCGCGTACCGTCAGCCTGCAGGAACGCCAGGCCGAGATGCTGCGCGAGAAGATCAAGGGCCTGGAGCACCGCATCATGGACATGATGCGCCACAGCAGCGAGAACGCCTCCATCGGCGACAAGCTGCATGCCTGGAGCTGCGCACTGGCCAAGGTCCAGGACCTGCGCGAGCTGCCCCACGCGCTCACGGCCAGCCTGCAGCATGTCTTCGAGGTGCCCCAGGTGGCCCTGCGCCTGTGGAACGTCTCCGGCGCCCAGACCAGCAGCATCTACACCATGGGCGTCAGCGAGGACGCCAAGTCCTTCGCGGCGTCGCTGACCATGCCGTTTTGCGGCCCCAACATGGGCTTCGAGCCCGGCGGCTGGCTGGTCGATCCCGATGCGGCCCAGTCCCTGGCCCTGCTCACGCTGCATGACGGCGACAGCATCAACCCGGCCAATGCCTTCGGCATGCTGGTGCTGGGGTCTCCCGATCCGCTGCGCTTCGAGGCCACCATGGGCACGGAATTCCTCTCGCGCATCTCGGCCCTGGCCAGCGCGGCCCTGTCGCGCATGCGGCCCGTGCCGCTGACCCTGGCGCGCGGCTGACCGGCTGAAAGCCCATGCCGGGAGCATCGGACAGGGACGGGCTCCCGGAAGGCGACCTTCCGGCAGAGGATCTGGCGGCAGAAAACCTGGCGATGCTCCCTGCCGCCGTCCATGCCTATCTGGAGCATGTGCGCGTGCAAAAGCGCCTGGCCGACCGCACCTGCGCACTCTATGCGCTGGACATGGCCCGGCTTTGCACCATGGCCCGCGACGCCGGCCAGGAGCTGCTGGCGCTGCAGCCCGCCCACATCCGCCGCTTCGTGGCCCAGATGCATTCCCGGGGCCGCAGCCCGCGCGGCATTGCGCTCATCCTGTCTGGCTGGCGCAGCTTCTTCCGCTGGGCAGCCCAGCAATCGCTGGTGCCCTTCAATCCCGTCGAGGGCGTGCGCGGTCCCAAGGCCCCCAAACCCCTGCCCAAGGCATTGGGCGTGGATGACGCCGTGCAGCTGGCCGCCTTCAGCAACGCCGACGCCGACCCCTGGATCGAGGCACGTGACGCCGCCATCACCGAACTGCTCTACAGCTGCGGCCTGCGCGTGGGCGAGCTGGTGGGCCTGGACGTGGCGCCCGGCCAGGACACGCAGCGCCAGGGCCGTGGCTGGATAGATTTGCAGGCCGCCGACGCCCACGTGCAGGGCAAGGGCGGCAAGCGGCGCACCGTGCCCGTGGGCGCCGCCGCGCTGCAGGCGCTGCAGCGCTGGCTGGCCTTGCGGGAGACGGGCCTGGCTGGCGCGGCCGCGCAGGCTGCGCATCACGAACCCGCACTTTTCATCGGCCGGCGCGGCGAACGCCTGGGCGCGCAGTCGGTCTGGGCGCGGCTGCGCCAGCGCGGCCAGCAGGCCGGCCTGTCGGCCGGCGTCCATCCCCATGTGCTGCGGCATTCGTTTGCCAGCCACATGCTGCAGTCCAGCGGCGACCTGCGCGCCGTGCAGGAATTGCTGGGCCACGCCAGCATCTCGACCACGCAGATCTACACGCGCCTGGATTTCCAGCATCTGGCCCAGGCCTACGAGAGCGCCCATCCGCGCGCGCGGCGCCAGAGTGGGGACGGCAGCGACAGTGGCGATGGCAATGGAGATAACGATGAAAAGGGCAGCCTCCGATAAAAAAGGCCAAGCCCTCTGGCAAAACGGCACTTGACAGGCTCGCTAAACTTATTCGGAACGTCTTTTCGACAAGGCCCGTCCATGGTGGACGGGCCTTGCCGCTTCCCTTTGCTGAATTTTCTGAAAGCAATCCCATGGCACTGATTCCCGTCACCATCCTCACCGGCTTCCTGGGCTCGGGCAAGACCACGCTGCTCAAGCGCGTGCTCAGCGAGTCCCACGGCATGAAGATCGCCGTGATCGAGAACGAGTTCGGCGAAGAGAACATCGACACCGACATCCTCAGGACGGAGTCCAAGGAGCAGATCCTGCAGATGAGCAACGGCTGCATCTGCTGCACCATCCGCGAAGACCTGCGCGAAACCCTGCAGCTGCTGGCCGCCAAGCGCCGCAAGGGCCTGGTGGAGTTCGACCGCATCGTGATCGAGACCACGGGCCTGGCCGATCCCGGCCCCGTCGCCCAGACCTTCTTCATGGACGACGAGATCGCCGAGACCTATCTGATCGACTCCATCCTCACCCTGGTCGATGCCAAGCACGCCAACCAGCAGCTGGACGACCGCCAGGAGGCGCGCCGCCAGGTCGGCTTTGCCGACCAGCTGTTCCTGTCCAAGACCGACCTGGTCAGCGAGGACGAGAAGAACGCGCTCATCCACCGCCTCAAGCACATGAACCCGCGCGCGCCCATCCGCGCCGTGCATTTCGGCGAAGTGCCCCTGAACGAAGTCTTCGACCTGCGCGGCTTCAACCTCAATGCCAAGTTGGACATCGATCCCGACTTCCTCAAGGAAGACGACCACGACCACGGACATGACCATGGCCACAAGCATGAGCATGACGAGCACTGCGGCCACGACCATGGCCATGAGCACGACGAGAACTGCGGGCACGACCACGCCCATGACCACGAGCACGGCGAGCACTGCAAGCATCCGCACCACCATCACCACGATGACGACGTCAAGAGCTTCGTCTACCGTGCCGACCGTGCCTTTGACCCTGCCCGCCTGGAGGACTTCCTGGGCGCCATCGTCAACATCTACGGCCCGCGCATGCTGCGCTACAAGGGCGTGCTGAACATGCAGGGCACGGAGCGCAAGGTCATTTTCCAGGGCGTGCACCAGCTCATGGGCAGCGACCTGGGACCGCAGTGGGCCGAGGGCGAAAAGCGCCAGAGCAAGATGGTCTTCATTGGTATCGACCTGCCCCAGGACATCTTCCTGCAGGGCCTGGAGCAGTGCCTGGTCTGAGTTTTTTGTGAACCTTTGTGGGCAATCGGATGGCTTTTTGCTGACATCTGAATGACACAGGGGCCGCCCGCATGCGTGGGCGGCCCCTTTGCATTCCTGTGGGGTATGTGCAACGGCTTGCGCTCCTGTAGAGCATCGATACAATCGCGCCCCTGAAGAGAGCCCCCAAGCCCAATGGACTGCCCCGCAGGGGTCGCCCATACCGTGAGGAGACAGCAAGTGAGCGCCGAATCCAGCAAGAAGCCGTCAGTGGCCGCACCGGCCCCGGCTGCAAGCCAGAAGGCCGCGGTCCGCACTGCGGTCGGCGTTGCCGACCTGGTGTCCCTTGCTGACCGCAAAAGGGCTCTTTGCACGCACGGCCGCCGCACGGCTTGGATTGCCGCACCCCGCCGCACGGGGAAGCCGGCAGGTTCCGCAACTGCGGCGATCGGCTGTCCTACACGGCATTCGACCCGGGCGCCCCGATTGACAGTACCATCCATGGCCCCGTCCGAAGCCCTCGGCGCGGACTAAGTTAGCGAAACCAACACTATGCCTACCACTACGCAAACGCCTTCGTCGGGATCGACGAAACGAGACCCCAAGCTGGCCAATGCCTGGAAGACCAAGTCGGTGGAAGAACTGACGGATGCCGAAGTGCTGGCCATGTCGGATGACGAATACATGAATGAGAAGCAGATGGCGTTCTTCCGCCTCAAGCTGCTCACTCTCAAGCACGACATGCACACCAACGCGGGTGAGACGGCAGAAAACCTGCGCGAGGACACCGTGGTGGTTCCCGATCCGGCCGACCGCGCCACCATCGAGGAAGAGCATGCACTGGAACTGCGCACGCGCGACCGCGAACGCAAGCTGCTCAAGAAGATCGAGCAATCCATTGCACGCATCGACGCAGGCGACTACGGCTACTGCGACGAGACCGGCGAGCCCATCGGCGTGGGCCGCCTGCTGGCCCGCCCCACGGCCACGCTGTCGCTGGAAGCCCAGCAGCGCCGTGAGCTCAAGCAGAAGATGTATGGGGATTGAGTTGCAGCAACGGCCAGCAGGCCGTTGGTGCTAATCTGACTCGCCATGGCAAAAGAAGAGAGCAGCAAATCGGGGGGGTTGTTGTCCAAGGTGGTGCGCTTTGTGCGCCACCCTACGGTCAATTGGTCCGACCTCGACGGCCTGGACGGGGAGCAGGAAAGCCAGTACAGCAAGCAGGCGCTCAAGGAAATGATCGAGCGCAAGCGCCGCAACGATTTCGTGCGCAAGCGCGAGTTCGACCAGCTGCGCCGCCTGCGCCAGGCCGAGCTGCAACAGGCCTCCAGGCCGGGTAGCGCACCGGTCGGTGTGCCTGGCCCCGCCGCGCAGGGCTCGCAATTTCTCAGCAGCCTGCTGAGTTCCAAATCCTCCGGTGAACGCGCCGTCACGCTCAAGAAGATCGACGAGATCGAGGCCCAGATGTCCCAGCAATGGTGGCGGGGCAAGCAGGCGGCCGATGCAACCACCATTCCCATGGCGCTGCCTGTGGGCGGCAACCCTGCTCCGGCCTCGTTTCGCAAGCAGCCGCCGCCGTCTGGGCAGATTCCCATGCTCAGCGACGTGGTGCCGCCGGCCATTGCCTCGGCCGGCGACGTGGCGGCCTTTGCCACCACCTTGCCCATGAGCCTGGCACCTGCGCCGCAGGTGCCCTCCGTCTCGACGGCTCCCATCATTGACCCCATGCCCATGGCCCGCCCCCTGCGGCCATTGGAGGGGGCGACCGATTTCCTGCCGGCCTTCGCGGCCACCGAGGTCTCTCCGCCGCAGCCCATGGACATGGTGCCGCCCTGCTTCGTGGTGTTCGAGCACGATCCCGACCTGGAAGAGCCGGCCATCCTCTTTGCCAATGGCGATGTGGATGGTGCCGAGCAGGGCATGCTGGAGCTGATCGACCGGCGCGATGTTCCCGCGCAGCTGCCGGTCTGGCTGGCCTTGCTGGACCTGTACCGCGCGGCCGACCGCCCGCTGCAGTTCGACAAGGCGGGCATCGAATTCGCGGCGCGCTTCGGCCGCTCCGCTCCCCAATGGTTTGCGATGCCGCAACAGCGCACCGCCCCCGTGGTGTCCATGCCGGGCGCAGCGGCCGGGCGTGGCTGGCGCTGGAGCGCACCTGCACAGATCACGCCGAGTGCCGTGACGGCGCTGAAGGCCTCCCAGGCCAAGGCTTCCAGCCCCTGGAGCCTGGACTGGGCTGCCGTGGCCGGCATCGACGATGCGGCGGCCACGCCCCTGGAGGCGCTGCTGCAGCAATGGGCGGGCTCGCAGGGCGTGTTCGTGCTGCTCAATGCGGACCGGCTGCTGGCGCTGCTGGGCACGCTGGCTCCCTCGGGCGATTCCAGCGTGGATACGCTGTGGTGGCGGTTGCGCATGGCGGTGCTGCGTTTGATGAACCGGCAGGATGATTTCGAGCTGGTGGCGCTGGACTACTGCGTCACCTATGAGGTCTCGCCTCCCTCGTGGGTGGACCCGGTCTGCCAGTGCCTGACGCAAGCCATCGAAACCGAGGGCGCGGATGCGCCCCTGCAGGCAGGTATTGCTGCCACGGCGGACGCCGTGCGATTTGCGCTGGCCGGCACCATTGAAGGCGATGCCTCCACCTGGCTGGACCCGGTGCAGGAGGGGGCCAGCCTGGGCGAGCCCGTGTTCATCGACTGCACCCAACTGGTGCGCATGGACTTTGCGGCGGCCGGCTCCGTGCTCAACTGGGCTGCCCACATGCAGTCGCTGGGCCATGTGCTGCAGTTCGGCCAGCTGCACCAGCTGGTGGCGGTGTTCTTCAATGTGATCGGCATCCAGGAGCACGCGCAGGTCACTCCACGGCGCGACTGATCCTGCCGCGCGGCGGCTGCGCCACACCCCTTCCGCCAGGACGGCGCACCCGCCGCGAAGAGCGCGTGGGCATTCTTTGAGCAGACCCTTGAGAAGGCCGCCTTCGCCCTCATCTGGCACCGCTATGGAACAGTATCACGGCACCACCATCATCAGCGTGCGCCGGCAGACCCCCGAAGGCGTGCAGGTCGCCATCGGTGGCGATGGCCAGGTCACATTGGGCAACATCGTCGTCAAGGGCACGGCGCGCAAGGTGCGCAAGCTCTACCACGGCAAGGTGCTTGCCGGCTTTGCCGGCGCCACGGCAGACGCCTTCACGCTGTTCGAGCGCTTCGAGGCCAAGCTGGAAAAGCACCAGGGCCACCTGACGCGCGCAGCCATCGAGCTGACCAAGGACTGGCGCACCGACCGCGTGCTGCGCCGTCTGGAGGCCATGCTGGCCGTGGCCGACGCATCCGCCTCGCTGATCATCACCGGCAACGGCGACGTGCTGGAGCCCGAGCAGGGCATCGTGTCCATCGGCTCGGGCGGCGCCTATGCGCACTCGGCGGCCAAGGCGCTGCTGACCAATACCGAGCTGTCGGCCGAGGAGATCGTGCGCAAGTCGCTGGCCATCGCCGGCGAGCTGTGCATCTACACCAACATGCACCACACGGTCGAGACGCTCTGACACCCGCGCGGCGCCGGCTTGCCCTGCAGGCCGGCGATCGAAACGCACGGCATTGAAACTCACAGTCGCCAGCGGCCAGGCAACGGGGCTGGCGGCGCAATGCATCGAATACACACCATGTCCTCTGCCATGACCCCCCAGGAGATCGTCTCCGAACTGGACCGCCACATCGTCGGCCAGGCTGGCGCCAAGCGCGCCGTGGCCATCGCGCTGCGCAACCGCTGGCGCCGCCAGAACGTGGCCGACGGCCTGCGCCAGGAGATCACGCCCAAGAACATCCTCATGATCGGCCCCACAGGCGTGGGCAAGACCGAGATCGCGCGCCGCCTGGCGCGGCTGGCCGATGCCCCCTTCATCAAGGTCGAGGCCACCAAGTTCACCGAAGTGGGCTACGTGGGCAAGGACGTGGATGCCATCATCCGCGACCTGGCCGAGGTGGCCGTCAAGCAGACGCGCGAGGCCGACATGAAGAAGCTGCGCCTGCGCGCCGAAGACGCGGCCGAGGACCGCATCCTCGACGTGCTCGTGCCCCAGGCCCGCAGCGGCGAGGTGGCCGCCGACAACACGGCACGCCAGGTTTTCCGCAAGAAGCTGCGCGAGGGCCAGCTCGACGACAAGGAAATCGAGATCGATGTCGCCGACGCGCCGCCCCAGGTGCAGATCATGGGTCCCCAGGGCATGGAAGAGATGGCCGAGCAGCTGCGCGGCATGTTCAGCCACATGGGCCAGGAAAAGCGCAAGACGCGCAAACTGCGCATTGCCGAGGCCATGAAGCTGCTGACCGACGAGGAAGCGGCAAAACTGGTCAACGAGGAAGACGTGCGCACCCGCGCCATCGCCAATGCCGAGCAGAACGGCATCGTCTTCATCGACGAGATCGACAAGGTGGCCACGCGCCAGGAAACCAGCGGCTCCGACATCTCGCGCCAGGGCGTGCAGCGCGACCTGCTGCCCCTGGTCGAAGGCACCAGCGTCTCCACCAAGTACGGCGTGGTCAAGACCGACCACATCCTGTTCATCGCCTCGGGCGCCTTCCACCTGTCCAAGCCCAGCGACCTCATCCCCGAACTGCAGGGGCGCTTCCCGATCCGCGTGGAGCTGGACTCGCTGTCGGTCCAGGACTTCGAGGCCATCCTCACCCAGACCCATGCCTCCCTGGTCAAGCAGTACCAGGCGCTGCTGGCCACCGAAGGCGTCACGCTGGAATTCACGCCCGAAGGCATCACCCGGCTCGCCGGCATCGCCTTCGATGTCAACGAGCGCACCGAGAACATCGGCGCGCGCCGCCTGTCCACCGTGCTCGAGCGCCTGCTGGACGAGGTCAGCTTCGACGCGGCCAATCTGTCCGGCCAGACCATCTCCATCGACGCGGCCTACGTGGACCAGCGTCTGCAGTCCCTGAGCCAGGACGAAGACCTCTCGCGCTTCATCCTCTGAAACGGGCCGGCTGCCGCGCAGCCGCCACCGAAGTGACTGCCCGCATTGCCGGGCAGTCACTTTTTGTAGGAGGGTTGCCCGAGTTGCAACCGGTCGCCAGCGAATTGAATCGTTGCAATTGCGTGCAGGCTTTGAGAGATCACTTGCAGTCAGTCCTCTAAGTACTTGTAAAGCCAGGGATTTTTGTCACCACTCACATTGCATTCGGCTTCTAAGTTGTTGATTTCATTGCAAATAATTGTCCATTCCCGGGTTGTGAAACACCAAATTGCTGCTACAGTGCAAAAAAGTGCAATTAAGTGGTGAAAGTTGCCTTTGTGCCCCGATTTCCGGGACGCGATGGCTCCAACCGACCGGGGTGACTGACCGTGTTTCAAGGGGCGTCCTCGCTGAATCTCGATGGAAAGGGGCGGCTGTCTGTGCCGACCCGGCATCGCGACGCCCTTGTGGCCATGGCCCAGGGCCAGGTCACCCTCACCAAACATCCCCACGGTTGCCTGATGCTGTTCCCGCGCACGGAGTGGCTGCAGTTTCGCGAGCGGATCGCGCAGCTGCCCATGTCGGCGCAGTGGTGGAAGCGCATCTTCCTGGGTAACGCCATGGACGTGGACATGGATGCCACCGGCCGCGTGCTGGTGTCGCCCGAGCTGCGTGAAGCCGTGGGTCTGACCAAGGAGGTCGTGCTGCTGGGCATGGGCAACCATTTCGAGCTGTGGGACAAGGCCACTTATGAGGCACATGAAGCGAAGGCCATGCAGGAAGAAATGCCTGCGGCCTTCCAGGATTTTGCTTTCTAGGAAAGAGGCGTTTTCTTGAATCAGCCGTTGCAACACATCACCGTTTTGCTCGACGAGGCCGTCGATGCGCTGCTGGACGGCGCCGCACAGCCCGTTGCCGGGCAATGGGTGGACGCGACCTTCGGGCGAGGCGGGCATTCCCGGCGCATCCTGCAGCGGCTGGGGCCGGATGGGGCCTTGCTGGCGTTCGACAAGGACCCGGACGCGATCGAAGAGGCAGCGCGCATCACCGATGCGCGTTTTTCGATTCGGCACGAAGGGTTTCGCCACCTCAGCGAGCTGCCGGCCGGCAGCGTGCAGGGCGTGCTGATGGACCTGGGCGTGAGCTCTCCCCAGATCGACAACCCCGAGCGTGGCTTCAGCTTCCGCTTCGAGGGTCCGCTGGACATGCGCATGGACACCACGCGCGGCCAGAGCGTGGCGGACTGGCTGGCGGAAGCCGATGCCCAGCAGATTGCGGAGGTGATACGTGACTACGGCGAAGAACGGTTTGCTGGCCCCATTGCAAAGGCGATTGTTGCTCGGCGCGAAAGCCAGGGGCCCCTTCGCAACACCGCGGAGCTTGCCGAGCTCGTGGCTGGCGCGGTCCGGACCCGCGAGGCTGGGCAGAACCCAGCGACACGCACATTCCAGGCTCTTCGGATTTTCATCAATGCCGAGCTTGAAGAGCTCGAACAGGCGCTAGAGGCCAGCCTGCGCGTGCTGGCGCCGGGCGGACGCCTGGTGGTGATCAGCTTCCACTCGCTGGAGGACCGCATCGTCAAGCAGTTCATCGCCAAGCACTCCAAGGAAGTCTATGACCGGCGCGCACCCTTTGCCGTGCCCACGCCCATGCGCCTTGAAGCGCTGGGCCGCATCAAGCCCAGCGAGGCCGAGGTCGCCGCCAATGCGCGCTCGCGCTCGGCCGTGATGCGCGTGGCCCGCCGCACCGGGGTGCCTGCATGAAGCGCATGCACCGTCTGGCGCAAGAGGAGGGCGTGGCATGCTGCGCCTGAACCTCGTGCTGCTGCTGGCGGTGATGGCCAGCGCCATCTTCCTGGTACACAACCAGTACGAATCGCGCCGCCTGTTCACCGAACTGGACCGCGCCGTGGCCGAATCGCGCCGCCTGGCCACCGAGCAGCAGCGCCTGCAGGTGGAAAAGCGCGCCCAGGCCACGCCACAGCGCATCGAGGTCATGGCGCGCGAGCGCCTGCAGATGAAGCCGGCCACGCCGGCCATCGCCCAGTACGTCAATGACGATGCGCGCACGGGAGTGGCTCCATGACGCGCAGCGTGCTCTACACCTCCAGCCCCCTGCTGGCGTCCAAGACACCCCTGTGGCGCAGCAAGATGATCGTGGCCATGCTGGGCCTGGGCTTTGTCGGCCTGGGCGCGCGCGCGGCCTATGTGCAGGTGTTCGGCAACGACTTCTTCCAGCGCCAGGGCCAGGTGCGCTTTGCGCGCACGCTGGAGCTGCCGGCCAACCGTGGCCGCCTGCTGGACCGCAATGGACTGATCCTGGCCTCCAGCGTGCCGGCCGCCAGCATCTGGGCCATTCCCGAAGATGTCGAGCAGGACGACCCCGAGGTCAAGGCCAAGCTCAAGCAGCTGGCCGCGCTCATGGAGATGCCGCTGCCAGCGCTGATGGAAAAGCTGGCCGACGAGGACAAGACCTTCGTCTGGATCAAGCGCCAGCTCGACTGGGACGTTGGCCAGCAGATCCATGCCCTCAACATCAAGGGCATCTACCAGCGCAAGGAATACAAGCGCCAGTACCCGGAAGGCGAATCGGCCGCCCACATCGTGGGCTTCACCAATGTGGAAGACCATGGCCAGGAAGGCATGGAGCTGGCCTTCGACAAGGAGCTCGGCGGCAAGCCCGGCTCGCGCCGCGTGATCAAGGACCGCTTGGGCCGCGTGGTCGAGGGCGTGGGCGAGGAAGTGCCGCCTCAGGACGGCCGCGACATCCAGCTGTCCGTGGACAGCAAGGTCCAGTACTTCGCCTACCAGAAGCTCAAGGAGCAGGTCATCGCGCACAAGGCCAAGGCGGGCAGCGTGGTGGTCATGGATGCGCACACCGGCGAATTGCTGGCCCTGGCCAACTACCCCAGCTACGTGCCCGACAAGCGCAAGAACCTGACGGGCGAGCAGCTGCGCAACCGCGCCATCACCGACACCTTCGAGCCCGGCTCGACCATGAAGCCCATCACCATCGGCCTGGCGCTGGAGTCGGGCCGCTTCAAGCCGGAAACGCCCATCGACACCACGCCGGGCCGCGTCAACGTCACGGGCTCGACGATTTCCGACACCCACAACTACGGCCTGCTCACCGTGGCCGGCGTGATCCAGAAGTCCAGCAACGTGGGCACGACCAAGATCGCGCTGCAGATGCCGGCCAAGGAAATGTGGGAAACCTTCTCGGCCGTGGGCTTCGGCCAGAAGCCGCAGATCTCCTTCCCCGGCGCCGCCAGCGGTCGCCTGCGTCCCTACAAGACCTGGAGGCCGGTGGAGCAGGCCACCATGGGCTATGGCTACGGCCTGTCCGCCAGCCTGCTGCAGATGACGCGCAGCTACACCGTCTTCGCCAATGGCGGGCGCGTGATCCCGGCCACCATGGTCAAGACCGACGAGCCGCCCGTGGGCGTGCCCGTGTTCTCGCCGCGCACGGCCAACGAGGTGCGCAAGATGCTGGCGCTGGCGGCCGGCCCCGGTGGCACGGGCCAGCGCGCCCAGACCATCGGCTACTCGGTGGGCGGCAAGTCGGGCACGGCCCGCAAGCAGCAGGGCAAGGGCTATGCCGCCGGCAAGTACCGCGCCTGGTTCACGGGCATGGCGCCCATCGAGAACCCGCGCATCATCGTCGCCGTGATGGTGGACGAGCCCAGTGCCGGCACCATCTACGGCGGCACCGTGGCGGCACCCGTGTTCAGCGAAGTGGTGCAGCAGACGCTGCGCCTGATGGGCGTGCAGCCCGATATGGAAGTCAAGCCCTTGATCGTCGCCAACCCCGTGGAGGAGCCCTCGCTATGAGTTCCTCCCAAGCCCTGCGGGTGCTGTCCACGGCCACCGAGGCTGTCCAATGGCTGGCCGCCCGCCTGCAAGGCAGCGGCACGCTGCAGACCGACAGCCGCAAGGTCCGGCCCGGCGACGCCTTCATCGCCTGGCCCGGCGCGGCCACCGATGGCCGCGCCCATGTGGCCTCGGCCCTGGAGCGCGGTGCCATGGCCTGCCTGGTCGAAGCGCAGGGTGTCGAAGCCTTCGGTTTTTCCGGCGAGCACATCGCGGCGCTGCCCGGCCTCAAGGCCGCCACGGGCCTGATCGCCGACCAGTGGTTCCAGCATCCCAGCGCCCAGATCGACGTGCTGGCCGTGACCGGCACCAATGGCAAGACCACCACCGCCTGGTGGCTGGCGCACGCGCTGGCCCAGGTGAAGCTGCAGGAACGCAGCGGCTGCGCCCTGGTGGGCACGCTGGGCGTGGGAATCCCGCCCGCCATGGAATCCACGGGCATGACCACGCCCGACCCGGTGCGGCTGCAGCGCGCGTTCCGCGAGTACGCCGATGCGGGCCTGGCAGCCTGCGCCATCGAGGCCTCGTCCATCGGCATCGTCGAGCACCGGCTGGACGGCACGCGCATCCGCGTGGCGCTGTTCACCAATTTCACGCAGGACCACCTCGACTACCACGGCAGCATGCAGGCCTACTGGGATGCCAAGGCCGCGCTGTTCGACTGGCCCGGCCTGCAGGCCGCCGTCGTCAATGTGGACGACGCGCATGGCGCACGCCTGTGGGCCACGCTGCAGTCGCGCCAGCAGCCTGCCGCGCTCGACGTCTGGAGCATTTCCATCGAAGGCGCGGCGCGCCTGCAGGCCAAGGACATTGCGCTGGGTGCCGAAGGCCTGAGCTTCACCGTGATCGAGGCCGGCCACAGCCTGCGCATGCACACGCGCATGGTGGGCCAGTACAACGTATCCAACCTGCTGGGCGTGCTGGCCGCGCTGCGCTGCCTGGGCCTGACCCTGGACCAGGCCGTTGCGGCCTGCGCCCACCTGGAGCCCGTGCCCGGCCGCATGCAGCAGATCGTCCAGCCCGGCCAGCCGCTGGTGGCCGTGGACTACGCCCACACGCCCGATGCGCTGGACAAGGCCCTGCGTGCCCTGCGCCCGGCCGCCGAGCAGCGCCGTGGCCGGCTGTGGTGCGTGTTCGGCTGCGGCGGCGACCGCGATGCCACCAAGCGGCCGCTCATGGGGCAGGCCGCCCAGAAGAATGCCGACTGTGTGCTGGTCACCAGCGACAACCCGCGCAGCGAAGTGCCCGACCGCATCATCGACCAGATCCTGGCCGGCATGCAGCCGGGCGAGAACCTGCAGTCCCAGGCCGATCGCGCAGCGGCCATCGCCCAGGCGATTGCGCACGCCAGCGAACGCGACGTGGTGCTGATCGCCGGCAAGGGACATGAGGACTACCAGGAGACGGCGGGCCAGCGCCATCCGTTCTCCGACATGGCCGAGGCGCACAAGGCGCTGGCGGCCCGCGAAGGAAAGAAGCGGTCATGATGACCTTGCAACAAGCGCTGGAGCTGATCCAGTCGCATATCCCCCAGGCACGGCTGGTCGGCAACGGCCAGACCGTGCTCACGCGCGTGCACACCGACACCCGCACGCTGCAGGCCGGGGATCTGTTCGTCGCCTTGAAGGGCGAGCGTTTCGATGCCAACCAGTTCCTGGCCCAGGCCCGCGAGGCCGGCGCTGCCGCAGCCCTGGCCCATGGCGGCCTGGAGGCCGCAGGCCTGTCCGGCATCGAGGTGCCCGATTCGCTGGCCGCCCTGGGCGCGCTGGCCACGGCCTGGCGCGCGCGCTTTGCGCTGCCGCTGATTGCCGTCACCGGCAGCAACGGCAAGACCACGGTCACGCAGATGGTGGCCTCCATCCTGCGCGCCCATGCGGGCGAGGCGGCCTTGGCCACGCGCGGCAACTTCAACAACTCCATCGGCCTGCCGCTGAGTCTGATGCGCATGACCGCCCAGCACCGCGTGGCCGTGCTGGAGATGGGCATGAACCATCCCGGCGAGATTGCCGAGCTGGCCGCCATCGGCCAGCCCACGGTGGCCCTGGTCAACAACGCGCAGCGCGAGCACCAGGAATTCATGCACACGGTCGAGGCCGTGGCGCGCGAGAACGGCAGCGTGCTGCTGTCCCTGCCCGCCGACGGCGTGGCCGTGTTCCCGGCCGGCGACACCTACACGCCGCTGTGGCGCGAGCTGGCCGCTGCGCGCCAGTGCCTGCTGTTCGGCGAGTCTGCCGATGGCGCCCAGGTCCATGCGCGCGATGCGCTGTGGCTGGGCGATGCCTGGCAGTTCACCCTGGTCACGCCCGAGGGCGAGGCCCCGGTGCGCCTGCACATTGCCGGCCGCCACAACGTGCGCAATGCGCTGGCCGCTGCGGCCTGCGCCCAGGCAGCCGGTGTGCCGCTGGCCGACATTGCACGCGGCCTGAGCGTGTTCGAGCCCGTGCAGGGTCGCTCGCGCGCACTGGGCGTTTCGGTGCAGGGCCGCACGGTCACCGTGATCGACGACAGCTACAACGCCAATCCCGACTCGGTGGCTGCGGCCATCGAGGTGCTGCGCGAACTGCCCGCTCCCCAGCTGCTGGTGCTGGGCGACATGGGCGAGGTTGGCGACCAGGGGCCGCAATTCCATGCCGAGGCGGGCGCGCTGGCGCGCAGCCTGGGCATTGCCCGGCTGTTCACGCTGGGCGCGCAAAGCACATCCGCCGCCACTGCATTCGGTGCAGGTGCGCGGCATTTCGAAGACATGGCCTCGCTGCAGCAGGCAGCCTGTGCCGCACTGCCCGAGGTGGGCAGCATTCTGGTCAAGGGTTCGAGGTTCATGAAGATGGAGCAGGTGGTTCAGGCGGTCGAGGCGGCCGGCAAGGATGACGGTTGCAAGAAGGAGGCCGCATGCTGCTGATGCTGTCCCAATGGCTGCAGGGCCTGTCCCCCGAGTTCGGCTTTCTGCGCGTCTTCCAGTACCTCACGATGCGCGCCGTGATGGCCGCGCTCACGGCCCTGGTCATCGGACTGCTGGCCGGGCCGCGCCTGATCCGCATGCTGACCTCGCTCAAGATCGGTCAGCCCGTGCGCGGCTACGGCATGGAGACCCATCTGGCCAAGAGCGGCACGCCCACCATGGGCGGGGCGCTGATCCTGCTGTCCATTGCCGTTTCCACGCTGCTGTGGTTCGACCTGTCCAACCGCTTCGTCTGGATCGTGCTGCTGGTCACGCTGGGCTTCGGCACCATCGGCTGGGTGGACGACTGGCGCAAGGTGGTCAACAAGGACCCCGAAGGCATGCGCTCGGGCGAGAAGTATTTCTGGCAGTCCGTCATCGGCCTGCTGGCCGCGCTGTACCTGGTGTTCTGCATTTCCGAGAACTCCAATGCCCAGGTCTTCGAGCTGTTCGTCACCTGGGTGCAGTCCGGCTTTGCGCTGGACCTGCCGCCCAAGGCGGGCCTTCTCGTGCCTTTCTTCAAGGAAGTCAGCTACCCGCTGGGCGTGCTGGGCTTCGTGATCATGACCTACCTGGTCATCGTGGGCGCCAGCAATGCCGTGAATCTGACCGACGGGCTGGACGGCCTGGCGATCATGCCCGTGATCATGGTGGGCTCGGCCCTGGGCATCTTCGCCTACGTCACCGGCAATGCCGGCTACGCCAAGTACCTGCTGTTCCCGCACATCCCGGGTTCGGGCGAGCTGCTGGTGTACTGCGCGGCCATGGCCGGCGCGGGCCTGGCCTTCCTCTGGTTCAACGCCCACCCGGCCCAGGTGTTCATGGGCGACGTGGGTGCGCTGGCGCTGGGCGCCTCGCTGGGCACCATTGCCGTCATCGTGCGCCAGGAAATCGTGCTGGCCATCATGGGCGGCATCTTCGTGGTGGAGGCGCTGTCGGTGATGCTGCAGGTCACCTGGTTCAAGTTCACCAAGAAGCGCTACGGCCAGGGCCGCCGCCTGCTCAAGATGGCGCCGCTGCACCACCACTTCGAAAAGAGTGGCTGGAAGGAGACCCAGGTCGTGATCCGCTTCTGGATCATCACCATGCTGCTGTGCCTGCTGGGCCTGTCCACGCTGAAGCTGAGGTGAGTGCATGAACACCGAAGACTTCAAGACCGACCTCCACGCACTGCCGGCCACCGAGCCCGCCGTGCCGGCGTCCCCTGCCGAGCTTGTCGAGCTGGCGGACCCGGCCGGAATGCCGGGCCTCGCTCCCGAGGGGCAGGTGGTTGCGGACCCGGTCCTGGACGATTCACCGGCTCCCGTGCCAGTTGGCGACGGCGAGGCGGAGCCTCCGGCCGCCGAGGTGCCGCAGGTGCCGCCGGTGCCTGTGGCCCTTACCGAGCCCGTGCCCGACATCGCCACGCTGACGGCGGCCAAGGATGCTGCCGCCTTCGTGGCCCAGATCTTTGCGGACCCCAGCATCTCCGACTCGTCCGACGCCGAGGTCACGCCCCTTGCCGCCGAAGAGGCGGTTGAATCCGAACAGGTGCTGCCGCCCGTGGCTGCCGGCTGGCCTGGCGAGCAGGTCCAGCACCTGCAGGGCCAGCGCGTGCTCGTGCTGGGTCTGGGCGCCTCGGGCCTGGCCATGGCACGCTGGTGCGTGCGCTGCGGCGCCGAAGTCATCGTGGCCGATACGCGCCAGGCACCGCCCCAGCTGCAGCAGCTGTCCACCGAATTGCCCCAGGTGCGCTTCGTGCCCGGCGAGTTCACGGCGCAGCTGGTGGACGGCCAGAGCCTGGGCCTGGTCTACCGCTCACCCGGCCTGAGCCCGGCCGCCGTGGCGCCCGTGGTCGATACGGCGCGCGCTCAGGGCCTGCCCGTGGGCGGCGAGCTCGATCTCTTCGCCATGGCGCTCAAGGCCCTGGCCGCAGCCCATGGCTACCGTCCCACGGTGCTGGGCATCACCGGGACCAATGGCAAGACCACGGTCACCTCGCTGACCGGCCAACTGCTGGAGCATGCGGGCCTGCGCGTGGCCGTGGCCGGCAATATCGGCCCCACGCTGCTGGACACGCTGACCCAGGCCATCGATGCCGAAACGCTGCCCCAGGCCTGGGTGCTGGAGCTGTCCAGCTTCCAGCTCGATGGCGTGCAGATGTTCGAGCCCACGGCCGCCGCCGTGCTCAACATCACCCAGGACCATCTGGACTGGCACGGCAGCCTGCGCGCCTATGCCGATGCCAAGGCCTGCATCTTCGGCAGCAGCGGCACCATGGTGCTCAACCGCGAAGACCCCGAGGTCATGCGCATGCTGCCGGCGCCCGTGGTGCCGCCGGGCAAGCGCCAAAAGCCCCAGCAGCGCGCCCACATCACCTTCGGCGGCGACATGCCGCGCCGCCCCGGCGACTTCGGCCTGGAAGTGGTCAGCGGCATGACGTGGCTGGTGCGTGCCCATGAGGCCGACGAAACCGCCAAGGGCAAGAACGCCGAAGACCTGTACATCCAGCGCCTCATGCCTGCCGACGCACTGCGCATCCGCGGCCGGCACAACGCCATCAACGCCCTGTCCGCCCTGGCCCTGGCCAGCGCGGGTGGCTGCACGCTGGCGCCGCTGCTCTATGGACTGCGTGAGTACCGGGGCGAGCCGCACCGCGTCCAGCCCATTGGCCGCGTCAACGGCGTGGAGTACTACGACGACAGCAAGGGCACGAACGTGGGCGCCACCGTGGCCGCGCTGTCCGGCCTGGGACCTGACCACCGCATCGTGGTCATCCTGGGTGGCGACGGCAAGGGCCAGGATTTCTCCCCGCTGGTCGCGCCCGTGTCGCGCCATGTGCGCACGGCCGTGCTGATCGGCCGCGACGCCGGCCGCATCCGCGCCGCCCTGCAGGACTGCGGCGTGCCCCTGGTCGATGCCACCACCATGGCCGACGCCGTGGAGCTGGCCGCCTCGCGAGCCCATGAGGGCGATGCCGTGCTGCTGTCGCCCGCCTGTGCCAGCCTGGACATGTTCCGCAACTACGAGGACCGGGCCCACCAGTTCGTCGATGCCGTGCGCGCGCTGGCGCTGGATGCCGGGCATGAACTCGGAGGTACTGCATGACCGCCGTATCGCAGGTCCTGGGCCGCATGCGCTCCTGGTTCGGAGGCGCGCAGGAGAAGGCCATCGACGTGCTGCCCGTGCGCCTGGGGGGACCCCAGTACCACCGGCCCACGCAGACGCCTGCCAGCGTGCTCGGCCTGGACCAGGCCCTGATCTGGGTGGTCATAGGCCTGCTGGCCTGGAGCCTGATCATGGTGTATTCGGCGTCGATCGCCATGCCGGACAACCCGCGCTTCGGCAAGATCGCGCCCACCCATTTCCTGATGCGCCATGCCATGTCTATCGGCATGGCCTTCGTCGGCGCGCTGCTGGCCTTCCAGGTGTCCATGGCCACCTGGGAGCGCATGGCGCGCAAGCTGTTCCTGGTGTCCCTGGTCCTGCTGGTGGCCGTGCTGATCCCGCACGTGGGCACCGTGGTCAACGGCGCGCGGCGCTGGCTGTCGCTGGGCATCATGAATTTCCAGCCGTCCGAACTGGCCAAGTTCGCCGTGCTCATCTATGCGGCCGACTACATGGTGCGCAAGATGGAGGTCAAGGAGCGCTTCTTCCGCGCCGTGCTGCCCATGGGGCTGGCCGTGGTGCTGGTCGGCGTGCTGCTGCTGGCCGAGCCCGACATGGGCGCCTTCATGGTGATCGTGGTGATCGCCATGGGCATCCTGTTCCTGGGCGGCGTGAATGCGCGCATGTTCTTCCTGATCGCGGCCCTGGTGGTGCTGGCCTTCGTGCTGATCATCGCCACCTCCGAATGGCGGCGCGAGCGCATCTTTGCCTACCTCAATCCCTGGGATGAAAAGCACGCCCTGGGCAAGGGCTACCAGCTGTCGCATGCGCTGATCGCCATCGGTCGCGGCGAGATCTTCGGCGTGGGCCTGGGCCGCAGCGTCGAGAAGCTGCACTGGCTGCCCGAGGCGCACACCGACTTTCTGCTGGCCGTGATCGGCGAGGAATTCGGCCTGGTCGGCGTGCTCTTGATCGCCGTCACCTTCCTGTGGCTGACGCGCCGCATCATGCTCATAGGGCGGCAGGCCATTGCGCTGGACCGGGTGTTCTCCGGCCTGGTGGCCGAGGGCATTGCGATCTGGATGGGTTTCCAGGCCTTCATCAACATGGGCGTGAACCTGGGCGCGCTGCCTACCAAGGGGCTGACGCTGCCCCTGATGAGTTTCGGCGGCTCGGCCATTCTGATGAATCTGATAGCGATAGCGGTGGTGTTAAGGGTGGACTACGAGAACAAGTTGCTGATGAAGGGAGGGCATGCATGACACAGCAGCCCACCTCCCAAGGCACGCAACGCCAGCGCACGGCCCTGATCATGGCCGGCGGCACGGGCGGACATATCTTCCCGGGCCTGGCCGTGGCCCAGGCCCTGCGCGAGCGCGGCTGGAACGTGCGCTGGCTGGGCGCGCCCGGCTCCATGGAGTCGCGCATCGTGCCGGCCCAGGGCTTCCCGCTGGAGACCATCGAGTTCTCGGGCGTGCGCGGCAAGGGCATCATGACCCTGGCCTTTTTGCCCATGCGCCTGCTGCGTGCCTTCTGGCAGGCGCTGGCCGTGGTGCGCCGCGTCAAGCCCGACGTGGTGGTCGGTCTGGGTGGCTACATCAGCTTCCCCGGTGGAATGATGGCCGTGCTGGCAGGCAAGCCCCTGGTGCTGCATGAGCAGAACTCCGTGGCCGGCATGGCCAACAAGGTGCTGGCCAGTGTCTCCCACCGCATCTTCACCGCCTTCCCCAACGTGTTCCCCAAGGGCCGCTGGGTCGGCAACCCCTTGCGCCAGGCCTTCACCGAGCAGCCCGCGCCCGAGCAGCGTTTCGCAGGCCGCAGCGGCCCGCTGCGCCTGCTGGTGGTGGGCGGAAGCCTGGGCGCCAAGGCTCTCAACGAGATCGTGCCCCAGGCGCTGGCCCTGATTCCCGCCGATGTGCGGCCCGTCGTGCTGCACCAAAGCGGCGCCGCGCAGATCGATGCCCTGCGCGCCAACTACGCGGCGGCAGGCGTGCAGGCCGAGCTGACGCCCTTCATCGACGACACGGCGCGCGCCTTTGCCGAGGCCGATGTCATCGTCTGCCGCGCCGGTGCTAGCACGGTCACCGAGATCGCGGCCGTGGGCGCCGCAGCCATCTATGTGCCCTTCCCGTCCGCCGTGGACGACCACCAGACCACGAACGCGCGTTTCCTGGTCGATGCCGGTGGTGGATGGTTGATGCAACAAAGCGCACTGACTGCCCAAAGCCTGGCCGAAATGCTACAAAATATGCAGCGTGCGACGCTGCTGGAGCGCGCTGGAAAAGCCAAGAAAATGCAAAAGACCGATGCCACCGCCGAGGTGGTCGCCGCCTGTGAGGAACTGGCCGCATGAAGCACGCCATTCATCACATCCATTTCGTCGGCATCGGCGGCGCCGGAATGAGCGGCATCGCCGAGGTGCTGCACAACCTGGGTTACGCCATCTCGGGCTCGGACCTGTCCGATAGCGCCACGCTGCGCCGGCTCGCCGGCCTGGGCATCGCCACCCACGTCGGCCATGCGGCCGCGCACATCGAAGGGGCTGACGCCGTCGTCACCTCCACCGCCGTGCAGTCCGACAATCCCGAGGTGGTCGCGGCGCGCACGCACAAGATCCCCGTCGTGCCGCGTGCGCTCATGCTGGCCGAGCTCATGCGCTTCAAGCAGGGCATCGCCATCGCGGGTGCCCATGGCAAGACCACGACCACCAGCCTGGTGACCAGCGTGCTGGCCGAGGCCGGGCTGGACCCGACCTTCGTCATCGGCGGCAAGCTCAACAGCGCGGGCGCCAACGCCAAGCTGGGCCAGGGCGACTACATCGTGGTCGAGGCCGACGAGTCCGATGCCTCCTTCCTGAACCTGCTGCCCGTGATGGCCGTCGTCACCAACATCGACGCCGACCACATGGAAACCTACGGCCATGACTTCGGCCGGCTCAAGGGCGCCTTCGTCGATTTCCTGCATCGCATGCCGTTCTACGGCCGCGCCATCGTCTGCGTGGACAGTCCGGCCGTGCGCGAGATCCTGCCCCAGGTGGCCCGCCCCGTGACCACCTACGGCTTTGCCGAGGACGCACAGGTGCGCGCCCTCAACGTGCGCGCCGAAGCTGGCAGCATGCATTTCACGGTGCGCCGCAGCAACGGCCAGAGCTATCCCGACCTGGACGTGGTGCTGAGCCTGCCGGGCGAGCACAACGTGCTCAACGCGCTGTCGGCCGTGGCCGTGGCCATGGAGCTGGAGATATCCGACGACGCGCTGCTGCGTGCCTTCGAAAGCTTCAAGGGCGTGGGCCGGCGCTTCCAGCGCTATGGCGAACTGGCGACTGCCGACGGCGGCAGCTTCACCGTCATCGACGACTATGGCCACCACCCCGTCGAGATGGCGGCCACGCTGGCCGCCGCTCGTGGCGCCTTCCCGGGCCGTCGCCTGGTGCTGGCATTCCAGCCGCACCGCTACAGCCGCACGCGCGACTGCTTCGAGGATTTCGTCAAGGTCATCGGCCTGGCCGACGCCGTGCTGCTGACCGAGGTCTATGCGGCCGGCGAGGCGCCCGTGGTGGCGGCCGACGGCCGCTCGCTGACACGCGCCCTGCGCGTGGCCGGCCGTGTCGAGCCGGTGTTTGTGGAAAACGTTGCCGAGCTGCCGGCGGCCATTGCCGTCAATGCCCGCGATGGCGACGTGTTGTTGTGCATGGGGGCAGGCTCGATTGGCGCCGTGCCCGGAAAGTTGGTTGAAATGCTTCAGAAACAAGAGCTGCAGGCGCAGCAGGGAGCTGCGCAATGAGCAGCTTCGGCACCCAGATCGATGTCAAGGCCCTGGGCAAGGTGGCCGTGCTGTTGGGCGGCCGCTCGGCCGAGCGCGAAGTCTCGCTGATGTCGGGCACGGGCGTGCTCAAGGCCCTGCTGTCGCATGGCGTGGACGCCCATGCCTTCGACCCCGCCGAGCGTGACCTGGGCGAGTTGAAGAAGGACGGGTTCGACCGCTGCTTCATCGCGCTGCACGGCCGCTACGGCGAAGACGGCACGGTGCAGGGCGCGCTGGAGCTGCTGGGCATCCCGTACACGGGCCCCGGCGTGATGGCCTCGAGCATCGCCATGGACAAGATCATGACCAAGCGCATCTGGCGCTTCGAGGGCCTGCCCACGCCGGACTGGCGTCTGGTCGCCAGCGCAGGCGAGACGCGCGCCGCGCTGCGGGCGCTGGGCGCACCCATGATCGTCAAGCCCTCGCGCGAGGGCTCGACCATCGGCCTGACCAAGGTCTGGACGGCCGAGGAATGCGAGCAGGCCTATGTGCTGGCCTCTCGCTACGACCCCGAAGTGCTCTGCGAAGAGTTCATCGAGGGCGACGAGACCACCTGCCCCGTGCTCGGCACCGGCGAGGGCGCCCATGCGCTGCCCGTGATCCGCATCGTCGCCCCCGAAGGCAACTACGACTACCAGAACAAGTACTTCACCGACGACACCAAGTACCACTGCCCCAGCGGACTGCCTGCCGAGGAAGAGGCCGAGATCCGGCGCATCGTCGTGCGCGCCTTCCGCACGCTGGGCTGCCGCGGCTGGTCGCGCGCCGACATCATGATCCGCGCCAGCGATCGCAAGCCCTTCCTGCTGGAGATCAACACCTCGCCAGGCATGACGGGCCACTCGCTGGTGCCCATGTCGGCCCGTGCCATCGGTGTCAGCTACGAGAACCTCTGCCTGGGCATCCTGGCCAGCGCCGCGCTGGACGCCGCGCAACCGGAGCAGGAGCACGCATGAGCTACTCCCTGCCGGCCCCCTTCGACGTCAAGCTCATGAACGTGACCGCCACGGTCCTGTTCGTGGGCGTGGCTGCGCTGGGGCTGGCAGCGGTGAGCTGGTGGGCGCTGCGCCACCCGGCCTTCAACATCGGCCGCATCGTGGTCGAGGGCGAGCTGGTGCACAACAACACGGTGACGCTGCGCGCCAACGTGGCGCCCGTGCTCACGGGCAACTTCTTCACCGTGGACCTCAAGGGGGCCAAGGCGGCATTCGAGCAGGTGCCCTGGGTGCGCGAGGCGCAGGTGCGCCGCGACTATCCCAACAGCCTGCGCGTCATCCTGCACGAGCATGTGGCCGAGGCCTTCTGGGGCCCCGATTCGGGCACCGGCCTGATCAACAGCTTTGGCGAGGTCTTCGAGGCCAACCTGGGCGAGCTCGACCGCGACGGCCTGCCGCGCCTGCAGGGCCCCGAGGACAGCGCCCCGCAGATGCTGCAGATGTACCGGCTGCTGGTGCCGGCGCTGGGGCCGCTGGATGTGGAGATCGACGGGCTCACGCTCAATGCGCGCGGAAGCTGGCAGCTCAGGCTGGCCAATGATGCACAGATCGAACTGGGTGGCGGCAGCGTGGAAGCCGTGCTGCAGCGCGTGCAGCGCTTCGTGCGCACGCTGCCCCAGATCACGACCCAATACAAGCGCAAGGCCGACGCCATCGAGTCGGCCGACCTGCGCTACGAAGACGGATATGCGCTGAGGCTGCGCGGTGTGACCACCGGCACGGCCAAGGCGCCGGCTGCAGTGCGTCCCCGACGCTGAAGACGAGGGAGGAAAGACCTATGTACACGCACACCATGCAGCGACACAGCGACAGGACAGAACCAACCGGGGGCGGATGCTGATATGGCAAGAGAATACAAAGATGTGATCGTCGGACTGGACATCGGCACGGCCAAGGTCATGGTCGTGGTCGCCGAGGTCCTGTACAACGGCGAACTCAAGCTCGCCGGCCTCGGCGTGGCCCCGAGCAACGGACTCAAGCGGGGCGTGGTGGTGAACATCGACGCCACCGTGCAGAGCATCCAGCAGGCCTTGAAAGAGGCCGAGCTGATGGCCGACTGCAAGATCCAGCGCGTGTGCACCGGCATCACCGGCAGCCACATCCGCGGCCTGAACTCCAGCGGCATGGTGGCCATCAAGGACAAGGAAGTCACGGCCACCGACGTGGCGCGGGTGATGGAGACGGCCAAGGCCATCAACATCTCCTCGGACCAGCGGCTGCTGCTGGTCGAGCCGCAGGAATTCGTGATCGACGGCCAGGAAGTGCGCGAGCCCATCGGCATGAGCGGCATCCGCCTGGAGGCCAAGATCCACATCGTCACGGGCGCGCAGAGCGCGGCCGAGAACATCATCAAGTGCGTGCGCCGCTGCGGCCTGGAGGTCGAGCAGCTGCTGCTCAACCCGCTGGCATCGAGCCAGGCCGTGCTCACCGACGACGAGCGCGAGCTGGGCGTGGCCGTGGTCGATATCGGCGCGGGCGCCACCGACGTGGCCATCTTCACGGGCGGCGCCATCCGGCACACGGCCGTCATCCCGATCGCGGGCGACCTGATCACCAGCGACATCGCCATGGCGCTGCGCACGCCGACCAAGGACGCCGAGGACATCAAGGTCGAAAGCGGCTATGCCAAGCAGCTGCTGGCCGACCCCGATGCCCAGGTCGAAGTGCCGGGCCTGGGCGACCGCAGCCCGCGCATGATCAGCAAGCAGGCGCTGGCCGGCGTGATCGAGCCGCGCGTGGAAGAGATCTTTTCATTGGTGCAGCAGGTGGTGCGCGATTCCGGCTACGAGGAAGTTCTGTCCTCGGGCATCGTGCTGACCGGCGGCAGCGCCGTCATGCCGGGCATGGTGGAACTGGGCGAGGACATCTTCCTCAAGCCCGTGCGCCGCGGCATCCCCAAGTATTCGAGCGCTCTGGCAGACATGGTGGCCCAACCCCGCGCCGCCACCGTGATGGGATTGCTCGAAGAGGCCCGCCTGGCTCGCCTGCGCGGTTTCAAGGTGGCACAAAAGAGTGGGTCGATGAAGACCGCTTTTGGCCGTTTCAAAGACTTCATCGTGGGGAACTTTTGATATGTGCTTTCATCGACTGCGCATTACCGGCCCGCCCACCGGCTTCCGAATACCGGACAGAAGACAGAATTTTCCCCAGACGGTGGTGACCACTTACAGAGAGCTACAGGAGAACCAACATGCCCATCGACATGATTGAAGTTGAAGAATTCAACCAGGGTACGCAGATCAAGGTGATCGGCGTTGGCGGCGGCGGCGGCAATGCCGTCGAGCACATGATTGCGCGCAACGTGCAGGGTGTGGAATTCGTCTGCGCCAACACCGACGCGCAGGCGCTGCTGCGCAGCAGCGCCCACCGCACCATCCAGCTCGGTGGCAGCGGCCTGGGTGCGGGCAGCAAGCCCGACAAGGGCCGCGAGGCTGCCGAAATGGCCGAGGACGACATCCGCACCGCCATCGAAGGCGCGCACATGCTGTTCATCACGGCCGGCATGGGCGGCGGCACGGGCACGGGCGCTGCGCCCGTGATCGCGCGCGTGGCCAAGGAAATGGGCATTCTCACCGTGGGCGTGGTCACCAAGCCCTTCGAGTGGGAAGGCGGCCGACGCATGGCCAATGCCGACAGCGGCCTCAACGAGCTCGAAGCCAATGTCGATTCGCTGATCGTCGTGCTCAACGAGAAGCTGCTGGACGTGCTGGGTGACGACATCTCGCAGGACGAGGCCTTCGCCCATGCCAACGACGTTCTCAAGAACGCCGTGGGCGGCATTGCCGAGATCATCAACGAGTACGGCCATGTGAACGTCGACTTCGAAGACGTGCGCACCGTCATGGGCGAGCCCGGCAAGGCCATGATGGGCACGGCCAAGGCCGCCGGCCCCGACCGCGCGCGCATCGCCGCCGAGCAGGCCGTGGCCTGCCCGCTGCTGGAAGGCATCGACCTGTCGGGCGCCAAGGGCGTGCTGGTGCTGGTCACGGCCGCCAAGGGCAGCCTCAAGCTGTCCGAGTCGCGCCTGGCCATGAGCACCATCAATGCCTATGCCTCGCCCGATGCGCATGTGATCTACGGCGCCGCCTACGACGACACCCTGGGCGACGAGATCCGCGTCACCGTGGTCGCCACCGGCCTGTCGCGCCCCAGCGCACGCCGCCAGAACATGCAGGTGGTGCAGGGCGGTCTGCGCACCGGTACCGACAACATGAGCTACCAGCTGCCCTCGGCCTCCATGGGTGCCGCCACGGCAGCCGGCGGCCTGGTCGGCGGTGCCGCTGGCGGCGCCGACTATGCCAACAACATGTCGGTCCCCAGCGTCTGGCGTACCAACCGCACGCAGGCCGCTGCCCGCGTCGATGCCCTGGCCTCCGGCGGCATGGACGATCTGGAAATCCCGGCCTTCCTGCGCAAGCAGGCTGACTGAGCAGCGGCCCATACGGTCGCTGCATAGCCGTGATAGCGAAAGCCGTGCCAGGGCCATGCCCTGCGCACGGCTGCCGCGTTCTAAAATAGCCGGATGCTCCAACAACGCACCATCAAGACGATCACCCGTGCCGTTGGCGTGGGCCTGCACAGCGGCCAGCGCGTCGAGTTGACGCTGCGACCCGCGCAGCCCGACACCGGCATCGTGTTCCGTCGCGTGGACCTGCCGGAGCCTGTGGACATCCCGATCTCGGCCGAAGCCGTCACCGACACGCGCATGGCCTCCACCATCGGCACCGGCGGCGCCAAGGTGCATACCGTGGAGCACCTGATGTCGGCCATTGCCGGCCTCGGGCTCGACAACATCTATATAGACATCACCGCCGAGGAAGTGCCCATCCTCGACGGCTCCTCCGCCTCCTTCGTGTTCCTGCTGCAAAGCGCGGGCATCGAGCTGCAGAAGGCTCCCAAGCGCTTCATCCGCGTCATCCGTCCCGTCGAGGTGCGCGAGGGCGAGGGCCAGAACCTCAAGTGGGCGCGCTTCGACCCCTACCACGGCTTCAAGCTGCGCTTCGAGATCGACTTCGCCCATCCGGCCGTGGACTCCACGGGCCAGTGCGTGGAGTTCGACATGGGCGAGGACAACTACACGCGCGACATCGCACGCGCGCGCACCTTCGGCTTCACCAAGGACGTGGAAATGCTGCGCAGCCATGGCCTGGCGCTGGGCGGCGGCATGGACAACGCCATCGTCATGGACGACTACAAGGTGCTCAACAGCGACGGCCTGCGCTACGACGACGAGTTCGCCAAGCACAAGATCCTCGACGCCATCGGCGACCTGTACCTGATCGGCAGGCCGCTGCTGGCCGCCTACAGCGCCTTCCGCTCGGGCCACGGCATGAACAACCAGTTGCTGCGTGCCCTGCTGGCCCAGCCCGACGCCTGGGAACTGGTCAGCTTCGACAGCGAGCGCCAGGCACCCAAGGGCTTCGCCCAGCCCGCGCGGGCCTGGTGAGGCGAGCGCAGCCATGCTGATCTTCCGCTGGCTGGCCACCCTGCTGCTGCTGGCCTCGGCCGTCTCCTTCGCGTTCTACCTGGGCACTGGCCGGCCGCACTACAAGCGCTGGGGCTTCATCATCCTCAAGTGGACCGTGATTGCCGGCGTGACCTTCTTCGCCGTGCTGTTTTTTGGACGCATCGTCTGAGGGCAGCTCTGACTCGCATCCCATCCAACGCAATTGCGGTAGCGAGATCGAGACCATGGCGCTTGCGGGGCGCGCGCTCAGGCGAGAGACAGCAAGCAAGGGCCGCCCCGCAGCTAGGCTGTCGCCCCCCTCAGGGGGAAGGCGCGCAGCGCCTCAGGGGGAGTCAATACACCCTGCCGCCCTTGTAGACGGCATGCTGGCGGCGCTGCAGCTGCGTGACCTCGGCCATCTTCGACATGGCGGCGCCCGCATGGGCGTGGGTGATGGCCAGGCCCAGGGCGTCGGCTGCGTCGGTGCCGGGCAGGCCGGGCAGTTGCAGCAGGCGGCGCACCATTTCCTGGATCTGGCTCTTGGCCGCGCGGCCGTGGCCGGTCATGGCCTTTTTCATCTGCAGTGCCGTGTATTCGGCGACCGGCAGGCCCGCATTGACCAGGGCCGTGAGCGCGGCGCCGCGCGCCTGGCCCAGCAGCAGCGTGGACTGGGGGTTGACGTTGACGAAGACGATTTCCACGGCCGAGGTGTCGGGCTGGTAGCGGCTGGCGACTTCCGAGATGCCGTCGAACAGCAGCTTGAGCCGGCCCGGCAGGTCGCCGAGCGCGATGCCGGTGGTGCGGATGGTGCCGCTGGCCACATAGGCCAGGCGGTGGCCGTCGACGTCGATCACGCCGAATCCCGTGGTCTGCAGCCCGGGGTCTATTCCAAGAATGCGCATGGCGTGACTGTAGCCGTTCAGGGGATGACGGCGCTGGGCATTCTTTGCATGACCGTGCGCGTGCGCTGCAGCAGATAGCCGGAGTTGGGCAGCTTCTCGAAGCGCTTGGGCTGGGGCAGCATCACGGCCAGGCGTGCGGCCTCGGCCGCGCTGAGTTGTGAGGCGCTCTTGCGGAAGTAGTGGCGGGCTGCAGCCTCCGCGCCAAACACTCCCTGGCCCCATTCCACGCTGTTGAGGTAGATCTCCAGGATGCGCTGCTTGCTCAGCATCAGTTCCAGCAGCTGGGTCAGCACCAGTTCCTGGCCCTTGCGCAGCAAGCTGCGTTCGCCCGACAGCAGCAGGTTCTTGGCCAGCTGCTGGGTGATGGTGGAGCCACCGTAGATCTTGGGCGCCTTGCCGTTGTCTGCCTTCTGGGCACGGGCTTCGGCGCGCTGGTTGCGCTGCCAGGCCTTCTCGATGGCCTCCCATTGCACCCCGTGGTGTTCGGTGAAGCTGTCATCTTCGGAGGCGATGACGGCGCGCTTGAGCGTGGGCGCGATGCGGTCGTAGGGCAGCCATTGCTGGCTCCAGTGCAGGCCTTCGGAGCTGCGCAGCATCTGCCAGGCCTCGGAGCGCTGAAAGGCCGTGGATTCGGGATCGACCACCACCATCAGCGCAATGCGCAGCACAAAGAACAGCTGCAGCAGCAGGCCGGCGCACAGCACCAGCAGCAGGGCGCGTGCCAGGGATTTCATAATGCGCTCAGCCGCCTTGAGCAATATGGGCGCGCAGCTCGTTCAGCACCTGGGCCGAGGGCGGGCGCACGCCGCGCCACAGCGCGAACGATTCGGCCGCCTGCTCCACCAGCATGCCCAGCCCGTCGCGGGCCTGGGCGCCATGCTGCTCGGCCCATTGCAGGAAGCCCTGGGCTGCGGCGCCGTACATCATGTCGTAGGCCAGGCTGCCAGGCCGCAGCGCGCGGGCCGGCACGGGCACCTCGGCACCGGCCAGGCTGCTGGCGGTGGCGTTGATGACCACGTCGAAATCCTCATCCACGGCCTGCTGCTCCAGCGCCACCAGTTCCACGCCATGGTGCGCGGCGATGGCGGCATGGCGCTGCACCAGGGCCTGGGCGCGCTCGAAGGTGCGGTTGACCACGGCGATGCGGCGCGGGCGCTCGGCAAGCAGCGAGCCCAGTGCGCCGGCTGCGGCGCCACCCGCACCCAGCAGCAGCAGGTCGCGCCCGGCCAGCGGCACGCCCGCATTGCGCACGATGTCGGCCACCAGGCCCAGGCCGTCGGTGTTGTCGGCATGGATGCCGTCCGCCGCCAGCACCAGGGTGTTGGCGGCGCCGGCCAGCTGCACGCGCTCGCTGGAGGTGGTGGCCAGCTGTGCGGCTTCCAGCTTGAAGGGCACGGTGACATTGCAGCCGCGCCCGCCTGCCGCGACGAAGCCGCGCACGGCCTCGGCAAAGCCTTGCAGCTCCACATGCTGGCGCTCGTAGTGCAGGTCCTGCCCGCACAGTTCGGCAAAGCGGGCATGGATCCAGGGCGAACGGCTGTGCGCGACGGGGTTGCCCATGACGCAGTAGCGGTCGGAGGAGGTGGCGGCGGCGGAAGTCATGTCAGAAAAGGAGAGTGCGCGAAGACAAGAGGAGGGCGCTACTGCACCGTCGTCTGCAGCGTCTGCTCGCGGGTGAACTTGAAGCGCGAGACCACGGCGATCTGGTCGGCCTTGGCGCGCATGGCGGGGCCGAAATGGCCGAAGGGGCCGGCCGCACGTGCAATGGCCTCGGCGCGGGTGTCCAGCAGGCGGTTGCCCGAGCCCTGCACGATCTCGGTGGACAGCACGCGGCCGTCGTGGTTGACGGTGAGGATCATGACCAGCTCGCCATAGAGCTTCTTGCCGGCCTGCTCGGGGAAGTTTTCCGTGCCCTTGTCCTCGACCTTGCGGCGCAGGCCGTCGTAGTAGATGGCGTAGACGGCCTCGCGCGTGGACGGGCTGATATAGCGCTTCTTGGGGCGGGCGTTTTCCTCGTTGATGCGCTTTTCGATCTCGGCCAGCAGCTTGACCAGCTGCTGGCGCTTTTCCTGCTGGGCCTGCTGCTCCTTGGTCTGCTTGGCCGCCTCGCGCGGGTCCAGCGGCGGCAGGGCCGCGACCTGCTTGCGCAACTGCGTCAGCAAGACGGTCTGCTGCTCCTGCATGGAGTCGATCTGGCGCTGGCGTTCCTCGAAGTCGTCGCCCACGGCCGTGAGTGCCGAGTAGGGCATGGGGCTGGAGGCCCGGCCCTTGTCGGCCTCGCCGCCTCCGGCCAGCGAGGTCTGCGCGATGGCCTGCGCCTTGTCGGGCTGCTCGTTGGCGCGGGCATTGACCAGGATGACTTCCAGCGGCGTGTCCTGGAACACGCGGTCGAAGCGCTCCGGGTCGATGAACCGGAACGAGAACAACCCGGCATGCAGGGCGATGGAAACGCCCAGTGCCAACTGCAGCGTGCTCAGGGAACGGAGGGCGGTAGGCAGTTTCACGTCAGATCTGGGGCAGTTGCTCGGATGTGAGGCAGGTCAGGGCTGGGCGGGGTCGGCCGCCGGTGTGCCATCGGTCTCGTTCATGTCCACGGCGATGGCGATGGGGCCGGCCACGGCTTCCTCGTCATCCTCGGCGCTGTCTTCGGCGCCATCGGCAGCGGCCGCCGCATCGCCATCCAGGCGCTCGATCAGCGTGCCCGAGACATCGAGCGCGATCTCGTCGATCTCGCCCAGGCGCACGCGCACATGGGCGCCGCGCGGCAGGCCGGTGACGCCCAGCACGGGGAAGACCAGGGGCAGGTCATCGGCGCGCACCAGCAGGCCGCCGCCCATGCCTTCCTTGATGACGGTGGCCGTCAGCTCGGTGATGGCGTGCTGCTGCAGATACTTGAGCGTCCAGAACCGCTCCATGCCGGCCTGATAGCCGTTGTAGGCGCTGTAGGCCCCGTCGAAGCTGCTGATGATGCCGAACAGCTCGGCATCCTTGGGCTTGAACGGTGCGGCCAGGGCGGCGGTCTTGCCGTGGCGCGCGCAGGCAATGATCTGCCACTGGTTGACCAGGTCCACGTAGCGGCGCAGCGGCGAGGTGGCCCAGGCATAGCTCTTGACGCCGATGCCCGCATGGGGCTGCGCCTTGGTGGACATGCGCACCTTGATGCCGGGCGCCAGGCTGGCCTGGCTGCGGTAGATGCCGGGCACGCCGAGCTCGGCCATCCAGCCGCCCCAGGTGCTGTTGGCCACGATGGCGGCCTCGGCCACGATCAGGTCCAGTGGCGCGCCGCGCTTGCGCACGCTGATCTCCACCTGCTCGTTGCCGCGGGGCTCGGCGCCGCCGTTGCCCACGAGGCGGAAGTTGTAGTCGGGGCGGTTGAAGTTCTCGGGCTTGCCGCGCACCAGTTCACGACCTGCCTTCAGGTGCTTGGCCCAGCGCTGCAGGAACGTCAGTTCGGCGCGCTTGCCTTGCAGCACTTCGGGCGTGCCCTCGACCTCGAAGGAGGGGTCGGCCAGCCACTGCTCGGTGACGATGTGGTCCAGCTTGTCATGGCGGAAGTTGACCTGCACGGGCACGCGCTCCAGGCGCGTCTCGCTGGCCGTGGTCTCCAGCGTGGCCTCGTCCACGGTGACGTACAGCGACACGGCGGGGTTGGCGCGGCCTTCGTCCAGCGTGTAGATCTGCACCACCTCGTCGGGCAGCATGGTGATCTTGTAGCCGGGCATGTAGACGGTGGACAGGCGCGAGCGGCCGAGCTGGTCCAGCGGCGTGCCCGGCACGATGGCCAGACCGGGCGCGGCAATGTGGATACCCACGGTGACCGTGCCCGTGCCCAGGCCGCGCACCGACAGCGCATCGTCGATTTCGGTGGTGGCCGAGTCATCGATGGAAAACGCCTGGACCTCGGCCAGCGGCAGGTCGGCCGGTGGCTGGGGTGCCTGCAGGGCCGGGAACTGCGTGCCCTTGGGGAAGTGGTCGAACAGGAAGCGCTTCCAGTGGAACTCGTAGGCCGATTCAATGGCGCCGGCCCTGTGCAGCAGGTCCAGTGGTGCCAGGCGCGTGGCGCGGCTGGCCTCGACCACGGCCTTGTATTCGGCGGCGTTCTTGTCGGGGCGGAACAGGATCTTGTAGAGCTGCTCGCGGATGGGGCCGGGGCATTCGCCAGCGCCCAGCTGTTCGGCCCAGGCCGTGATCTGGGCCTGGATCTGCTTTTTCTTTTCTATGCCGGCCAGCGCCTGCTGCAGGATCTCGGCCGGCGCCTTCTTGAAGCGGCCCTTGCCGGAGCGGCGGAAGTAGTGCGGTGCGTCGTAGAGGCGGAACAGCGCGCCGGCCTGCTCGGCCAGCGTGGCCTTGTCCGAGAAATAGTCGCGTGCAAGGTCGGCGAAGCCGAATTCTTCCTCGGGGGCGAATTCCCAGGCCAGGTCCAGATCGATCTGGGCGGCCTGCGCCTGCGCCTGGGCGATCAGTTCGGCAGGCGCCGGCTTGTCGAACTTGAGCAGGATGTTGGCCGACTTGACCTTGACCCGTTTGCCCGAGTCCAGCTCCACCTGGGCGGAGGTGTCGGCTTCGGAGAGGATGCGGCCGGCCAGGAACTTGCCGGATTCTTCAAACAATGCGTGCATAGCCCGACATTCTCCCATGCTGCGGCTGGCAGCTGCCGCGCAGTCTTGCGCGGCATCAGGCCAGATTCAGGAACTCGTCCAGCTGAGGCAAGTACTCCTCGAAGTTGCTCAGCGCGTGATCGCCGCCCTCCTGGATGATCTGCAGCGCATGCGGATAGCGTGCGCTCATCTCGCGCCAGTCCAGCACCTCGTCGCCCTCGGCCGCCAGCAGCATTTCTGGGGCGGCCGGTGTCATATGGCGCGTGTCCAGCGCGCGCAGCTCCTCGATGTATTCACGGCGGAAGAAGAAACGCTCCTCCGGGTTGTGCCAGGAAGTCTGCTCGCCAATGTACTTTTCAAGATCGCGCGCCGGGTTGACGGCCGGGTTGATCATCACGCTGCGGCAGCGCGCCAGCTGGGCCACCCAGCTGGCGTAGTAGCCGCCCAGCGAGGAGCCGATCACGGCCATGGTCTCGCGCGGCCAGCTGCCGATACCATCGGCAATCAGGGCAGCCGCCTCGCGCGGGGAAGGAGGCAGCTGCGGGCTCCACCAGCGCACATGGGGATGGCGCGTGGCCACATGCTCGGCCAGGCGCCGGGCCTTGTTGGATTGGGGAGAGGAGCGAAAGCCGTGCAGGTACAGCAAATGGGTGGTGGTCATGGCGGGCGCTCTCCTTTGCGTTGCTGGGGCCGGGCGCGGGATGCGGCCCGGACGGCTCATGGCCCATTGTGGCCGCTGCGGCAGGCGGCGCCCAGCAGGGAAGGCCCGGGCCGACAGCTGGATGACAACCGCTTCCGTGGGCAACCCTGCGCCGGGCTCGGCCGCATGCGCCACGGGATAATGGCGGCCCGTGCCCGCGACCGACCATCCCCGTGACCGAATTCGACAAGCCCTCCCTCTGGCAACGTGTTGCCCCGCTGCTGCGGGGCTTTGACTTCTGGTTGCTGCTGTTCGTGGGCATGCTGGCGTCGGCGGGGCTGATCGCCATGTACTCCTCGGGCTTCGACCACGGCACGCGCTTCACCGACCACGGGCGCAACATGCTGATCGCGGCGGCCATCCTCTTTGTCGTGGCCCAGATTCCCCCGCAGCAGCTCATGAAGGTGGCCGTGCCGCTGTACATGCTGGGCGTGGCGTTGCTGGTGGCGGTGGCGCTGTTCGGCATCACCAAGAAGGGGGCGCAGCGCTGGGTCAACGTGGGCGTGGTGATCCAGCCCAGCGAACTGCTGAAGATCGCCACGCCGCTGATGCTGGCCTGGTGGTTCCAGCGCCGCGAGGGCCAGCTGCGCGGCACGGACTTCGTGATCGCCATGGTCCTGCTCCTGGTGCCCGTGGGGCTGATCATGAAGCAGCCCGACCTGGGCACCTCGCTGCTGGTGATGGCCGCAGGCCTGTCCGTGATCTTTTTCGCGGGCCTGCCCTGGAAACTCATCGTGCCGCCCGTGCTGGCCGGCGCCATCGGCATCACGCTCATCGTGCTGTACGAGCCCCAGCTATGCGCCGACGGCGTGCGCTGGCCCGTGCTGCATGAATACCAGCAAACCCGTGTCTGTACCCTGCTGGACCCCACGCGCGACCCGCTGGGCAAGGGATTCCACATCATCCAGGGGATGATCGCCATCGGTTCGGGCGGCGTCTGGGGCAAGGGCTTCATGGCGGGCACCCAGACCCACCTGGAGTTCATCCCCGAGCGCACGACCGACTTCATCTTCGCGGCCTATTCCGAGGAGTTCGGACTGGTCGGCAACCTGTTCATCATCGTCTCCTTCCTGCTGCTGGTCTGGCGCGGGCTGGCCATCGCCCTCCAGGCCAACTCGCTGTTCGCGCGGCTCATGGCGGCAGCCGTGGCCATGATCTTCTTCACCTATGCCTTCGTGAACATGGGCATGGTCAGCGGCATCCTGCCCGTGGTCGGCGTGCCGCTGCCCTTCATCAGCTATGGCGGCACGGCCATGGTCACGCTGGGGCTGGCGCTGGGCGTGCTGATGTCGGTGGCGCGCTCGCAGCGGCAGCTGCCGGGCGAGGGCGGCGGGCCGCTCTGAATCGCACTTTGCGGCGCCAAAGGCGCCCGCAAATGTCAAAGAGTCTGGATGCCTGCGGTATCGGGCGTCGCATTCCTTCCTGCGATTTGGCTTGGAAAATGAGACTCCAAAAGCGCTGATTGCTCCTTTTTTGATAGTTTCTGCGGGAGTCTGCTCACTTGCCACCGCCGCCAGGGCAGGCTACAAAGCAAGTGCGGACATGGGCCAGCATGTTCGCCATCCACGCGGATGCATGCCTACGGAATGCCGCTCAGCCTGGTGGAGCGGCATTCCGTTCTTTTTTGTGGGTTGGCAAGCCGCTGGCCGCAGCCGTTGCACGGCGAGGGCATGGCCGGCTCTCTACAATGCGTGAATGATCTCCCGCGAACCCACCATTGAACGCCTGGCCACAGCGCGCCAGTTGCTGCTTGAGCCCTTCGGGCTCGATGAAACCCATCTCGCGCGCGCACTGGCCGAGATCCGCAGCCACCAGGTCGACGACGCCGACCTCTACTTCCAGTACACCCGCGCCGAAGGCTGGAGCCTGGAAGAGGGCATCGTCAAGACCGGCAGCTTCAGCATCGACCAGGGCGTGGGCGTGCGTGCGGTCAGTGGCGAGAAGACGGCATTTGCCTATTCCGACGATATTTCCGAAGCCTCGCTGCTGGATGCCGCGCGCACCGTGCGCTCCATCTCGGGCGCGGCCCAGAGCAAGCGCGTGCGCGCCAATGCTCCCAAGATTGCGCAAAGCCGCTCGCTGTATCCCGGCCTGGACCCCATCGCCACGCTGGACAGCACGGCCAAGGTCGAGCTGCTGGGCAAGGTCGAGAAACTGGCCCGCGCCAAGGACCCGCGCGTGGTCCAGGTCATGGCCGGCCTGGCCAGCGAGTACGACGTGGTGCTGGTGGCCCGTGCCGATGGCACGCTGGCGGCCGACGTGCGGCCGCTGGTGCGCCTGTCGGTTACCGTGATCGCCGAGCAAAAGGGCCGGCGTGAGGTGGGCTCTGCCGGCGGCGGTGGCCGTTTCGGCCTGGCCTATTTCAGCGACGAGCAGATCACCCAGTACGTGGACGAGGCCGTGAGCGCGGCCCTCACCAACCTGGAATCCCGTCCCGCGCCGGCTGGCGAGATGACCGTGGTACTTGGCCCAGGCTGGCCCGGCGTGCTGCTGCACGAAGCCGTGGGCCACGGTCTGGAAGGCGACTTCAACCGCAAGGGCGCCAGCGCCTTCAGCGGCCGCATCGGCCAGCGCGTGGCTGCCAAGGGCGTCACCGTGCTGGATGACGGCACGCTGGCCGATCGCCGCGGCTCGCTCAACGTCGATGACGAAGGCTGCACCAGCCAGAGCAATGTGCTGATCGAGGACGGCATCCTCAAGGGCTACATCCAGGACGCGATGAATGCCCGCCTGATGGGTGTCAAGCCCACGGGCAACGGCCGCCGCGAAAGCTATGCCCACATTCCCATGCCGCGCATGACCAACACCTACATGCTCGGTGGCGACCGGGAGCCGCAGGAAATCGTGGCCTCGATCAAGAAGGGCCTGTACGCCACCAACTTCGGCGGCGGCCAGGTCGATATCACCAGCGGCAAGTTCGTGTTCTCCGCCAGCGAGGCCTATTGGGTCGAGAACGGCAAGATCCAGTACCCCGTCAAGGGCGCGACCATCGTGGGCAGCGGCCCGGAGTCGCTCAAGCACATCACCATGATCGGCAACGACATGCGCCTGGACAGCGGCGTGGGCACCTGCGGCAAGGAAGGCCAGAGCGTGCCCGTGGGCGTGGGCCAGCCCACGCTGCGCATCGACGGCCTGACGGTGGGCGGCACGGCCTGACGGTCCCATGCCCGCGCCCTGCACGGCAGGCCGGGCCCTGTCCTGCCTGGCGCGGCCCGCCGCGTTCGGTGGGCGCCGCCCGGCGCCGATTCCATGACCCAGCTTTCCTTTTCCTCCCGGCCAGGCCCGCGGACCTCCGTCCATCCCCTGCGCAGCCTGCCGAAGCAATGGCGTGCCTGGGCCGGCGAGTCGCGGCTGAGCCGCTTCTGGCAGCATGAGCTGATCGTGGGCGACCTGCAGCCCATGCACCAGCAACTGGCCTTGCTGGCTGTCGCGCTGGACGAGTCCGTGCGCGTGCGCTATGCGGGCAGCCCGCGCCCCGCGGTCGAAGACGCCATACAGCAGCTTGACCTGGCGGTGCTGGACCACCAGCACTTTCTCACCACGCTGGCCACGGGCTGGCATGCCCTCTACGAATTTCCTGCCTACCAGCGTCTGCTCAAAGGCTTCAGGGAGGCCGTCCACGCCTGGCAGCAGTCCGTGCTGGTGGGCGATGCCCAGGAGCCCGAGCACTTCCGCCGCTGCGAGCGCCTGGGCTGGCGTCTGCTGGGCGATGCCTGCCTGCTGACAGACATGTTTGCCGAATCCGCTGCCGTGGCCGGCGAAGCCGATGTGACTTCCATCCTGTCTGGTTACAAGGCGCGCCGATGGCAACCCTTGAGCGCCGTGCGCCGGGCCCTGCGCAGGCTGCGTGACGCGTTGCTGCGGCGTTGATCGGGCCCTCGCGTGACGCGCAGATACATCATTTCCCGGGGTTTGCACGTTTTCATGGTTGATGGCAATAAAACTGCATGACATCGTGATTTTCTACATATTTCTGAAGAATTTTTGCGTGAAACTGAGAAAAAAGCAGTTTTATTGCGTCAATGATTTTTTGCTTTCTCTCTGTGGCACGGTGAAGGGCAGCTTCCCCGCCTTCATGTCCATGTTGCACTGCGAAAAATGACTGTGCTACATTCGATCCCCATGCAAGCCCGTACCTCCTTCTACTTTTACTTTTGGTTCTCCTCCCCGGCGGAAGAGAGGTAAGCGCGCGCACCCGAACAAACCTCCCTCAAAACCGCCGAAGCTGTAAAGCCCGGCGGTTTTTTGTTTTTCCCTCCCGATTCTTCGCTCCGTTTTCCACGATCCATCTTTCCTCACGAAAGCAAGCAATGACTGCTCATCAAGCTTCCCTCGCCGATTCCTGGTATCGCGGCGGTTCCCAAAAGACTGGCCAAACCGACGACGCACGTATCAAGGACATCACCGTGTTGCCCCCTCCCGAGCACCTCATTCGCTTCTTCCCCATCCGCGGTACGGCCGTCGAAACCCTGATCGGCGACACCCGCCGCACCATCCACAACATCATGGCTGGCGAGGATGACCGCCTGCTGGTCATCGTCGGCCCCTGCTCCATCCACGATCCGGCGGCCGCCATCGAGTACGCACGCCGCCTGGCGCCCATACGCGAGCAGTACAAGGACACGCTGGAGATCGTGATGCGCGTGTACTTCGAAAAGCCGCGCACCACCGTGGGCTGGAAGGGTTTGATCAACGATCCCTACCTGGACCAGAGCTACCGCATCGACGAAGGCCTGCGCATTGCGCGGCAACTGCTGATCGACATCAACCGCCTGGGCGTGCCGGCCGCCAGCGAGTTCCTGGACGTGATCTCGCCCCAGTACATCGCCGATCTGATCAGCTGGGGCGCCATCGGTGCGCGCACCACGGAAAGCCAGGTCCACCGTGAACTGGCTTCGGGCATCTCGGCGCCCATCGGCTTCAAGAACGGCACGGACGGCAACATCCGCATCGCCACCGACGCCATCCAGTCGGCCAGCCGCGGCCACCACTTCCTGTCCGTGCACAAGAATGGCCAAGTTGCCATCGTGAACACGGCGGGCAACCAGGATTGCCACGTCATCCTGCGCGGCGGCAAGACCCCCAACTACGACGCGGCCAACGTGGCCGCTGCCTGCGAGGATCTGGAAAAGGCGGGCCTGCCTCCCACGCTGATGGTGGACTGCAGCCACGCCAACAGCTCCAAGCAGCATGAGCGCCAAAAGGATGTGGCACGCGACATCGCCGGACAGATCAGCGGCGGCTCGCGCAGCGTCTTCGGCGTGATGATCGAAGGCCATCTCGTGGGCGGTGCCCAGAAGTTCACGCCCGGCAAGGATGAGGTGGCTGCGCTGACCTATGGCCAGAGCATCACCGATGCCTGCCTGGGCTGGGATGATTCCCTGGCAACGCTGGCCGAGCTGTCCGACGCCGTGCAGCAGCGCCGCGTCAAGCATCCCGAGCCGGCTGCGGCCCTGGTTGCCGCCTGAGCTGGAAAAAAAACGGGGCATGCATGCCCCGTTTTTTCCATGTCCCGGTTTTCTTGTTCAGTGTGGCGGCGTGGCGTCCGGCGGGGTCAGTCCGCCCTGATTCAGCGTGTCGTCTATGCCCAGCAGCAGGACCAGCAACTGGCGCTTGTCGAATGCCACGGGCTGGCTCCATTCATGCTCGGCCAGTGGATGCACGTGGCTTTGGCAGGGCAGCTGGCCGCGGGCATCGACCACGGCACGCAGCCGGGGCAGGAAAACCCACTGCAGCCATTCGTGCAGCTTGAGTGTGTCGTACATGAACGGCATGGTCGATGCCATGGCCTCAGGGCTGGGCGCCACGGCCGACCAGAGGCTCTGGCTGCGCAACTCGTCTTCGAGTTGCTGCAACTGGTCGAGCAGTTTCTGGTGCGTGGTGTCGGTTGTCATGCGGTGAGGTCCATGAAAAAACGGGGCCAAATCTGTCGGCCATTGTACGTTTGCACCTTTGGGCAGGCGCGGGCAGGCCTTGAAACACCTGCTGGCGGCAGTGCCGGCTCCAGCGCCGGTGCCAGTCTCTGGCACTTGAGGCATGTCAGCTTGCCCGGGGTGTGGAAAAGGCGCTTGCGGTTAAGCTCAGGGCATGAGTGACAGCCCTGTCTGCATGAGCAGGCACAGGGCCGTATCCCGTAATGAAGAGAGGAGTTCCATGCGCAGCGAAGTGATTGTGGTGTTGGATGCCGGGCAAGAGTACCGCACGGACACCAGCGGGCTCACCCCCATGAGTTCCGATGAAGGACGGCATTGGCTGGACCAGCAGTTCATCTCCATGGACTGCGAACCCCTGCGCGCCAGCGGCAAGGTTCTGCTGGCCGACAAGCTGGTGGTGGTGGCGCGTGCGGCGCGTTCGCGCTCCGGGCTGTTCGACGACGAGCAATGGCGCAACAGCTATGCCGTGGCCGCCCAGGCCGTGCTGTCCAAGCCGCTGATCCGTGTCGATGTGCCGGCCATGTCCATCAGTTACTGACGACGGACAGATCGAGAGACAGCAAAGAAGCCTGGGCATGACCCGGGCTTCTTTCATTGGGGGCCGTGCCCGGGTCAGCCTGCGGCCTGCAGCGCCGCCAGCAGCTTGGGGTGAATGCCGCCGAAGCCGCCATTGCTCATGCACACCACGTGGTCACCGGGGCGGGCGGCTGCGCGGATCTGCCCGATCAGCGTATCGATGTCTGCAGCCACCTGCGCCTTGTGGCCGGCTCCCACGCCCAGGGGGCGCAGCGCCTCGGCAGCATCCCAGTCCAGGCCGGCCGTGTGGCAGAACACCAGATCGGCGCTTTCCAGGGCCCAGGGCAGTTGCGACTTCATGGTGCCCAGCTTCATGGTGTTGCTGCGCGGCTCGAACACCGCCAGGATGCGTGCCTGGCTGCCGAGCTTGCGGCGCAGGCCGTCCAGCGTGGTGCGGATGGCCGTGGGATGGTGGGCGAAGTCGTCGTACACGGACACGCCACCCGCCATGCCGCGCAGCTCCATGCGTCGCTTGACGTTCTGAAAGCGCGCCAGCGCTTCGCAGGCCTGCGCCGGCGTCACGCCCACATGCTCGGCCGCTGCAATGGCGGCCAGCGCATTGAGCTGGTTGTGCTCCCCGGTCAGTGCCCATTCCAGGCGCGCGACCTTGTGGCCACGGTGCAGCACGTCGAAGGCGCCGGGATCGCCCTGGGCACTGAAATCGCTGACCACCGCACCGAAGCTGGAGACCTCGCTCCAGCAGCCCTGGTGCAGCACGCGGGTGATGCTTTCCTCTATGCCGTTGACCACCAGCCGCCCGGAGGCGGGAACGGTGCGCACGAGATGGTGGAACTGGCGTTCGATGGCGCCGAGGTCCTCGAAGATGTCGGCGTGGTCGAACTCCAGGTTGTTGAGCACGGCCGTGCGCGGGCGGTAGTGCACGAACTTGCTGCGCTTGTCGAAAAAGGCCGTGTCGTATTCATCGGCCTCGATGACGAAGACGGGCTCCGCGCCGGCCGGCCCCTGGCCTGGCGTCGGGCGGCTGGATGCGCCCAGGCGGGCCGAAACGCCGAAGTCCAGCGGCACGCCGCCGACCAGAAAGCCCGGAGCCAGGCCTGCGCATTCGAGAATCCAGGCCAGCATCGATGTTGTGGTCGTCTTGCCGTGGGTGCCGGCCACGGCCAGCACATGGCGCGGGCAGGACGGATGGTGCAGCACCTGTTCGCAAAGCCATTGCGGACCGCTGGTGTAGGGGGCGCCGCTTTCAAGAATCGCCTCCATCAGCGGGAACTTGGGGCTGCCGTCGGGCAGCCGCGCGCGGCTGACCACGTTGCCCACGACATACATGTCGGGTTGCAGGGCCATCTGGTCGGCGCCGTAGCCCTCGATCAGGTCGATGCCCAGTGCACGCAACTGATCGCTCATCGGCGGATAGACGCCGGCGTCACAGCCTGTGACGCGGTGCCCAGCCTCGCGCGCCAGTGCGGCCAGTCCGCCCATGAAGGTGCCGCAGATGCCCAGAATATGTATGTGCATGGCCGGGCATTCTACGGTTGCCGTCATGTCCGGGAGGGCTGTCCTGCAAAAACAGGAGCTTGCGGCCCAGCAGGCACCGGGTCCCGGAAACACAAGGTTGCGAAATCGCCGGTGCAAGGCGCTGGCGGGAACGTGCAAAGCCCGTCTGGGGCCGGCGGTGCCGCGGCTTGGGTCACAATGGCCCGGGGCCATCCATAGGGAAGGCCTCTTATATATATGTAGGGATACAGCGGATCGGAAAGCCATGGACCAAGCCACTGCCGAAATTGCCCAGACCGCGGCCCGCCTCGTGGTCGAGGAAGGGCTGGAATGGGGGGCTGCCAAGCACCGCGCACTTCGCCAGCTGGGGCTGCCCGCGCGCACCGCGCTGCCGGGCAACGACCTGGTGGAAGAGGCCGTGCGCGAATACATTGCCCTGTTCTGCGCCGACACCCAGCCCCAGGAACTGCAGGCCCTGCGCGAACTGGCCCTGCAATGGATGGACCGCCTGGCCGAGTTCCGGCCCCATCTGGCCGGCGCCGTCTGGCGCGGCACAGCCACCCGCCTGTCCGATATTTACCTGCAGCTGTTCTGCGACGACCCCAAGTCGGCCGAGATCGCGCTGATCAACCAGCATGTGGAGTACGAGCCCAGCACCGTCACCGGCTTTACGGGGCAGGCCGTGGAGGCCTTGAGCATCCACGCCTTCTGCCGCCCTTTGAACGAGGCCGTGGGCGTGCATCTGCTGGTGTATGACCATGATGATCTGCGTGGCGCACTCAAGCCCGACGGCCAGGGGCGCAGCCCGCGCGGCAGCGCCGAGGCGCTGCGCAGGCTGTTGGATCAGGATGAAGAGGAGGCCGACCGTGGCTGATTCAGTGGATGCAGGGCAAAACACATCTTCCCGCCGCCGTTGGCTGATGGGCGGCGTTGCCGCCGCCGCAGGCCTGGGGGGGGCAGGGTTTGCGTGGTGGCGTTTTCAGCCGCACGCCATGGATGCCAGTGCCGAAGAGCAGCTGTGGCAGCAGCGCTTCATCACGCCCGATGGCTCGGCCATGACGCTGTCGCGCTGGCGCGGCAAGCCGGTGCTGGTCAATTTCTGGGCCACCTGGTGCCCGCCCTGCGTGCGCGAGCTGCCCATGCTCGATGCCTTCTCGGCGCGCCAAAACCAGCATGGTATTCAGGTCATTGGCCTGGCCGTGGACAAGCCGGAGGCCGTGCAGCGCTTCCTGGGGCGCACACCGCTGCGTTTCCCTGTGGCGCTGGCGGTGGAAGGCGGTCTGGGCCTGACCCGCTCGCTGGGCAATCTGCAGGGCGGACTGCCCTTCACCGTGCTGCTCGGCGAAGATGGCATGGTGCAGCAACGTAAAATAGGTGAGCTTACTACCGAAGATCTGGCTTCCTGGAGCGCAAAAGGCTGATTTTTCGCATCATCGAAGCTGTGAAAGCTCAGGAAATGCCCTGAATTCCATGGCGACGTTGATGAAAAATATGCCTCAAAGCACGCAGAAGGGCGAAATTGGAGTAAATTCGCGCCCTATTTAGTTGTTAGCCGCTGGAGCTCCCATGGATTTGCGAAAACTCAAGACCCTCATTGATCTGGTGTCCGAATCGAACGTGTCGGAACTGGAGATCACCGAAGCAGAGGGCAAGGTCCGGATCGTCAAGAGTGAAGGCGCCGTGGTGCAGCACTATGTGGCAGCGCCCATGCAGGCTCCCATGGCCGCGCCGATGGCGGCACCCGTCGCCGCTGCCCCCGCAGCGCCCGTGGCGGCACCGGCCGAGGCAGCCGTCTCCGGCCACGTGGTGAAGTCGCCCATGGTCGGCACCTTCTACCGCGCCTCCAGCCCTGGCGGCAAGCCCTTCGTGGAAGTGGGCAACCAGGTCAAGGAAGGCGAGACCATCTGCATCATCGAGGCGATGAAGATTCTCAACGAGATCGAAGCCGACAAGAGCGGCACGATCACGCGCATCCTGGGCGAAAACGGCCAGGCGGTAGAGTACGGCCAGCCCCTGTTCGTGATCGAGTAACCTGCAGGCGAGCGATGCCGCAAGCGGCACGACGCCCTGGCGCGAACGCATGCCGCGGCGCGACAGAGCAATTGGCTCAACTGACGGCTTCGGCCTGCGTACCGGCGCAGGCACCAAGTCGCGAGGACCTTCATGTTTAAGAAAATTTTGGTTGCCAACCGGGGCGAGATTGCCCTGCGCATCCAGCGCGCCTGCCGTGAACTGGGCATCAAGGCGGTGATGGTGTATTCCGAGGCCGACCGTGACGCAAAGTACGTCAAGCTGGCCGATGAGGCCGTGTGCATCGGCCCCGCGCCTTCGCCGCTGAGCTACCTCAACATGCCGGCCATCATCTCGGCCGCCGAGGTGACCGACGCCGAGGCCATCCACCCCGGCTACGGCTTTCTCAGCGAGAACGCCGACTTTGCCGAGCGCGTGGAAAAGAGCGGTTTCACCTTCATCGGCCCCACGCCCGAGAACATCCGCACCATGGGTGACAAGGTCTCGGCCAAGCAGGCCATGATCAAGGCGGGCGTCCCCTGCGTACCCGGCTCGGATGGCGAGCTGCCTGACGATCCCGTGCAGATCCGCCGCATCGCCAAGGCCGTGGGCTATCCGGTGATCATCAAGGCCGCAGGCGGCGGCGGTGGCCGTGGCATGCGCGTGGTGCATACCGAGGCGGCGCTGATCAATGCCGTGCAGATGACCAAGGCCGAGGCCGGTGCGGCCTTCGGCAATCCGGCCGTCTACATGGAAAAGTTCCTGCAGAACCCGCGCCATGTGGAAATCCAGATCCTGGCGGACAACCACCGCAACGCGGTCTACCTGGGCGAGCGCGACTGCTCCATGCAGCGCCGCCACCAGAAGGTCATCGAGGAAGCACCGGCTCCGGGCATTCCGCGCCGCCTGGTCGAGAAGATCGGCGAGCGCTGCGCCGCTGCCTGCAAGAAGCTGGGCTACCGTGGCGCCGGCACCTTCGAGTTCCTCTTTGAAAACGGTGAGTTCTACTTCATCGAGATGAACACCCGCGTGCAGGTGGAGCATCCGGTGACCGAACTGATCACGGGCGTGGACATCGTGCGCACCCAGATCATGGTGGCCGCAGGCGAGAAGCTGCCCTTCACCCAGCGCCAGATCAATGCCCAGCTCAAGGGCCATGCGATCGAGTGCCGCGTGAATGCCGAGGATCCCTACAACTTCATGCCGTCGCCGGGCCGCATCACCATGTGGCATGCCCCCGGTGGCCCCGGAGTGCGCGTGGACTCGCACGTCTACAACAACTACTTCGTGCCGCCGAACTACGACTCCATGATCGGCAAGATCATCGTCCACGGCGACACGCGCGAGCAGGCGCTGGCGCGCATGCGCACGGCGCTGCTGGAGACCGTGGTCGAAGGCATCAAGACCAATATCCCGCTGCATCAGGATCTGATGGTGGACGCCAAGTTCATGGAAGGCGGCACCAACATCCATTACCTGGAAGAGTGGCTGGCGCACCGCAACGCCAACAAGCGTTGAGCAGGTCGCCCGATTGACCCTGCATGCTGGCCCCCGGCGACGGCGGCCAGCATTTTCATTTATTGCATAGAAAAGGATGGGCCCATGTTCGAGTTGAGCCTGCTGTGCCCGGAAGACCGGGTTGAGACCGTCAGCGATGCGCTGGATGCGCTGGACGCCCTGAGCGTATCGGTGGAGGATGCCGACGCGCAGACCGAGGCCGAGCAAGCCCTGTTTGGCGAGCCCGGCATGCCGCCGCCCAAGGACGGCTGGCAGCGCAGCCGCCTGGTGGCGCTGTTCCCCTCGCAGCAAGCGGCCGAAGAGGCGCGTGATCTGCTGCTGCCCCAGGACTTCTTCGAGGGCTGCAGCATCATCGCCGTCAAGCAGGTGCCGGAGCAGGACTGGGTGCGCCTGACGCAGTCGCAGTTCGCCCCGGTGGACATCACGCACGAATTCTGGATTGTTCCCACCTGGCACGAGCTGCCGCCCGAGGCGCGCGTGAGCATCCGCCTGGACCCGGGCCTGGCCTTTGGTACGGGCACGCACCCGACCACACGCATGTGCCTGCGCTGGATCGCCCGCCAGCCGCAAGGCAGTCTTGGCCGCACGCTGGACTATGGCTGCGGCTCGGGCATCCTGGCCATTGGCGCGGCCAAGTTCGGTGCCACCGACATCGACGCGGTTGACATCGACCCGGCAGCCGTGGAGTCCACGCGCTACAACGCCGATGCCAACGCCGTGCAACTGAAGGCGGGCCTGCCCGATGCCGGCAACGGCGAATACCGCACCGTGCTGGCCAACATCCTGGCCACGCCGCTCAAGGTGCTGGCGCCGCTGCTGTGCGGCCGCGTGGCAGCGGGTGGAAGCCTGGTGCTGGCCGGTATCCTGGAGCGCCAGGCCGACGAGCTCAAGGAGGCCTATGCGCCGTACCTGGCGCTGGAAGTGGCCGACAGCGAAGATGGCTGGATCCTGATGACCGCGCGCCGCGCGGCCTGATTTCCGGCCCGAGTCCCCGCGCGGCCGCCGCCTTCGTGGCGCGGGCCGCGAGCAGCTGCCTACAATCGATCGCTGATGAGCCAAGTCACCCGCTGTCCTGCCTGTGGAACCCGCTTCAAAGTGGTGGCCGACCAGCTGCGAATTTCGCAGGGGTGGGTGCGCTGCGGCGTCTGCCATGAAGTGTTCGATGCCTCCGAGGACCTGCAGCCCCTGCCCACGGCACCTGTGAACGCGGCCGGCACCTCGGTGGCCGGCACTCCGGTGGCTGGCGGGGCATCGCACAACCCTGCCGAATTCGAGGACGATGACATCCGCGAATTCAGGGAATCCATGTGGCTGCCGACGGCGCCGAGCGGATTGCCGGGGCGGGCCGCATCGGGGCCTGCTGCACCTGTTGCACCCTCTGTGCCTGCCGCACCTGCGGTATCCACCGCAACCACGGCTGCGGCTGCCAGGGCCGAGCCTTCGCCGTCCATGCCGCCGGCCGAGGTGCCGGCTCCAGAGGCCCCGCCTTCGTACCCTGTGACCGCGAAGGACCCCTCCGCCAGCGCCGCCGAAGAGTCGGGCAGCGCGCTGCCTGGAGCGTCGCTGGTGGACGAGATCCTGGCTGCGTCCCGGGCAGCGCCGAAGTCCCCGCCCGCTGCCCAGGCCGAGCAGGCCGTTGACGGCCTGCTCGGACCCGAGCCTGACACTGCGGCTCCTGTGCCCGCACCGGCAAAGGATGAGGAAAGCGCGCCGTTCACACGGCCCCATAAGGCATCTGGCAAGCCATCCGACAAGTCGTCCGATGCGCCTGCGCCGTCCGTGCCAACCGGCCTGCTCCGGGAATCGGAGCCGCAGGCGCAGGCCTCCGTGCCTTCGCCGGAGTTCTCCCGCTGGCCGGACAGCGATGGCGAGGGCAGCGGTGAGGCTGCTGCCGCGCTGCCCGAGGCCGAGCCCGGCTTTGTGCGCCAGGCGCGGCGCAAGGCCTTCTGGCGCCGGCCTGCCGTGCGCGTGGCGCTTGTGCTGGGCAGCCTGCTGGGCGTGGGCGCCTTGGCAGGCCAGGTCATGTGGGGCCAGCGCGATGCGCTGGCCGTGCAGCATCCTTCGCTGGCGCCCGCGCTGCAGGCCCTGTGCGCCATGGCGGGCTGCGAGCTGCAGCCACGCCGCCAGATCGGCGACGTGGTGATCGGCAGTTCGGGCTTTCGGCAGTTGCCGCGCAGCGGCCAGTACCAGTGGAGCCTGAGCCTGGAGAACCGTTCCGACTTCCCCGTGGCCATGCCCGCTGTCGAACTCACGCTCACCGATGCCCAGGACAAGCTGCTGCTGCGGCGCGTGATCCGGCTTGACCAGTTCGGCGCGCCCGCGCAGATCGAGGGCCATGGCGAGTGGAGCGTGACGGCCCCGGTCGAAGTGCAAGGCCTGGAGGCGGCCGTGGCCGGCTATCGCGCCCTGGTTTTTTATCCCTGAATCCCCCTGACTTTTCAAGAAAGCCGAGACACACCATGGCCGCTCTCATCTGCGGATCGCTTGCGTTCGACAACATCATGACCTTCGAGGGAAGGTTTGCCGACCAGATCCTGCCTGACCAGTTGCACATCCTCAATGTGTCCTTCCTGGTGCCCACGCTGCGCCGCGATTTCGGCGGCTGCGCGGGCAACATCGCCTACGCCCTGCGCTTGCTGGGCGGTGATGCCTGGCCCATGGCCATGGTGGGCAGCGACGGCGCCGACTATGTGCAGCGCCTCGACGAACTGGGCGTGCAGACCGCGCACATCGGCCAGCTGCAGGACACGCACACGGCCCAGTGCATGATCATGACGGACCGTGACAACAACCAGATCACGGCCTTCCACCCGGGCGCCATGATGCAGGCCCACGGCAACCGCATCACGCCAGAGCTCAAGGAGCAGGTGCGCGTGGGCATCATTGCGCCCGATGGCCGCCAGGCCATGCTCGAGCATGCCCAGCAGTTCAAGGCGGCCGGCATTCCCTTTGTGTTCGATCCAGGTCAGGGCCTGCCCATGTTCGATGGACAGGAGCTGCGCAGCTTCATCGAGCAGGCTGACTGGGTGGCCGTGAACGACTACGAGGCCCGCATGCTCAGCGAGCGCACGGGCTGGAGCCTGGAGCAGATTTCCGGGCAGGTGCAAGGCCTGGTGGTGACGCTGGGGGCAGAGGGCTGCGAGGTCTGGGTGCAAGGCGCCAAGACCCTGGTGGCGCCGGTGCAGCCCACCGCCGTGGTCGATCCCACGGGATGTGGTGACGCATGGCGTGGCGCCATGCTGTTCGGCCTGGAGCGTGGCTGGGACCTGGTGCGTTGCGCCGAACTGGGCAACCGCCTGGGTGCGCTCAAGATTGCCAGCCGTGGCCCGCAGAACTACGTGCTGGACTTCGCCCAGCCCTGAAGCCGGGATCACCGGCCGGCGGTGCAGCCGCCGGCTTCACAATGAAAAAAGCCCGACTCCAAAGAGCCGGGCTTTTTGCTTTGAGACCGGAAAAGTCTCAGGGCTTGTTGCCTGTGGGGAAGGGCCATGCGGCTTGGGGAGCCAGGCGGGTTTGCGCGATGGGCGCGGGTGCGGCAGCGGGAGCTGCAGGCGCGGCAGCGGCGGGAGCTGCTGCGGCCTTCTTGGGGGCAGCGGCCTTCTTCGGGGCTGCAGCCTTCTTGGCGGGAGCGGCAGGAGCTGCTGCGGCCTTGGCGGGCGCTGCGGCAGGCTTGGCAGCTGCAGCGGGCTTCTTGGCAGCAGCAGGAGCGGCAGCCTTCTTGGCGGGAGCCGCGGCCTTCTTCGCGGCAGGTGCAGCAGCCTTTGTGGCAGCGGGAGCAGCGGCCTTCTTGGCAGGAGCAGCGGCCTTCTTTGCGGCAGGTGCAGCAGCCTTCTTGGCGGGAGCGGCAGCCTTCTTTGCAGCAGGAGCAGCAGCCTTCTTGGCGGGAGCGGCAGCCTTCTTTGCAGCAGGAGCAGCAGCCTTCTTGGCAGGAGCGGCGGCCTTCTTTGCAGCAGGAGCAGCAGCCTTCTTGGCGGGAGCGGCAGCCTTCTTCGCAGCAGGAGCAGCAGCCTTCTTGGCGGGAGCGGCAGCCTTCTTCGCAGCAGGAGCAGCAGCCTTCTTGGCAGGAGCGGCAGCCTTCTTCGCAGCAGGAGCAGCAGCCTTCTTGGCAGGAGCGGCAGCCTTCTTTGCAGCAGGTGCAGCGGCCTTCTTGGCAGCAGGAGCTGCAGCCTTCTTCACAGCAGGGGCAGCAGCCTTCTTGACGGGTGCTGCCTTGGCAGTGGCCGTGGTTTTCTTCACGGTTTCAGCCTTGGGAGCAGCCGCCTTTTTGGCAGTGGTCTTCTTGTCGGTGGGGGCCTTGGTGGAGGCCGTCTTCTTCGCAGTTGCCATCATCTTCTCCTTCGTTGATTTGCACAAAACACTTCGGGGTACGGGGCTCCGAAGCGATCCAAAGCGATGTGGAGTGACGCATCGCAATGAACACGGAGACGCCCCACGCCGCAACACCATCGGTATTGCAAAAGCGTGAAGCGCGTCATGGTTCGCATTGTGCCTGCAGAGAAGCGATTAATCCCAGGAAAGTGCGCCGCCGGTTTGATACTCGATGACGCGTGTCTCAAAGAAGTTACGTTCCTTCTTCAAATCGATCATCTCGCTCATCCAGGGGAACGGGTTTTCCTCGTTGGGGAACAGGGCCTCAAGGCCGATCTGCGTGGCGCGGCGGTTGGCGATGTAGCGCAGGTAGCCCTTGAACATCGATGCGTTCATTCCGAGCACGCCGCGCGGCATGGTGTCCTCTGCGTAGCGGTATTCCAGCTCGACGGCCTTGACGAAAAGCGCCGTGATTTCTTCCTTGAATTCGGGTGTCCACAGCTGTGGATTTTCGAGCTTGAGCTGGTTGATCAGGTCGATGCCGAAGTTGCAGTGCATGGACTCGTCGCGCAGGATGTATTGGTACTGCTCGGCGGCGCCGGTCATCTTGTTCTGGCGGCCCAGCGCAAGGATCTGCGTGAAGCCCACGTAGAAGAACAGGCCCTCCATCAGGCAGGCGAAAACGATCAGCGACTTGAGCAGGGTCTGGTCGGTTTCGAAGGTGCCGGTCTTGAAGGCGGGGTCCATGATCGCTTCGATGAAGGGGATCAGGAATTCGTCCTTGTCGCGGATGGAGGGGACTTCGAGATAGGCGTTGAAGATCTCGCCCTCATCCAGGCCCAGCGACTCCACGATGTACTGGTAGGCGTGGGTGTGGATGGCTTCCTCGAAGGCCTGGCGCAGCAGGAACTGGCGGCACTCGGGCGCCGTGATGTGGCGGTAGGTGCCCAGCACGATGTTGTTGGCGGCCAGCGAATCGGCCGTCACGAAGAAACCCAGGTTGCGCTTGATGATGCGGCGCTCGTCCTCGGTCAGACCGTTGGGGTCCTTCCACAGGGCGATGTCGCGGTTCATGTTCACTTCCTGCGGCATCCAGTGGTTGGCGCAGGTGGCCAGGTACTTTTCCCAGGCCCACTTGTACTTGAACGGCACCAGCTGATTGACGTCGGTCTTGGCATTGATGATGCGCTTGTCGGCGGCATTCACGCGCTTGTGTGTGGTGCTCGGCGCAGCCTCCGCGCCGCTGGGCGTGTTCGAGAGGGTGGCGTCGTCGTCAAAGGTCAGCATTGCAAATTTCTCCGGCATGCCCTGGGGCATATGTTCAGTTCATTCGGTGCGAAAGAGTCCTCTCTTTCTGCTCCGGTCAATGTAGGACCATGGGTGGCCTGGCGTGTTGAGCAGGCCCAAGGTCCATGGCGAAGATCCTGCGCATGGCGCTGGCTGGCGGGCAGGGCGCGGGGCCTGCGCCGTGGCGAGGCCCCGCGCTGCGCGGCTTACTGGCAGGCTTCGCAGCCGGGATCGTCGATGGCGCAGAACTTGATGTCCGTCGCCGGTGCCTGGGCGCGCGCGGCGGCTGCCGCGGCTTCCAGGGCGCTGGAGGTGTTCACGGCGGCAGGCTGTGCGGCGGCGGCCGAGGGCACGGCGTTGAGCACGCGGCTTTGCACCGTGGACTTCTCGATGTTGGTGGCGCTGGTGGTGCGCAGGTAGTAGGTGGTCTTCAGACCGCGCAGCCAGGCCAGCTTGTAGGTGTCGTCCAGCTTCTTGCCCGATGCACCGGCCATGTAGATGTTCAGGCTCTGGGCCTGGTCGATCCACTTCTGGCGGCGCGCAGCGGCCTCGACCAGCCAGGTGGGCTCGACCTCGAAGGCGGTGGCGTACAGGCTCTTGACGTCCTGGGGCACGCGGTCGATGGGGCGCAGCGAGCCGTCGAAGTGCTTGAGGTCCATGACCATCACGTCGTCCCACAGGCCCAGGCGCTTCAGGTCACGCACCAGGTACTGGTTGATGACGGTGAACTCGCCGGACAGGTTGGACTTGACCGACAGGTTGCCGAACGAGGGCTCGATGGAGGCATCGACGCCGACGATGTTGGAGATGGTCGCCGTAGGCGCGATGGCCACGCAGTTGGAGTTGCGCATGCCGTGCTGGCCGATCTTGGCGCGCAGGGCATCCCAGTCCAGGCGCGAGGAGCGGTCCACTTCCACATAGCCGCCGCGTGCCTTCTCCAGCAGGTTCAGCGTGTCCAGCGGCAGGATGCCCTGGTCCCACAGCGAGCCCTTGTAGCTGGAGTACTGGCCGCGTTCCTTGGCCAGCTCGGTGGAGGCCCAGTAGGCGTAGTAGCAGATGGCTTCCATCGACTGGTCGGCGAACTCGACGGCCGCGTCGCTGGCGTAGGCGATGCGCATTTCATAGAGCGCATCCTGGAAGCCCATCAGGCCCAGGCCCACGGGGCGGTGGCGCAGGTTGGAGTCCTTGGCCTTCTGCACGGCGTAGTAGTTGATGTCGATCACGTTGTCCAGCATGCGCATGGCCGTGGTGATGGTCTTGCGCAGCTTGCCGTGGTCGATGGCGCCATCGACGATGTGGCGCGCCAGGTTGACCGAGCCCAGGTTGCAGACGGCGGTCTCGGTGTCGCTGGTGTTCAGCGTGATCTCGGTGCACAGGTTGGACGAGTGCACCACGCCGGCGTGCTGCTGGGGCGAGCGCACGTTGCAGGGGTCCTTGAAGGTGACCCAGGGGTGGCCGGTCTCGAACAGCATGGACAGCATCTTGCGCCACAGGTCCATGGCCGGGATGCGCTTGAACAGCTTGAGTTCGCCGTTGTCGGCCTTGGTTTCGTAGGCCGTGTAGGCGTGCTCGAAGGCGGCGCCGAAGAGGTCGTGCAGGTCGCCGACATCGGAGGGCGAGAACAGGGTCCAGTGGCCCTTTTCCATGACGCGCTTCATGAACAGGTCGGGAATCCAGTTCGCCGTGTTCATGTCGTGCGTGCGGCGGCGGTCGTCGCCGGTGTTCTTGCGCAGTTCGAGGAATTCCTCGATGTCCAGGTGCCAGGTCTCCAGGTAGGTGCAGACGGCGCCCTTGCGCTTGCCGCCCTGGTTCACGGCCACGGCCGTGTCGTTGACCACCTTGAGGAAGGGCACCACGCCCTGCGACTCGCCGTTCGTGCCCTTGATGCGCGAACCCAGGGCGCGCACGCGCGTCCAGTCGTTGCCCAGGCCGCCGGCGAACTTGGACAGCAGGGCGTTTTCCTTGATGGACTCATAGATGCCGTCCAGATCGTCGGGCACCGTGGTCAGGTAGCAGGAAGACAGCTGCGAGCGCAGCGTGCCGCTGTTGAACAGCGTGGGCGTGCTGCTCATGAAGTCGAAGGACGACAGCAGCTCGTAGAACTCGATGGCGCGTGCATTGCGGTCCTCTTCCTGCAGCGCCAGGCCCATGGCCACGCGCATGAAGAAGGACTGGGGCAGCTCGATGCGCGTCTTGCGCACGTGCAGGAAGTAGCGGTCGTACAGGGTCTGCAGGCCCAGGTAGTCGAACTGCTCGTCGCGCTCGGCCTTGATGGCGGCAGCCAGGCGGGGCAGGTCGTAGTTCAGCAGCTCGGGGTTGAGCAGCTCGTTGTCCACGCCCTTGCGGATGAAGCCGGGGAAGTACTCTGCGTAGGCCGCCTGGATGTCGGCCGGGTGCACGTCACGGCCCATGACCTCGCGCACGATCGTGTGCAGCAGCAGGCGGGCGGTGACGTAGGTGTAGTCGGGGTCTTTCTCGATCAGCGTGCGGGCGGCCAGGATGGAGGCCTTGAAGACTTCTTCGATCGGCACGCCGTCGTACAGGTTGCGCAGCGTCTCGGCGACGATGGGGGCGGCCTGGATATCGGCGTTGAGGTTGCGGCAGGACGCCTCGATCAGCGCCAGCAGGCGGGCCTGGTCCAGCGGCACGCGCTGGCCGTTGTCGGTCACATGCAGCACGGGCGCCGGTGCGGCGGCGGCAACCGCTGCGGCCTCGGCGGCCTTCTTTTGCTCGGCACGTTCCTGGTTGCGGCGGTCGCGGTACAGCACGTAGGCGCGCGCCACGTCGTGGTGGCCGCCGCGCATCAGGCCCAGTTCGACCTGGTCCTGCACATCTTCAATATGGAAGGTGCCGCCGCCCGGACGCGAGCGCAGCAGTGCGCGAACCACGGCCTGGGTCAGCTCGTCCACGGTCTCGCGCACGCTGGCGGAGGCCGCGCCCTGGGCGCCGCGCACGGCCAGGAAGGCCTTGGTCAGAGCGACGGCGATCTTTTGCGGCGTGAAGGGCACCACATCGCCGCTGCGGCGGATGATCTGGTAGCCGTCCTGCACGGACAGGTGATGGGCGGAGGAAGGATTGGCAGCATCACCGTGCGCAGCGGGAGCCAAAGAATTCAGTGCTTCTTGCATGAGTTTCCTCAACGGGTGTTTGTGGATGGAACGGACGCGGACCTGCACTTGGGGCAGGCTTGCTGGGAGATGGAATCGGGGTCGGATGTACACACCGTTTTCACAGGGTGTGCACAGCTTGTGAACACTAGATATGGTGTCCAGCGTGCTTCTGGGCACTACCTGTAGTGTATCGCCGTCTCATGTACACGGGGTACTCACGGCCGGAAAACCGCTGTTTGCGCTGCGCCAAACGGGTGCGCAACCTACAAGCCAATAGCAGCAAAGGCCCGCTGCGCCGTGGCTTGCGGGCGATGGTCCGCCGCAAGCCGCTGCAGCCTTGGCCCTGCGCCGGTCGGACCGCTGAAAGCCCCATGGACAGTGGGGCTGCGACACATGCGTGAATTTGTAAAAAATGATCAGGCAGCCGCTGCATGCGCCGGGCGCGCCACATCGGTTGCTTTCTGGATTGACAGACCCTTTGTCCTCTGCCTGTGGACAAGCGGGATTTTGCGCAAGACCTGGCGGTGCCTGCGATGAGGGTGTGCGCTTACGTGGAGGGCTGGCCCGCGCCCGGTGGCAGCTGCCAGTTCGCCGTGGCGGGGTGATGGGCCAGCAGCCCGCGCAGCCGGTGCCAGTCGAAGCCTGCGCCCGGATCGCATTTGCGGCCCGGCGCGATGTGCTCATGGCCTGCGAGATGGGCCACGGGGTAGCGGGCCGCGATGGCGTTGCACAGGGCATCGAGCGCCGCGTACTGGGCCGGCTCGAACCGCAGGCCCTCCAGGCCTTCAAGCTCTATGCCGATGGAGTCGTCGTTGCAGCGGTCGCGGCCCCGCCAGCAGGAAGCGCCTGCATGCCAGGCGCGCGCATCGCAATCCACAAACTGCCAGACCTCGCCCTGGCGCGTGATGAAGAAATGCGCCGACACCTCCAGGCCGCGTATCCCCTGGTAGTAAGGATGGGCGTCCCAGTCGAGCTGGTTGGTGAACAGTTGCTGGACCGCACCCGTGCCGTACTCGCCGGGGGGCAGGCTGATGGAGTGCACGACGACCAGATCGACCAGCGCCTGGGCCGGGCGCTCGCCAAAGTTGGGCGAGGGCAGGTGGCGGGCCTGCTGCAGCCAGCCGCCTTGCCAGGTCCAGGCCGGGGCATGGGTGGCTTGCGCCTGTGGATCAGGACTCGCCATGGCCGCCTCCGTCCGCCTCGGCGCTGGCATCGCCGGGCAGGGCGATGTTCAGCCGGTCGATGCGGTAGCGGATCTGGCGCAGGCTCAGGCCCAGGCGCGCGGCGGTGGCCGTGCGGTTGAAGCCGTTTTCCTGCAGCGCCTGCACCAGGATGCCGCGCTCGCGCTCGTCCAGCCAGGCCTGCAGGTCACGGGGCAGGTCGGCATCGGCTGGCTCTGGCGATAGCGGGCCGCCTGGCGGCAGGGGGCGTGAAGGCGAGAGCGAAGGAGAGGGCGAGGCGGATGCAGGCGGGGTGGGCGGTGCAGGCGGTGCGGGCGGCGTGCCGCAGGGCAGCTGCATCTCGGGATCTATGCGCAGCGGCCCGTCCTCGCCCAGCGTGATGGCGCGGTGCAGCAGGTTCTCCAGTTCACGCACATTGCCGGGCAGGGGCAGGCGGGCGATCTGCTGCACAGAGCGCTCGTCGATCTCGGGCATGGGCAGGCCGGATTCCTGCGACAGCCGTGCCAGCAGGGCGCGGCACAGGGCAGGCAGGTCTTCGCGGCGCTCGCGCAGCGGGGGCAGCAGTACCTCGATGACATTGAGGCGGTAGTACAGGTCCTGCCGGAAGCGCCCCTGCTGCACATCGGCAGCCAGGTCGCGGTGGGTGGCGCTGACGATGCGTACATCGGCCGCTTCCTCCTGTGCGGAGCCCAGGGGGCGCACGCGGCGCTCCTGGATGGCGCGCAGCAGCTTGGCCTGCATGGCCAGGGGCAGGTCGCCGATCTCGTCCAGAAACAAGGTGCCGCCGCGCGCAGCCTGGAAGTAGCCGTCGCGGTCCTGGGTGGCGCCGGTATAGGAGCCCTTGCGCGCGCCGAAGAACTCGGCTTCCAGCAGGTTTTCGGGAATTGCGCCGCAGTTCACGGCCACCATGGGGCCATGGGCGCGCTGGCTGCAGGCATGCAGCGCGCGGGCCACCAGCTCCTTGCCTGTGCCTGACTCGCCATGCACCAGCACCGGCGCCATGCCGCGCGCCACCTTGGCAATGCGCTGCTTGACGGCCTGCATGGCGGGCGACTCGCCGACCATGGCGTCCAGTGCGCCGCTGCCGTTGAGCACCGGGCTGGCGGCGGGAGCGGCCGAAGGGCTGCGCGCCGGCATCACGCCCGGGGCCGGCACACCGCCCACGCCCTGGGCGGCCGAGGCCACGACCAGGCGGAACTGCTTGAGGTCCACGGGCTTGGTCAGGTAGTCGAAGGCGCCTGAGCGCAGGGCCTCGACGGCGTTCTCGGCGGAGCCGTAGGCCGTCATGACCACGCAGCGCTCGCGTCGCTGCTGGCTGCGCAGGTCCTGCAGCAGCTCCATGCCCATGCCGTCGGGCAGGCGCATGTCGGTGATGACCACGTCGAAGCGCTGGGTCTGCAGCTGCTCGCGCGCCTCGCCCACGCTGGCGGCGGTTTCCACGCGGTAGCCTTCGCGCAGAAGGGTCAGTTCATAGAGGGTGCGCAGATCCGGCTCGTCGTCCACGACAAGGATCGATGCGGCAGCGGGCAGGGAGTTCAAAGGCATCACACCACAATCTGATCAAACAGGGAGGCCGGCAGGGCCGAGGCCGGGCCGGCACGGAACACGATGCTGAAGGCATTGCCCTCGACAGGGCCGTGCGGCGTGGGCCGCGACAGCCTCTGGTAGCTGATGCTGGCATCGTAGCGCTGGCACAGCTCGCGGCAGATATACAGGCCCAGGCCGCTGGAGCGGCTTTCCGAAGAGAAGAAGGGCTCGAACAGATGGCGTTGCACCGTGGGCTCCAGCGCGGCGCCGTCGCTCCAGACCTGTAGCCAGATCTGGCCGCCGGCCGGCGCGCCGGTCAGCACCTGCAGTGTGTGTGGCTCGTGGGCGTTGCTGCGGTAGCGCCGGGCGTTGTCCAGCAGGTTCACCAGGATGCGGCGCAGATGCTCGCCATCGAACACCACGGTCTTGTCCCTGGCGTCCAGCAGGAGCTGGATGCTGTGCGCGGGCTGGCCCTGGGCCTGCCATTCCTGGCAAACCTGGGCCACATGCTGGTCCAGGGCCAGCAGACCGGCATGCGCCTCGCCAATGTGCTGCTGGGCCCGGGCGATGTTGAGTACGTCCTCGACGATGCGTGCCAGGCGCTCGGCATTCTGGCCCACGATGCGGCACAGCTGCTGCTGGGCCGGGTCCTGCGCCAGATCCTCGGCCAGCAGGGCATTGGCCTGGGTGATGGCGGCCAGCGGATTGCGGATCTCGTGGGCCACGGCGGCCGACATGCGGCCCATGGAGGCCAGCTTTTCCGTGCGCAGCCGCGCCTCCATCTCGCGCAGATCATGCAAAAAGACCACGCACAGCTGCTGCAGCAGCGCGGGCTCGGCCGCGTCGGCGGCGTCGGATGGGGTGGCGACTTCGGTCAGCCAGGTGCGCAGGTGCAGGCCCGTCATGCCTTCCTGGCCGATGGACTGCAGATGGATGGCGGCCGAGATGGGCAGGTTCTGGGCAAAGCTCTGGGCCACGGCGTCCTGCAGCCGCTGCCAGCCGGAATGCTCCTTGAGGGCGAAGGGCAGGGCATGCGCGTCGGCCAGCCCCAGCAGGTGCAGTGCGGCCGGGTTGGCCTGCTGCACGCGGAACTGGGGATCGACCACCAGCACGCCTTCGCCCAGGTGGCGGATCACCAGGGCATTGACCTGTTCCTGCGTCTGGGCCTTGCGGCTGCTGTGCTGGGCCAGGTGGCGCTCGCGCCGCACGCGGCGTGCCAGTTCGTGCGTCAGATAGGCCACCGCGAAATAGCCTGCGCAGGCAAAGCTGGCCTGGTAGTAGGCCTGGGTGCTTTCTATGCGGCCAGCCACGTCCTGCCATGCCACCCAGCCCAGGGTCAGCAGCGTGACGCTGGCGGTGGTGGCCAGGGCCAGCGTCAGATTGCCCAGCACGGCCGAGATCAGGATGGGAATGGCCAGCAGGGCCGAGTAGTTCAGCGGCCCGGTCTGCAGCATCTGCAGCAGGCAGATGACCGCGATGTCCACGCCGATCACGGGCAGCCAGTGCACGCCGGCGCGGGGCGAGGGCGGCTGCGCGCGTGCCGTCAGCCGCAGCAGCAGCGTCAGCCCCAGGTAGCCCAGGCAGACCAGCCAGACCAGGGAATTGCCGCCGGGCTGCACGCTGAGCAGCGCCAGCTGCAGCAGCAAAAGCGCAGTGGCGATGAGCACGCGGCCGGTCAGGAAGCCCTGCCATAGCCGGACAAAGGGGGCGTTGGCGTCGTGCGGCGACTGCGCCGCGGCCTCGTCGATGGTGGGTGGCTGGGGGGGGACCGCGTCCTGCATGCTCAGCGCCGTTGCGCCAGGGTGCGGTGCTCTGCGCTGCAGTAGCTGCGGCCGGCCGCTTCGATGGCCTCGCTGCGCGGCAGGTGCAGGCCGCAGTGCGCGCATTCGACCATGTCCTGCGGTGCCGCCAGCGGCGCATTGGCCGGGTTGGCCGGATTGCGCGGCGCAGCGGCCTGGCGCCGCTCGTGGGCCTCGGCACGGCGCTGGCTGCGCCAGACGCCGACGGCAATGATGATGACGATCAGGACCAGCAGGTACTTCATGTGGTGCGCTCCAGCAGCACTTCCATGACGAAGCGCGATCCCGCATAGGCCAGCAGCAGCAGCAGGGCGCCTGCATAGAGCATGCGCACGGCGCTGCGGCCACGCCAGCCAAAGCGCGCACGGCCGATCAGCAGCACGGCAAAGGTCAGCCACGACAGCAGCGAGAACACAGACTTGTGGTTCCAGACCCAGGCCTTGCCATAGAGCTGTTCGCCGAACAGCCAGCCTGCGGCCAGCGTGGCCGTGAGCAGCACAAAGCCTGCGGACACGAAGCGGAAGGTCAGGCGCTCCAGCGTGAGAAGCGGCAGGCCGCTGTCATGGCCACCGCCGCCCAGCCGCATGTGCTGCTCGGCGCGTGTCATCAGCGAGGCGTGGACCACGGCGGCCGCGAACAGTCCGTAGGAGGCAATGCCCAGTGCCAGGTGCAGCGGCAGCCAGGGCGAGGCGTTGACATGCAGGGGCGTTCCCGGAAACAGCGCGGCCATGAGCACGGCGGCCGTGCCCAGCGCGGACAGCGCCAGCTGCGCGCGCATCTTGGGGAACAGCTGCTGCTCGACGCCATAGACGGTGAGCACCAGCCAGGCCGTCATGGACAGGGCCGGTGCAAAGCCGAAGTGAGGCTGCTCCCCGAGCAGGCCCCAGGCCAGGGCCAGGGCGTGGAGCACCCAGGCCAGGCGCAGGGCAATGCGGGCGCCGGCCTGGCTGATGCGTCGGGCGCCGGCGGCTGGCACGGCATAGGCCACGGCTGCGGCAAGCGCCAGCATCCAGCCCAGGGGCGATACGTTGGCGGAAATCAGGGGGACGGAGAGCATCGTTCAATGATAGCTGTGGCTTTCCCGCCGCCGGTTGTGCAGGCTCAGAATCCGGGTGCCATGCCGTGGTTCGGCGCGCATTTTCAGGGCTCCACGGCTGCCTCGATGCGATTGCGCCCCTGGGCCTTGGCCTGGTAGAGCAGGCCGTCCGCCTTCTGCAGCCAGGTTTCCAAAGGCGCGGCAGACGGCTGCCGTACGGTGAGTACGCCGCAGCTGACGGTGAGCTGCGGCGCCGTGGGAGAGGCGGCGTGGGCGATGGACAGGCGCAGCACTTCCTGGCGGAAATGCTCGGCCATGGCCGGGGCGTCGCTTTCGCCGGGGAGGATGAGCGCGAATTCCTCGCCGCCAAAGCGCGCGGCCAGGTCGTAGGGCCGGCGCGCATGGCGCTGCAGCGTGGCAGCCACGGCCTTGAGCGCCTCGTCCCCCTGCACATGGCCATAGCAGTCGTTGTATTGCTTGAAGTGGTCTATATCAATGAGAGCCAGGCCCACGGGCTCGCCGGTGCGCAGGCTGCGGCGGTAGGCGCGCTCCAGCACGTCGTCGAAGTGGCGCCGGTTGGCCAGGCCGGTCAGCCCGTCCACCATGGCCAGGCGCTCCAGGGCCTGGCGCTGCAGGGCCAGCCGGATCTGGTTGCGCACGCGCACCTCGACCACGGCGGGGCGTATGGGCTTGGAGACATAGTCGGCCGCGCCCAGGCGCAGGCCATATTCCTCGGCCTCGGCATTGCTCTGTCCGGTGATGAAGATGACGGCGATATGGGCGGTGCGCTCCTGCGCGCGCAGCGCACCCAGCACCTCGTAGCCGTTCATGCCGGGCATGGCCAGGTCCAGAAGGATCAGCTGCAGGCGGTGGGCTTCGCGGTGGGCGATCACCAGGGCGCCAGGGCCGTCCTTGGCCAGCAGCACTCGGTAGTGGGGGCTCAGCAGCTCGGCCAGCATGCTGCGGTTCAGCCGCTCGTCGTCCACGATGAGGACCGTGGGCAGCTCCGACCCGGTCAGGGCGTCAAGCATCTGCAGCTCCCTGTAGGGCCATCCGGTTCGCGGCCATGCTCCGCGCCAGCTGATCGAGCGCCTGCAGCGCCGCCTCGGTTTCCAGGGACTCGGTGCAGCGCTGGATGCGCTGCAGCACGGACGCATGTCGCCCGCTGGCCAGGGGCCGCAGCCGTTCCAGTTCGGCCACGGCGGCATAGTCGCTGTCGGCAATCTGCAGCCGCAGCCGAGCCAGCGTGGATGAGACTTCTTCTGCGGTCATCGGCTGCCGCTGCCGCGAGGGCGCAGCGCTGGACACCGTGGCCAGGGGTGGCAAGGCCGCCTGCCTGGACCGCACGGCGATTTCCGCCAGCAGGCCCTGCAGTCCATCGGCCAGCGCCTGGACCAGGGATGGCAGATCACCGCTGGGCCGGGCATTCCCGCCATTGCCGTCGCCTGACAGGCAGGCATGCGCGCCGGTCTCGGCCATGGCTGACCATTGCTCCAGCAGGTTCGCGCCCAGGTAGCCCAGGCTGCCCTTGAAGGTATGCGCCAACGACGCCACGGTTGCCCAGTTGCCGCTGCGCGCGGCGCGGCGCAGCTGTTGCGGCGCATCGGCAAAGTCCTGGGCAAAGCCTTCGATCGCATGCTGCATGCGCGGCGATTGGCTGGCAAGGCGTTGCCGCAGCTGCACAGGATCCCAGGCCGGGGCAGGGGTTGGCGGCGTGGGCCGGGAGGGCGGGGCCGGCGCAGGCGCTGCCGTTGTCGGGGGGGCTGCGCGCAGGCAGCGCTGCAGCGTCTCGTACAGCAGCACATCGTCAACGGGTTTGGTCAGATGGGCATTCATGCCTGCGGCCTCGATCCGGGCGCGCTCCTCGACATAGGCCTGTGCAGTCAGCGCGATCACCGGAAGATGCCGCAGCGCGCTGCGCGTGCGCAGGGCGCGCGTGACACTGAGGCCGTCCATGCCGGGCATGTGCACGTCCATGAGCACGGCATCGAAAGGCTGACTGTCGAGCAGCTGCAGCGCCTGCAGACCGTCTTGCGCAGTCTGTACCGATATGCCGGCCTGCTCCAGCAGCTCGGTGGCCACCTCGCGGTTGAGCACGTTGTCATCCACCACCAGCACCCTGCGCCCAGGCAGGTCGGGGTAGCGCTGCTGTGGCGACGGGCCGGCCGCCGGGTCTTCGGGCTGGGTCGATTCCGGGTCCCGCAGCGCCTCCCGGATGCAGGACCTCAGTGCCGATGCGGTCAGGGGCTTGATCAGCAGGCCTCGCAGGCCCCGCAGGCCCAGCTGCGCGGCACGCAGCTGCACTTCGTCGCGCCCGAAGGCCGTGACCATGAGCGCAGCCGGGGTCTTGACCAGGTCCTGTCGCTCGCGCATGCGGCGTGCCAGCTCCAGTCCGTCCATGCCGGGCATGCGCCAGTCCAGCAGGGCCAGGCCATAGGGGGATTCCTGGCGTGCGGCCTCTTGAAGCATGCGCAGCGCCTGCATGCCGTCCGCCGCCGTATCGCAGCGCATGCCCAGTCTGCGCACCATGGCAGCCAGCGCCTCGCGCGCGCTGGCGTTGTCATCGACGATGAGAACGCCGGTGCTGCCCAGGTTGTCGTGGCCGTCCGGCAGCGCATCCGTGGCAAGCCGGACCTTGGCCTTGAAGCGGAAGTCGCTGCCCTGGCCGGGCTGGCTGCACACGCCGATCTCGCCGCCCATGAGCTGCACCAGCCTGTGGCAGATGGCCAGGCCCAGGCCGGTGCCGCCGTGGCGGCGCGTGGTCTGGATGTCGGCCTGGGTGAAGGGCTGGAACAGCCGCTCGGCCCGCGATGCATCCAGGCCTATGCCGGTGTCGCGCACGCTCACGCACAGGTGGTGCAGGGGCGCTGCCGTGGTGCCCGCATCGGCATCCGCAGGCGCGTTCACCGGTGGCGGCTCCAGATGCAGGGAGATCACCACCTCGCCATGCTCGGTGAACTTGATGGCGTTGCCGACCAGGTTGGTCAGCACCTGGCCCAGGCGCATTGGGTCGCCGCGCAAACGGGGCGGCAGCTGCGGGTCCAGCGCATAGACCACTTCCAACCCCTTTTCCTCTGCGCGCAGCGCCGTGGAGGCCGTCACGGTCTCCAGCACATCGTCAAGGGCGAAGTCCACTTCCTCCAGCGCCAGCATGCCCGCTTCTATCTTGGAGAAATCGAGGATGTCGTTGATCACGGCCAGCAGGGCGCTGGCCGAGCGCTCCACCTTCTCCAGGTAGCCGCGCTGGCGCGATGTCAGCGCGGTCTGCTGCACCAGGCGCGTCATGCCGATGACGGTATTCATGGGTGTGCGGATTTCGTGGCTCATGATGGCCAGGAAATCCGATTTGGCGCGTTCGGCCGCTTCGGCGGCTTCCTTGGCCTGATGCAGCGCCTGCTCGGCCTCGCGCTCGCGGGTGATGTCCAGCATGATGCCGTCCCAGACCATGCCCTCCTGACAGCGCCGGGGGGCCGAGCGGCAGCGCAGCCAGCGGATCTCTCCGTCGGGCTTGAGCACGCGAAAGCGGCAATCGAAGACCCGCAGCGTATCGATCGAGCGTTGCATCATCCTCTGGTAGAGCGGCAGATCCTCGGGATGGATGGCATTCAGGTAGACCTGCCGATCGGCCATGATGGCGTGGGCCGGCACGCCGATCAGGTTCTCTATGCCGGCGCTGATGTAGCTGAGCCGCAGTTGCGTCAAGCCGCCTTCCAGGCGGTAGATGGCGCCGCTGGGCAGGTTGTCGGCCAGGGCTTCGAGGCGCATGCGTGCGTCCTCGCGTTCGGACAGGTCCTGCAGCGTGCCGCTGAGCGCGACGATGCGGCCTTGCTCGTCGCGCAGGGCCCGGCCCATGAGGCGGGCAGCGAACTGCCGGCCGTCCGGGCAGCGCTGGACCACATCGATGCTGTAGGACTGGCCGGTGCTGATGCACAGATCCACGGCAGCGGTGAGCCGGGCAAGATCCTGCGGCCCGAGCATGGCGCGCAGGGCATGGCGCGTCAGTGGCGGACCCTGGGGGTCCAGGCCGTTCATCACATACATCATCTCCGAGGCCTGAAAGTGCCCGGTGTCCAGTTCCCATGTCCAGCTGCCCAGGCGCGCCAGCTGTTCGGCCTGGCGCAGCACGTCGTAGCTTTTTTGCAGCTGGGACTCGGTCTGGCGCATGAGGGTGATGTCGCGCGCAATGCCCAGCACGCCCACGGTCCGGCCCTCGGCATCGCGATAGGGAATCTTGGTGGACTGGAAGATGCGGCGCTGCCCGTCGACCAGCAGATGATCGTCCATCACCACGGGCGCATCGCTGTCCAGCACCCGGCGGTCGCTGTCGGTGAAGCTGCTGTCGGAGAAAAGCTCCTGGTCGGTCTTGCCCACGATGTCTTCGGGCGCGCGTCCGGCAAAGCGGGCTGTGGCGGGGTTGGCGAAGGTGTAGCGGCCCTGCCGGTCCTTGGCGAAGACCAGGTCGGGCGTCTCGCGCATCACGGTCTCCAGCAGGCGCGTCGAGTCCTGCCACGGCCAGGTGCGGTTTTGCAGGTGCGGCTCAAGCTGCGCATTGGGCTGGCCGATCGGCTCGTCCTGGCCGGTGCGCTCGCTGAGGTCGTGCCAGGTAGTGAAGAAAAGCCGCCTGCCCGACAGTGACAGGCAATGGACATGGATCTCGGCGGGCAAGCTGCTGCCATCGCGGCGGATCAGCCGGCCTCGCAGACGGGCCTGGCTGTCCACGACCATTTCCCGCCAGAAATCACGCGGCCGTCCATCCAGGTCCAGCCATACGTCCATGATGCCCAGCCCCAGCATGGCGGCCTTGTGATGGCCCAGGCTGGCGCAGGCCTGGGCATTGGCATCGAGCAGGCCGCCCTGCTCGTCAAACAGAAGAAACCCGTCGGGCACACGGTCCAGGAACTGGCGATACGGCGTATCAGGCATGAAGACTCCCAGGCGGTAGCAAGCCAGCATTGCGGAATGTGATAGCCATAAACTATGGAAACATTGCGCATGTTACTGCTGGCCGATGCCTGCCGTGGGGCACGGAAGGCCGGTACTTACCCCGGCAGGGGCAGCGGGTAGAATCATCGGGATCTGCAGGGTCCGTGCCGCGACCCGGCCCCACTTGGCCACCTGGCCCCGGCTGGCTCGCTGCAGCACACCTTTTCCTTTCCGACGACTCCAGTTCCTCCCCGCTTATGGCCTCCGCTCTGACCGACAAACTTTCGCGACTCGTCAAGGAGATGCGCGGCCAGGCCCGCATCACCGAATCCAACGTGCAGGACATGCTGCGCGAAGTGCGCATGGCCCTGCTCGAGGCCGACGTGGCTCTGCCCGTGGTGCGCGACTTCGTTGCGCGCGTCAAGGAAAAGGCGCTGGGCCAGGAGGTGCTGGGCTCGCTACAGCCGGGCCAGCTGCTGGTGTCCATCGTCAACAAGGAACTCGCCGCCACCATGGGCGAGGGCGTGGCCGACATCAACCTCAACGCCCAGCCGCCGGCCGTCATCCTGATGGCCGGCCTGCAGGGCGCCGGCAAGACCACGACCACGGCCAAGCTGGCCAAGCACCTGATCGAGCGGCGCAAGAAGAAGGTGCTCACCGTGTCGGGCGACGTGTACCGCCCCGCCGCCATCGAGCAGCTCAAGACCGTGACCGCCCAGGCCGGTGCCGAGTGGTTCCCCTCCACGCCCGACCAGAAACCCCACGACATCGCCGTGGCCGCGCTTGACTACGCCAAGCGCCACTTCTTTGACGTTCTGCTGGTCGATACGGCCGGCCGCCTGGCCATCGACGAGCTGCTGATGGCCGAGATCAAGGATCTGCACGCCACGCTCAAGCCGGTCGAGACCCTGTTCGTCGTCGATGCCATGCAGGGCCAGGATGCGATCAACACGGCCAAGGCCTTCAAGGAAGCGCTGCCCCTGACCGGCATCGTGCTGACCAAGCTCGACGGCGACTCGCGCGGTGGCGCGGCGCTGTCGGTGCGACAGATCACGGGCGCCCCCATCAAATTCGCCGGCGTGTCCGAGAAGATCGACGGCCTGGAGGTGTTCGACGCCGACCGCCACGCGCAGCGCGTGCTGGGCATGGGCGACATCGTGGCCCTGGTCGAGCAGGTCACCAAGGGCGTGGACATGGAGGCCGCGCAGAAGCTGGCCGAGAAGGTCAAGAGCGGCGACGGCTTCGACCTCAACGACTTCCTGGCCCAGATCCAGCAGATGAAGCAGATGGGCGGCCTGTCCAACCTCATGGACAAGCTGCCGGCCCAGCTCACGGCCAAGGCCGGCCAGGTGGACATGGACAAGGCCGAGCGCGAGATCCGCCGCAAGGAAGGCATCATCTGCTCCATGACCGCCAAGGAGCGCAAGAAGCCCGAGATCATCAAGGCCACGCGCAAGAAGCGCATTGCCGACGGCGCGGGCGTGCAGGTCCAGGAAGTCAACCGCCTGCTCAAGGAGTTCGAGCAGATGCAGGAGATGATGAAGAAGATGAAGGGCGGCGGCCTCATGAAGATGATGAAGCGCATGGGCGGCATGAAGGCCATGAAGGGAATGATGGGCGGTGGCGGCGGCATGCCCAAGCTCCCGTTCTGATGGGCACCGCCTGAGCCGCCGGGCCGCGCGCTCTTTCCCGCCAAGCCGCAGCGCAGCCTGCGGCTTTTCTTTTGGCCGCGAGGGCTTTGTGAGAACATGCAGCGCCATGAAGGCTGGTGTTTCGACTTCTCTTGCGGTGTCTCCGGTGACCGGGGCGCGGCTCTCGCGCCGTGACTGGGGTCTGCTGGCGGCCGCCGTGCTGCTGGCTGGCTGCTCGTCCGCACCACGCAAAGGCTCGGGCCCGGCGCCGGTGCCTTCGCCGCAGGCGCTCAATCTGGACGGCGAATTGCGCGAGGCGCTGCTGGCGCGCACCATGCTTGTGGTCAACACGCCCTATACCTATGGCGGCAATTCGCCCGAAGGCGGTTTCGACTGCAGCGGCCTGATCCAGTGGGCCGTGGGCGGCATCACCGAAAACCGCCTGCCGCGCACCACGGCGCAGTGGGCGCAGTTCAGCAATCCCGTGGGCAGCCGCAGCCTGCAGCGCGGCGACTTCGTGTTCTTCAACACCCTGGGCTCGCGATATTCGCACATGGGCATCTTTGTCGGCAACGGCCAGTTCGTGCATGCACCGTCCAGCGGCGGCACGGTGCAGCGCGTGCGCATGGACAACATCTATTTCGCCAAGCGCTTCACCGAGGCGCGCAGCATCTTCGCCTGAACGCTGGCCGGGCGACGGGCTGATGATTCAATCAAGATTCCAGGGAAATCCAGGGTGTCGGAATGCGTAACAAGCTCGAATTCGCACTGCGCCTGCGCCAGGCCATCGAGGCTGCGGGACTGGAGCCCCGGCCCAGCGTGCTTCTGAAGCTGTTCAATTCCAGTTACTGGGGGCCGCCGATCTCATTCCAGGCGGTCTCGCGCTGGCTGAACGGCGAGGCCGTTCCCGAGCAGGACAAGCTGGTGCTGCTGGCGGGTTTGCTCGAGGTCGAGCCCGATGTGTTGCGCTATGGCGAGTCGGCCCACCGGTCCCCGCCGTCCCTGCCGTCGCCGCTCGAATGCCAGGAGCCGGGCGTGGGCTATCTCGAACGAGAAACCTTCGATGCCTTTCTGAAGCTGCCCGCGCCTCAGCGCCAGGTGGTGCGGGAGGTGATCCTCACCTTCGCCAAGGTGCATGGCGAAGGCTGAGCACCGGGCAGGGCAGGCGGCGCACCCGCCTGGCGGCAGTCACCGGACGGCCTGCTGCTGCCAGGGCATCGCATGCCAGGGGTGGCGCGGATCGGCCACCCACTGCTGCACTTGCTCGGGCGTCACGCTGCGCCCCAGTACGTCGGCCCGGCCACGGGCCAGCCATTGGCTGCGGCCCCGCGCATAGGCCAGGCCGAAGGCCTGCCAGCTGTCAAAGCAGTCCCGCGCGCGGCATGCGTTCAGGTGCAGGATCTGCTGGTGCAGGGCCTCGTCCACCCAGCCCAGCAGCCAGGCGCAGCGGACATGGAAGGCCACGCGCGCGCAGGCAAAGGCCATGGCGGCATGGGGATCGTCACCGGCCTGCAGGCGCTGCAGGTCCAGCGTGAACCAGCGCTGGCGCAGGCCGTCGGGCAACTGGCGTGCGATCTGGGCATCGTCCAGGTCGGTGCGCAGGCCCAGGTGGTGCAGCACCATGGGGCGCAGCTGGGTGGTCAGGGCGGAGTCGGCGCCGTTGAGCTGCCGGTCTGCAAAGCCGCCCTGAATGGCGTGAAAGGCCATGGGATGGGCCAGGGCCAGGGCCCAGTCCAGTGCCGCGTCACCGCTGCGGTAGCTGCTGAAGTCACCGCGTTGGCGCGACGCACGCATGCGCCGCAGGCCGGCGCGCACTGCCCACCAGACCAATGCAGACAGCACAACAAGGGTGAAGGCGTTCATCGCGGATTTCCTGTCCTGCCCGGCGTTCCCGGTGTTGCCGGCGATCCCGCCCGGCGCCGCGCCAGCTCCAGCGACTGCTGCAGGGCCGCGCTGCGCAGCATGCGCTCGAAGGCGGGCACGGGCACGGTGTCGCGGCGTGCCGCGACCAGCCATTGCATCAGGGGCGACCGGATGTCCAACTGCTCCAGCAGCGCCGGGTGGGACTGCAGCAGCCACAGCTGCTCGGCCTCGGTGTGCAGCTCGCTGGCCGCGCACCAGGCAGCCGCGCTGCCCGTGGCCAGCAGCTGTGCCGGTCGGCGCACGATGCCCATGGCCAGGGCGTCCGCCGGCGCCTCGCCATCGGTATCGAGGTGATTGAGCAGGGCCAGCACATCGGCCAGGTAGCGCGCAATCGGCGGGCGGTTCTGCTTGCCCTTGATCTGGTCGATGCGCAGCCGCCCGTCGTCCCGCACCTGGGCGCTGACGGTGATGCGCGGCTGGGCCGTGCCCGTGCGGTAGCTGAACAGCCGCAGCCGGCCCTGCTCGCAGGCGTCGGCGTAGTGCTCGCCATAGCCGCCGCGCAGTGCGCCGCGCTCGCTGAACTGGCCCAGGCAGTGGCGCATCATCTGGCTTTCATAGGCCATTTCGGCGCGCAGGTCCGGGCTTTGGGCATCGAATTCAACGAAGACACCCAGCTGGGCACGCAGCAGCGGGCGCACGGCGCCGGGCCGGTGCTCGGCCCAGCCGCTGTCGCTTCTCCGGGCGAAGGCCAGGTGCTCCAGCGTCCAGCGCGCCAGCGCCTGCGGGCAGTTGATGCGCTGCAGCTTGCCCTCCAGCGCGGTGCCGCGCCGGGTGGACAGGAACTCCAGCAGCCGGCTCTCCAGCGCCAGCAGGGGTGCGCTGTCGGGCTCGACCCACCACAGTGGCGCGTTGCCGTCGGCCGCGGGCCTGTCCGGTGACAGCGGCTGGCGGGCCGCATGTTCACGCAGGCGCTCCAGTGCCCAGGCGGCGGGCTCGGCGCGCCGGTGCAGGCGCAGCAGCTCGGCCTGCGTGGACACGGGCTGCACGGCAGGCGGATCGGCGTCGAGGTTGCCGATCACATGGCGGTAGAAGTGGTTGGCCAGCCAGGCGGCGATCTCCTCGCTGTCGCCGCGTGCGGCGCTGCGCTCGCGGATGCGCTGCTTGATGACCGGCGCATTGACCACGTCGCGCGGCCGATAGGCACTGGCGGCGTTGGCACCGGCGCCCGGGTTCACCACAGCTTCCACCAGGGCTTGCTGTCCGAGCGCAGCTTGAGGCAGCGCTTGAGGCCGTCCTTTGCCATCCTGTGCTCGGCCTCGCCGTCGTCGGGCGTGAGCTTGGCGATGGCCTCGCGGTGCAGGGCCACGGCCTGGTCGATGGGGCCGCAGCTTTCCATGGCGCAGGCCAGGCGGCGCAGGGTGTAGCACTCGCCCAGGGCGCGCACTTCGGGCAGCAGGGCGTCCAGGCGCGGGCGCACCAGTTCGCCATGGTTTTCGGAGAAGAAGTCGAGCAGGGACATCAGCGAGGCCAGGTAGTCGCGCCGCTGTTCGCGCTGGTCGTCCTCGTCCAATTCCTCGAACCACTGGTCCAGGCGCTCCAGCCAGATGCCGATCTCGCCCGCGCGGCCCAGCTGGTAGAGCGCCAGTGCCGCGCTGGGGAAGTAGTCCGTGGGGCAGTGGCGGCTGTAGCCGTAGTCCTGGGTGAAGTGCCACAGCTGCTCGGCCGCCGTGACGATGCCGGGGCGGTCGTCACGGCGGATGGCGCACCACAGCAGGCCGTCGTGGTGTTCGGCAAAGGGGCTGCTGGACAGGCCCTTGTGGTGCAGGGCCGCCGCCTCGTCATAGCGCTGCTGCGATCGGTATTTGATGGCCAGGTTGTTGCAGAGCATGGAGTAGACGTGCAGGTGCGCGTCCTTGTACATGCCCTGGCCGCTGGCCCAGAAGGCCTCGAAGCGGGCCAGGCCCTCTTCGTAGTAACGCTGCACCAGCGGCTCGCGCAACTCGTCGCCCGGCACCTGCCGGCCTTCGCCCATGAGGGCGGCCAGGTCGTCCTCGTCGTCCAGGGTCACGCCCGCCGCATAGCACCAGTGGGCGCCGTGGCACAGGGGAAAGGGGCGTGCCAGCGCCTGGCCCGCGTCAAACACCGCAAAGCGTGCAGCCCACAGCAGGGACAGCGGTTCGTAGTTGGCGTACCGGGGCTGCTCGCAAACACCGCGTTCGAGCAGTGGCAGCGCTTGGTCCCAATGGTGTTCCCGTGCCAGGCGCCAGCCTTCGACAAGGTCCAGCATCGGATGGTTCGGCGCCTGCGAGCGTGCCAGTGCCAGGTACTCGTCGGCACTGCGCGGCGCAGCCGGGCTGTCTTCCAGAAGCTCTTGGAGCTGGGGGTGCAGGCCGGCCCACGCCAGGATCAGCGCCCACGTGGGCGCTTGCCCGGTATCGCTGTCCACCATGCGCAGCGCGAGTTCGTAGGCCTGTGCAGCCGAGCCCTGGCGATAAGGCAATATGCATTCGAGAGCCAGGTCCGCCGCATCGGCCAGGCGGCCCGCCTCTTCCAGCCACTGCAGCACCAGGCCGCTGAAGGCATCGTCGGAGTCATCCACCAGGCCGAAGCGGCCCAGCGCGGCCAACTGCAGCGCGGCCTCGGGCTGGCCCATGGCATGGCAGGCCATGGCCTGCAGCCGGGCCGCATGGACCTTGCGGTGCGTGCGCACCGCCTGCGATGCGGCGGGGCTTTCGGTGCGGGCCAGGTGCTGCTCCGCCGCCATGAGCACGGCCGGAACGCTTTGCGGGGCCAGCGGCAGGACCTCGCGCGCAAGGTGCAGCCAGTCGTCGAAGTCCACGTTCTGCTCTGCATCGGCCTGGGTCAGCAGCGCCGTGGCAGCCTGCACCTGGCGCACGGTGGCGGGCACATCGCCGCGCAGACGGGCCAGCTCGGCCTTGCGCAGGCAGGCACGCGCGTCGCGGCGCGCGGGGGAGGCCTCGCCATCCGGGTCGCTGCGTTCGTGGCTGCGCTGCAGGTCCACGCCTTGCTCGGCCAGCTCCCAGGCCTGGGCTTCGCGGGCCAGGTAGTGCCAGCCGTTCCAGTAGCGGTAGGGCTCGCTGGTGTGCGGCAGCCGGCCCATGAGATCGGCGGCGGGCGCGAGCAGGGCCACGCCGCCTTCACGGTCAAAGCGCAGCCGGCTCTGGATGTCGCTGAGCGCCAGGCTGGCCGTGGCCAGCAGGTGGTTGTCGCCCTGCAAGGGCTGCAGCGTGGCAGCGCGGTGTTCGCGCAGCAGTGCGTTGGCGGTTTCGGGCCGTTCCAGGTCCAGCCAGAGATCGTGCAGGCGCTCCAGCTCGCCCACCGTGGCCGGGGCGAAACGCTGCTGGGAGAGCAGCTCCATGACGGCCGCCTGGCGTTCGGCCGGGGCGATGGGGCTGGCATCAGCCTCCTGCTGCAGCAGGTCGTGCGCCTGGTCCATGAAGGCATGCAGGGCTTCGCCCTCAAGGACGGCCTGGGCGGTGGCGGGCTGGGAGGTGTTCATGGAATCGATAGCAAGCAAGCGAAGCTGGAAAAGCCATGCAGGCCGACGGACCTCAGGGCGGCGACCCCGCGATGCTAGCGGGCCAGCCGGCACCATGCCAGAGTGGCCGGGCTGTTTTCACGTCCTGTTACATGCAAAAAGCCCGGCATTGCCGGGCTTGGGTTACGCAGGAGGTCGCTGGGCCGCCGGGGTCGGGTTGGGCTCAGTGGCGCACCACGACTTCACCGCGCAGCGTGAAGGTGCGGGCCTCGGTGATCTTCACATCGATCATCTGGCCGATCAGGCGTTCGTTGCCCGGGAAGTTGACCACGCGGTTGCACTCGGTGCGGCCCATGAGTTCGCTGCCATCGCGCTTGGACAGTCCTTCCACCAGCAGGCGCTGCACCGTGCCCACGCGCTCGTCGCTGATGTCCTTGATGTTGTTGTTGATCACGGCCTGCAGCTCCTGCAGGCGGCGCAGCTTGACCTCGTGCGGCGTGTCGTCGTGCAGGTTGGCGGCCGGCGTGCCGGGGCGGGGGCTGAAGATGAAGCTGAAGCTGTTGTCGAAGCGCACGTCGTGGATGAGCTTCATCATCTTCTGGAAGTCTTCCTCGGTCTCGCCGGGGAAGCCCACGATGAAGTCGCTGCTCATGGCCATCTCGGGCCGGATGGCGCGCAGCTTGCGGATGGTGCTCTTGTATTCCATGGCCGTGTAGCCGCGCTTCATGGCCATGAGGATCTTGTCGCTGCCGTGCTGCACGGGCAGGTGCAGGTGGCTGACCAGCTTGGGCAGCCGAGCGTAGGCCTCGATCAGGCGCGGCGTGAACTCGTTGGGGTGGCTGGTGGTGTAGCGGATGCGCTCGATGCCGGGGATCTCGGACACGTACTCCAGCAGCAGGGCAAAGTCGGCGATCTCGGCCGTGTCACCCATCTTGCCCAGGTAGGCGTTGACGTTCTGGCCCAGCAGCGTGACTTCCTTCACGCCCTGGTCGGCCAGGCCGGCGACCTCGATCAGCACGTCCTCGAACGGGCGGCTGACTTCCTCGCCGCGCGTATAGGGCACGACGCAGTAGCTGCAGTACTTGGAGCAGCCTTCCATGATGGAGACGAAGGCCGAGGAGCCTTCCACGCGCGCGGGCGGCAGGTGGTCGAATTTCTCGATCTCGGGAAAGCTGATATCGACCTGGGGCTTGTGCTTGGCGGCGCGTGCATTGAGCAGCTCGGGCAGGCGGTGCAGGGTCTGCGGGCCGAAGACCACGTCCACATAGGGCGCGCGCTTGATGATTTCCTCGCCCTCCTGGCTGGCCACGCAGCCGCCCACGCCGATGAGCACGCCGCGTTCCTTCAGGTGCTTGTAGCGGCCCAGGTCGCTGAACACCTTCTCCTGCGCCTTCTCGCGCACCGAGCAGGTGTTGAACAGGATCAGGTCGGCCTGCTCCGGGTCATCGGTGGATTCGTAGCCCTGGGCTGCGCCCAGCACATCGGCCATCTTGTCCGAGTCGTACTCGTTCATCTGGCAGCCGAAGGTTTTGATAAAGACTTTCTTGGACATGGTGGGGTTCCGTCAGGCAGCCACCGCACTGCAAGCGGCGGTCTGCAAAAAATGAAGGTGGCTCGGCCAGGGGGCGGCGTGCCCCATGGCCGGGCCGCTGCGCCCCGCAAGGCGCGGGCCGCGTCAGCCGTGTACGTGCTGTGCTCAGTTGAAGATGCGCTGCAGCATCGACTTGGGCTTGTAGTGCTTGTCGGCCTCAGCCTTGGTCAGGATCCAGGCCTGGTGCAGCCACTGCGTCTGCGGCTCGATCACATAGCCCACCACGAGCTTGCTGCCCTGGTAATTGATGGCCTGCACCAGCGTGCGTTCAGGGCTGAACAGGCGAAAGCCCGGACTGGTGCGAATGGTCTTGCCGTCGATCTCCACCTCGGGGAACTGGGTCACGACCAGCTCGCCGAACTGGGCCTGCGGCGGGAAATTGCGCGTCTCGTTGGACGGCAGGCCCTGCGCGGCCACGCCCAGGCTGGCGCAGGCCAGGCCGGCGAGCAGGGCGCCGGCACACAGGCGGCGGACGGTAGAGAAATGGGGCTTGCAGCGGTTCATGGTGTACATCCAGGGGCTGAACCCGCGATTCTACGAACTTGCCGCTGCGCAGGCGCGGCACTCGGGCATTGGTTCAGGTGCGGCCCGGCGCATACAGCACCGCCTTGGGCGGGCGGCACAGGCCCCAGAAGCGCAGGCCGATCAGTTCGGCCATCTGCACGCCCATGGCCGTGGGCGCGGAGATGGTGGCCAGGGCGGCGATGCCGACCTTGGCGCATTTGCGCACCAGCTCATGGCTGCCGCGGCTGGAGAGCACGACAAAGCCGGCCTCGCCCAGGCGGCCTGTGCGGGAGAGGCGGCCGACCAGCTTGTCCAGCGCGTTGTGGCGGCCCACGTCTTCGAGCACATCCGTCAGTTGCCCGTCCAGCCCTGCCCAGCCTGCGGCATGCACGGCGCCGGCTTCGGCGTTGAGCAACTGCAGCGGCGGCAGTGCCGCGATGGCTGCGCAGACGGTGTCGGCATCGACACGGGCGATCCAGTCGTGCGCGGGCAGGGGGTCGAAGGACAGGTCCAGCGCCGCGAAGCTGTCCACGCCGCAGACACCGCAGCCCGTGCGCCCGCTCATGCTGCGGCGCCGGTCCTTGAGGCGGGCGAAGCAGCGCGAGGCCACGTCCAGCTGCACCTCGATGCCGTCCATGCCGGCCGGCAGGCCTGCGGCCTGTGCAGCCACGGTGCGCACCTCGATGCCGTAGCAGTCGGCAGCGTTGTCCAGAATGCCTTCGGTAAGCGCAAACCCCAGCGCAAAGTCTTCCAGGTCCGAGGGCGTGCCCATCATCACGGCGTGAGAGATGCCATTGAATACCAGGGCGATGGGGACTTCGCTGGCCAGCACCTGCGGTTCGGCCTGGATGCTGACGGCGCCGCCTTCACCGAGCCGGTGGCGCGCCACCGCATGCGTGCGCAGCGCGGCAATGGAGGGCGGGGCGGCGCATGCAGCATCTGCTGCGCCGGGGCCTGCGTCTGGGGCGGGGACGGGTGCGGGGGCGTGTTCGGTGGTGGCGTTCATGGCGTGGGCCGCGCAGGCGGCTTCCGCATGATATCGGCGCCGCCGCGCGTGCTCAGTCCAGCAATGCCATGCCCTTGATCTGGGCGAAGACATGCATGCCCGGCGCAATGCCCAGTTGCCGGGCGGAATGCAGGGTGATGCGTGCCAGCAGGCGGGACGGGCCCAGCTGCAGCGAGACCATGACCTGGCCCGGGCCGTCCTCACGCAGCTCCTGCACGGTGGCCGGGAGGATGTTGAGGATGCTGCTGTCTTGCGGGTGCTGCAGGCTCAGGCTCACATCGCGTGCCTGCACGCGCAACTGCACGGTTTCGCCGATGGGGCGCGGGGAGGCCATGACAAGGCGCAGGCGCCCGCCATCGAAGGACAGCGTACTCAGGTGTGCATCGGGATCGTGCTGCTGGACTTGTGCGCTGACCATGGCCGCTGCCGTGTCGCCCATGCTCAGGGGCAGGTCCAGCCGTGCCAGCAGCTCGCTGGTGGCGCCGGCCGCGACGATGCCGCCTGCCTTGAGCAGCACCAGGTGTTGGGCCAGGCGCGCGACCTCGTCGATGGAGTGGCTGACGTAGAGGACGGGAATGTCGAGTTCGCGGCGCAGCTGGTCCAGGTAGGGCAGGACCTCGGCCTTGCGCTGGGCGTCCAGCGCGGCCAGGGGCTCGTCCATCAGCAGCACCCGCGGGCTGGTGGCCAGCGCCCGCGCAATGGCCACGCGCTGGCGCTCGCCGCCCGACAGGGTGGAGGGCATGCGGTCCATCAGGTGGCCTATGCCCAGCAGGGACACGGCCTGGTCCTGGGACACCTTGCGCCGTGCGGCCGGCGTGCGCCGCATGCCGTAGTCGATGTTGCGCCGCACGGTCAGGTGCGGGAACAGGCTGGCCTCCTGGAACACATAGCCCAGCGCACGGCGGTGCGTGGGCAGCCATTGGCTGGCCGCATCGTCCTGCCAGACCTCGCCGTTGACGGCGACGCGGCCGCGCGCGCGCTCCAGTCCTGCCAGGGCGCGCAGGCAGGTGGTCTTGCCGCAGCCCGAGGGGCCGAACAGGGCGGTAACGCCGCGCCCGGGCAACTGCAGCTGCACATCAAGGCGGAAGTCTGCACGCTCCAGCGCCAGGTTTGCGATGATTTCCGAGGAGGGATGGGAGTGCGCGGCGCCGGACATCAGGGAAGGAGAGAAGGCGGTCATCATGCGCGGCGCTCCTCACGCGGCTGCAACAGGTGCAGGGCCAGAAGAACCAGGAAGGAGAACACCACCATGCCACCCGCCAGCCAGTGGGCGTGGGCGTACTCCATGGCTTCCACATGGTCGTAGATCTGTACCGAGACCACGCGCGTCACGCCGGGAATATTGCCACCCAGCATCAGCACCACGCCGAACTCGCCCACGGTGTGCGCAAAGGTCAGCACGGCCGCCGTGATGAAGCCCGGCCGCGCCAGCGGCAGCGCCACGGTGAAGAAGCGGTCCAGCGGCCCCGCGCCCAGGCTGGCCGCAGCCTCCATGGGCCGCGTGCCCAGGGATTCGAAGGCACGCTGCAGCGGCTGCACCGTGAACGGCATGGAATAGACCAGCGAACCGATGACCAGGCCCGGAAAAGTGAAGGGCAGGGTGCTCAGCCCCAGCGCCTGCGTCAGCTGCCCCACGGGGCCGTTGGGACCCATGGTCACCAGCAGGTAAAAACCGATCACCGTGGGCGGAAGCACCAGGGGCAGCGCCACCACGGCGCCAATCGGGCCGCGCCAGCGCGAGCGCGTATGCGCCAGCCACCAGGCCAGCGGCGTGCACAGCGTCAGCAGCAGCACCGTGGTCACGCTGGCAAGTTTCAGCGTCAGCCGTATGGCGGCGTAGTCGTCGGCGGTAAGAATCATGCGGGAAGAATTCAGTGGTTCGCAGCGCTGTTGGATCTCACTCAACGCACGAAACCGGCGCGGCCCGGCTCAGCGACGCTGAGCACGGGCCCGTGCCGGCCGACCCCTCCCCTGGAGAGAGGGAAGGCGCGCAAGCGCGCCTCAACAGGTGTCAGAAGCTATAGCCGTAGGAGCGGATGATGGCACGGGCCTTGTCGGCGCGCAGGTACTTCATCAGCTCGGTGGCGGCTTCGTTGTCCTTGCCGCTGTTGAGCACGATGGCGTCCTGGCGGATGGGCTCGTGCATGGAGCCGGGCACCTGCCAGGCCGAGCCTTCGCGCAGCTTGCCGTTTTCCATCACCTGCGACAGGGCCACAAAGCCCAGCTGGGCATTGCCCGTGGCCGCGAACTGGTAGGTCTGGGCAATGTTCTCGCCCATGACGATGCGCGGCTGCACCTGGGCCGTGATGCCCAGCTTGTTCAGCACTTCCATGGCGGCCGTGCCGTAGGGCGCCAGCTTGGGATTGGCCACGGCGATGTGCTTGTAGTCGCCGGTCTTGAGGACCTCGCCCTTGTCGTCCACATAACCGGCCTTGGGGCTCCACAGCACCAGCTGGCCGATGGCGTAGGTGAAGCGCGAATCGGGCAGGCCGCGGCCTTCCTTGGCGATCTTCTCGGGCGTAGTGTCGTCGGCGGCCAGCAGGATCTGGAAGGGCGCGCCGTTGACGATCTGCGCATAGAACTTGCCCGTGGCGCCGAAGGAAAGCAGGGCCTTGTGGCCGGTGTCCTTCTCGAACTCGGCGGCGATCTTCTGCATGGGCGCCGTGAAGTTGGCGGCGACGGCCACCGACACTTCGGCGGCCTGCGCAGCGGCCCAGCCGAACAGGGCAAGGGCGGCGAAGGCGGTGGCACGCAGGGGCTGGTTCACGTTCATGGGTCTCTCGCTATTCCGTTGGTGAATAGCGCAGTGTAACGACCTGAAAATGCGCATGCAGGGTGCAGGCGTTTTGCTTGGCGGGAAATAACGCTTGGCGGGCATGATGCTGCGCATGACTGCCGCAACCCCCGCTTCTCCCTCAGACCTGGTGCCCGCGCTGGGCCATGACCTGGCCGACCGGCGCATCGCCATCCTGCGGCATATCGCGGCAGGGCATTCGATTTCCCAGGCCGCGCGCGAGGCGGGTGTCAGCTACAAGGCGGCCTGGCAGGCGCTGGATGTGCTGACCAATCTGGCGGGCCGTGCCCTGGTGGAGCGCTCGGTGGGTGGCGCCGGCGGTGGTGGCGCGCGCATCACCGAGGCCGGGCAGTCCCTGCTGGCCATGGCCGATGCGCTGGAGCAGGCGCGCGCGCAGGTGCTGCAGCGCTTTGGGGGGCCCGCCGGCGTTTCTTCGGCGGCTCCCGGGCTGGGGCTGGGCCTGCGCACCAGCATGCGCAATCTGTGGCCTTGCCGGGTTGGTTCCCTGCAGGCGCAGGGCGCCCAGGTCCGCGTCTGGCTGCTGCCCGACGGCGGCGGGGATGCATCAGGCATTGCCGCACGCATCACCGAAGAAAGCGCCCAGTTGCTGGGCCTGGCGCCGGGCCTGCCCCTGATGGCACTGTGCAAGGCCGCAGCCGTGCAGGTGCTGCCTTCGGCGCCACGCTCCGATGTGCCTGCCCAGGCCAATGCCTGGCCCGCCCAGGTGCAGCGCGTGGCCCGGGCCGACAGGGCGGGGCCGCGTGAAGTGGTGGCACAACTGCCCTGGGGCGGTAGCGGCGTGGGTTACGCGGCCGAGCCGGCCGAGGGCGAGTCCTGGACCTTGCGCGCAGGGCGCAAGGTCTGGCTGACGGTGCCGGAGTCCGCCGTGGTGCTGGCCGTGGCCGATTGAGCGGATGGAGCGGATGGAGTGTTGAAGGAGCAGCAGCGCGTTGCGCATGCGCAGCAGTGGCTGCAGATTCGGACGGGTCTGATGGCGCATTCAGGGCGGTATACGAAGAATTGCGCCGCTGTGAAACCTGCGCGCTCTGGCGGCGCGGGCTTTTCTGGCGACCGAATCATCGAAACCTCCCTGGCCCTCCATGAGCATCCTGAAATTGCGCAGGCAAGAGAAAGTGGCGGTCTACACCGCCCTGCTGTGTTCCTTCATCGCGGCGTTCATCTTCTTCGCGTCCGAAGGTGTTGCTGAAAGTTTTCGGCAGCGGCTGGATGCGCTGGCCATCTGCGCCGTCATCGGTGCGCTGGTGACCTGGTTCAATCACTGGTGGTTCCGGGTCTGGGGCTGGCATCTGGTGCCTGTGACCCTGCTGCTGTTTTATGCCGGCACGCTGGCCGCAGGGTGGCTGTTTGGCGGATGAAGGCGGTGAAAGCGGTGGTGTGGGAACCTGCTGCCACGCTTTGCATCGAAGATCCTTTTCGACTGCCTCACCAGGCCATCCACGGCCTTGCCCCTGCCATGAAGACCACCCTGTCCGCCGCCCTGATCTGCCTGCTCCTGTCCACCCCGGCCATGTCCCGTCCGCTGGACCCGGCTCCTCTGGACGCCTCGCAGTTCAACCTGGGGCTGGTCGGGTTCGCGGGCGAGATCTCGCCTGCGGAGCGGCACCTGGAGGCCATGCTCAGGCGGCCAGAGGCCAATGCCGTCCTGCTGTCGGTGATCGACGATCCGCGCCGATCTCCCGTGGCCAAGCTCTATGCGCTGTGCGGCCTCAAGCGCATGGGCAGCGGCGGCTACGAGGCCGCGCTGATCAAGCTGCGCGGCTTTGAGGGCCAGGTCTCCGTGATGCTGGGAGACCAGATGTTCCAGGAAGGCATCCGCGAGGCGGCAGACCGCATCGAAAACCTGGAGTGCAGCGAAGGCGGCTGAGCCTGGGCACGCCGGTTGCCGGACAAAAAAAGAGCTGCCATCGGCAGCTCTTTGCATTGTGGGGCCTTCTTCTGAGCCGGAGAATCTGAGCCGCTCAGGACAGCTCGCGTCCCTTGAGTTCGGGGATCAGGAAGGCCGTGGCCAGCATGTCCAGCACATAGATGGCCGCCAGCAGGGCGATGGCTACCTGGAACGAATAGCTCATGGCCAGCGCACCGATCACCACCGGGCCCAGTCCGCCCACGGCGCGGCCGATGTTGAACAGCACGTTCTGCGCGGTGGCGCGCGCCTCGGTGGGGTAGGCCTCGCTCATCACGGCGCCGTAGCCGCCCATCATGCCGTTGACGAACAGGCCCATGAGGGCCCCCGCCCAGAGCATGGCCGTGGGGTCGGACAGCTGCGAATAGAGCACGACCATGATGACTGAGCCCAGCTGGAAGATCAGGAAGCTGGGCTTGCGGCCGATGCGGTCGGCCAGCTGGCCGAAGACCCAGATGCCGACCATCATTCCCACCACGGTCACGGCAGTCCATATCGAGGACTTGGTCAGGCTGAAGCCCAGTTGCTTGGACAGGAAGCTGGGCATCCAGATCATGATGCCGTAGTAGCCGAAGTTCTGGACCGAGGTCAGCACGATCACGCCCAGGCTGACCTTGGTCGTGGCGCGGTCCTTCACCAGCAGCTTCAGGCTTTGCAGCACCGGCACGCGGGCCGAGGGCGTGGCGGACTGCTGGCGCTTCACGAAGACTTCGGGCTCGTGCAGCTTGTTGCGGATCACCCAGGCCACCACGGCCGGTATCACGCCCACCAGGAACATGCCGCGCCAGCCGATGAGGGGCAGTAGCAGCGGCGTCAGCAGCGCCGCACCCAGCACGCCCATTTGCCAGCCCAGGGCCACGTAGGACGAGACGCGGGCGCGGTGGCGTGCGGGCCAGGCCTCGGCGGCCAGTGCCATGCCGATGCCGAACTCGCCGCCCAGGCCGATGCCCGCTATCGTGCGGTAGGCCAGCAGGTCCCAGTAGCCCTGCGCGAATGCGCACAGGCCCGTGAAGACTGCGAACAGCATGATGGTCCAGGTCAGCACGCGGATGCGCCCGTAGCGGTCGCTGAGCAGGCCGAAGAAGATGCCGCCGAACACGGCACCGATCAGCGTCCAGGTCACCAGCGAACCGGCCTGGCCCGGCGTGAGGTGCAGGTCGGCCGAGATGGCCGACAGCATGAAGCCCAGGATCAGCAGGTCGAAGCCGTCCATGGCATAGCCTACGGCCGAGCCGGCCAGGGCCTTCCAGCTGTAGCCATTGACCTGGGTGGCATGGGCGCCGGCATGCGTGTCTGTGCTGGCGCCGGCAGCATTGGCTGCGAGCGCCCCGGAGGAAGTGGTGGTCACGTGAAGATCCTTGAAAGCCAGGACGGCGCGCGCTCTCGCTGGGGTGCGGCACCACGCAAAACGCCTGCGCCGCCGGCTGGGCCGGCGTGCGGGCACGCTGCGCGTGTGCGGCATCCTGGAGTGGCGATGGGCACGGGAAATCCTGGTGGGAAAACAAGCTGGGCGGCCGGCATGCCGGAGCATGGCAGGGGCTGCGCGCAAAGACAGAGCGCAAGGTGCAGCGCCAAAAGACCGCTTCTGCAAAAAGCGAAAGCCCTGAAATCGGCCGGGCGATCAGGGCTTGGAGGCGGTGGGCAGGCCCTGCGAGGAGAGGGCGGCCCATGCGAGCGGGCGCAATGGTAAGGCAAGTCGCCAGCCAAGGCAAGCTGCGGGGCTTATGCCAGGGCGCTGGGTCTTTGGCCGGGACGCCAAGGGTGCTCGTGCTAGGCTGGCGCCCGCTGCGGCCATTGCGCCGCTGGCGCGCCCCATTTCTGCCCGGGTCCGTCTATGACCTTGCGGTGCAGTGCGGCGATATCTCGCAGGTTTTGCCAATAAAAACAATTCTCATTACAGTTTGGCATTCCGAGTTCTCCAACCTCCGATCCTTTCTGCCATGCATCCCATCCTGATTGCAGCCGCCCTGGCCCTGGGCGCGGCCGCCCCGATGAGCCAGGCCGCAGCCGCCGGCACCGTTCAACAGCCCGTGAAGAAGAGCCTCTCCGTTGCGGAGGTGGTCAAGCATTACGGCACCCTGGTGCACGCCAATTACTCGGACTCCATCAGCTCCGCCAAGACCATGCAGAAAGCCATTGCGGCCTTTCTGGCGGCGCCCAGCGAGCAGGGCCTGAACCAGGCACGCAAGGCCTGGCTGGATGCCCGGGAGTACTACGGCCAGACCGAAGCCTTCCGCTTCTACGCCGGTCCCATCGACAACGATGAAGGACCCGAAGGCCAGATCAACGCCTGGCCCATGGACGAGTCCTATGTGGACTATGTGGAAGGCAATCCCAACGCCGGCATCATCAACAACCGCAAGGAAGCCATCACCAAGAAGCGCCTGGCCGAGCTCAACGAGCATGACGGCGAGGAGAACGTTTCCACCGGCTGGCACGCCATCGAGTTCATGCTCTGGGGCCAGGACCTGAACGACAAGGGGCCGGGCGCGCGTCCGTACACCGACTTTGTCGATGGCAAGAAGTCCAATGCCGACCGCCGCCGCGAGTACCTGAAAGTGGTGACCGCGCTGCTGATCGAGGACCTGCAATCCGTGGCCGACCAGTGGAAGCCCGGCTCGCCCAAGAACTTCCGCGCCCAGTTCGAGAAAAAGCCCGACGACGCGCTGCGCCGCATCTTCGTGGGCCTGGGTTCGCTGTCGCGCGGCGAGCTGGCCGGCGAGCGCCTGGAGGTGGCCCTGGCCAGCCGCGACCAGGAAGACGAGCACTCCTGCTTCTCGGACAACACGCACCGCGATGCGGTGACCAATGCCCAGGGCATCCTCAACGTCTGGCAAGGCAGCTACAAGCGCCTGGATGGCAGCGAGCTGCAAGGCCCGGGCATCAAGGACTGGGTGGCCTCCAAGGACAGCGCGCTGGCCGACAGGACCACGCGCCAGATCATGCAGTCGGTGCAGGCGGCCCAGGCCATTCCCGCGCCGTTCGACCAGGCCATCCAGGGCGCGCGCGACTCGGCCTCGCGCGCCAAGATCCAGGCCACCATCGACAGCCTGGTCCAGCAGAGCAAGGATCTGGTGGAGGCGGCCAATGCCGTCGGCATCACCCAGCTCAACCTGGTGGACCCCAAGGCCAACTAAAAGAACATCCACGCCAGCGTCCATCCATTCCTGCGCCCATGTGCCAAGGCCGCCGCCCCCGAAAGGGTTCGGCGGCCCTGGCTTTTCCAGGGACGTCCCCACCCATGAATCTCTCCCCCTCGCTGCTGGTCGCTGCCTCCCTGGTCCTGATGGGCTGCTCGGCCCAACAGCAGGACACGGTGGCTGCCGCTCCAGCGCGCGCGCCAGCACCGCAGCCTGCTCCCGATCCAGCTCTTTTGTTCGCGGCACCCGGCGAGCCCCTGCCCCCGGGCGGCCAGACCACGGTCCACGCCACGGGCCGCAACGCCTTCTCGCTGCCCGCCGCCAACCTGGAGGATGCAGAGCGCACGCGCTTCGTCATCGGCAACTCCTTCTTCAAGCGCAACTGGGTGCAGGCGCCGGCCTCCACCACGGCGCGCGATGGCCTGGGCCCGCACTTCCTGGCGCGCTCCTGCGGCGGCTGCCATGTGCAGGACGGCCGCGCCCAGCCGCCCGACTTCCACAACCCGCTCAAGCCCCAGCCCTTCGCGGGCCTGCTCATGCGGCTGTCCATTCCGGGCGAAGGCCCGCACGGCAGCCCGGTGCCGGACCCGGTCTATGGCGACCAGTTCAATACCGAGGGCGTGCTGGGCGTCAAGGGCGAGGGCCAGCTGCGCATCCGCTATGAACAGGTGCATGGCCGCTTTGCCGACGGCACGGCCTACACGCTGGAAAAGCCGGTCTACGAGCTGGCCGCGCTCAACTACGGCCCCCTGGCCGCCAACCTGATGACCAGCCCGCGCATTGCGCCCCAGGTCATCGGCCTGGGCCTGCTGGAGCACATCCCGGAGTCCGAGATCCTGGCCAACGCTGCCGCCCAGGCGGCCCTGGGCGGCCCCATCAAGGGCCAGCCCAACTATGTCTGGGATGCCTACGGCGAACGCATGATGCTGGGCCGCTTCGGCTGGAAGGCCAACGTGGCCTCCATTGCCCACCAGACGGCTTCGGCCTTCCTGGGCGATATCGGCATCACATCGAAGCGTTTCCCACACCAGACCTGCACGCCCGCACAAAAGGACTGCCTGGCCGCGCCCAACGGCAACGGCGCCGAGGGCGTGGAGATCGACGACCGCGTGCTGGACGACGTGATCTTCTACCAGGCCACGCTGGCGCCGCCTGCACGGCGCAACGCCAGCGACCCTGCCGTGCGCCGTGGCGAGGCACTGTTCCACCAGGCCCAGTGTGCGCAGTGCCACCGGCCCTCGTACAAGACCGGCGGGGAGCTGTTCCCCGCGCTGTCGCCGGCACTCAGCAGCAAGGGGTTGTCGGGCCAGACCATTGCGCCCTACACCGACTTGCTGCTGCACGACATGGGCGATGCGCTGGCCGACGGCCGGCCCGACTTCAAGGCCTCAGGCCGCCAGTGGCGCACGCCGCCGCTGTGGGGCATAGGCCTGCTGCCCGATGTCAACAACCACCAGCGCCTGCTGCACGACGGCCGTGCGCGCGGCGTGCTGGAAGCCATCCTCTGGCACGGCGGCGAGGCCGAAGCCGCGCGCGAACAGGTGCGCCAGTTCAGCGCCGAAGACCGTGAAGCCCTGGTCAAATTTGTGGAGTCCCTCTGATGCAAGACATGCGCATGACCCCTCGCCAAATCCTTTGTGCCGCCGCGCTGGCGCTGCTGGCCGCCGCCCCGGCCCATGCCCAGGAAGTGGATGCCAACATGGCCATTCCCTTCTACAACACGGCCCACGCCGTGCAGGGGCTGTACGGCCAATGGTTCTCGCCCCAGGCCAAGGCCGCGCAGGCATCCGCCCAGGCGCTGAACCAGGCGCTGCGCGCGCACTGCGCGGCACCTGCGGGATCGGCTGCCGCCACGCTGCAGACGGCGCGCCAGGCCTATGTGCAATCGTCGCGGCAGTGGAGCAGCCTCTCGGCCGTGGCCCTGGGGCCGCTGGTGGAGCGCCGCTCGGCACGTCTGGTGGACTTCCGCCCCATGCGCCCGGCCCTGCTCAAGAAGGCCATACAGTCGGCCCCCGCCGATCTGGCTGCCATGGAGCGCATCGGCGCACCCGCCAAGGGATACCCGGCGCTCGAGAACCTGCTGTGGACCCAGCCCGTGGAGCCGCAGACGCCGGCCTGCGCCTATGCCACCCTGGTGGCCGAGGAAATCGGCGCCGAGATGGGCATCCTCAGCAACGGCTTTGCCAAGCTCGCGGCCCAGGATTGGTCCGAGGACGGCGATGCCACCACCGAAGCCATGGCCGAATTCATCAACCAGTGGGTGGGCGGCCTGGAGCGCCTGCGCTGGGCGGACATGGAAAAGCCTTTGCGCAGTGCAGGCAGCAAGCCCCCCGCCTGGGAGCACCTGGCCAGCGGCAGCACCGTTGAGATCTGGCGCGCGCACTGGCAGGGCCTGCGCACGCTGGCCGTGAGCGTGGACCGCAAGGTGCCCCAGCCCGGCGTGGACATCGTGCCCATCGAGTCCTACCTGCGCGGCCGTGGCCTGAACCCGCTGGCCGACCGCTGGCTCAAGGCCGTCAACGAGGCCGATGCCGGCATGCGCGCCCTGACCGAGCCGACCGCCAACGCCGTCGATGCCGCGACCAAGCCGCTGTCGCGCCTCAAGCGCCTCATGGAAGGCGAGGTGGCGCCTGCGCTGGAAGTCAACATCGGGTTCTCGGATGCCGACGGGGATTGAGCAGGCGCTGAATCGCCGCCGCTGGCTGCAGGGCATGGGGCTGCTGGCTGCCATGCCGCTGGCAACCTCCCATGCGGCCAGGCCGTCCGGACCGGCACGGTCGCTGGCTGCGGCCTGGATGCAGGGCGAGCAGATGCGTGTCGGCATCGTGCAGGCCAGTGCGCAGGTGGACAGGCCGCTGCAGGTGCTGCAGGCCCTGGATGTGCCCACGCGCGCCCATGGCATGGCCGCGCTGCGCGACGGCTCCGTGGTCTTCGCCAGCCGCCGCCCCGGTGACTGGCTGGTGCGCCTGAAGCCGGGACAGGCCGCCGAGGATGCGCAGTGGCAGTGGATCGAGCCCGACCGCTTCTTCAACGGCCATGTCATCGAAAGCGCCGATGGCCGCCATCTCTACACCACCGAGACCGACCTGGAAGATGCCCAGGGCCTGATCGGCGTGCGCGATGCCATCACCTTGGAGAAGATCGCCGAATGGCGCACGGGCGGCATGGACCCGCACCAGTTGCTGCTGGACGCCGACGGCACGCTGATGGTCGCCAACGGCGGCATTCCCACGCAGTCCGAAACCGGCCGGCGCAAGCTGCAGCTGGACCACATGGATTCGTCCATCACACGGCTGCTGCCGGCCGAAGGCGGCGCCCGTGCCGGCCTGTGGAAGCTGGACGACAACCGCCTGAGCCTGCGCCACCTGGCCTGGGGCCCGCAGGTCGCCCACGCGCCCGCGCGCCGCTGGCTGGGCATTGCGCTGCAGGCCGAGCACCGCGACACCGAAGCGCGCGCTGCCGCGCCCGTGCTGGCCCTGTTCGATGGTCACCGTTTGCATGCCGTGCCCCTGCCCGAAGGGCGCGAGCCCCTGGCCGGCTATGGAGGAGACATAGGCTGCGATGGCCAGCTCTTCGCCGTCAGCTGCCCGCGCGTGAACACCGTCACCTGGTGGCAGGTGCCCGACAGCAGCCAGGCCAGTGGCCGCTGGCTGCGTGGCGATGCCATGCCGGGCGTGTACTGCGTGGCCAACGCAAGTGTCTCGCTGGATGCCAAGGGCCGGCCCCTGCCTGCCGAGCCCGCGCTGTGGATGGGCGGTGCACGCCAGGCCCAATTGCGCCAGCGCGGCCAGGTGCTGCGCACGGTGCCGGTTCCCGGCATGGCGCTGGACAACCACTGGATTGCGTTGGAGCGCGGCAGCTAGCAGCCGGAGGCGGCGCCGCAAGCGGCGCGCTCTGGCGGAGTGCAGTGCCAACGGAAAAAGGGTCTACGTTTGCACGTAGACCCTTTTCTTTGTTTGGTGGCGCTTCACGGATTCGAACCGCGGACCTGTGGATTATGATTCCATCGCTCTAACCGACTGAGCTAAAGCGCCGTAAGACCTAAATTATATGCAGAATTTTCGGCCCGTCCGGCAAGTTGTGCAAATTTCTCGAAATTTCTTTGCGAGAGGCTTGCTGCGCCTTGCCGGAAGACGCGCATTGTAGCGCGTCTTTCAGCCCGCTCAGAGATGCTTGAAGTTGGCGGGACGCTTGTTGACGAAGGCGTCCATGCCTTCCTTCTGGTCCTGGGTGGCGAACAGCGCGTGGAACAGGCGGCGCTCGAACATGACGCCGTCGGCCAGCGAGCCCTCGAAGGCGCGGTTCACCGATTCCTTGGCCGCCATGACGGCAATCTGCGAGAAGCCGCTGATGATGATGGCGGCGCCCAGCGCCTCGTCCATGAGCTTGTCGAAGGGCACGACACGGCTGACCAGGCCGGCGCGCTCGGCTTCGGTAGCGTCCATCATGCGGGCCGTGAGGGCCATGTCCATGGCCTTGGACTTGCCCACGGCGCGCGGCAGGCGCTGCGTGCCGCCGGCGCCGGGGATCACGCCCAGCTTGATTTCCGGCTGGCCGAACTTCGCGTTGTCGGCGGCGATGATGAAGTCGCACATCATGGCCAGCTCGCAGCCGCCGCCGAGGGCAAAGCCGCTGACGGCGGCGATCACGGGCTTGCGGATGGAGCGGATGGCTTCCCAGTTGCGCGTGATGTAGTCGCCCTTGTAGGCATCGGCAAAGCTGTACTTGGCCATGGCGCCGATGTCGGCGCCAGCCGCGAAGGCTTTCTCGCTGCCGGTGATGATCATGCAGCCGATGGCCTCATCGGCATCGAAGGCCTGCAGGGCCTGGCCCAGCTCGTCCATGAGCTGGTCATTGAGCGCGTTGAGCTGCTTGGGGCGGTTGAGCGTGATGATGCCGACCTTGTCGGCTTCGACGCGAACTTCAATCATTTCGTAGGCCAAGGGAGTCTCCTGCTGGGGTTGTCGTCGTGATCCTCAAGAATAACCGGCCGGCGGCGCGGGACGGCATGCGCCGTTCAGGGCGTGGCAGGCGCCTGCGCGCTGCCCGTGTGCCCGGCCAGCCAGCGTCCAGCGGTCTCCTCGTCCGTGATTTCCAGTCCGAGATTGCTGGGGGCGGGCGCCGCCAGGGTGCCGGATGTGGCAGCTTTTGCATCGCCGTTGTCCGTTTTCTCCACCATGGCGGCGGCCTCGGACAGCAGGCCCGAGCCCCAGGGCAGGGTCAAGGCCAGGATCTGCCGGTCGCGGGCCACCCAGGCGACGATGTCCAGGGCCGTGCCTGCGTACAGCGCCACGTCGTCCAGCCGGGTGATGCGCCAGCGCGCGGGCTGTGAATCCTCGGCGCCGGTGGGCAGCTCGATGGCCAGCCATTCGTCGCCCGCCATGAAGCCGGCGCGCTCGGCCAGGCTGCCGCGCAGCACGGTCTTGATGGTGATGCCCTGGCTTTCCTGCACGCGCAGGCCCAGGCGCTGGGCAGTCTGCGCCGGCTCGGCCTTGGCCTGCACGCCGTGCGCGGCCAGCAGCTCGGCCAGCGGCAGGTCGTCGGTGCCGTGCACCCATTGCGTGATCTCGGGCGCGAAGCTGCGCCCGCCCAGGTCCTGCAGCACGGCCAGCACGTCGGCCTCGCGCATGGGGCCGCCCTGGCAGCGCTGCCACAGCGCGCGCATCACGTCGTCCAGCGTGCTGCGGCCTTCGCGGCGCAGTTGCAGGTCCAGGGCCAGTGCGACCAGGCAGCCCTTGGTGTAGTAGCTGACGGTCTGGTTGGGCGTGTTCTCGTCCTGGCGGTAGTACTTGACCCAGGCGTCATAGCTGGCCTGGGCCACGGACTGCAGGTGTCGGCCCGGCGTCTGCAGCACCTGGTTGATGGTGCGCGTGATGAGCTTGAGGTACTGCGCGTTGTCGATCAGGCCGGCGCGGCGCAGCAGCAGGTCGTCGTAGTAGCTGGTGAAGCCTTCGAAGAACCACAGCAGCTCGGTGTAGTTCTCCTGCCCGTAGTCGTAGCGCGCGAATTCGGCCGGGCGCAGGCGCTTGACGTTCCAGGTGTGGAAGTACTCGTGGCTGATCAGGCCCAGCAAGGTGGTGTAGCCCTCGGCGGCCTTGCGCTCGCCCACGCGCGGCAGGTCGCGCCGGCCGCAGATCAGGGCCGTGGAATTGCGGTGCTCAAGACCACCGTAGCCGTCATCGACCACGTTGAGCATGAACACGTAGCGCTGCATGGGTGCGGGCGTGGCCTGCTCGCCCGTACCGTGCCAGAAGGCCAGCACGGTCTCGCAGATCCTGCGTGCATCGGCAATCAGGCGCGCGCCGTCGAAGCTGGGCGCGGCGCCCGCGACGATGAAGCTGTGCGGCACGCCCGCGGCCACGAAGTCGCCACGCCAGAAGCTGCCCATCTCCACGGGGCAGTCCACCAATTCGTCGTAGTGGGCGGCGCGGTACAGGCCCCAGCCGCGCGCATCGGTGTCCACGGCGTCCAGGCCGGTCGCTACCTGCCACGATGCCGTGGCATCCGACGCGAGCAGTTGCAGCGTGTGCGGCGTATCTTCCTGGCCGTGCACGCGCAGGCACAGGCTGGTGCCGTTGAAGAAGCCGCGGCGGCGGTCCAGCCAGGCCGTGCGCACCGAGCTGTCATAGGCGCAGAACTGGTAGCTGAGCACCAGGGGCGTGTTGGCGTCGCAATCGGCCTGCCAGAGGTTCTTGCCCTGCTGGGCCAGCGCGACGGGGCGGCCGTCCTGCTCGGCAGACAGGCCCTGGAGGTTCTTGGAGAATTCCCGCACCAGATAGCTGCCGGGAATCCAGACCGGCAGCGACAGGGTCTGGCCAGCGGCCGGGCGGGCGATGTGCAGTTGCACGCTGAACAGGTGCGCGTCCACATCAAGGGCCTGCACGCGGTAGTGGATGTCCGCTGCGGCAGTGGCAGCGGCGGTGGCGGCGAGGGGAGAGGTCATTCGGGCTCCTGCAGGTGTGGCCTGGAGGCTGCCCGGGCCCGCTGTGGCGGGCTGGAGCCGGGAAGCTCCGGCTAAGGGGGATCAGGTGGGCGGGCCCGGCGTCCATGGCGCCGGGCCCGCCCGGTGGCGGTCAGCGCGCGGCTGCGGCCAGGTTCTTCTCGACTTCCTGGGCGCTGATGGCGCCAGGCACGCGGGTGTTGTTGGTGAAGATGACGGTGGGCGTTCCCGTGATCTTGTACTTGCGCCCAAAGGCCAGGTTGCGCTGCACGGCCGAGGTGTCGCACTGGGCGGCGGCCGGCACCTTGTCGCGCAGCATGTGGTCGGCCCATGCACCGGCCTGGTCCTTGGCGCACCAGATGTTGCGCGACTTCTCGGCCGAGTCGGGGCTCAGGATGGGGTACAGGAACAGGTAGATGGTGACGTTGTCCACGGTCTGCAGGTCGCGCTCGAAACGCTTGCAGTAGCCGCAGTTGGGATCTTCGAACACGGCCATCTTGCGCTCGCCCTTGCCGTGGACGATGGTCACGGCGTCCTTGAGCGGCAACTGCTTGAAGTCCACCGCCGTCAGCTGGTTCATGCGGTCTTCGGTGAGATTGCGGCGCGCCTTGGTGTCGATCAGCTCGCCCTGGATCAGGTAGTTGCCCTTGGCGTCCGTATAGAACAGGTCCGTGCCGATGCGCACCTCGAAGAGGCCGGACATGGGCGTGGGGCGGATTTCGTCGATCTTTTCCAGCTGGGGAATGCGCTCGGTCAGCGTCTTGCGCAGGTTGGCGTCCTGGGCATGGACACCGAGGCTCCAGGTCAGGCTGGCGGCCGTCAGCAGGCAGGCGAAGAGTTTCATGGCAATGCGGTGGGTGGGCGGGGCCGCGTTCAGGCCGGCCGCGCCGTGGTTGAGGGGGATTGCGCGGCGCGGGGCGCCACGGAGCAGGGGTACGAGTCGCAAAACGGCAAAGGGTTCAACGGCACGGGATCGGCTTGGCTCCAGGCTCAGGCGCCGCTGCGCGGGCCCAGGCCCATGGCCTGGCGCGCCATCCAGTCCTTGAGCGGGCCGAAGCGCTCGAAGCCCTTCATGCCCCAGTTGCGCAGCATCTGCACCGGAACCTCGGAGCGGCTGAACAGCTGCTGCAGCCCGTCCATGGCCAGGCCCATGGGCGCCAGCGCGGCCTTGCGCTCGCGTTCATAGCGGCGCAGCAGGCGCAGATCGCCGGTGCTGCGCCAGTAGCCGCGCTCCTGCAGCACGCGTGCCAGCGCCTGCACATCGCCCAGGCCCAGGTTCAGGCCCTGGCCTGCCAGCGGATGCACGTTGTGGGCGGCGTCGCCCACTAGCACCCAGCTGCGGGCCGAGCGTGCATCGCCGTCGGGCATGGAGCCGCACCAGTGGTCGGCCACGGCCTGCTGCAGCGGCCAGGCCATGCGCGGTGCGCTCAGCTCCAGCCGGCCCAGCGCGCCCTGGCTGATGGCTTCCAGCCGCGCGGTGAAATCCTGCGTGTCGGCGGCCAGCCAGCCGTCGGCCAGCTCGCGGGCGATGGACCAGACCACGGCCACGCTGTGGCCTTGCGGGCCGTCCAGCGGCAGCAGGGCCAGGATGCCTTCGGGCGTGAACCACTGTCGCGCCACCTGTCCGTGCGGCAGCTCGCAGTGCAGCCGGGTGGCGATGGCGTGCTGTGCATAGGGCGTGACGGCGAAGTCCACACCGAACTCGCTGCGCGTGCGGCTGGCGCGGCCCTCGCAGATGGCCGTCAGCGGCGCCGCCACGGGCTGCTCCACCACCTCGACCATGGGCTGGTAGCGCACGGCCTCGGCCAGGCGCTGCTCCAGCGCGGGCACATCGACGATCCAGGTCAGGGCCTCGACATCCTGGCTGGCGGCGTCGAACAGCACATGGCCGTCCAGGTCGCCAAAGACTTCCATTTGCGTCACGGGCGTGGCGTGCTGGTCATCGGGCCAGCAACGCAGGCTGTCCAGCAGACCGCGTGCGCTGGCATTGAGCGCGTAGGCGCGCACATCGGGCGCGTTGCCGGTCGGCGCGGCCACCACCAGGGCCACGCGCAGCCGTTCCCGGGCCAGCAGGAGAGCCAGGGTCCGGCCTGCAATGCCGGCCCCGCGTATACATACATCAAAGGTTTGCGCCATGGCCGGCATTGTAGGAGTCCGGGCCATGCCGGGGATTCCAACTGGCGCAAACTCCGGCTTTGGCGTGATCTGCCGCAGCCTGCGTCGCCATCTGGCATATTGCCGCCCATCGCATGGCGCCATTCCCACCATGGATGGCATACACACTCCAGATTTCCCAAAAAGAGCTATCCGATGTTTGACCAAGAAAGAGACGTGCAGGGCCGCATTGCCCAGTTGTGGGTATATCCCGTCAAATCCTGCGCGGGCATCGCGCTGCAAAGCAGCGGCGTCGGCGCCACCGGCCTGGCCTGGGACCGCCACTGGATGGTGGTCGATGCGCAGGGCGAATTCCTGACCCAGCGCGACCATCCGCGCATGGCCTGGATACGCCCCGAGCTGGAGGCCGGGCACCTGGTGCTGCACTTTCCCCAGCAGCAGCCGCTGCGCATCGCGTTGCAGGCCACGGGGCCGGAGCGCCGGGCGCGCGTCTGGTCGGACTGGGTGCAGGCCTGGGACATGGGCCCCGAGGCCGCCCACTGGCTGACGCAGGCCCTGGGCGCGGATTGCGCCCTGGTGCGCTTCGACCCGGCAGCGCCGCGCCGCACCAGCGAGCGCTGGACCGGGGGCGAGGCAGCGCCCGTGCACTTTGCGGACGGCTACCCGCTGCTGGTGCTGAGCCAGGCGGCCGTGGATGAACTCAACCAGCGTCTGCAGGCGGCCGGCCACGCCCCGGTGGACGCACGGCGCTTTCGCCCCAACATCGTGATCGAAGGGCTGGAGGCCCATGACGAGGACCGGGTCGACGGGTTCGACGTGCTCGATGCCCAGGGCCTGCGGCTGCGCATGGCCAAGCCCTGCACACGCTGCCCCATTCCCGACATCGACCCCGTCACGGCCGTGCAGGGCACCGCCGTGGGTGACGCCATCCGTACCTACCGCCAGGACGACCGTGTCGATGGCGCCATCACCTTCGGCATGAATGCCGTGCTGGAAGGCCTGCACGACGGGGCCGAACTGGTCGTTGGCCAGTCCGTGGCCGGCGACTGGCAGTTCGCCTGAAACGACAGGAAATGCCCGGTTGACTAAAATACGGGGTTTGTCCCCAGAATCCCTGTAGAAAGCCCTGCCATGAGCCTCAAATGCGGCATCGTGGGCCTGCCCAATGTGGGCAAGTCCACTCTCTTCAACGCGCTGACGAAGGCCGGCATCGCCGCCGAGAACTATCCCTTCTGCACCATCGAGCCGAACACCGGCGTGGTGGAAGTGCCCGATCCGCGCCTGCAGAAGCTGGCCGACATCATCACGCCCGAGCGCATCGTCCCGGCCATCGTCGAATTCGTGGACATCGCCGGCCTGGTGGCCGGCGCCTCCAAGGGTGAAGGCCTGGGCAACCAGTTCCTGGCCCACATCCGCGAGACCGACGCCATCGTCAACGTGGTGCGCTGCTTCGAAGACCCGAACGTCATCCACGTGGCCAACAAGGTGGACCCCATCGCCGACATCGAGGTCATCCAGACCGAGCTGTGCCTGGCCGACCTGGCCACCGTCGAGAAGGCGCTGAACCGCTACAGCAAGGCCGCCAAGTCGGGCAACGACAAGGAAGCCGCCAAGGTGGTGGCGTTGCTGACCCCCATCCAGGCTGCCCTGGACCAGGGCAAGCCCGCACGCACGGTGCCCGTCTCCAAGGAAGACGCGCCCCTGCTCAAGCAGTTCTGCCTGATCACCGCCAAGCCCGCCATGTTCGTGGGCAACGTCAGCGAAGACGGCTTCGAGAACAACCCGCTGCTCGACAGCCTCAAGGCCTATGCCGAGGCACAAGGCGCTCCCGTCGTGGCCATCTGCGCCAAGATCGAGGCTGAAATGGCCGAGATGAGCGACGAGGACCGCGACATGTTCCTGCAGGAACTGGGCCTGGAAGAACCCGGCCTGAACCGCCTGATCCGCGCCGGCTTCGGCCTGCTGGGCCTGCAGACCTACTTCACGGCCGGCGTCAAGGAAGTGCGCGCCTGGACCATCAAGGTCGGCGACACCGCCCCCCAGGCCGCAGGCGTCATCCACGGCGACTTCGAGCGCGGCTTCATCCGTGCCCAGACCATCGCCTTTGACGACTTCATCGCCTTCAAGGGCGAGCAAGGCGCCAAGGACGCGGGCAAGATGCGCGCCGAAGGCAAGGAATATGTCGTCAAGGATGGCGACGTGATGAACTTCCTGTTCAACGTCTAAGGCAATGGATGCCGCGGCAGAACTGCTGAAAAGCAGTTCTCGCCCACCTCAGGAAACCGCGCTTGTGCGCGGTTTTTTCATGCCTGGATCGATTCGGTCCCGCGCACCGAACGTCCATGGACAATGGCGCCTTTCCATTGGGGAAAGAGAGACCTTGAAATGGACCGCCCGCATTTCAGATTCCATCCCGGCGCCTACGAAACCGTCTTCGAGCAGGAAGATGGTGTGTGTTCCTGCTGCGGACAAAACCGCAGCCTCAAGTACGAGGGCCCGTTCTACAGCCAGCAAAGCCCCGACTACCTGTGTCCCTGGTGCATTGCCAGCGGGCAGGCTTGCGAGACATACGACGGCGAACTTGTGGGATACACCGATATCGAAGGCGTGTCGCCTGATCCGGCAGACCCCGAGCCCACCATCGCCAGGGAACTGCTGTTGGAGATCGCGCAGCGCACGCCCGGCTACAGGGCCTGGCAGCAGCCCGTGTGGCTCACGCACTGCAACGCACCCTGTGTCTTCCTGGGTCACGCCGACAGGCATGCCGTCGAGCCTTTCCTTGCTGAAGTCCTGCCCGACATCGAAGGCAGCTACAGGAACGATGCGCAGTGGATGCTGGAGCGCATGTCCACGGACGGCATGATTTCCGGCTGCCTTTTCCGGTGCGTGCATTGCGGCCGGCATCGGCTGCATATGGACGTGGGATGAATCCAATGACCACCTACGCCGACCTCTCCACCCAGACCGGCATTGCGCTGCCGCCGCTGTTGAGCGACCTCCTGGCATCGGGAAAGACCGTCTACGGTCCGGATTGGGCCGCCACCTGGCGCCAGCGCTGCCTGCAGGACCCGCCCTTGTTCATGAGTTGGCAGGACTTCGAATGGATAGACGCCGAAGCCAGCCGTGAAATCATCGAGGGCTGGCTTCATCCTGGCGCACAGAACGGCCGGAGCTTTCTGCCATTCGCCCAGTCGGGCGCCGGCGATGCCTGGTGCCTGACGCCGCTGGACACGCATGGCGTGGGCGTGGCGCTGGTGTTGCACGATGACGAGGCCAGCAGTGTTTCGCACGCCTGCTTCGATGACTTTGTCTGCGCGGGATTTCTGCAGGCCTTTGCGGACCTGAGCGATCAGCTGGATGACTTCTCGCAGCCGGAGGCTTTGCAACTGTTGCGGGTCGATGTCGCGCAGTCCACGCGCTTCATGACGCAGGAGTTGGGTGACTATCTGCAGGATTTCTGCCAGCGCCCCTTGGAGATCAGGCCTTGGCGCGACGGGCCCCGGGCGCGTGTTCGCCATGTGGCTTCATTGATTTCACAGGATGAATTGGCGGCCGAACTGGACCGGCTGCCCGCCGTGGACCTTTCCTTTCCCGTCGTGGCGCGCTGGGAAGTGCGTTCGGTGGAGGAGGGAGACGCGCGGCCCGGCCCTGCGCCAGAGCCCGCAAAGATCGACTGGCGCACCCTCGCCGCCGATCCCCTGCAGAAGATGGCGGCCATCAGGGCCTGCCAGAGCGAGCATGGCTGCAGCCTGGGACAGGCCAAGGCCATGGTGGACCAGTACATCGGAAGCTTGGACCGCCATGCGTGAACGCGGGCAACCCGGCCCCTGCAACCCACCATAATCACCCATCCTGCCAACCGACCGCCCCGACCTCGAGCGTGAACTGGGATGCAGGGATGATCAAACGGCCAAGCCTCCAGGCCACGGGTCAGTGGATCTATGAGTCCGTTCAGACCGATTCGCCGAAATACCCGCGCGTATACCCCAGGGCCTTCGAGAGTTGCGCGGCGGCGTCGATGACGCGCGGCGCCATCTCCTTCATGCGGGCCACGCTCAGGCGGTCCAGCGGTCCCGAAATGCCGATGGCGGCCACGGGACGCTCGAAGGCGTCGTACACGGCTGCGGCCAGGCCGCCTACGCCTTCGCGCCATTCTCCGCGATTGACCGCATATCCGACGCGAAGCGCCTTGGCGCATTCGGCCTTCAGAAGCTCCTTGCTCACGATCGTGTTTGGCGTGAACCTCGGCAAAGGGTCAGGTAGCCGGTCAAGGTACTGCGCGGGCTGCGCCGCCAGCAGGGCCTTGCCCGTGGCCACGGCATAGGCGGGAGCGCGGCCACCGATCATCGAGTAGGCGCGTATGGGCTGGACGCTGTCTATCTTGTCCACGTAGATGACATCCTGCCCTTCAAGCACCGACAGATGGACCGTCTCCGCACTTTCCTCGGCCAGTACCGCCATGAAAGAGGGAGCGATCTTGCGCAGGTCGAGCTGCCCCAGCTGGCGCACGCCCAGTGCATACATCTTGGTCGTGCTGCGAAAGCCCCCGCCTGCCGGGTCGCGCTCCACGTATCCGGCGTGGATGAGGGTCTGCAGTGTCCTGTGCGCATTGCTTCGGGTGAGGCCCACGCGGGCCGCCACGTCGTCGATGACGCGTGCCTCGCCCTGCATCTCGGCAATGGCCTCCAGCACTGCCAGGCCCTTGAGTAGCGTTTTGTCCATGCAATGAATCCCAAATGTTGGGATGAGCTTAGCACGCATGGCACGCTCACGGCCCGGACAGCATCTTTGCGAGCCCGCTCGCGGCGTGCTTGGGGATCAGATGGGGCAGGTTCGCTCGGCCCGAGTTTCCGATGCGCACAGCTCCTGGACCAGTCGGCCGGCCACTCCCCGTGCGAGCCGTGCGTTGACATCCATGGAGTTGGTCCAGAAGTAGGTTCCTGCCGCCATGGTGCCCAGCACGCTGATGTCCGCATTGATGCTGCCGTCGGACCGCATCAGATTTCCGGTCGCGAAATCCACGGACAAGCCGCCGAAGCGGTGAGGGCAGGCCTCGCCCCGGTCCAGCAGGTTGCGCAGCAGGGGCAGGTCCGAGTGCCTGGCGTCTGCGGAAAAGCTCGTGGCATTGATGACCACGTCCGCTTGCAGCTCGGCCCTGTCCCGGGCCTGAATGCGGAACCGGTGGTGCTGGCCGGGGACCGGGGCTACAGACTGCAGGCCCGGCATCACCTGCAGGCGCCCCGCACGAAGCAGTGCCTGCAGCCTGCGTGCATTCTCGATGGGGAAGGTCACGCGGCGAGCCATCCAGATGCTGCGCAGCGTGGCGTCGAAGCGCTCGCGCCCGGCGTCGTCGAGCTGCTGCCAGATGGCGTCCACGACGGCGTTGAGCGCATTGCCCAGCGACTGCCATTGCCGTGGACGTGATGAGGACAGCGTGATTTCCTCTTGCAGGTAGTCCGTGGCAGGTGGCGGTGCAGCCTGCAGGTCCAGGAGTTCGTCGAACGCTATGCCCTGGTGCGCCAGTTCGTCTGCGAGCAGACCCATTGCCTCTCGCAGTGTCAGGCGGCGGCCTTGGGCGACCCCTTCGGCAAGGGTGGCCACAAGGCGCGGACTCAGTGTGACGGGCTGGTTCTTCAGGCCCCTGACCGACGGAAGCCTGCCGTTGCGGGACATGCAGTACATCGGCCCCGTGTGGCCGGCTTCGGCAAGCGCCACCACGGCGTCGATGGCGCTCAGGCTCGTGCCCAGCACGCATACCGTCGCATCGCGGGGGATGCCACAGGCCAGTGCCCGGACCGGGTACGGGCTGTCGAAGTAGCCGGCGTGGCCGCGCAGGTCCTCGAACGCGGCCGAGCTCAGGTTGCCGATGGCGAGGATCACCCGTTGTGCGATGTGCTCTGCCTGCTGTGTCACGAGCCGGTAGCCGGCCGGTGGGTCTGCCCTGACATCGTGCACGGCCTCCCGGACGTGGCGGATGTCCACGCCCAACGTGGCCCCCGTGGCACAGGTTTCGCGGTAGACATCTTCCAAATAGCGGCCGAAAAGCGGGCGCGGCAGAAACGAGTCGTGCGTGATCTGCTCGCCCTGGAAATGGGTGATTGCCTGGCGGTGGAGCCAGCGCAGAAAGTGTTGCCGGTCATCTTCGGCGACGGACATGCTGCCCGCCGTGACGTTCAGAAGATTGGTGGGTGCGTCGTCGGCATAGGCCGCTCCACGGCCGACGGCAGGGGCCGGCTCGAAGACCAGCACCTGCAGCCGAGGGAGGGCGCTTTGTGCCTGCACTCGCGCACGCACCAGATGGAACAGGAAGGATGTGGCCACGGAGCCGCCTCCCACGACGGCAATTCGCATGCTTTGCATGAAGGTGCCGTTGCGTTCACTGCACCTGGGCAGTCTTTTGAACCTGGCCCCACTTGGCCAGCTCGGCCTCGATGAGCCGGGTGGTGTGTTCGGGACTGCTTGCGTAGGCATCGGCGCCCTGCTTTTGCAGCGTCTGGCGTACTTCGCGCATCTTTGCGATCTCCTGCATGGCCTTCGAGAGCTGGCCCACGATGGCCGGTGGTGTGGCCTTGGGCGCGAGCAGCCCGTAGTAGGTCGTGACTTCGAAATCCGGGAAGCCCGATTCCTTGAGCGTGGGCACGTCGGGCAGCATGTCGCTGCGCCTGGCGCTGGTCACGGCCAGGATGCGCAGCTTGCCACTGCCGATCTGCGAGGCCAGTGCCGGCAGCGTCTCGAAGACCAGGTCAATCTGGCCACCCAGCAGATCGGCGACAGCGGGCGCGCTTCCCTTGTAGGGGATGTGCATCAGTTTCATGCCGGCCGCCTGCTGGAAGTACTCCCCCGTCATGTGCTGGGTGGATCCATTGCCCGCGGAGCCATAGCTCAGGCCTTTGCCGCCGGCCTTGCCGAGCTTGACCAGCTCGGCCACGGAATGGGCGGGCAGGTCGCTGCGCACCGCGATGGCCAGAGGCACCGAGCTGCCCATGGAGACGCCGGTCAATGCCGTCATCAGGTCGTAGGGAGGCTTTTGCGTGGGGATGACCGCGTGGATGGCCAGGCTGCCAATCGCTCCGAACAACAGGCTGTAGCCGTCGCCGGCGCTGTTGGCCACGGCCGTGGCGCCGATTTCGCCTCCGGCGCCTGCCCGGTTTTCGATGACGAAGGGCTGGCCCAGCCATTGACCCAGGTGCTGCGCATAGACGCGTGCCGTGATGTCGGTCGCGCCGCCGGGCGGGTAGGGCGTGACGACGCGCACGGGCTTTGCCGGCCATTGCTGTGCGAGCAACGGCCCCGAGCAGGCCATGCCTGCGATGCCTGCCAGGATTTGGCGTCTGTGAATCATCTTTTGTCTCCTTTTGCCCTTGGGGTCGATGGGTTTCTGATCGCTGTCGGCTTGAATTCAGTTCTTTGTTTATTCCCAAAAATTAGGATTGATGTCTCATAATTTGTTGACATCATGGGCGCCGCTGGTAGGATTTGTCAACGCGGCAACACCTTGGCGATAACCCCAGCCAACCTCACACGCCGACCACGCCCCTCGTTTTTGGAGACAACATGAGCCATCAACTGCCGCTGGACGGCATCAAAGTGATCGAGATCTGCAACGTGGCGGCTGGGCCTTTTTGTGGAATGCTCCTGGCGGACCTGGGGGCCGAGCTGATCAAGGTGGAGAACCCGCAAGGCGGTGACACCCTGCGCAGCTGGCCACCCATCAGTGACGGTTACAGCGAGAACTTCGCCTCGCTCAATCGCAACAAGAAGTCGGTCACCCTCAACCTCAAGGAGGCCGGCGATGTGCAACTGCTGCGCGAGCTGGTCCGGGGTGCCGATGTGCTCATCGAGAACAATCGCCCCGGTGTCATGGACCGCCTGGGGCTGGGCTACAAGGACCTGCAGACCCTGAACCGGCGCCTGGTCTACTGCTCCATCTCGGCCTACGGACAGTCGGGGCCGCGGTCCGGGGAAGGCGGGTTCGATCTCACCGTCCAGGCCATGAGCGGCATCATGAGCATCACCGGGGAGGAGGGCGGCGCTCCCGTGAAGTGCGGCGTGCCGCTGGCCGATTTCTCCGCGGGCCTGTATGCCGCTTTCTCCATTGCGTCGGCATTGCGTGCGGCGCAGGCCAGCGGACAGGGTGTACATCTGGATGTGCCAATGCTGGGCGCCACGCTGGGTATCGCGGCGCTACAGACATCGGAGTACTTCGGCAGCGGGCGTGACCCGCGCGCGCTGGGCTCGGCCCATCCCCGCAACGCGCCGTACCGCGTCTTTCGCTCGTCCGATGGCTACTTCGGCATGGCCGCCGGCAACAACGCGCTGTGGCGTTCGGTCTGCGAAGTGGTCGGCAAGATGGCGCTGCTGGATGATGCCCGTTTCCTGACGCCGACGCTGCGTGCCCAGCACCAGGATGCTCTGCTGGAGATCCTCGAAGAGGAGTTCGTGCGCGCCGACACGGCGACCTGGCTGCAGCGCTTTCGCGACGCGGGGGTTCCCTGCGCGCCCATCAATCGGTACTCGGAGGTGCTCGCCGACCCGCAGGTCGAGCACATGCAGTGGGTGCAACCGCTGGAGCTGCCCAACGGCGTGAAGACCAGGACCTTTGTCTCGCCCGTCCGCTTCGATGACCGCACGCTGGCGGTGCGGCTGCGGCCGCCTTCGCTGGGCGAGCACAACGAGCAGGTGCTGGGTCCGCTGCGCGATGGCGCAAAGGCGACGGTATGAGCGGCGTCCTGGATATCCAGGTCAGCGGCCACCGCTGGACTTTCACCCTCAACCGCCCCGACAAGCTCAATGCCCTCAACGCGGAGCTGGTCGACGCACTGCTGGAGGGGGTACGGCATGCGCATGCCCAGGGGGCTCGCCTGCTGGTCCTGCGGGGCGCTGGAAAGAGCCTGTGCGCCGGCTTCGATCTGTCCGACCTGGAGGCACAGAGCGAAGGCGATCTCGTCCTGCGCTTCATCCGCATCGAACAGCTGCTTCAGGCGCTTGCAACGTCGCCGGCATACACCGTCGCCCTGGCGCATGGCAAGGTGTACGGGGCGGGCGTCGACCTGTTCGCCGCATGCCGCCGGCGTATTGCCAGCGCACAGGGCATGTTCCGCATGCCCGGCCTGAAGTTCGGCCTGGTGCTCGGAACCCGGCGCTTCGCCGACCTGGTGGGAACGCAGAAGGCCTTGGACATCCTCGGCGCAAGCCGGCCGTTTTCCACGGACGAGGCCGTGCAGATGGGATTCGTCCAGCAGGTCCTGGCCCAGGAGGATTGGCCGGGCGTGGTGCAGGAATGCGAAGCGCTGGTCGTTGAACTCGAGGACGAGGCCCGGGCCTCGCTGTATCGCGCGCTCGATACGGTACAGGCGGATGCCGACCTGGCGCATCTGGTGCGTTCCGCCGCGCGGCCAGGGTTGAAAGACCGGCTGCGCAAGTATCTGGGCCAGTAGTGGAGCAATTTTCACAAGGACCAACCCATGCCTTCTGGATTCGTCGGAAAAAACAAATGTGTTCCCCTGCAGGAACTCGTCTCGCGCGTACCGGACGGGGCCTCCCTGGCCATCGGCGGGAGCTTTCTTCACCGTGGCCCGTTCGCCTTCGTGCGCGAACTGATCCGCCAGGGCAGGACCGGCCTTGAAATCATCAAGCAGTCTCCCGGCTACGACATCGACATTCTTTGCCGGGCCGGGGCCGTCAGAAAGGTGCGGGCCGGCATCGTCGCGATGGAGGGCAACTTCGGCCTGGCGCCCTGGTACCGCCGGGCCGTCGAGCGCCAGGAAGTCGTTCTCGAAGAGCATGCCTGCGCGAGCCTGACCGCCGGGCTGCGCGCGGCGGCGTACGGCATCCCCTTTCAGCCGTGCGCTGGCTTGCACGGAAGCGACCTGCCCGCCTTGAACGGCTGGGTGAGCCTGCCGGACCCGTACTCGGATCGCGCACCGGTGTACGCCATCCCGGCCATCGAGCCGGACTATGCGGTGCTGCTTGCCTCAGAGATCGACCGGCAGGGGAACGTGCGCATTGCGGGCACGCCGCATTGGGACCGCATCATGAGCCGTGCCTCACGCAGTGTGCTGGTGGTGGCGGAAAAGCTGGTGGACACGCAGGTATTCCAGGACAACCCGGAGTCCACCGTCGTGCCGTATTTCATGGTCGAAGCCTTCTCCGTAGTCCCCGGCGGCGCCTGGCCAGGCTCATGCTGGCCCAGCTATCCGATCGACTACCCCGCGGTCGAAAGCTATCTGGCCGAGGGCGACGAAGCCCTGGAAGCGCACCTGGCGAAAGCGCCCGAGGCAGCAACACAGGAGAAGGCACGATGAGCGCGAACTGGTCCGGTTTTTCATACATCGCCATCAACCTGGCCCGGTTCATCCGGCCCGGCGAGATCACGTTCAGCGGCGTCAATTCCACCTTGCCCATGCTGGCCTGCCTGCTGGCCAAAAAGACGCTGGATGAGGACTTCATCTACATCAATGTCGCGGGCGGCGTGGACCCCGAGCCGTCCAGCGTCCCGCTGTCGAGCTCGGACCCCGTGCTCGCGCAGCGCAGCGCGTCCATCTTCGCCAACGAGGACTTCTACGACCTGTGCTGCCGCGGGCGCATGGATTTGACGTTTCTTGGCGCGGCGCAGATCGACGGCGAGGGGTGCGCCAACAACTCGGCGATCGGCGACTGGCACAGGCCCAAGGTGCGCCTTCCCGGTGGAGGCGGCGGCGCCGTCATGCTTCCCACCGCCTTGCGCGCGTGCACCTGGCGTACCGAGCATTCGACGCGCACCCTGGTGAACAAGCTCGACTTTCGCACCTCGTGGGGAGGCTTTCATGGAGTGGTCACTCCGATCGCGACCTTCATCAAGCGCGACGGACGCCTGGCGCTGGATTCATGGCACCCGCAGGCATCCCTCGAAGAAGTGCGCGAGCGCACGGGTTTCGAGTTTGACGCCAGCACGGCGCATCCCACCGACCCGCCAACGCAGCGCGAGCTCCAGGCCCTGGCCTCGCTGGACCCTGACGGGCAGTTCGAGCGCGATGCACGCGTGAGCCTGCGCTGAACCGCACCGGACAGGAGCTGCCAATGACCGACGAATTCGAATCCCTGGTCGCGGCCTTTCATCGCCGCTGGCAGTCGCCAGGGTGGGCCGCAAGGCCCGCCCTGGTGGCGCAGGGCGGTGTCCTGAGCTACGGAGCCCTCGCGCAGCGGGTGGGCGTGCTGGCCGGTGGCCTGCGGGCTGCCGGGATACGCGAGGGCGACCGCGTGGCCATTGCCGTGCCGCGGTCGCTGGACCTGGCCTGCACCCTGCTCGCGACCCTGGTGGCCGGCGCCTGTCCCTGCGTGCTGGAGCCCGGGCTTGGCGCCGAGGAGACCGCAAGGCGTTTTGCGGCGACGGCCATGACCTGGCTGGTGCATGACCGGAGCCACCATGACGATCCCTGTCTGGCGGCCGTTGCGCAGGTACGGCGCATTGCATTGGAAAGCCTTGCTCCCGATGTGCAGCCGTACTGGGCTTGCACATCGGGCCCCCGGGACTGTGCCTACCTGCTGTTCACTTCCGGCAGCAGCGGCAAGCCCAAGGGCGTGCTGCAAAGCCACCTGGGGTTGCGGGTCAACGCGGACGGCATCGTCCGGCACACGGGGCTCGGCCCGCAGGACCGGCTGCTGCACACCATGCCGCTGCACCACACCAATGGCGTCAACAACCAATTGCTGGCCCCACTGCTGGCGGGCTCGGCCGTCGTGCTGGCGGAGCGCTTCAAGGCGCAGGACATGCCGGCGCTGATGGAGCGGCATCGGCCCACCGTGATCACGGGAGTGCCGACCATGTACTCGCGCATGCTCGCGTTCGAGTTTCCGCCAGCCTCGCTGGCCGCCTTGCGCATGGCGCGCTGCGGCTCGGCCCCCATCACCGAGGAGCTGCACAGGCGGGTCGAGGAAAAGTTGGGCGTGCCCCTGGTCGTGTCGTACGGGCTCTCCGAAGCGACCTGCACCTCTGCGATGAATCCGCCGCTCGCGCGCAGGGTGGGCTCCGTGGGCACGGTGCTGCCGGGGCAGCGGGTCTTTCTTGCCAGGCCGGGCGGTGCCGAGATCGAAGATCCCCTGCAAGAAGGAGAAATCTGCATCAGCGGACCCACCCTCATGCTGGGCTATCTCGAAGAGGAGACCGCAGGCGCGCCCGCCGACTCCGGGCCGGCACTGCGCACCGGAGACCTGGGGCGCTTCGATGCCCAGGGGTATCTGTACATCACCGGCCGCATCAAGGACGTGATCATCCGCGGCGGCGAGAACCTCTCTCCCAACCTCATCGAAGGCGTGCTTGCGAAGGTGCCGGGCGTACGCGCCTGCTGTGTCGTGGGCCGGCCCGATGCCGACCTGGGCGAGGTGCCGTGCGCCTTCGTCGTGAGAACCGGCGACGAAACGGGACGTGCACTCACGGAGCAGCACCTGGCCGCTGCGGTGCTGGGCGAGCTCTCGCGGATGCATGCACCCGTCGCCTACCACTACGTTGATGCCCTTCCGGAAAATTCCGTAGGGAAGGTGGACAGGAAGATCCTCAAGGCCGCGCTGGCCTGAGTGGCCGGGCGGGCAGGGCGGCAGCCGGCCGCAGCGGCGGCAACCCACCATAATCACCCATCCCGCCAACCGACCGCCCCTCACCTTCGTGCCCCACCCCACCAGTCCCGCAGCCTCTCCCATCCATGCCGAACTCGTTGCCGTGCTGGCGGCGGTGACCCAGGGCACGCCGCGCGTGCTGACCACGGCGGACGGGCAGTTGCTGCCGGCGGGGCCGTTCGAGGTGGGGCACCGTTCGCTGCAGGCCGGCCTGCGTGCCTGGGTGGAGGAGCAGACCCATCACCCGCTGGGCTACATGGAGCAGCTCTACACCTTTGCCGATGGCGATCGCACCGATGCCAGCGGGGCGCGCGTGATCTCGGTCAGCTACCTGGGGCTGACGCGCGAGTCTGCCGACCGCAGCACGGGGCAGGCCGTCTGGCAGGACTGGTACCGCTACTTTCCCTGGGAAGACTGGCGCGGCGGCGAGCCGGCCCTGCTGCGCTCCCACATCGCTCCGCGCCTGCATGCCTGGATGGCCGAGGCGCGCGGCGCCCAGCGTGCGCTGCGGCGCCAGCGCGCGGACATCGCCTTCGGCCTGGACGGCGGGCCCTGGAACGAGGACATGGTGCTGCAGCGCTACGAACTGCTGTATGAGGCCGGGCTGGTGCAGGAGGCGGCCCACCGCGTCCATGGCGCGGCCGCCATGCTGCCTGGCGAGGCCATGCACCACGACCACCGCCGCATCCTGGCCACGGGCATGGCGCGGCTGCGCGCCAAGATCAAGTACCGGCCCGTGGTGTTCGAGCTGATGCCGCCCGAGTTCACGCTGCTGCAGCTGCAGCAGACGGTGGAGGCCCTGGCCGGGCGCGGGCTGCACAAGCAGAACTTCCGCCGCCTGATCGAGCAGCAGGATCTGGTCGAGGAGACCGGCCAGCTCACGGTGGGTTCGGCGGGCCGGCCCGCCAAGCTGTTCCGCTTTCGCAGCGATGTGCTGCTGGAGCGCGCCATCTCCGGCAGCAAGCTGCCCCTGGCCAAGGGCATCGACGGTTCTCCCTGAGCCGCACGGCACTTGCCCGATTGTGACAATGGCTTGACAGCACTTATGCTCGTATCTAGCATAAGTTCCTCGCTCAAGCCCGCAAGGCCGCGCGCCACATTTTTTTGACCTATATATACTCAAAATGAGCATTAATATTGCCAATACCCTCAGTGCCCGCCTGCCGGTACCGCCGCTGCCCGACCTGATGCTGGAGCCGCTGGTGCGCTCGGCCCTGCTGGAAGACCTGGGCCGCGCGGGCGACCTGACCACGGATGCCATCGTCCCTGCGGACGCACAGGCCGAACTGCGCCTGGTGGCGCGCCAGGAGGGCGTGCTGGCCGGGCTGGACATGGCGCGGCTGGCGTTCCGTGCGCTGGATGCGCAGTCGCGCTTCGAGCCGGTGCTGCGCGATGGCAGCGAACTGGCGCCCGGCCAGGAGATCGCGCGCATCCACGGCAGCGCGCGCGCCATCCTCACCGCCGAGCGCGTGGCGCTCAACTACCTGTGCCACCTGAGCGGCGTGGCCACGGCCACGGCATCGATCGCGCGGGCCATCGCCGACACGGGCGCACGCGTGACCTGCACGCGCAAGACCATGCCGGGCCTGCGCGCGCTGCAGAAGTACGCGGTGCGCGTGGGCGGCGGCAGCAACCACCGCTTCGGCCTGGACGATGCCGTGCTGATCAAGGACAACCACATCGCGCTGGCTGGCGGCGTGGCCGAAGCCCTGGCCCGGGCGCGCGCGGGCGTGGGCCACATGGTGCAGATCCAGCTGGAGGTGGACACGCTGGAGCAGCTGGAGGTGGCGCTGTCCCTGGGCGTGGAAGTGGTGCTGCTGGACAACATGGACCTGGACACGCTGCGCACGGCCGTCTCCATGGCACGCGGCCGCGCGGTGACCGAAGCCTCGGGCCGCATCACGCCCGAGACGGCGCGCGCCGTGGCCGAGACCGGCGTGGACCAGATCGCCGTGGGCTGGATCACGCACAGCGCCCGGGTTCTCGACATCGGCCTCGACACCTGAAATGAGGCACCCCCTGAGCCGCTGCGCGGCTTCCCCCGTGTGCACGGCGCCCTCTCTCGCTGCGCGGGAGGGGGGCGTCCGGGCAACCGGCGACACCCTGGCTGCGGGGCGGCGCGGCCGGCTTAGGCCCTTGCTCGGTGTCCCTGAGTTGGGCTGCGCCGGTTTTTTGCACCTAGCCCAGTGGAGCAGTTGCCATGTTTTTTGAAGGGCGTACCTTGAAGCGACGGAGACTCTGGACGCTGGCGGCCTGCGCGCTGCTGGCTGGCGCATCGGGGCTGTGGCTGGCGGCGCCGGGCAAGGCCGGCACGCGCCTGGAGCGGCCCATCACCATCGTCGTGACGTTTCCGCCGGGTGGCGGCACGGACCTGCTGGCGCGGCGCCTGGGCGAGCAGCTGCAGCAGCGCCTGGGCCAGCCCGTGGTGGTGGAGAACCGTCCCGGCGCCAGCGGCAACATCGGCGCCCATGCCGTGGCCCAGGCCGCGGCGGACGGCAGCACCTTGCTGATGGCCAACAGCTCGTTCGCCATCAACCCCGGTGTGTACGAGCGCCTGGACTTCGATCCGCGCAAGGACTTCACGGCGGTGTTCAACGCGGGCTCCATCGCCTCGGTGCTGGTCGTGCCTGCGGACAGCGCGCTGCAGACGCTGGAGGATGCGCTGGCTCAGGCGCGCCAGGAACGGCCGCTGCTGTTCGCCTCCTGCGGCAACGGCACGCCCCAGCACCTGGCCGGCGAGATGCTGGCCCGGGAGGCGAAGCGCTTTGTGCAGCATGTGCCCTACAAGGGCTGCGGCCCGGCCATCACGGCCGTGGCGGCAGGCCAGGTGGCGGCGGGCATGGTCACGGCCAGCAGTGCTGCCGCCATGATCGCTGCAGGCCGCGTGCGCGCCCTGGCCGTCACGGCGCCGCAGCGACTGCCGCAGCTGGCCGGCGTTCCCACAGTGGCCGAGCGCGGCCTGCCGGGCTTTGCAGTGGAGCAGTGGCACGGCCTGCTGGCACCTGCCGCCACGCCCCGGGCCACGGTGCAGGCATTGCATGACACGCTGGAGCAGGCGCTGGCCGATCCCGCCGTCAGCGCTGGCTTGCGCGACCAGGGCTACACCCTGGCGCGGCAGACACCGGGCCAATTCCAGGCGCTGATCGCGGCCGACATCGACCGCTATGCGGCCGTGACGCGTGCGCTGGGCCTGAAGGCCGATTGAGGGCCGATTGAGTGGGCGACTGGCGACTTACTGCATGAACCAGCCGTGGCTGACCACCAGCGACTGGCCGGTCAGTGCGTTGCTGGGAAAGCCCGCGAACAGCAGGGCCACGCGGGCCACGTCCTCGGTGGTGGTGAACTCGCCGTCCACGGTTTCCTTGAGCATCACGTTCTTGATGACCTCGTCCTCGCTGATGCCCAGCGTGCGGGCCTGCTCGGGAATCTGCTTGTCCACCAGCGGCGTGCGCACGAAGCCCGGGCAGATCACATTGGCGCGCACGCCGTGCTTGGCGCCTTCCTTGGCCACGGTCTTGGCCAGCCCGATCAGGCCGTGCTTGGCCGTGACATAGGGCGCCTTGAGCAGCGAGGCCTCCTTGGAGTGCACCGATCCCATGTAGATCACGCTGCCGCCGCGGCCCTGCGCATACATGTGCTTGAGGCAGGCGCGCGTGGTGAGGAAGGCGCCGTCTAGGTGGATGGCCAGCATCTTCTTCCAGTCGGCAAAGCTGAATTCCTCCACCGGATGCACGATCTGTATCCCGGCATTGCTGACCAGGATGTCGATGCCGCCGAAGGCCCGGGCGGCCTCCTCGACCGAGGCGTTGACCTGGGCCTCGTCGGTTACGTCCACGGCCACGCCCATGGCCTGCGCTCCCGTGGCGCGCAGCTCGGCCGCCGTGGCGTCGGCCGCCTCCTTGTTGAGGTCGGCAATGACGATGCGCGCGCCTTCGCTGGCGAACAGCGTGGCGATCTCCTTGCCGATGCCGCTGGCCGAGCCGGTGATGAAGGCGACCTTGTCCTTGAGTTGCATGGTGAGTCTTTCCTGGAGAGTGGATGAAACAGGCCGGTGCCCATCTTCGGCGCGGCCGGCCGCGTGCCCTTGTCGGCGCAGGGACCAGTCTGGCGCCGGTTTCTTAGACGAAACTGAGTCGGCAGGCTCTCGCGGGCACGTAAAAGTGCATAACACGCTCTAGTGTTGGCAGCCCGCAAGTCATGCCCGTGACGGCCGGCCCTTCAGGGCGCGGCGGCCTCGCGGTGCCGGGGCTGCTGGAACAGCTCGCAGACCAGTTCGCGCAGCCAGCGCTTGGCCGGTTCCTGTTCGAAGCGCCAGCTCCAGTGCAGCGACACGTCGAAGCGGTGATCGGGCATGTCGGCATCGCGCACCGCATAGCCGCCGCGCTCGACAAAACCTGCCGCGATCTCGGCCGGCATGATCACCGCCAGGTCGGTCTTGCCCACGATGGAGGGCACGGCCATGAAGTGTGCGGCCGACAGGCGGATGCGCTCATCGAGCCGCAGCGCCTGCAGGATGCGCAGCGTCTCCGAATGCGAGCGCACTGCCGCGAAATCCAGCTGGCGCAGCGTGGCCAGCGCCAGTGGCGCGTCTTCGGGCACGTGCGCCAGCGCGGGGTGGCCGCTGCGCAGCAGCACGCCGTAATGGTCGGACAGCAGCACGGTCTGCCGGGTCCGCGTGCCACCCGGCAGAAAGCCGATGGCGATGTCCAGCGTGCCCCGGTCCAGCGCATCGGCAATGCCGTCCAGCGGCATGGGCAGGGTCTCCAGCTGCACATGTGGGGCGCGCTGGTGCAGCGCCTGCATCAGCGGCGGCAGAAAGCGCGCCTCGCCGATGTCGCTCAGGTGGATGCGAAAGCGCTGGCGCGCCTGCAGCGGCTCGAAGCTCTGGGCCTCGGACATGGCGACTTCGAGCACCTCCAGCGCCTGGCGCACGGCCAGCGCCAGGCGCTCGGCACGCGGCGTGGGGCGCACTCCTGCGTGCGCGCGCTCGAACAGCGGGTTGCCCAGCAGCAGGCGCAGCCGCGTTACGGCCTGGCTGGCGGCGGGCTGGGACATGCCCAGCTCCTCGGCCGCGCGGCTGACGCTGCAGTGGCGGTACACGGCGTCAAAGACGCGAAGCAGGTTGAGGTCCAGGTTCTTGATATCCATTTGGTGAATATCTCTTAGATAGTTTATTCAATTGCTGGAAATCATAAGCGCCTGCACCATGGGCACCGACTTCCATGGCCACCGCGCGGCACGCACCGGGCGGCTGGCCCATTTCCCAGGAGACCCCATCTTGCAAGCACCCACCACACCGCGCAGCCAGCCCGCCGAGGCATCCTCTTCCACCGCGACCTGCACCGCGACCTACACCGTGCGCCATGCCGTGATCGCCATGCTGCGCGAGCTGGGCATGACGCGCATCTTCGGCAACCCGGGCTCGACCGAGCTGCCGCTGTTCCGCGACTACCCCGAAGACTTCTCCTATGTGCTGGGCCTGCAGGAAACCGTGGTCGTGGGCATGGCCGACGGCCACGCCCAGGCCACGCGCAATGCCAGCTTCGTGAACCTGCACTCGGCTGCGGGCGTGGGCCACGCCATGGCCAACATCTTCACGGCCTTCAAGAACCGCACGCCCCTGGTGATCACGGCGGGCCAGCAGGCGCGCTCGCTGCTGCAGTTCGACCCCTTCCTGCACTCCAACCAGGCCGCCGAGCTGCCCAAGCCCTATGTGAAGTGGAGCTGCGAGCCCGCGCGCGCCGAAGACGTGCCCCAGGCGCTGGCGCGCGCCTACTACATCGCCATGCAGGAGCCGCGCGGCCCCGTGCTGGTCTCCATTCCCGCCGATGACTGGGACAAGCCGGCCGAGCCCGTCACGCTGCGCCACGTGGGCTTCGAGACGCGGCCCGATCCGCGCACGCTGGACCTCATCGGCCAGGCGCTGGACGCCGCGCGTGCCCCGGCCCTGGTCGTGGGCGCGGCCGTGGACCGGGCCCAGGGCTGGGATGCCGTGGTCGCGCTGGCCGAGCGCCACCAGGCCCGCGTCTTTGTGGCCCCCATGAGCGGGCGGTGCAGCTTTCCCGAGGACCATCCCCTGTTCGCCGGCTTCCTGCCCGCCATGCGCGAGCGCATCGTGCAGCTGCTGTCCGGCCATGACGTGGTCTTCGCCGTGGGCGCGGCCGCCTTCACCTACCACGTGGAAGGCGAGGGCCCGCACATCCCCGAAGGCACGGCGCTCTACCAGCTGATCGAGGACCCGGCCATTGCCGCCTGGGCCCCCGTGGGCACGGCTGCCGTGGGCAATGTGCGCATGGGCGTGGAGGAGCTGCTGCAGCGCCCCGCGCCCGCACCGCGCCAGGCGCCCGCACCCCGGCCCGCAGCGCCCGTGCCGACCGCGCCCGCCGCAGGCGAGCGCATGTCGGTGGCCTTTGCCATGCACACGCTGGCCCAGGTGCGCGACCGGCGCAGCATCGTGGTGGAAGAGGCGCCCAGCTCGCGCTCCACCATCCAGACCTACCTGCCCATCTTCCATTCGGGCACCTTCTACACCATGTGCAGCGGCGGCCTGGGCCACAGCATGCCGGCCGCCGTGGGCGTGGCGCTGGCACAGCCCGAGGCCAAGGTGGTCGCCGTCATCGGCGACGGCTCGGCCATGTACGCCATCCAGGCCCTCTGGAGTGCAGCCCAGCTGCGCCTGCCCATCAGCTTCGTGATCCTCAAGAACCGCCGCTATGCGGCGCTGCAGGATTTCGCCCATGTCTTCGGCTACCGCGAGGGTGAGAAGGTCGAGGGCACGGAACTGCCCGACATCGACTTCGTGGCACTCGCCCGTGGCCAGGGCTGCGACGGCGTGCATGTGGAGAACGCGGCCGAGCTGGCCGATGTGCTGGCGCGCGCGCTGGCCCATCCCAAGCCCATCGTGGTCGAGGTCGAAGTCGCCTGAGGCGAAGCCCCCTGCAGGAGACACGGCAATGGAAAACACAAGAAGCATAGGCATCCTCGGCGCAGGCGCCATGGGCACCCTGTTCGGCGCGCGGCTGGCCCGCATCGGCCTGGATGTGACCCTGGTCGACGTGAACGACGAGCTGCTGCAGGCCCTGAACCGCGATGGCGCGCGCTGCCACACCGATGAGGGGCTGCTGCAGGCCCGCGTGCATGCGGCGCGGGCCGAGCAGCTCACGGCCGGGCCCGCGCTGTGGCTGGTCTTCACCAAGTCGGCCCATACGCGGGCAGCGCTGCAGGGCATTGCCCATCTCATCGGGCCGGACACGCACTTCCTGAGCCTGCAAAACGGCATAGGCCATGCCGATGTGTCGCGTGAAATGGTGCCGCTCGAACGCATCGCCGTGGGCGTGACCACCTGGCCTGCGCGCGTGATGTCGCCGGGCGAGGTCAGTTCCATGGGGCAGGGCGGCATCCGCTTCATGCCTTGCGATGGCCAGCGCAGCGCGGTCTTCGACCTGCTGGCGGAAGACCTCAACCGCGCAGGCATGCATTGCCGCATCGACCCGCAGGTGCAGGAAGCCATCTGGGAGAAGCTGGCCTTCAATGCCGCCTTCAACGGCGTGTGCGCCGTGACGCGCCAGACCGTGGACGGACTGGCCAATCCGCAGGGCGAGGCCCTGCTGCAGCGCGTGCTGGACGAGGTGCTGTCCGTCGCCCATGCCCATGGCGTCGCCGCCAGCGCCGAGCGCGTGGGCGCGGCCGTGCGCGATGCGCTGGACCACCACCGGGGCCACCAGCCCTCGATGCTGCAGGACCTGCTGGCCGGCCGTGCCACCGAGACGGGCGCCATCCATGGCGCCGTGCTGCAGGTGGCCGACCGCCTGGGCATTGCCGTGCCCGTGACGCGCACGCTGCACGCACTGGTCAGCCTGTCCGAGAACGCGGGCGCTGTCGCACCGCGCTGAACGCGCTCAAGGCAAAACGAGCCACTACAAGAAGGAGACAAGATGCTGCGCAGACAAGCACTCAAGGCCGCACTGGCCATAGGCGCCCCGCCCCTGCTGGGCATGGGCACGGCACACGCCCAGACCGGCAAGCCCGTCGAATGGGTGGTGGGCTTTGCCGCAGGCGGCGGCTCGGACGCCGTGGCGCGCACCGTGGGCGAGTCCTTTGGCAAGGCCCTGGGCCGCACCGTGGTCGTCATGAACAAGCCCGGGGCCGGCACCAACATCGCCGCCGAATACGCGGCGCGCACGCGCGAGCTGGGCAGCCTGGTCTTCACGGCCGACTTCGCCACGCTGGCGGCCAACCCCCACCTGTTTCGCAAGCTGGCCTACAACGCCGAGAAGGACTTTGTGCCCATCGGCCTGCTGGCGCGCTTTCCGCTGTTCCTCGTGGTCGGCAACCAGCTGCCGGTGCACAACCTGCAGGAGTTCACGCAGTGGGTGAAGGCCCAGCCAGGCCCCGTCAGCTACGGCAGCCCGGGCCTGGGCACGCCGCATCACCTGGCCACCGAACTGCTGTCGCAGCGCCTGGGCCTGAAGATGTCCCATGTGCCCTATCGCGGCGCGGGGCCGGCCCTGATCGACGTGATCGGCGGCCAGATCCCCTTCATGCTGGCCGACAGCGCGGCGGCGGCCCAGCACATTGCGGCCGGCAAGCTGCGCGTCATCGGCGTGGCCAGCGCCGAGCGGCTCAAGAGCCACCCATCTGTGCCCACGCTGGCCGAGCAGGGCGTGAAGGACTTCGAGGCCCATGCCTGGCAGGGCCTGGTGGCGCCGGCCGGCACGGACGACGCCACCGTACAGGCCTGGTCCGTGGCGCTGCAGCAGGCGCTGCGCTCGCCTGCCGTGCTGGCGCGTTTCGAGGCGCTGTCGCTGGAGCCGCTGCCCGGCACGCCTGCGCAGATGCGTGACTACTGGCGCAGCGAAAGCCGGCGCTGGGGCCAGGTCATCGAGTCGGCGGGCATACGGCTGGATTGACCGTAGCGCCGCTGCTGCTTCAGGCGCCCTCACCGTTTTCAAGAACTCATAACCCAAGGAGACATAGCTCATGCACAAGACAAATCCCTTCAGCCGCTGGCGCCGCCTGGGCCTGCTGGCCCTGCTGGGCGCGACGGCCTCGGTCCCTGCGCTGGCGCAGAAGGCCGGCGACAAATGGCCCGAGCGCCCCGTGCGCCTGGTCGTGAACTTCGCGCCCGGCGGCGCGGCCGATGTGCTGGCGCGCGCCATCACGCCCACCATGTCCCAGGTGCTGGGCCAGTCGGTGGTGGTGGACAACAAGCCCGGCGCGGGGGGCAACATCGGCATCAGCGAAACCGTGCGCGCGCCCAAGGATGGCTACACGCTGCTGCTCAGCTCGGGCGGTGCCATCACCATCAACCCGATGATCTACAGCAAGCTGGCCTTCAATCCCGAAAAGGATTTGACGCCCGTGGCTGCCGTGGCGCGCGTGCATGTGTTCCTGGAGACCAATCCCGCCGTGCCCGCCACCAACGTGGCCGACTTCATCAAGCACCTGAAGGCCAACCCCGGCAAGCTGTCCTACGGCTCGCCGGGCCAGGGCAGCTCGCCGCACCTGGCCGGCGAGATGTTCAAGCGCATGGCCGGCGTCGATGCCGTGCACGCCCCCTACAAGGGCGCGGGCCCGGCGCTCAGCGACGTGCTCAGCGGGCAGCTGCAGTTCTGGTTCGACCCGGGTCCGGGCCTCAAGCAGGTCGAGGCGGGCAAGCTGCGCCTGCTGGCCATCGGCAGCCCGCACCGCTCGCCGCAGTACCCCAACGTGCCCACGCTGGCCGAAAGCGGCCTGCCGGGCTTTGATGCGGACACGCTGTTCGGCATCTACGCGCCCACGGGCACGCCCGAATCGGTGATCGAGGCCGTTCGCACTGCCGTGGCCAAGGCGCTGGAGCAAAAGAACGTCAACGACGTCATCCTCACCCTGGGCGCCACGCCCGCGCCGCTGAGCCGCAAGGCCTTCATCGACCACCACGCCACCGAGCGCGAGCGCTTTGGCGAACTGGTGAAAGCCATCGGCCTGAAAGTGGACTGAGCTTTCCCGCAGGCCATCGCCCGCAAGCCGCCCGCTCCGCGCTGGCGGCTTTTTGCTTTCCGGGCCGGGCTGGGCCGGGCCGAGGGGGGGCCTTGTGCCGGCCATCTTCTATACGAAGGTATATCCCGCATCCACCAATGAACAGGCCAGCCTTCCCAACAAAGGCTGGCCGCAGGCACTTTCGCCTTTGATAATTCCGGGCACATATTGCACTGCAGCAAACAGGGCTCCCGGCCTGCACGGGGACTGCGCCACCCACACGCAAAGGAGTACCCCATGGACCCCGATCCTGATTCCGATCCCGATCCTGCCAGGCGCTGCCGCGCCGTCCCTTCCCGTCTTTCCCTTCTTCCATTTCTTAATCTGCCCGGACCCGGGCGGAGGCCTGTGATCGCCTGAAGGGGCGAGAGGTCTGCGCGGGTCCGTGGCACCCGGAGACCTCAGGATGACCCGCTTTCTCGCTTCTGAACGACCAGGCCGACCCCATGGCCAACCACATGGCCTGCACCCGCGCCATCCCTTGCTGGCGGCCGCCTGGCCTGTGGGCGGGCTGCTGATCAGCGTGGCCATGGCCGCCTGCAACGGCCCGGCCGAAACCCAGGCTGCAGTGGCAACCCCCGCCACCGCCGCCCCGCAGCCGGCCCCCGTGCGCCGCGAAGGCAACCTCATCGTGGTGCCCGAAGGCTCGCCGCTGCGCGAGCGCCTGCAGGTGGCAGAGATCGCCCTGCAGCCGCTGCAGACCCGCCTGTCGGCCCCCGCCACCATCGAGGCCGAGCCTGAAAAGCTGGTCCGCATCACGCCGCCCGTGGCGGGCCGCCTGGTGCGCCTGCACCACCAGTTGGGCGATGCGGTGAAGGCCGGCGATGCGCTGATCACCATGGACTCCTCCGAGATCTCCAGCGTGCGTGCCGAGCACGCCAAGTCCCAGGCCGCGCTGTTGCACGCGCGCCAGGAATTCGACCGCCAGAAGCTGCTGTTCGATGCCGAGATCGCCGCGCGCAAGGACTACGAGGCCGCGCAGCAGTCGCTGGCCGCAGCAGGTGCCGATGCGCGCGCCGCCTCCGACCACCTGTCCCAGCTGGGTGCGGCCGTGCAGGAAGGCTCGCGCGGCAGCTACGTGGTCAAGTCGCCCATCAGCGGCCGCGTGGTCGAGATGGCGGGCTCGCAGGGCGGCTACTGGAACGATGTGAATGCCTCCGTCATGACCGTGGCCGACCTGCGCAAGGTCTGGCTCAGCGCCAGCGTCAGCGAGCGCGACCTGGCCCATGTGGACGTGGGCCAGCAGGCCCACATCGCGCTGGCCGCCTATCCCGACCTGCAGCTGCAGGGCCGCGTGCAGTACGTGGGCGAGCTGGTGGACACCGCCACGCGCAGCGTCAAGGTGCGCGTGGCCGTGGACAACCCCGAAGGGCGGCTGCGCCCCGGCATGTTTGCGCGCGTGGGCTTCGACGCCCCGGCGCGCCAGGCCGTGATGGTGCCCGCCGCGGCCCTGCTGCAGGGCCAGGTCAGCACGCGCGTCTTCGTGGACAAGGGCGGCTGGCGCTTCGAGCCGCGCGACGTGCAGGTCGGCGCGCAGCAGGACGGCCAGGCCGAGATCCTCTCGGGCCTGGCGGCCGGTGAGCGCGTGGTGGTCAACGGGGGAGTGCTGCTGCAATGATCGAGCGCATCGTCAACATCGGCTTTTCGCGCCGCGGCGTGGTCTGGCTGGTCTTTTGCTTCGCGGCCCTGTATGGCGTGTTCAGCTGGAAGCAGCTGCCGCTGGAGGCCTATCCCGACATTGCCGACGTGACCTCGCAGATCGTCACCCAGGTGCCAGGCCTTGCGGCCGAGGAGATAGAGCAGCAGATCACCATTCCGCTGGAGCGCGCCCTGCTGGCCACGCCCGGCATGCACGTGCTGCGCTCGCGCAGCCTGTTCGCGCTGTCCCTGATCACCGTGGTCTTCGAGGACGGCGTGGACGGCTACTGGGCGCGCCAGCGCCTGAAGGAGCGCATCGACGAGGTCACGCTGCCCTACGGCGCCCGCGCCGGACTGGACCCCTACAGCTCGCCCACGGGCGAGGTCTACCGCTACACGCTGGAAAGCCCGGTGCGCAGCCTGCGCGAGCTGTCCGAGCTGCAGCAATGGGTGGTGATCCCGCGCCTGAAGAAGGCCCAGTCCGTGGTGGACGTGACCAACTTCGGCGGCCTGACCACGCAGTTCATGCTGGAGCTGGACCCGGCGCGGCTGCTGCAGTACGGGCTGGCGCTGTCCCAGGTGATCGAGGCCATCAATGCCAACAACGCCAGCGGCGGCGGCAGCGTCATCGACCGGGGCGATGTCTCCTATGTGGTGCGCGGCGTGGGCCTGCTGGGCTCGCTGGACGACATGGGCAACGTGGTCGTCAAGACCACGGACAGCGGCACGCCCGTGCTGGTCAAGGACCTGGGGCGGCTGACCTACGGCAACGTGGAGCGGCGCGGCATCCTGGGCAAGGACGGCAACTCCGACACCCTGCAGGGCATCGTGCTGCTGCTCAAGGGCTCCAACCCCTCGCAGGCGCTGGAGGGCATCCACGCCGCCGTGGAGGAGCTCAACGGCAAGCTGCTGCCGCCCGACGTGAAGGTCGTGCCCTACCTGGACCGCACCACGCTGATCGAGCGCACCACCCACACCGTGGGCAAGACCCTGGCCGAAGGCCTGATCGTCGTCACCCTGGTGCTGCTGGTCTTCCTGGGCAGCCCGCGCGCGGCGCTGATCGTGGCGCTGACCATTCCCATGGCGTTGCTGCTGGCCTTCATCTTCATGCACCACGCGAAGATTCCGGCCAACCTGCTGTCGCTGGGCGCCATCGACTTCGGCATCCTGGTGGATGGCGCCGTGGTCGTGGTCGAGAACATCCTGCGGCGCCGCGAGGCCGACCAGAACCGGCCGCTCACGCCCAGGGACGCCATCACGGCCACGCTGCAGGTGGCGCGGCCCATCTTCTTCGGCATGTGCGTGATCGCGGCCGCCTACCTGCCGCTGTTCGCCTTCGAGCGCATCGAGTACAAGCTGTTCTCGCCCATGGCCAGCGCCGTGGGCGCGGCCCTGGTGGGGGCGCTGGCCGTGGCCCTGCTGCTCACGCCGGCCCTGGCCTGGCTGGCCTTCCGCAGGCCGCGCAAGATCTTCCACAACCCCGTGCTGCACCGGCTGGGCGTGGGCTATGACCGCTTCCTGGGCGTGGCCGTGGGCCGCGTGCGCTGGCTGGCGGGGGCCGTGGCGGCCTCGCTGCTGGCCCTGGGCGTGCTGGCTGGCACCATGGGCCGCGACTTCCTGCCGTACCTGGACGAAGGCTCCATCTGGCTGCAGGTGCAGATGCCGCCCGGCATCACGCTGGACAAGGCGCGCGACATGGCCGACGCGCTGCGCAGCGCTGCGCTGGAGTTCCCCGAGGTCTCCTACATCGTCACCCAGACCGGGCGCAACGATGACGGCACGGACTACTGGACGCCCTCGCACATCGAGGCCAGCGTGGGCCTGCATCCCTATGGCGAATGGAAGTCGGGCCTGACCAAGCAGCAGCTGATCGCGAAGATGGCCGCGCGCTTCGACCAGCTGCCCGGCTATTCCGTGGGCTTCATGCAGCCCATGATCGACGGCGTGCAGGACAAGCTGTCCGGCGCGCACAGCGACCTCACGGTGAAGGTCTTCGGCCAGGACCTGGCCGAAGACCGGCGCGTGGCCGATGCCCTGGTGGCCGTGCTGGAGAAAGTGCCCGGCGCGGCCGACGTGGCCGTGGACGTGGAGCCGCCGCTGCCCAACCTGCGCATTGCGCTGGACCGCGCCGCTGCCGCGCGCTACGGCATCAATGCCTCCGAGGTGGCGCAGCTCATCTCCACCGGCGTGGGCGGGGCCTCCATTGGCCAGCTGTACGTGGGCGAGCGCAGCTACGACATGGCCGTGCGCTTCACGCCCGACACGCGCAGCAGCCCCGAGGCCATCGGCGCGCTGCGCCTGTCGGCCGCCAATGGCGCCCAGGTGCCGCTGGCCGACGTGGCGCGCATCACTACCACCGTGGGCCAGAGCGTCATCGTGCGCGAGGGCGGGGAGCGCCACATCCTCGTCAAGCTCAATGTGCGCGGCCGCGACCTGGCGGGCTTCCTCAAGGATGCGCACACCGCCATCGATCAGCACCTGGACTACGACCGCCAGAAGCTGCACATCGAGTGGGGCGGCCAGTTCGAGAACCTGCAGCGTGCCGAGGCGCGGCTGCTCATGATCCTGCCGCTGACGCTGGGCATCATGCTGGTGCTGCTGTTCGGCGAGTTCGGCAACCTGCGCCAGCCGCTGCTGGTGCTGGGCGTGGTGCCGCTGGCCATGATCGGCGGCTTTGCGGGCCTGCACCTGCGCGGCATGACGCTCAACGTCTCCAGCGCCGTGGGCTTCATCGCGCTGTTCGGCGTGGCCGTGCTCTCGGGCGTGCTCATGGTCTCGCAGATCAACCGGCTGCGCCGCGAGGACGGCCTGGGCCTGCGCGAAGCCGTGCTCGAAGGCGCCTCCAGCCGCATGCGCCCCGTGCTGATGACGGCCACCGTCGCCGCCTTCGGCCTCACGCCGGCCATGCTGGCCATGGGCCTGGGCAGCGACGTGCAGCGGCCCCTGGCCACCGTCGTCGTCTGCGGCCTGTTCAGCGCCACCTTGCTGACCCTGCTGCTGCTGCCCAACCTCTACTACGTGATCGAGGCCCGTGCCGCCCGCGCGGCCGAGCGCCGCCAGCGCCGCGCCGCTGAACGCGGTGAGAGCGGCGATCTGGATGCCGCCGAGGACGAGGGCGGGCATCGCACCGAAACGAGCCAACCCCATTGATGCGAGTCGCCATGCAAACGACCCCTTTCTTCCCCAGGCAGGCCCTGGCCCTGCTGCTGTGCCTTGGCGCCGCAGCCCAGGCGCAGACGGCGCCGTCCGCCGGCCTGCGCTTTTCCGACTACCTCAACGCCGTGGAGCAGCACAGCCCCCTGCTGCGCTCGGAGGAGCAGGGCGTGGAATCCGCGCGTGCCGGCATCGGCATCGCCGGCATACGCCCCGACCCCAGCCTCATGCTGGGCGCCTCGCGCGAGCAGGTGCGCACCGGCCAGCCCCGGCCCACCACGCGCAACTACGAGATCAGCATGGAGCTGGAGACGGGCGGCAAGCGCGCCGCGCGCATCCAGTCCGCACGCAGCCAGGTGCGCCTGTCCGAGGCCGGCCTTGAAGGCGTGCGCAGCCAGCTGTTCTCCGATGCCGCCCAGGACTACACCCAGGCCTGCCGCGACTCGCTGGCGCTGGAGCGCAAGCAGCAGACGCTGAAGGCGCTGGGCGACGTGGTGCAGGCCAACGAGCTGCGGCGCAAGGCCGGCGACATCGGCGGCGTGGAATGGCTGCAGTCGCGCGTGGAGCGCGACCGCTTCCAGGCCGAGGTGGTGCAGGCGCGCGCAGAGGCGCAGACCGCGCGGCTGGCGCTGTCCGTCCCGCTGGGGCGCCGCCTGTCCGAAGTCTTTGCCAGCGACACGCTGCAATGCGGCTTCATGGAATTGGCCGAAGTCTCGGGGCTGGAGGATGCCGACGCCCTGGTCGCCCAGGCGCTGCAGTCGCGCGCCGAGGTGCGCATCGCCCAGGCGGCGCTGGAGCATGCACGCGACAACGCGGGCCTGGCCCAGGCCAACCGCTGGGTCAATCCCACGCTGGCCGTGGGCATGGCCGCCGTGCCGTCCACGGCGGCCGGCACCGATGCCCAGGGCAATCCCTTCGATGGCGGCGGGCGCTCGCGCACGCTGTCGGTCTCGGTCAGCGTGCCGCTGCCGCTGTCGCGCCTGGACCGGGGCGATCTGGTGCAGGCCGAGGCGGCCGTGACCCAGGCCATGCTGGCCCTGCAGCAGGCCCAGAACCGGGCAGAGGCCGATGTGCGCGGCGCGCGCTTTCGCCTGACCGCCGCGCGCGAGAACGTGCAGCGCTACCGCGACGGGGTGCTGCGCGATGCGCAGCGCGTGCTCGAAGGCATACGCCTGTCCTACCGGCATGGCGAGGCTTCGCTGCTGGAGCTGCTGTCCGCCCAGCGCTCGGCCGACGAGGCTTACCTGGGATCGCTGGAGGCCGAGACCGAGCTGGCCAAGGCCACCGTGGAACTCCAACTTAGCGTGGGCCGGCGGCCAGTGTTGTGAACCCCCTGAGCCGCTGCGCGGCTTCCCCCTCTCTCGCTACGCGGGAGGGGGACGACACCTTCGGTGCGGGGCGGCGCGGCCGGCCCAGGCCCTTCCTCGGTGTCCCTTGTTTTGGGTCGCGCCAGTATCGTACGGTTCGGGTATAGCCTGCATTCAGGTGCAGCGGCTTCTTGAATGAGAATTGGCAGCTGACAGTCCATTCCTTTTCCCTGCACGCCATGACCACCGCTCTGCGCCGCTTTCCCCATTGGCCCCGGGCCCTGATCCTGGCGGCCATGGGCGTCGCCATGGCCGCGATCTTCGCGCTGGACACGCTGACCGACTACGCCGTGGCGGCCGCCGTGTTCCATACCGCCATCATCCTGGTGGCGGTGCGCTGGTTCAGCCCGCGCGTGGTCATCGGCCTCACGGCGCTGTGCATCGTGCTGACCCTGGCCAGCTTTGCGCTCACGCCTGCCGGTGCCTATCGCACCGGACTGATCAACATGGTGATCAGCATTCTGGCCATTGCCATCACGGCCTATCTGGGCCTGAAGATGGTGGCGGCCCAGAACGCGGCCCATGAGGCGCGCACCCAGCTGATGCGCATCACCCAGACCACCAGCCTGGGGCAGTTGACGGCCTCCATCGCCCATGAGGTCAACCAGCCGCTGGCGGCCATCGTCACCAGCGGCAATGCCTGCCAGCGCTGGCTGGCCCAGGACCCGCCCAACCTCGCCAAGGCCGGCCAGGCGCTGGAGCGCATCCTGGGCGATGCGCAGCGCGCCAGCGATGTCATTGCCCGCATCCGCAGCATGGCGCGCGGCGAGGCGCCCAGCCGCCAGTCCTTCGACCTCGACGACGCCGTGCGCGAGATGGCGCGCCTGTCGGACGCCGAGCTGGACCGGCGCGGCGTGGCCCTGGACCTGCAACTGGCGCCCGCGCTGCAGCCGGCCTGGGCCGACCGCGTGCACATCCAGCAGGTGCTGGCCAACCTGCTGATCAATGCCATGGATGCCATGCAGGGCACGCCGGCCGCGCAGCGGCGCATCACCGTCACCACCCAGGCCCTGGGCCAGCAACTGGTGCTGACCGTGGCCGATGCGGGCGAAGGCCTGTCGCCGCTGGCCCGCACCCACCTGTTCGATGCCTTCTGGACCACCAAGCCCGACGGCATGGGCCTGGGCCTGAACATCTGCCGCCACATGGCCGAGGCCAACGGCGGCCGCATCTGGGCCACGGACCGCGAGGACATGCGCGGCGGCACGGTCTTTCACATCACCATTGCCTGCGCCCCGGCCACGGGCGACAGGTCTTCCACGGGATTGCGCCATGGCTGAACCCTCCACGGCCGAAGCCGAGGCACTTGTCTACATCGTCGATGACGACGCCTCGGTGCGCGCCGCCATCGAGGACCTGCTGGCCTCGGTGGGCCTGTGCGTGCGCGCCTTCGGCGCCACGCGCGAGTTTCTGGACCACTGGCAGCGGCAGCCGCCCGCGGGGCCTGCATGCCTGGTGCTGGACATCCGCATGCCGGGCCAAAGCGGCATGGATTTCCGGCGCCAGATGCTGGAGATGGGCCTGAAGCTGCCCACCATCTTCATCACCGGCCATGGCGACATTCCCATGAGCGTGGAGGCCATGAAGACCGGCGCCATCGAGTTCCTGACCAAGCCCTTCCGCGACCAGGACCTGCTGGACGCCATCCAGCAGGGCATTGCCCTGGACCGCCAGCGCCGCGCGCTGGAGGCCGGCGAACAGGCGCTGCGCGCCTGCTGGCAGTCGCTGTCGCCGGGCGAGCAGGAAGTGGTCGTGGGCGTGGTGCGCGGCCTGCTGAACAAGCAGATCGCGGCAGACCTGGGCGTGAGCGAGATCACGGTGAAGGTGCGGCGCGGCCAGGCCATGCGCAAGATGCAGGTGCGCACGCTGGCCGACCTGGTGCGTGCGCTGGAGCGGCTGGATATCCGCTGAGGTGTCCTGGCAGGCCGGGCGCAGGCCAGGGGCAGGCCTGCCGCAACGCTTCAGTGGGCGTGGCCGTGCGCCGGTGCCTGCGCAGGCCCGCTCGCGGCACTGGCGGCACTGGCGGCATCCAGCGCCAGAAAGTGGTGGACCACGGGCCGCCCGGGGCCGATGTGAAAGCGCAGCGCCTGGGCCTGCAGATCGGCATCGGCCCTGGACACGCGCTGGTGCTGGCGCAGATGCTCGGCCCAGGACTCCACCAGGAACCACTCGATCACCCGGCCCGGCTCGCCCGTGTGCTCGGCAATGCCCCAGGCATAGGCGCCGTCGCGCCGCCGCTCGCGCGCCACATGCTGCATGGCCTCGATGAAGGCTGGCAGGTCGTCGCGGCGCACTTGGTATTCCACCTGGATCATCACCGGGCCACGGTCATGGGCCACGGGCTCGGCCAGCAGCGGCTCGGGCCAGTGGTTGGAGGCCTGCAGGTCCGCCTCGCCCGTGGGCAGCTTGATGCGGTGGAACACCAGCGAGATCGCCACCAGGCCCGCCGCGCCGATCAGCAGCGCCGTGGGAATGCCAACACCCTGTGCAAACAGCCCCCAGGCCAGGCTGCCGCCCGCCATGGCGCCGTTGAACACCATCAGGTAGATGGCCAGCCCGCGGCCGCGCACCCAGTTGGGCAGCACCGCCTGGGCCACGCCGTTGAGCGTGGTCAGCGCAATGATCCAGCCCAGGCCCAGCACCAGCATCAGCAGCACGGCGGCCCATTGCGGCGGCGCGGTGGACAGCGCGGCCATCACGGCGGCGCTGAGCACGGAGGACAGCAGCACCAGGCCATCGGCATCCAGCCTTTTGCGCAGGCGCGGCAGCACCAGCGCGCCCAGGATGGCGCCTGCGCCCACGGCGCCCAGCATCACACCGTAAAAGCCTGCCGAGCCGCCCAGCATGCGCCGCGCCACCAGCGGCAGCAGGGCCCAGACCGAGCTGGCGAAGAGGAAGAACACGGCGGCGCGCAGCAGCACCACATGCAGCTCGCGGCTGGAGCGGGCATAGCGCAGGCCTGCGCGGAAGGCGCCGAAGAACTGCTCGTTCAGGGCCGATGCCTCGGCTTTGGGGCGCTTCCACCAGACCAGCGCGGCGATCACGAACACGTAGCTGGCCACGTCCGCGCCGTAGGCCGCCGCCGCGCCGAAGCTGGCCAGCAGCAGGCCACCGGCCGCAGGGCCGAGGGCGCGTGCGATGTTGATGCCCAGCGAGTTCAGCGCCACCGCGTTCTTGAGGTCGCTGCGCGGCACCAGCTCGGGCACGATGGACTGCCAGGTCGGCCCCATCAGCGCCGCGCCTATGCCGCCCACGAAGGTCAGCGCCACCAGGTACTCCACGGTCAGCGTGTTGGTGCGTGCCAGCAGCAGCAGGCTGGCGCTGACGGCGGCCAGCAGGATCTGGATGCCGATCAGGAAGCGTCGGCGGTCCAGGATGTCGGACAGCACACCGGCCGGAATCGCCAGCAGGAAGATGGGCAGCGTGGCCGCCGTCTGGATCAGGGCCACGGCGGCCGGGCTGGCCGACAGCTCGGTCACCATCCAGGAGCTGGCCACATCGCGCATGAAGCTGCCGATGTTGCCCAGCACCGTGGCCGCCCACAGCACCGCGAACACGGGCTGGCGCAGCGGCGCGAAGCTGCCGGAGGCAGTGGCTGCGGGCCGGGTCGAATCAGCGGTCATGGCGCTCTCCCAGGTCATGCCAGGCGACGAACAGGAAGCCGCCGACCAGGCCCAGATGCTCGAAGAAGGAATTGGCCGCCATGAAGCGCTCCTGCCCTGCGGGAAGCTCCCAGAAGCGCAGCGCGACGAAGGTGGCCAGCAGCGTGAACGCGGCCAGTGCCAGGGCGCCCAGCCAGCGCAGCCGGCCGGTGATGATCATGGCCGAGGCGCCCAGCTCCAGCGCGATCACCAGGACCGCGAACATCGGTGCCGGCGACAGGCCGAAGTGGGCCATCTCGCCCAGCGCACCGGGAAAGTCGGTGAGCTTGACCAGGCCACCCTGCAGATAGGCGGCGCACAGGCCCAGGTAGGCCACCAGGCGCACGGCCTGGCTGCCGAACACCGGGCGTGCGGCGGCCGCAAGGCGGCCGGAGAACGTACTGGCTTGGGTCATGGCGGGTGTCATGCGTGTGCTCCTCAGGCCATCCAGCAGGAGCAGCCCAGCGCGCCGAAGAAGCTTCGGGGGTCCGAGGTCGGCACGTTCGATGCCCAGGCGTCGGCATGGCTGTGGCCGTGCATGCCGCAGCTGGTGCCGCAGCCGCAGGCCGCCGCCAGGCTGCGGTAGCGCGCAGGGTTGAGCGAGTTCCTGCCCGCGCCCTCGGGCTCGCCCCAGGCGCCGTAGCCGCCAAAGCGCCGCACGGGGGACCAGTCGGGCATGGCCGGCGGCAGCGGATTGTCGTCATGCTGCTGGAAGGGGCCTGCGCCATAGACCACGCGGCCGCCCACCACGGTGAGCTCGGAGGTGAGAAAGGAGATCTCGTCCTCGGGCACGGCGAAATAGTCCTTGCTGGGCACGATCATGTCGGCCAGCTGGCCCACCTGGATGCGGCCGCGCAGGCCTTCCTCGTTGGAGAACCAGGCCACGTTCTCGGTCCACATGCGCAGCGCGGTCTCGCGGTCCAGCAGGTTGCGCTGGGGGTACATCTGCAGGCCGCCCACGGTCTTGCCCGTCACCATCCACGACAGCGACACCCAGGGGTTGTAGGAGGCCACGCGCGTGGCGTCCGTGCCGGCCGAGGTCTTCACGCCGCGCTCCAGGATCTTCTTGACGGGCGGCGTGGCCTCGGTGGCACGTGCGCCGTAGCGTTCGGTGAAATACTCGCCCTGGTAGGCCATGCGGTGCTGCACGGCCACGCCGCCGCCCAGCGCCGCAATGCGGTCGATGGACTTGTCCGAAATGGTCTCGGCATGGTCGAAGAACCAGTTCAGGCCGTCGATGGGCGTGTCGCGGTGCACCTTCTCGAACACATCGAGCGCGCGCGAGATGGTCTCGTCGTAGGTGGCGTGCAGGCGCCACGGCCATTGGTTCTGCACCAGCACGCGCACCACTTCTTCCAGGTCGCCCTCCATGCTGGGCGGCATGTCGGGGCGCGGCTGGCGGAAGTCCTCGAAGTCGGCGGCCGAGTACACCAGCATCTCGCCCGCGCCGTTGTGGCGGAAATAGTCGTTGCCCTGCTTGTACTTCACGCTTTGCGTCCAGTTGAGGAAGTCGGCCTTCTCCTCCTTGGGCTTTTGCGTGAACAGGTTGTAGGCCAGGCGCACGGTGATCTGGTTGGCGTCGCTGAGCTTCTGGATCACGTCGTAGTCGTCGGGGTAGTTCTGAAAGCCCCCGCCCGCATCGATCACGCCGGTCACGCCCAGGCGGTTGAGTTCGCGCATGAAGTGGCGCGTGGAATTGACCTGGTAGTCCAGCGGCAGCTTGGGGCCCTTGGCCAGTGTGCTGTAGAGGATGGTGGCGTTGGGCTTGGCCAGCAGCAGGCCCGTGGGGTTGCCGTTGGCATCGCGCGTGATCTCGCCGCCTGCGGGCTGGGGCGTGTCGCGGGTGTAGCCCACGGCGCGCAGGGCGGCGGCGTTGAGCAGGGCGCGGTCATACAGGTGCAGCAGAAAGACCGGCGTATCGGGCGCGATGGCGTTGATCTCGTCGATGGTGGGCAGGCGCTTTTCCACGAACTGGTGCTCGGTGAAACCGCCGACCACGCGCACCCACTGCGGCGCAGGCGTGATGGCCACCTGGCGCTTGAGCATGTCCAGTGCGTCGGCCAGCGAGCGCACGCCGTCCCAGCGCAGCTCCAGGTTGAAGTTCAGGCCGCCACGGATCACGTGCGTGTGGTTGTCGAACAGGCCGGGCAGCACGCTGCGGCGCTGCAGATCGATGCGGCGCGTGCCGCTGCCGGCCAGGGCCAGCACCTCGGCGTCCGAGCCCACGGCGATGAACCGGCCGTCCTTCACGGCCACGGCGGTGGCGGTGGGCTGGGCCTTGTTCAGCGTGGTGAAGCGGCCGTTGTGGAAGATGACTTCGGGCGTGGAATCGGACATGGAGGCTCCTTGGCGAGCGTTGGTGGTGCAACCCAGCAGTCCACCCATGGCAAGGGTGGCAGCGGAGCCCAGGACTTTTCTGCGCGTGGTCATGGTGCAGTTTTCTTGGAGAGGGGGAGGGGTCAGCCGTGGTGCCGATCGGCATCGGCATCGGCGTTCTTGCGGCCGGGCAGCTGGCCCAGCACATGCTCGGTGGCCTGCGTCTTGCTGCAGGCGCTGCGCAGGTCCATGCCCTGCAGCAGATGCCGGCCCACGGGCAGGATCTGCTCGCCGGCCAGGATGCCCAGCAGGCCGACCAGGGCCACCAGCGGCGGTGCGGGCGAGCGCACCTGCAGCAGGCTGTAGACCACACCGACCAGCAGGCCGGCCCCAAGGGAAAGTGCATAGAGCTTCATGGCGAGACTCCTTTGGCGGGCCGGCGGCGGCGCTGGTGCTCAGACCTTGGCGGGGTTCGGGCCCACGGTCTCGCCATGTTGCACGCGCTCGGCCGCCTTGTGCACCATGGTGTAGGCATAGTCAACGCCCATGCCGTAGGCGCCGGAATGCTCGCGCACGATGTCCATCACCGCGTCGTAGGTCTCGCGGCGGGCCCAGTCGCGCTGCCATTCCAGCAGCACCTGCTGCCAGGTCACGGGCACCACGCCGGCCTGCACCATGCGGTCCATGGCGTAGTTGTGCGCGTCCAGCGACGTGCCGCCCGAGGCGTCGGCCACCATGTAGATCTCGTAGTCCGTGTCATGCAGGGCCGACAGGGCGAAGGTGGTGTTGCACACCTCGGTCCACAGGCCGGAGACCACGATCTTCTTGCGGCCCTGGGCGGCGTTCCTGGCCAGTGCGTCCCGCACGTTCTGGTCGTCCCAGGAATTCATGGAGCTGCGCTCCAGCAGTTGGTGCTCGGGGAACACGGCCAGCAGTTCGGGATAGGTGTGGCCGGAGAAGCTGCCCGTCTCCACCGTGGTGATGGTGGCGGGAATGTCGAATGCCTTGGCCGCCTTGGCCAGGCCCACCACGTTGTTCTTGAGCACCTGGCGGTCGATGGACTGCACGCCGAAGGCCATCTGGGGCTGCTGGTCGATGAAGATGATCTGGCTGTTGGCGGGCGTCAGGACTTCGAGGTACTTGCGGTCGGTCATGGTGATCTCCTGTGAGGGGTTGGACGGGGTACGGGAAATGTTTTCTTGGGAAGAGGCGGGCAGGGCGCTTCAGCGCGCCGTGTCGACGAGCACCAGCTCGGTGTCGGCCAGGGCCGTCACACGGAAGCTGTCCACATCGCTGATGGCGGCGCCGTCGCGCTCCTGCAGCGTCACGCCGTCGATCTGCACCGAGCCGCTGGCCGGCACCAGGTAGCCCAGGCGATCACGGCCGATGCGGTACTCCGTGCTCTCGCCGGCCTTCAGCGTGGCGCCCAGCACCCGGGCGGCGGTGCGGATGGGCAGGGCGTCCTCGTCACCGGGCAGGCCGCTGGCCAGGGCCACGAAGCTGCCCGAGCGCTCGCCCTTGGGGAAGGGCTTGGCACCCCAGGACGGGGGCTGCTGGCCGCGCTCGTCGGGCATGATCCAGATCTGGAAGATCCGCGTCGTGTTCTTTTCCTGGTTGTATTCCGAGTGGCGGATGCCGGTGCCCGCGCTCATCACCTGCACATCGCCCGCTTCGGTGCGGCCCTTGTTGCCCAGGCTGTCCTGGTGGGTGATGGCGCCTTCACGGACATAGGTGATGATTTCCATGTTGGCGTGGGCATGGGGCGGGAAGCCCGTGCCGGCGGCGATGGTGTCGTCGTTCCACACCCGCAGCGCGCCCCAGCCCATGCGGGCCGGATCGTGGTAGCCGGCGAAGGAAAAGTGATGCTTGGCATCGAGCCAGCCGTGGTTGGCACCGCCAAGGGCTTGGAAGGGACGGCGTTCGATCATGGTGTTCTCCTGCTGCGTTGTGTGTTGCGATGGATGAACTTTATGTTTTGCTGATCAAGAAGAGAATAGAAAATATGCAAAGACATCTATTCCAAAACTTTCATGCCAAGACTTCCTGACCTCGAAGCCTGGGCCGTCTTCGCCAAGGTGGCCGAAACGGGCTCCTTCGCCAAGGCCGCCGCCGACCTGGGCGTCTCCCAGCCCACCATCTCCAAGGCCATCACGCGGCTGGAGACGCGGCTCAAGACCAGCCTGTTCCACCGCACCTCGCGGCGCATGTCGCTGACGGCCAGCGGCCAGGCCTCGCTGGAGCGCGCCGCGCGCATCCTGGCCGAGGGCGAGGCCGTGGAGGCCGAGATCAGCGAGCAGTCCAAGAGCCTGCGCGGCCCCATCCGCATTGCGGCGCCCATGTCGTTCGGCATCTCGCACCTGGCGCCGGCCGTGCCCGCCTTCATGGCCGAGCACCCGGAAGTCACGCTGGACCTGCACTTCAGCGACGAGCTGATCGACGTCGTGGCCCAGGGCTTCGACATCGCGCTGCGCATCTCCTCGCTGCCCGACTCCAGCCTGCTGGCGCGGCGCCTGTGCACGGTGCGCCTGCTGCTGGTGGGATCACCCGAATACTTCGAGCGCCACGGCCGCCCCTCCCATCCGCGCGATCTGGCGCAGCACCGCGCGCTGCGCTATGTGCACAGCCGCCTGGGCGAGGCCTGGCGCTTCGTGCATGCGCGCCGCGGCGAGTTCGCCCAGGTCGTTCCCACGGCCATGCGCGTGAACAATGCCGAGGGCCTGGCGCCGGCCCTGCGCGCCGGGCTGGGCCTGGCCCTGCAGCCCGAATTCCTGGCCTGGGAAGATTTGCAATCGGGTGCGCTGCAGACCTGCATGGACGACTGGCAGGTGCCCTCCATCGCCTTGCACATCGTCACGCCACCCGGGCGCGCCCGGCCGGCGCGCGTGCAGGCGCTGATCGATTTCCTGGCTGCGCACTTCGCGCTGGCGCCCTGGGCGCGCGAGCCGCAGGCGTAGATCGCAAAAAGGGGAGGGCTTCGGTGGGAGGGCTTCGGCCTCAGCTGGCCCAGGAGGCCGGCAGCAGCTGCAGCAGCACCACCGTCATCACCACATAGCGCAGGAACTTGCCTATGGCCATGTAGAACACGCAGGGCCAGAACGGCAGCCGCAGCCAGCCGGCCACGGCGCACAGCGGATCGCCCACCACGGGCAGCCAGCTCAGCAGGCAGGCCTTGGCGCCCAGGCGGCGCAGCCACACGCGGGCGCGGCGCTCGTGGCGGGACAGGGCGCGGGGCGGCTTGGCCCGCAGATCCTCGGGCAGTCCGGCGCGCCGCCGCTCGCGGGCCGCGCGCCAGGCCTTGTGCGCACCCAGGCCCATCCACCAGCTGATGGCGCCGCCCAGCGTATTGCCGGCCGTGGCCACGAAGACCGTCTGCCAGAACAGATCGGGGTTGAGCTGCAGCAGGCCGACCACCGCAGGCTCGGAGCCCAGCGGCAGCAGCGTGGCCGAAATCAGGGCCACGATGAACACGGTGCTGAGGCCGAACTGCGGCAGCGCCAACCAACTCAGCAATTGATGGATCCAGAATTCCATAGGTGCTGCCAAGTGTAGGTCTGCGCTGGCTGACGCCTTGTCGGCCTGAAGCTATCGTGGGGCCTGTTCCAGAACCACAAGCACAGGGGGCGTCATGCAGACAGGGCGGATTGCAGGATGGGCGGGATGGGCGGCATTGGGAATGGCAGCAGCCGGCCTGGCCGGCTGCTCTGCGTTGCAGCCATCGCCAGGCAAGGACACCACCGTGGTGGCACAGGCCGCTGCCCAGGCGCCGCCCGCCCAGGCTGCACCGCCCTCCGCCTGGGGCAAGGCGCTGCAGGCCAAGGGCTGCACCCTGCCGGACCCGGCCGTGGGCGACAGGCTGGAGCAGCTGCAGCGCGAGCTGGAGCCGCTGGGCCTGGAGCCGCGTCTGCAAGGCTGCGTGAGCCTGGCCGGGTCCGAGCCCGGCCCGGCCCTGGTGCTGGACGCCTGGGTGACCGACGGGCGCAAGGCCATGGCCGTGGTGCGCGGCCCGCTGGCCGACGGCGAGGAGCTGGACCTGGGACTGGAGGCTGGGCCGCAGACAGCTGGGCTGCAGGCAGCCGGGCAGCCGAAAGCCGGGCTGCAGAAGGTCGGCCTGCGCCCCATGCCCGACGACCAGGTCTCTCCCGACGTGCAATTCAACCGCCGCTGGTGGCAGGGCCGGCTGGGTGCCTACGGGCTGCAGGCCGTTCCGGGCCAGGTGCGCACCTTCGTGCCCACACCATGAAAACTGCGCACTGTCTTGTTTTCGCTGCTTGGCCGTCTTGACGGCCCGGTTTTAGCCCTGCTGAAAATTTGGGCAGGTACAATCTTGGTCCTTTGTTGCCGCCCGTTTTGTGCTCGGCGCGCGCGTTTTCTCCGGCTTTTCCGATGTCCTCCCCACCCCTGTCCATAGGCCCCCATGCCCTGGCCAATCGCCTGTTCGTCGCCCCCATGGCCGGGGTGACGGATCGGCCGTTCCGCCAGCTGTGCAAGGCCCTGGGCGCGGGCTACGCGGTCAGCGAGATGGTGACATCGCGCAAGGACCTGTGGAACAGCCTCAAGACCTCGCGCCGCGCCAACCATGAAGGCGAACCCGGCCCCATCGCGGTGCAGATCGCGGGCACGGACGCCGAGATGATGGCCGAGGCCGCGCGCTACAACCTGGACCGCGGCGCCCAGATCATCGACATCAACATGGGCTGCCCGGCCAAGAAGGTCTGCAACAAATGGGCCGGCTCGGCCCTGATGCAGAACGAGGCCCTGGCCGTGGAGATTGCCCAGGCTGTGGTCGAGGCCTGCGCCCCTCACGGCGTGCCCGTCACGCTGAAGATGCGCACCGGCTGGTGCGACGCGCACAGGAACGCCGTGGTGCTGGCCCGCCGCTTCGAGGAGGTGGGCATACAGATGCTCACCGTGCACGGCCGCACGCGCGAGCAGGGTTACAAGGGCTTTGCCGAGTACGACACCATCGCTGCCGTCAAGGCGGCGGTGCGCGTGCCCGTGGTGGCCAATGGCGACATCACCAGCCCCGAGAAGGCGCGCGACGTGCTCGCCTACACGGGCGCCGATGCCGTGATGATCGGCCGCGCGGCCCAGGGCCGGCCGTGGATCTTCCGCGAGATCGCGCACTTCATGGCCACGGGCGAGCACATGGCCCCGCCGCTGGTGGCCGAGCTGCGCCGGCTGCTGCTGGACCACCTGCAGGACCACTACAGCCTGTACGGCGAGGGCACCGGCGTGCGCAGCGCGCGCAAGCACATCGCCTGGTACCTGCGCAGCCTGCCGGGCGGTGAAGCATTCAGACAACACATCAACACCATCGAGGACTGCGCGGTGCAATGGCAGGCCGTGGCCGACTATCTGGACGCCCTGGGCGCACAGATGGACCGGATACCGGCCGCCATCGATGCCGGCGCCACAAGCGCCGAATTCGGAGAGCCCGCAGGAATGACAGTATGAGCAACCAGAACATCGAACAATGCGTGCGTGAAAGCCTGGAGGGGTATTTCCGCGATCTCGACGGCGAAAAGCCCAACGGCATGTACGACATGCTGATCCACCTGGTCGAAAAGCCGCTGCTGGAAGTGGTGATGACCCAGGCCGACAACAACCAGTCCCGCGCTGCCGACTGGCTGGGCCTGAACCGCAACACGCTGCGCAAGAAGCTGCTCGAGCACGACATGCTCTGAGCGGCACGAATCTCCATTTCTTCAAACTCCCTGCACTGACGCCCATGAACGCCCTGCTCTCCGTCTCTGACAAGACCGGTATCGTCGAATTCGCCCAAGGCCTGCACGCCCTGGGCATCAAGCTGCTGTCCACCGGCGGCACCGCCAAGCTGCTGGCCGAGGCCGGCCTGCCCGTGACCGAGGTGGCCGAAGTCACCCAGTTCCCCGAAATGCTGGACGGCCGCGTCAAGACCCTGCATCCCAAGGTCCACGGCGGCCTGCTGGCGCGCCGCGAGCTGCCCGCCCACATGGCGGCCCTCAAGGAGCACGGCATCGACACCATCGACCTGCTGGTGGTGAACCTCTACCCCTTCGAGGCTACCGTGGCCAAGGCCGGCTGCACGCTGGCCGACGCCATCGAGAACATCGACATCGGCGGCCCGGCCATGGTGCGCTCTGCCGCCAAGAACTGGGCCGACGTGGGCGTGATCACCGACGCCGGCCAGTACGAGGCCGTGCTGGGTGAACTCAAGGCCAACGGAAAGCTGTCCGACAAGCTGCGCTTTGCGCTGTCCGTGGCCGCCTTCAACCGCATCGCCCAGTACGACGGCGCCATCAGCGACTACCTGTCCAGCGTGAAGTTCGAGGACGAGAAGCTCTCCGAAACCTACGTGCCCGAGCGCAGCCCCTTCCCCGGCCAGAGCAACGGCCACTTCACCAAGGTGCAGGACCTGCGCTACGGCGAAAACAGCCACCAGCAGGCCGCCCTGTACCGCGACCTGTATCCGGCTCCTGGCTCCCTGGTCACGGGCGAGCAGCTGCAGGGCAAGGAGCTGTCGTACAACAACATCGCCGACGCCGACGCTGCCTGGGAATGCGTCAAGAGCTTCGAGCAGCCCGCCTGCGTGATCGTCAAGCACGCCAACCCCTGCGGCGTGGCCGTGGGCAAGGACGCGCACGAAGCCTATGCCAAGGCCTTCCAGACCGACCCCACCAGCGCCTTCGGCGGCATCATCGCCTTCAACCGCACGGTGGACAAGGCAGCGGCCGAGGCCGTGGTCAAGCAGTTCGTCGAGGTGCTGATGGCTCCCGACTTCACGGCCGAGGCGCTGGAAATCTTCAAGCCCAAGGTCAATGTGCGCCTCATGAAGATCGCCCTGCCGGCCGGCGGCGAGCGCGCCTGGGACCAGGGCCGCAACGCCATGGACGCCAAGCGCGTCGGCTCGGGCCTGCTGCTGCAGACCGCCGACAACCATGAGCTGGCCCTGGCCGACCTCAAGGTCGTCACCGTCAAGCAGCCTACCCCCGAAGAACTGCAGGACCTGCTGTTCGCCTGGAAGGTCGCCAAGTACGTCAAGAGCAATGCCATCGTGTTCTGCAAGAACGGCATGACCATGGGCGTGGGCGCAGGCCAGATGAGCCGCCTGGACTCGGCGCGCATCGCCTCCATCAAGGCCGAGGCCGCCAAGCTGAGCCTGCAGGGCACGGTCGTGGCCAGCGATGCCTTCTTCCCCTTCCGCGACGGCCTGGACGTGGTCGTTGACGCAGGCGCCACCTGCGTGGCCCAGCCCGGCGGCTCCATGCGCGACCAGGAAGTCATTGACGCCGCCAACGAGCGCGGCGTCGCCATGGTCTTCACCGGCGTGCGCCACTTCCGCCACTGATGGCCGGCCAACTGCCTCCTGACGCAGACGACGAGGGCTACGACGCCCCCCACCGGCCCCGCTGGCTGGGCTGGGCGCTCGTGGTCTTCATGCTGCTGGTGGCGCTGGGTGTCTTCAACATCGGCTGGCGCATCATGCGCGGGCCGGCTGTCGGGGCCACCACGGCGGCGGCCAATGCGGCCCCGGCCGCCGCTGCCGTGACAGCCGACGCGCAGCTGGCCGCCGGCAAGGCCCTGGTGGAAGGCAATGACTGCCTGCGCTGCCACGGCCTGGTGCGCCACTACGTGGGCCCGTCCTTCCAGCAGATCGCCGAGCGCTACCGGGCCCGCGAAGATGCCGCCGACTACCTGGCGCGCAAGATCCGCGAGGGCGGGGCCGGCGAATGGGGCCGCGCCATCATGCCGCGCCACCCGCACCTCGATACGGCGCAATCCCTGCAGATGGCGGCCTGGCTGCTGTCCCTCCCCTCTCCCGAGCCCGGGAAGTCCTGACCATGTCCCGCCTGTTCACCGCCCCTGACGGCCGGCCGCGCTGCCACTGGTGCGCCGCCACGGACAACTACCTGGCCTACCACGACCGTGAATGGGGCTTTCCCGTCACCGACGACCGGCGCCTGTTCGAGAAGCTCAGCCTCGAAGGCTTCCAGTCCGGCCTGAGCTGGCTGACCATCCTCAACAAGCGCGAGAACTTCCGCGCGGCCTTTGCGGGCTTCGACTTCCACCAGGTCGCGCGCTTCACCGAAGACGACGTGCTGCGGCTGCTGGGCGATGCGGGCATCGTGCGGCATCGCGGCAAGATCGAGGCCGTGATCAACAACGCGCAGCGGGCGCTGGAGATGGTGGAGGCGGAAGGCTCGCTGTCGGCCTTCTTCTGGCGCCATGCGCCTGCACCCGTGACTGGTGGCGGGCCCGTGTCCGAGACGGCCGAGTCTCGGGCGCTGTCCAAGGAGTTGAAGAAGCTCGGTTGGAAGTTCGTGGGGCCTACGACTGTCTACTCGTTCATGCAGGCCATGGGGTTGGTCAATGACCATGCTTTGGGGTGTGTGGTGAGGGGGGAGGTGGAGAGGGCGCGGGGGGCGTTTTCCGCCTTCGCTCGGTAAGGTCTGGGGTTTCGTTTTTGACCCTGCCGGGTGGTTGTTTTTCGAGGCCGGGTTTCGGCCCGGCGGCCGACCACCTTTCTTGATCGCCAAGAAAGGTGGCCAAAGAAGGCGACCCGAATGTCCGCGACCCTCCGCTTCGCTGCGGGCAACCTGCGTCGGGCCGCCTGCGGGGTTCGCCGTGAAACTCACTTCGCGCTGCGCGCTCCGTTCAAACAATCACGGCGAGTCAGTTGACGAGGCAGTCCTGTCCTTCGGCAGGACTGCAACCCCGCAGGCGGCCCGACGCAGGCGCTGACATACGGGGAATGGGGGCGGGCCGTCGCTGCGCTCGGCCTGGTTTGCAATACCCAGCCATTACACTTGTCGCAGGCCGAAAGGCTTGGTGTGTCGTAACGCCACGGATACGGAGGTGCGGCCCCCACCTTGAAGGGGGTCTTGTCATGTCCAGATACCTGGGGCAGATGCGCTAGTGCGCGCCTGTCTCCAACGGTTTTGGACGGGATGGGCCTACCCGCAAGGATGGTCGCACGGCCGTATCCGTGTTACGAACATCCCGTCCACCCGTTGCCTGTCGTAGGGTGACGAGTGGCTCTCTTGATTCATATGGGAACCAAGACATGCACCCTCTCACCGCCGCGCAGGCGAACTCTCCCCAACCACCCCTTCTTCCCACCTGGCAGCAGGCCATGCACGCCTCGCTGGGGCTGGTGCAGAGCACGCTGCAGCAGTTGATCGATCTGATGGTGGACGATCCCGACAGGGACGACAGCGAAGTCGATGTGGACTGCGCCGTGGAGCTGGCGCTGGAACACATCAAGCGCATGAGTGTCCAGCAGCACGCGGACCGCTATGCCTTCGAGGTGGAATGGATCAAGGCAACGGCGGCGCTGCGGTTGGCGCAGGGCGCTTTCGGGCGGCCGGAATCACGCTTTGGCCTGCGGCTCAAGGATGCCATCCAGCAGCTGGAGATGCTGCCGGAGCTGGTGGAGTTCGTGGACCAGGGCGACGACGAGTGATGTGACCTGCACGCCAGCGCCGGATCACGGTGTTGGTGGCGTTGGCGTGCAAGGGGAGATATCTGCGGATATCAGAGCGTCTTGAACACTTCGCGCGCGGCTTCGATGGTTTTGTCGATGTCCGCGTCCGTGTGCGCGGCGCTCACGAAGCCGGCCTCGTACAGGGCGGGCGCGAAGTAGTGGCCGCGCTCCAGCATGCCGTGGAAGAAGCGGTTGAAGCGGGCGCCATCGGTCTTCATGACCTCGGTCCAGGTGCTGGGCAGCTCGGGCAGCAGGTAGAAGCCGAACAGGCCGCCCTGGTGGTCCACGCTGAAGGGCACGCCGGCGGCGTCGGCCTCGGCCTTGAAGCCGGCCATCAGGCGGCCGGTCTTCGCGTGCAGGGCGTCGTGGAAGCCCGGCTCGCTGATCAGCTCCAGCGTCTTGAGGCCGCAGGCCGTGGCGATGGGGTTGCCCGACAGCGTGCCAGCCTGGTAGACCGGGCCCAGGGGCGAGAGCTTTTCCATGATCTCGCGGCGCGCGCCGAAGGCCGCCATGGGCATGCCGCCGCCGATGACCTTGCCCAGCACGGTGATGTCGGGCGCAAAGCCTTCGATCTGCTGGGCGTACAGGCTCTGGGCGCTGCCCAGGGCCACGCGAAAGCCGGTCATCACCTCGTCGTAGACCATCAGCGCGCCATGCTCGCGCGTGAGTTCGCGGATGCGGCGCGTGAAGGGCACGCTGGCGCGCACGAAGTTCATGTTGCCGGCAATGGGCTCCATGATCACGCAGGCGATCTGGTCGCCGAACTGGGCGAAGGCCTCTTCGAGCTGGCCCACGTCGTTGTATTCCAGCACCACGGTGTCCTTGACCACGTCCTGCGGCACGCCGGCCGAGGAGGAGGCGCCAAAGGTCGCCAGGCCCGAGCCGGCCTTGACCAGCAGCGCGTCGGCATGGCCGTGGTAGCAGCCGTTGAACTTGATGATCTTGTTGCGGCCCGTGAAGCCGCGCGCCAGGCGCAGCGCGCTCATGCCGGCCTCGGTGCCCGAGCTGACCATGCGCACCATGTCCATGGAGGGCATGAGCGAGAGGATCTTCTCGGCCAGCACGACCTCGCGTTCCGTGGGCGCGCCGAAGGAGAAGCCTTCCAGCGCGGCGGCCTGCACGGCGGCCATCACCTCGGGGTGGCCATGGCCCAGGATCATCGGACCCCAGGAGCCGATGTAGTCGGTGAACTGCTGGGCGTTCTCGTCCCAGAAATGCGCGCCCTGCGCACGGCGCACGAAGCGCGGCGTGCCGCCCACGGCGTTGAAGGCGCGCACGGGTGAATTCACGCCGCCGGGGATCACGGCCTTGGCGCGTTCGAACAGGGGAATATTCAGGTCAGTGGTCATAGTGCAGGAGTCTGCCATGTGCGGGGTACAAGCCAGAGGCGCCAAGCCAAGGGCGCAGCCGCTCAGGGGCGGCATGCCTCAATGCTTGGTGTCATGGGGAGGCATCACGAAGCCTTCGATGGCCTGGGTGTCGGCGTCAAGCTCGGTGAGCGGCTCGGCCGCCTCGGCGTCTTCGTCCTCGGGTTCGGGCTGGGCCCAGAACATGCGGTCCGGGATGAAGTGGCCCATGCCGGGGCGAAAGCCGCTGTCCAGGCTGCGGTCCAGGTACTCCAGCGCCTCCTGCGTGGCCAGCCCCAGGTCGTTGCCGCTGGCCACCAGGGCCGCCAGCGCGGCCGACAGGGTGTCGCCCGAGCCGGTGAACGTGGCGTCGAACATCTCGTACTTGCTGTTGCCCAGCACGGACTGCGCCGTGGCCAGCACGTTGTCCACGAACTGGTCGGGCAGGGGGATGCCGGTGACCAGCACGTAGGGCACTTCCAGGGCCTCGGCCGCCATGGCGATGTCGCGCGCCGTGGGGCTGCGGCTGTTGCTCCAGTCGGGCAGCAGCCAGCGGCACAGCGTACTGTGGCTTCCAACCAACACCGAGGTTTGCGGCAGCACAAGCTCCTTGAGCGCGTCCATGTACTGGTCGAGCGGGTCTTCCTCCCACCACGACAGGTCCGGCATGTAGCAGACGATGGGGATGTCGGGATAGTCGGAAGCTATCTCGGCGATCGCCGCCAGGTTGCCCGGGCTGCCCACGAAGCCGACCTTGATGGCGGACACGGGTATGTCCTCCAGCACGGCGCGCGCCTGCTCGGCCACGGCCTCGTCGTCAAAGGGAAAATGCTCGAAGATCTTGGCCGAATCGCGTGCGTAGGCACCCGTGACCACGGGCAGCGGATGACCGCCGACCGAGGCGATGGTGGCGATGTCGGCCGACAGGCCACCTGCTCCGCTGGGGTCGCTGGCGTTGAAGACCAGCACGCATACGGGAGCGGTTTCGTCCACCAATTCGGTGTCGGGACTGGGGGAGTTGGAGGGGTTCAATGCCATGGCTCAGCCCAGTTTGCGCCCCGCCAGCGAAGGCCGTGGCGGGTGGTTATGACTAGATACAATCGTTGCATTCTATGTGAAGGCCCTTTAAGCTGTGACCGACCCTAAAACTTGGATGTGCTTGATCTGCGGGTGGATCTATGACGAGGCGCAAGGCTGCCCCGAGCATGGCATCGCACCCCAGACGCGTTGGGATGACGTGCCCATGAATTGGACCTGTCCCGAATGCGGTGCACGTAAAGAAGACTTTGAGATGGTCGAAATCTGAGCGCGGGACCACCCGCGCCGACTCATACATTTCCGGGAGGTTTCTCAGTGACGACATCGGGCGCACCCTTGCGCGTACTCGTGGTGGATGACAGCAATACCATCCGCCGCAGCGCAGAAATCTTCCTCAAACAGGGCGGGCACGAAGTGCTCCTGGCCGACGACGGCTTCGACGCACTGTCCAAAGTCAACGACTATCAGCCCCAGCTGATCTTCTGCGACATCCTCATGCCCAAACTGGACGGCTACCAGACCTGCGCCATCATCAAGCGCAACGCGCGCTTCTCCGATACGCCCGTGGTCATGCTCTCGTCCAAGGACGGCGTATTCGACAAGGCGCGCGGGCGCATGGTGGGCTGCCAGGACTACCTCACGAAACCCTTCACCAAAGACCAGCTGCTGCAGGCCGTGGAGCAGTTCGGCAAGCAAACCATAGGAGCACTTTGATGCCCATCCGCAAAGTCCTGGTCGTGGACGATTCCAAGACCGAACTGATGTTTCTGTCCGACATGCTGCAAAAGCAGGGACTGCAGGTACGTACGGCCGAGAACGGCGAGGAAGCCCTGCGCAGCCTGGCCGAAGACCGGCCCGACCTGATCCTGATGGACGTGGTCATGCCCGGCCAGAACGGCTTTCAGCTCACGCGCGCCATCACGCGCGACCCGCTGTACGCGGACCTGCCCATCATCATGTGCACCAGCAAGAACCAGGAAACCGACCGGGTCTGGGGCATGCGCCAGGGCGCGCGTGACTACATCACCAAGCCGGTGGATGCAGGCGAGCTGCAGGCCAAGATCGCGGCGCTGAACTGACGCGGTGCGCTGGCCATGGCGAACCGTGAAGCACTGCGCGATCTGCAATCCCGTCTGGCCGGCCGTCTCCAGGCCGCACGCAGCGAAGGCGTCAAGGTGGCGGCCTGGCTGGCCGTCCAGGCCGGCGGGCGCAACTACCTGATGCCGCTGGGCCAGTCCGGCGAGATCTTTCCCTGGGCCGGCGTACAGCCCGTGCCCTATACAAAGCCCTGGTTCCTGGGCATTGCCAACCTGCGCGGCACCCTGGCCGGGGTGATCGACCTGGCCAGCCTGCTGGGCCATGGCGTGGCGCGCAGCGAACCGGCGCTGGCCGAGTCCAGCCTGCTGGCCTTCAATGCCGCGCTGGAGGTGAACGCCTCCCTGCTGGTGGACCGCCTGCAGGGCCTGCGCAGCGCCGACGCCTTTGTGCGCACCGAGCCCGCGCCCGAGCAATCCCCCGCCTTTTTCGGCCCCGTGCATATCGATGAAGCGGGCCACCGCTGGCAGGAGCTGCAATTGCAGCGCCTGTCCCAAACCTCCGAGTTTCTGAGCATTCGCGCCTGAGTTTCTGAAGGTCGTCCCATGTCATTCTTGCAACGTCTTGCAAATCGCTTCCAACGCAAGCCGGCCGACTCCGGCTCGGGCGCGGACAACAGCATGCTCGGAGACACCGTCTCCCAGGATATGTACGCACTCGATGCGTCCATGACCGTGCAGGGCGCGCCCGACGCCATGCCGGGCGACGCCGGCGCAGTCCTGGACCAGGAAACGGTGGTCCTGCCGCTGCTGGGCCGCGCGCCTGCCGCGCGCCACCAGCGCACGCTGTCCACGCTGCTGGGCGTTTCCGTGCTGGCCCTGGTGCTGGCGGCGGCATGGGCTCTGCGCCAGGCGGACGGCTCGGCACAGCAGCTGGCCGCCACCGGCCAGGCCCTGATGCAGTCGCAGCGCCTTGCCAAGTCGGTGTCGCAGGCGCTGACCGGCGCGGCACCTTCTTTTGCGGACGTGCAAGACAGTGCGGGCGTGCTGGCGCGCAACGTGCGCGCCCTCACCTCGGGCGATGACTCCATGGGCGTGCGCCCGCTGGGCGGCGCCTACGCCGACGAGCTGGGCCAGATCATGCCGCTGATGGAGCGCGCCGAGCAAAGCGCCAAGGTGGTGATGGAGCAAAAGCAGATCCTGACCCAGGTCGGCGACGCGCTGCGCACCATCAACCGCCAGTCCTCGGACCTGCTGGAGATCGCCGAAACCATCTCCTCGCTCAAGCTGCAGCAGGGCGCCAGCCCCGCCGAGATCTCGGCCGCAGGCCAGCTGGTGATGTTGACCCAGCGTATCGGCAAGTCGGCCAACGAATTCCAGACCGCCGAAGGCGTGAGCCCCGAGGCCGTGTTCCTGCTGGGCAAGGACTTGAACTCGTTCAAGGAAATCTCCGAAAGCCTGCTGGGCGGCAGCAGCGAACTGCGCCTGCCCCCCACGCGCGACGCCCAGACCCGCGAGCAGATCGAGGCACTGATCAAGCTCTACGAAGAGACCCGCACCGAGGCCAGCGCCATTCTGGGCAACCTGCAGGGCCTGGTCTCCGCCCGCGAGGCACAGACCGCCATCAACGCCGACAGCGAACCGCTGCGCCGCCAGCTGGAAGACCTGCAGACCAAGCTGCAAAGCGGCGCCGGCATCGGCTCGCTGCCCATGGGCCTGCTGGCCCTGGCCACCGTGCTGGTGCTGCTGTGCGGCGTGGGCCTGTCCCGCGTGCAGCTGCTCGACAGCCGCCTGCGCCAGGAAGCTGCCGAACGCCGCCAGGAAGAGTCGCGCGTGCAGGAGCATGAAGCCAAGCGCATCAACGACGCCAACCAGGCCGCCATTTTGCGTTTGATGAACGAGTTGCAGTCGGTGGCCGAGGGCGATCTGACGCAGGAAGCCACCGTGACCGAGGACATCACCGGCGCCATCGCCGACTCGGTGAACTACACGGTGGAAGAGTTGCGCGCCCTGGTGGGCAGCGTGCAGAACACGGCAACGCGCGTGGCGCAGACCACGGCCGAGGTGGATGCCAACTCCACCGAGCTGCTGGCCGCATCGACCGAACAGCTGCGCGAGATCCGCGAAACCGGCCGCTCCGTGCTGGACATGGCCGGCCGCATCAACGAGGTCTCCACCCAGGCGCAGGAATCTGCCCAGGTGGCGCGCCAGTCGCTGGAAGCTGCCGACCTGGGCCTGAAGGCCGTGCAGAACGCCATCGGCGGCATGAACTCCATCCGCGACCAGATCCAGGAAACCTCCAAGCGCATCAAGCGGCTGGGCGAATCCTCGCAGGAGATCGGCGAAATCACCGAGCTGATTTCCGACATTACCGAGCAGACCAACGTGCTGGCGCTGAACGCCGCCATCCAGGCCGCATCGGCCGGTGAAGCCGGTCGCGGCTTCTCGGTGGTGGCCGAAGAAGTGCAGCGCCTGGCCGAACGCTCGGCCGACGCGACGCGCCAGATCGCGGCGCTGGTGAAGGCGATTCAGACCGACACCCAGGATGCCGTGGCCGCCATGGAGCGCTCCACCCAGGGTGTGGTCGAGGGGGCCCGCCTGTCCGACTCCGCCGGCACCGCGCTGACCGAGATCGACTCCGTGTCGCGCCATCTGGCCGAGCTGATCGAGCTGATCTCCTCGTCCACCTCGCGCGAAGCCGTTCTGGCCAACGACGTGGCCGAGAACATCCAGCACATTTTCGCGGTGACCGAGCAGACGGGCGAAGGTACGCGCACCACGGCACAGCAGGTGCGCGAACTCTCGCACATGGCCGAGGAACTGCGCCAGTCGGTGGCGCGTTTCAAGATTGCCTGACCCGGTCCAACATAGCTATGCACAGGCCCTAGGGGCTTGGGGAACTGTCCATGTCAGTGGTTGACGAATCGCAAACGGGCGCGGCGCAGGCCGCGCACACCGAACAGGACCTGGGCCCGCTGGCCTGGGTGCTCGATGAGCTGCGCAAGTCGCTGGAAGGGGCGAGCAAGGCGGTGGCCCGTTTCGTGCGCGATGCCGATGCGGCACGCGCCTCGGACCTTGAGGAGCTTGACACCTCGGCCCTGCGCATCGCCCGCCAGCAACTGCACCAGGCCTGCGGCGCCCTCGAAATGGTGGGCCTGGGCTCTCCGGCCCTGGTGCTGCGCGGCATGGAAAGCGCCGTGCAGCGCTTTGTGCAGCGCCCCGAGCTGTGCACCGACCAGGCTGCCGCCACGCTGGAGCGCGCCAGCTTCGCGCTCATCGAATACCTGGAAACCGTGCTGGCCGGCAAGACCGTCTCGGCCGTGGCCCTGTTTCCCCAATACCGCGACACCCAGGCGCTGGCCGGCAACGACAAGGTGCATCCGGCCGACCTATGGCCTGCCGAGCGCCGCGCGCGCGAGCCCGAGTGGGCGCGCCAGCCCGAGCCGCTGGCCTACGGCCCCGATGCCCGGGCCCTGCTCGACGGCGTGGTGCTGCGCATGGTCAAGAGCGACGACCGCGAGGCCGCCGCCCAGATGCGCGACCTGTGCCTGCGCTTTGCCGTGGGCCAGACCGAGGATGTCACCGCGCGCAGCTTCTGGAAGGTGGCGGCCGGCTTCTTCGACGCGCAGTCGCGCGGGATGATCGTGGTCGACCTGTACGTCAAGCGCATGGCCTCGCGCGTGCTCATGCAGTACGCGGCCATGGCCAAGGGCGACCGCACGCCGCCTGCGCGGCTGCTGCAGGACCTGCTGTTCTTCTGCGCCCAGGCCCGCCCTGCCGAGCAGGCCGGCGCCGCCCTGCAGGCGGTGCGCCAGGCCTACGGCATGCAGGCCCAGCCCCAGGTGGACTACCAGCAAACACGCTTTGGCCGCTACGACCCGGCGGTGCTGGTGCAGGCGCGCAAGCGCATCACCACGGCAGCCGATACCTGGTCCGCCCTGGCCGGCGGCGACCGTGCCCGCACCAAGACCGTGGTGGACCAGTTCGCCCAGGTGGCCGAATCCCTGGTCAAGCTGCATCCGGCCAGCCATGGCCTGGCGCGCATGCTGATCAAGGTGGCCGAAACCGTGGCCCGCATCGGCGAGCCGCCACCGGCCGAACTGGCCATGGAAGTGGCCACCTCCGTGCTCTACTTGCAGGCGGCCTTTGCCACCATGGACATGGGCGACGAGGAACTGGCCGAGCAGTCCGCCAACCTGGTCCAGCGCCTGGAGGAATCCCTGCAGGGCGCGCCCGCGCGTCCGCTGGAGCCCTGGATGGAGGAGCTGTACCGCCAGGCCAGCGACCACCAGACCATGGGCTCGGTCGTGGGCGAGCTGCGTGCCACGCTGGCCGAGGCCGAGCGGCACCTGGACCAGTATTTCCGCAATCCTGCCGATGCCACCGTGCTGGCACCCGTCTCGGGCCAGATGGCCCAGATGCGCGGCGTGCTGTCCGTGCTGGGCCTGGACCAGGCCACGCAGGCCATGCAGCGCATGCGCGAGACCGTGGAACGGCTGGTGCTGGGTGAGATCGACGACGCAGAACGTCCCCAGGTGTTCGAGAAACTGGGCAACAGCCTGGGCGCCATGGGCTTTCTGATCGACATGCTGAGCTACCAGCGCAGCATGGCGCGCAAGCTCTTCGTCTATGACGAGGCCGAAGGCGGCCTGCGCATCCTCATGGGCCGTCGCGGCCACCGGGCCGATGATGCGGGCAAGGCGCCCGAGCAACTGCCCGCCCTGGATACCGCCGCCGTGCCGCCGCAGCGCGAAGCCGTTGCCGTGGCCCAGCCGCTGCCCGTGCCGCAGGACGCCATCGCCGAGCCGGAATCTGCCGCGCCCTCCACGCCGCCCCCGCCGCCCCCGGCTCCCGTGGACATCGCGACCGAGCCGCTGGCGCAGCCCGCCGCCGCCGAGCAGGACGCGCTGGCCGATGCCGCGGAACTGGCGCAATTCGCCAAGGCCCTCGAAGCACCGGCCGAGCCGGTCTTCCAGCTGGACCAGTCCCTGGCCGAGCCAGAGCCCGCAGCCGAATCTGCGCCTGAAACCGTCTCTGAATTCGTCTCTGCATCCGTGTCCGCGCCCGTGCCCCCGCCGGCCGGCCTGTCGGTCTCGGAAGAAGACTCGGACGACGAACTGCTGGGCATCTTCCTGGAAGAGGCCCGCGAGGTGGTGGACAACGGCCTGCAGGCCCTGCGCGCCCTGGCCGACGAGCCGGGCAACCTCAGCGAGCAGACCACGCTGCGCCGCGCCTTCCATACGCTCAAGGGCAGTTCGCGCATGGTGGGCCTGGATGAATTCGGCGAAGCCGGCTGGGCCATGGAGCAGATGCTCAACGCCTGGCTGGCCGAGCAAAAGGCCATGCCCCAGCCCATGCAGGAGCTGGCCAGCGATGCGCTGCGCGCCTTTGGCGCCTGGGCCTCGGCCATAGAGCGCCACCAGGCCGATGCCTGGCAGGCCACGCCTTTCCGCGCTGCGGCCGATGCCATGCGCCTGGAAGGCCTGCGCGCCGACGTGGCCCTGGTGCCGCGCACACCGCGTGCCGAGCCCCTTGCACAGCCCGAACCCGAACTCGAGCCCGCATCCGCACCCGCCGCAATCGAGGAATTCGCGCCCGTGGCCCAGGAGCCGCAGGCAGAACACCTGGATGCGCCCGAGCAGGCCACGCCCGCCCAGCCCGCCCAGCCCGTCCAGCCCGTCCAGACCTCTGGCGAGCTGGACTTTGCGCTGGACTTCGACCTGCTGGAGCCGGACCCCCAGCCTTCGGCCGCCGCGCCTCAGGAGTCGCTGGAGGCACTGACGCCGCAAGCCCCCGAGGCGCCTGCCGAACTGGCCACCGACGCCGTCGAGGAACTGGACTTTGCGGCCTTCGAAGCCGCCATGCGCGACAGCGAGCAGGAGGCCCTGGCCGTCGTCGCGGGCGACCCGCCCGCGCTGCCCGAGGCCGCCGCCATCGAAGCCGAAGCCATCAAGGCCGAAGCTGAAAGTGAAACCGAAACTGAAACTGAAGCACCGCAAGCCGCCGTGCCCCTGGCGCCTTTCGAGGGGCTGGACCTGGATCTGGGCCTGACCCCGGCAGCGGCACCCGCCGAAGCGATCGAGATGATCGCGGTGCCAGAAACGGTTGAGGCGGTCGAAGCGGTCGAAGCACCAGAAGCGGTTGAAGCGGTTGAAGCACCCGACGCAGTCGAGCCGGTCACGGCGCCCGAGGTGCCCGAGGCAGAAACCCCGCAGGCTGAAGAGTCCGGCGACGAGGATCTGTCCGGCATCGACGCCGATGGCTTCAAGGTCGTGGATGGCCTGCGCATCAGCGCGCCGCTGTACAACGTCTATCTCAACGAGGCCGACGAATGGTCGCGCCGCCTGGACCTGACGCTGCAGCAATGGGCGACCGAGCCCGGCGAGCCCGTGCCCGACGACGCCGTCGCCTTTGCGCATTCGCTGGCCGGAAGCTCGGCCACCGTGGGCTTCAAGGCCTTGTCGGACCTGGCGCGCCTGCTGGAACATACGCTGACCCATCTGCAGCCGCAGCGCTGTGGCACGCCCGACCAGGTTGCCGCCTGCGTGGCGGCCTCCGACGAAGTGCAGCGCCTGCTGCACCAGTTCGCCGCCGGTTTCCTCAAGACGCCCCAGCCGGGCGTGGAAGAAGCACTGCAGGCGCTGCTGGCGCTGGACATCGAGGCCGCAGACGCGCCGGACAGCCGCCTGGACGCGCTGGAGCAGCTGGACCAACTGGACCAGCTGGAGCCTCAGGACGCCAGCGATGGCACGGACGCCGTGCTCGACGCCGGTGCCCAGGCGCAGACACCGTCGGTGGCGCCCCTGGCCTACTCCATGCGCCCCCTGGTCAACGATGCGCGCCACGAAGCCGAGCTGCAGCGCCGCATCGACGAGGCCATCGCCCATGCCGTGGCCGTGGGCAGCGACCTGGACGATGACATCGATGCGCTGGACGAGGTCGATCCCGACCTGTTCCCCATCTTCGAGGAAGAGGCCATCGAGCTGCTGCCCCGCCTGGGCGCCGCGCTGCGCCGCTGGCATGGCCGGCCCTCGCTGGACGAGGCGCGCCACGAAACCCTGCGCGCCCTGCACACGCTCAAGGGCAGTGCCCGGCTGGCGGGCGCCATGCGCCTGGGCGAGATGGCTCACCGCCTTGAATCTGCCGTGGAGCGGGTCGATGGCGAATCTCCGACCGCCGAGCAGATCGAGCCCTTGCTGGGCAGCTTCGACGCGCTGCAGGCCGGCTTCGACGTGCTGCGCGTGGCCGGTGAGCAGGCGCAGGAAGCGCCGCTGGACCTGGGCGATGAAATCTCCCTCGACGAGCCTGCAGCGGCTGCGGCCTCCGACGCATCGGCAGCGGCTGGATCACCGGCGGCCGCGGCCCCTGTGCCAGCGCCTGTCACTGCGCCGCTGCGCGCCGGTGCCCAGCAGACGGTGCGCGTGCGCGCCCAGCTGCTGGACCGCCTGATCAGCCAGGCCGGCGAGGTGCTGATTGCGCGCTCGCGTGTCGATGCGCGCCTGGCCCAGGCCCGTGGCTCGCTGGACGAGCTGGCCGGCAACCTGGAGCGCCTGCGCATGCAACTGCGCGACATCGAGGTCCAGGCCGAGAGCCAGATGCAGTCGCGCCTGGCCCTGTCCAAGGACTCGGCCGTGGGCTTCGACCCGCTGGAGTTCGACCGCTTCACGCGCGTGCAGGAACTCACCCGCATGATGGCCGAGTCGGTCAACGACGTGGCCACCGTGCAGCGCAACCTGCAGCGCGACATGGCCGGCGCCGAGGACGACCTGGTCGCCCAGGGCCGCCAGGCCCGCGAGTTGCAGCGCGACCTGCTGCGCACGCGCATGGTGGAGTTCGACTCCCTGGCCGAGCGCCTGTACGCCGTGGTCCGCCAGACCTCCAAGGAGATGGGCAAGCAGGTGCGGCTGAACATCCTGGGCGGCACCATTGAAATGGACCGGGGCATGCTGGACCGCATGATGCCGGCCTTCGAGCACTTGCTGCGCAACTGCGTGGCCCACGGCATCGAGTCGCCCGAGCAGCGTGCCGCCGCAGGCAAGCCCGCCATGGGCACCATTGAAATCATCCTGAGCCAGGAGCGCAACGACGTGGCGCTGTCGGTGGAGGACGATGGCGCCGGCCTGAACCTGCAGCGCATCCGCGACAAGGCCGTGGCCCAGGGCCTGTGGCCCGAGGACCAGACGCTGACGGAGCAGGACGCCGGCCGCCTGATCTTCGAGCCCGGCTTCACCACGGCCACCGAGGTGACCGGCGTGGCCGGGCGCGGCATCGGCATGGACGTGGTGCGCTCCGAAGTCAACGCGCTGGGCGGCCGCATCGAAACCCACAGCGAGGCGGGCCGGGGCAGTGCCTTCCGCCTCGTGCTGCCGCTGACGACCGCCGTCACCCAGGTGGTCATGCTGCGCGCGGGCCAGTTGCTGGTCGGCGTGCCCGCCAGCCTGGTGGAAATCGTGCGCCGCGCGCCGCTGGAGCTGCTGCAGCAGGCCTATGCCAGCCACAGCTTCGAAGACGGCAGCGAGACCCTGCCTTTCTACTGGGCCGGCGCGCTGTGGCAGTCCTCGCTGCGCAGCGAGGAAACCGTGGGCCGCACCCGGCCCGTGGTCATCCTGCGCAGCGCGGCGCAGCGCATTGCGCTGCACGTGGACGAAGTGCTGGGCAACCAGGAAGTGGTGATCAAGAACCTCGGCCCCCAGCTGGCCCGCCTGCCCGGCCTGACCGGCATGTCGGTGCTGGCCTCGGGCGCCGTGGTGCAGATCTACAACCCCGTGGCGCTGGCCAACGTCTATGGCGACGAGGTGCGCGCCCGGACCGAAGAGGCCGAGCGCGCCGCAGGCCAGGGCGACGGCGAAGCCGTGCTGGCCAGCGCAGGGCCGGCCTCGGTGCCGCTGGTGCTGGTGGTGGACGACTCCATCACCGTGCGCCGCGTCACCCAGCGCCTGCTGCAGCGCGAAGGCTACCGCGTGGCCCTGGCGGCCGACGGCCTGCAGGCCATGGAACGCCTGGCCGAGGAGCGCCCCACCCTGGTGCTGTCCGACATCGAGATGCCGCGCATGGACGGCTTCGACCTGCTGCGCAACATCCGCGCCGACGAGGCCCTGCGCGACCTGCCCGTGGTCATGATCACCTCGCGCATCGCCCAGAAGCATCGCGAGATGGCGCGCCAGCTGGGCGCCAACCACTACCTGGGCAAGCCCTACTCGGACGAGGAACTGCTGGGCCTGATCCAGCACTACTCCCTGCAGGGCGGCAGCATCAGCGGCGGCCCGCTGGCGCCGCAGTCGCTGCAGGCGCAGCAGGTGGACAGCGAGCCCCTGGGCGAAGGGGCCTGAAGGCTGGTGGCCTGAACAAAAAAGAGCAGCATCCGCTGCTCTTTTTTGTTTCAACGGCCCGTGCGTGAGGCCCATTTCGAAGTGCTTATGATGTGCAGGATTCTGTACAACTCCTGGGGGAGCCGAACATGGCCATTTCTGCCGGTGACGTGATTCCGCTGTCGCAAGCCAGGGCACACCTGTCTGAACTGGCCGACCAGGTGAAGGCAGGGGCCGAGAAGATCATCACCAAGAACGGTGAGAGCTACGTGGCCATCATCGACGCCCAACGGCTGGGCTACTACCATCAGCTGGAGCGCGAGCGAATCCATTTGCTGCTGATCGACGATGCCAGCCAAGGCCTCGCGGATGTGGCGGCGGGCGAGGTCAAGGATGCGCGCAGCACGCTGGGCGCCATCAAGCGCCGACGTGCTGCCAGGGCGGCCGGGTAATGCATAGCACGCCCTGAACGCGGCCTCGCAGCATGGCAGCCAGGAGCACCGTCAAGCTCACGGGCAACTTCGAGCGGAACCTGCAAGTGCTTGAGGACTTCCTGATCGAGGCCCAGGCCCCGCACGCCTTCGACGCGCTGCTGGACGAACTGACGGAGACCGTCATCCCAAATCTGGAAAGCTTCCCTGGCATGGGTCGCTCGTTTCTGGAGCTGCCGGCTCGCTCGGTCGAGGGCGCCAGAGGCTTGGCACGTCTGAAGAAACAACTGGGCTCACTCGACAAGGACGGCGAGCTGCGTGAGTACGTGATGGCCCACTATCTGCTGCTGTATGCGCGGATCAGGGGCACGGTTTACCTGCTTTCGATCCGCCACCAAAGGCAGCTTTCCTTCGATTTTCCGAACCACTGGACCCTGCAGCGATGAGGTGGGCAGTGGGAATCATTTGGAGTCATCGGCCGCCTGTTTGACCACGCCATAGCGGGCCAGCGTGCGCTCGCGCGCGGCTGCGTGGTCCACCACGGGATGGGGGTAGTCCGTGCCCAGCACCACGCCGGCCTCGGCCAGCTCCAGCGGCCGGGCCTGCCAGGGCGCATGGCGCAGCGCGGCGGGCAGGCGGGCCAGTTCGGGCACGTAGCGCTCGATGAAGCGCGCATCGGCATCGAACTTCTGGCTTTGCGTGATGGGGTTGAAGATGCGGAACCAGGGCTGGGCGTCGCAGCCCGTGGAGGCCGCCCACTGCCAGCCGCCGTTGTTGGCCGCCAGGTCGAAGTCGTTGAGCTGGCGCGCAAACCAGGCCTCGCCCCGGCGCCAGTCTATGCCCAGATCCTTGACCAGGAAGCTGGCCGCCACCATGCGCAGCCGGTTGTGCATGTAGCCCGTGGTGTTGAGCTGGCGCATGGCGGCATCGACCAGCGGATAGCCGGTGCGGCCCTCGCACCAGGCGGCGTACAGCGCGTCGGCCTCGGGGCCGGTATCCCACACGATGGCGTCGTAGGCGGGCTTGAAGCTGGCGTGCACCACGTGCGGATGGTGGGCCAGGATCTGGAAATAGAAGTCGCGCCAGATCAGCTCGGACAGCCAGGTGGCGGCGCCCTCGGCATCATGGGGCTGGCTCTGCGTCTGCTCCCAGGCCAGCCTTGCCAGGCGGCGGATGGAGACCGTGCCAAAGCGCAGGTGCACGCTCAGGTAGCTGGGTCCCTTGACGGCGGGAAAGTCTCGCGCCTGCTTGTAGCGCGGCAGGCGCGGCAGGAAGTCGGCCAGCAGTTCCTCGGCGCCAGCGCAGCCCGTGGGAAGGCGCAGGCCGTCCAGCGTGCCGGCTTCGAAGCCCAGGTCGGCTGCGGTGGGCACGGGGCGGCGCTCGCCTTCGGGGCGCGGGGCCAGGCGCTCGGGCAGGTCGCGCTCGCTGGGATAGGCGGACAGGAAGAAGGGCGTGATCTGGCGCAGCCAGGCGTTCTTGTACGGGGTGAACACCGAGAACGGCGCGCCGGCCTGGGTCAGCACCTCGTCGCGCGCAAAGACCATGTGGTCCTTGAAGCTGTGCAGGGCCACGCCCTCGGCGGCCAGGGCCTGGCGCACGCGGGCGTCGCGGGCCAGGGCGTCGGGCTCGTCGTCCCAGTTGCAGAACACGGCCTGGGCGCCGAGCTGCCGGGCCAGGTCCGGGATCTGCTCAGCGGGCTGGCCACGGCGCACGATGAGGCCGGTGTCGGCGCGGCCCGAGGCCTCGCGCAGCGCATCGTCCAGCCCGCCCAGGCTCTGGCAGATGAACTCCACGCGCCGGTCTGCACGGGGCAGGGGGGCGAGGATGTCGTCGTCGAAGATGAACACGCAATGCACCTGCCTGCACTGGCGCAGCGCGTGGTAGAGGGCAGCGTGGTCGGCCAGGCGCAGGTCGCGCCGCAGCCAGACCAAGCCCACAGGGTAAGAAGGTGGCATGGATCGCCGGTAAAATCCGTGGTTATGTCTGCTGAAACTGCGCCTATCAATCTGACGCACCACTTCCTGATTGCCATGCCTGGCCTGGAAGACGAAGCGTTCTCGCGCAGTGTGATCTACCTGTGCGAACACAGCGAGCGCGGTGCGCTCGGTCTGATTATCAACAAGCCCTCGCAGCTTACGCTGGAAGGCTTGCTGGAAAAGGTGGATCTGGCCCTGGGCCGCGAGGACCTTCGCGGCAACCGTGTCTTCAACGGCGGGCCCGTGCAGACCGATCGCGGCTTCGTGCTGCACGACCCCATGGTCATCGAAGGCGCGCCCGACGACGAGTCCGCCTACGCCTCGACCATGACCATTCCCGGCGGCCTGGAGATGACCACCTCCAAGGACGTGCTCGAAGCCCTGTCCGACGGCGCAGGCCCCAAGCGCCTGCTGGTCACCCTGGGCTATGCGTCCTGGGGCGAGGGACAGCTGGAGTCGGAGCTGGCCGAAAACGCCTGGCTCACGGTGGGCGCCGACGCCAACGTCATCTTCGATACCCCGGTCGACGACCGCTATGACCGCGCCCTGGGCCTGCTGGGCCTGCAGCGCTGGATGATCTCGCCCGAGGCGGGGCGCGCATGAGCCTGCCCGCTCCCGAGTCCCAGGCAGCAGCGGCAGCCGGCACGGCCGTGCCGCCCACCGTTCCCTCCCATTTCCAGAGTTTCGTGGCCTTCGACTTCGGGGCCAAGCGCACGGGCTGCGCCGTGGGCACGCGCATGCTGCGCTCGGCCAACCCGCTGCCCACCATCCGCGCCGAGGCCGGCGAGGCCCGCCTGGCCCAGGCCGGCGAGCGCATCAAGGAGTGGCAGCCCGATGCGCTGGTCATCGGCGTGCCCTACCACCCCGACGGCAATGCGCACGAGAACACGGCGCGGGCGAAGAAGTTCGGCCGCCAGCTCAAGAGCCGCTTCGGCCTGCCTGTCTACGAGGTGGACGAGCGCTACAGCACCACCGAGGCCCTGGCCGGTGGCGCAAGGGATGCCGATGCGGCCTCGGCCTGCATCATTCTTGAACAGTTTTTGAGGAGTCTTCCATGAGTGAAACCATTGCGGGAGCCGGCAGCCTGGTGCTGGACGCCGAGGCCCTGTACCGCGAACTGCTGCGCGGCGTGCGCAGCCTCATGGGGCCTGAAACCCGCCTGGCCGGCATCACCTCGGGCGGCGCCTGGCTGGTGGAGCGGCTGCACAAGGACCTGAACCTGCCCGGCAACCCCAGCGTGCTGTCCTCGGCCCTGCACCGCGACGACTTCGCGCAGCGCGGCATGGCCACCAGCGCCCAGACGCAGATCGACTTTGACGTCAACGGCGCCGACATCCTGGTGCTGGACGACGTGCTCTACACCGGCCGCACCGTGCGCGCCGTGCTCAACGAACTCTATGACTACGGCCGCCCGGCCTGCGTGCGCCTGGCGGTGCTGGTGGACCGGGGCGGGCGCGAGTTGCCCTTCCAGGCCGACTTTGCCGCCGCGCGCATCGCGCTGCCGGCCGACCGCCTGCTGTCGCTGGCGCGCGATGACGCCGGCGTCTTCCAATTCCGCATCCAAGAGGCCTGACCGTGCTGTACAAGCGCAATCCCCAGCTCAACAAGAACGGCGAACTGATCCACCTGCTGTCCACCGAAGGACTGTCCAAGGACATCCTGACCCACATCCTGGACACGGCGGCCAACTTCGTCAGCGTCAATGACCGCGAGGTCAAGAAGGTGCCGCTGCTGCGCGGCAAGAGCGTGTTCAACCTGTTCTTCGAGAACAGCACGCGCACGCGCACCACGTTCGAGATCGCGGCCAAGCGCCTGTCGGCCGACGTGTTCAACCTGGACATCGCGCGCAGCTCGGCCAGCAAGGGCGAGTCGCTGCTGGACACCATCGCCAACCTCTCGGCCATGGCCGCCGACATCTTCGTCGTGCGCCACAGCGAGTCGGGTGCGCCCTACCTCATCGCCCAGCATGTGGCGCCCCATGTCCACGTGGTCAATGCCGGCGACGGCCGCCACGCCCACCCCACGCAGGGGCTGCTGGACATGTACACCATCCGCCACTACAAGAAGGACTTCGCCAACCTGCGCGTGGCCATCGTGGGCGATGTGCTGCATTCGCGCGTGGCGCGCTCCGACATCCATGCGCTGACCACGCTGGGCGCAGCCGAAGTGCGCGTCGTCGGCCCGCGCACCCTGGTGCCGCCGGACCTGGCGCAGATGGGCGTGCGCGTCTTCCACACGCTGGAAGAGGGCATCCGGGACTGTGACGTGATCATCATGCTGCGCCTGCAGAACGAGCGCATGAGCGGCGCCCTGCTGCCGTCCAGCCAGGAATACTTCAAGAGCTTCGGCCTCACGGCCGAGAAGCTGCGCCTGGCCAAGCCGGACGCCATCGTCATGCACCCGGGACCCATCAACCGCGGCGTGGAGATCGACTCCGAAGTGGTCGATGGCCCGCAGGCCGTGATCCTGTCGCAGGTCTCGTTCGGCATCGCCGTGCGCATGGCCGTCATGTCGATAGTGGCCGGCAACGAAGCCTGAAATGAAGCACCCCCTGAGCGACTGCGTCGCTTCCCCCTCTCTCGCTACGCGGGAGGGGGACGACGCCCTCGCTGCAGGGCGGCCTTTGCTCGGCGTCCCTGAGATGGGCCATGCTTTTTCCATGCCCGGTGTCCTGGACTGAGTCCAGGCGCTTTTTGTGAATGCATATGTTTTTGATCGCCGCAGGCCGCAGCCCATGCGCCGCCTGCGGTCTACGGGGTAGCAAACCATGAAGATACTCATCCGCAACGGCCGAGTGATGGACCCGGCACGGGGCCTGGACCAGCAGGCCGACGTGGCCATCGACGGCGGCAAGGTGCTGGCCATCGGCAAGGCGCCCGAGGGATTTGCCGCAGAACGCGAGATCGATGCCGCCGGCTGCTGGGTGCTGCCGGGCCTGGTCGATCTGGCCGTGCGCCTGCGCGAGCCCGGCCACGAGCACGAAGGCATGCTGCAGTCCGAGATGGCTGCATCGGTGGCCGGTGGCGTGACCAGCCTGGTCTGCCCGCCCGACACCGACCCCGTGCTCGACGAGCAGGGCCTGGTGGAGATGCTCAAGTTCCGCGCCGAGAAGCTGCACCAGTCGCGCCTGTTCCCGCTGGGCGCGCTGACGCTGGGCCTCAAGGGCGAAGTGCTGACCGAGATGGCCGAGCTGACCGAGTCCGGCTGCATCGGCTTCAGCCAGGCCGAAGTGCCTATGACCAGCACCCAGACCCTGCAGCGCGCGCTGGCGTATGCGGCCACCTACGGCTACACCGTGTGGCTGCGCCCGCAGGAGCTGTACCTGGGCAAGGGCGTGGCCGCCAGCGGCCCGCTGGCCACGCGCATGGGCCTGTCCGGCGTGCCCGTGGCGGCCGAGACGATTGCCCTGCACACCATCTTCGAGCTGATGCGCGGCACCCAGGCGCGCGTGCACCTGTGCCGCCTGTCCAGCGCCGCAGGCGTGGAACTGGTGCGCCGTGCCAAGGCCGAAGGCCTGCAGGTCACGGCCGACGTGTCCATCAACTCGCTGCACCTGACCGATACCGATATCGGCTACTTCGACAGCAGCGCACGCGTCACGCCCCCGCTGCGCCAGCAGCGCGACCGCGATGCGCTGTCTGCCGCGCTGGCCGATGGCACCATCGACGCCCTGGTCTCCGACCACACGCCCGTCGATGAAGACGCCAAGGTCCTGCCCTTTGCCGAAGCCGAGCCCGGCGCCACGGGCGTGGAGCTGCTGCTGTCGCTGGCCGTCAAGTGGTCGCAGGAAAGCGGTGTGCCCCTGAGCCGCGCACTGGCTGCCATCACGGCATCGCCCGTGCAGGTGCTGGGATCGGCGCTGGGCGAGCTGCAGGAGCAACTGGGCCGTCTGGCCGAGGGCGGCGTGGCCGACCTGTGCATCGTCGATCCGCAGGCGGCCTGGACCGTGAAGCCCCAGGAACTGGCCAGCCAGGGCAAGAGCACGCCCTTCGGCGGCTACGAGCTGCCGGCCCGTGTGCGCTGCACGCTGGTCGATGGCCGTATCGCTTACGAACGCCGCTGAAATGAAGCGCCCCCTGAGTCGCTTCGCGACTTCCCCCTCTCTACTCGCTACGCGAGGGAGGGGGACGACACCCTCGGTGCGGGGCGGCCCTTCCTCGGTGTCCCTGAGATGGAGCGTGCCTGTTTCACGGGCATGGGCGTTGCCAAACGCTCTGAATGGCTGAAATGAAACGCTTGCGTAATGGAGGGCGCGCCACGCTGCGCGCAGCGCGCCTGTTCGGCCATGTGTGCAAGGGGCTGTGGATCGTGGCCCTGCGCTTTCCGCAGCTGCCCGAGGCGCGCCAGCACGCCCATGTGCAGGCCTGGGCCCTGCAGTTGCTGGCCCATGCGGGCGTGCGACTGGAGATCCAGGGCGAGCCGCCGCGCCAGGGCCCCATGCTCATGGTCAGCAACCATATTTCCTGGCTCGACATTCCCGTGCTGCATGCAGCGCGGCACTGCCGCTTCATCTCCAAGTCCGACGTCAAGGGCTGGCCGCTGATCGGCACGCTGGCCACGGCGGCGGGCACGCTGTACATCGAGCGCACCTCGCGCCGCGATGCCCGGCGCATGGTGCAGAGCATGGAGGAATCCCTGCAGCGCCGCGAGATCCTGGCCATCTTCCCGGAAGGCACGACGGGCGACGGCCGCAAGCTGCTGCCCTTTCATGCCAACCTGCTGCAGGCGGCCGTTCAGATCGATGCGCCCGTGCTGCCCGTCGGCCTGCGCTTCATCGACGGCGCCACCGGGCAGATCAGCCACGCACCCAGTTACGAGGGCGATGAAACCCTGCTGGGCTCCATCTGGCGCACGCTGTGCGCCGACGACCTGGTGGCCGTCGTCCACTATGGGCAGCCTCAGACGGCCGAAGGCCGCGACCGCCGCGTCTGGGCCCAGGATCTGCATGCCGAGGTGGACCGGCTGCGCCAGGCCTGAACGCTGCCAGCGACATGACAGACACCCTCACGCTCCGGCCCTCGCGGCCTGATGACCTTCCGGCCCTGAACGCCGTTCTCTGGGCCACCTACGACAGCACCTGGAAGCCCCAGCTGACGGCGGACAAGCATGCGGAGTTCTGCGCCTCCGGCAAGACCGCGCAGTACGTGCAGTCGCGCGGCCACCTGTTCTGGGTGGCCGAGTGCGGCGGCGTAGTCGCCGGCTTCGTGGACTGGGTGGATGACTTCATCGGCGCCCTGCATGTGCTGCCGGCCTGGCAGGGGCGCGGCGTGGGCCGTGCCCTGCTGGCCCATGCCGAGCAGGCTCTGCGCGCCGCCGGCCACGCCCAGGTGCGCCTGGAGACCGACAGCTTCAACACCCAGGCCCTGGGCTTTTACACGGCGCAGGGCTATGCCACGCTGGACACCTATCCCGACGAGGAGTGGGACTGCGGCCTGACCACGGTGCTCATGGGCAAGCCGCTGGCCTGAAGGCCGGCGCGGAGCAGGCCCGCCCTCAGTTGCTGTAGGGCTGTCGCTCCAGCACCAGGTTGGCGAAGTCCTCCACCAGGTCGGCGCCCAGTTCCTCGATGGCGTCGTCTTCCTCGTCGAAGGCCCAGACTACGCGGATGTCCGTGCCCTTTTGCCCGGCCTGGTCGAGCAGCTCGAACAGCGAGCGCAGTCCCATGGTCGATGCGCTGTTGATGTACTGCAGCTTCACCTCGGCCACGAAGCGTGCGGGCTGGCTTGCCTCGAAGTACTGGCCCAGCATGGCCAGCAGGGGGTTGAAGAAGGGCAGGGGGTTTTCGGGATAGCACTCGCCTTCGATGCGCAAAAGCTGCTCGGCCGGCGAGAAGACCACTTCGGGCGTGACGGAAGTGCGTTCGGATTTCAGTGCTTGCATGGCGGCGTCATTCGGATTCGGGAAGGGGGCCCGGCGCTCAGATCAGCGCCTTGACGTGGAACACGGCATGGGGCGCGGTATCTGCGGCGTCCTCTCCCGTGGCGATGTGGTACTGCAGCGGTGCCGAGGCGTCGCGCGCAATGGTCAGCCAGCCCAGGCCCGCGCCGCGGCTGATGTCATCGCTGGCGCTGTGGTCGGTGTTGTGCAGCTGGGCCTTGTAGGCGGCCTTGATTTCGGGGTGGCTCATGGCGCGAACGGCATCCAGCTTGGCGGCCAGGCGCGGCACATGTTCGCGGCGCACGGCGTTGCTGCAGGCAATCCAGAAGCGCGCCTGTGCCTGATCGGCCCCCGCGTCCGGGGCACCGGCCGGTGCATCGATGCGGCCCACGCCGATGGCGCCCTGCGCCACGGGTTCGCCGAGTGCCTGGCTGGCTCCGGCGTCAGAGGCATGCAGCGGCGCCGCGTAGTGCAGCACGTTCTGCGCCATCTCGATGAAGGTGGAAAACAGCTTGCGCTTGGCGCTGCTCGATCCGTCCTCGCTGGCCAGCCGGCACTTGAGCGTGTCGGCCGCCGCCTGGATCACATTGGGGTTGAAGGTGCCCGCGTAGTACAGCAGCAGACCGTTGTGCTCGGCCTGGGCGCGCAGGTGCGCGAATTCGGACGGGCTCATGGCTGCAGGGCCTGGTTGCGCCACACCAGCAGCGAGACATCGTCGCGGCGGCGCTGCGTGCCCTGCCACTGGGCAAAGGCCTGCCGGAATTCGGCGCAGGCCTGGGCGGCGGGGCGGTCGTGCTGCTCGTGCAGGAAGCGCGCCAGGCGCTTTCTGCCGTGGGCGATCTGGCGCGGGCCGCCCAATTGGTCGATGACGCCATCGGTGGCCACCATCAGCAGCGAGCCGGGCGCGACCTCCAGCTCCTGCGTGCTCCAGGCCGCGTCGTCGGGCGTGGTCGCATAGCCTATGCCCAGCTTGTCGCCGGCATGGATCTGCACCTGTGCCGCCTCCTGCACGCCGGGTGGCGCCACCAGCAGGTCCAGCCGGGCCGAGGCAAAGCGCAGTTGCGTGCCGCAGTGCGACTGCAGGAACAGCGCGGCGTCCAGGCCGTCGCTGGAGGCTTTTTCGGCGGGCAGGCCATCGGCGGGCGCTGCCGGTGCGACCCAGGCGGGCTGGACGTCGCGGCTGCGCTGCTGCAGCACGCGCTTGATGTAGCGGTTCATCTGGCCCAGCAGGGCGCCGGGGTCGATGGCCGCGCCGGTGCCGATACCTGCAGGCGCCACGGCCTGTTCGAGAAAGGACAGCGCAATCAGCGTCATGAAGGCGCCCGGCACGCCGTGGCCCGTGCAGTCGAACATGCAGCCCAGCAGGCCCTGCGGTGTGGCGCGGAAGAAATACGCATCGCCGCCCACCACGTCGCGCGGCTCCCACAGCAGGCCGTGGTCCGCCAGCTGGCTGGCGAGCACGCGGTCGGACTCGACCAGGTGCGAGCGCTGGATCAGGCTGGCGTAGTCGATGCTGGCCATGAGCTGGCGCGTCTTGTCGGCCTCGATGTCGGACATGGCGGCCATCAGCGCGTGGCCCGTGCCTATGCCTGCGTAGCGGCCTTCCTCCACGGTGATGAAGCCGTCCTTGAGCACGCGGCTGCCGCTGGCCAGCGCCTGCTGCACCAGCTGGTCGATGGGCAGGCCGGCCGCCACCACCATGGGCGCGGTGTCGGTGAAGACCATGCAGCTGCGGCGGCCGAACACGTCGCGCGCAAAGGGCCGCGCGTACTGCTCCATGAACCGCTGGCGGTTGATCAGGCCCAGCGGCCGGTCATCGGCCACCACGGCCAGGGTTTCGAGCAGGGGCTGCTCGCTGAACAGCCGGTGCACATCCTCGTTGCTGGTCTCGGGGGGAATCGGTGCCGTGGGCTGGCTGAGCTGGCCTGCACGGGCCACGAGGCGCGGCGCGGCGGGCGCCGGGGCCAGCGCGGGAATGGGGGCAGGGTCGGGTAGGTGATCCGCTGCAGGGTGCTGCGTGGAGGAGGGGTCCAGAGCAAACATGGGCGGCCTTGAATTGTCACAAGATGTGACTGATTCTGGGTTCCACCCGTGACCGTCGAATGACAAAGCCCGGACGGCGCGGCGGACGCCGCTGGTTCAGGCTGCAGCGGACTGCGGGGCGCCCTGTGTTTCTCGCGGGAAGGCGACCACGTGATTCATGTCGAGCCGGATTCCCACCCACTCGCCCACCGCATGGTCGTGGTGGCTGGGCACATGGGCCATCACGCTGTGGCCGCTGGCCAGCTCCAGCGTGTAGAGGAACTCCGAGCCGCGAAACGCCTTGCGCAGGATGCGTGCCTGCACGGGAGAGGCATCGTCGTGCACCACATCGTCGGCGCGCAGCAGCACATCGCATTCGCCGCCCGGAAACTGCGCGGGCAGCGGGCAGGTGGCCGGATCGACCAGATCGCCCAGCGCCGTGCGCGCCACCACGCCGCCGGCCCCGGAAGGCGCCAGCGTGGCCGGCACGAAGACGCCGTGGCCGATGAAGTCCGCCACGAAGCGCGTGGCCGGGCGGTGGTACAGCGAATAGGCGTCGTCCCACTGCTGCAGCTGCCCCTGGTGGACCACGCCGATCATGTCGCCGATGGCAAAGGCCTCCAGCTGGTCGTGCGTGACGAACAGGGCCGTGGCGCCTGCGGCCTTGAGGATGCCGCGCACCTCATGCGCCAGGCGCTCGCGCAGGTCCACGTCGAGGTTGGAGAACGGCTCGTCCAGCAGCATCAGCTGCGGGCTGGGCGCCAGTGCGCGGGCCAGTGCCACGCGCTGCTGCTGGCCGCCCGACAGCTCATGCGGAAACCTCCCTGCACTGCCGGCCAGGCCCACCAGCTCCAGCACCTCGGCCACGCGCTCGGCCTGGCGTGCCTTGGGCAGATGGTGGATGCCGAAGGCCACGTTGCGGCCCACGTTCAGATGGGGGAACAGCGCATAGTCCTGGAACACCATGCCGATGCGCCGCTGCTCGGGAGGGAGCGAGAAATCCGCGCTGCCCACGAGCTGGCCGTCGATGCGGATCTCGCCGCCGCTCACGGGCTCCAGGCCCGCCACGGCACGCAGCAGCGTGGTCTTGCCGCAGCCCGAGGGGCCGATGAGCACGCCGATGTCGCCAGCGGCCAGATTCAGCGTGACGCCCTGCACGGCAGGCCTGTCGCGGCCCGGGTAGCGCACCTCGAGTTGGGAGACGGTCAAAAACATGCGGCGATTGTAGAACCGCGCAAATGAATAGAATTCGCATTTGCATTGGCGGGCCAAGGGCATGCCCGGAGCCCGCCGACTCCAGCAGCCTGCAGGCACGCCCGGTCTCGGCGGCACATCGGCCCACAGGCCGGCGGCAGCCGCAGATCCCGGCCCGTTCCATAGCCCGGCAGCCAGATCCTCCCCCTCATCCTCTAGCCGAGACCTCCGCTTTGCGCCGTCTGTCGTCCGTACTCCGCTCCCTTCCCCTGCTATTGCTGGCCCTGGTGCTGATGCTGCCCGTGCTGGCCGTGCTCGGCTCCTGGCTGCCCGTGGGGCAGGGCGATGCCCTGGCCGGCTCCATCCTGCGCGAGATGGCGGCCACCGTGCTGCCCGGCTATCTGTGGACCACGGTCTGGCTGGGCCTGCTGGTGGCGCTGGGCGCGGCCATCGTGGGCACGGGCACGGCGGCGGCCGTGACGCTGTTCGACTTCCGGGGCCGGCGCCAGCTCGAATGGCTGCTGCTGCTGCCGCTGGCCATGCCGGCCTATGTCACGGCCTATGCCTATACCGACTTCCTGCAGTTCAGCGGCCCGCTGCAGACCTGGCTGCGCGATACCTATGGCCTGGAAGGCCGGCTCCTGCCCGAGGTGCGCAGCCTCGGCGGCGCGGTCTGGGTCTTCATCTTCTCGCTCTACCCGTATGTCTACCTGCTGGCGCGCACCGCGCTGGGCGAGCGCGCCGCGCACCTGATGGAGGCCGCGCGCCTGATGGGCGCGCCGCTGTCGCGGCGCATCTGGTCGGTGGCGCTGCCGCTGGCGCGCCCGGCCGTGGCCGCTGGCGTGGCCCTGGTGGTGATGGAGACGCTGGCCGACTTCGGCGTGGTCAGCTACTTCGGCATACAGACCTTCACCACGGGCATCTACAAGGCCTGGCTGTCCATGGACAACCGCATTGCCGCCGCGCAGCTGGCCACCTTCCTGCTGGTGCTGGTGGTGCTGCTGCTGCAGCTGGAGCTGCGCGCCCAGCGGCGCATGCGCTTTGTGACCGGCAGCACGGGCCGCGCCAGCTCGGCCGAGGCGCAGCCGCTGCGCCTGCGCGGCTGGCGCTGCGCGCTGGCCTGGCTGGCGTGCCTGCTGCCCGTGCTCATGGGCTTTGTGGCGCCCGTGTTCTTCATGCTGCGCCCGCTGGCGGCCGACTGGTCGGTGCTGCCCTGGGACCGCTTCCTCGACTGGGCGCTCAACAGCGTGCGCCTGGGCACCATCACCTCGGTGCTGGCCGTGATCATCGCCGTGGCCCTGGCGTTTGCCGTGCGCCGCCACAAGGAGTCGGCCGTCACGCGCGGCGTGGTGCAACTGGCCAGCCTGGGCTATGCGGTGCCGGGCGCCGTCGTCGTCGTCGGCCTGCTGCTGCCCGTGGGCTGGGTGCAGCAGGTGCGGCCCGAATGGGGCTTTGCCGGCCTGGTCACGGCCACCGCCGTGGGCATTGTCTGGGCCTACCTGGTGCGCTTTTGCGCCGTGGCCCTGCAGTCCATGCAAAGCGGCTATGCGCGCATCGCGCCCAGCCTGGACGACTCGGCCCGCATGCTGGGCACGGGCGCCTGGGGCATGCTGTCGCGCGTGCACTGGCCGCTGCTCAGGCGCTCCACGGCGGCGGCGGCGCTGCTGGTCTTCGTCGATGTGATGAAGGAGCTGCCCGCCACCATGGTGCTGCGCCCCTTCAACAGCGACACCCTGGCCGTCGTGGCCTACCAGCTCGCGCGCGACGAACGCCTGGGCGAGGCCGCCCTGCCGTCGCTGGCCCTGGTGCTGGTGGGCCTGATCCCCGTGATCATGCTCAGCCGCACGCTGCGCGCCGAGCGCCCGGGCACGGCCCGCTGAGCCTGGGCTGCCGGGTGCTGCAAAGCGCGGCCCGGCAAACCCCGCTACGCTCGCGCCATGCACGCCAGAGTCCTGCGCTATCTCGACGAAGTGGTCCGCCGCGGTTCCATCCGCAAGGCGGCCGAACATCTGCACGTGGCCCCCACGGCCGTCAACCGCCAGATCCTCGACCTGGAGGCCGAGCTGGGAACGCCCCTGTTCGAGCGCATCCACAAGCGCCTGCGCCTCACCCCGACGGGCGAGATGGTCCTGGCCCATGTGCGCGCCACGCTGCGCGAGCATGCGGCGCTGCGCGAGCGCATTGCCGAACTGCAGGGCGCGCGCAGCGGCGAGATCACCGTGGCCGCGACCACGGGGCTGGCCGGCTCGCTGCTACCCTCGCTGGTGCATGAATTCCGCCAGCGCCACCCGGGCATCGTGGTACGCATCATCGACCTGCCCCTGAGCGACATCGCGGCCGCCGTGGAAGGCGGCGACGCCGACCTGGGCCTGGCCTACGACCTGTCCGAACGCCCCGCGCTGCGCGCGCTGGCCACCAGCGAATGGCAGATCGGCGCCATCGTGCCGCCCCGGCATGCGCTGGCGCGCCAATCGTCCGTGCTGCTCAGCGAGTGCATAGGCCATCCGCTCATCCTGCCCGCGCCGCCGCTGTCCATCCGCAGCCTGCTGGACGAAGCCTTTGCGCGCAACGCCATCGAGGTCACGCCCGTGGCCGAATCCACCTCCATGGCGCTGATCCAGCGCCTGGTCATGCTGGGCGAGGGCATCGCCCTGCTCAATCCGCTGGACGTGATGGAGGAGCGCAGCCGCAATGCCCTGGTCTTCGTGCCTTTGCGCGATGCGCATCTGCGGCGGCAGACGCTGGTGCTGACCGGCCGGGCCAGGGGGCAGTTGAGCGCGGCGGGGGAGCTGATGGCCCAGTCCATCGGCCAGGCGCTGGCAAGGCTGTTTGCCGGGGGGCGGTGAGTCTTTGGCACTGTCCACTTTTTGTGGACACATCGGGCGGAATTCAGCGCTATCGGCAATGGCTTGTCCTTCCTAGACTGGCGGCTTTTCCATTTCGAAGAAGAGAACGCCATGACCTTGATCGCACTGAACGCCGATGTACTCGTCACCATGGATGCGCAGCGCCGCGAGATCCGCGACGGCGCCCTGGTGGCCGACGGCCCGGCCGTGCAATGGGTGGGCGCCACGGCCGATCTGCCGCCGCAGTACCGCCGCATGGTGGACGACGGCACGGCCCAGGTGCTGGACATGCGCGGCCGCGTGCTCATGCCGGGCCTGGTCAACACGCACCACCACATGTACCAGAGCCTCACGCGCGCCGTGCCGGCCGCGCAGGATGCGGAGCTGTTCTCGTGGCTGACCAACCTCTACATGCTGTGGTCGCACCTCACGCCGGAGATGATCCACGTCTCCACCCAGACCGCCATGGCCGAGCTGATGCTGTCGGGCTGCACCACCACCAGCGACCACCTGTACCTGTATCCGAATGGCGCTCGGCTGGATGACTCCATCGCCGCGGCGCAGCAGATGGGCATGCGCTTTCATGCGGCGCGCGGCTCCATGAGCCTGGGCCGCAGCAAGGGCGGCCTGCCGCCCGACGCGGTGGTGGAAGAAGAGGAAGCCATCCTGCGCGACAGCCTGCGCCTGATCCAGCAGTACCACGACAGCGCACGCCACTCCATGCTGCGCGTGGTGCTGGCGCCGTGCTCGCCGTTTTCGGTGACGCGCGAGCTGATGCGCGAGTCCGCCGTGCTGGCGCGTGCGCACGGCGTGTCGCTGCACACCCACCTGGCCGAGAACGACAACGACGTCGCCTTCTCGCGCGAGAAATTCGGCCTCACCCCCGCGCAGTACGCCGAAAGCCTGGGCTGGGTCGGCCCCGATGTCTGGCATGCCCACTGCGTCAAGCTCGATGCCGAGGGCATTGCGCTGTTCGCGCGCACGGGCACGGGCGTGGCGCATTGCCCGTGCTCCAACATGCGCCTGGCCTCGGGCATTGCGCCCGTGCGCACCATGCGCGATGCGGGCGTGTCCGTGGGCCTGGGCGTGGACGGCAGCGCCTCCAACGACGGCGCCCACATGCTGGGCGAGGCGCGCCAGGCCCTGCTGCTGCAGCGCGTGGGCCACGGCCCTGCCGCCATGGGCGCGCGCGAGGCGCTGGAGATCGCCACGCTGGGCGGCGCGCGCGTGCTGGGGCGCGACGACATCGGCGCGCTGGCGCCGGGCATGTCGGCCGACTTCGTGGCCTTCGACATGTCGGGCGTGGGCTACGCGGGCGCAGGCCATGACCCCGTGGCCGCGCTGGTGTTCTGCACGCCCACCGACGTGTCCACCAGCGTCATCAATGGCCGCGTCGTGGTCCGCGACGGCCACCTGCTCACGGCCGACCTGCCGCGCGTGCTGACACGCCACCGCGAGCTGGCCCGCACGCTGTTCGAGCGCGCAGCGGGCCACTGACATAACCCTGCAGCGCGGCACGCCGGCACCCAGGCCATCGCGGGTGCCGGCGTGCCGTCCTGCGCCATTTCCCCGAAGCACCTCCAGGAGGCTCGAAGACCCGGACAGCACTTTCAGGACCCCCACCCTTTTCCGGCACCACTGCCCCGACATACATACAAGCGCCTCTGAAGAGGCCAACGGCCAGGACACAAGGAGACAAGACAATGGAACAACTGCTTTACAAGGTGGAAGACCGACCGCCAATGCTCATCACCACGGTGCTTCTGTCGCTGCAGCACCTGCTGGCGGCGCTGGGCGGCATCATCGCCGTGCCCCTGGTCTTCGGCGGGGCGCTCAAGCTGCCGGCCGACCAGATCGTGGCGCTGGTGAATGCAGCGCTGCTGGGCTCGGGCGTGGTCACCATCGTCCAGTGTAGGGGGGTGGGGCCCGTGGGCATACGGCTGCCCTGCGTCATGGGCACAAGCTTCGCCTTCGTGGGCGCGGGCATCAGCGTGGGGCTGGAGCATGGCGTGGCCGGCATCCTGGGCTCCTCGCTGGTAGGGTCGCTGGTGATGATCGTGGGCAGCTACTTCATGCCCGTGATCCGCCGCTTCTTTCCGCACACCGTGACCAGCGTGGTCGTGACCATGATCGGCCTGTCGCTGACCCCCGTCGCCGTGGACTGGGCTGCGGGCGGCGTGGGCCGCAGCGACTACGGCGCGATCGGCCACTTGGCCATCGCCGGCTTCGTGCTGGTGCTGGTGATCGGCTTCGTGCAGTGGGGCAGGGGCATCGTCTCTGCCTCGGCCGTGGTGCTGGGCATCGCCTGCGGCTATGTGCTGTGCCTGGCGCTGGGCCTGATCGACTTCACCCAGGTGAGCGAGGCCGCGGTCTTCGCCATCCCGCAGCCGCTGACCTTCGGCATGACGTTCCCGGTGGCCGGCATCGTCGCCATGTCCATCGCCTTTCTGGTGACCATCGTCGAGACCACGGGCACCTTCATGGCCCTGGGCGCGGCCACGCAGACGCGCATCGACGGCAAGCGCCTGTCCAGCGGCATGCTGTGCGATGGCGTGGGCTCGGCCTTTGCCGCCGTGATGTCCAGCCCTCCGCTGTCCACCTTCGCCCAGAACGTGGGCGTGGTCTCGCTGACCGGCGTGGCCAGCCGCCACGTGGTCATGCTGACGGGCGTCATGCTGCTGCTGGCCGGACTCTTTCCTGTGCTGGGCGCACTGGTGGTGACGATTCCGCAGCCCGTGCTCGGCGGCGCGGGGCTGATGATGTTTGCCATGATCATTTCGGCCGGCATCCGCATGCTCAGCGGCGCCGAGCACTCGCGGCGCGCCAGCCTGATCATCGCGGTCTCGCTGGGCTGCGGCCTGGCGGTCACGGTGCGCCCGGACCTGCTGTCCCGCATGCCTGCCTTCGTGCGCGAAGTCTTCGGCTCGGGCATCACCGTCGGCGCCCTGGTCGCGGTGGGACTGAACCTGCTGCTGCCCGGCCGCGAGGTCGATGCCCATCCCGAGGAAGCCGTGGCCTGATGCGCATTTTCATGGGCCTACACTGCGGCCCATGAACACCACCGCACCCCGCACCGACATCACCATCTACCACAACAACCGCTGCAGCAACTCGCGCGGCGCGCTGGCCCTGCTGCGCGACAACGGCGTGGAGCCGACCATCGTCGACTACATCGCCCAGCCCCTGGACGCTGCGCAACTGCAGGCCCTGGTCCGGCGGCTGGGCGTGCCCGTGCGCGAGCTGCTGCGCAGCAAGGAAGCCGTCTACACCGAGCTGGGCCTGGGCGATGCATCCGTCAGCGATGCGCAGCTCATCGCCGCCGTGGCCGAGCACCCCGTGCTGCTCAACCGCCCCATCGTCGTCACGCCCAAGGGCGCGGCGCTGTGCCGCCCGCCGGAGAAGGTGCTGGCGCTGATCTGAGATGCACGGCGAGGGTTCTAAGCCTCGCCTAAGTCTGCCCCTTCAGACTTCTCCTCAACGCAGCAAGGAACGCTGCTTTTGAGGAAAGGTATGCGATGAACAAGATTCTGTCCACTCCCCGCCGTCTGGTGCTGGCCCTGGTGGCCGCAGGTGCCATCGGCGCCCTGGGCGCCACGGGCGCCGGTCTGGTTGGTGTGGTGCATGGCGATGCGCGTGCCGCCACGTCGCTGTTTGCGCCTGCAGCACAGCCGGCTTCTACCGCTTCTCCAGCTTCTCCCGCCGCCGCCGTGGTGGCGCCCAACTTTGCCGACATCACGGCGCGCAACGGCGCGGCCGTGGTCAACATCAGCGTGGTCGGCAGCTCGCGTGCCATGGGCGAGGATGGCGACGAGGCCGCTGCACGGCAGGGCCAAGGCCAAGGTCAGGGCCTGCAGGGCATGGACCCCAACGATCCGTTCTTTGAATTCTTCCGCCGCTTCGGCGTGCCCGGCATGCCGGGCATGGGCCAGGGCCAGCCCCAGCGCGATGTGCCCACGCGCGGCGAAGGCTCGGGCTTCATCGTCTCCAGCGACGGCCTGATCCTGACCAACGCCCACGTGGTGCGCGGCGCCAAGGAAGTGACCGTCAAGCTGACCGACCGGCGCGAGTTCAGCGCCAAGGTGCTGGGCGCCGATCCCAAGACCGACGTGGCCGTGCTGCGCATCGAGGCGAAGAACCTGCCCACCGTATCGCTGGGCAAGACGGCCGATCTGCGCGTGGGCGACTGGGTGCTGGCCATCGGCTCGCCCTTCGGTTTCGAGAGCAGCGTGACGGCCGGCGTGGTCAGCGCCAAGGGCCGCACCCTGCCTGACGACTCCTTCGTGCCCTTCCTGCAGACCGACGTGGCCATCAACCCCGGCAACTCGGGCGGCCCGCTGTTCAATGCGCGCGGCGAGGTGGTGGGCATCAACAGCCAGATCTACTCGCGCTCGGGCGGCTACCAGGGCGTGTCCTTCGCCATTCCCATCGAGGTGGCCACGCGCGTGCAGCAGCAGATCGTGGCCACGGGCAAGGTGCAGCATGCGCGGCTGGGCGTGGCCGTGCAGGAGGTGAACCAGGCCTTTGCCGACTCCTTCAAGCTCGACCGTCCCGAAGGCGCCCTGGTGTCCAGCGTAGACAAGAGCGGCCCCGCCGCCCAGGCAGGCCTGGAGCCCGGTGACGTGGTGCGCAAGATCGATGGCCAGCCCATCGTGGGCTCGGGCGATCTGCCGGCCTTTGTGGGCCAGGCGCTGCCGGGCCAGAAGGTCACGCTGGAGATATGGCGCAACGGCGAGGCCCGCACGCTCAGCGCCGTGCTGGGCGATGCCAGCGACAAGGCCGCCAAGGTGGCCAAGGACAAGCCCGACGCCGGCAAGGGAAAGCTGGGCCTGGCCCTGCGCCCGCTGCAGCCCGAGGAAAAGCAGCAGATCGGCGTGAAGGACGGCCTGGTCGTGGCCGACGCCGCAGGCCCGGCGGCCGAGGCCGGCATCACCCAGGGCGATGTGCTGCTGTCCATCAACGGCTCGCCTGCCGGTGATATCGAGGCCGTGCGCGCCGCCATGGCCAAGGCCGGCAAGACCGTGGCCGTGCTGATCTGGCGCGATGGCAACAGGATCTTTGTCCCCGTACGTCTCGGGTAAGTGAAAGGAGGTAAGGGACCAGAAGTATCCACACACTTGATTGATCGCACGGCCCCGGCGTGAATGCGCCGGGGCTATCGCTTTGGGAAAACCCAGAGAAAAATGCCAGCGGTCCAAGGAGCGGTACGCCAATGTGATGGTTGTATCGTGTGAAATGACGCCCGTTTGCGTTAGTAATGTTTCTTTTTGTGACGGATTGATGTAAGGGAAACCGCTTAGACTGCCGGCCCATCGAGGCGTGCGCTGACCGTCTTGATTCACGGAATACGGCCCCTGGGGGCGCAACGCATCACAGGAAAGGCACGGCTTTGAATCAGGACTACAGCTTGCAGGTGGCGGGTTTGGGCGCATCGTTCGGTGCGCGCGTCATCCTGGCTGAGGTGGACTTCGCACTGCCCGCCCGGGGCGTCACCGTTTTGCTGGGGCCTTCGGGATCGGGCAAATCCACCCTGCTGCGCACGCTGGCCGATCTCAATGCCGCCAACCCGCGTTTTCGCCGCTGGGGCAGCACGCGCTATGCGGGCCAGCCATGGCGCAGCGGCCTGCAGGCGCCGCGCCTGGTGCAGCAGCAGGCCAGGCTGATGATGGCCAGCACCTTCGATGCCATCGTGGAGCTGGCGCGCCCCCGTCTCAAGCTGGTGCCGCATGAACTGCGCGACTGGTGCCGCGCCCAGGTGCAGGCCTTTGGCTTCCCCGAGCTTGCGCTGATGTTCGACCAGCCGGCGCTGCAGCTGTCCCCCGTGCAGCAGCGGGCCGTGGCCATCCTGCGCGAGGCGCTGGCCGAGCCGGCGCTGCTGATGGTGGACGAGCCCACCGCCGAGCTGGAGGGCTACGAGGCCTTCGTGCTGCTGGAACTGCTGCGCCAGGTGGGTCAGCGCACCGCCGTGCTGATGAGCACGCACCAGCAGCAGCACGCACAGGCCGTGGCGCAGGACATGCTGCTGCTGGCCGGTGGCCGCATCGCCGAGGCGCAATCCATGGAAGCCTTTCAGCGTGCACCGCTGTCGCTGGCGGGCCAGCAGTTCCTGCGCACCGGCAGCTGTGCCGTGGCCTCTCCCGATGCGCGGGCCGAAGACCTGGAGGAGGGCGTGCCCCTGCCTCCTCCGCTGCCTGCAGCGGCCGTGGCCGCGATCTCCGAGTTTCTGTCGGATGCAGTGGCCACCGAGCCTGCATCCGAGCCCATGCCTGCACCTGAGCCTGCACCTGAGCCTGCACCCGTGCCTGCATCCATGCCTGCGCCGGTACCCGCACCGACACCCGCTCCCCGGCCGCGCGCCGTCAATCCCGCCGTGCTGGTGGACTGGCAGCCGCTGGCCGCCGACCCGCAGGCCGTGCCCGCCAGCCGTGGCCCCAACGGTTTTGCCTGGCTGGTGCCGGGACGGCTGGCCGGTGCGCCGCAGCCCGGCGTGGTGCAGTCCATGGACTTTGACCTGAAGGCCCTGCGCGGCTGCGGTGTCACCGTGTTGATCACGCTGACCGAAAACGACCTGCCGCAAGAGCCGCTGCAGCGGCACGGCCTGCGCAACCTGCACCTGCCGGTGCGCGACCACGAATCACCCACGGTGGCCCAGATCCAGATGCTGCTGGCGCGCATGTCGGCCATGCTGCGCGCGGGCGAGGTGCTGGCCGTGCACTGCCTGGCCGGCCTGGGCCGCACGGGCACGGTGCTGGCCGCATGGCTGGTGCGCGAGGGCCTCACCGCCGACGAGGCGCTGCGCCGCGTGCGCCTCATCGACGCCCAGTACGTGCAGTCCCAGGCCCAGGAGGACCTGCTCTACGCGTACGAAGTGGCACTGCTGCTGAAGATGGGCTGACCGATCACATCCATTCACAAAAAAAGGAAAGCTGCAATGAGCCTGGATAACGTTTTGAGCGAGGTGGCCGGGTCCGTGCCCGAGTGCCTGGCCATCGGCTACGTGGATGCCGCCTCCGGCATGCTGCTGGCCATCCGCACGGTGGACTCGCATCCGCGCGAAGTCATCGACCTGGTGGCCGCTGCCACGGCTGACCTGTTCAACGGCCCCAATGTCTCGATGATCGAGAGCCTGTTCAAGAAGTCGCGCGGCCTCAAGGACGACGGCCACCACTACTTCCAGGAGCTCATCGTCAACAGCGACAACCTCATCCACGTCTTCCTGCGCGGCAAGCTCATGCCCGACTACGTGGCCGTCTTCGTCTGCCGCCGCACGGCCAACCTGGGCATGGCGCTGACCAAGGCCCGGATGGCCATGCCGAAGATTGAAGCGGCGGTGTAGCCGCCGCTCACCCCCTGAGTCGCTGCGCGCCTTCCCCCTCTCTAATCGCTTCGCGAAGGAGGGGGACGACAGCCTCGCGGCGGGGCGGCCCTTGCTCGCTGTCCCTGACGTTTGAGCGCGCCAGTTTCGGGCGGCATGTGCCTCAGAACTGAGCCAGCCTTCCAGGGAGCTATTCTTCAACCATGCGCTTACTGCTTGTCGAAGATGACGCCATGATCGGCGAGGCCGTGCAGACCCTGCTGCGCGGCGAGGGCCATGCGGTGGACTGGGTCCGTGACGGCCTGCAGGCCGATGCGGCCCTGTGCCCCGGCCCGGGCGGCGGCCATGGCTATGACATGGTGCTGCTGGACCTGGGCCTGCCCGGGCAGGACGGATTGCAGGTGCTGCGCCATCTGCGCGGGCGCCGCGACCGCACGCCGGTGCTGGTGGCCACGGCGCGCGATGCCGTGCGCGACCGCATTGCCGGGCTGGATGCGGGGGCCGATGACTACGTGGTCAAACCCTATGACCTGGACGAGCTGCTCGCGCGGCTGCGCGCGCTGGCGCGGCGTGCCTCTGGCGGGTCCGACCCGCTGTACGAGCGCGAGGGCGTGCGGCTGAACCCCGCCACGCGCGAGGCCAGCGTCGATGGCCGCGACGTGGTGCTCTCCGGCCGCGAATGGGCGGTGCTGGAGACGCTGCTGGCGCGCCCGGGCAGCACGCTGTCGCGCCAGCAGATCGAGGACAAGCTCTACGGCTGGGGCGACGAGGTCAGCAGCAACGCCATCGAGGTCTACATCCACGGCCTGCGCAAGAAGCTGGGCGCGGGGCTGATCCTCAATGTGCGCGGCGTGGGCTACATGGTGCCCAAGCCATGACGGCGCCGGCTTCCTCCCTTGTTTCCTCCCTTATCGCCCGGGCGCGCAGCCGCCTGCCCGGCGCACTGGGCACGCGGCTGCTCATGTTCCTGGGCGCGGCCATCGTGCTCACCGCGCTGCTGCAGGGCCTGCTGGCCTACCGCAATGCGCTGCTGCAGACCGACACCCTGTTCGATTACCAGATGCAGCAGACCGCCTTTGCGCTGCGCGCCGGCCTGCCGGTGGATGCGCGCGGCAGGCCCCAGGGCACGCCGCCCGAGGATGAGAACCACGAATTCATCGTCCAGGTCTGGACCAACGAAGGCCTGCGCATTTTTGAATCCGCCCTGGGCGCCGCGCTGCCGCAGATGGCCGTGCTGGGCTTTGCCGACGTGCCTGCGCGCGGCACGGTGTACCGCGTGTTCTCGCTGCAGACGCGCTCGCAGGTGATCCAGGTGGCGCAGGACATGCGCGTGCGCCGCACCCTGGCGCGCGATGCCGCCTGGCAAAGCCTGCTGCCCATTGCCCTGCTGGCGCCCGTGCTGGCGCTGGCCGTGTGGTGGGTGGTGCGCAGTTCGCTGGCGCCCGTGCAGCGCGTGCGCCGCGAACTGGCCACGCGCCGCCCGCAGGACCTTGCGCCCGTGCCTGCCGAGGGCCTGCCCGACGAGGTGCGGCCCCTGGTGGCCGAGCTCAATGCGCTGCTGCAGCGCGTGGGCCAGGCCTTCGAGGCGCAGCAGCACTTCGTGGCGGACGCCGCACACGAGCTGCGCTCTCCGCTGGCCGCGCTCAAGCTGCAACTGGTGGCCTTGCAGCGCGCGCCCGATGCGGCCGCGCATGACGAGGCCGTGCAGCGTCTTTCGGCCGGCATAGACCGGGCGACACGGCTCGTCGAACAATTGTTGACATTGGCGCGGCAGGAAGCCCAAGGCACGGTACAAGGCACGGCCCCAGGCCTGCAAGGCATGCAGGGCCAGCACGGCGCTGCCGCGGCCGCACCTGCCGACGTGGACCTGCGCGAGGTGGTGGAGCAGGCCCTGGCGGACCAGGCCGTGGCGGCCCAGCAGCACGGCCTGGACATGGGCCTGAGCGAGTCCCCGCAACTGCGGCAGTCCTTTGCCGTGGCGGGCGACGCACAGTCCTTGCAGATGCTGGTGCGCAACCTGCTGGACAACGCCGTCAAGTACGTTCCGCAAGGCGGCCGCGTCGATGTCGGCTGGCGCAGCGATGCACAGGGCCGCGCGCTGGTGGTCGAGGACTCGGGCCCCGGCATTGCCGAAAGCGAGCGCGAACTGGTGCTGCGGCGCTTTGTGCGTGGACCCTCTGCGGCTTCAGCGGCTTCTGCGGGCCAGCAGGCGCAGGGCAGCGGCCTGGGCCTGGCCATCGTGCAGACCATTGCCGAGCGCCACGGTGCTCGCTTGCTGCTGGACCGCTCGCCCACGCTGGGCGGCCTGCGCGTGCAGGTGCTGTGGCCGCCCGTGTCGGGCCGCTGACATCGGCCGTGGCGCGCAGACGTATCAGCGTGTAGCGCGCGGCGGGAATGCTTCCCGCTTGCGTCCGGCCGGGTCACAATCCCCAAATTGGTGCCGGCCCGCCTGCCTTCCCATTCCCTCATCAGGCGCGCGGGCAGTCTGCATCCGTAGTTATTTCGAGAGGTATTTCATGGAGTCCCTTGTCCAGCGCCTGTCCCAGTCCGTGACCCAGGCGCATTCGTTGGAAGAGTTGACGCGGCCCCTGCTGCAAATGCTCGAAGAGAGCACGCATCTGGAGTCCACCTATCTCACCACCATCAACGAAGAACAGGGCCAGCAGCGCGTGCTCTACGCACGTAACGCGAGCGAGATGCAGATTCCCGAGGGCCTGGTCGTTCCCTGGGGCGACACGCTGTGCAAGCGCGCCCTGGATGAGGGCCGCATGTACACGCCCGATGTGGGCGACTGCTGGGGAGACTCCGAGGCCGCGCGTGAACTGGGCATACGCACCTACGCCAGCGCGCCCGTGCGTTTTTCGGATGGCCAGCTCTACGGCACGCTGTGCGCGGCCAGCAAGTCCTCGCAGGCCCTGAGCAGCGAGGCCGAAGGCATGCTGCGCCTGTTCGCCAACCTGATTGCCGAGCGCGTGGAGCGCGAGCAGCTCATCGCCAGCCTGAACCGGACCAACCGGGAGCTGGCGGCGCTGGCCTTGCTGGACCCGCTGACCGGCCTGCCCAACCGGCGCTGCCTCACCGACGAGCTGGGCCGGCTCATCGCCCGGTGCGCCCGCAGCCAGGAATGCGTGGTGGTGGGCTTCATCGACCTGGACCGCTTCAAGAACGTCAACGACGAGTACGGCCACGAGGCCGGCGACGCGCTGCTGCGTGCCATGGGCGAACGCCTGTCCGCCCACCTGCGCAGCGCCGACATGCTGGCGCGCTTTGGCGGGGACGAGTTCGTCTTCATCGGCGTGGGGCCCTTGTTCGGCAGCGAGGCCGATGCCGTGGCGCGTGAACTGCAGCAGCGCCTGTCGGATGCCTCGGCCTTCCAGGTCGATCTGTCCGATGGCAAGACGCTGGACTACGGCGGCGCCAGCGTGGGCGTGGTCTGCCTGCGGCCGGACTCCATTGACGCCGACGACGCGCTGCAAAAGGCCGATGCGGCCATGTACCGCGTCAAGATGGCGCGCAGCCGCGAAGCCAGGGGCACCGCGCTGCATTGAGCCAGCCGCAGGCCTGGCCCGGCGGCCAAGACCTGTTGCTGCCTTGCTCCGGCCTGTCTCGCTGCTTCTCGCGCGCGCTCTTTTTTCTTTCCGCCTCAGCCTGCTGCCAGCATGGGCTGCCTGCGCTGCAGCTCCACGGCGGCATGCTGATGGCCGCTTGCCGCCTCCAGCTTGAAGGCGCCCACCGTGCGCACCAGGTCGCCGGCCTGGCCGCGCAGGCTGGAGGCGGCGGCGGCCATCTCCTCCACCAGTGCCGAGTTCTGCTGCGTGGCCTGGTCCATCTGCGTGACCGCCTGGCCGATCTGGGCCACGCCCGAGCTTTGCTCGGAACTGGCGGCGCTGATCTCGCCCATCAGATCCGTCACGCGGCGTATGGCGTCCACCACCTCGGCCATGGTCGTGCCGGCCTGGTCGGCCAGCGCGCTGCCGTTGTGCACGCGGCTGGCGCTGTCGGTGATCAGTTGCTTGATCTGCTTGGCGGCCTCGGCACTGCGGCTGGCCAGGCCGCGCACCTCGGTGGCCACCACGGCAAAGCCCCGGCCCTGTTCGCCCGCACGCGCGGCTTCCACGGCCGCGTTCAGCGCCAGGATATTGGTCTGGAAGGCAATGCCGTCGATCACATTGATGATGTCGGCGATCTGCCGGCTGGAATCACTGATGCCGCGCATGGTGTCCACCACCTGCCGCACGACCTCGCCGCCCTGCTCGGCCACGGTGGAGGCACCCAGCGCCAGCTGGTTGGCCATCTGCGCGTTGTCGGCGTTCTGGCGCACGGTGGAGCTGAGCTGCTCCATGGAGGCGGCCGTCTGCTGCAGGGCGCTGGCCTGGCTTTCCGTGCGTGAGGACAGGTCCTGGTTGGCCTGCGCGATCTGCCCGCTGGCAGCTGCCACGCTGACCGATCCCTGGTGCACCTGGCGCACCACGCCACGCAGCCCCTCCTGCATGGTCTGCAGCGCGCGCAGCAGCATGGACACCTCGTCCTTGCCGCGCACATCGATGTGCCGTGTCAGGTCGCCCGCCGCCACGGCATCGGCCGTATGGATGGCCAGGCGCAGCGACCGCGCCATGTTGCGGATGATGGACCAGCCCAGCAGCACCCCGAGCAGCACGCCCGCGATGATGGAGCCCACGGCCACCGCAAAGATCACCTGGTAGAGCGACTGCGCGGCGTCGTATTCCTCCTTGGCGACGCGGGTCTGCAGCGCGGTCAGCTGCACGATCACATCACGCAGCGGCGCGTACAGGGCCTCGTCCTTGTCGATCAGCAGCTGCCGGGCCAGCTCCAGGTCGCCGGACTGCAGCGCCTGCTGGGCCGGCTTCAGAAAGCCCTGCAGGAACAGCGCGCGCACGGCCTCGAAGCGGTCGGCCAGCTGCTCCTCTTCCTCGGTCATCCGGGTCTGGCGGAACGAGGCCCAGGCCTTGTTCACGTCGTTGATGTTGATCTGTATCTCCTGCTGCTTTTGCTGCGTGTATTCGGGCAGGTGCACGGCAATGGCGCCCGAGACCGCATGGCGGTTGCGCAGCAGCAGGCGCTGCACTTCCAGCAGATCGCCCAGTGCGACCAGGCGCTCTTCATAGACCACCTTGAATCGGCGGTTGGACTCGCTGATTCCATATAGCCCAAAAGCGCCGATCACGATCATGAGCAGTGAGAGAAAACCAATCAAGGCGGTCAGGCGAGTCGATAACTTGAAATTATTCATACTGCGTCCTTTGCATGCATTGCGGATGGTTGGTGGGTACTTGCGTTGTCAGGCCGCCCCGTGATGACTCGTATCTCTCACAACGAACTCGGTAATGAAAATGAGATTTCATTAACGGGAAATGCCCGGTCTGCACAAATGCTCACAGGCATCCGGAAACGGCGATGCTGGCTTGCCGATGGCCTGCGTGGCCAATGGCGATCCATGTTGTATTGGTTTGTAAACTATTTGTTACAAACTATAGTATGAATCGAATGGGCCAGGCAATACCAGTTTTTCAGGCATTGGCCTTGGCCTGATAGGGGCTCTCTGCGTATTGCTTCGCTATTGTTTCGCTATGAAAAATACAGGCGGCAACGGCCCTGGCAGTGGCTGCGGCGCCGAACGGCCCGCCTAGAATCCGCCTTTATGCGCTGTGCATACGCGTTCATCCGCGCTTGCGCGAGGCCCCTGGCCTGCCTTCACGAAAGAGATCCATGAAACCCAAAACCCTTGCCCGCGCGCTGGCCGCCCTCTGCGTGGCTGCGGCCGGACTGCTCTACGCATCGCCCTACATCGCCCTGCACCAGATCGGCAAGGCCGTGGAGCGCCGCGACGCCCAGGCCCTGTCCGGCTACGTGGACTTCCCCGCGCTGCGCGAAAGCATCAAGGGCCAGATGATGGCCAGGCTGCAGTCCCAGATGGGCGGCTCGGGCGACAGCGCCTCCAACCCCCTGGCCGGCTTTGGCCAGCAACTGGCCCAGGGCCTGGTCAGCCAGTTCACCGAGGCGCTGGTCTCGCCCGACGGCGTCATGCTCATGCTGGAAAAAGGCAAGCCCGGCAAACCCACGGACGTGGCCGCCGCAGGCGTGGGCGTGGACACCCAGGGCGGGCCGCCGCGCAAGGACTACTCCGTGGAGTACCAGGGCTGGTCCAAGGTCTTCGTGCACCCGCGCGGCGAGCCGGGCGGCTTCATCTTCAGGCGCGAAGGCCTGATGGGGTGGAAGCTGGTGGCCGTGAAGATGGATTGAGGGGCGCGGGCAGGCGCCAGCACCCTGGCGCCTCAGCCTTGATGCAGCACCTTCATCACATGGCGCTTGCCCAGCCGCAGCGCGCGGGCATCGGCCTCTGGCTGCGTATCGCAGGGCTGGTCATCGGTGACGGCCTCCAGGGCCTTGCCGCTGGCCACCTCCAGCAAGGTGGCGCGCGGCAGCCAGGCGCCTGGCGAGGCATCGCTGGGCAGTGATGCGGGCGTGATCCGCACGCCCATGTAGAGAAGGCTGTCCATGGCCTGCCGTATCCGTTCGGATCAGCCTGCCAGGGGCGGGCGGGGCAGGGCCAGCCACTGCTGGACGGCGGGGTGTTGCCACTGCCGGCGCGCATAGGCGGCCAGCGGCGCAGGCACGGCATCGCCGTTGAGCACCAGGCGGTTGAGCATCAGCGCCAGATCCACATCGGCAATCGACCACGGGCCGGCGATGTGGTCATCTTCCGAGCGGATGAAGGCACCGGCCACCGAAAACAGCTTGCGCGCCGCAGCCTGGCCCGCATCCGACAGCGGCGTGGGCGTGGGGCGGTAGAACACCACTTCGGTGCTGCGCTCCGAGCGCAAGGCCATCAGATCGCTGCGCAGCCAGGCCTGGACCTGGCGTACACGGGCACGCGCCTGCGCATCCTGGGGGTAGAGCGGGGCGCCGCCAAAGCGGTCCTGCAGGTACTCGCAAATCGCCGAAGACTCCGACAGGCTGAACTCACCATCCACCAGCGTGGGAACCCGTGCCGTCAGCGACGCGGCCACATAGTCCGCCCCGGTGTTCTGTCCCGCCGAAAGGTCCAGCGTGCGCAACTCGAAGTCAATCCCCTTGACCTTCAGCGCAACGAATACGGACATGGCATAGGGAGAGGCGAATTGCGAATCGGCGTACAGCAGCATGAGGGCCTTTCGGGGAAACTGCATGGGGATTGGGGCACCGATGGTAGCCGAGTGGGCAGCCGGATGGCCGGGCCGGCCATGCCTCGGCCCAAGCCCCGCAGTCCCAGGATCACACCTTCAGCGACCGCTCGATATCCGTCAGCTTGTAGCGGGCCAAGGCGAGGTTGCCACGGGCCTTGTCCAGCACCAGGTAGAGAAACAGCCCGGGGCTGTTGGGGATGAGGCGGATCAAATGGTATTGGTCGCCCAGGGTGATCAGAATATCTTCGATGCCCTTGCGCAGTCCCAGCGACTCCATGGTCTTGAGCTTGGCCCGCACCACCTGGGTATTGCCTGCCGCAGCAAGCTCCAGATCCACGCCGCTGCCCGCCTGGGCCAGGCACATCCCGCTTTGATGGTCCACCAGGGCCGCTGCCATGGCGCCTTCGATGGAAATAATGGATTGCATGGATTGGGATAGATTGCTTGACATTGAAACTTCTCTTTTTCTGAAATCGGTGTTGCCACCGGATGAAAATCGGGCTAAGAGCTTCTGCAGCTCTTCGATCAAAACAAACCAAAGTGTTTCTGAACTGCTGTCCGGTAATCGGTAAAGCTGAATGGATTCATGGTGCGGCATCAGCATTTGCTTGAGCGCTATTTCTTCCATGATGGCGCTTGGCATCAGAAAAATGCGTACGCAACGCACGGCCTCATTCAATGCTCTTTGAAACAACTCCCTGGCCTGATGCACGGCGCCGGGGCCGATCAGCAGCACCAGGGCGCTCGGCGCCGAGGGCTCGCACAGCGGCTCATCCCGCCCCGGCGGTCCGCCCCAGTCGATGACAGGGGCGCTTTCCGAGTCCGCCAGCCTCACGGCAACCCGTGGCTTGCCGGGGGCGTAGGCCACGCCCAGCTTGGCCAGGGCGCGGCCGCCCAGGCTGGAAGTCAAATCGATCACCCGAACGCCACAAGACATTTTTCAAGCACACAAGACAGAGGACGCCGCCAGGCGACGGAATGCTGCGAACTCTATATCAATTAGTTACATGTGTTTCTTGCTGCTTGAAAGACTTGGGCCAGAAAAGGGAATTGGATGCCTTGAGAAAATGCAAACAATTGTGAATTGAAGAGGAGTTTTTTTATTTCTGTAGGCGTCTTCTGACAGAAAGTGCACGTCAATGCGAAGGACGCAGAAAATAGCAAACAGATACAATCGTTGCCAGACCAGCCCATTGTCGGGCGCAAATCACCCATTCAGCGCTGAATAACAAGGGCTCCCATGCGCGGCATCCGCTCCATCCTGTCCAGGCTCGGCCTGCGTTCCGATTCCCCAAGCTCCCAACTGAAGGCCTTGTACAGCACCCAGGCCGTCATCGAGCTCGATCCCCAGGGCCACATCCTCTTTGCCAACGCGCAGTTTCTGGACCTCATGGGCTATGAGCTGGACGAGCTGCGCGGGCAGCACCACCGCATCTTCCTGGACCCGGCGGATGCGCAGGCTCGGGACTATCGGGACTTCTGGGCACGGCTTGCGCGCGGGCAAGCCTTTGTGGGCCGGTGCCGGCGCATCGACCGCCAGGGGCGGGAGGTCTGGCTGCAGGCCAACTACAGCCCCGTGCTCGACAGCCGTGGACAGGTGCTGCGGGTCGTCAAGTACGCCATGGATATCTCGGCCGAAGTGCTGCGCGACGCCGAAGCCAGCAGCCAGCTGGCGGCGGTAGGCAGGGCCCAGGCCGTGATCGAGTTCGGCCTGGACGGCAGCATCCTGCGCTGCAACCGCAATTTTCTGCAGGCCATGGGCTATGCGTCCGAAGACGAGCTGGTCGGCCGGCACCACAGCATGTTCGTGGCCCCGCAGGAGCGCAGCTCGGCCGAGTACGCGGCCTTCTGGGCGCACCTGTCGCAGGGCAAGCACTACCGGGGCCAGTTCCGGCGCATAGGGCGCCTGGGCAACGATGTCTGGATCGAGGCCAACTACAGCCCCGTGCTCAACCAGTCCGGCCAGCCCTTCAAGGTGGTGAAGTACGCCACCGACATCACGCAGCGCTACGAGGCCACGCGCCTGGTGCAATCGGCTTTCGAGCAACTGCAGCAACTGGTGCGCGACAGCGCTGCCCAGGCGCATGACGCGCATGCCCAGGCGAGGGACGTGACGCGCATTGCCCAGCGCGGCGACGTGGCCCTGGACAGTGCGGTCGACGCCATGTCCAGCATCTCCAGCAACTCCCGGCGCATTGGCGAGATGGTGGGCCTGATCGATGGCATTGCCTTCCAGACCAATCTGCTGGCGCTCAACGCCGCTGTCGAAGCCGCGCGTGCGGGCGAGCAGGGGCGCGGGTTCGGTGTCGTGGCCGGCGAAGTGCGCAGCCTGGCCCAGCGCTGCGCCGAGGCCGCCAGGGAGGTCAAATCCGTCATCGGCGCGTCTGCGGCCAGCGTGCAACTGGGCTTCGAGCGTGTGAATGAATCGGGCGACATGATGAAGCAGATGCGCGCGGCTGCCGTGAATGCCAGCGACATCATGGACACCATCATCCAGGCCTCGCAGGCGCAGGACACGCGCCTGGGCGAGGTGCGCGAAGCCGTGCTGAGGCTGGAGAACGTCGTCGTCCAGAGCTGAGCCGCGCCCCGCTCATCCCAGGCGGCCCATGCCGCCTTCAAAGATATGGCGCACGTCGCGCAGGACCGGCGAGCCCCAGCCATCACGGTGCTCGCCATGCAGGGCGGCGGCCACGAAAACGATCTCCGTCAGCTGCGCAATGCGCGCCGCCATGCCGTGCGCCACGACATGGGTCTCCATATCCTGGCGGTGGCCCATCTGCATCAGCGCCTGTGCCAACTGCTGGGCCTCGTAATTGGCCTCGCGGGCCAGTTCGCGCCACTGCGATGGCGTTGCGCCGGTGTCCAGCCTGGCTTGCAATTCGTGCAGCGTGGTGCGTGGAAACACGATCCCGTCCACCGGCGTCTCTGATATCTGCGCCAGCGCCTGGGCCGCTTCTGCCAGCAGGCGAGTGCGTGGGCCGGACTCCGCATCGCCGGGCACCAACCGCGCAGAATTGATGCAGGCGGCCACATCGAACGCCGTGTTCTGCAGATCGCACGTCGAGCCGGGCTTGGCCGCGTGGCGTGCCACATCGCTGGCAATGCGCAGCAGGCGGTCGGATTCCCCGCTGTGCCGGTGCGTCTCATCGGTCATCGCGGCCTGCTTGAGTGCTTCAGCGGCCTGCAGGAACAGCGCGCGGTCCGCCTTGGCGAGCTTCTTGCGCGATGGTTTTGCGGCAGCGTGCTTCATGGACCTCCTTCGTGCAACGTACAGGCGCAGCAAAGGAGCCGCCTGAGGGGTCAGGTAGTATTTGGAGTCAAGGTCTACAAGGTATATCGACTATCACACGGAAATCCGTGGTCGTCAACAAGATGAATGCAGAAATCCGTGTAATTTTTGGTGAGCGCCTTCGTCAAGAACGCGATCGTCTTGGCCTGTCTCAAGCGGACATGGCCGAGTTGGGCGGCACCAAAACGCGCACTTATCAGGACTGGGAGCGTGACGTGGCAACCGTCAGCGCCGAGTTTCTTGCACGGATTTCTGCGCATGGCCTGGACATTTCATTTGTTCTGACCGGCCTCCGCTCGTTTGACCCGAACGCCATCCAGCATGAGCGCCCTGAACCTACCCTCGCCGCCCGCCTGCAACAGGAGCGCCAGCGCCTGAACCTCAGCGAAGCCGAACTGGCCCGCAAGGCCGGCCAAGCCAAACAGGTCCTGCAGCAATTCGAGTCCGGCGCCCTCGTCCCCGACGCCACTGCGCTGCAGCAACTGCACCTTGCCGGTGTCGATATCGGCTACGTGCTGCTGTCCCTGCGCTCCCATGCGCCCGACGCCGATGTGCAGGCACTGCTGGCGCATTACGGCAAGGCGACGGACGCTGGGCGTGCGCTGGTGCGAGGGGTGGCGGAGCTGGCCGGGCGGGCGGGAATGGAGGGCGTTGCTTAGTCGCCATTCGGATGCGGTTCACGAAGCCATGGCTGCCAGCACGTAATCCGGTCCAGGTACCAGGATATGCAGAAACCGCCATCGGGGCGGTTTTTGTATTTCAAGAATATTTTCGAGAGCGTGTGTGCGTGGCTCCCTCTTGCAACGCTCGCAACCTTCAGTCCACATGCATTTGTGTACCATCTGGCCCAACTTCATTGGGGGCAGGCTGTGGTGGCAAGACTGGCAATCGCTATTTGGTGGTTTGGTGTGGTCGTCGGTGTCGGCGGTGCCTTGGCTGGGATGGCCCTGGGCGCTGTCGAGGTTCTGGTGAACCACGAAGAGCCCTGGGTCTTTTGGGGATACGGCGTGGGTGCCATCTGGTCATTGGTAACGGCTGTGACCTTCATGGGAATCAGCTATGTGCTGGGTGGTTCTTTCTGGAAGCCGCCGAAGGCTGATTGATGGCTTTTCGACAGCCATTGCTTGGCCCGCTCAGGCCGAACTAGCTGCAAGCTACTCAAGGAGAATCAGCGTTGCCTGCGTCTGGCCCGCCGGCGCCCTCTGACCGGCCGACCCCAATAAGAGTGGCTAACACCACCGATCCACGAAGCGCGCACAGATGATTGCCGCGGCCAGTTTCAGCAGCGCTTCGTGGATATCCAGTCGTCTTTCAAAGCGGATTCGCAGCTTGCCAAAGCCTGCAAACCAGCTGTGCGTCCTCTCCACCACCCACCGGTGTTTGCGCAGCCGCTCGCTGCTCTCAATGCCTCGTCTAGCAATCCGGCCAATGATGCCCCGCTGCCTCAGGTGGGCTCGGCATCGCTTGAAGTCGTAGCCTTTGTCGGCGTGCAGCTTTGCCGGTCTTCTACGGGGACGTCCTGGCAGGCCTGCAATCGCAGGAATCGCGTCCACGCACCTCTCGAACATCTTGGAGTCGTGCCGGTTCGCGCCGCTAACCAAGATCACCAGCGGGATGCCTCTGGCATCTACAACGATGTGTCGCTTGGAGCCGAGCTTGCCTCTGTCCGTCGGGTTGGGCCCCGTTTCCTGGCCCCCCGGGGGCTTGGTACCGAGGAGCCATCAATGCTGCCTCGGCTCCAATCGATCTGGTCATGTTCACGCAAGCGAGTCAGCATGGCCTGGTGCAACTGTTCCCACACACCAGCGGCATTCCAGTCGCGCAGGCGCCGCCAGCAAGTCATGCCGCTACCGTACCCAAGAGATTGGGGAAGGTCTTCCCATGGAATGCCTGTTTGCAGCACGAACAGGATGCCGTTGAGAGCGGCTTCATCGCTGACTGCGAGCTTGCGGGCACCACCTTTGGCGGAAGGTACGAAGGCTGGGATGAGAGGTTGTGGCTGTCGCCACAGTTCTTTGCTTACGGGTCGTCGTGCCATGAGGGCAGCGAGCATAACGCTCTGCGGGGGGGCTTCTGACCAAGTGGTGTTAGCCGCTCTAAATGTGTGGCTTTTGACGGCCCCCCACGACCGGGGCCCGTGCCAAGCGCGGCGGGGCCTGCACAGCGATGTGTTCGGCATTTCATGTGATGGGATTTGACGGAGAAACGCGGGTTTTGACGGTTTCACCAGGTGCCTGCGGAAATCACTATCGCGGGAGGCCAGAAGCGACAAGGCCCGTGAGGACTAAATTTGTCCGCACGGGCCTCGGCGATACGAGATTACTGAATTATCTTAGGTGTTAGGTGTTAGGTGTTAGGTGTTAGGGGTTGTGCCCTTTGTAAGGGCGTCTACCCCTTTCTTCATTACCTCTTTGTAAAAATCCACAAGAGGTAAGCCTGTGGTGGCATCTTTGTCACTACTCTGCTGTTTAAAAACACCTCGCATTAAACCCACTAAAAGAACCGTGGGAGGAATGACGAACGCTGCTATAAGCAAAGATGCATGCCAGTGTAATTCTTTATTCTCTGCCTTTGAGAGAATATGTATCATACACCCTCCAAAAACTATTGCAGAAAGGAAAAGAATTACTGACAGTGCAATGATTGAATAAAAAGTCGATTGTCTAAGGTTGTGAAACTGTTGATGCTCAATTAGGCCTAGTCCTACTTTTTGTCGTTCATCGTCCGGCAGCTGGCCAGATGAAAAATCTTCACCAGTCATTGAGCATTTCCAAGTTAATGAGGCGCCATTTCATGGCGACCTCAGATACACCAAACAACCTAGACAATGAGAATACTGAAGTGTACCCGCGCTCCCCAATAGCAAAATTCAGCATTCTTTCGGGCATCAAAAGTTCGGCGGCAAAATGATTTGCCTCTCTTTCGACTGGCTTGAAAACACCAGTTGAAAAATTAGAGCTCTCGTCACGAAGCAATTTATTGGTTTGATTGACATGTTTTAGAGCGAAATGCCCTATTTCATGAGCAATGGTAAATCTTTGGCGGTTGGGATGCTCGTTGTCATTAATGGTGATCGTAACTTCTTTTCCATTTGAAATCTCGATCATTCCGCTTTCGGAAAGGAAATAGCTTTTTCTTACTTTAATCCCTAGCCTTTTTGCAATATCAAAAACGTCAACTGGTAGCTTACCGTCCCAATATTTATCAAGTATTTTTTGTGCTTCTGACATATTAAGCTCCTAAATTAAGGGCATCAATAGCCAAATGTGCCGATATACCCTGCCTCTAGACATGAAAACTAAATTTTTCATTCATGCTCCCTTGCTAATTTGGGATCGCTGCAGGGGGATCAAGAGGTTGCTGCAAGCTTAGCAGCTATGCCTGCTAAGTTTGAGTGTCGAATCCTACCGCTGCATGTCAGCGCGGCTCCGACATAAAAATAGAGGGAGCCCATCAGCTCGGTTTTGTCCCACTGTTGTCCCGGTTAAGAAATAAATCTTTATAAATCAACAACTTGGTGGTCCCTCCGACAGGAATCGAACCTGTATCTGGCGCTTAGGAGGCGCCCGTTCTATCCATTGAACTACGGAGAGGAGCAAACGGCGATTGTAAACCCACGCCGGACCCGCCCCGCGCACCGCGGGGCGGGCGGCACGCGGGGCGCTGTGCGTCAGTCCTTGCGCACGGTGTAGATCAGGTCCAGCGCGCTGGTTTCCCCGGTCTGGCCGCGCAGGGTGAGGCGGCGCGAGAGGTCGTAGAAGATGTACAGCGTGCCCATGGCGCCCGAGAGGCTTTGCTCGTAGGTGACGTAGAGATCGCTGGACAGGCGCTTGCCCAGGGTGAGGGCGGCGCCGGTGGAGCCTTCGCCGCCCGGTCCCTTGAAGCCGATTTCGTCCAGGCCCAGGTTGCTGGCGATCTTGCCGCTGTTGTTGCGCCCGCCGCTGAGCAGGGACAGCGCGGCCTGCTGGAGCAGGGCGCTTTCGGCGCCGCCCGTGGCGGGGTCACGGCCCATGACCACCCAGGAGAGCTTTTCGGCATCGGGCATTTCGGGGTCGGAGTACAGGCGCACGCGCGGGGCGTTGGCCGTGCCCTGCACCTGCACGCCTGCGCGCACGGCGATGTTCGGGCGCAGCGCCAGGATGTCCAGCGAGGGGTTGGCGTAGGGGCCGTTGAAGCGGATGAGGCCGGTCTCCACGTCCAGCGACTGGCCCCAGGCGCGGTAGCGGCCCTGCACGGTGCGGATCTCGCCCGTGATGCGCGGCGGGCCGCCCGCCACGGTGGGGCCTTGCACTTCCAGCGCGCCTTCCAGGCGGGTGGTGATGCCGTAGCCCTGCAGCGCGAAGTCGCGGCCCAGGTCGAGCTTGACGAGGATGTCGGGCAGCTTGATGGTTTCCGCGCGGGCCTGGGCCTTGCGGTCGGCCTGCTGCTGTTTGCGCGCCGCTTCCTGCTCGGCCTTGCGCGAGGCGGCCGAGTGCACGACCACGTCGGAGTCCAGCGAGGGGGCGGATTCCTCGGGCAGGATGATGGTGGCGCGGTCGGTGGTGAGGTCGCCGCGCAGCGTGAACTGCCCTTGCTCCAGCTTGGCCTGCAGGCCGCCGGAGATGCTGACCTGGCGGTCTGCGCGCACCAGCACCTGCAGCCTGGTGGCCTGGGCGCGCAGGTCCATGCTCAGGCCGGAGTTGCTGCCATCGGCATTGGGCGGGTCCCAGCGCACGAAGCCCGAGCCCGTGAGTTCGCCGCCTTCGCGCGGGGCCGTGGTGAGGTTGCCGCTGTAGCCCAGGATGCGCGCATTGCTGCCGCGCCCGCCCTGCATGCGCAGTTCGGTCAGGTCCAGCCGGTTGCCTTGCAGGCGGGCGCGCAGCACGCCGTTTTGCAGGTCGATGCCGTCCAGCGCGGACAGGATGCTCAGGCCGTCGGCCGAGAGATTGCCCTGCCACTGCGGGTTCTGGCGGTCGCCGCTGATCTCGGCCTTGGCCTGCAGCGAGCCGGTGACGCGCCAGCCGGGCGGGGCGAACAGCGCCCAGATGCCGATGTCGGGCATGCGGGCGTCGATCTGGCCGGACAGCGGGGCCTTCTCGGGCCAGGTCCAGGTGCCGTCCTGCTGGGCCAGGCGCGTGCCCAGCTGGGCGGTCAGGGTGCCGGCGCGTTCGCTGTCCCAATCGAGCTTGGCCTGCACGTCGTCGCCCTGGGCACGCACGCTCAGGCGGGCTTGCTTGATGTGGGCGCGCATGCCGGCGCCGCGCACGGTATGCGTGCGCACTTCGCCGGGCTTGCTGGAGCGCGGGCCGGTGGTGTGGATGACGGTGGTGCCCGAGCCGTCTTCCACGGCCAGGCGCAGGTCGCCCGCGGCACGCTCGACCAGCAGTTCGGCCTTGAGCGCGGGGCCGGTGGTGTCCAGGTCCCAGCGGGCGTTGAAGCTCAGGTCGCCGCTCAGGCCCATGGCGGCCAGCGGGGGCTCCTCGGCCATGGAAAGGGCATCGACCCAGGCCAGCGGCAGGGCCTGGGCGCGGCCGGTGCTGCGCAGGGCCCAGCGGCCGTCGCCGCCCTGGGTGGCGCGGGTGTCGTCCCAGGCCAGCAGCACGGGCTGCGGCGCCTCGGCATTGGCGCGGCGCTGGGCCAGCGTGGGCGGCGTGACCTGCAGGCTGCCGGCCGACGCCGTGAACGTGGTGGACAGTACGGTACGGCCCGTGGTGCGCTGGGCGATCTGCACGGGCTGCTTGCCTGCCAGTTGCAACTGCCAGGGGCCGGGCAGGTCCTGGCCCGGATTCAGCCGTGCCTGCAGCCTGTCAATGCTGGCCTGCCAGTCCAGGGGCGCGGCACCGCGCGCCGTGGCAAGGCCTGCCTGCAGGGCCGTGTCGATCTGCGCGGTCTGCGTGCCACGCTTCGCCTGGCCGGTGAGGGTCAGGCTGGCCTGCTCGGGCGAGCCCTTGAGGGCCAGGCGCAGCTCGGGCAGCTCCAGCGCCTGCTCGGGCGGCGTGTTGGCGGGCAGGTAGCGCAGCTTGGCGGCCTGCAGGTCGGCCTGCAGTTGCAGGCCGCTGGCGGGAAGCGGGTCGCCCACGGCGGCCTTCATGCGCTTTTGCAGTGCGCCCCATCCGCCGCGCCAGCTGGCGTCCAGCTGGGCCTGGCCTTCGATCAGGGCGCCGGCCAGCGGGTCCTTCATGCCGGGCAGCTTGCGCAGCCATTGCGTGAGGGCGGTGAGTGACGACAGCTTGAGCTGGCTGCTGCCCTGGCCTGCGGCGGGGCTGATGTGGCCGTCCAGCGAGAGCTCGGCGCCGGGCAGCTCGGCCTTCAGCACGGTCTGCAGTTTTTGCTGTTCGGTGTCGAACTGCAGGCTGCGGCTGCGCACCGACGCCTGCAGCGCATCAAGCTGCAGGTTCTCCAGCGAGAGCACGGGCTGGGCCCAGCGGCCCTTGGTGGCGAGTTTCTCTATGCGCAGGGGCTGGCGCTTGCCGCCCGCGGGCGCGGCTGCGGCCTGGATGTCCACGCTGAAGTCCACCTGCTGCTCGGCCGTGGTGCTGGCGCGCAGCTCGCCCTGCAGCGGTGCGGCTTCCAGGATGCTGTAGAGCGCGGCGGGATCCAGGCGCTGGACCTTGGCCTGGCCTTCGAAGACCTTGGTGGCGGGCTCGAAGCGGCCCTGGGCGTCGATGCTGCCCGAGCCTATGGCGATCTGCGCCTGCTCCAGCAGCCACTGCTGGCCGTCATAGCGCACCGCGGCCTCGATCTGGTCCAGCGGCAGGCGCTGGCGGTCCCAGGGGCCGGGCATGGCGTTGTTCAGGCGTGTCGTCAGCTGCCAGGCGGTGGTGGCGATGGCCGAGCCTGGTGCCTGGTCCGATGCCTGTTCCGTGGCGGGTGCCTGGGCTGTATCAGCTGCCTTGCCATCCGGCCCGGCCTGCAATTCGCCGCTGATGCGGGTGCGCGGTCCCTGGGGCCAGAAGGCGGCGATGTCGATCTGGCTGAGCTGGGCGCGCGCGGTCTGCAGCGGCTGGGGCTGCCAGGGCCGGATGCTGGCCTCGATGTCCGCATGCATGGGTTCGGACACGGGGGCGGCTTCCTTGCGCTCCCTGGCCTTGCCGTTCTTGCCATCGGCCCTGGCGGATTTCTGTACGGCGGGAGGGGGAGGCGTTTCCTCGGACACCGTCCCGGGCTTGGCATCAACCTGGAGCTTGATGCCCAGTTGCGCAGCGGCGGTGGCCAGGGTGCCGTCGATCTGTGCCTTGGCCTGCACGGCCAGCGGTGCAGGCTTGGGGGCCTTGGCCGTGGAGGCCTCGTCGTCCGAAGCCAGGGCCGGCGCCTGCAGGTCGCCCTGCAGCTCGGCCTGGATGGCCATGGGCGCACGGGCCTGCAGGCGCAGCCTGGCCTGGTAGTTGCCATCGGCCCATTGCAGGTCGCGCACGTCCAGCTGGTGCTCGCTGCCGTCGTAGACGTAGTGGCCTTGCAGGCCCAGCACCTCGGCCTGGGGCGGGCCTTGCCAGACGATGCGTTCCACATGGAAGGGCACGTCGATCTTCACGGGCAGCACGAGCTGCTGCAGCGGCTCGACGGGTTTCTTGTCCTCGGGGTCGGGCGTGCTGGCAATGTTCAGCTCGGCGATGCGCACTTCGCCCAGGCGCACGGTGCGCGACAGCAGGGGGCGCAATTGCCAGCCGATGGTGGCGTCGCGCAGCTCCACCTTCATGGTGGGGCTTTGCCATTGCAGCCAGCCGATGCGCCCGCCCTGGCGCACGGTGCCGGTGACTTCCTTGGCCTGCAGGCTCTGGCCTGCGGGCAGCCAGCCGGCCACGCGCTGCAGGGTGTAGGCCAGCGAATCGGCGCGGCCGGCCCACCACCAGGCGGAGCCCAGCAGGGCGGCCAGCAGCAGGACCAGGACCAGGAAGAACCAGAGCAGGGCGCGCAGCCAGCGGCGGCGGCGGGGCGCGGGCGGGGGCGCCGGCGGGGAAGGGGACGCCTGGGGGCTTTGATCTGGCGCGGCGGAGGAGGCAGGGGTATTCAAGCGGGAATCCACCATGGTCAGAAGTTGAAGCCCAGGCGCAGGTGCAGGCGCAGCTGTTTTTCCTGGGCGCCCCAGGCGATGTCGGCCTGCACGGGGCCCACGGGGCTGCGCCAGCGCAGGCCGGTGCCCACGCCCACGCGCATGTACATGGAGTCGGGCGCATCGCCCACGGTGCCGGCGTCCAGGAAGACGGCGTGCTCCCAGTCCTGCGTGTTGCCCTTGATGACGATGGGCCGCTGCCACTCGATGCTGCCCACGGCCATGTAGCGCCCGCCGATGACCTTGCCGCTGTCGGTGCGTGCACCGATGCTCTGGTAGCCGTAGCCGCGCACGGTGTTGTCGCCGCCGGTGATGAACAGCTGGGTGACGGGCAGGTCGGCATCCTTGCGGGCCAGCAGGGCGCCGCCGGAGGCGCGCAGCGCCAGGCGGCTGCGGCGCTTGGTCTCGGGATCGACCTCGCCGATGGGAATCAGGCTGAGCCAGCGGCCCGAGACGCGGCCGAACGGCGTGCGCTGGGGCGTGAGCGTGGTGCCCGCGCCGACTTCCCAGGCGAAGCCGAAGCCCGAGGAGGGCGCCAGCGTGCTGTCGAAGTAGCGGCCCGTCCAGCCGTAGTTGGCCGTGACCGACGAGCTGGACGGCGGCGCGCCCTCGCCCTGGGTCTTGGCGTAGTCGTACTGCAGGTAGTAGTTGCGGTCGATGTGGTCTTCGGACTTGGTGCGGCCGGCGCGCAGCTGCAGGCTGTTGACATCGAAGTCGCCCGAGGGCGCGCGCTCGGCCTTGGCCGTGGTGAACCAGCGCCACAGGGTTTCATCGGGCAGGGCGGTCCACTGCGTGGAGATCAGCGGGTTCTTGCGGTCGAAGCGCATGCGCGTGACGGCACGCCAGCCCAGCCAGGGCAGGCGGTTGTGGATGTGGTCCACGCTCAGGCGCGGGCCGGTGTCGGTGCTCATGCCCACGCCGAAGACCCATTTCTGCATCTGGGCCTCGCGCACCTGGGCGATGACGGGCGTGGTGACCTGGGCGCCCTTGCGCTTGAGGGCCTCCTCATCCTCGGCGGCGCTTTCTCCCTGCTGGGGCACGTTGGCCAGCGTGAGGAAGACGGAGTCGTAGTAGCCGCTGCTGGCCAGGCGCAGCTGGGCGTCGACCAGGGCGGTCTGGTCGTATTCCTCGCCCTCGGGCAGCCGTGCGATGCGGGCCGTGCCCACGGGGTCGTAGCGCTGGGCGCCTTCGATGCGCAGCGGGCCGAAGGTGTAGGCCGGGCCGGGCGCATAGGCCACGCTGACATCGGCCTCATGCGTGTCGGCGTCGATATCGGCCAGGCTGGAGTCGATGCGCGCCAGCGGGTAGCGGCGCGACTGCAGCGTGCGCAGGCCCTGGCTCTTGGCCTGGCTCCAGCTGGACTGGCTGAAGCGCTGGCCGGGCTGCAGCGGCCAGTCCTCTTCGATGGTGGCGCGCTGGGAGGCGCCATCGGGATCGTCGGCATTGACGCCCGCAAAGCGCACCTGGCTGCGCGCAATGGTGGCGGGCTCGCCCGGGTCCACCTTGACGGTGACCTGCAGCGGGGCCTCTTCGGATTCGGGCGTTTCCTTGATCTCCACCGTGACCGTGGGGCTGAAGTAGCCCAGCGTGCCGATCAGGTCGCGCACGTTGGCGTCGGTGGCGCCCAGCAGCCGCGTGAGCTCGCGCCGCTGCAGATCGCTCTGGTAGCGGTAGCGGCGCAGCTCGAGGTGCTTTTCCAGCAGCTCGCGCACTTCCTTGGGCGCATCGACGACGAGCGAGAAGGCCGGGTCGCCGGTCGCTGCAATCAGCGACGGGTCCGTGTCCTTGTCATCATTCTTGGACGGCAGGAGGCTGCAGCCACCGAGCATCAGGGCTGCACTCAACAGAAACAAAAACGCCGGCCCTCGGGCCGGCGCTGTCGCGGGGGGGAGCTTGGGCATCGGCCTATTTTGACAGCAGGCGCATGGCGTCTTCCAGACCTTTGAGTGTCAAAGGGTACATGCGGTTGCCCGTGAGCTGCTGGATGATGCTGATGCTCTGGCGGTACTGCCAGACGCCAGGCGGCTCGGGGTTGATCCAGGCAAAGCGCGGGAAGGCATGCGTCAGGCGCTGCAGCCATTCGGCGCCGGGCTCCTCGTTCATGTACTCCACGCTGCCGCCGGGCTGCAGGATCTCGTAGGGGCTCATGGTGGCGTCGCCCACGAAGATCAGCTTGTAGTCCTTGTTGTACTTGCGGATGATGTCCCAGGTCGGAAACTTCTCGGCGAAGCGGCGGCGGTTGTTCTTCCACATGAAGTCGTAGACGCAGTTGTGGAAGTAGTAGAACTCCAGGTGCTTGAACTCGCTCTTGACGGCCGAGAACAGCTCTTCCACGCGCTGCACATGCTCGTCCATGGTGCCGCCCACGTCCATGAGCAGCAGCACCTTCACGTTGTTGTGGCGCTCCGGGATCATCTTGATGTCCAGGTAGCCCGCGTTGGCGGCCGTGCTGCGGATGGTGTCGGGCAGGTCCAGCTCCAGCTCGCCGCCTTCGCGGGCGAACTTGCGCAGCCGGCGCAGCGCGACCTTGATGTTGCGCGTGCCCAGCTCCTGCGTGTCGTCGTAGTCGCGGTAGGCGCGCTGCTCCCAGACCTTGACGGCGCTCTTGTTGCGGCCCGGCCCGCCGATGCGCACGCCGGCCGGGTTGTAGCCGCCGTGGCCGAAGGGGCTGGTGCCGCCCGTGCCTATCCATTTGTTGCCGCCTTCGTGCCGCTCCTTTTGCTCTTCGAGCCGCTTCTTGAGCGTCTCCATCAGCTCGTCCCAGCCCATGGCCTCGATGGCGGCCTTTTCCTCGGGCGAGAGCTCGCGCTCCAGCAGCTTCTTCAGCCAGTCCTGGGGAATTTCGCGCGTGAGGTCGGCCACCATCTCCACGCCCTTGAAATAGGCGGCAAAGGCGCGGTCGTACTTGTCGTAGTGTTTCTCGTCCTTGACCAGCACGGTGCGGCCCAGGTGGTAGAAGTCGTCCAGGCTCCAGGCGTCGTCGCTCTTGGGGCCGACCACGCCGGCCTGCAGTGCCTCCAGCAGGGTCAGGAACTCCTTGACCGAGACGGGCAGCTTGGCCGCGCGCATGGTGTAGAAGAAGTCGATCAGCATGGCATCTCCCGAGGGCCCGGCGTACGCGCCCTCATGTGCGCGCCACGGCGGTGCTGCCGTCCGAATGGCGCTGCAGCTGGTCCAGCAGCTGGGCGCGCGACTCGGGCCATTCGCCGCTGCGCAGGCTGTACATCACGGTGTCGCGGATGGTGCCGTCGCGGCGCAGCGCGTGGCCGCGGATCACGCCGTCCTTCCTGGCACCCAGGCGCTCGATGGCGCGCTGGCTGGTGAAGTTGAAGCAGTCCGTGCGCCAGCCCACCACATGGCAGGACAGCGTGTCGAACGCATGGCCCATGAGCATGAGCTTGGCCGAGGTGTTGACATGGGTGCGCTGCACGCTGCGCGCGTACCAGGTGTAGCCGATCTCCACGCGGCGCACCTCGGGCAGGATGTCGTGGTAGCTGCTGGTGCCCAGCACCTTGCCGCTGTCGTCGTCCAGCACGGCAAAGGCGAAGCGCTTGCCCAGGCTGCGCTGCTCCAGCGCGGCCTCGATATAGGCGCGCACATCACCGGGCTCGGGCGCCGAGGTCACGCGGATGCGCCACAGCTGGCCGTCCTGCACGGCCTCGCGCAGCCCGGCTTCATGGGCGAGGGCCAGGGGCTCCAGCCGCACGCCGTTGAAGCGCATGACCACGGGTCGCACAAAGCCCTGGTGCGCCACCGCGCCGGCCACGGGAATGGTCGTCACCTGGCCGGTGAGGGCCGGCACGCCCGTGTCGTTGGTGTGTTCGGGATGGGGCATGGGCGCAGGCCTCAGCGGTTGCGCTGGTTCATGAAGACCAGCTTCTCGAACAGGCTCACATCCTGCTCGTTCTTGAGCAGGGCGCCCACCAGCGGCGGCACGGCGACCTTGCCCTCGGCGGTCTGCAGCGATTCCACGGGAATGTCCTCGGCCACCAGCAGCTTGAGCCAGTCGATCAGCTCGCTGGTGGAGGGCTTCTTCTTGAGGCCGGGCAGGTTGCGCACGTCGTAGAAGACCTTCATCGCGGCGGTCAGCAGCTCGCCCTGCAGCTTGGGGAAGTGCACGGCCACGATCTGGCGCATGGTGTCGGCGTCGGGGAACTTGATGTAGTGGAAGAAGCAGCGGCGCAGGAAGGCGTCGGGCAGCTCCTTTTCGTTGTTGGAGGTGATGAACACCAGCGGCCGGTGCTTGGCGCGGATCATCTCGCGCGTCTCGTAGCAGTAGAACTCCATGCGGTCGATCTCGCGCAGCAGGTCGTTCGGGAATTCGATGTCGGCCTTGTCGATCTCGTCGATCAGCAGGGCCACGGGCCGGTCTGCCGTGAAGGCCTGCCACAGCACGCCCTTGATGATGTAGTTGTGGATGTCCTTGACGCGCTCGCCGCCGTCGATGTCGGACAGTTGCGAGTCGCGCAGGCGGCTGACGGCGTCGTATTCATACAGGCCCTGCTGGGCCTTGGTGGTGGACTTGATGTGCCACTGCAGCAGCGGCATGTCCAGCGCTGCAGCCACTTCCTCGGCCAGCATGGTCTTGCCCGTGCCGGGCTCGCCCTTGACCAGCAGCGGGCGCTGCAAGGTGGCTGCGGCATTCACCGCGAGCATCAAATCCTGGGTGGCGACGTAGTTCTCGGAACCTTGAAATTTCATGGGCGGTATCAGCGTAAGTATTGATGGGGACGCTTGACGGTGACTGCCATAATCGTTCGCGCTACCCGCTCAGCAGTAGGCATCCGTCAGAACTCTTGAAGGATTGTGCGCGCAAAATGATAAAAACTTTGACCACGGTATTGGCGCTGACTGTCGCATCTGTGACCCCTGTGGCACAGGCCCAGCAAAGCAAAGGTGACGCAAAGGCAGGGGAGGGGAAGATCGCCATGTGCATTGGCTGCCATGGCATCCAGGGCTACCAGGCCAGCTTCCCCGAGGTGTACAAGGTCCCCAAGATTTCAGGACAGGGCGCACCCTACATCGTGGCCGCGCTGCAGGCCTACCAGAAGGGCGAGCGCAAGCACCCCACCATGCGCGGCATCGCCGATCCGCTGACCGAGCAGGACATGGCCGACGTGGCCGCCTACTACGCCGAGCATGGCGTGGCCAAGGCCGCCGACGCCAAGGTCCGCGAGCCCAGCACCCAGGTTGCCGCGCTGCTGCAAAAAGGGGCCTGCGTCTCCTGCCACGGCCAGGGTTTTTCCAAGCCCATCGACCCCAGCTACCCGAAGGTGGCGGGCCAGTATGCGGACTATCTGTACTCTGCCCTCAAGTCCTACAAGACCGAAGGCAACCCCCACATCGGCCGCAGCAACGGCGTGATGGCCGGCATTGCCAAGCAGTTCACCAACAGCGAACTCAAGGCGCTGGCCAACTACATCGGCAGCCTCGATGGCGAGCTGCAGACCCTGCCCCAGCCCCATTTCCGCCTCGGCCAGAAATCGCAGTAGGTCGCGCCTTTCCTCCAAAGCAAAAGCCCGCAATTGCGGGCTTTTTTCGGGCTTTGTTTTGGGCTTTGTCTTGAGGCGCTGAACGGCCGGAACTATGCGCCGCCCGTGGCCTTGGCGCCGTCGCTGGTGGCGCGGCGCTGCACGGCGGCAATGTAGGCTTCGCCATCCGGGGGGCGGCCCGAGCGCTGGCTTTCCCAGAGCATCTGCCCCAGGCATTCCATGGTGGCGTGGTGGGCGTCGTGCAGCGAGTCCAGGCGGCGGCTGAGCAATTCCACCGCCTGGCGTATGCCGCGCGGCTGGTCGATGCTGCACTGCTCGCTGATGGACAGGTGCATGGACAGGTGCAAAAACGGATTGGTCACGCCGGGCGTGGCGTCGTAGTCGCGCAGCAGGGCGGCGTCCACGTCGGCGAGGTCATCGAAATACTCGGGATGCTCGGCAATCCAGAGGCTGGCCAGCGTCTCTATGGCCTCCATCGGCGCGCCGTTCAGCATCTTGGTGCGCACGCCGCAGAAAAAGCGCCGCACATCGGCTTGGGTGGGGTTGAACATGGTGGCGCGCAGCGTAGCACGCAGCCTTTTTGGGCGGGCACGCAAGGACTTTGCCGAGGGCCCGCCGCAAGACAGGGATCAGAGCACCTCGAAGACCCTGCCGGTCTGGGCGCCTTCCACGCTGCGCTGGTATGCCAGGGCTACGCGCGCGGCGGGCACGGTCTCGAAGCCGGGGAAGACCGAGCCATAGGCCTGGGCCGATTCGGTCAGCAGCGTGGGGCTCACGGCATTGATGCGCAGGCCGCGCTGCAGTTCGACCGCAGCGCCGGTGACGAAGCCGTGGAGGGCGGCATTCACCGTCGATGCATTGGCGCCGTGGCGGATGGGCTCGGTGGCGGCGACGCCGCTGGTCAGCGTGATGGAGCCGCCGTCGCGCAGCCAGCGCTGGCCCAGCAGGGCGAGCCGCACCTGGCCCAGCAGCTTGTCCTGCAGGCCGGAGTTGAACTGCTCGGCCGTCATCTCGGACAGCGGGCCGAAGTGCAGCTTGCCGGCCGTGCTGACGATGGCGTCCACCTGGCCGGCGGCTTCGAACATTTTCTGCAGCGTCTCGGGCTGCGTGAAGTCGGCGCGCAGGTCGCCGCTGTTGCGGCCCACGGTGACGATCTCATGGCGCGGGGCCAGCAGGGCGTGGACAGCGCGGCCAATGGTGCCGGTGGCACCGATGAGCAGGATCTTCATGCGGTTTTCTTTCGGAAGGAGTGAACAGGTCTCCAGTGTTTTGCAAATCGCTCATGCCATAAAGTAGCAAGATCTTTTTGTACTACTAAGCATTGGTTAGCAATCCATGGACAAGCTGCGCAATATGGAGGTCTTCATGGCCGTGGTCGAGGACGGCAGCTTTGCCCAGGCCGCGCGGCGCCTGGATATCTCGGCCGTGATGGTGGGCAAGCATGTGCAGCAACTGGAAGCCCACCTGGGCGCGCGCCTGCTGCAGCGCACCACGCGGCGCCACAGCCTGACCGAGGTGGGCCGCAGCTTCTACGAGGACAGCCGCCAGGTCTTCGAGCAGTTGCGCTGGGCCGAGTCTGCCGTGGAGCGCAGCCGCAGTGCCCCGCAGGGCCTGCTGCGCATCAGCGCGCCAACCACGCTGGGCAACCATGTGATCGCGCCGCTGGTGGCCGACTACCAGCTGGCCAATCCGCTGGTGCGCGTGGACCTGCAACTGAGCGACAGCATGGCCGACCTGGTGGGCGAGAACATCGACGTGGCCGTGCGCATCGGCCCCGTGGGCGGCGAAGGCCTGGTGGCGCGGCCGCTGCAGCCCTATCGCATGGTGATTGCGGCGGCGCCCTCGTACCTGCGGCGGCGCGGGCATCCGCGTGGCGTGGACGATCTGGTGCGCCATGACTGCCTGAGCTACGCGGTCTGGCAGAGACGCTCGGAATGGATTCTGCGCGGCGACGGCTCGGGTTCGGTGCAGTGGCCCGAAGACGCCCGCCTGCGCTGCAACAGCGGCGACGGGCTGCGCCATGCGGCGCTGCGCGGCCTGGGCCTGATCCTGCAGCCCGAGGTGCTGCTGGCCGCCGACATGGCCGCGGGACGGCTGGTGCCCGTGCTGCAGGACTGCGTGCCACTGCCGCGCCCGGTGCACCTGGTCTATCTGCCGGACCGCCGCCAGCTGCCCAAGCTGGCGCAGTTCGTGGACCACATGGTGCGAGCGCTAGGCGCGGGCTGAGGCCCGGTTTTCAGGGGCCGGGCGGCGGCGGGGCTTCCTGCGGCGCCTGGTCCTTCTCCTGCTGCGCCTGGGCCTCCTGCCGCTCCTTGGCCATCTGCTCGACCAGCTGCTGGCGGCCCTGCTTGGCCACGGCAATGAGCTGGGCCTGGTCCTTGTGGTGGGGGTACATGCGCTCGATCAGCTCCAGGTTGTGCTCCCGAAAGCGCGTGGTTGTGCGCTGGGCCTCGGCAGGGCTGTGGCCAGCGAGTTCCAGCACGGTGCGCGCCGAGACCAGGCTGGACTCGAAGACTTCGCGCTCGACATGGTGCACGCCCAGGTCGCGCAACTGGTACCAGTGGGCCATGTCGCGCGCGCGGGCCACGATCTCCAGGTGCGGAAAGCGCTTGCGCACGCGGGCGGCGATCTTCAGCGATTGCTCGGAAGAGTCCACCGCGATGACCAGCACCCGCGCCTTGTCCGCGCCGGCAATGCGCAGCAGGTCCATGCGCGTGGCATCGCCGAAGAACACGCGGTAGCCGAAGGTGTGGGCCACTTCCAGCATCTCCACGCTGTGGTCGAGGATGGTGGCCGGCACGCCCTGGGTCAGCAGCACGCGTGCCACGATCTGGCCGTAGCGGCCAAAGCCCGCAATGATGATTTGCGCGTCCTGCGGCTCCGATATTTCATGGGGCCTGGCAGTCTGGCCCGCGCCGTCGACCTGGCAATCCTTCATGTCGGCAAAGCGCTTGAGCAGCAGCTTGTCCATCAGCACCAGCACCAGCGGGCCGATCAGCATGGACAGGGCCACGGCGGCCACCAGCATGGACGAGATGCTGTGGTGGAACACCTTGTACTGCGCTGCCGTCTGGAACACCACGAAGGCGAACTCCCCGCCCTGGGCCAGCAGCAGGGCGAACACCGGGCGCTCGCGCCAGGGCAGCTTCAGCACGCGGGCCAGGGTGTAGAGCACGGCGCCCTTGAGCGCCAGAAAGCCCAGCACCATGGCCGCCATGGCCCAGGGCGCGCGCAGCAGCACGCCGAAGTCGATGCTCATGCCCACGGCCATGAAGAACAGGCCCAGCAGCAGGCCCTTGAAGGGCTCGATGTTGGTCTCCAGCTCGCTGCGGTACTCGCTGTCGGCCAGCAGCACGCCGGCCAGGAAGGCGCCCAGCGCCATGGACAGGCCCACCTGCACCATCAGCATGGCAATGCCCACCACCAGCAGCAGCGAGGTGGCCGTGAAGATCTCGGGCGTGCGGCTGCGCGCGATCCAGCGCAGCAGGGGGCGCAGCAGCAGGCGGCCGCCCACCACCACGGCGGCGATGGTGCCCACGGTCTTGAGCACCTGCAGCCACAGGTGGCTGTCGGTGTGCGTGGCATTGGCGGCCTTGACCGCGCCCAGGATGGGGATCAGCGCCAGGATGGGAATGGCGGCCACGTCCTGGAACAGCAGGATGGAAAAGCCGGCCTGGCCGCTGGGCGTGCGCATGAGGTTGCGCTCGGCCATGACCTGCAGGCAGATGGCCGTGGACGACAGGGCCAGGCCCATGCCCGCGATCAGGCTCACGCGCCAGGAAAAGCCGAAGGCCCAGGCCGCCAGGAACAGCACGCCCGTGCAGGCCAGCATCTGCGCCAGCCCCCATCCCAGGATGGGCCGGCGCAGCTCCCACAGGCGGCTGGGCTGCAGCTCCAACCCGATCACGAAGAGCATCAGCACCACGCCGAACTCGGCAAAGTGAAGAATGTCATCCACATTGCTGACAAGCGACAGTCCCCAGGGGCCCATGGCAATGCCGGCACCCAGGTAGCCAATGATGGCGCCCAGGCCCAGGGCACGCGCAATGGGCACGGCCAGCACGGCGGCGGTGAGATAGAGAAAGCCGTAGGTCAGCCAGATGGGGGCGCTGTGTTCCATGGGAGCTCGGGATCTTGGAGTTGGTGTTTACCCTGGGGCAATTGATTGTGTCACTCTCACAGCCGGGTCAGCTTCCTGACAGGGTTAAAAATGCCCCCCACGCTCCCCTTGCTGCGCAAGGTCCGCTGCCCCTGGCCGGGCGCCCCCCGAGGGGGCCGTTTTCATCTTGGGGCGGCCCGGCGATGAAAAATGCCACCGAATGCTTCACCGCCCCATCCGGCTTTGCTGCGGCAGTGCGCCACATCGGCTGCACAGTTTTAAGATGCCGGCCTGCTCCGTATTTTTAAGGTGTTTGGCATGGATTGGCATACTTGGATCGCCTACTTTGTGGCCTGCTGGATCATTGCGGTCTCCCCGGGCTCGGGCGCCGTGCTGTCCATGAGCCATGGCCTGTCGTATGGCGTGCGCAAGAGCAGCGCCACCATCTTCGGGCTGCAGCTGGGGCTGCTGACCATCTTGCTGATCGCCGGTGCGGGCGTGGGCTCGCTGCTGCTGGCCTCCGAATGGGCGTTCAACGCCGTGAAGATCGTCGGCGCCTGCTATCTGATCTACCTGGGCATCAGCCAATGGCGCTCGGGTGCCGCACCCCTGGCCGCCCAGGAATCCATGCCCGAGCTCAGCGTGCGCCGCCGCGTGCTCACGGGCTTCCTGACCAACGCCACCAATCCCAAGGGCATCATCTTCATGGTGGCCGTGCTGCCCCAGTTCATGACCACCAGCCGCCCGCTGTGGCTGCAGTTGCTGATCCTGGCCGCCACCATGCTGGCCGTGGACACCATGGTCATGCACGGCTATGCGGCCAGCGCCAGCGCGCTGCGCGGCTTCATGCGCAGCGCGCGTGCGGTGCGCAGCCAGAACCGGGTCTTCGGCGCGCTGCTGATGGCCGTGGGCACAGGCCTGTTCTTTGTTCAGCGCGCGTCCAGGTGACATCCACCCTGGACTAACCCTAGCCTGTCGCGCGCCCGACATGGAGCGCGGGGCACCGGCCCCTACCATTTGGGGCATGAAAACCTTCCATTCCTATTCCGAAGTGCGTGCCTGCGTGGGGCAGGAAGTCGCCGTCAGCGACTGGATCACCATCACCCAGCAGCAGGTGCAGCTGTTCGCCGATGCCACGGGCGACCAGCAATGGATCCATGTGGACCCCGAGCGCGCGTCCAAGGGCCCCTTCGGCGCGCCGATTGCGCACGGCTTTCTGACGCTGTCGCTGATCCCCCAGTTTTTCCAGAACTGCTTTCACATCGAAGGCGCGCAAATGGGCGTGAACTACGGCCTCAACCGCGTGCGCTTCACCTCTCCCGTGCCCGTGGGCAGCCGCCTGCGTGCGCGCCTGACGCTGCAGGCCGCCGAGCCCATCGAGCCCGGCGGGCTGCAGATGACCTGGCTGGTGACCGTGGAGCGCGAAGGCGCCGACAAGCCCGCCTGCGTGGCCGAGTCCGTGGCCCGCAACTACGGCGCCAAGGCTTGAACGAAAACTGACCCCCACGCTACCCTTGCTACGCAAGGTCCGCTGCCCCCCCCCCAAGGGGCGCTTTCATCTTGGGGCGGCCCGGCGATGAAAAAAGCCCGCAGGGGGCACCTGCGGGCTGGCTGCGTGGTGGCAGCGGTTGCGGGGGGCTGAGGCTCAGGCGCCGAAGTTCAGCTGGCCCGAACGCTCGGCGGCGGCGGCTTCGCGGCGCACTTCATCGCGGCTCACGGTGGCGGTGGCAGTGTTCTGGATGGGCAGGTAGCCTTCGGCGACGGAGGGCATGGTGCCATTGGCCTGGGCGGCCTTGAGGTCGGCCATGACCTGGGCGCGTGTCAGCGTGCTCTGGGTCTTCACTTCGGGCGGGTAGCTGCTGTTGTCGGCGTAGTCGAAGCCGGCAGCCTGGGCGGCGATGGCGGAGATGGAGAGGGCGGCCAGGACGGCAAAACGGCGGGTGTTCTTCATGATTCAAGTCCTTTGTTTTGTTTCTGGGACAGGGCGTTCTTTGCGGAAATCGCTTGGTAACGTAGAGCCCATGACTCAAATGTAGGGCGGCTTGGAATCGGGAAAAACCCTTGGATTGGCAATGCGCTTTTTCAGCTGTTGAAACAATCGGCCGGGAACTTTCCGCCCGGTCCGGCCGATCGCTCAGGCCGCGCCGGCTGCTCCCTCGGCCAGGGCAGCGCCCGCGAATTGCTGCTGGCGCCAGGCTTCGAACACGGTCACGGCCACGGCATTGGACAGGTTCAGGCTGCGCTGCTGCGGCAGCATGGGCAGGCGCAGGCGCTGCTGCGGCGGGAACTGCTCGCGCACCTCGGCGGGCAGGCCCTTGCTTTCGGAGCCGAACACCAGCCAGTCGCCGGGCTGGAAACCGATGGCGTGGGCGGGGCTGCTGCTGTGCGTGGTCATGGCGAACATGCGCTGGCGGTCCGGCTGGCAGTCCTGCAAGAAGGCCTGCCAGTCGGCATGGCGGCGCACGGGCGCGTACTCGTGGTAGTCGAGGCCGGCGCGGCGCATCAGGCGGTCTTCCATGGAAAAGCCCAGCGGCTCGATCAGGTGCAGGCTGCAGCCGGTGTTGGCGGCCAGACGGATCACATTGCCGGTATTGGGCGGGATCTCCGGCGCGACGAGAACGATATGGAACATGGCCCGTATTGTCTCGCGGCGGCCTATGCCCCCGGGCCCCGAGCCCCCACGATCAGGGCGTGCGCGCCAGCACCAGGGCGCTGACCTGGGCCGCGCCTGCACGCCGCAGGCAGGTGGCCAGCGCATGCAGGCTGGCGCCCGTGGTCATCACATCGTCGATCAGCAGGACCCTGCGGCCGCGCACATGGTGCAGTTGCGCCGGCGGCACCGCAAAGACCCCGCGCAGCTGGCGCAGGCGCAGGGCGCGCGGCAGGTCGTGCTGGGCCTGTGCCGTGTGGGTGCGCTGCACGGCCTGGTGCCGCAGCTTGCCGCGGGTGGATGGGCCGGACAGCGCACGGGCCAGCACCAGGGCCTGGTGAAAGCCGCGTTCGCGCAGGCGCTGGGCAGACAGGGGCATGGGCAGCAGCAGATCGCATTGCTCCAGCTGCTCGCGGGCCCCGTGCTGCTCCAGCAGCAGGGCGGCCAGGCTGCGTGCCAGGCCGGTGTCTCCCCGGAATTTGAAGTCGCCGATCACCGTGTGCCAGGGATAGGCGTAGTCCAGCGCGGCAAGGCAGTGCGTCAGTGGCGGAGGCTTGACCAGGCAGGCGCCGCAGACCTGCTGGCCCCCGCTGGCGCCGTGCCCCGCTGGCAGCGGCATGGCACAAAGCCCGCAGCGCGGCAGCGGCCTGGCCCAGCGCAAGCGGCAGTCCTGGCACAGGCGCTGCGCCGGCCAGCGGCGGCAGACGGCGCACTGGCTGGGCAGGCCGGCATGCCAGTGCGAAAGCCATGACGCAGGCAGGTTGGGCATGGAGTCAATATACTCGCGCCGCGTCCGCCACCCCTTTGCTCCGGGGCCGGGCGCCTGTCTTTCGAGGAGCCCGGATTCCCCGCCCAGCCATGTCCCACGAATTGCCCCCCACCATCGATCCGGCCGCCGCATTGCGCTGGCAGCAGGCCGCGCCTGCGGCCTCGCCGTGGCTGCATGAGGAGGTGGCGCGCCGCATGCAGGAGCGGCTGGACTGGATCGTCAAGCCGCCCCAGCGCTGGTGCCACTGGCAGCCCGTGCGCGGCGGCCTGCAGGCCCATGCGCTGCTGCGCCAGCGCTATGCGCAGTCCGAATGCCTGGTCTATGAAGCCTCGCCGCTGCATGAGGCCGCCGCCCGCGAGCAGCTGGGCGCGCGCTGGTGGCAGCCCGCGCGCTGGACCGGGGGCGCCACGCGCTTCGGCGAGCCCGAGCCTGCCGGCGTGGACATGCTGTGGGCCAACATGGCCCTGCACCAGCAGGCCGACCCGCAGGCGCTGATCACGCGCTGGCACCAGGCGCTGTCCGTGGACGGCTATGTGATGTTCTCCTGCCTGGGGCCCGATACGCTGCGCGAGCTGCACGCCATCTACGCCCAGCTCGGCTGGCCGCCCGCCGGCCAGGCCTTCACCGACATGCATGACTGGGGCGACATGCTGGTGCACGCAGGCTTCAGCGAGCCGGTGATGGACATGGAGCACATCACGCTGACCTTTGCCACGCCCGAGCGGCTGCTGCAGGAGCTGCGCGAGCTGGGCCGCAACTTCCATCCGCAGCGCTTTGCCGCCCTGCGCGGCCGACGCTGGCAGCAGCGCCTGCACGATGCCCTGCGCGAGCGCCTGGCCGGCCCCGACGGGCAGCTGGCGCTGACCTTCGAGATCGTCTACGGCCACGCCTACAAGCCGCAGCCGCGCGTGCGCCTGGAGTCCAGCAGCGCCGTATCGCTGGAGGACATGCGCAGCATGCTGCGCCAGCCGCGCAACACGGGTTTGCGATAGCCCCAATGTCGCTTTCCGGTCATTGATCGAAAACAAAAACGTCTACACTTTTCCCGAGCTGACAGAGACAACAGCTTTTCCCTGGGCTCGCTTTCCCGGGCCGGGAAAAGACCAGCGGTCCGCAGGCCGAAAGGGGAGACGATTTGGTGTTTCGTTTTGCCACGGGAACGAGAACGGGCCGACCCATCCAGGAGCGGCCCGCCCACGAGTTTGATCATCACCGGCTGCAGCAGTGCCTGTTCCTCTGGGAGCGGGCACTGGTCTTTCTGTCCCTGCTGTCCCCTCTTCTGCGTCGCATGCCGGGCCGCATGCGTCCCCTTTTCCAATCCGCTCCCGGCCCCCATGGCACACATGCCCTGAATGGCCGGCGTGCGCGCATTCTTCCGTCCACCTTGCTGCTGTCCTCCGAATTCATGCGCCTGCAGGCGCAGGCGGGGATGGCTGTACGCCCGAATCCTGGTCCCACGTCCGAGCTGCCGTTGATGCCGGCTGGCACGCTATTGGTGATTGCGCGCAGGCACATCTGCGGCGCTTTCATGCATGCTCGGACAGTTGAGGCCGGGAGTTGCCCTTTGGGCAGGCGTTGAACGGTCTGGCTGCGCGGCCCCCACGCCGGCGCAGCGGAGCGAGTGGATAACCCGAGGCTTAGATGTAAGTGAAAACTATGAAAAGCATTTCCACCAAGCTGGTTCTCTGGGGCTTGATGAGTGTGGCAGGGGGAGGCTCCCTTGCGCATGCGACGACAGATCTGCCAGGCGGCCCGGCCGTCAATCAGCTCAACCTTCATCCGGCGGTCACGCGCATCGCGCATGAGCAGCATTACCTGCACTGGATGATGCTGATCATCTGCACGGTGATCTTCATCGGCGTGTTCGCCGTGATGTTCTATTCGATCTGGAAGCACCGCAAATCGCGCGGCGCCAAGGCGGCGAACTTCCACGAATCGGCCACGGTCGAGGTGGTCTGGACCATCGTGCCGTTCATCATCGTCGTGCTCATGGCGCTGCCGGCCACCAAGGTGCTGGTGGCGCAGAAGGACACCACCAACGCCGATGTCACCATCAAGGCCACGGGCTACCAGTGGAAATGGGGCTACGACTACATCAACGGCGAGGGCGAGGGCCTGAGCTTCATCTCCACGCTGGACAGCAGCCACCGCGCGCTGTCCGACAGCGGCGATGTCTCCAAGGCACCCAACGACTACCTGCTCAAGGTGGACAACCCGCTGGTCGTGCCCGTGGACCGCAAGGTGCGCATCATCACCACGGCCAATGACGTGATCCACTCCTTCATGGTGCCGTCCTTCGGCATCAAGCAGGATGCGATCCCCGGCTTTGTGCGCGACACCTGGTTCCGTGCCGAAAAGACCGGCGACTACTACGGCCAGTGCGCCGAGCTGTGCGGCAAGGAGCATGCCTACATGCCCATCCACGTGAAGGTGCTGTCGAGCGACGGCTACAAGGCCTGGGTGGACGAGCAAAAGAAGATCGCCGCCGCCAAGAAGGACGACCCCAGCAAGGTCTGGAGCCTGCCCGACCTGATGGCACGCGGCGAGAAGGTCTATGCGGCCAACTGCGCGGCCTGCCACCAGGCCAACGGCAAGGGCGCCGGTCCCATCAAGCCGCTGGACGGCAGTCCCATCGTCCTGGGTCCCACGGCCGAGATGATGCATGTGGTGCTGGAAGGCCGTGCCAACGGCGCCATGCCCGCCTGGAAACAGCTGAGCGATACCGAGCTGGCCGCCGTGGTCACCTTTGCCAAGAACCACTGGTCCAACAAGACCGGCCAGCTGGTGCAGCCGGCCGAGTTCGTGGCCGCCCGCACCGGCAAGTTCCCCGGCCAGTGAGCCCGCAAGACAGATGAGCGATTGGAGATAACAGCATGAGCGCCGTACTTCCCCCCATCCACAGCCCTGCGGGCGAGGGCCACGAACATGCGCATGAGCACGAGCATGGACACGGGCATGACGACCATCACCACCACGCCACGCCCACGGGCTGGCGCCGCTGGATGTTCGCCACCAACCACAAGGACATCGGCACGCTGTACCTGCTGTTCTCGTTCACCATGCTGATGGTGGGCGGGGTGCTGGCGCTGCTGATCCGCGCCGAGCTGTTCCAGCCCGGGCTGCAGATCGTCAACCCCGAGCTGTTCAACCAGCTGACCACCATGCACGGCCTGATCATGGTGTTCGGCGCCATCATGCCGGCCTTCGTGGGCTTTGCGAACTGGATGCTGCCGCTGCAGATCGGCGCCTCCGACATGGCCTTCGCGCGCATGAACAACTTCAGCTTCTGGCTGCTGATCCCGGCCGGCCTGATGCTGGTGGGCTCGTTCTTCATGCCCGGTGGCGCCCCCGCCGCGGGCTGGACGCTGTATGCGCCGCTGACGCTGCAGATGGGCCCGTCCATGGACACCTCCATCCTGGCCATGCACATCATGGGTGCCAGCTCCATCATGGGCGCCATCAACATCATCGTCACCGTGCTCAACATGCGCGCGCCCGGCATGACGCTGATGAAGATGCCCATGTTTGCCTGGACCTGGCTGATCACCGCCTACCTGCTGATCGCCGTCATGCCCGTGCTGGCCGGCGCCATCACCATGACGCTGACGGACCGCCATTTCGGCACCAGCTTCTTCAACCCCGCAGGCGGCGGCGACCCGGTGATGTACCAGCACATCTTCTGGTTCTTCGGCCACCCCGAGGTCTACATCATGATCTTGCCGGCCTTCGGCATCATCAGCCAGATCGTGCCGGCCTTCAGCCGCAAGAAGCTGTTCGGCTATGCCTCCATGGTGTATGCGACCTCGTCCATCGCCATCCTGTCCTTCATCGTGTGGGCGCACCACATGTTCACGACCGGCATGCCCGTGACCGGCCAGCTGTTCTTCATGTACGCCACCATGCTGATCTCGGTGCCCACGGCCGTGAAGATCTTCAACTGGGTGGCCACCATGTGGCGCGGCTCCATGACCTTCGAGACGCCCATGCTGTTCTCGGTGGGCTTCATCTTCGTGTTCACCATGGGCGGCTTCACGGGCCTGATCCTGTCGATGGCGCCCATCGACATCCAGCTGCAGGACACCTACTACGTGGTGGCCCACTTCCACTACGTGCTGGTGGCCGGATCGCTGTTCTCCATGTTCGCGGCCTACTACTACTGGGCCCCCAAGTGGACCGGCGTGATGTATTCGGAGACGCGCGGCCAGATCCACTTCTGGGGCTCGCTGATCTTCTTCAACGTCACCTTCTTCCCCATGCACTTCCTGGGCCTGGCCGGCATGCCGCGCCGCTATGCCGACTACCCCATGCAGTTCGCCGACTTCAATATGGTGGCCTCGCTGGGCGCGCTGGGCTTTGGCCTGATGCAGGTGTATTTCTTCCTCTTCGTCGTCGTGCCCGCCATGCGCGGCAAGGGCGAGAAGGCACCGCAAAAGCCCTGGGAGGCCGCCGAGGGCCTGGAGTGGGAAGTGCCTTCGCCGGCGCCGTTCCATACCTTCGAGACGCCGCCCAAGCTCGATGCCACCGCCACCCGCATCATCGGTTGATGCAAGCCCCAAGGGAGATGCACATGGACGCACAGCAACGAAAAGCCAACCTGCGGCTGGCGCTGATCCTGGTATCGGTGGCGCTGGTCTTTCTGGCCGGCTTCGTGATCAAGATCACCGTGCTCCATTGAGGGCAGGCAACAGGAGGGACGTCCGTGAGCGTGCGCAGTGAAAACGCGAAGATGGTGGGCAAGCTGGCCGTGGTGGCGCTGGGCATGTTTGCCTTCGGCTACGTGCTGATTCCCATCTACAAGCACATCTGCGAGCTCACGGGCATCAACATCCTGTCGCTGTCCGAGCGCCAGGTGCCGGGCAACGGCACGGCCGGGCGCGATGTGAAGCTGCCCGCCAACTCGCAGGTGGACAAGAGCCGCACCATCACCGTGGAGTTCGACGCCAATGCGCGCGGGCCCTGGGACTTCAAGCCGGCGCAGCGCTCCATCCAGGTCCATCCGGGCGAGCTGGCCACGGTCATGTACGAGTTCCAGAATGTGCAGGACCGCCGCATGGCGGCCCAGGCGATACCGAGCTATGCGCCGCGCCAGGCGGCCGCGCATTTCAACAAGCTGGAGTGCTTTTGCTTTTCGCAGTACACGCTGGAGCCCGGGGAAAAGCGCGAGTGGCCGGTGGCCTTCGTGATCGATCCGCGCATCTCCAAGGATGTGACTACGATCACGCTGTCCTATACCTTCTTCGAGGTGGGCGGCAGGACGCCGGCCGCACCCACAGGCGAGGCGCCGGTGGCGGCAGGGCCGAAGCAGGAGCCCGCCTCATGAATGCGCCGCAGCCACGGGAGCCGCGCCGCCCGCCCAGCGTGTGGCGCACGGTGCGCGCCGTGGCCTGGTCGCTCTTCGGCGTGCGCAGGGGAAGCGAGTACCAGCAGGACGGGGAGCGCATCACGCCGCTGCATGTGATTGCAGTGGGGCTGGCGGCCATCTTCGTGCTGGTGCTGGGATTGATCGCGCTGGTCAAGCTCGTGGTCTGAGCGGCGCGGCCATCGGGGACAGAGAGTGATAGACGGGAAACCGAGAACCAAGAATTTCAGGAGCTGAGCAATGAGTGCAACCACCCACGGCAAAACGCCTTACTACTACGTGCCGGCCGAGTCCAGCCACCCCGTCATGGCGGCGGCGGGGCTGTTCTTCGTGATCCTGGGCGCGGGCAACTGGATCAATGGGCATGAATGGGGCATGTACAGCCTGGGCCTTGGCCTGGTCTGGTGGCTGGCCGTGCTCTTTTTCTGGTTCCGGGAAGCCGCGCATGAAAGCGAGTCGGGCAAGTACGGGCGCAAGATCGACCTGTCCTTCCGCTGGAGCATGAGCTGGTTCATCTTCTCCGAGGTGATGTTCTTCGGCGCCTTCTTCACCGCCCTGTGGTGGGCGCGCTCGCATTCCGTGCCCGCGCTGGGCAGCCTGGACAACGCCTTGCTGTGGCCCGACTTCAAGGCCGTCTGGCCCAGCATGGCAGCGGGTGCCACGGCCTCGCCGGCCAACAGCGTCGAGCCCTTCCAGACCGTGGGCCCGTTCTGGCTGCCCACCATCAACACGGCGCTGCTGCTGACCTCGGGCGTGACGCTGACCATCGCACACCATGCGCTGCAGGCTGGCCACCGCGCCCGCACCATCGCCTTCATGTGGATGACGGTGGTCCTGGGCTTCGTCTTCCTGTGCGTGCAGGGCTACGAGTACTACCACCTGTACACCGAGCTGAACCTCAAGCTGTCCTCGGGCGTGTTCGGCTCGACCTTCTTCCTGCTCACAGGATTCCACGGCTTCCACGTCTTCGTGGGCATGCTGATGCTGTTCTTCATCACCATGCGCCTGCACGCGGGGCACTTCACCTCCGAGCGGCATTTCGGCTTCGAGGGCGCGGCCTGGTACTGGCACTTCGTGGACGTGGTCTGGCTGTTCCTCTACGTCCTCGTGTACTGGATGTGAGGGTCTGCCCGCCCCATGCAAAAGAAGCGCCTGGGCGCTTCTTTTTGTTTGCGGGGCAGGGGGCTTGTCTATTGCCCGGCGGTCCAGCCGGTGGGATGGATGTAGCCCAGCTTGGCCGCCAGCAGCACGCACAGGAACAGCGCGATGGACAGGCCCACGCGCAGCGCCAGTGCGCGGAACATGGCGCGGCTGCGGCGCCTGTCGTCGCCCGGACCCTCCTGGTCTTCGGGATTGCGGCGCATCATGAAGAACAAGGCGCTGCCCAGACTGGCGACAATGGCCAGCAGGGCGAGAACGATCACGAATTTCATGGGTGGATTATCCGGTGCGTGTTTCCAGAATGCCAGACCGCTGGCGGTTTGTACTGATCACCTTGGCCGCGCTGATCGGCGTGGCCATCACACTGTCCCTGGGCCGCTGGCAACTGCAGCGCGCGGCCTACAAGCAGCAATTGTTCGATGCCGTGCAGCGCCAGCAGGGCCTGCCGCCGTTGGACAACGCGCAGCTGGCGCCCATGCAGCCCGGTGCTGCCCTGAACACCGAGGCGGCGCCCTGGCTGCACCGGCCCGTGCGACTGCAGGGCCACTGGATTGCCGGGCAATCGCTGTACCTGGACAACCGCCAGATGCAGGGCCAGCCGGGCTTCTTTGTGCTCACGCCGCTGCGGCTGGCCGCGCCGCATGAGGATGTGGTGATTGCCGTGCAGCGCGGCTGGGTGCCGCGCAACTTTCTGGACCGCACGGCCTTGCCCGAGGTGCAGACGCCCGAAGGCCTGGTGACCGTTGAGGGGCGCATGGAGGCCGTGCCGTCCCGGCTCTACGAATTCGGCCGTGCAGGGGCAGACCCTGATGGGCAAAAGTCGCGCATCCGACAGAATGTGGACATTGCCGAATGGGCCGTGGCCTCCGGGCTGCCGCTGCGCGAATGGAGCCTGCTGCAGACCGGCGAAGCCAGCGAAGGCCTGCGGCGCGACTGGCCCGTTGTGACGGCCGGTGTCGAGAAACACCATGGCTATGCGTTCCAATGGTTTGGACTTGCGGCCCTGATCACGCTTTTGTATGTCTGGTTCCAAATCGTCCGACGCTTTGTCCGCCCGCGCCATGCCCGCTCCTGAGACTCCCCTGGAGATGACCGTCCATGGCCTGCCACCCTTGCAGCCGGGCCTTGCAGGCGCGCAGCGCACGCGCAGCGGCCGCTGGAAGATGCTGGCCGTGTTCGCGGTCTGCGCCGCGCCCGTGGTGGCCTCCTATTTCACCTACTACGTGCTGCGGCCTGGCCAGCAGCGCAGCTTTGGCGAGCTGATCGCGGCCCAGCCGGCCCTGCCTTCGGCCACGGCCACCACGCTGGACGGCGCGCCGCTGCCGCTGCAGTCGCTCAAGGGCCAGTGGCTGCTGCTCAGCGTGGCGGGCGGTGCCTGCGGCAGCGCCTGCGAAAGCCATCTCTATCTGCAGCGCCAGCTGCGCGAGACACTGGGCCGCGAAAAGGACCGGCTGGACCGGGTCTGGCTCATCTCCGACGACGCACCCGTGCCCGCGCACCTGCGCCCCGCGCTGGCCCAGGCCACGGTGCTGCGCGTGCCCGAGGCCGTGCTGCGCGGCTGGCTGCAGCCCGCGCCCGGCCATGCGCTGCAGGACCACCTGTACGTGGTGGACCCGCAGGGCCACTGGATGATGCGCATGCCCGCAGGCCTGGGCATGGCCGATGCCGGCAAGGCCAAGCGCGACCTGGACCGGCTGCTGCGTGCATCGGCCTCCTGGGACACGGCAGGGCGTCCGGGCGACGGCGAGTAAGGCTGGCCAGTAGGCCCTGGTAGGCCCCGGCAGGCCCCGGCAGGCCCCGCGGCGCCGGGGTCTTGCGGTTATGGGTTATGGTTTGCGGCTGTGCGAAAGTGCCTTCAGCGGACGCTTTCGCCTTTTCCCTTTCCAGCCCGGGCCGGCGCGCAGCCTTTGCGGCCACGCAGCCTGCGGCAACTACCTTGTTGAGGAAGCATGAACAAACGGACAGCGCTGCGCGTTCTGGGCTTGACCGCCATGGCATGGGGCGCCCTGGCGCTGAGCGGGTGCTCGCGCGAGGCAAAGACCAGTTTCCAGGGCGTCGATGTCACGGGCGCCGAATACGCCAAGGACATTCCCCTGCGCGATGTGGACGGCAAGCAGCGCAGCATCAAGGACTTTGCGGGCAAGGTCGTCGTGGTCTTCTTCGGCTACACGCAATGCCCCGATGTCTGCCCCACCACCCTGCAGGAGCTGGTCGAGGTCAAGCAGCAACTGGGCGCCGATGGCGACAGGCTGCAGGGCGTCTTCGTCACCCTGGACCCCGAGCGCGACACGCCCGAGGTGCTCAAGGCCTACCTGGGCAATTTCGACCCCGGCTTCGTCGGCCTGCACGGCACGCCGGACGAGACGGCGGCCGTGGCCAAGGACTTCAAGCTCTTCTACAAGAAAGTGCCCGGCAAGACCGAAGGCACCTACACGCTGGACCATTCGGCCGGCAGCTATGTCTATGACACGGCCGGCCGCCTGCGCGTGTATGAGCGATACGGCGGCGGCCCGCAGGTGCTGGGCGCCGACGTCAAGGCCCTGCTGCAGGAAAAGCGTTCCTGATCCTGCGCGCGCCGCAGCCAATGTGACCCCCGTCACATTGGCTGCGTTTAGGTGCGCTGCAGCACACCATCCCTGATGTGCATCGCCTCAGGACTGCTTAGAGTGGGCCCCGCCTGGGGGTGTCATGCCGACGCCCCGCCCATCTCCGAGAGACCTGATCCATGCGGCGAAACGTGTACGTCACCCAGCGTGAGTACCCTCTGAGCGAAGGAGAGACGCTTCTTTCCGTCACCGACCTGAAGGGGCGCATCGTCTATGCCAACGATGCCTTCATCCGCGTCAGCGGCTTCGAGGCCGCCGAGCTCTACGGCAAGGCCCACAGCATCGTGCGCCATCCCGACATGCCGGCCGCCGCCTTTGCCGACATGTGGTCCACCATCCAGCGCGGGCTGCCCTGGAGCGCCTTGGTCAAGAACCGGCGCAAGAACGGCGACCACTACTGGGTGCGCGCCAATGCCAGTCCCATACGCCATGCGGGCGCCGTGGTCGGCTACCTGTCCGTGCGCACCCGGCCCGAGCCGCGCGAGGTGCAGCAGCATGCGGCGCTCTATGAACAGATCAATGCCGGCGTGCGCTCGCTTGGCCTGCACCGGGGCTTTCCCGTGGGGCGCGGCGCCGTGGGCGCACTGCAGCGGTGGTGGCGCTTTCGGCCACTGGCCTGGCGCGTGCAGGCCGTGGTGGCCGGCCTGTGGCTGCTGGGGTCAGTCGGGTTGTGGTCTTCCGCGCTGCAGGCATCGGCTGTGCCGCTGGCCCAGGTCTGGCCGGCCTGGCTGATCTGGAGCCTGGCCTGCGTGGCGTCCGGGCAGTGGCTGCGCCGCCGGCTGCTCATGCCCCTGGCGGCGCTGCGCGGCCAGGCACAGGCCGTGGCCAGCGGGCAGCAGACCGATGCACGGTTCCTGCAGCGCACGGACGAGATCGGTGCCATCGGCAGCGCCGTGCGGCAGACCGGACTCAACCTGGTCTCCCTGGTTGGCGACATCCAGGGCAAGAGCGACCAGGTGCGCCGCTGCGCGCTGGCCGTGCAGCAGGGCAGCACCGAACTGAGCGACCGCACCGAAGCCGCGGCCGCAAGCCTGGAGCAATCGGCCCAGGCCATGCAGGCCCTGGCCAGCGCCATCGAGCGCAGCAGCGCCCAGGCCGGCGAGGCCGCCGCCCGCGCGCGGCACGGCGTGGACATGGCAGGCCAGAGCAGCCGCATGGTCGTGCAACTGGACCAGGGCATGCGCGGCGTGGCCCAGACCAGCGACCAGGTGGGGCAGATCAGCTCGCTCATCGACGGCATCGCCTTCCAGACCAACCTGCTGGCGCTCAACGCCGCCGTGGAGGCGGCACGCGCGGGGGAACACGGCAAGGGCTTTGCCGTGGTGGCCGACGAGGTGCGCGGCCTGTCCCAGCGCAGCGCCCACGCCGCGCGCCAGATCAAGGCGTTGATCGAGGCATCGCAGCAGCAGGTGGCGCAAAGCTGCGCCATGGCGCGCGAAGTGGGCGAGGCCATGCTGGCCGTGCAGGCCGATATGCGCGAGCAACTGGTGCTGGCCGAAGGCATGCAGGCCGCCAGCCAGGCCCAGGCCGGTGGCGTGCAGCAGGTGCAGGCTGCCGTGCAGCAGCTCGAACAGATGACCCAGCACAATGCCGCCCTGGCGCGCGACACCATCGGGCATGCACAGCTGCTGGCCGGACAGGCGCAGGCGCTGGAGGCTGCGGCATCGGTCTTTCACGGCAACGGGGCGTCCGCATGATGGCGGCGGGCTGGAGCATGGTTGCCTGCGATCCCGCCGCACCGGGCGAGGCGCTGGACGAAGACCTCAAGCGCGTGGCCATGGAGGCCGCGCCCGACGGTATCTTGCTTGTGGACCGCAGCGGCCGCATCCTTCTGGCCAATCCCGCCATGCAGGCCATGAGCGGCTATGGCGCCGCTGAATTGCTGGGCCACTCGCTGCACATGCTGCTGCCGGCCGAGGCGCAGGCGGCCCACGGGCCGCAACTGCAGTCCTACTTCGCCCAGCCCGCGCGCCGGCCCATGGGCCAGGGGCGCGATCTGTGGCTGCTGCGCAAGGACGGCAAGCGCCTGTCGGTGGACATCGCCCTGGGCCACTCGCCGCACGGCAGCGGCGTGGCCGTGGCCTTTGTGCGCGACCTGTCGCAGCTGCGCCAGATGGAAGCCTGCATGCACTACCACGCCACCCACGACACGTTGACCGGCCTGCTCAACCGCTGGCAGTTCGGGCTGCAGGTGGAACAGGCGATCTCGCAAGCGCAGGCGCAGTCTGAATCGGGCGCCGGCCCCGCGTCCTTTGCGCTGCTGCTGCTCGACCTCGACAACTTCAAGGCCATCAACGACGGTTATGGCCACGACGTGGGCGACCAGGTCCTCAAGGAGGTGGCGCGCCGCCTGCAGGTCGCGCTGGGCGGCTCGGCCACGCTGGCGCGCATGGGCGGTGACGAGTTCACCGCCCTGCTGCAGCCCTGCAACGAGCCCGATCTGCGCCAGCGCATCGACGCGCTGCTGCACGAGCTGTGCCGGCCCTGCACCATAGGCCACTACGCGCTGAACTTCGGTGCCAGCGTGGGCGCAGCCTTCTATCCGCAGGACGCGGGCGATGCGGCCACCCTCATGCGCTATGCCGACATGGCCATGTACGACGCCAAGCAGCGCAGCCGCTCCTCCTATGCGCGCTATGCCAGCGCCATGGGCGAGGCCATGGCCGAGAAAGTGCTGCTGCACGAACGCCTCAAGCGTGCCCTGGACCGGGGTCTGCTGAGCCTGCACTTCCAGCCCCAGGTGCAGGTGCTGGGCGGCCAGGTCCAGGGCGTGGAAGCCCTGCTGCGCTGGAACGACGAGCAGATGGGCTGGGTCTCGCCCGAACGCTTCGTGCCCGTGGCCGAATCCACGGGCCTGATCCTGGCCCTGGGGGAATGGGTGATCGATGCTGCCTGCCGCCAGGCCGGCGACTGGATGCGCGCAGGCATGCCGCTGCGCGTGGCGGTCAACCTCTCGGCCCAGCAACTGCGCCAGGCCGATTTGCAGCAGCGCCTCATGGCCAGCCTGGCCCGGCATGGCGTGCCGCCGCACCTGCTGGAGCTGGAAGTCACCGAGTCCGCCGCCATGACCGACCCTCTGCAGGCGCGCGAGCTGCTGGGCAGCCTGCTGGCGGCCGGCGTCTGCGTGGTGCTGGACGACTTCGGCACCGGCTACTCCTCGCTGGCCCACCTGCGCGATCTGCCCGTCTCGCGCGTGAAGATAGACCGCACCTTCATCGGCCCCATGCTCGACAGCCCGGCCGACGCCAAGATCGTCAAGGCCGTGATCGCGCTGGCCCGCACCCTGGGCCTGCAGGTGGTCGCCGAAGGCGTGGAAACCGCCGAGCAGCTGCGCCTGCTGCGCATCCTGGACTGCGACGCCTACCAGGGCTGGCTCTTCGCCCGCGCGATGCCGGCAGAGCAGATTCCGCCTCTGTTGCAAAGGCCTGCAGAGGCGGTGTTGGTGCAGTAAGCGGGTGGTCCGAGTGTCAGGCTGCTGGCTGCTGCGATGCGGCAGGAGCGATGGTGAGCCTGAAGCCCATGGCCTGAATCACCTTGAACAGCGTCTCGGAACTGGGCGCCCGTTCGCCAGACAGGCTTTTGTAGAGGCTTTCGCGAGAAAGTCCGGTGTCGCGAGCGAGCTGAGTCATGCCGCGCGCGCGTGCGATGTCGCCCAGCGCCGCAGCCAGTTCGGCCGGATCGTTGTCTTCCAGCGCCTGGCGCAGGTACTCCACGATTTCCTCTTCGGTGCCTAGGTAGTTGGCCATGTCGAATGGCCGCATCTTGATGTTGCTCATAGCTTGATCTCCCTGGCCATCGCCCTGGCCGCAGCAATGTCCTGCGCCTGGCTGGACTTGTCTCCGCCGCCAAGCATCACGATCAGAACATGATCGCGTTGGATGTAGTACATGCGCCAACCTGGCCCGAAAAACTCGCGCATCTCCCATAGGCCTTCGCCAACGGATTTCACGTCTCCCAGGTTTCCGCGCATGGCTTTGCCCAGGCGACGACGCAGGCGGATACGAGTTGGCATGTCACGAATGCTGTCTACCCAATCAGCAAACGCCTCGGTTTCGATGACGCTGTACATGGTTGGATTGTAGCCAGTTGGCTACAAAAGAAGCCTGGTATGGGTGTTCAGCCTCCCATCCCCTGGTACTCCAAATCCTTCACCCCACCCCCACTGATCCTCGACAACACCGCAGGCTGCAGCACGCAGTGCCATCGGTCGGGCCGCTCCAGCGCGCCGAGCTGCACCAGGCGCACAAGGCTGCGCGCGATGGTTTCGCGCGTGGTGGCCAGCAGGGCGGCCAGCGCGCCCTGGCTGGGCAGGCGCACGAGCATGCTTGACTGCAGCGCGGCCAGTTGCATCAGGGTGGCGGCCAGCTGGCGCAGCACGCCGGGGATGCGGACGATGTGGGCCCATTCCGCCAGCAGGGCGTTGTTGCAGGTGTAGCTGGCGGCCAGCGCGCGCACGAAGGCGGCATCGACCAGGCCGCGGCGCGTGATGGTGGCGATGTCCACGCAGCAGATGCGCCCCGGGCCCAGTGCCTCGAAGTGCATGGCCGAGGGCTGCTGCAGCCAGCCCGGGCTGCCCAGCGCGTGGCCGTTGCCGAACAGCGCCACGGGCCGCTGCACGCCGTCGCCGCCACGGCGGATGGCCAGGACGAAGCCGATCTTGATCACCTGGAATTCATGGGCGACGCTGCCCTGCGCCTGGAGCTTCTGGCCCTTGGTCAGGCCGCGTTCGCGGATGTGCGGCAGCCATTGCTGGAATGCGGGCGCGGGCAATTGGCCCAGCAGGCAATGGGACGAACGCATGCATTCGCTGCAGCGAACCGCTGAAGGCGTGGAGGACGACGATGGCATGGAGCACGCAGGCTAGGATGCGCCGCAGCCTGGGCGGGCAGACAGCCACCCAGGGCACCGGCAGTGGACCCGGGCGGCGCGCCCCGGGAGAAGCCGTGCAGGCTAGCGGGCTATGCCGTTGAATGCAACGCGATGTAACGCGTTTCGCGCGGGATGGCGGCCATCTGCCGCTGTTTCTTGACCTGGGTCAGACGGCTGCGGTGCTGTCGGCGTTGTTGGCGCTGCCGCTGCCGTCACTGCTGCCACTGCCGTGGGCGCGGGCCGCCTCGCGCATGCGTGCCAGTTCGCGGGCGGGCAGCGGGATGTCGCCGCTGGCGACCTTCATCAGTAGGCAGTGCAGCATTTCGGTGGACAGGCCGTGCAGCACCAGGCGGTGGCCGGCGCGCAGGGTGGACAGGGGCACCAGCGGGTGCTTGTTGTTGAGCATGACAAGATGCTCGGGCGAGGCGAGGATCTTGGCCGCATAGATGGCCACGGTCTCGTCCAGCTGCAGCGAGTTGCTGGCGCGCCAGAAGTCGTTGTCCGTCAGCAGCAGCTGGTAGACGGGCGTGTAGACCTCGATGGCGCTTTGCAGGTCCAGCAGGTTCAGGCGCCCGCGCGGCATGTCCTCAAGGCGCAGGGGCGGGTTGCGCAGCATGGCGAAGTCGGGCTCGGCCACGGGCTGCAGTTCCTGGCCTGCGGCGCGCAGCGCGTTGTTCAGGCGGATGACGAAGTTGAACAGGTTCAGGTCGTGCCTGAGGAACAGGTCGTCCTTGATGTCGTCGATGCTGTCCGGCTCCAGCGGTGTGGTGGACACGGGCGTGGGCGCGTTGGCCGCGACAAAGGCCAGGATCTGCGAGCCCAGGTGGAAATGGCGCAGGATGAGCCAGTTGGCCTCGGGCGAGACGAAGCGGTTCATGCTGAAGGCCAGCAGCCGGTGCAGCAGCCTGGAGTGCGCCCAGTTGCGCGGCAGCAGCACCTTGAGGATCTGGATGAGCACGATGCTGGTGCGTGCCAGCGGCCGCAGGAAGGGCAGCAGGTATTGGCGCGAGCCGCTGCTGCAGTCACGCAGCCAGGCGGCCTTGACGTCGTCGGGCAGCGGCGTGCTCTGGTCCAGGTACAGCGCGCGCCAGGGGCTGGGGTCGCGCTCGTCGTGGGGCGGTTCGATGAAGTCTGGTGGTTGCATCAGTGCTCCTCGGGCAGGACATGCTCGAACTGCATCAGGTACAGCGCCGCCGTGTGGCGCGCGGTGCGCACGATGGCCTGCGCCGCCGTGCCCCCGCTGCCGTCTGTGTCGTCCAGCGCCATCACCATCTGCACGGCCATGAGCCAGCGCTCCAGGTGGTGTTCGTCGTTGGCGCCGTGGTATTCCAGGAAGCGGAAGGCATCGGGCGGCAGCGGCAGGCTGGCGCGCAGCAGCGGCAGCAGGCTGGGCACGATGCGCTGGCCCGTGCCTTCGATGATGTAGATGGCGCCCAGCAGGCCGATCGGATTGGGCGTGGCGGCCAGGCCGTGCAGGTAGGCGTTGAGCGCCTCGCCCCCGGGGTTGCGGCGCAGGCGGGTGAGGTCGGTCTCGGTGCCGCCGGCCTTGAGGTAGTCCTCGTGCAGGATGCGGAAGTCGTTCTGCTCCTCGCCCGCATGCACGTCGATCAGCGCAGCCAGCGCCGCGTGTTCGCCGGTCAGCGAGGCCGCGCCCTCGCGCATCCACAGGCTGCCCTCGCGCACCTGGGGAACCCAGTGGCTCATCCAGCGCACGTAGTCTGCGGTCTGCAGCCTGCCTGTGCGTATGCGCTGCAGCAGCGGCGTGCGCCACACGCGCGAGCGGTAGTCCTGCCAGAGGCTGGCCAGTTCGGTCAGCAGCGGCGCCAGCGTGGCCGGGGCCTGGTTCGGGTCGTGGGGCGGGGCGATGGTGGAGACATCGGGCAGCAGGTCCGGGGCAGCGGAAGCTTCGGCGGTGGCACTGCGTGCTGCGGCCGTGGCCGGGGTGGCGGTGGGAGCCTGGGCCGCATCCTCCACTTCCAGCAGCATGTAGCCGGCCGTGAAGCGGCCCGATTCGGGAATGAAGCACAGCACGGTGTCGCCGTGCTTCAGGCGCGCCGATTGCGTGCGCAGGAACTCGGACAGCATCACGAAGATGGAAGCCGCGCCCGTGTTGCCACGCCAGGCCAGGTTGCTCCACCAGCGCTCGCGCGGGATGCCGAGCTGGGCCTTGCCCAGCAGCTCATCGACCACGGGGATGAAGCGCTCGGACGAGTAGTGGCACAGGAAATGGTCGATGCCGCGCTCGGGCACCCAGCCCGTGTGGGCCAGGTGGGCGTATTCGTGGATGCAGACATCGAACAGGTGCGGCAGCAGGCGGATGTCCTGGCGCAGCGACAGCGCGCCTGCGGCCTCGGCATCGCCCCAGGCGGCAAAGTCCAGGTGGCTGGTGGCGCGGTCGGGCGTCAGGCCCAGCTGCATGCAGACCGGGTAGTCGCCCGCAAAGCTGCGCAGGTGCGTCCAGCGCAGCTTCAGCCGCAGGCCGGGCGCCTGGGGCAGGGCCTGCGGGCCGCCCAGCAGCACGGCGCCTGCGCCATCGGACAGCATCCAGCGCAGGAAGTGGGCGTCGAAGTCCGTGTTGTATCCCTGGGCCGCGAAGCGCGAGCGCTTGAACAGGCGCGAGGGCATTTCACTGGCCACGGCCAGGGCCAGGGAGTCGGGCGCACGGTCCACGGCCTGGGCCGCCGCCTGCAGCGCGCCCACGCTGGCGGCGCAGACGCCGTGCACGGACAGGGTCTCCATGGGCGGCGCGGCCATCTCTCCCTGGATCATGTTGGCAAAGCCGGGCATGAGCGCATCGCCGCCCGACGAGCCGCTGGCCAGGAAGCCGACATCGCCCAGCGCACGCCCGGCTTGCGCCAGGCAGTCATGGATGGCCTGGGCGGCCATGGCCGTGTTGCTGTGGACGGTGCGGCCTTCGGCGTCTATGGCGTAGTGGCGCTGGACAATGCCGTTCTCGGCCAGGATGCGGCGCTTGAGGCGCTCGGACAGGCGGTTGAGCGGTGCCACGTAGGCATCCATGCCTGCGTTGTCCACGGGTTCACCGGGCAGGAACATGCCTGCGGCATGCAGATAGACGTTGGAATAGGCGACGGGCATGGGTTCAGGGTCGTATCAGTCGTATGTTCCGGGAGGCATTTGCGCACGCGTGCGCGCCGGCGGCCAGACCGTGCCGAGCACGAAGACGCGGGCCATGTAGGGTAGCAGTCCGCCTTCGTTGAGCGCAGGGGCCACGCGCTGGCGGTAGTGTTCGCTGTGCAGGCGCGTGAGCTCGGACCAGTGGGCCTGGGGCCGCTCGTGGTGGGCCGTGTGCAGCCCGATGTTGAAAAGCAGCGGATTGACCCAGCCCTCGAAATTGCGCGCGTAGTTCAGTGGCGTGGCGCTGTCCAGCCGCTGGCCGCGCGTCAGCGGCCGGCCATCGGCATGGGCGTGCTGCAGGTAGTTGGTGGCCAGCAGCCAGTGCAGGCCATGCAGTTGGGGAACGATCACCAGCAGCAAGGCCTTTTGCCAATCCAGCGACAGCAGCAGTGCCCAGCTGCCCAGCCACAGCAGGTACTGGCCCATGCAGTAGCGAAAGGCGCCTGGCCAATGCCGCCGCAGCTGGCCCAGCCAGCGCAGGAACAGCGGGTACAGCACCCAGCCGGCCTGCAGCGGGTGGAGCAGGTAGCCCAGCAGATGGTTGTGGTCACCGCCGAAGCGGTAGGTGCGTGCCATGTCGCGCGGGCCGTGGCGGAAGCGGTGGTGGTTGGCCACATGGGCGGGCCAGAACACAAAGGTCGGGTGGCCCTGCAGCAGGGTCAGCCAGTAGTCGGTGATGCGGTTGGCCCAGCGCCCGCGCCACATGCGCAAATGCGTGTGGTTGTGGTGGATGACGCCCACGCCCAGCGTGAGGAACAGCTCGATCCCGTAGAGCCACAGGTTCCAGCCGTGCTGCCACTGCCACCACACGATCAGCGGCAGCGCCACCAGATAGGCCAGCGACTGCAGGTCGCGCCAGTGGCGCAGCCGGGGCAGCCGTGGCTGGACGTGGCGAGCAGGCGGTCGGCTCATTCCGTCCTGGGCCGGGCCGTGGCGGGCAGTGCCACGCGCGTGCGCATCAGCCGGTCCATGAAGGCCAGCGCAAAGCCGTAGTTGCCATTGGGCCGGGCATGGTGCAGATGGTGGCGCCGGCTGGCGGCCAGCGCATGCGTGTCGGACACCCCGGGAAAGAAGTCATAGTTGGAGTGGCCTATGACGTTCAGCAGCAGGCTGAGCACCGGCACCGAGGCCAGCGACCAGAAACTGAAGTCATGCACCACCATGGGCAGCAGGATGACGTTGCCGAGCATCAGCGCCTCGATGGGATGGAAGCTGTAGGTGGACCACGGCGTGGTGACGATGGAGCGGTGGTGGTCACCATGAAAGCGCCCCAGCAGCCGCGTATGCAGCAGGCGGTGGTTGATCCAGAAATGCACATCGTTCCAGATCAGCAGCACCACGATTTCGATGGCAATGCGCCAGGGGCCTGCATCGGGCTCCAGCCGCGCCCAACCCAATTGCAGAAGGCCCCAGGGCACGATCATGCCGATGCCGAAGATCAGCACCGAATGCAGCGACTGGCGCCATTCGCGGCGCAACTGGTCGGGCTTGAGCGGGCGCGTGTCCAGCACGCGGCCCACGCCGCGCCGCTGCAGCCAGCGCGTGAGCGCCGTCATGCCCCAGCCGCCGGCCGTATACAGCACGCCGAAGAAGAGCAGGCCCCAGGCCATGACCTGCCAGGCGTTGAGTTCGGTGAAGGCTTGGGCAGCGGTCATGGCAGTGTGATCGAGCACGTCATTGCGCGTGGATTCCCTGTTCGCGGATGATGCGGCCCAGTGCCGTCACGTCCTGGCGTATGCGCAGGGCCAGGCCCTCGGGCGAGCTGCCGACAGCCTGCCAGCCCTGGGCGGCCAGGCGTGCACGCATCTCGGGCGAGCGCACGATCTCGCTGACCGCTTCGGCGAGCTTCTGCACATGGGCGGCGGGCATGGCCTTGGGCGCGGCCACGGCGTTCCAGATCTCCAGATCGAAATCCCCCACGCCCAGCTCCTTGAGGCTGGGCAGTCCCGGCGCCAGCGGGCTGCGCGCGGCCGAGGTCACGGCCACGCCGCGCAGCTTGCCGGCCTGCACCTGGGCCATGGCCAGTGCGGGCGGCAGCATGGACAGCTGCAGGTCGCCCCCCTGGATGGCGTTGAACACCTGCGGATAGCCGGGGTAGGGAATGTGTTCGGGCCTGAGCGCGGAGCGGCTCTTGAGCAGCTCCATGCCCAGGTGGCCCACCGTGCCCACGCCAGGGGAGCCGTAGCTCCAGCGGCTGCCGGCCTGGGCAGCGGCCTCCAGGAAGGCCCGGCCCTCGGGCGCGCCGGCCGGCGCCACCAGCACCAGGGGCGCCACGCCGATCAGGCTGACGGGCTGCAGGTCCTTCACAGGGTCGTAGCGCACGGCGGGGTTGAGCAGGCGGGCAATCGTCAGGTTGCCGTTGATCATCACGCTGAAGGTATGGCCGTCGCGCGCACGGGCCACCTGCTCGCCTGCGATGTTGCCGCCTGCGCCCACCTTGTTCTCGACGATGACGGGCTGGCCCAGGCGCTTTTCCAGCGGCTCGGCCAGTGCGCGCGCCGTGAGGTCCGGGGAAGATCCTGCGGGAAAGCCGACGATCAGGTGCAGCGGCTTGCTGGGCCAGTTGTCGCCCGCCACGGCAGCGCAAGGCAGCAGGGCCGAAGCCAGGGCGGTGGCCAAGGCATTGGCGAAGAGGCGGCGTAGTGGCGAGATGGCGCTGGCGGGCATGGGGTTCGTGGGGGCCGCAAAGGCTGCGGGCAATAAAAAACCCGGAGATTATCCGGGTTTGTCGTGAAGCGGCCTGTCAGCCCAGGCCGTCAGGCCATCAGGCGAACTCGGCCAGGGCCTTCTTCATCTTCTTCATGGCAGCCACCTCGATCTGGCGGATGCGCTCGGCGCTGACACCGTACACGGCGGCCAGCTCATGCAGCGTCATGCCGCCCGAGCCGTCGTCGTTGACCTTGAGCCAGCGCTCCTCGACGATGCGGCGGCTGCGGTCGTCCAGCGAATCCAGCGCCATGGCAATGCCGTCGGTGGCCAGGTGGTCACGCTGGCGCGACTCGATCATGGCCGTGGGTTCGTGTGCGCCATCGGCCAGGTAGGCGATGGGGCCGAAGGCCTGCTCGCCATCGTCGCTGGGCGAGGGGTCCAGCAGCACGTCGCCACCGGCCAGGCGCGTTTCCATCTCCATGACTTCTTCGCGCTTGACGTTGAGCTTCTCGGCCACGGCGTCGATCTCGCCCGAGGTCAGCGTGTCACGCAGCATGGCTCCGTCCTCGGCCATGGCGGCGTCGGACTTCAGGCCCTGCTTCATGGAACGCAGGTTGAAGAACAGCTTGCGCTGGGCCTTGGTCGTGGCGACCTTGACCATGCGCCAGTTCTTGAGGATGTACTCGTGGATCTCGGCCTTGATCCAGTGCATGGCGTAGCTCACCAGGCGCACGTTCTGATCGGGGTCGAAGCGCTTGACGGCCTTCATCAGGCCCACGTTGCCTTCCTGGATCAGGTCGCCGTGCGGCAGGCCGTAGCCCAGGTACTGGCGCGAGATGGACACCACCAGGCGCAGGTGGGACATCACCAGACGCCCTGCGGCGTCCAGATCGCTGTGTTCTTTGAGCTTGCGGGCGTAGTCCTGCTCTTCCTCAAGGGTGAGCATGGGCAGGCGGTTGACCGCGGAAATGTAGGCATCCAAATTGCCCAGAGGCGGCACCAGGGCCCAGGGGTTAGCGGGTGCCAAGGTGGTCGCAATGGAGCCGGAGGCGTTTGTCATTGCAGAGTTCCTTTCTTCCATTCCTTCATATTAGCACTCGTTATGACCGAGTGCTAAAGCCAAAGTTCCGTGGGTTTTTCAGACGGTTGCACTCATTTTTGGAGTGCCAAAAGTCGTTTGTGCCTAGTCTGAGCGATTTTTGGAAACCCTGCTTGCCAGCGGTGGGCGCATATTGCTGGGAGAGCATTACAGTTTTTCCAGCAGGCTTTCAATCTGCCGGCCCAGTTGCAGCAAGGCCGGGTGCAGCTCCTGCACGATGGCCGGCAAAGGCTCCGTGGTGGAGACGCTGCAGTTCAGGACATAGATGGCATCGGGTGTCACCAGCGGCGTGGCCAGCGCAACCACTTCCGGCTGCCACGATGCGGCGCAGAAGCCTTGGCTTTTCACGGACTTGATCGCCGCCTGGATCTGCTGCTCCAGCGCAGGCCATTGGGCGCCTCTCTTGAGCCTGAAGCTGTCGAGCAAGGCCTTGCGCCTGGCCGATGGCGCCGCTGCCAGGCAGGCGCGCCCCAGCGACGTCAGTTCCATGGGAACGCGCTGGCCCGAGACCACATGCCTGAGCACGATCCGGCGGTTGTAGCGGATGGATTCCAGGTAGACCATCTCGTCCCGGTCGGGACATGCCAGGCCCACGTTGATCCTGCGTGTCTCGGCGAGGGTGCGCATCAGGGGCGCCGCAATCGACAGCACCGTCGAGCCTGTGCGCATGGCGTGCGCCAGGCTCAGGACCGCCGGGGCCAGGCGAAAGGCCCGGCTCGGGTGGTCGGCCTGCAGCATGCCGCAGCCCACCAGGGTCTGCGTCAGCCGGGTGACCGTGGCCTTGGACAGGCCGGTGCGTTCCGCCAGGTCGCTGTTGCCCAGCAGTTCCGAGCCGGGCCTGAACGCACGCAGTATTTCGACGCCTCTTTCCAGGGAGCGGTTGCTCGGGGACTGTCCCGGCTTGTCATGGAGGATGGGGGATCGCCTGTTCGTCATGCTGCTGCCGCTGGTGGGAGAACGCGCTTGCCCCGGTGTCGAAAGCTGTGTTCTTCCTGCCCGGGTACGGGCGCCTGATGGAAGCCAAGTATTCCACCGAATGCAAGGGAAATGCAGCCGCAGGCTCTGGCGCGCCCGCTTTGGAATTTCACTGGTTGGAATATGGGAGGTCACAAGCGCGGTGCGTTTCCCTAAGCTTTCACAAGCCAGTCGCCAGCGTCATCGCAACGCTGGCGCAGTGACCGGATCTCTGTCCATAGAACCAGGAGACACACCATGCCCAGTTTCGCCGCCCGCCGTTGTGCAAGGGCCATTGCGTTCATTGCCGTGCTCGCGACTGTCTGCAGCGCAGCATCTGCAGCATTCCCGGAAAAGCCCGTGCGCCTCGTCGTGCCCTTTGCGCCAGGCGGCGGAACGGACCTGATCGCCCGCACGCTGGGGGCCGAGATGGCCAAGGACCTGGGCCAGCCCGTCATCGTGGACAACAAGCCCGGTGCCGGCACGATCATCGGCACCGACAACGTTGCCAAGAGTGCGCCGGACGGTTACTCCTTGGTCGTGGCTTCGTTCGCGCACGCCGTCAATCCGGCGTTGCAGGCCAAGCTGCCGTACGGGAGCAACAAGGCCTTTGCTCCGGTGATCCTGATCGGCCGCGGCCCCAACGTGCTGGTGGTGCCCGCCGCCAGCCCGTACAAGACGGTGGCGGACGTGATGGCCGCCGCCAAGGCCAGTCCCGACAAGCTGACCTATGCCTCGCAGGGCGCCGGGACTTCGGCGCATCTGGCGGGTGAGCTGTTTGCCAACCTTGCCAAGGTCAGGCTCACCCATGTGCCCTACCGCGGCGCAGGCCCGGCGCTCACCGATCTCATGGGCGGGCAGGTGGACATGATGTTTGCCACGGCGGCGGCGGTATCCACCTTCATCGACAACGGCAAGCTGCGCGTGCTGGGGGTCACCACGGCCGAGCCGTCTGCGGCATTCAAGAACGTGCCACCCATCGCCGTCACCGTCCCGGGCTACCGCGTCGAGAGCTGGTACGGCCTGTACGCGCCGGCAGCCACGCCTGCCGCCGTGATCGATCGCCTGAACGCCGCGGCCCGCAAGGCGGCCCGCTCGCCGGAGTTCGTTCGCAAGCTGGAGCACGAGGGCCTGATGGTCAATGCCGGACCTGCGGCGGAACTGGACACCTATGTGCAGGCCGAGGAAAAGCGCTGGGCGCAGATCGTCAGGCAAAACAACATCCATCCCGATTGATCGCACTGGCTGCGATCGCTTTCAAAGCACGCCATGAACTACGAACTGATCCAACTGAATGTCGCCGATGCGGTGGCGACCGTGACCCTGAACCGCCCCGACAAGCGCAACGCCATGAGTGACGACATGCGCACCGAGTTCATCGATGCCCTGGAGCGCGTGGCGGCAGACAAGGCCATCAAGGCCCTGGTGCTGACAGGCGCGGGCAAGGGATTTTGCGCAGGCGGTGACATTGCCGGAATGCAAAGGCGCATGAATGCTCCCGCGGGCGAGGTGGGCTTCAACGGCTGGCAGCGCCAGCAGCGCGTGCACCATGTCCAGGCCCTGCTGCACACCATGCCCAAGCCCGTGATCGCCGCCGTCAACGGCGCGGCTTCGGGCCTGGGGGCAGACACGGCGCTGGCCTGCGACTTCGTGATCGCCAGCGAATGGGCCAGCTTCGCGTGGAGCTATGTGCTGCGCGGCATCATCCCGGACGGCGGCGGCATGTACTTCCTGCCGCGCCGTGTGGGCCTGGCCAAGGCCAAGGAGCTGATCTTCACGGGGCGCCAGGTCAAGCTGCCGGAAGCCCTGGCGCTGGGCATCGTGGACCGCCAGGCCAGTGCCGAGACCTTGGTGGCAGACGCCCAGGCCTGGGCGCGCGAGCTGTCCTCGGCTTCTTCCACCGCGCTGGCATTGACCAAGACCATCCTGAACCAGAGCTTCGAGCTGTCTTCGCACGATGTCTTCGCCCAGGGCAGCCAGGCCCAGGGCATCTGCTACACCAGCAGTGAACACCGCGCATCGGTGGAGGCCTTCCTGGCCAAGACGGCCGGCAAGGAGTGATGCCATGAGCGAAGCCATTGCCAAGCTGCTGTCGCCGCGCAGCGTCGCCGTCATAGGCGCCTCTGCCGACCTGAAAAAGACCACGGGCCGCCCGGTGGCCTACCTGCAAAAGCACGGGTTTGCCGGCCGCATTCTTCCCGTCAATCCGCGCGTGGAGCGCATTGGCGATCTGGCCTGCTATCCCGATGTGGCCTCGTTGCCTGAAGTGCCTGATGTGGCCGTGGTGCTGCTGGGCGCCGAGCGTGCGCACCAGGCCGTCAGGGAGCTGTCGGCGCTGGGCTGCGCGGCAGCCATCGTGCTGGCCAGCGGCTACACGGAAACGGGCGAGGACGGGGCGCACCGCCAGCGGCAGCTGATCGAGGCGGCCGGCAGCATGCGCCTGCTGGGGCCCAACACCATCGGGCTGGTCAACCTGACCGACCGGATCGTGCTGTCGCCCTCGGGCGCGCTGGAGATGGACGAGTTCCCCGTCGGAGGCATCGGCGTCGTCTCGCAAAGCGGCGGCATCCTGGGCTCGCTGCTGTCGCGCGCCGCCGCGCGTGGCATCGGCCTGTCCAAGCTCATCTCCACCAGCAATGAAGTGGATCTGGAACTGGCCGACTTCATAGACCACCTGGCCGATGACCCGGCCACCAAGGTGATCGCGCTGTATGTGGAGACGGTGCGCCATCCCGCCAGGTTCCGTGCCGCCTGCCTGAAGGCCGCGCGTGCCGGCAAGCCCGTGGTGGCCTTCAAGATCGGCCGCTCCGAGGCCGGCGCCAAGGCCGCCGTATCGCACACGGGCGCCATGGCCGGAGCCGATCGCATGTACGACGCGCTGTTCCGCCAGGTCGGCGTGATCCGTGCGCAAAGCTTTGCCGACCTGCTGGACGTGCCCGCTGCGCTGGCCACGGGCCGCAGGCTGCGCGGCAAGCGCATCGCCATCCTGACGTCCACCGGCGGTGCGGGCACCCTGGTGTCGGACGATCTGGGCGTGGCCGGATTCGACACGCCGGCCCCTGACCAGGCGACGGCCGACGCACTACGCGCGCTGCAGACCGGCAGCGAGGCCGTGCTGGACCGCAACCCCATCGACGTGACCCTGGCGGGCCTGCGTCCCGACCTGCTGCGCGGCGCCATCCATGCCTTGCTGGCAAGCCCGAGCTACGACGCGCTGGTGATCATCGTCGGCTCCTCCAGCCTGGCCATGCCCGAGCTGCTGGCCGGTGCCATCCAGGACTGCCTGCCCCACTCCGACAAGCCGGTGCTGGCCTACGTCAGCCCGCATGCGCCGGAAATCGGCGCGCTGCTCACGCAACGCGGCGTGCCGGCCTTCGCTGCGGCGGAAAGCTGCACGGCCGCGCTGGCGGGCATGCTGCGCGTCAACGGCTTCCAGGGTGCGCCTTCCGAGCTGGTCGTCGGCAAGGACACCCTGCAGGAACCGGATCTGCCCGTTGGCTGCCTCGATGAAGCGCAGGCCAAGGCCGTTTTCCGCCGTTTCGGCGTGCCGTGCGCGGCCGAGCGTGTGGTGCGCACCGCCGAAGAGGCCGAAGCCGCCGCGCGCGAACTGGGCGGCCGGGTGGTGCTCAAGATCCTTTCGTCCCGGATCACGCACAAGAGCGATGTGGGCGGTGTCGCCGTCGGCCTGACTGCGCAAACCATAGGTGCCCGGTTGGGCGCGATGGTGGCCGACGTGCAGGCAAGGGCTGGCGTGCGCCCGGACCGGTTCCTGGTGCAGCAGATGGTGGCCGGTGGCACCGAGCTGATTCTTGGCCTGCACAAGGATGCGCTGGGTACCGCCGTGATGCTGGGCATGGGAGGCGTGACGGCCGAGCTGTTCCAGGACACCACGCTGCGGTTGCTGCCGGACGACGGCTCACAGCTGGGGGTGCTGAGCCTGTCTGACGCCCTGGAGATGGCCAGGGAGCTCAAGACCTGGCCGCTGCTGGACGGCTTTCGCGGCCGGCCCAGGGCCGATGCCGATGCGCTGGCCCATGCCATCGTCGCGTTCTCTGCAATGGCCGCCCGGCTGGGCGACCGCGTGATCGAAGCGGAGATCAACCCGGTGTTCGTGCTGCCGCAGGGCCAGGGCGTTTGCGCTGCCGATGGTGTGCTGGTTCTGGCCTGAGGGCGCCAGGTACTGCACATTTCTTCCAAAAAAAGACGGCCTCATTGAGGGCCAATCCAAGGAGACCACGCATGCATGCGACCGAAGTGTTCGGGCAGTTTGCCGCTCAATACCACCGTACCGAGCTTCCCGAAACCGTCATCCACCATGCCAAGCGTGCCGTGATCGACTGGTATGCCGCTTTGTTCCCGGGGCTGGGCGCGGCCCCTCTTGCACAGTTGGAGCAGGTGCTTGCCGAGGACCTGGACCGCGGCTCCTGCCGGCTTGGAAACGGCCGCATGGCCACGGCGCGGGCGGCGGCACTGTTCAACGGTTCGGCGGCCCATGCCGCCGAGGTGGACGACAGCTTCCGCGATGCCATGTACCACCCCGGGGCCGCAACCATTGCGGCGGCGCTGGCGGCAAGCCAGCAGGCAGGGGCCAGTGGCCTGGACTTCCTGCGTGCCGTGGTGCTGGGCTATGAGGTCTCCACCCGCATCGGCGTGACCCTGGGCCGGGCCCACTACCGCTTCTGGCACAACACCGGCACCGTGGGCGTCTTCGGGGCAGCGGCAGCCGCAGGGTATGCGTTGCGGCTGGATGCAGGGCAATTCGCCCATGCACTGGCCACGGCGGCCACCTTCTCTGCCGGGTTGCAGCAGGCATTTCGCATGGATTCGATGTCCAAGCCCTTGCATGCCGGGCGCGCAGCGGAGGCCGGCCTGCTGGCCGCGCAGCTTGCGCACCAGGGGGTGACGGGATCGCTGGACGTGCTGGATGGAGAACTGGGCCTGGGCCGCGCAGTCAGCGACGGACCCGACTGGTCAGACATCGGTGCGACGTTGGGCAGGGACTTCCACATCACCCGGCTCACCTTCAAGAACCACGTCGGCTGCGGCCATACGTTCGCCGCCATCGACGCCGCGCTGGCCTTGCGCAGCCAGCATGCCCTGCGGGCGGACGACATCTGCAGCGTGGCCGTGGCCACCTATGGCCCGGCCCTGGATATCGCCTGCTACACCGATCCTGCGACGGAAAACGAAGCCCGCTTCAGTCTTCGTTTCGTGGTGGCCACGGCCCTGGTCCATGGCAGCGTGCGGCTTTCGGCGTACAGCCCGGAGCGCCTGGCCGATCCCGCCGTTCGCGCAATGCTTGGGCGTGTCCAGGTGGCCGTGGACCCGCAAATCGACCGGGCCTTCCCTGGCAAGAGATCGGCACGCGTGGAAATCGTCACCAGGGATGGCCGCCGCCATGTCTGGTTCCAGCCGGACCGCAAGGGCGATCCCGAGCTGCCTTTGTCGGATGGGGAACTGGAGGACAAGTTCATGGAGCTTGCCGCGCCCGTCGCCGGCGAGGGACGTGCCCGGCAGCTGCTTTCCAACATCTGGGAGCTTGAACGGGCGGGCTGCCTTGCAGGCCTCGCAGCCTGACAGGGCTGCATCGCTTGTGGATTGCAGCCTGGCCTTCAGCAGGCCTGTGACAGCTGCTCCAGGATCGCCGGGTTCTCCAGGGTGGAGGTGTCCTGCACGATGGACTCGCCGCGTGCAATGCTGCGCAGCAATCGCCGCATGATCTTGCCGCTGCGGGTCTTGGGCAGGTTGTCGCCGAACCGGATGTCCCTGGGCTTGGCGATCGGCCCGATCTCCTTGGCCACCCACTCCCGCAGCAGCCTGGCGATGTCGGCCGCCTCGGCGCCGCTGGGCCGCGAACGCTTGAGGACGACGAAGGCGCATATGGCCTCTCCCGTCGTGTCATCGGGCCGCCCCACGACGGCGGCCTCCGCCACCAGGTCGGTCATGGCCACCAGGGCGGACTCGATCTCCATCGTGCCCATGCGGTGGCCGCTGACGTTGAGCACATCGTCGATGCGGCCGGTGATGGTGAAGTAGCCGGTGCGCGCATCGCGGACCGCGCCGTCTCCCGCCAGGTAGTAGCGGCCCTTGAATTCTTCGGGGAAGTAGCTGGCGACAAACCGCTCGGGATGGCCCCAGATGTTCCTGATCATGGAGGGCCAGGGGCGCTTGATCACCAGGATGCCGCTGTCGCCCCAGGGCAGCTCGTTGCCGGCCTCGTCCACCACGGCGGCGGCAATGCCCGGGAAGGCCAGCGTGCAGGAGCCGGGCACCAGGTCCGTGGCTCCGGGCAGCGGCGTGATCATGTGCCCGCCCGTCTCCGTCTGCCAGAACGTATCGACGATGGGGCAGCGGCCCCCGCCCACCTGCTCGTGGTACCAGTGCCAGGCGGCGGGATTGATCGGCTCGCCCACGGACCCCAGGATGCGCAGGCTGCCCAGGTCGTAGCGCGCGGGATGCACCTGCGCATCGGCGTCGGCGGCCTTGATCAGCGAGCGAATTGCCGTGGGCGCCGTGTAGAAGACCGTCACCCCATGGGCCTCGATCATTTTCCAGAAGCGTCCCGCGTCCGGGTAGGTGGGCACGCCCTCGAACACCACCTGCGTGGCGCCCAGCGCCAGCGGGCCGTAGGCGATATAGGTATGGCCGGTCACCCATCCGATGTCCGCCGTACACCAGAAGACATCGGAGGGCTGCAGGTCGAAGGTCCAGGCGCAGGTCACGGCGGCATGCAGCAGATAGCCTCCCGTGGCGTGCTGGACGCCCTTGGGGGTTCCGGTGGAGCCCGAGGTGTAGAGCAGGAACAGCGGATGCTCGGCCGGCACCCATTCCGGTTCGCAGACATCGCTCTGGGCTGCGGTGATTTCTTCAAGCCACAGGTCCCGGGGCTGGTGCATGGCGATGGCGGCGCCCGTGCGCCGTGCCACCAGCACGTGGCGGACCTGCTCGCAGCCGGGCTGGGCCAGGGCCTCGTCCACGATGCTCTTGAGGGGCAATTGCCGTCCTCCCCGCACTTGCTGGTCTGCCGTGATGACGGCGCAGGCCCCCGTGTCCGCGATGCGGTCGCGCAGCGCCGTGGCGGAGAAGCCGCCGAACACCACGCAGTGAATGGCGCCTATGCGCGCACAGGCCTGCATGGCGGCCACGCCGTCAATCGACATGGCCATGTAGATGACGACGCGGTCGCCCTTGCCGACGCCCAGGCTGCGCAGGGCGTTGGCCAGGCGATTGACCCTGGCGAGAAGCTGCGCATAGGTCACCTGCGTCACCGCGCCGTCATCGGCTTCGAAGATGAGGGCCGTGCGCTCGCCCAGCCCCCGCTGGATGTTGCGCTCCAGGCAGTTCCAGCTGGCGTTGAGCGTGCCGTCATTGAACCATTCGTAGAACGGGGCGCGGCTTTCATCGAGCACGCGCGTGAACGGGCGCTTCCACGCGACGAACTCGCGCGCGAGCCGGCCCCAGAACGCCTGGGGGTCGGCGTCCGCCTCCGCGACGAGCCGGTCATAGGCGGCGCGCCCGCTCACGCGCGCATTGCGGGCCAGCTCTGCAGGTGGGGGATAGGACGGTGCAAGGGACGGTGCAAGGTCTTGGCTCATGGTGGTTGTCTCCTGGGTCTAGAAATCAAGGGGGCACGAAGCCGGTGCAAAAAGCTCAGGCGCAAAGGCTGCGGCGCAAGGCTCCGGGGCTTCAGTCCCCGCAGTGCCTGCCTATCCAGCCTGCAATGGCCGCCGCGCTGCGGAAGTCGTCGCAGGAGCGGGCCGGAATGTCCGGATGGCGCTGGTTCCACAGGCGTGCCAGCGCCTGGCCGGGGCCGATTTCCAGAACGCACCGCACCTGGCGTGCGGCAATGCTGTCCATGCAGTCGTCCCAGTGCACCGTGCCCGCTATCTGCTCGGACAGGGCTGCACGGGCTCCTGCGGCATCACGCACCCGCCGGGCCGTGTTGCTGAACAGCGCCACGGCGGGCGCGTGCACGGCCACCTGGCCCAGGTCCTGTGCGAAGGCCTGTGCGGCCTGTCGCATCCACGGGGTGTGGGAAGCTACCTGCACGCGCAGCCGGGTGGCATGCGCGCCCTGGCGCACTGCCATCGCCTGCGCCTGCTCCAGCGCCGCATGGGGGCCGCCCAGGATGAGGTTCTCGGGGCCGTTGCGTATGGCCACGGCCAGCCCGGTCGTCTCCAGCAGGGCGGCCATGCGTGCGGGCGGGAGGCCGCTGACGGCCAGCAGCCCGCCGCCGGGTATCTGCTGGGCGCAGCGGTCCATGGCCGCCGCCCGGCGCGCGGCCAAGGCAACGATGTCGCAGGCATCCAGCGCGCCCGCGGCACCGAATGCGGGCAGTTCCCCCACGCTGTAGCCCGCCATGGTCGAAGGCGCGGGCAGTTGCTGGGACAGCTGCATCCACGCGGCCATGGCCAGGCCTGCCAGCAGGGGCTGGGCCACGGCGTTGGACTCGGCCCACGGCGCATCCGCCAACCTGTCGCGCCAGTGCGCAACCTGCAGCTGTTCGCAGACTGCCTGTGTCCATGCATCGTCTGCCAGCCAGGGAAGCATGGCGGGATGCTGCGTACCCTGGCCCGAAAACAGCAGTGCAAAGCTCATGGCCGCTCGCAGACACGCAGCACCCAGCAGGCCGCCGCCAGGGTGTCGGCCGCGCCGCCTGGTGAAAGGCGGCGCGCCACGAAATCGGCGCAAATGGCCTGCGCCCTGGACAGGCCTTCGGGATGCGCGCAGCCGCCCGCCTGGAGAAAGCGCCGCGCGGCATCCTGGCCATGGCGCAGCCCCTGCATGCCCGCGCGGTGGGCCATGTTGCAGTCGTCCAGCACCGCCATGATGTGGAACAGGGCCTCCAGCCGCGCCAAGGGGGCGGGCAGCCCGCTGGCATGCGCTCTGGCCAGCGCCGGCACGGCGGTCTCGAACAGGACGGGGAAACCCAGGGCCGCCTCCTGCGATGCACCCCGCAGGCCGTGGCGGCGCGCGGCGATGCCGCCGGGCAGGGCGGAGGCCCGCAGGCTGCGCTGCTGCAGCGCATCGCCCCAGTGGCGGCACAGGGCCTCGCGCAGCCATGCGGCGCCGGGAATGCAGTCCTGCTCGGCCAGCACCGCGCCGCCGGCCGCGCACAGCAGGCCCAGCATGAAGACGGCGCCACGGTGGGTGTTGATGCCGCCGGTGGCGGCCAGCATGCGCTGCTCCGCCTCGATGCCCAGGCGCTCCAGCACGGGGAACGATGCGCCCTGGCTGCCTGCCTGGGCCATTTTGGGGAAGTAGCTGCGCAGCGCGAACAGGCTGCGCATGAAGCTGTGGGCATCCATGTCGTCATGGCTGCCGCGGTCCACCAGGGTCACCAGGCCGGGCTTGGGTGTCAGCGACAGCTCGTCGTAGAGGGCCAGCGTGGCCGCGCGGCCGATATGCCCGGTCGATGGCAAGGCCCGGGCCGGGCGGAGAAGGGCAGGTTTCATGCAGGAACTCCAGGCGCCGCAGCCGACGCACACCATTCATGGTCTTCACGCAGTGCCACCCCGTGCAGGCCCTTGACCAGGACCGATCGCACCCTGCCTGCACGCCAGGCGGCCCATTCGCGCCAGGCCACGGCCCAGCCGCCGGGAAACACCAGCTCGGCATCCACGCGCGGGCCTTCCTGCGGGATGGCCTGCAGCAGGCTGGCCAGCCGATCGCCCTGTTCGGCGCCATTGACCGGAACCCAGAGGTCGATGTCCGAGCCTGGCCGCAGATAGGGCAGGCCCGTGATGCACTGCCACCCGTGGCTGCCGAAGACAAAGCCCGTCGCCCCGGCAGCGCGCAGGCACTGCTGCAAGGTGCCGTATGTGGCGAGGGGCGAGGCCGAGTACGAGATCGTGTGCGAGGCCATCAGCTCGTCCAGCGAGGGAAATTCGCGGGTGCCCATGGCCGCGCCGCGCGCCACATCGAAGCCCATGCGCCGCCGCTGCCAGCGCCCGGGCGCAGGCAGGCCCAACGCCATCAGGCCGGCGGCGGCATGGTCGGCCGACTGCCGCGCGACCACCAGCGGCAGTGCATGGTCGCGCCAGTGCGTGAGGATCTCGCGCGCCTGCGCATCCCAGGGGCGCTCCAGCAGGTCCGCCCAGGCCTGCGGGCCCAGGTCCACCAGCTGGTGGCGGTGCAGGGTGTCCAGCATGCTGCGGCCTGCCTTCATCCAGCGGCCAGGACGCGCTGCACCACCTCGGCGGCCAGCTTGCGGCCGCCGCGCTCGGCGCCGTCCAGAGCGCGCATGTCCTCGCGCGGGCTGTGGGCCAGGGCGTCGCGCAGCGCCGCCTGCAGATCGCCTTGCCACAGGCCGCGCACGCCGCCCATGGCCACGTAGTTGCCCACGCCGGGCGCGAACACCGGGTTGGACTCGGACAGGGCATTGAGCAGGGACTCGGGCAGCTTGGTGATGCGCGACATGGCGGGGATGCGCATCACGCGGATCTCGGCCTCGGGCAGGGCGTAGCAGGCATCGGCGATCAGGCCCGAGGTGATGAAGCCGCCCGACAGCGCCTGGTCATAGACCAGGCCGATGACGCGGTGGCCCCGGCGCCGTGCCAGGTCGATGCAGGTGCCCAGGTGGGCCATGGCGCGGTTGATGCCCAGCAGCTCGTCATGGCGGCGCAGTTGCTGGCCCTGCGTGTCGATCAGCAGCACGATGGGGCGGCCAGGGTGCGCGCCGACCGTCTCCAGTACCACGCGGGCCTGGGCCAGGGCCAGCCGCACGCCGATGGGCGCGTGGCCCGTGGTGCCGACGATGGTGAGGGGCTGGCCATCGAACACGGCGTGGCCTTCGAGGAAATCGCCGTTGGCGTGGATCTGGTGGCCGGGGCCGAACAGGTGCTCGGCAAGTGTGTTCCATTGCATGGCGGCTACTCCTGTGAAATGCCCGTGGCGGGCGTTGTGCGCAAGGCACGCACGGCGGCGGCGTCCAGGTCGGGTACGCGCCAGGCGTCGGGCACGCCCAGGGCCTGCCACAGGCGCATGGCCTCGTCCTGCGGGCCGATGGCGCTGCCCGCCTTGAGGGCGTCCAGGGTGTCCAGCCGCGCGCGCAGCAGCGCATGCTCCTGCAGCAGCCCTTCAAGACTCACCGGACGGGAGTGGTCCAGCGCGGCGATGGCGGCGGCGCGGAAGGCCTCGACATCGTCGGCCACCAGCGCATCGCAGTCGCCGCACAGCCAGCGGTGCTTGCCGCCGGTGGTGCGCCAGACCAGGGCGCGATCGCGCGCATCGAATTCATCGACGCCGTGCGAGGCCTCGATCACCTCCGGTCCCGACATGGCCAGGCGGCCGATGTCGCTCATCACCACCTGGTCGGCGCAGCGCGCCACGATGCCCATGCCGCCGAAGCAGCCGTTGGCTCCGCCGATGAGGACCACCACAGGGATGCCCGAGGCGCGCACGTCCAGCAGGGCGCGCATGACCTCCGACACCGCGATCAGCCCGGCATTGGCCTCATGCAGCCGAACGCCGCCCGACTCGGCCAGCAGCAGCACGGCCGCGGGCCGCTCCAGCAGGGCGCGGCGCAGCAGGCCCACGAGCTTGGCGCCATGCACCTCGCCCACGCCGCCGCCCATGAATTCGCCCTCCTGCGCGGCCACGAACACCGTGCGCCCGCCCAGCAGGCCCCGGCCGATGGCCACGCCGTCGTCAAAGGCGCTGGGCACGCCCAGCTGTGCCAGATGCGGGCTGGTCAGACGCTCGGAGGGCGGCAGCCATTCATGGAAGCTGCCGGCATCCAGCAACTTCGCCAGGCGCTCGCGCGCCGTGCATTCCGCGTAGCTGATCATGGCTGGCCTCCCTGCAGTTCGGCCAGGGCCTGGTCCAGCCGCAGGCTGACCACGGCCGGCGTGGCCCCCATGTCGTTGATGGACACGCGCACGCCGCCCACGGGGTGGCGCTCGCGGAAATCCTCCACCACGGCCTGCCAGATGGCGCCGAAGCCGTGTGCCGAGGTCTGCACCTGCACTTCGCAGCCATCGCCGCCCGTGCTCTCCAGCATCACCTCCAGGTTGCCCGAGCCGACCACGCCGACCAGGACGGGGGCAAAGGCGCCGGCCGGCCGGCCGCCTGCGAAGCAATAGCTCAGGGACTCCAGCCCTGCGGGTATCTCGCTCATATCGTCTCTCCTACCAGTTCCTGAATCGGCGGGGAGGCTGGTACAGCCCGCCCGAGGCCTGGGCCAGATCGCGCATGCTGCGCGCGGCCAGCAGATTGCGCGTGGCCTGGCGCGGGTCGATGCCCAGGTCCTGCGGACGGCGGATCACCCCGCGGTCACGCAGGTTCTCCACCATGCGACGGTCGCGCGCCAGGCCCACGGCCGTGTAGCCGGCCACGCCGCGGATGGCCTGCTCGCGCTCTTCGTCGCTGCGGCACAGCAGCAGGTTGGCAATGCCTTCCTCCGTCAGGATGTGGGTCACGTCCTCGCCGTAGATCATGATGGGCGGCAGGTCCATGCCGGCCTGCTCCTGCAGCGTCCAGGCATCGAGCCGCTCCACGAAGGCGGGCTGCATGTGCTCGCGGAAGGTCTCCACCATCTGCACCACCAGCTTTTGCCCGCGCGGCGTGCCTGCCGCGCCGCTGCGGCCCGCCCGCGCCTCGCGCCCGGCCTTGAGCCAGGCGGCGCTGGCATGGCGCCGGCCGCGCGCGTCCGCGCCCATGTTGGGGGCGCCGCCGAAGCCGGCAATGCGCCCCAGCGTCGCGGTGGAGCTGTTGCCGTCCAGGTCGATCTGCAGCGTCGAGCCGATGAACAGGTCGCAGGCATAGTGGCCCGCCGCCTGGCAGAAGGCGCGGTTGCTGCGCAGGCTGCCGTCGGCGCCGGTGAAGAACACGTCCGAGCGCGCCCGGATGTAGTCCTCCATGCCCAGCTCGGAGCCGAACGAATGGATGGACTCCACCCAGCCGGCCTCGATGGCCGGTATCAGCGCCGGATGCGGGTTCAGCGCCCAGTGCCGCGCAATGCGGCCCTTCAGCCCCAGCGATTCGCCATAGGTCGGCAGCAGCAGCTCGATGGCCGCCGTGTCGAAGCCGATGCCATGGTTCAGGCGCTGGACCTCGTACTCGGCGTAGATGCCCTTGATGGCCATCATGGCCATCAGCACCTGGATTTCGCTGATCTGGGCCGGGTCGCGCGTGAACAGCGGCTCGATGACGTTGGGCCGGGGCGCCTGCACGACGAAATGCACCCAGTCCGAGGGAATGTCCACGCGCGGCAGCGCCGTGGTGGTGCCATCCACCATCTCGTTGACCTGGGCGATGACGATGCCGCCCGAAAAGGCCGTGGCCTCGACGATGGCCGGCGTGTCCTCGGTGTTGGGGCCGGTGTACAGGTTGCCCTGGGCATCGGCCGCGTGGGCCGCCACCAGGGCCACCTTGGGCGTCAGGTCCACGAAGTAGCGCGCGAACAGCTCCAGGTAGGTGTGGATGGCCCCGATCTCCAGCTGCCGGGCCGAGACCAGCTTGGCCAGCCGCGCCCCTTGCGGGCCGGAGAAGCTGAAGTCCAGCCGCCGCGCGATGCCGTTTTCAAACACATCCAGGTGCTCCGGCAGCGCCAGCACCGACTGCACCATGTGCAGGTCGTGCACCTGCTGAGGATCGAGCTGGACCAGGGCGCGGGCCAGGAAGTCGGCCTGCTTCTGGTTGTTGCCTTCGAGGCAGACGCGGTCGCCGGGCGCCAGCACGGCGTGCAGCAGCTCGGTGATGGCGCCGGCATCGACGCGCTTGCCGGCCAGGCGCGGCCCGAGGGCGGCCTGGGCGCGCGCCAGCCTGGCGGCGCGCTCCCCGGCTTTGAGGTTCCAGGAGGGGTCAGTCATGGGATATCAGGGGTTGGCGTGACATGGAGGGGGCAGGGGGCGGGCGTTCCGTCGAAGTGCCTGGCTAGAGGACCACGAACAGCAGCCACACGAGCAGCGGCGCCACCAGGGTGACAAGGCCGCCGTAGACCATCAGCTGGCGGAAGAAGCGGTCGCGGTCCACGCCCTTGGCATTGGCCAGGACGAGGGCGCCGTTGGTCGAGAAGGGGCTGACATCCACGATGGTCGAGGACACGGCCATGGCCGCGATGAAGCCGACGGCGCTCACATCGGAGCCACCCTGCAGGAAGGGCACGGCCAGCGGAATCAGCGAGCCCAGCACCGCCGTCGAGGAGGCGAAGGCCGACACCACGGCGCCCACGAAGCACAGCAGCAAGGCCGCCACCAGGGGCGAGGTCAGCTGCGCCACGCTGTGGCCTACGAAGTCGATGGTGCCCATCTTGTCCATCACGCCCACATAGGTGCTGACACCCACGATGAGCATGATCTCGGGCCAGGACACCTGGCCCAGCGCGCGTTTTTGCAGGTTGGGCGCCATCAGCGTCAGCACCAGGCCGATGGTGATGGAGACAAAGCCGATGTCCTGCTTGAAGAACAGGGTGAGGACCGCGAGCGCCAGCAGGCCGACCACGGTGGCCACCTGGTAGCTGCGCGATTGCGGGGCGGCGTCCTGTTCAGGGGCGGCGCGCATCAGCGAGTCGCTGGAGCGTGCAGCCGTGTTGCGCTCCTCGGACAGGGCCTCGCCTTCGGCGTCGCCATACACCTGGGCGCCGCCCTGGGCATGCGAGACGCGCGGCGTGGCGGGCACGCTGCCATCGGCATCGGCCTTCATGCGCATCAGCCGGGCGCCGCCCATCAGGAAGAACAGCAGCACGGCCACGGCCAGGTTGACCCCCATGCTGGCCAGCATGGTGGCCATCTCGTTGAGCGGCAGGCCCGCCTTGGCCACGATCTTGTTGGTGATGCCGCCGTAGATGCTGATGGGCGAGAAGCCGCCGCCCTGCGCGCCATGGATCACCAGCAGACCCATCATCAGCGGATTGATGCCGTACTTGGCGGCAAAGCCCAGGGCAATGGGCGCGATGATGGCCACGGCCGCAGGGCTGACGGCGCCCACCGCCGTCAGCAGGGCCGCAATGAAGAACATGATCCACGGTATGGCGGCAATGCGCCCGCGCACGGCGCGCACCGCCATGCGGACCAGCCAGTCGATGGTTCCGTTGTTCTGCGCCAGCGCGAACAGGTAGGTGATGCCCGCCAGCGTCAGAAACAGGTCGGCGGGAAAGCCGCCAATGATGGCCTTGGTCCCCATGCCGGCCACCAGGGTGCCGACCAGGAAGGCCCCGACAAAGGCCAGCAGGCCCATGTTGATGGGCAGTGCCGTCGCCAGGACGAACATGCCTATGAACGCGCCAATCGATATCCAATGGGAATTCATGCGATGTCTCCGGTTTTTTATGCGCCTGCAATACGTGTGCATGCTGGTATGCACGGTACGCGGCGGCCCGGAGCGCATCAATAAAGCGCGAGCGCCAACAATTACGCAGAGAGAAACAATGAAGGGTTAACCCGGCGAAGCGGGGCTGTCGCCCCCGGCATGCCGCCGGGTCAGCCGAGCTGCCCGTCCGCGAGGCGGCACACGCTGAGCAGGGCCAGCAGGTTGGGGTCGCGTTCGCGGGAGCGCAAAAAGGTCAGCACGATGGTCTGGCGCATCAGATACCTGGCCTGCAGCGGTATCAGCTGCACCTTCTGCGGCATCACGCCGCGCACCCGCCCGGGCAGCAGCGTGTAGCCGACGCCGCCGCTGACCAGGTTCATCAGCGAGAAGATGTCATCCGTCTTCATCACCACGTTGGGCGTGAAGCCGGCCACCCGGAAGGACTCGATGAAGCCGCCATAGGTCGCAAAGCCTTCGCCCAGGCTCACGAAGTTCTCGCGCGCCATGGCGCCCAGATCGACCTCGGCCAGATGCGCATAGGGCGATCCCACGGGCGCGGCAAAGAAAATGTCGTCCTCGAACAGCAGCTGCGTCTGCATGTCGGCGGCGTTGTCCGGCATGGCCATCAGCGCCGCGTCCAGCGTTCCGTTGCGCAACCGCTCCAGCAGGCCGGCGTTCGAGCCCAGCACCAGTTCGGTCTGCAGATCGGGGCGGCGCAGCTTCAGCGCCATCACCAGCGCCGGCACGGTGCGGTTGGTCAGGGAGTACAGCGAGCCGATGCGGATGCGGTCCGCCGAGTAGCCTGCCACCTCGCGCGTGGCGCGTATGCCCTCGGACATGGTGGCCAGCACTTCCCTGGCGACATCGGCCAGGGTCTGCGCTGCCTCGGTGGGCTTGAGGTTGCGCCCCTCGTGCCGGAACAGGGCGCAGCGCATGCCGGCCTCCAGCGCATGCAGGGCGCGGTGCACGCTGACCGAGCTGGTCTCCAGCCGTTCCGCCGTCTTGGCGAGATTGCCTGTCTCCAGGAAGGCGAGCAGCACCTCCAGTCTGCGGAAGGTTATTTCGTCATCGATTCTCAGGCTCATGGCAACGTCACGCTCTCATCGTGGGGGACGGGCGGATTGTGGCGTTGATCGCGTTGCGTGCACAGACTCCGGTCTGTGCGGGGGCCGGGGCCCCGGGTGGCTCACGATGCGGATTGGCTGCGCTGGATGCTGCGGATGTCGAAGGCGCCGCCGGTCTGGGCCTGGTCGCTGGTGGTGACGGCCCGCTTGCCGAGCAGGGGGAAGACCAGCTCGGCAAAGCGGATGGATTCCTCCAGGTGCGGGTAGCCCGAGAGCACGAAGCTGTCCGCGCCCAGCGCGGCGTACTCGCGCAGGCGCTCGGCCACGGTGGCGGCATCGCCGACCAGGGCCGTGCCGGCGCCGCCGCGCACCAGGCCCACGCCGGCCCAGAGGTTGGGCGCCACCTCCAGCCGGTCGCGCCGCCCGCCGTGCAGCGCGGCCATGCGCGACTGGCCCACGGAGTCCATGCGCGCATAGCCGGCCTGGGCGCGGGCGATGTCCTCGTCGGTGAGCTTGCTGATCAGGCGCTCGGCATCGGCCCAGGCCTCCTCGTTGGTCTCGCGCACGATGACGTGCAGCCGCACGCCCAGGCGGACCTGGCGGCCCTGCTGCGCGGCGCGGCGGCGGATGTCGGCGAACTTTTCGGCCACGGCGGCGGGGGGCTCGCCCCAGGTGAGGTAGGCGTCCACCTGGCGCGCAGCCAGGTCGTGGGCGGCGTCCGAGGAGCCGCCGAAGTACAGCGGCGGATGCGGCTTTTGCACCGGGGGAAAGAAGTTGCGGCCATGCTTGACCTTGAAGTATTTGCCGTCGAAGTCCACGGCCTCGCCGGCCAGCAGGCGGCGCCAGATGGTCAGGAATTCATCGGCGTAGGCATAGCGTTCGTCGTGGGCCAGGAAGATGCCGTCGGCCTCCAGCTCGGTGGCATCGCCCCCGGGCACCACGTTGAGCAGCAGGCGCCCGCCCAGGGCCTGGTCCAGCGTGGCGGCCTGGCGCGCGCTGGACACGGGCGCGCCCAGCGAGGTGCGCAGGGCCACCAGCAGCTTGATGCGCTGCGTGACGGGCACCAGGCTGGAGGCGACCACCCAGGGGTCCAGGCAGGAGCTGCCGGTGGGGATCAGCAGGCCGTCGTAGCCCAGCTCCTCGGCCGTGACGGCGATCTGGCGCATGTAGGCGTTGGTGGGGGCGCGGCCGAAGTCGGAGGTGCCGAGGTAGCGCGTGTCGCCCGAGGTGGGCAGGAACCAGAAGATGTCTGGCGATGCGTGGGGGTCTTGGCTCATGGGATCTCCGGGGACGATGGAAAAGACGGTGGCGCGGCCTCGCCCGGCACCTGGCCCAGGCGCTGCAGCCGCGCGCGCACCACGCTGCGGCTGATGCCCAGCTGGCGCGCGGTCTGCACCTGGTTGCCGCGGTTGCGCTGCCAGGCCTTGAGCAGCAGGGCGCCCAGCACGTGCTGCTCCAGGCCTTCGGCATGCACGTCGCACAGGCTGTCCAGCGCTTCGCCCAGGGCCAGTTCGGCGGCGGCGGCCTGGGCGCCGTGTTCGGCCTCGCGTGTGGGGACGGGATCGGGCTCGCCCTGGCTGCTGGCGATGTGCAGGTCACCCGCGCCGATGTGCATGCCCTGGGTCAGCAGCAGGCTGCGGTGGATGACGTTCTCCAGCTCGCGGCTGTTGCCGGGCCAGTCGTGCTCCAGCAGCTTGCGCTGCGCGTCCTGGCTCAGTGCCATGGGCGCGTAGCGCATGCGCTGGCAGTAGCTCGCGATGAAGTGCCGCGCCAGCGGCAGGATGTCGGCCGGGCGCTGGCGCAGCGGCAGCACGGTGAGGGTGACGACATCGAGCAGGTAGTACAGGTCTTCGCGAAAGCGCCGCGCCGCCACCTTGGTGTGCAGCGGCGCGCTGCTGGCCGCGAGCACGCGCACATCGGCCGGCGTGCGCTGGCTGGCGCCGATGCGGGTGACCGCCTTGTCCTGCAGCACGCGCACCAGCTTGCTCTGGATGTGCAGGGGCAGGTCGTCGATCTCGTCCAGCAGCAGGGTGCCGCCGTGGGCGTCCTCGAAGCGGCCGGGCAGGTTGCCGAAGGCACCCGTCAGCGCACCGCTTTCGTGGCCGAAGAGCTCGGCGTTGATCAGGGCCTCGGACAGCGCGCCGCAGTTGACGGCGACAAAGGGGCCGTGGCGGCGCGGGCTCAGGCGGTGGATGTGGCGGGCCACCATTTCCTTGTCGGCGCCGCTGTCGCCCAGGATGAGGACGCCGGCCTCGCTGGCGGCCACCTGTCCCATGGTCTTGAGCAGGGCCTGCGAGGCCGGGTCTTGCAGTATCCACGGCGCGGGCGCGGCGCCGTCATCGTGCGCGGCAGAGGCTGCGGGCGCAGGCACGGTTGCAGGTACGGGCGCAGGTGTTGCCGAGGACTTGCCGGGCGGCCAGGTGGGCAGACGGGTGTTCATGGCGCGGCGTCACGAATAGAAGCTGGGCTGCGGATGGGTTCCGTTGAGCACCCAGTCGCCCAGCTCCTGCAGCTTGTAGTGCAGCGGGTCGTGCAGCGTCTGCGTGCGCAGGTTGCGCCAGAAGCGGTCAAAGCGCAGCGCCGCGTGCGTGGCGCGCGCGCCCGTGGCCTCGAAGATGCGGCTGGACAGGTCCAGCCCCGAGCGCGTGGTGGCAATCTTGGCGGCCGTCACGGCCACGGCGACTTCGCCGCGCTCGTGGGCGGTCAGTGCCGGGCCACGGCGCCAGGCGGCGTCAAAGCGCTGCGCGGCCTGCAGGGTCAGCAGGCGCGCGCCTTCCAGCGCGGCCCACAGCTCGCCATACAGCGCCTGGATGTGGGGGTCTGCGCCGGCCGCATCGGCCGGGGACTTGAACCAGGGCCGCGCCTCGTTCAGCGTGTAGCCGCGCGCCTGCTCCAGCGCGCCCTGGGCAATGCCCAGGAACAGATGGGCCAGGATGAGCTGGGCCAGCAGCGGGCGCAGCGCGGCATGCGGCGTGGACAGCGGGCCGGGGTCCAGCAGCAGCTCGGCCGCCTCCACGCGCACGCGCTCGAACAGGGCCGAGCCGCTGTCGGTCTGGCGCTGGCCCATGTTGTCCCAGTCGCGCAGCAAGGTGATGCCCGTGCGCTCCGTGGGCACCACGCCGATCAGCAACTGGCCGCTGTCGGCATCGATGGCCGAGGCCACCAGCATCTGCGAGTCCAGCGCGCCCGAGGTGAAGCTTTTCTTGCCCGAGAACTCCCAGTGGCCGGGCTGGCGCGTGGCCGTGGTGCGGCGGTCCAGAGGGTTCAGCGTATTGCCCCAGAACCAGCGGTGGCGCGCCGTCTGCAGCAGCCAGGGCCGCCACTGGGCGGGCTGGCCGAACAGCTGCACGGTGGCCAGGTGCAGGTGCTGGAAGCCGTAGACATGGGCCAGCGAGCCGTCTGCCGTGGCCAGAATGCGCACCGTCTCCAGCGTCTGCACCCAGTCCGCGCCCAGGCCGCCCAGCTCGCGCGGAATGCTCAGTGCCAGCAGGCCGCTGGCGCGCAGCGCATCGCGCTCGGCCTTGGGCGTGCCGCCTGCGGCATCGCGCCGGGCTGCCGTGGCGGCAAGGCGCTGCGCCAGATCCTGCGCAGTGGCTATCGGGTCCGCAGGGACGGCCTCTGCCTGGCTCACGCGGACTGCCCGGCCAGGGCCAGGTCGGCGGCTTCGGGAACAGGCCGCTGTGCCTCGGCTTCGGCCTGGGCCTGCACCAACTGCTGCAGCGCACCGCGCAGCACCGGGGCCGACAGCTGCACGGTCAGCTCGATGCGCTGGCGCAGCGATTCGCTGTGGACCTGGCCGCCCTGGATGTCCTCGGGCGTGGAGTACACGCCAATGGGCAGGGTGAGGGCCGAGAAAAAGCCGAACAGCGGGCGCAGCTGGTGGTCCAGGATGAGGGCGTGGCGCGGGCTGCCGCCAGTGGCGGCCAGCAGCACGGGCGTGCCCTGCAGCGCGTCCAGGTCGATGAGGTCGAACAGGTGCTTGAGCAGGCCCGGCAGGCTGGCGCGGAAGACCGGCGCGCCGACGATGAGGAAGTCGGCCTGCTCGATGGCCTCGATGGCCTGCAGCGTGGCCGGCGGCAGGTCGTTCTTGGACAGGGCCGCGCCCAGATGGGGCTGCAGGTCCAGCAGGTCGATGACCTGTGCCTGCAGCGGCAGCTCCTGGCCCAGGCGGGCATGCAGGGCGTCCAGCAGGACACGGGTGCGGGAGGGGCGGCTCAGGCTGCCATTGACGATGACAGTCTTCAGCGATCGGCTCATGGAAACTCCTTGGCGTGGGTTCCAGGAGGCAGCGCGGCATGCGGTTTGCGAAGACTGCCAGCCCGGACGAGGTGGGATGGATGCCTTCATTACAGGGCCGAACGCCGGTATGGCGAAAGAAACTTAACGCATTTGCTTATCGGTTTGGGTGCCTTGGCAAGTGCTTGTTTCTGAAAGGGATTTTGTGGCGCATGGCATGTGCTAATGCGTTCTGGCGATATGGGCACGGCCGCTGCGCCCGTCCCTGCGCAGCGCGGCCGCGCAAGGGCCTTCAGCCCGCCACGCCCGTCACGCCCACGTGCCAGTAGTAGATGGGGTCGGCGCCGTTGAGCAGGATGTCGCCCGCCGAGCGGGCCTTGTACAGCACGGGGTTGTGCGAGGCCAGGGTGCGCGCATTGCGCCAGTGGCGGTCCAGTGCCAGGTCTTCGGACAGGGCGCTGGAGCCGCCCACCTCGAACAGCCGCGCGGCCGCCTGCAGCACGGGATCGACCACGGCCACCTGGGCCTGGGCCGTGCGCAGCTCCAGGGCATGCAGCTGCTGCAGCGGCACCTCGCGCCCGGCCTCGCGCTCGCGCGCGATGCGGCCCAGTTCGGCGGCGACGTCGGCCACGGCCAGTCCTGCGATGTAGGCCGTGCCGGCCAGCTGGCCGACGATGTGCTGCACCAGCGGATCGTCCTTGGGCAGGGTGGCGCTGCCGTGGCTGAACACGCGGCGGCGCGCCTGCACATAGGCGATGGCATCGCGCTGCAAGGCCCGGGCAATGCCGGCCAGGGTGGCCAGGTGGGCCAGCTGGAAATAGGCCACCAGGGGCGTGGGCTGGGCGCGCGGGAAGCGGATCACGGCGTCGTCGGGCACGCGCACCTGGCTGAGCACGGTGGTGCCCGAGCCGGTCAGGCGCTGGCCAAAGCCGCGCCAGTCATCGAAGCGCTGCACGCCGGCCTCCGAGGTGGGCACGACGGCGTGCACGGTCTGGTCTTCCTTGCCCGGCTCCACCGCGCGCGCCACCACGGTCACCCAGTCGGCATACAGCGTGCCCGTGCTGTAGAACTTGCGCCCGTCCAGCCGCCACCAGCCGGGCTGCGTGTCGGGCACCAGGGTGGTCTGCAGCGTGCCCAGGGTGCCCGTGCCCACCTCGGTGGTGGCATTGCCGAACACGGCGCCGCGCGCGGCCAGCGGCAGCCAGCGGGCCTGGGTGGCGGCATCGCGGTCGATGAGCACGCGGTCCAGAAAGCCGAAGTGCGGGCGCAGGATCTGGGCGACGTTGGAGTCGGCCTCGGCCAGCTCGGTCCACAGCGCGAACAGCTGCTCCACGCTGGCGCCGACCCCGCCAAGGCGGCGCGGCACGCGCAGCGCGGTGAAGCCGCTGTCACGCAGCCAGGCGATGGGTTCATGGGCCAGGCTGCGCGTGCGTTCGCGCTCGGCCGCACCCTGGGCGATGCGGTCGAACACGGGGCGAAAGCGCGCCTGCAGGGATGGCAGCGAGGGCGCGTCGGGATCGGCGGGGCCGTCTGTGGTTGGGCCGGGCGCCGCGTAGGCTGCAGGCTCGGTGGCGCAGGGGAGGGTGGTGGTCATGGCTTTGCAAATTCAAAGGCCCGCCAACCCGGCCTGCCTGCAAGGCAGAGCCGGGCCACGGGCCGGTGGGAGGAGGGTGGCTAAGGACTTCAACGCCGCCAGCGCGCGGCGGCGTGGCTGGCGGGCAGGCGGTCGCCCTGGCCGAACAGGCGCTGGCGCAGCGTGGCGTCCTCGCCGTAGCTGGTGCGGTAGCGGCCCCGGTTCTGCAGCTCGGGCACGACCAGGCGGGCGAAGTCTTCCCAGGTCTCGGGCGCGACGATGCGGGTCAGGTTGAAGCCGTCGATCTCGCCCACATCGATCCAGCGCTCCAGCTCGTCGGCCACCTGGGACGGGTCGCCCACGATGGTGGCGTAGCGGCTGCCCAGCGTGAACTGCTCCAGCAGCTTGCGCCGCGTGGTCCAGCCCTGCTTCTGGGCGGCCTGGGCCGCCGACTGGATGGCGTTGGTGTTGCCGAAGGAGATGGGGTCGTCCAGCCCGTACTGCGCAAAGTCCACGCCGGTGCTGGCGGCAAAGTGGGCCAGCCCGCTTTCCGCGCTGGCATGGGCCAGGTAGTCGGCGTATTTCTCGCGCGCCTCGGCCTCGGTGCGGCCGGGCACCACGGCCACGCCGGCGTAGATCTTGATGTCCTCGGGACGCCGGCCCGCGTCCACGGCGGCCTGGCGCAGCTGGCGCGAGGCCTCGCGCGCGGCCTCGGGCGTGCGCGCGCCGATGAAGATGCCCTCGGCGTGCCGGCCCGCAAAGCGCAGCCCGCGCGGCGAGGTGCCGGCCTGGAACAGCACGGGCGTGCGCTGGGGCGAAGGCGCGCTCATGTGGATGGCGTTGGCGCGGTAGAACGGCCCCTCGTGCACCACCGGGTGCACCTTGCCGGGCAGGGCGTGGATGCGCCGCGCCTTGTCGGCGATCACGGCACCCTCTTCCCAGCTGCCTTCCCAGAGCTTGTAGGAAAGCTCCAGGAAGTCGTCGGCGCGGTCGTAGCGGCTGTCGTGCTCGGCCAGGCCGTCCTGGCCCAGGCCGCGCGCGCCGCTGTCCACATAGCCGGTGACGATGTTCCAGCCGATGCGGCCGTTGGTCAGCTGGTCCAGCGTGGTCACGTCGCGCGCGAAGGTATAGGGCTGGTGCGCGCCCACGGTGGCCGTGAGGCCGAAGCCGATGTGCCGCGTCACCGCCGCCATGGCCGAGACCAGCAGCCAGGGGTTGTTGACGGGCAGCTGTATGCCTTCGCGCAGGGTCAGGTCCACGCCGCCCTGGTAGACGTCGTAGTAGCCGACCACATCGGCGATGAAGATGCCGTCGAACAGGCCTTCCTCCAGCACCCTGGCGATGTGGGTCCAGTAGGCCAGCGTGCCGTACTCGGTGGAGCGGTCGCGCGGATGGGTCCACAGGCCGTGGTGTATGTGGCCCACGCAGTTCATGTTGAAGGCGTTGACGTGGATGTGGCGCTTGGCTTGCGTCATGGGGCGGGTCCTGCAGTCCGTTGCGTCAGTTCTTCAACCAGGCCAGGCGGTAGAGCTTCTGGTCGTTCAGGTAGAAGGCGTGGATGGTCTTGCGCACCACGTCGGAGTTTTTGTAGATGTCCAGGAAGCGGGCGATGCGCGGGTCGGCCGCGCGGTCGCTGCGGGCCACGAACTGGATGGCCCAGGAGTCGTCCTCGTAGCTGGTGTAGGCCAGGCCCTTGCTGGCATCGAAGGCCTTGGAGGCGATGATGAAATACGGAAATCCCTGGGCCAGGTCCACGTCGGGCGTGGTGCGGGCCAGCTGCGGGCCCTCGATCTCCACGAACTGCAGCTTCCTGGGGTTGGAGACGATGTCCGCCTGGGTGCCCAGCAGTCCGGTGTCGGGGCGCAGCGTGATCAGGCCCGCGTGCTGCAGCAGGCGCAGGCCGCGGCCCACGTTGACGGGGTCGCTGGCAATGGCCACCTTGGCGCCCGTGGGCAGGTCGGCCAGGGATTTGTGGCGCGTGGAGTACAGGCCCAGATAGGACAGGATGCCCGCCTGCACGCTGGTGAACTTGAAGCCCTTGCTGCGCGCTGCATTGGCCAGGTAGTTGCTGTTCTGGTAGTAGTTGAGGTCGATGTCGCCCGCGTCCAGCGCCACGTTGGGCGTGGCCCAGTCGGTGAATTCCACCACCTGCACGTCCAGGCCCTGCTTCTTGGCTTCCTTGGCGGCGGCTTCCACCGAGTCCGCGAAGATGCCCGGCACCACGCCGATCTTCAGGGGCGCGGCCAGGGCGCTGCCCGCGAGCAGGGCAGCGCCCAGGAAGGCGGCCAGCCGGGGCCAGAGGGTGGGGGAGGTCGTTGTCATCATTGCATTCCTGTGTCGTTGATAAAGGTCAGAGCGCGCCATGGCGCGGCGGGCGTATGCCGTTGAGCACGTAGTTGCCCACGGCGTGGTATTTCCAGCGCACGGGGTCGTGCAGGGTGTGGGTGCGCGCGTTGCGCCAGAAGCGGTCCAGGCCCTGTCCCGCCAGGGTGGAGGCCGTGCCTGCCAGCTCGAACAGCTTGCTGCCGGCCAGCAGGCTGGCGCTGGTGCTCAGCGCCTTGGCCTGGGCCACGGCCACCGAGGCGGCGGCCACGCTGTCGTCCGTGGGCGCACGCTGGGCGGCGTCCACGGCCAGGGCCGCGCGGGCCACCAGGGCATCGGCGGCGCGCAGGCGCACGTGGACATTGCCCAGTTGTTGCAGCAGCAGCGGGTCCTGCGTGGCGCTGGCCACGCCCGCGTCCACCCAGGGCCGCGCATGCTCGCGGATGAAGGGCAGGGCGGCCTGCAGCGCGCCGTGGCCAATGCCCGCGTCCAGGGCGGCATGGATGATCTGGGCAAAGGGGCCGATGGTGGTGGGTCGCTCGAAGGAACTGGTGAAGGGCACCACCCATTCGGGCTCCACGCGCACGCGGTCGAACTGCACCGAGCCGCTGCCTGTCACGCGCTGGCCGAAGCCGTCCCAGTCGTCGGTGACGGTGACGCCGGCCGCATCGCGCGGGATGAAGACCAGATACATGCGCTCGCCTTGCCCCGGCGCCTCTTCCTGCGCGCTGACCAGGGTGGGAATCCAGTGCGCGAACAGGGCGCCCGTGCAATAGAACTTGCGCCCCTGCACGAACCAGCCGCCGCTCTCGCGCAGCAGCCGGGTGCGGCGCTGGAAGTCGCGGTGGCCGATCTCGGCCAGCGCATTGCCCAGGCGTTCGCCGCGCAGCACACGGTCATAGAAGAAGGCCTTTTGCGCGGGCGATCCGCCCACGCGCAGCACTTCCAGCGAGTAGTAGTGGTTCTGCGGAATGTGGCCGAAGTTGCCATCGGCCGCCGCAATCAGGGCAATGGCCCGCGTCAGCGTGGCCGTGGACACGCCCGCGCCGCCGTACTCCCGGGGAATGGTGATGCCCCACAGGCCGCTCTGGCTGAACTGCTCCACCTCCTGCCAGGGCAGCAGGCGGTCGCGGTCGCGCGCCAGCGCGCCGGGGGCGATGAGGGCGGCAAAACTGCGGGCCGCTTCCAGGGCCTCGGCCTCGCTGCCGATGATGTGGGCGGGCCGGGCTGGAGGCGCTGCGGGAGCGGGCTGGCTGCCCGGTGTGGAGGCCAGGGCCTGCAGCTCTTGGGTCGATGTCTGTGTCATGGCGGTCAGTTCCACTGGTGGCGGCGCGGCAGGGCGCCGTTGAGCAGGTAGTTGCCCAGCAGGTGGTATTTCCAGCGCACGGGGTCGTGCAGCGTGTGCACGCGGGCGTTGCGCCAGTGGCGGTCCAGGCGGTGGGCAGCGCGGCTGGCCGAGGAGCCGGCCAGCGCGAACAGGTGCTCGCCGGCCTGCAGCGCGGCCTCGGTGGTGAGGATCTTGGCCTCGGCCACGGCCACCGAGGCCTGGGCGCTGGCCTGCTCGTCCACCGCGCCATCCGCCGCTGCAGCCAGCGCATCCAGCGTGCGCGCGGCCTCCAGCAGCACGGCATGGGCTGCGTCCACCTCGATCTGCAGCTGGCCGACCTCGTGGATGAGGTGGGGATCGTCGCTGGAGCGCGCCACGCCGGAGTCCATCCAGGGCCGGCTCTTGTCGCGCACGAAGTCCACCGCGTCGCGCAGCGCGCCCTGGGCAATGCCCGCGTCGATGGAGGCCTGGATCAGCTGCGACACCGGGCCGGACAGCGAGGGCGTGGCCTCGAACTGCCAGGCAGGCACCACGTCCTCGGGCTGTACCTGCACCTGGTCCAGCTGCACGCTGCCGCTGGCCGTGGTGCGCTGGCCGAAGGAATCCCAGTCGTCGAACACGGTCACGCCCGGCGCATCGCGCCGCACCCAGATCTGCACGATGCGGCCTTCCTCGTCCTGGGCGCGGAAGGGCACCCAGTGCGCGAAGGCCGAGCCCGTGGAGTAAAAGCGCGTGCCGCTGACGCGCAGGCCGCCTGCCGCATCGCGCGACAGGCGCGCCGTGGCCTCCAGCACATGGGCCGCGCGGCCCTTGCGCTCCGGCCCGGCATTGCCCAGGCGGTGGCCGGCCAGCACGTCGGCGAACCAGCGGCGCTTCTGGGGCTCGCTGCCCATGTCCCGCAGGTTCTGCAGCACGGCGAAATGGTTCTGCGGAATCTGGCCCAGCGAAGGGTCGGCCGCGCACAGCGTGACGAAGACCTGGGCCAGCGTCTCGTAGGAAGCGCCCAGGCCGCCGTAGGCGCGGGGCACGGTGATGGCGCCCAGCCCGCTGGCCGTGTGGCGCTCGATTCCCTGCCAGGGCAGGCGCCGCTCGTGGTCGCGGGCGGCTGCGTCCACGCGCCATTCATCGGCCAGGGCCTGGGCGGCCTGCAGGGCCTCGGCCTCGCTGGTGATGCGGTGCGGAGGGGAGGGCGGCAGGGGCAGGCGCCGCAGCGCCCCGCCCGGGGTGTGGTGTGTGTTGCCGGGCAAGGCTGCGCCCAGGGCATCCGGTGTGGTCATTCCGTGCCTCGTTGCTGAGTCGGTGGTGAGAGGGCCGCCAGGCGGCGGCCCCGGAGGGAAAGGCGTGGTGCCTGTTTTCAGCGTCAGCGGCTGCGCAGCCGGCGCACGTAGCGGTCGCCCAGCACCTGGACCACGGTGACCAGCGCGATCAGCACGGCAATCACCAGCAGCATCACCTGGGTGTCGAAGCGCTGGTAGCCGTAGCGGATGGCCAGGTCGCCCAGGCCGCCCGCGCCCACGGCGCCGGCCATGGCCGAGGAACTGATCAGCGCCACCAGGGTGATGGTGAAGCCGCCCACGATGCCGGGCAGGGCCTCGGGCAGGTAGACGTGGCGCACGATGTCCCACTTGCGGCAGCCCATGGCCTGGGCGGCTTCGATGAGGCCGGGATCGACCTCGCGCAGGCTGACCTCGACGATGCGCGCAAAGAACGGCGTGGCGCTGATGGCCAGCGGCACGATGGCCGCCCACACGCCGATGGTCGTGCCCGTCACCAGCCGCGTGAACGGGATCAGCGCCACCAGCAGCACGATGAAGGGCGTGGCACGGAAGCCGTTGATCACGCTGCCCAGCGCGCGGTGCGTGCGCGGCGAGGCCAGGAAGCCGCCGGGCGCGGTGACGATGAGCAGCACCGCCAGCGGAATGCCCGCCGCCAGCGCGATGCCGCCCGAGACGCCGACCATCATCAGCGTGTCGGCCAGCGCGTTGCCGTAGCGCTCAATGGGAATGGACAGATTCAGCGACATATCCGAGATCCTTGATGTCATGCGCAATGGCCGCCGGGCCCTGCGTCAATGTGTGCCAGTCATGCGCGGCCGTGCCGCCGCCCAGCGCGATCAGCAGCTGCCCCTGAGCATGGCCCTGGATGCGGTCCACGCCGCCATGCAGCAGGCGCACCCGGCCGCCCAGGGCCTGGGCGATGCGCGGGAAGTCGGGCTCCAGCCCGTCCTCGCCGCGGTAGGTCAGCTGCAGGATGCGTTCGTGGCGGCCTGCGGGCGCGGTGCTCAGCAGGCGCTGGCGCAGGTCGTCGGGCAGGCCGTGCTGCAGCGGTGCCAGCAGGGCGCGCGTGGCCGGGTGCTGCGGGTTGCCGAAGACCTTCCAGACCTCGCCCAGCTCGGCGATGCGGCCCTGCTCCAGCACCAGCACGCGGTCGGCGATCTCGCGGATCACGCTCATCTCGTGCGTGATCAGGACGATGGTGATGCCCAGCTTGCGGTTGATGGTGCGCAGCAGCTCCAGGATGGACTGCGTGGTCTCGGGGTCCAGGGCCGAGGTGGCCTCGTCGCACAGCAGGATCTCGGGGTCGGTGGCCAGGGCGCGGGCAATGCCCACGCGCTGCTTTTGTCCGCCCGACAGCCGGCTCGGATAGGTGCCAGCCTTCTCCTGCAGGCCCACCAGGGCCAGCAGCTCATTCACCCGTGCATCGATGCGTGCGCGCGGCAGGCCCGCCACCTGCAGGGGCAGGGCCACGTTGTCATGCACCGTCTTGGCCGACAGCAGGTTGAAGTGCTGGAAGATCATGCCGATGCGCCGGCGCAGCTGCACCAGTTGCGATTCGTCCAGCGTGCCGATGTCCACGCCGTCGACCCGCACCTGGCCGCTGCTGGGCTGCTCCAGCCGGTTGATGGTGCGCAGCAGGCTGGACTTGCCCGCGCCGCTGCGCCCGATGATGCCGAAGATGCTGCCCGGCGCGATCTCCAGGCTGATCGCGTCCAGCGCCTGTACGGGCCCGGCCGAAGACTGGTAGGTCTTGGCCACGCCGCTGAAGGCCACGGCGCCGGGTCCACGGATGGATTCCCGCGTGGTGCCGGCCGCTGCCGATGAGCGCCTGCCCGCGTCATGGGCCGGCCTGTCCGCCTCGTGGGCCGGCCTGTCCGCCAGGGGCTGCCTGGCTGCAATGCTGGTTGACATGGCTGAAGTCCTCCCCGTGCCGCTCAGGGCTTGACCCAGGCCAGGTTGTACAGGCGCTTGTCGTTGGAGAAGGCGCGCTGGGCCTCGGCCTTCACCGCATCGGAGTTCTGGTAGATGCGGATGAACTTCTGCACCACGGGGTCCTGCGTGCGGTTGGCCTTGACCACGAACTGGATGGAAAAGCGCGCATCCTCGATGCCCGAATATGCAAGCCCGCTGGACGGATCGAAGGCCTTGGCCGCCACGATGAAGTGCGGGTAGCCCTGGGCGATGTCCACGTCGCCCGTGATGCGCACCAGCTGAGGCCCCTCGACCTCGACGAAGCTGAGCTTCTTGGGGTTCTCGACGATGTCGTCCAGGCTGCCCAGGTAGCCCACGCCGGGCTTGAGCTTGATCAGCCCCACCTTCTGCAGCAAGAGCAGGCCGCGCCCCTGGTTCACGGGGTCGTTGGCAATGCCCACCTTGCCGCCCTGCGGCACCTGGGCGATGGCCTTGTGCTTGAGCGAGTACAGGCCCACGTTGGCCAGGATGCCCGTGCCCGCGCTGGCCAGCTTGTAGCCGTTCTTCTGGATGGCGTTGTCCAGGAAGGGCTGGTGCTGGAAGTAGTTGATGTCCAGGTCGCCCGAGTCCACGGCCACGTTGGGCGTGGTCCAGTCGGTGAACTCCACCACCTGCACATCGATGCCCTGGGCCTTGGCCTCCCTGGCGGCCACGGCCACCGAGTCGGCGTAGGCGCCGGGCACCACGCCGATGCGCAGCTTGTCGGCAGCGTGGGCGGAGAACAGGGCCAGGGCGGCCAGCGGGGCGATCAGGGCACGGGAAAGCTTCATCGGGATCTCCGGAAAAAAAGGTTCGAAAAAGACAGGAAGGGGCCGCGTCACGGCTTGCGCCACGGCAGGCTGTACAGCCTGTCGTTGGCGGCGAATGACTTATGGATCTGCGCCTGCACGGCGCCCGAGGTCTGGTAGATGCGCACGAACTGCGCAATGCGCGGGTCCCGGGCGTTGTCCTGGCGCGAGACGAAGCGGATGGCGTAGTACAGGTCGTCAATGCCCGAATACAGCAGCGCATTGCCGGCCACCTGCGGCCGCCCGGCGTTGACGAAGTGGGCCGGGTAGCCCTGGGCCAGGTCCACATCGTCCAGTGCGCGCACCAGCTGCGGCCCTTCGATCTCGACAAAGCGCAGCTTGCGCGGGTTGGACACGATGTCGTCCAGCCCCGCGCGCGGGCCCTTGCCTTCGCGCAGCTGGATCAGGCCGGCCTTCTCCAGCAGCAGCAGGCCGCGCCCCTGGTTGACGGGGTCGTTGGCCACGCCGACGCGCGCTCCCTCCTTCAGGTCGGCAAAGCGCTGGGTCTTGAGCGAGTACAGGCCGATGTTGGGCAGCAGGCCCGTGGCCACGCTGGTGAAGGCATAGCCGCGCTCGCGGATGGCGTTGTCCAGGAAGGCCTGGTGCTGGAAGTAGTTGAGGTCGATGTCGCCGGCCGCCAGCGCCGTGTTGGGCGTGGTCCAGTCGGTGAACTCGATGACCTGCACGTCCAGCCCCTGGGCGCGCGCCTCCTTGGCAGCGACCTCCACGGAGTCGGCCAGCGAGCCGGGCGTGACGCCTATCTTCAGTGCGGCGGCCGCCGCAAGGCCGGGCAGCGCCAGCGTGGCGGCGAGCGACCAGAGCAATGTGTTTCTGCGCGTGGGCAAGGCGTGGTTCCTCCAGCTCGGCCAGGCCCGGCGCCGGCGCCCACATGGCGCCTGCCGGCATGGCCTCTGAAGGCATTGCAACACCCGGCCCCGGCGCGCACCACGACGGAATTCACATTTCCTTATAGCGAGCCATGCGCGGCGCAAGGCATTGATCGCAAAGGAAATTTTGCACAGGCAAGATTGAGCTTATGCCCGCGCGAAATATGGCACCGTGCTGGCTGCGCAGGCTTGCGGCAGCCAGGGCGGCCTGCCGCGCTCCCAGGCTCAAGCGCCCTGTTGCGCCTTCATCCTCGTCCAGGCCTTGAAGAGGATGGACTGCAGGCTGGCACGCTCGCCCTCGTCCAGGTAGTCGACCAGGGACTCGCACATGCGCCAGAAGGCCGGCAGCGCGCGGGCCAGTACCTCGCGGCCCTGGTCGGTGAGCGCCAGGTCGAAGCTGCGGCGGTCTTCCTGGCTGAGGCTGCGCGCCAGCAGCGAGCGCTTTTCCAGCCAGTCCAGCAGGCCCGTCACCGACGAGCGCGTCACGCCGACGTAGCTGGCGATATAGGACGGCGTGACCACCGTGTCGCCCAGCAGCCCGCGCTCGGCCAGGCCGAAGATCATGAGCACGTCGAGCTTGCTCTCGGACAGGCCGAACGCCTGCAGCGATGCGTTGGCGCGCTGCTCCACATCGTCGGCCAGCCACAGCAGCAGCAGGCCCAGGCCGGCGGCCGGCGTGTCGGTGCCGGGCTGCGCGGTCTCGGCCATCAGGGCCAGGTGCGGGCGCAGCGCTTCGGGGGCGTTGGCGAGGGGGGTGGAATCGGGGGCCGGTGCGGCAGCGGTCTTGCGCGGACTCATGGGAGTGGATGGAAGCGGGTGAAGGCGCGTTGAAGGCGGGAGAAGAAAGGGCGGTTGATTTTACGGCTTTCATATATTACGCTTTGTGTATAGTACGTTAAGCGTATTATTTGGCGGCACACAAATCTGCAAGGACATCCCATGCCCATCAAAGTTCTGGAACTCCACCATGTCGGATTCGGCGTCAACCACGCCCAGGCCGACGCCATGCTCGACTTCTACCGCGAAGTGCTGAACCTGCCCCAGGACGCCGCGCGCTGGAAGATCCCCGGCATCTACGGCTCCTGGATCAACCTGCCCAACGGCAGCCAGTTGCACATCCTCGGCAGCGAGGGGCCGTCCCGCTATGCGCAGGGCCCGGGCAAGGACCCCGTGTCCAACCACATCGCGCTGGCCGTGGACGACATCCTCGGCGCCGAGCAGGAGCTGCTGGCGCGCGGCGTCGATTACTTCACGCTGGACAACGTGGCATCGCCCAGCCTCAAGCAGCTGTTCCTGCGCGACCCGGCCGGCAACCTGGTGGAACTGCACCAGTCCAATGCGCGCGCGCCCGGCATCGCCCAGGCCGAGCAGGACGCGGCGCGCGCCGGCAACGAGTGACGCGACGCCCTCCCTTTTTCCCTTCCCCTCCAGATTCCCATGTACTTTGAAATGCAATCGCTCAACAGCGAGCAGCGCAGCAACATCCTGCACTCCCTGGTTCTGCCCCGTCCCATCGCCTGGATCAGCTCGGTGGACGGGGACGGCACGGTCAACGTCGCGCCGTTTTCCTTCTTCAACGCCATGTCGGGCGATCCGCCGCTGCTGTGCGTGTGCATTGGCTCGCGCCAGGGCGTGCTCAAGGACACGGCGCGCAACATCGCGGCCACGGGCGAGTTCGTGGTGAACCTGGTGTCCGAGCCGCTGGCGCGCCGCATGGCGGTGACGGCCATAGAGTTCGGCGCGCAGGTGGACGAGTCGGCCCAGGCCGGCCTGGTCCTGGGCGATGCACGGCGGGTGAAGGCGCCGCGCATCGTGGACAGCCCTGCGTCCTTCGAGTGCCGCGTGCGCCAGATCATCGATATCGACGGCGTGCGCAGCCTGGTGCTGGCCGACGTGCTGGCCGCCCATGTCATGGACGCGGCCGTGGTCGATGGCGAGCTCATGTACTTCGACCCCGCGCCCATGGAGCTGATCGCGCGGCTGCAGAACCCCGGCTGGTATGGCCGCGTGGGCGATGCCTTCCAGATGCCCACGCCCTCTGTGGCGCAGTGGGATGCCATGCAGCGCCAGGGCGTGTCCGACAGCTACCTGGCCTGGGCCGACGATGGCCCCGCCGCGCGCTGAAGGGCCGCCCATGCTTGCGCAACACACCATAGACAGCTTGGCGGCCGAGCTGCACGCCAGCGAAAAAAGCCGCGTGCAGGTCCGGCACTTTTCCCGCCGCCATCCGGACATGACGGTGCAGGATGGCTACGCCATCTCGCGCGCCTGGATGCGGCTCAAGCGCGCCGAGGGCCGCACGGTCAGGGGCCACAAGATCGGCCTGACCTCGCGTGCCATGCAGCAGGCCGTGCAGATCACCGAGCCCGACTACGGCACCCTGCTGGACGACATGTTCTTCGAGCCCGGCGGCGACATTCCCTTTGCGCGCTTCATCGCTCCGCGCGTGGAGGTGGAGCTGGCCTTCGTGCTGGGCCGCACGCTCAAGGGGCCGGGCGTCACCCTGTGCGATGTGCTGGCCGCCACCGACTGGGTGGTGCCCGCCGTGGAAATCATCGACGCCCGCATCGAGCAGAAGGACCGCGATACCCAGGCCATGCGCACGGTGCGCGACACCATCGCCGACAACGCGGCCAATGCCGGCATCGTCATGGGCGGGCGGCCCGTGCGCCCCGACGCGGTGGATCTGCGCTGGGTGTCGGCGCTGCTGCAGCGCAACGGCGTGATCGAGGAGTCCGGCGTGGCGGCCGCCGTGCTCAACCATCCGGCCACGGGCGTGGCCTGGCTGGCCAACCGGCTCGCGCAATGGGATGAGCAGCTGGACGCAGGCCAGGTGGTGCTGGCCGGCTCGTTCACGCGGCCCGTCACGGCCCAGGCCGGCGACAGCTTCCATGTGGACTACGGGCCGCTGGGCTCCATTGCCTGGCGCTTTGCCTGAGCTTCGTTCGCAGTGCGGCGATGGTGTCGCCTGCGGCACAGTCCGCAGGCCCGGCGCGTCGCCGACAATGCAGCGGCGCCGCCCGCCACCGGTGCGCGGGCGGCGGCTGCAACACATGCACTACAGGATGGACAAGCAATGGAGATGAAGAACGCAAAGACGGCCGTGGTCACGGGCGGAGGAACCGGCGTGGGCAAGGCCGTGGCGCTGGCCCTGGCGGGCGCGGGCTACCAGGTGGTGGTGGCAGGCCGCCGCCAGGCGCCGCTGGATGAGACTTGCGCCGAGGCCCAGGCAAAGTACGGCGCGGGCGAGCGCATGCTGGGCATTGCCACCGATGTCAGCGATCCGGCTGCCGTGGAGCAGCTGTTCGCGCGCACGGTGCAGCGCTTCGGTCGCGTGGACCTGCTGTTCAACAACGCCGGCCGGGGCAATCCGCCCGGCTCCTTCCTGGACTGGACGCCCGAGCAGTGGCGCGAGGTGGTCGATGTCAACCTCAACGGCATGTTCTATTGCCTGCAGCAGGCGTTTCGCACCATGCGCGACCAGTCGCCACGCGGCGGCCGCATCATCAACAACGGCTCCATCTCCGCGCATGCGCCGCGCCCCAATTCCAGCGCCTACACGGCCACCAAGCATGCCGTCATGGGCCTGACCAAGACCGCTGCGCTCGACGGCCGTGCCTACGACATCGCCGTGGGCCAGATCGACATCGGCAATGCCATGACCGAGCTGGCATCGCGCATGGCCAAGGGCGTGCCCCAGGCCAATGGCGAGATCGCGGTGGAGCCGCTGATCGACGCGGATGTGGTGGGCCAGTCCGTGCTCTACATGGCCAGCCTGCCGTTGGAGGCCAATGTGCTGTTCCACACGGTGATGGCCACCAAGATGCCCTTCGTGGGCCGGGGCTGAAACGGCAAAGGCAGGCCCTCAGGCCTGCACGCGGCGGCTCGCCGTCTCGGACGGGAGCTCGCCGAAGCGGCTGCGGTACTGGGCCGCGAAGTGGCCCAGGTGCAGGAAGCCGTATTTCTGCGCCACGTCGCGCACGCCGGAGCCGGCTGCGACGCCCGGGCCCTTGGCTGCCTGGAGTTCGGCGCGCACCCGGTCCAGCCGCAGCTGGCGCAGGAAATCCATGGGCCCCATGCCCGCGTGCTGGCGGAAGGCGGCCTGCAGCGTGCGCGCGCTGCAGCCAGCCTCGCGGCAGACATCGGCCAGCGACAGGGGCTGGTCGGCATGGGCCTGCATGTACTCCTGCGCCTTGCGCACGCCGCGCGGCAGCAGGCTGCGCCGGCTGTCCCCGGCCAGTGCGCGGCTGTGGCTGTGCGTGGCCGACATCAGCAGGCTGGTCAGCAGGTATTCCTCCGCATGCTGGGCCAGCGCCTGCGTGGCCTGCAGGGCGTTGCCCGCATCCAGCGTGTGCCGCAGGCAGTCGATGAAATGCACCAGCGGTGCCAGCGCCGGCTGGTCCAGCGGCACGCCCAGATCGAACACCAGGGGCCGGCCTGCGGGCGCCTGCAGCAGCGCCTCCAGCCGCGCCACCAGGGCCGGGCGGGCCATGCGCACGATCAGGTGCGGGCTGTCGTCGGCCCAGCGCATGCACAGCGGCTCGGTCGGCGAGGGCAGGGAGGCCAGGCGCGGCGTGGCATCCACCTGCTGCGCGCCGCAGCGGATCTCGGCACTGCCGCGCAGGGGAATCTGCAGCAGGAAGAAGTCCCGCAGGTAGCCGGGCTCGATGTGCACGCCGGGACCGTACTGCACATAGTTGAGGCTGACGTTGCGGGAAAGCGGCGCGCTGTGGTGGCAGGCGTCCAGCTCGGCGCGCGGGCGCAGCATGCCCAGGCCATGCGGACAGAAGACGCGCGCCACGCTTTCGCGGGCCTCGTCCATGTCGTGGCTCTCGAAAAGCCGGTAGCGCTGCAGCGGCAGCGGCGTGTGCATGGCGTGTTCCATAGGCTGGGCAGAACGTAGCAAAAACCACCCGCTCCCACAATTCGGACCATTCCCCGGGAGCCAATTTCTGCGCGCCAGGGACAGCGCCTGCGCTTGCCGGATGCCTGCGCGGCCCGGCCCCCCGTAACGTGTGATGCACAGGCCAGCCCGGCCTGGCATCCACACGGGAGAACAAGCGTCATGTTCAAGGGACTCGAAGGCAAAAGCGCCATCGTCACCGGCGGCTCCACCCTGATAGGCGCCGGCGTGGTGCGTGCGCTGCACGCGGCCGGCGTAAAGGTGGTCATTGCCGACATCGATGCCGACAACGGCCAGGTGCTGGCCGATGCGCTGGGCGAGGGCGCGCTTTTCGTGCGCACCGACATCACCGACGACGCCCAGGTCGCCGCCTGCGTTCAGCAGGCATGCAGCCGGCACGGCGGCGTGCACATCCTGGTCAACCTGGCCTGCTCGTATGTAGACGAAGGCCTGCAGTCGCCGCGTGCCGACTGGCTGGCCTCGTTCAACGTGAACGTCGCCAGCGCCGTGGCCATGCTGCAGGCCGTGCACCCGCACATGGTGGCTGCCGGTGGCGGGGCCGTGGTGAACTTCACCAGCATCTCTTCGGAAGCGGCGCAGACGGGGCGCTGGCTCTACCCGGCCAGCAAGGCGGCCATGAAGCAGCTCACGCGCAGCATGGCCATGGACCTGGCGGCCGATGGCATCCGCGTCAACAGCGTCTGCCCGGGCTGGACCTGGTCGGCGGTGATGGACCGGCTCAGTGGCGGCGACCGCGCCAAGACCGACCGCGTGGCCGCGCCCTTTCACCTGCTGGGCCGCGTGGGCGATCCGCACGAGGTGGCGCAGGTGGTGCTGTTCCTGTGCTCGGACCATGCCAGCTTCGTGACCGGGGCCGACTACGCGGTGGACGGCGGCTACGGCGCCATGGGGCCCGAGCGCGCCGTGGCCGCCATTCCCCAATTGATGGACTAGCACGCAGTACGGACACGGAGCCGCAAGGAGACAGCCATGAAGAAAATCGCCATCGTCGGAGCCGGCCAGTCGGGCCTGCAACTGGGCCTGGGCCTGCTGGCCGCCGGCCATCAGGTCACGATACTGAGCAACCGCACGGCGCAGGACATCGCCCAGGGCCGGGTCATGTCCAGCCAGTGCATGTTCGACAGCGCGCTGCAGATAGAGCGCGGCCTGGGCCTGGACCACTGGTCGCGCGAATGCCCGGTGGTCGAGGGCATCGGCCTGTGCGTGCCGCATCCGGCGCAGCACGGCGGGAAAGCGGTCGACAAGGCCATCGACTGGGCGGCGCGTCTGAACGCGGGCGCGCAGTCCGTGGACCAGCGCCTGAAGATCCCCGCATGGATGGACGACTTCCGCCGCCAGGGCGGCGAGCTGGTGCTCAAGGATGCGGGCATCGCCGAGCTGGAGGAATGCACGCGCAGCCATGACCTGACCCTGGTCGCCAGCGGCAAGGGCGAGATATCGAGGCTGTTCGAGCGCGATACCCACCGCTCGCGCTTCGACCAGCCCCAGCGTGCGCTGGCACTGACCTATGTGACGGGCATGAAGCCGCGCGAGCCGTTCTCCGCCGTGTCCTTCAACCTGCTGCCGGGCGTGGGCGAGTATTTCGTGTTCCCGGCGCTGACGACCACGGGCCCCTGCGAGATCATGGTGTTCGAGGGCGTGCCCGGCGGCCCCATGGACTGCTGGGGCGATGTGAAGACACCGGAGCAGCACCTGGAGCGCAGCCGCTGGATCCTCGACACCTTCGTGCCCTGGGAGGCCGAGCGCTGCCGCGACATTGCGCTGACCGATGACAACGGCATCCTCGCGGGCCGCTTCGCCCCCACGGTGCGCAAGCCCGTGGCCACGCTGCCGTCGGGGCGCAAGGTGCTGGGCATGGGCGACGTGGTGGTGCTCAACGACCCCATCACAGGGCAGGGCTCCAACAACGCGGCCAAGTGCGCCGACACCTATCTGCGCAGCATCCTGGCGCGCGGCCATGGCGACGGCAATAGAGACGGCAATGGCGCATTCGACGCCGCCTGGATGCAGCAGACCTTCGACCGCTACTGGTTCGGCTATGCGCAATGGGTCACGCAGTGGACCAACATGCTGCTGGCGCCACCGCCACCCCATGTGCTCAAGCTGCTGGCCAGCGCGGGCACGCTGGCACCGCTGGCCAGCGCCTTTGCCAACGGCTTCGATGACCCGCGCACCTTCTTCCCCTGGTTCGCGGACGCGGGCGAGGCGGACCACTACATCGACAGCTGCGCGGCCATCGCCGCCATGGCAGCCGTCCCCGCCTAGCCGCAGAGGCCGCCATGAGCACATGCGACACCCCGGCCGCCGCCCCGGCCTGCTCCTTCGATCCGCGCGAGCTGCGCAAGGCATTCGGCCAGTTCACCACGGGCGTGACCGTCATCACCACGCGCGCGCCGGACGGGCGGCGCGTGGGCATGACGGCCAACTCGTTCTCCTCGGTCTCGCTGGACCCGCCGCTGGTGCTGTGGAGCCTGGCGCGCCAGGCGCCCAGCGTCTGCGATTTCCAGGGAGCCAGCCATTTCGCCATCCACGTGCTGGCTGCGGGCCAGCACCTTCTGTCGCGGCGCTTTTCCACGCCGCAGCAAGACAAGTTCGGCGGCCTGGACTGCGCGGAAGGCCCGGCCGGCGTGCCCCTGATCGATGGCGTGCTGGCCCGCTTCGTCTGCCGCAACATCCGGCAATACGAGGGCGGCGACCACCTCATCTTCATCGGCCAGGTCGAGCGCTGCGAACGCTTCGACGGCGAGCCCCTGGCCTTTCACGCGGGCTACTATCAGGTGACGGTGCGGCACCCCGAATGCGTATGACGGGCCATGAAAAAAGCGGCACCGCAGCTTTCCCCACCCTTTGAAACGGAGACAGACCCATGCAGCAGAAAGAACCCCCGGCAAGCCGCCATGTGCGCATCAACGCGCTGGACGGCAGCGGCAGCTTCAACGCCTACCTGGCCGTGCCGGCCTCGGGCAGCGGCCCCGGCCTGGTGCTGGCGCAGGAGATCTTCGGCGTCAACGCCACCATGCGCGAGGTGGCCGACTACTACGCCGAAGAAGGCTACGTGGTGCTGGTGCCCGACCTGTTCTGGCGCCAGCAGCCCGATGTGGAGCTGGGCTACACGCCGGCGGACTGGGAGCGCGCCTTCGGCTTCTACAAGGGATTCGACGAGGCCCTGGGCGTGCAGGACATCCAGGCCTGCCTGAACGCCCTGCGCCAGCGCCCCGAGGTCACGGACGGCAAGGCCGGCGTGCTGGGCTTTTGCCTGGGCGGCAAGCTGGCCTACCTGGCCGCCTGCCGCACCGATGCCGATGCGGTGGTCGGCTACTACGGCGTGGGCATCGAGGCGGCGCTGGACGAGGCCGAGCGCATCCGCTGCCCGCTCACCCTGCATGTGGCCGAGCTCGACGCCTTCTGCCCGCCCGAGGCGCGCCAGCGCATCGTCCAGGCGCTGGGCGGGCGTCCCGGCGTGGCCGTGCATGTCTATCCGGGCGTGGACCATGCCTTCGCGCGCAAGGGCGGCGACCATTTCCACCGCGCCTCGGCCCTGATGGCGCACGAGCGCAGCATTGCCACGCTCAAGTCCGCCATCGGCCCGCATTTCGACCTGGCCGCGCTGTGGGACAAGCACTGCGAGTACGAGTTCGCCACGCGCAACGTGGACGACACCATGGCCACCATGGTGGCCGAGCCCTATGTGAACCACATCCCGACCATGACCGGCGGCGTGGGCTTCAGGAACCTGCACGCCTTCTATACGAACCACTTCGTCAACAGCAATCCGCCCGACACGTCGCTGACCCCGATTTCACGCACCGTGGGCGCCTCGCAGGTGGTGGACGAGATGCTGTTCTGCTTCACGCACACCACCGAGATCCCGTGGATGCTGCCCGGCGTGCGGCCCACGGGACGGCGCGTGGAGATCCCGCTGCTGGCCGTGGTCAAGTTCCGGGGCGACAAGCTCTACCACGAGCACATCTACTGGGACCAGGCCAGCGTGCTGGTGCAGGTGGGCCTGCTGGACCCGGCGCTGCTGCCCGTGGCGGGCGTGGAGACGGCCCGCAAGCTGCTGGATGAGACACTGCCCTCCAACGAACTGCTCAAGCGTTGAGCGCGGCGCGGGCGCACGGGTTTCACCCTGCGCCTGCGGGCGGCCTGCAGGCCGCCAGGGCTCTCAGGGTTGCCACCAATGTTGATATGTCAACATTGGTGGATCATGCGGCCATCGCAATCGCCATCGCCGCCCGGTTCCCTCCGCCCAATGCCCCGCCCACGCACATCCACGATCCCTGCCGCCGATGCCGCCAGCGGCCCTGCACCGGACACGCAGGTCTGCAGCCAGACGCTGGCGCTGGAGGACTTCATCACCTTCCGCCTGGGCGCGCTGTCCAATGCGCTGCAGACCCAGGTGACGCGCCACTACATCGCACCGGCATCGCCCGTGGGGCTGACCGAGTGGCGGCTCATGGGCCAGATCCAGCGCCATGGCGAGCTGCATGCCAGCGCGCTGTCGCGCCTGAGCCTGATGGACAAGGCCCAGATCAGCCGCGCGCTGCAGCCGCTGATCGACCGGGGCTGGGTGCTGCGCCGCGCCGATCCGCAGCACGCGCGCCGCCACCTGCTGCAGCTGAGCGAAGCAGGGCAGGCGCTCTTCGACGAGGTGCTGTCCCGCGCCCGCCCCTACCAGGCGGCCCTGCTCAATGCCCTGACGGCCGATGAGCGCGCCATGCTGGACCGCATCCTGGACAAGCTGGGCCGTGCCTCCCAGGCGTTGGACCTGGGGCTGGATGCCTGATTTACCCACAAGCCACTGCACAACCCATCTCAAGACCCACCTCAGAACCCACCCCACGAGCCACACCATGAATTGCTCCATGCACCCTGATGAGCGGGCCGCCCGCATCGAACTGGCCGCCTGCTACCGCGTCTTCGCCATGCTGGGCTGGGACGAGCTGATCTACAACCACATCACGGTGCGCCTGCCCGACAGCGTGACGGGCGGTGAAAAGCAGTTCCTGATCAACCCCTTCGGCCTGCACTACGAAGAGGTCACGGCCAGCAACCTGGTGCGCATCAATGTGCGCGGCGAGGTGCTGGACGGCTCGCGGCATCCGGTGAATCCGGCTGGCTTCGTGGTGCATGCGGCCATCCACGACGGACTGCCGGGCGCGCACTGCGTGATGCACACGCACACCACATCGGGCATGGGCGTGGCCTGCCTGGAGCAGGGCCTGTCGCAAAGCAACTTCTACAGTGCCCAGCTGCACGGCATGGTGGCCTACCATGACTTCGAGGGCATCACCATCCATGCCGACGAAGGGCCGCGCCTGCTGGCCAGCATCGGCCGCCGCAAGGCCGTGATCCTGCGCAACCATGGCCTGCTCAGCTGGGGCAGCGACCTGCCCCAGGCCTTCGTGGTGCTGTGGACGCTGCAGCGTGCCTGCGACGTGCAGATGGCCACCCTGTCCATGGGTGCGCCGCGCATGGTCTCCGATGCCATGGCCCAGCGCTGCAACGAGGACTCGCTGACCTTCAACGACAGCCACGGCGGTGCCCGCGATGTGTTCGACCACCTGGTGCGCCGCGTGAACCGGCGTGACAGCAGCTATCTCGATCTTTGAACCCGGAGCTTCCCGCGCATGACCATGGAACAGACAAGCATTTCATTCGACAAGGCCTGCATCTTCGGCGCCGGTGCCATCGGCGGCTGGATGGGCGCGGCCCTGGCCCGCGCCGGCTGCCAGCTCAGCGCCGTGGCGCGCGGCGCTGCACTGCAGGCCCTGCGCACCCAGGGCCTGACCCTGGTGCACGGCGAGCAGCGCGAGCACTTCGCGCTGCGTGCCGAACAGGACCCGGCCGCCCTGGGCGTGCAGGACCTGGTCATCATCTCCGTCAAGGCGCCGGGCATGCCTGATGTGGCCGAGCGCATCGCCCCGCTGATCGGCCCGCAGACCGTGGTGCTCACGGCCATGAACGGCGTGCCCTGGTGGTTTCTGCAAGGCGGTGTCGATGCCAGCGTGCGCGGCAAGCAGCTGAAAGCCGTGGACCCCGACGGCCGCATTGCGCAAGCCATCCCGCTGGGCCAGGTGCTGGGCTCGGTGGTCCATGCCAGCTGCTCCAACGATGGGCCCGGCGTGGTGCGCCGCCACTTCGGCAACAGCCTCATCCTGGGCGAGCCCCTGGCCACAGGGCCCGGCCAGCCGCCCACGCCGCGCCTGGCGGCACTGGCCCAACTGCTGCAGCGTGGCGGCATCGAGGCCAAGGTCTCCGACAATATCCAGCGCGACGCCTGGTACAAGCTGTGGGGCAACATGACCGTCAACCCCGTCAGCGCGCTGACGGGCGCCACCTCGGACCGCATCCTGGGCGACGAGCTGGTGCGCGGCCTGATCACGCGCGTGATGCTGGAGGCCAAGGAGATCGGCGCGCGCATCGGCCTGCCCATCAACGAATCGCCCGAAGACCGCCATGCGGTCACGCTCAAGCTGGGCGCCTTCAAGACCTCCATGCTGCAGGACGTGGAAGCGGGCAAGCCCGTGGAACTCGACGCCCTGGTGGGCGCGGTGCGCGAAATGGGCCAGCTGTGCGGCGTGGATACGCCCTTCACGGATGCGCTGCTGGGCCTGGCGCGGCTGCAGGCGCGGCAAAAGGGGCTGATGGCCTGACGCCGCAAGGGCCAGTACCGGCCTGCAGCGCGCAACCGTAGACTACGCCTCCATGACTTCCGCCAAGAACCCCGCCTCGCCCTGGTCCACGCTGTGCGTGGTGGCCACCACCGTCCCCAGCGCCGAGGAGGCCGCCCATCTGGCGCGCAGCCTGGTGCAGCAGCAGGCCGCGGCCTGCGTGCAGGTGGAGCCCATCACCTCGCACTACGTGTGGGAGGGCGAGATGCACGCCACGCCCGAGTGGCGGCTGGTCTGCAAGACCCTGCCCGACGTGCTGGAGCGCCTGGCCCGGCTGCTGCGCGCCGGCCACAGCTACAGCGTGCCGCAGATCACCATGCGCACCGAGCGCTGCATGGCCGACTATGCGCAGTGGCTGCGCTCCCAGGTCTCGACCCGGGACGTGGCTGACGCTGCAGACATGGCCGCCGCGCCCCGCATCACTGCGGCGTGACGTTGGCGGCCTTGATCACGGGCACCCAGGTCGCTGTCTCCTTGCGGATCAGCTCGCCGAAGGCGCTGCCCGTGACCACCCACGGTTCGATCCCCTGCAGGTCCAGCTGCCTGACCACGGCCGGCGTGTTGAAGATCTCCTGAATATCCTTTTCCAGCTGCTTGAGCACGGCCGGCGGCGTCTTCTTTGGCGCCATCACGCCGTACCAGGACGAGATGGCAATGCCCGGCACGCCCGCCTGGGCCAGCGTGGGCACCTCGGGCAGGTACTTGCTGCGGGCCGGGTCGGTCACGGCCAGCGCACGCAGCTTGCCCGACTGCACATGCGGCAGCAGCGCGGGCACATTGCCCACGATCATTGGCACCGTGCCGCCCAGCACATCGTTGAGGCCGGGCGCCGTGCCCTTGTAGGCCACGTGCAGGATGTCGGCGCCGGTCTGCTGCTTGAACAGTTCACCGGCCAGATGCAGGCTGGAGCCCACGCCGGGCGAGGCATAGCTGATGGTGGCCGGCCTGGTCTTGGACAGGGCCACCAGCTCCTGCACCGTTTTGGCGGGCACGCCAGGGTGCACGGCGATCACATTGGCCGCCTTGGCCAGCGAGGCCACGGGCGCGAAGTCCGCCTCCACGCTGTAGCCGGGCCTGGTCAGCAGCGTGGGATTGATGGTCAGGTTGCCCTGGGGCACGACCAGCAGCGTATGGCCGTCCGGCGCGGCACGCTTGACCATGTCGATGCCGATATTGCCGTTGGCCCCGGGCTTGTTCTCCACTACCGAGGTCTGCTTGTAGCGCTCGGCCAATCCCGTGGACAGCAGGCGGGCCAGCGCATCGACCGGGCCGCCGGGCGGAAAGGGCGCGACGATGGTGAAAGGCTTGGCGGCCAGTTGCTGCTGCGCGGCGGCATCCTGGGCCAGGGCGCTCTGGCATGCGGCTGCGGCCAGCAGGGCGGCAGCGCCGAGCAAGGTGGGGGCTTTCATGGGGAACTCCGGGGAACAAGGCAAGGCAGGTACAAGCAAAAGAAATGCCTGAGGACTATTGATTGTTTCTTGTGTAAAACAACGTTCTTCTTATAAATCAATGCAAAGCATAAAACCTGCGGCTTGATTCGAATCAAGGGAAAACCCTTGCCTGCATGCCTGGGCCTTCGCTGCGCTCGCATGCCCATGAAAAAAGGAGCGCAGCGCGCTCCCGTAAGTCCACTCCAGAGAATGGGTCAAAGCGCATCAACAGGGGAGCTGATGCAGTCGATGCCGAGCCGCAGGACGACAGCGCCACGAGCAGGTCTTGCTGCCATCGCATGTCAGGCCTGTAGGCAAGTCACCACCAGACCCAACAGCATCAGGCCCATGCCGATCTTCTCTGCTCGACTGAAGCTTTCGCTGAACACGCGGCGCGAAACCAGGTAGCTGAAAACGACCTCGATCATTCCCAAGGTGCGCACAGGCGATGCTCCTTGCATGGCGTAGGCCGTGAACCAGGCAATTGAAGCGGCTGCACCCATGCAACCGGCGAGGAGCGAGATGCGCCAAGCTCGAAAAATAGGTGCCAGACCTTGAGCTGTGCGCAACTGAATCCAAAGTCCCATGCCGACGGTTTGCATCGACTGTGCGATCAGCACGCCCCAGGCGCCAGATAACCATGCCGTTTCGGCGCCAAGTGCCAGCGACCCTCCTCGAAATCCTACTGTTGCAACTGCAAAGCAGGAGCCGCAAGCCAGGCCATAAAGTGCCGATCGGTTGAGCCAGGCGGACAGTGAGAGCAACTGGTCGCGTGGCGGCAGGGACAGCAGCAGCATGCCGATTGTGGCTACGATCATTGCGGCCAACGCCAGCGGTGTTGGAAGTTCATGGAGAAAAACCGATGCGAACAGAGCTAGCTGCAGCACCTCTGTCTTTGTCAGAGTGACAGCCACGGCAAAGTTGCGCTCCTTCATCGCTAGCAGCAAAGCGACTGTTCCAGCCAATTGGAAAAAAGCGCCCAATGCAATCCAGCCAAGGTAAATCGGCGTGATCGAAGGTACAGCGTATGGCTTTGCTGGTACCAGATACAGCAGTGCCAGCCACAACATGGCAAAAGGTAGGCCATACAGAAAACGCACCAGCGTGGCCGATAGCGCGCCCAGCTCCTGTGTCAGGCTGCGCTGCGCTGTGTTTCGTACCGTTTGAGCGAGAGCGGCGAACAGGGTTATGGGAACCCATAACCAAGAAAAACCTTGAATGGATTCAAGCATGAATATGGAGGAGGTATGGGTAAATGGGGCGTAGAGTAAATTTTTACATTGCTGTGGATTATTTGGTAATGCGCAGCAATGCTCATTTGCTGATTAGAGAAATTTTGCTCTGTTGAAGATTTATTGAACGGTTGAAGACAGAGACTCGAGATAGAACATGAGGCCTGCGTAGAGCGTTTCTTCCGGGGTGCCTGCGCGAGGAGAGCTCGGCATCATCCAGGTGTCCTTGCTTCCATTTATCCGCATGCTGCGGAGAAAGCAGTATGTGGTCAATGCGTAGAATTTACGGTAATTTTCTTCGCCAATCCAATTGGATATTTCATGAATGCTACGAATTACCGGTATTTGATCCAGCATCTGCCGATGCTGATCATGCTTCGTGAGAAATAGTACGCTTTTCTCAAGTGGAACGATGTTGATGCTATCGCGAATCTCGGCCGCCAGCTCATGCCAGAAGGAAAATGCGAAACGCGAAAATCCAAAGTAAGGGTCGATGCCTTGAACAGAACCATCCGGATCGATGAAGCTGATTTCATTCAAAGTCTCGTCGTAGAGAACATTGCCAAAGTGAAAATTGCAGTGTGCACTTGTGCTGCTCGCCAGGAAAATTTCTTCCTCGGCATAAGCAAGAGCCCTTTCTACCACGGCACGACCACTTGGGATAATAATCTTTCCCTCAATAATTACAGGTTTGTCAAACAGGCTGTGCAATTGTTTTAAGGAATCCCATTCGTAGCGAATCTTTTGGTGTAGTTGATACGTTGACTCTATTGGTTGACTGCATTCAATTTTCACTGCTGTCTTTATGCTGTCCAGGGCATGTTTTATGATTTGGTTTTTATATTCTATGGATTTTGTTGCATCGAATACAAGGCTTGCCAGAGATGCACCAGACTTCTTTTCAAGAATATAAAAATGACGACCTCCAACCAATCCTGTGTGAAGAACTGGCACCATCAGTTTGGGATAAATTCCGTGAAGAGCTTGAATCTGTTGGACTTCTGTTTTGAGCTTCTCATTGAACTCGGCTGTATTGGCTGTTTTAAAAACGAATCCCGAATCAAGAATATCGACGCTGTGCGAGCTTGTCATTTCACATTCCTTAGAAAATGGTGCTGGAAAGACCTAATGCGATGTTGCGTGCAGCTGAAATAGCGAGGCTGGAGTAGCCTACGGTATTGTTGACAAAGGATTGAATTGTTAGTTGAGAAAGTCCTTGTGGCTCCAAATAGCTGGGTCGAGATAGCAGTAAATGGTGAGGGTCAGTAAGAATAGTGGCGCATCGATGGTCGTGTGCATAGGCTCTGCTTCCGAGTGGCATCGTGGTTCCTTGCGCGATGTATCTATATCTATCAAATAAATTATCGATTGATGCTTCAACAGCCTCGCGGGTCATCAAGCCTCGATCCTGAACGATGAATCGATTTATCTGAAAACCTGGCGCATGGACCGGCGCTCGCAGGGAGATGGTATTTACGAGAGGTGCCCAAGGCATAACCTTGGTTTGGCTTTGGGTGATTTGAGAGAAGCTAGGGCGTAAATTGTTCCGTGCATCTTGATCCCTGCCTTCGAAGGAACGGGTGCCTAGAACTCCGTTGGGAGTATCCGGGTGGATGATGTCCGTCTCCACTGCGAGGATGCTCTGGGCTGTAAGGCCAAGTGTTCGCAGCGTATCTATAACTATACGAAGAGACGCATGCATGCCATTGGTTTGGCATGAACCAAGACAATAAACACCATCAGTAATTACTCTGGTTTTTGCGGTTGGCAGATCTGAGGGTGAAAGATCTGCAAGACAGGTATATATACTTGGGAGATCATTTGCTTCCGCAACTCCTAGAATCGTGTGACATTTTCTTTTAAGCCACGAGACTACAGCGCTTTCTGCAGAAATGTCTGCTTTGCTCGTCGCGAGAAAAGCTATATCAAAGGAGGTTGATATTGTTGGAAACTCTTTGCGCAGATCACAGAACTCGAATTTGACTTCCCTGGATCCAATTTTCAGTGTTTTTTCATCGATTGCCTGTACAAGCGCATGTGCTCCAGGTTGAGCGAGGGCGAGGCGCGCAATAATTCCATCAATTGGCCGGAGGTGGGGATAGTTTTTGTGAACAGGTGGTGTGTTTGTTAGTACTGTTGTAATTGCAAAACCGTCTTTTTCCGGATTGTTCAAGAGCAGTAAATTTGAACCAATTTCTGCGCCTGCTCCAACAAGCATTGCCGTTTTCATGTCATTATCCTCCACGTTGTGATTTGGCGATATTTCTTTGGAAATCGTTTATTTTGTCTGGGTGATTGCGGGCTGTGTCTCAGTCGCGATAGATTTTTTGGCTGTAGATTGACTCGAAAATACGCTTAAGATGATTTTTCTTAAATGTGGAGATATTGAAGTTGATTTGCAGAGTGCGCACTTCTAGTAAGCAATTCGGGGAAAGAATTGCTTTTTCTCAAAAGCAAGCATGAGTGTGCTTGCTATAAAAAGATGATGCGGGGTCTTTATTATCTGATGCTATCTAAAAATAGCATGACTATAGATGGTGGCTTATCTTGCGTACCAATTTTGAAAGAGCGATTTCATAGGTCCCTGCGTATAGCCGCCAGCAGGCTTTTCGAAGAATTCCAGATATGCTGCTCGGCAAGGGCCTGGGCCTTCTTTGGGTCGCGATTGCGGATGGCGGCGAGGATGCCGCGTTTTTCTTCTGTGCTTTCTGAGGCCCGTGAGCTGTGAGAAAGTGAGAGTCTCCGCAGGCGTGCGAGGCGGCTCCTTTGTGAAGAAAGATAACTTGCCATCAGCGAATTTTGGGCTGCATCCAGGAGAACTTCGTAGAACTCTTCGATGGTCTCGATCTGAGCCCCGACATCGCCCGAAATCTGCGCTTCATTCATCGCTTTCACTGTGACATCCAGGCGCTCGATTTGCTCTATGGTGGCTCGCTCTGCGCACAGTGCCGCCACATAGCCTTCAACGGCTGCACGCATTTCAAAGATCTGGCGAATGCCGTCTTCATCGATAACGGCGACTATCGGGCCTTTATAGGGCTCCTTTGTGATCCACCCTTCTGCCTCCAATTGCCCCAGGGTTTCACGAACTATCGTTCTGCTCACATCAAGGAGATCGCACAGCTTGCGTTCTACCAAACGTGATCCAGGTGGAAGTTGGCCTTCCACAATGGCGCGCTTCAATTGCTCAAGTGCCAGCTGTCGGAGCGTTGGATTCACACGCTCTACGGCCATACTGCCTCGCGGAATTCCTATGTCTGTCTGTGTCTGTACCTGCTTTAGAGGCTTGCCGTTTCATGTCTGTTGGACTTTCTTGCGAATTGAGTGATGGTATACCAACATACAATCTTGGGTCAAGATATGGAAGGGTGTGAAAAATTGAGAGGCATCTGGTGGGGAAGGCAGCAGGAAGACAGTGACCAAGCCATCTCCGCCATCGATGGTTTGTCTCTGATTGGTTTGCAAGCCACATAAATTGGCCTGAATTTGCCATCCGCAGCCAGCAAGTAGCCTAATCGGCTGGTTTAAAACTCTTGTGTGCTTTTACGAGCCCGAAAAGTGGGGGTAGCAGAGCGGGAGAATATGCTTGGAATGATGCGCGGCACACGCCGTAGTTGGCATATCGAAGGCAGGTCGCACTGAAGAGTCTGTTGCCGAGTTTTCGCACACGCTACTCAGAGTGTGGGCACTCAACAAAGTTGGTGCGCTTGCCGAGGCATGGGCCGTGCGCTCACCCGCACGCAAAGCTGGAGCGACGGGAAAAATGCGTTCTCCACATCGGAGGCCAGAGTTGAGTGCGGTGGTGCACCGCAAGGCCTGCCAGCCGGCGTCAGTGAGGAAGAGCTAGGATTTCTGACCGTCCGAAGCAAGGACGGGCTTGTCGGTGCTACCGAGCACTGGCGGAAGTGCTGCTTTGACTGGCCGAAGAGATTCGTCAATTGCCCCGTGACGATGAGAGGCTGCTTCGGTGATTGAAGGGCATGCCCTTTCTGGTCTTTGCCGCGCCCACGCTGTCGGCTGTGGCGAAGTTACTGGGCTTTTGCGGCAAGTCACATGAGCTAACCCGGTAGGGCCTGGCCTGATCAGTCCCGAGGCGGTTGAGTGCGTCAGAGGTTGAGGCTGGAGAGCTCTTCGTTGAGCGGTCACTCCCCAATGGATGAGCCGGAGAGCGGCTTGAGCGCCAGCTCGCAATTCATCCATTCCGCCTTCCTGTGGCGCCTTTCGAGAAAACTCTGAACAGATTGTCAGGACAGCAGCGCCTGCGCGAATTCCCGGGCGTTGAAGGTTTCCAGGTCCTCGACCTTTTCGCCCACGCCGATGAAGTACACGGGGATCGGCCGTTCCTGGGCAATGGCAGCCAGCACGCCGCCCTTGGCCGTGCCGTCGAGCTTTGTGACGATCAGGCCCGTGAGCTGCAGCGCATCGTCAAAGGCGCGCACCTGGGCCAGCGCGTTCTGGCCGGTGTTGCCGTCGATGACCAGCAGCACCTCATGGGGCGCCGTGGCGTCGGCCTTGCTGACCACGCGGCGGATCTTGCGCAGCTCTTCCATCAGGTGCAGCTGGGTGGGCAGGCGGCCTGCCGTGTCCACCAGCACCACATCCTTCTTGCGCGCGCGGCCGGCGGTGACGGCGTCAAAGCTCACGGCCGCAGGATCGCCCCCTTCCTGGCTGACGATCTCCACCGTGTTGCGGTTGGCCCAGACGCCAAGCTGCTCGCGCGCGGCGGCGCGGAAGGTGTCGGCGGCGGCCAGCAGCACGCTCTGGCCTTCGTCGGCCAGGTGGCGGGTCAGCTTGCCGATGGAGGTGGTCTTGCCCGCGCCGTTGACGCCCGCCACCATGATCACGGTGGGCTGGTGCTCGCCGATGACCAGCGGCTTTTCCAGCGGGCGCAGCAGGTCGGCCAGGGCATCGGCCAGCAGCGCCTTGACGGCGGCGGGGTCGGTGGCCTTGGCCTCCTTGACGCGGCGGCGCAGGTCGGCGAGCAGGTGCTCGGTGGCCTTGACGCCGGTGTCGGCCATCAGCAGGGCGTCTTCCAGTTCCTCGTACAGCGCATCGTTGATCTGCGTGCCCGTGAAGACCGTGGCAATGCTGCTGCCGGTCTTGCGCAGGCCGGTCTTGAGGCGCTGCATCCAGTTCTGGCGGCTGGCACCTTCGGCCTCGGGCTTGGCCGTGGGCTCGGGCGCGGCAATGAAGTCCGCAGGCGCGATGGTGGACGCGGGTGCAGCAGCTGGGGCAGGCGGGGTCTCGGGGGGCGCGGCATCGCCCTTGCCGCCGCCAAAGGGCTTGCGCCACCAGGCACTGCCGGTGTCGGAGGCCGGCGCTGCAGGCGCGGCCGGTGGCAGGGCAGGGGGGCTGTCCTGCGGTGGGGTTGCGGGAATGCCGGCCTTTTCAGGCGCGGCGCTGCTGTCCGTCGGGGAAATCTCGGCGGCGGAGGGGGTGGGCTTTTTCTTGAAAAAACTGAACATCGGCAGGTTCTTAGAATCACAGCATTCTATGAAACATGCACTCACCCTCTTGGGCTTAATGGCCTGCATGGGCACCGGGGCTGCTTTGGCAGCCCCGGATGCATCCTCTTCCATCCCTTCATCGCTGCTGCAGACGGTGGCCAGCCAGGCCGCCGGCGGCACACGCACCGCCACTTCGGCACAGCAATTCACCTTGAAGAACGGCATGCAGCTCATCGTGCAGCCCGACCGGCGCGCGCCCACGGCCGTGCACATGGTCTGGGTGCGCGTGGGCTCCGTGGACGAGGTCGATGGCACCTCGGGCGTGGCCCACGCGCTCGAGCACATGATGTTCAAGGGCTCGCGCAAGGTGGCTCCCGGCGAGTTCTCGCGCCGCGTGGCCGCGCTGGGCGGCCAGGAGAACGCCTTCACCAGCCGCGACTACACGGGCTACTACCAGCAGATTCCGTCGAGCCGCCTGGAAGACGTGATGAAGCTCGAATCCGACCGCTTCGCCAACAACCACTGGCCCGACAGCGAGTTCAAGAAAGAGATCGAGGTCATCAAGGAAGAGCGCCGCATGCGCACCGAGGACCAGCCGCGCGCCGTGCTCATGGAGCAGTTGATGGCGGCGACCTTCGTGGCCTCGCCCTACCACCGCCCCGTGATCGGCTGGATGAGCGACCTGGACGCGCTGACGCCCGGCGACGTGCGCGACTTCCACGGCCGCTGGTATGTGCCCGGCAATGCCACCATCGTCATTGCCGGCGATGTGGACGTGGCCAAGGTCCGCGCCTGGGCCGAGAAGTACTACGGCAGCATTCCCGCACGCGCCCTGCCGGTGCGCAAGCCGCGCACCGAGCCCGCGCAGATCGGCATCCGCCGCATCGAGGTCAAGCAGCCGGCCGAGCAGGCCCTGGTGGCCCTGGCCTTCCGCGCGCCCTCGCTGACGCGCGTCAGCGACCTGCAGGCCGATGACCGGGATGCGCTGGCGCTGCTGGTTCTGTCGGCCGTGCTGGACGGCTATGACGGCGCCCGCCTGGAGCGGGCCCTGGTCCAGGGCGAAGGCCGCGTGGCCGACGGCGCGGGCAGCTCCATGTCCCTCATGGGCCGTGGCCCCGGCCTGTTCATGCTGACGGGCGTGCCCGCCACGGGCAAGACCGCCGCCGAGGTCGAGGCGGCGTTGCGCGCCGAAGTGGCCAAGGTCGCCAAGGATGGTGTGGAGCCCGCCGAGCTGGAGCGCGTGAAGACGCAGTGGATGGCCTCCAATGTCTACGAGCGCGATTCGGTCATGGGCCAGGCCCAGAGCCTGGGCAATTACTGGATACAGGGCATGCCGCTGGATGCGGAAGACCAGCTGCTGACCCAGCTGCGCACCATCACGCCCGATGACGTCAAGCGTGTGGCTGCCAAGTACTTTGGCGATGACCAGCTCACGGTGGGCATCCTGGTGCCGCAACCCCTGCCCGAAGGCGGCAAGCCCCGTCGCCCCGATGCGGGTGCCGGCATCGGCGGACCCCTGCATTGATGCCCCCGAAGCACGCTGGAGTGAAGATGAAGAACATGAAAAAAATGGTGGCCAGCACGGTGCTGGCAGGCGTGGGCATGGGCTTTGGTGCCACGTCCGCATGGGCCCTGCTGCCCATCCAGCAATGGACCCAGCCCAGCGGGGCGCAGGTCTGGCTGGTGGACAGCCCGGGCATTCCCATGGTCGATGTGCAGATGGACTTCGATGCCGGCAGCCGGCGCGATCCCGCCAACCAGGTCGGCCTGGCCAGCGCCGTGGCGCTGATGGCCTCCAAGGGCGTGACCGCCCAGGGCGATGCGCCTGCGCTGGACGAGAACGGCCTGGGCCAGGCCTGGGCCGATCTGGGTGCCAGCTTTGGCGCCCAGGCGGGCCGCGACAGCTTCAGCTACGGGCTGCGCTCACTGACCGAGCCTGCGCTGCTGCAGCGCGCCGTGGCGCTGGCGTCGCGCCAGATCGCCAACCCCAGCTGGCCGCAGGACGTGTGGCTGCGCGAGCGCGAGCGCTGGACTGCGGCCATCAAGGAATCGGACACGCGCCCCGGCACGGTGGCCGGCAAGGCCCTGAGCCAGGGCGTGTTCGGCACCCATCCCTACGGCGCACGCGCCACGGGCGAGAGCCTCGCGCACATCGACCTGTCCGACATGCAGTCCTTCCACCTCCGCCTGATCGCGGCCTGCCGCGCCAAGGTCAGCATCGTCGGTGCGGTCAGCCGTGAACAGGCCGATCAGCTGGTGCAGCAACTGCTGGCTCCGCTGCAGGCGGCGCAGGGCCAGGACGCCAGTGCCTGCGCGCCTCTGCCCGACGTGCCCAAGGTGCAGGCGCTCAAGGCGCCGGTCAACGAGAACATCCCCTTCGCCTCGGCCCAGGCGCAGGTGCTGATCGCCCAGCCGGGCATTGCACGCAACAGCCCGGACTTCATGGCCGTGCTGGTGGGCAATCACATCCTGGGCGGCGGCGGCTTCACCTCGCGGCTGACCGAGGAAGTGCGCGAAAAGCGCGGCCTGAGCTACAGCGTCTACAGCGATTTCTCGCCGGGTCTGGACGCAGGCGCCTTCACGATCGCCCTGCAGACGCGCCCCGACCAGGCAGCCGAGGCCCTGAAGGTGTCGCAGGACACGCTGCGCCGCTTCGTGGCCGAAGGCCCGACCGAGAAGGAGCTCAAGGCCGCCAAGGACAACCTGATCGGCGGCTTTGCGCTGCGCATCGACAGCAACCGCAAGCTGCTGGGCAATGTATCCAACATCGCCTGGAACGGCTTGCCGCTGGACTACCTGGAGCACTGGACCGAGCGCGTGCAGGCGCTCACCGTGCGTGATGTGCGCGAGGCCATGCAGCGCATGCTGCAGCCCGAGCGCATGGTGACCGTCGTCGTGGGAGGCAAACAATGAGCCGCAACAGCATCAAAATTCATACCCCTGCCGGCAAGCGCTGGCTGGAAAAGGCCACGGCCGAGGCCGCAGCACCCAAGGCAGCTGCCGCAGCACCTGCTGCCGCCAAGGTGAAAGCCGGACGGCCGGCGCCGGTGGGCGCGGGCGAGGTCCGCATCATCGGCGGCCAATGGCGCCGCACGCGGCTGCCCGTGGCGCAGCACCCGGGCCTGCGGCCCACGCCGGATCGCGTGCGCGAGACCCTGTTCAACTGGCTGGGCCAGGATCTGACGGGCTGGCTTTGCCTGGATGCCTTCGCGGGCACGGGTGCGCTGGGCTTCGAGGCCGCATCGCGCGGCGCGACCAATGTGCTGATGAACGAGCAGGACGCCACTCTGGTCCAGCAGTTGCAGCGCCTGCGCGAGCGCCTGGACGCCCAGTCCGTGCGCGTGCTGCGCGGCGATGGCATCGGCTGCCTGCGCCAGGTGGCGCCGGGCACGCTGGACCTGGTGCTGATCGATCCGCCCTTCGACCATGCCGATCTGTTCGAGCCTGCGCTGAAGGCCGCCGCGCAGGCGGTGTCCGCCACGGGCTATGTCTATCTGGAGGCGCCCCAGGCCTGGACCGAGGAGCAACTGGCCGAGGCCGGTGGCCTGCAGTTGTTCCGCCATCTGAAGGCGGGCGCCGTCCACGCCCACCTGCTGCGCAAGGCACCGCAGGACGAGTAAAGGGCGCTGTGGCGGCCGCGTTCCCTGGCAGGAGCGCGGCGGTCGCACAGCCGACCGGCCATGCTGCAGCGCAATGCATAATGCGCCATCCGTGCCGGACAGGGCACGCGCAGCCAATGAAAGCGACCGCCATGAGCCACGACGTGATTGCCGTCTATCCCGGAACTTTCGATCCGATCACGCTGGGTCATGAAGACGTGGTGCGCCGCGCGACCCAGCTGTTCAGCCACGTCATCGTCGCCGTGGCGGCGGGCCACCACAAGAAGACCATGTTCAATCTTGAGGAGCGCATGCAGATGGTGCGCGAGGCCGTGTCCATCTATCCCCATGTCCAGGTCGAGAGCTTTCATGGCCTGCTGCGCGACTTCGTGGTCGAGCGCGGCGGCAAGGCCATGGTGCGCGGCCTGCGTGCGGTCACCGACTTCGACTACGAGTTCCAGCTCGCCGGCATGAACCGCACGCTGATGCCCGAGGTGGAGACCGTCTTCCTCACGCCCAGCGACCGCTACCAGTTCATCAGCAGCACCTTCGTGCGCGAGATCGCCACGCTGGATGGCGAGATCGACAAGTTCGTCTCTCCCAGCGTGCGTACCCGCCTTCTGCAGAAGGTACAGGCCAATCGTGGGTCGTGATCGCACGACCTGGTCGCACGCCTTGATCCCGCTTCCTGATGGCCTGACCGCCTGGCTGTCCTGAGGCCCGGCAAGGGCGGCCAGGACCCTCTCGCAGTTCCTTCTTAGAAGGCAGCCTGCCGCGTGGCGCTCGCATTCACGGCGGCGTGCACGAATTCCAGCTTGCGCCTGGCCCCGGCCGAAAGGGCGAACGGATAGGCATCGCCGTGGCCCAGGCTGCGGTTGAGGCTGTTGGTCAGCAGCGTCAGCGGCACCCACTGGTCCAGCATGGTGCCGAAGTCCGGCCGTGCCTGGACCGCGAAAGGGTCCTGCACGCACAGCGCGGGCTGCGTGCCCGAACCTGTACTTGTCCCTGAGCCTCCAGGCATGGTGATGCAGGTGCCATAGCTGGCCGCAGTCTCCAGCAGATCCACCATGTGCAGGTAATGGGCCCAGCTTTCGGCCCAGTCTTCCCACGGGTGGGAGGTGGCATAGGCGCTGACGAAGTTGTCGCGCCACTGCTCATCCATCGGGTCGCGCGCATAGTAGTTCTGCAGGGCCTGACCATAGTCCTGGCGCTCGTCGCCGAACAGGCGGCGGAATTCCTCGATACGGCCCGCGCCCACCACCAGCCTGTCCCAGAAGAAGTGGCCGGATTCATGGCGCAGATGGCCCACCAGCGTCCGGTAGGGCTCGTGCAGGGCCTGGCGGCGCCGGGCACGCTCGGCATCGTCGGCCTCCACCACGTTCAGCGTGATGGTGCCGTTGGCGTGGCCGGTCATCACGGGCGCCTGCCCCGGCAGGTCGGCCAGCAGCTCGAAGCGCGGCCCATCCTCTCCAGGCCGGGGACCCAGGCCCAGGCGGGCGAGCGTGTAGAACAGCTGGCGCTTGGCGGCCTCGATCCGGGTCCAGCGCAGTGCATTGGACGGGTCTGACAGATCGGGCAGCCAGCGTGTCTGGCGGCAGGACTCGCACAGCGCATGGGGATCGTCTGCGGGCAGGGCGAAGTTGCACTGTCCCACGGGACCCCGGTGGCTGCACATCTTGTAGAGCCGGCCTGGCGGCTTGCCGCTCGTCAGCGAGGACAGGCTTTCCCACAGCACGCTGTCCCGCGTGCCGGAAACCGGGCGCAGGCAGGCCACATGCAGTCGCTCGGGCAGGAAGGCCAGGGTGGCGCCGCAGTGCACGCATTGAACGCTGTCGAAGAAGACCGGGTGGCCACAGGCATCGCAGTTGAAGACTCGCATGTCGGTCACTTTACGCCGTATGTCCGGCGCACGGTGGAAAGGGGTCGTACCTGCCGTCGGCTGCAATGGTCGGCAATCCTCGCGGCGGACCGTGCGGCAGTTGGAGCCCTGGATGAAAAAAGGCCGGAAGTCTCCGGCCTTGTACTTGGATCAGCCCCCACAGGGGCCTGCATCAGGGACGAACCACGATGCTGTTGCGCACTTCACGCACGTTCTTGGTGGTGCGGGCGATCTCGGCGGCGCGGGCCTTTTCCGATTCGGACTTGGCAAAGCCCGACAGCTGCACCGTGCCGTTCAGGGTCTCGACGCTGATGGAAGTGGCCGAGACACTCTTGTCTTCTGCCATCTTGGCCTTCACCGCAGTGGTGATGCCGGCGTCATCCACATACGAACCCACGGACTGCTGGTCGCGGGCCACGGAGCAGGCGGTGGTACCGAGCACGGTGGCACCGGCGACGAGAGCGAAAGCGATGGCACGGGTGTACTTTTGCATGATCAGTTCTTTCCTGGACAAGAAGATTGAGAGTAACGGTACTCGAGGGAACTCAGGGGACTCGGCGGCAGCTCACTTGCGCGAGCGGGAACTCATGAAGAACGCGGTGGCCAGGGCAGCGCCCGTGGCTGCAGCCAGCAGAATGGAGCGGCCAGGCTGCTCGATGACGTAGCGCGTGGTGGCCTCGGTGGCCGATTGCAGCTGGCGGCGGGCGCGGTCGGAGCTGTCGGCGCAGAAGTTGATGCCGCGTGTGGCCAGTTCCTGGGCACGTGCCGCGAGGTCATCGATGACGGGGTTCAGTTCACGCTCGATGGACTGGACACCTTCCTCGGCCTTGTCCAGCGCATTCGCTGCAGTGCGGCGTGTCGTGTTGACGGCTTCCTTGGCGGCATCCGCGACATCCTGGGCAACGTCCTTGGCGGTATCGGCGGCTTTGTTCACGGCTTTCTCGGCTTGGCTCATTGGTTCTATCTCCTCAAAACTGGCATGAATGCGAAAGGCGGTCGGGCTGCCGGGCTGGCTGCCCGCAGGACGCGGGCTTGGGCTGGCAGGGGGCTGAAGGCGGCGCCGCCGCTACTTCTTGATCAGGCTCATCACAAAGGTGACGACAGCCATGATCACGAAAATATAGAACAGGATCTTGGCGATGCCTACAGCACCTGCCGCAATACCACCAAAACCGAATATGGCGGCTACCAGGGCGATGACGAAGAACACGATGGCGTAGTGCAGCATGTAAAACTCCTTGGGTTGTTCGTTTCCAAGAAACGGCACGGGGCGGATGGGCCAAGTGCTGTTTGCATGGGTTCGACTGTACTGAGCCGCCAAAGGTGTATCTGACGGTGGCCGGCGTGGCATGGCGTCAGGGTTAGGCGGGGGGGCAGTGTAGGAATGCTCCGGCTGCACAGGGCTTGCAGCCGCTGCCGGCTGCAGCCATTCGGGGGCGCGCATGGAAAATGGCCCCCACGCTACCCTTGCTGCGCAAGGTCCGCTGCCCCCCGAGGGGGCTGCTTTTTATCTTGGGGCGGCCCGGCGATGAAAAAAGCCCCTGGCGCGTGGGCGCGCAGGGGCTTTTGCATGGCGGGTGCTGCCGCTTCAGGCGGTGGCGACCGTACCGGCGCTTTTGTCCGTGGAGATCGGCGCCAGCGGGATGACGGCGGAGATCGCCGTGCCCTTGCCCAGTTCGGACGAGACGGTCAGACGGCCGCCTGCGGCCTCCACGCGGTGGCGCATGCCGGCCAGCCCGTGGGAGTTGGGGCGCATGGCCGAGGTCTCGAAGCCTTCGCCGTCGTCCTGGATCTGCACCGTCACATAGGTCGGATAGTTGTGCACGGAGACCAGGACATGGCTGGCCTTGGCATATTTGCCGATGTTGGTCAGCGACTCCTGGACGATGCGGTAGACCGTGAGCTGGGTGGATTCCGGCAGCTCCACCTGCTCCAGGTTGGCCGTGACTTCGATGCCGCTGCGCTCGCCGAACTCGCGCGCCAGGATTTCCAGCGCCGTCGTCAGGCCCAGGTTGGAAAGGGAAGAGGGGCGCAGGTCCTCAATGATGCGGCGCTTGAGGGCGATGCCGCTGTTGAGCGTCTCCACCAGATGGCTGACGCGTTCGCCCACGTCCGGCGCGCTGAGGTCGATCTTGGATTTGAGGCGCGCCACGTCGAGCTTGGCCGCCGTCAGCAGCGAGCCCAGCTCGTCGTGCAGTTCGCGTGCCAGGTGTCCGCGCTCGTCCTCGCGCACCTGCTGCAAGTGGTTGGCCAGTTCCGTCAGCGTGGCCGTGCGCTCGCGCACCAGGGCTTCGAGGCGGTTGCGCTCGTCGCGCTGGATCTCCTGCTCGCGCTGGTGGGCCTGCTGCAGCGCGTGCGCCTGGCGCAGGTACATGAAAAAGCCCAGCACGCCCAGGGCCGTGACCGTGGCGATGCCTATGCGTGACAGCGACAGCGTGTGCTCGATGTCCTGCAGGTTCTTGGCCGAGCGCTGGTCTATGCCTGACAGCAGCTTGCCCGTGTAGTCGCGGATGGCGTCCATGTTCTCCATGCCCACGTCGGTGAACATGACGAAGCGCCAGGCCTCCTCGTTGCCCTGGCGGTACAGGCGCAGGCTGAGTTCCATCTCGCTCATCTTGCGTTCGACCTGGCGCGCCAGCGGCGTGAAGATCGCCAGCTCCTGCGGGTCGTAGATGAAGATCTGGCGCAGCTCGTCCATGTTGTAGTTGATGGCCGTGATCGCCTTGCTGTAGGGCTCCAGGTAGCGCTCCTCGCCCGTGAGCAGGTAGCCGCGCAGGCCGGTCTCCGCATCCAGCATCAGCCGCAGCAGCTGGCTGATCTCCGAGCGGGTGTTCTGGGTCTGGGTCATGGCCTCCAGCGCCTTGGTGGAGCGCTTGTAGCTGGCCTCGTTAATGCTCACCAGCAGCACGGCCGCGACGATGGCGAATGCCAGGCTGATCGCAATTCTTCGGAAATTTATCCAACGCATAAGCATCCTCTCACCTACAAGATCTTCGCCGATATTCTGCATAATTCGTGTTATCGGCTGCCGGGGCAGTTCCTGCGCCGGCCGTTACCATATATTGTTTGCACGACCAGCGATCCCGCTGGTCCCCCGAAAAAGAGGTATTCATGATCAGAATTGGCATTGTGGACGACCATGCAATTGTGCGCTCGGGCCTGCGTCAGTTTCTCTCGGAACACGTGGACCTGCGTGTAGTCGGTGAGGCCGCCAATGGCCGCGAGGCCATCGATCTGGTGCGTGCCCACGAGATCGACGTGCTGTTGATGGACCTGTCCATGCCGGGCCAAAGCGGTATCGACGCGCTGGCCATGCTGCGCGCCAAGGCGCCGGACATGGGCATCCTGATCCTGAGCGGCTATCCCGAGGAGCACTACGCGATCAACCTGATCCGCCAGGGCGCCAGCGGCTACCTGAACAAGGAGTGCGATCCCCAGGAGATTGCCGAAGCGATCCGCACCGTGGCCCTGGGCCGCCGCTACCTGACGCCGGCCGTGGCCGACCTGCTGGCCCAGCAGCTCAACCGCAAGGATGACGCGCCAGCGCATGAACAGCTGTCCGAGCGTGAGTTCCAGGTCTTCCTCAAGCTCGCGCGTGGCGAAACCGCAGGTGATATTGCAAAGTCGCTTTCACTGAGCGTAAAGACGGTCAGCACCTATCGCACGCGACTCATGGAGAAAATGGGATTGTCTTCCAACAGCGATCTGACGTATTACGCACTGAAGAACAGGCTGATCGATTGATTTTCAGTCAATAGAAAATACGGGCTGCACGATTATCAAGTCGTGCAGCCTTTTTCTTTGGTGAAAAATCAAATGCAGTGCTTTGGGTTCAGGCTGTTTTGAGTTGGTTGAGTGACGCCGCATCGATATTCATGCAATAGTCCATGAGTGCGTCGATTTCATTGGACTTGTCGAAGACGGCATCCACGCCGAGCTGGGCACAGCGGCTGCGGATGTCGGGGGTGGCATAGTTGCTGAGCACCACGATCTTCTGGTGCGGCTGGCGCTCGCGGCAGGCGGTGAGCACACCCAGGCCGCTGCCCTGGCGCAGGAACAGGTCGACGATGGCGAGATCCCATGCGTCGGGGTTCTGCTGAAGCCAGTCCGTCCCCGCGCTCTCCGTCTCCGCGATGCCCACGGCCTCGACATCGGCCAGTTCTTCGAGCGTGGCGATCAGGTTCTCGCGGATCGTAGGGTTGTCTTCAACAAGATAGGTGCGCAATTTCACGGCTGTATCCAATAGGGACGCGGATGGCAATCGGAGTCCGGTGGAGCCCGGCCTCCATTGTCCTGCGCGACAGCGGGCGATTGTGCCAGTGAGGGATCGGCGTCGGGGTCAGCCGATTCCTACGCCTTGTTACCGCAAACGGGACATTCCGGTACACGAGTGGTTTGCATGCTACTCCAATCCAGGCTGCGGCTGTCGAACATGGTCAGGCGGTTTGTTGCAGGCGTGCCAAATCCCGCGATCAGCTTGAGGGCTTCCGCCGCCTGCAGCGTGCCCATGACGCCCACCACGGGCGCGAAGACGCCCATGGTCGAGCACTGCACTTCCTCGAACTGCGCATCGGGCGGGAACACGCAGGCATAGCAGGCGCAGTTCTCGTCGCGCGGGTCCATGACCATGAGCTGGCCGTCCAGCCGGATGGCCGCCCCCGCCACCAGGGGCACCTTGTGCCGCACGCAGGCCGCGTTGATCATGTGGCGCGTGCGGTAGTTGTCCGTGCAGTCCAGCACCAGGCTGGCCTGCGGCACGAGCTCGTCGAGCAGCGCGTCGTCGGCGCGCTGCTGGCGGCAGTCGATGCGGATGCCGGGGTTGATGGCGTGCACGGCCGTGCGTATGGATTCCACCTTGGGCTGGCCCACGCGGTCCGTGGTGTGGGCGATCTGGCGCTGCAGGTTGGTCATGTCCACCGCATCGTCGTCCACCAGGGTGATGCGGCCTATGCCGGCCGAGCCCAGGTACAGCGCGGCGGGCGCGCCCAGGCCGCCTGCGCCGATGATGAGCACATGCGCTGCCAGGATGCGCTCCTGGCCCTCGATGCCGATTTCGTCGAGAAGGATGTGGCGCGAGTAGCGCAGCAGTTGATCGTCGTTCATTCGCGTCTCCAGACGTGAAAAAGCCGGGCGCAAGGCCCGGCTTGGTGCAGGCGCGGACCCGCTCCGCGCCGCGCTGTCAGTTTTCCTTCTTCTCGGGCTCGCGCTCGGTCAGGGTCTTGCTGACCATGACGGGCTGGCCCTTGAGGCGGTTGAGCGCCTGCTGCAGCTGGAAGTCCTTTTCGGTGCCGAACTCGGGCAGGCGGCGTTCGGCCGGCGGCTTCTTGGCTTCTTCTTCCAGGCGCTTGCGGGCTTCCTCGCGGGCCTTCTCGCGCACCTCGTCCTTGACCTCGGCACCCTGTCCGCTGGACAGGTGCTTTTCCAGGTCGGCCTCACGCATGCGCAGGGCCGCGAACAGGTCACCTTCGGGCGTCTCATCCACCATCACGTCGGGCACGATGCCCTTGGCCTGGATGGACTTGCCGCTGGGCGTGTAGTAGCGCGCCGTGGTCAGCTTCAGGCCCGTATCGGGGCCCAGGGGGCGCACGGTCTGCACGGAGCCCTTGCCGAAGGTCTGGCTGCCCATGATGATGGCGCGCTTGTGGTCCTGCAGTGCGCCGGCCACGATCTCGCTGGCCGAGGCCGAGCCTTCGTTGACCAGCACCACCAGCGGCAGCTTCTTGAGCGAGGCGGGCAGGCGCTGCAGCGGGTCACCCATGCCGCGGCGGGCATAGAAGCTGGGCGATGCCTTGTAGGTTTCCTTGCTCTCGGCCAGTTGGCCGTTGGTGGAGACCACGGTCACATCCGGCGGCAGGAAGGCTGCCGAGATGGCGACGGCAGCGTCCAGCAGGCCGCCCGGGTCGTTGCGCAGGTCCAGCACCAGGCCCTTCATGTTGGGGTCCTGCTTGTACAGTTCCTCGACCTTGCGCACGAAGTCGTCCACCGTGCGTTCCTGGAACTGGCTCAGGCGGATCCAGCCGTAGCCGGGCTCGATCACCTTGCCCTTGACGGACTGCGTCTTGATTTCCTCGCGCGTGATGGTCACGGGGAAGCTGCGGCTTTCATCCTTGCGCAGGATGGTCAGCTGCACCTTGGTGTTGGGCTCGCCGCGCATGCGCTTGACGGCGTCGTTGAGCGACAGGCCCTTGACGGCCGTGTCGTCGATCTTGGTGATCAGGTCGCCGGTCTTGAGGCCGGCGCGGAAGGCGGGGGAGCCTTCGATGGGCGAGACGACCTTGATCAGGCCGTCTTCCTGCGTGATCTCGATGCCCACGCCGACGAAGCGGCCCGAGGTGCCCTCGCGGAATTCCTTGTAGGACTTCTTGTCGAAGTACTGCGAATGCGGATCAAGGCTGGACACCATGCCGGAGATGGCATCGGTGATCAGCTTCTTGTCATCGACCGACTCGACATAGTCGGTCTTGATCAGGCCGAAGACGGCGGACAGCTGCTGGATTTCCTCCAGCGGCAGCGGGGTCATGGCACCGCGGGCCACGGTCTGCAAGGAAACCGTGGTCAGTGCTCCGGCGATTACGCCTACGGAAACCCAGCCGGCAATTTTGATTTTCTGGCCCATATCACCCCTTTAACCGCGTCAATATACACCCGCTTGGAAAGGCAAGCGCCCGCGTGGTTCCCTAAAAACGGCGCAGCAAGCGCAATTTCCGCAGCAGGCGCTCACCTCAAGCGGGCCCGGCTCAGGCCTTGCCCTGTGCGGCCACGGCGGCTGCAGCCTTGGCGGCAGCTTCTGCATCGCCCAGGTAATAGTGGCGAATGGGCTTGAGATTGGCATCCAGCTCATAGACCAGCGGAATGCCATTGGGCACGTTGACGCCGACGATGGCGTCATCCGAGATGCCGTCCAGGTACTTGATCAGCGCGCGGATGGAGTTGCCGTGGGCCGCGACCACGACGCGCTTGCCGGACAGGATGGCGGGCGCGATGGACTCGTTCCAGAACGGCAGTACGCGGGCCACCGTGTCCTTCAGGCATTCGGTCAGCGGCACCTGGCTGGGGTCCAGCTGTGCGTAGCGCACGTCGCTGCGCTCGCTGCGCGGGTCTTGCGGCTCCAGGGCCGGCGGGGGCGTGTCGTAGCTGCGGCGCCACACCAGCACCTGGGCGTCTCCGTACTGCTTGGCCATGTCCGCCTTGTTCAGGCCCTGCAGGCCGCCGTAGTGGCGCTCGTTCAGGCGCCAGCTGTGCTGCACGGGCAGCCAGGTGCGGTCCATTTCGTCCAGCGTGTGCCACAGCGTGCGCGTGGCGCGCTTGAGCACGCTGGTGTAGGCTAGGTCGAAGTCATAGCCTTCGGCCTTGAGCAGGCGGCCGGCGTTCTTGGCCTGCTCGACGCCGGTGGCGGTCAGGTCCACATCGGTCCAGCCGGTGAAGCGGTTTTCGAGGTTCCAGGTGGATTCACCGTGGCGGATCAGCACGAGCTTGTACATGGCGGCTTTCTAAGTCTCTCGATGCGACAAAGCTGGGCTGTCGCGGGGGCAAAAGCCAGCATTCTAGAATTGACAGGTTTGCCAACCCAAGGAATGACGTGAAATTCATCATCGATAACTGGTATTTGATCCTGATCGCGCTGGCTTCCGGCGTGATGCTGCTGCTGCCCCTGGTGCGCGGCGCAGGCGGCGGCTCGCTGACGGCGGCGCAGGCCGTGCAACTGATCAACCGCCAAAAGGCCGTGGTCATCGATGTCTGCGAGCCCGAAGAGTACGCGGCCGCCCATGCCAACGGCGCCAAGAATGTGCCGCTGAGCCAGTTCGAGGAAAAGCTGCCCACCACCGTGAAGAACAAGGCGCTGCCGCTGGTGCTGATCTGCACCAAGGGCAACCGCGCCTCCCGTGCCGAAGGCATTGCGAAGAAGCTGGGCTACGAAAAGGCCCAGGCCCTGGCCGGTGGCCTGAAGGCCTGGCGCGATGCCGGCATGCCGGTTGAAAAGGCCTGAGGCGCCCCCATCTGACGGCGATGGAAGCCGCTGCTCCGCGCCCCGGGCGCCAGCCGGCGGCACGCCGCAAACTCGAAGAAAGACGCACATGCAAGCCGTGAAGATGTACACCACCGCTGTCTGCCCCTATTGCATCCGGGCCAAGCAGATCCTCAAGTCCAAGGGCGTGGAGCAGATCGAAGAGATCCGCATCGACACCGATCCGGCCGCGCGCGACGTGATGATGCAGAGCACGGGCCGCCGCACGGTGCCCCAGATCTTCATCGGCGACCACCATGTGGGCGGCTGCGACGACCTGATGGCGCTGGATGCCGACGGCGGTCTGGTGCCTCTGCTGCAAAGCTGAAACACGGGCACTGCATAATGCTGGCCCAGGTGCCCGCTGCGCAAGCTCTTGGCAGCGGGCATTTTGTTGGTGATTTTTTTGATGCCCTGGTCACCGCACCAGGGTTTTTTGCCCAGAAAGACTGATTCCATGGCCGAACAGGACACTCCCGTCTTCCAGATCCAGCGCGTCTACCTCAAGGACCTGTCGCTGGAGCAGCCCAATTCGCCCGCCATCCTGCTGGAGCAGGAGCAGCCCAGCGTGGACATCCAGCTTGGCGTCGAGGCGACTCCCGTGGCCGAAGGCATCTACGAAGTGGCCGTGACCGCCACCGTGCAGACCAAGATCCAGGACAAGACCGTTTTCCTGGTCGAGGCCAAGCAGGCCGGCATCTTCGAGATCCGCAACGTGCCCGAAGACCAGATGGGTGGCGTGATCGGCATTGCCTGCCCCCAGATCATCTATCCCTACCTGCGCGGCAACGTGGCTGACGTGGTCACGCGCGCCGGCTTCCCGCCCGTGCACCTGGCCGAGATCAACTTCCAGGCCATGTACGAGCAGCAGCAGGCAGCCGCCCAGGCGGACGGCAACTCGCTGCCGCAGTAAGCCGGTCCATTCCCGGACGATGTGATTTGCGCCCAGGCGCGTCGCATCGCTGTGGTACAAGAAAAGAGGCCCGAGGGCCTCTTTTTTTCATCAACGTCGCTTCTTCAACGTCGAGCAGATATGAACATAGTGGTGATTGGCGCAGGCGCCTGGGGCACGGCGCTGGCGATGAGCGCGGCCTCGCGCGGTGACGGGCGTGTCGTGACCCTTTGGGCGCGCGACGCCGCCCAGGCGCAGGCCATGCACGGCAGCGGCGAGAACGCACGCTACCTGCCGGGCGTGGCGCTGCCTGCCGCGCTGCAGGTGGTGCATGGCGAGATCGACGGCCATCTGGCGGCCGCCGACCTGATCGTGATCGGCACGCCCATGGCTGCCCTGCGCGAATGGCTGGGCCGGCTGCAGCATGTGCCCGCACCCGTGGCCTGGCTGTGCAAGGGCTTCGAGGCCGTGCCCGCAGGCGCTTCGGCCGCCGCCCATGGACTGATGGCGCACGAGGTCTGCGCCGAGGTGGCGCCCGATCTGCTGTGCGGCGTGTTCAGCGGCCCCAGCTTCGCGGCCGAGGTGGCACGCCACCAGCCCACGGCCCTGGTGGCTGCCAGCCGGCATGCCCAGGTCAATGACGCCCTGGTGGCCGCCTTCCACGGCGGCGCCATGCGCGTCTATGCCAATGCCGACATCGTGGGCGTGGAAGTGGGCGGCGCCGTGAAGAACGTGCTGGCCATTGCCACCGGCCTGTGCGACGGCCTGCAGCTGGGCCTGAACGCCCGCGCCGCGCTGATCACGCGCGGCCTGGCCGAGATGACGCGACTGGGCCTGGCCCTGGGCGCGCGCACCGAGACCTTCATGGGCCTGTCGGGCCTGGGCGATCTGGTGCTGACGGCCACGGGCGACCTGTCGCGCAACCGCAAGGTGGGCCTGCTGCTGGCCCAGGGCCGCACGCTGGAGCAGGCCGTGGCCTCGCTGGGCCATGTGGCCGAGGGCGTGTACAGCGCACGCACCGTGCTGGCGCGCGCGCGGCTGCTGAATGTGGAGATGCCCATCACCGAAACCGTGGTCGAGCTGCTGGACGGCCGGCTGCAGGCGGCCGAGGCCGTGCAGCACCTGATGGCGCGCGATCCACGCGGCGAGTGATTCTTCGGTGTCCATGAAAAATGGCCCACACGCTTCCCTTGCTGCGCAAGGTCCACTGCCCCCCGAGGGGGCCGCTTTTCATCTTGGGGCGGCCCGGCGATGAAAAAGCCCCGGGGCTGGAAGGCCCTGGGGCTTTTTTGCGTCAGAAATCCTGGCGCCTGGCGCGCTACATGCCCAGTTACAGGCCCAGTTACAGGCCCAGTTACAGGCCCAGTTACAGGCCCAGCTCCAGGCCCAGCAGTTCCTCCACCGTCTGGCGGCGGCGGATCAGGCGGCTGCTGTCGCCATCGACCAGCACCTCGGCGGCCAGCGGGCGCGTGTTGTAGTTGCTGGACATGGAGCTGCCATAGGCGCCCGTGTCATGGATGACCAGCAGGTCGCCCACCGAGGCGCCTGCCAGCGCGCGCGGCAGCACCACGCCGCCGTCGCCCTGGGTGAACACGTCGCCCGATTCGCACAGCGGGCCGGCGACCACGGCATCGCGCAGGGGCATGGCCTGGCCGTCGCAGCGCAGCACTTCCATGCCGTGCCAGCTGCCGTACATGGAGGGGCGCATCAGTTCGTTGAAGCCCGTGTCGACCAGCACGAAATGGTTGCTGCCCGCGTTCTTGGTGGCGCGCACCTGGCCCAGCAGCACGCCCGACTCGGCCACCAGGAAGCGGCCGGGTTCGATCTCCAGGCCCAGCGCGTGGCCCACGATGGCCTCGGCGTCCTTGCGTGCCGCATCCCACAGGCCGTGGTAGTGGGCGGTGTCGATGGTGGCGTCGCCATCGCGGTAGGGAATGGACAGGCCGCCGCCGGCCGAGATGGCCTGCAGGTCATGGCCTGCCTGGCGGGTGGCGCGCACCAGCTCGACCATGGCGCCGCAGACCTGCTGCAGGTGGCCGTAATCCACGCCCGAGCCGATGTGCATGTGCAGGCCGGCCAGCTTCAGGCCGCCGTCGCGGATGGCCTGCAGCGCCGCCAGCAGGTCGCTGTGCCAGATGCCGTGCTTGCTGTGCTCGCCACCCGTGTTGGTCTTGTTGCTGTGGCCGTGGCCGAAGCCGGGGTTGATGCGCAGCCACACGGGATGGCCGGGCGAGGCCTGGGCCAGCTGGTGCAGCATGTCGATGGAGCCGGCGTTCACGGGCACCTTGTGCTCGGCCACGCAGGCCAGCGTGGCCTCGTCCATCACGTCGGCGGTGAACACGATGTCGCTGTGCAGGTCGTCGCCATGGCCGGCCGCGTAGCCGGCGGCCAGCGCGCGCAGGATTTCGCCGCGCGATACCGCGTCCACCTTCACGCCCTGCTCGCGCATCAGCCGCAGGATGTGGATGTTGGAGCAGGCCTTCTGTGCAAAGCGGATGGTGTCGAAGGCCTTGAGCTGGGCGATGCGCGAGCGGATGGTGGCGGCGTCATAGACCCACAGCGGCGTGCCGTGCTGGTCGGCCAGGGCCCAGAGCTGGGCGGGCGAGAAGGGATTGGACATGGTGTCTCTTTCAGGGGAACTGCAGCGCATGATGGCGGATGGCGGTCATTCAGTCCAATGCTTGTTCTTATGGTGTCTATTTGATTTGGATATGCTTTGGCCATGCAAGACCCCGCGCTGCCGCACACGTCTCCCGAGCCCCGCATCTCCCACCGCCACCTGGAGGTGTTTCGCGCGCTCATGCTCAGCGGCAGCGCCACGGCGGCGGCGCAGATGCTGTTCAGCTCCCAGCCCACCGTCAGCCGCGAATTGGCGCGGATGGAGAGCCTGCTGGGCTATGCCCTGTTCGAGCGTGCCCAGGGCCGGCTGCGGCCCACGGCACGCGCCCTGTCGCTGTGGGCCGAGGTGCAGCGCAGCTGGCAGGGGCTGGACCGGGTGGTGGAGCATGCGCTGGCCCTGGGGCGGCCGCACCAGGCGCGCATCAACGTGCTGTGCCTGCCTGCCCTCAGCCATGCGCTGCTGCCCGCAGCGCTGGCGCGCCTGCACGCAGAGCACGGCCCCGTGGCCGTCAGCGTGGCCACGCAGGAGGCGCCGCTGCTGCAGGAGTGGATGGCCGCCCAGCGCTACGACCTGGGCCTGGCCGAGCTGGCCGAGGCGCCTCCGGGCACGCGCGCCCTTGCGCTGCCCGCCATGGACGAGGTGGCCGTGCTGCCCGCAGGCCATGCGCTGGCCGCAAGGCCGGTGCTGGAGGTGGCTGACTTTGCCGGGGAAAGCTTTGTCAGCCTGGCGCGCGACGATCCCTATCGCCAGCAGATAGATGCCGTGTTCGAGCAGGCCGGCGTGCAGCGCCAGCTGCACCTGGAGACCCACAGCGCTGTGGCGGTCTGTGCCATGGTCCAGCACGGTCTGGGCGTGGCCATCGTCAATCCGCTGACGGCGCGTGCCTGCGCCGGGCCGCAGCTGGTGGTGCGGCCGCTGGCGTTTTCCATTCCCTTCCAGGTCCATGCGCTGCTGCCGCTGCACCGGCCGGCCGTGGCCGAGGTGCAGTGGCTGGTGGACGCGCTCGCCGCCGAGGTGGCCGCGGTCGGCTGAGGGCAGAGGGCGGGGTGCGGTATCAGCGCGCCGCGCTGTCCAGGCCGGGAGCCTTGTCTGCAGCGGGCTCGGGTGGCAGACCCCACTCCATCCAGTCGTCGCCAAAGATCTCCACCGGGTGCTGTGTGCGGTCCGATCCGTTGCCGCAGGCCAGCTCGTCGCGGGCGCAGTAGCGGTCACAACCCCAGCAGGTGCGCTCGGGATGGGCGGGGTGGATGGGGAATTTCTTGGCCATGGCATCCAGCTTGGACCGCCATGGCCGCCAGGGTTTTGCGCTGGATCAGAACTCCAGGTTGTCGATCAGGCGCGTCTTGCCCAGGCGCGCAGCGCCCAGGGCCACCAGTGGTGCACCGGCCAGTTGCGCGCCCTCGGCGGGGGGCTGCAGGTCACGGCGCAGGCGCACGGTCAGGTAGTCGGGCTCCCAACCCTGGGCGGCCAGGGATTGCATGGCCCAGGCTTCCAGTTCGGCCAGCGGCGCCTGGCCCGCACGCGCGGCATCGGCCAGTTGCTTGAGCGCCAGCGACAGCGCCATGGCCTGCTGCCGCTCGTCGTCGCTCAGGTAGCCGTTGCGCGAACTCAGCGCCAGGCCGTCGTCGGCGCGCGCCGTGTCGCCGGCCACGATGTTCACGGGCAGGGCGAACTGCTCGACCATGCGGCGGATCACCATCAACTGCTGGTAGTCCTTTTTGCCGAACACGGCCGTTCCGCCGCCGCTGGCGAAGAATACGGCCGAGAACAGCTTCATCACCACGGTGCACACGCCCGTGAAGAAGCCGGGGCGGAAATGGCCTTCGAGGATGTCGGCCAACTGCGCGTCGGGCTGGATCTTGAAGGTCTGCGGCTCGGGGTAGAGATCGGCTTCGCGCGGGGCGAACAGCAGGTCGCAGCCTTCGGCCTCCAGCTTGGCGCAGTCGGCCTCCCAGGTGCGCGGATAGCTGTCGAAATCCTCGTGCGGCAGGAACTGCAGGCGGTTCACGAAGATGCTGGCCACGGCAATGTCGCCGTGCTGGCGCGCGGCGCGCACCAGGGACAGGTGGCCGTCGTGCAGATTGCCCATGGTGGGCACGAAGGCGGGGCGGCCCTTGCTCGACAGGATGGCGCGCAGGTCGGCGATGGAGTGGACGATTTGCATGGGAAAACGGGGGAACGGGAAGCGGGAAGCGGAAAGCGGAAAAACGGATCGTGCAGCCTGCCGGACTACCAGGCGTGCTTGCTGTCGTCGGGGAAGCTGCCGTTCTTCACGGCATGCACATAGGCCTCGAATGCGCCCTTGACGCTGCCCGCATCGGCCATGAAGTTGTGCACGAAGCGGGCCATCTTGCCCAGGTTCACGCCCAGCATGTCGTGCAGCACGAGGACCTGGCCGGCCGTGCCGCTGCCCGCGCCGATGCCGATGGTGTGGCAGTGCGGCAGCTCGGCCGTGAGTTCTCGCGACAGCTGTGCCGGCACCATCTCCAGCACCAGCATGGAGGCGCCTGCATCCTGCAGTTCTAGCGCATGGCGGCGCAGCGTGGCCGCGCCCTCGTCGCTCTTGCCCTGGACGCGGTAGCCGCCCAGCGCATGCACGGTCTGCGGCGTCAGGCCCAGGTGGGCGCAGACGGGCACGCCGCGCTCGACCAGGAACTGCACGGTGGGCGCGGTCCAGCCGCCGCCTTCGAGCTTGACCATATGGGCGCCGGCCTGCATCAGCTCGCAGGCGCTGCGCATGGCCTGCTCGCGGCTTTCTGCATAGCTGCCATAGGGCATGTCGGCGATCAGCCAGGCCGTGCCCTGCACGCGGTGCAGGCCGCGCGCCACGCTGGCGGTGTGGTAGCACATGTCCTGCAGCGACACGCCCACGGTGCTGTGCAGGCCCTGGCAGACCATGCCCAGCGAATCGCCCACCAAAATGCACTCCACGCCGGCCGCATCGGCCACGGCCGCGAAGGTGGCGTCATAGGCGGTGACCATGGTGATCTTCTCGCCGGCCTCGCGCATCTGCGCCAGGCGCGGAAGGCTCACGGGGCGGCGCTGGGGCAGCGGCGAGGCGGGAGGGATGGTGCCGTAGGGCGTGCCGGCGGTGACGGGTGCTTGGGTCATGGGGCGCTCGGAGGGGGATGGAATTGCCGCGAGTCTATGCGATGCGCGCGGGGGGCACCTGTCCCTGAGCTGTCCTTTGCTTTTCCGTCACCTTTCGGGCAGGCCACGCCATCGGCGCCACAGCGGAGACAGCAGGGCCACGAGCATGGCCGTGCTGGCTGCCACGGCAGGCGCGCCCATCAGCAGGTCCAGCCAGTGCTGGGTATCCGTCCAGGGGCCTGCGCTGCCGGTGGGTTGGGGCAACAGCAGTGCGGACCACTTGGACCAGGCGGCGGCGAGCCATATCAGGGCCAGCGACATGCCCAGGGCCAGCAGCACCGCGCCTGCCCAGGGGCGCTTGAGCACACGGATGCGCAGCCAGGCGACCGATATCAGCGCGGCTGGAAACAGCCCCAGCACATAGAGGTTGGTGATTCCCAGCATCCCGGCCAGCACGCTGCCAAGCAAGGTCAGGACCAGGCATGCGCCCCAGGCCACCAGCTGCATGGCAGGCATCAGGCGCACCAGCACCAGGGCCAAGGCGAGGAAAAAGCCAGCGCTGGCGGCCGCCAGCAACTGGGACATCCTTGGCCATTCGTCGTCGCGGGACCTGTCAGCGCGCCGCAGATGGCTTTCCTGGTAGGCCGGCAGGGCCAAGCCGTAGCGCGCGTGCTTCCATTGCACATGCTGCAGCGGGCTCCACCGGCTGTCGAACATCTCCAGCAGCATGAGCCACTCACGGTTGCTCTGGGCCAGATAGGTACCGAAGCATTTGCGCGGATCCGGCTCCAGATCCAAAGGCCTGCTGCGACCCAGGGCTGGTTTGCAGTTGGAGTTCTGCGCTCTGGATGCCTTCTCGCCATTCCCTGGTTCCGGGTTCGCGGCCAGGTAGGCGCGCCATTCCTCGGCCAGGGGGGATTGCAGCGCGCTGCGGTAGCTGGCCAGCAGGTGCTCCGCCTCGTCCTGGGCGGAGCTGGCAGACTGGCGCACATAGCCTCTGGCCTGCAATGGCTGGCCGTAGCGCTCGAGTGTCGCGGCAATCGCGGCATGGTCTCCGCGCATCAACCAGACCAGGGCCTGGATGCTCGGGTACTTCGCCGGATCGACCTCTTCCTCGCGCAGCACACGTATCCATTCCACGAGCATGGCCGCCTGGCGTGGCGCGACAAGCGCCTCCAGGGCTGCGACTTGCTCGACAGTCTGGATCTGTGCACTGACATCCGTGTCCGACCATTGGCGCTGCATCCGCATTTCATAGATGGGCGAAAAGGCGATCGCAGGCGCGAACAACAGCGATAGGAACAAGGCTCCCCACAGGTACTCCCAGCACAGGCCCCAGCGGCCCACGGGGGCGTGTTCGCGCCAGCGGTTGTGGATGCGCACGCGCAGCAACCACCACAGCGCCAGGCCGATCGCCACGATCCAGGCCACGACGAAGCCGATGTCCAGTGCCAATTGCTCGGGCGTTTGCCGGGCCGTGGACGCAACGCCGGGCAGGGAGCCCATCCAGCGCGCGGGTTCGGCCATCCATTGCATCCAGATGCCCAGCACCAGCACGCACCACAGCAGCGCCAGCGGCAGATACCAGTGCAGGCGCAGCTGCCACAGCAGGGGGCAGCGCATCAGCACCCATTGGTCCCAGCGGTTCGTCATATCGGAAAAACGTGGCATGGCTCAGTCCCTCACGAACAGGCGGCGGGTGGATGCGGTGATGTCGCGGAAATAGCGCACGGGCATCTCTGCCTGCACGGCCTGTGTCAGGAACTGCGCTGCCGTGAACGGCACGTGAAAACTCACGATGTGGGTCTGGCCGCTGAGCTGGTGCGTATGGGATGGCAGCCGGTCCAGCCAGGGTTTCAGTTGCGCCATGGCCCAGCCGGTCTCGAACTCGATGGCACAGCCTTCCATGGCGGCAAAGCTCTGCTGAACGCTGCGTGGCTGGCCTTGCTCCAGGAACAGCACCTGGTCGGCCACCTTTTCCACTTCGTACAGCTGCTGTGAACTCAGCACCAGGGCCATGGGTTGCCAGGGCGAGCGCGCCAGCGACTGCAGATCGGTCAGCAGGGTCTGCTGGGCGTTGATGTCCAGATTGGCCAGCGGCTCGTCCAGCAGCAGCACGCGCGGCCGGCAGAGCAGGGCGCGCGCCAGCTCGAAGCGCATCTTGTAGCCCGAGGACAGCTGTTTCCACTGGTGGCCCCGGAAGGCGCGCAGCCCCAGCTGCGCGATGACCAGCTGTACCAGGCAGATGTTGCGTTGGCCCACGGCGCCATGGCTGCGCGCGGCGAATTGCAGATGGTCCATCAGGCGCCCGCCCCAGACGGCCGGGCGCTGGGGGATATAGGCGAGCTGGGTGCGCAGCAGATAGGCATCGGCGGCGGGAACGCCCCAGTCCAGCTGCCCCGCGTCGGGCGCCAGATCGGCGGCCAGCAGGCGCAGCAAGGTGGTCTTGCCGTTGCCGTTCTCGCCCACCAGTCCCAGGATGGTGCCGGGCTCCACGGCCACATCCACCGGCCCCAGCGCAAAGCCGCCGCGCCGGTAGCGCTTGACCAGTTGCCGACCCTGTACACGGTACGCGCGGTGCGCACGGTGCGCGCGGTGAGGTGCGGAATCGGCCTGCAGCGCCTGGCCCGGGGCATGGGCGGCATGCAGGGCATCGAAGGCCTGCTGCACCAGCGCGCGGCGTGGCTCTGCGCCGGAATCGGCCGCAAGGCCATCCCAGGCGTCCAGCGCAGTCAGCAGGCTCTGCTGCACGGCGGTTTCGGCCGGCAGGGCGGCGTCTATGAGTGCACGCCACGCGCCATGCCATTGCTGGCTGGCGATCGCCTGTTCCACGGATTGCGCCCAGGCCGCCACGGTGGCCTGCGGGCGCGCGGGTGGTCGTGCCGATTCGATGCTCGATTCCATGAAGCCCTCCCTTTTTTCTGTGCTGCGCGGTGCGGCCATCCGGGGAGCCGGACAGTGCGATTCCCGGCGCGCGACGAGTCTATGCGATCCCGCTATGCTGTACTTCCCGCGACGGACGACAGGGCCCGCACAGGCCCTGCGGATGCGCTTCAACGGTGTTGCACCATGTCCGGTTCCTTACAGACATCTCCGCTTCTTCCCGCCGTGGCCTGGCAGGGCCTGCGCCAGGTCCATGTGCTGCAAAGCCTGACCGACGAGCGACTGGCCGAACTGGCGGCGCAATGCCGCTGGCAGCATCTGGCGCTGCACCAGACGCTGGAGGGCGCGTACACCGATCAGCGTCTCTACATGCTCGTGCAGGGCGGCTTGCGCGTCAGCAGCTATGCCCCCAACGGGCGCGGGCTCACGCTGGGCGAGATTGCCCAGGGCGTGTTCTTCGGCGGCCTGCCGCAGCAGCAGGTGGGCTGCACGGCCATGCCCCTGGTGGTCGAGGCAGGCGTCCCCAGCCTGATTGCCTCGCTGGCCCATGAGGATGTGGAAGCCCTGCTCATGAACGAGCCCCAGGTCCTGCGCGCCTTCATCGGCCGGCTCAGCGACCTGGCCGTGGCGCTGGCGCGCCGCATGGTGGATCTGGGAACGCTGTCGGTGCGCAGCCGCCTGCATACCCAGTTGCTGGAACGTGCCGAGCGCGCGGGCATCGACCAGGGGCAGGCCCTGCTGGTGCCCGCACCCCGGCAGACCGACCTGGCCCTGATGCTGGGCTCCAGCCGCGAGGAAGTGGCGCGCGAGATGTCGCGCCTGGTGCGCCTGGGCCTGCTGCGGCGCGAAGGCCGCAACCTGCGCATCTGCCATGTCGAAGGCCTGCGCGTGCTGCTTGAGGAAGCGCGCTGAGCCTTTTCTGCCGCGGCTGTTTCAAGCCGCGAAAAACACTGTTTCAGGAACGCGTGAATTCGCCCTCTGTCGAGGGGAGCACGGGTGAAAAGGCAGCGGGCCGCCCGGGCCGGATGCGAAAACACGTGAGAAAACGCACAGACGAAGAATGCTGCAGCGCCGCATAGTACGTCCATGCCGTGAGGAAATGAATGCCGAGCGGCCTTTTGAAAGGATCTGACATGCGTACCCTCTCCGCTGCACTGGCCGCCCTGACCCTGGGCCTCGCCGGCACTGCAATGGCCCAAGAAGCCGTTTCCCCCTCGTCCTCCGCCACCGCAGGCCTGAGCCGCGCCGAAGTGCTGGCCGACCTCGAAATGTGGCACCAGGCGGGCATGACCTACCTGCCCTCGCCTTCGGCTGACCGCGACATCAGCTACAACTCGGCCGAATACCAGCGCGGCCTGGCCCGCTACCAGCAACTGCGCAGCGGCCCCGCCTACCGTGAGGCCGTGGCCCGCCTGGAAGGCCAGCACACCGTCACGCAGAAGTGATGTGAATGGATATGGGTCCGGCATGGTGCCGGGCCTGTTGGTGGAAAGCGTCCTTTCGGGATGCTTGGTTTGGCGCCCTTCGGGGCGCTTTTTTGTTTCCCTCGCTCTACACTGGGCGGCCCCGTGTCAGTGGCTGCTATCGATAGCGAAGCTGCTGATGCAAGTACAGCATGCGTTGACGGCCGTTTTGTGAAGTTTCTGATCGATTTTCCCAACCCCCATGACGGTTCGGCCGCCCGGCTGCGCCATGGCTTCGGACCGCCGCTGCGCAGCCTGGCAGCCCATGCGCCCGAGCAGGTGCGCGGTGTGCTTGACGCCGTGCAGCAGGCCGCCCAGGCCGGCCTGTGGTGCCTGGGCTGGGTGCGCTACGAGGCGGCGGCGGCGTTTGACGCGGCCTACGCGGGCGCCTTGCATGCCACGCCGCAAGGCGAGCCGCTGGCCTGGTTTGCCGTCTTCGACGGCCCCCGGCCCTGGCCTGAAGACGCGGACGCAGTCGATGCCGGCCCTCAGGTGCAATCTCAGGTGCAATCTCAGGTGGAATCTCAGGTGCAATGGCAGCCCGGCCTGGAGCGTGCCGATTTCGATGCCGCCATCGCGCGCATCCACGAGGCGATTGCGGCCGGTGACTGCTATCAGATCAATTACACGGCCCAGTTCATGGGCCGGCTGCTGGGCGACATTCCATCGCTGTTCGCCGCGCTGCGCCGCGCCCAGCCCGGCGGCTACGTGGCCTGCATGGACAGCGGCGACGAGCGGGTGCTGTCCGTCTCGCCCGAGCTGTTCTTCGACTGGGATGGCGAACGCATCCTCACGCGCCCCATGAAGGGCACGGCGCCCCGTGGCGCCACGCCTGCACAGGACGAGGCGAACGTCCAGGCCATGCGGTCCTCGCCCAAGGAGCGGGCCGAGAACGTGATGATCGTGGACCTGCTGCGCAACGATGTCTCGCGCATTGCCGAGCCTTTCAGCGTCCAGGTGCCGCGCCTGTTCCATGCCGAACCCCTGCCCACCGTGTGGCAGATGACGTCCGACGTGCAGGCGCGCACGCGGCCCGGCACGGGCCTGGCGGACGTGTTTGCGGCGCTGTTTCCCTGCGGCTCCATCACGGGCGCGCCCAAGCGCCAGGCCATGCGGCTCATCCACGAGCTGGAACCGGGTCCGCGCGGCGTGTACTGCGGCGCCGTGGGCGTGGTGCGGCCCGGCATCGCAGCGGGGCGCGTGCACGCCACCTTCAATGTGCCCATACGCACGGTGGTGGCGCGTGGCACGGAACTGCGCTGCGGCATCGGCAGCGGCATCACCTCGGGCGCCGAGGCGCCTGCCGAATGGCAGGAATGGCGCCACAAGAGGGCTTTTCTGGACAAGGTGTGAAAGGGCGTGCAGCCATGGCGGATACGGACTTCGATTTCGACATTCTGGAAACCCTGGCCCTGCGGGATGGCGGTTTCATCCACCTGCAGCGCCATGTGACGCGCATGCAGGACGCGGCGCGGCATTTCGGCCGGCCCTGCACGGATGCCGTGCTGGAGCAGGCATTGCAGCAGCTGCGCCAGGCGCACGCCAGCGGCCACTGGCGCGTGCGCCTGGCGCTGGATGCCACGGGGCGGATACAGACCCAGGCGGCGCCGCTGCCGCCTTCCGCCACGCCTGTTCGGCTGGCGCTGGCCGACCGGCCCATCGCCAATGCGGTGGCGCATGGCGACTGGGTGCGTTTCAAGACCTCGCGCCGCGCGCACTACGACAGCCTGCAGCCCACCGATGCCTCGGTGTTCGACACCGTGCTCCACAACGAGGACGGCGAGATCACCGAGGGCACGCGCGGCAACATCGCCGTGCTGCTGGCGGGCCGCTGGGTGACCCCGCCGCTGTCCAGCGGCCTGCTGCCCGGCGTGGGCCGCGCTGTGGCGCTGGACGAGGGCCGCGTGGTGGAGCACCCGGTGCGGCTGGACGATCTGCCGCGCGTGCAGGGCTGGACCTTCGTCAACAGCCTGCGCGGCTGGCTGCCGGCAGTTCTGCGCTGAGCTGCAGGCTAGGGCGGAACTCATGGTTTTCAGGGATGGATTCCACAAGGCAATGTCAGACAATCGGTGAATATTGTTGAGCAATATCATTTTGATTGTTGGCTGATGCCTGTCTCCCCTGAGATCGATCCATGCATGAATTCCGTATTTCCCGCCGCGCGCTGATCAGCGCCGCGGCTGTCCTGGCGGCGGGCCCGCTGTGCGCCCAGACCACCTATCCCAACAAGCCCATTCGCGTCGTCGTCGGCTACGCGGCAGGCGGCTCGGTCGACCTGGTGGGGCGCGTGGTGGGTGACATCCTGGCCAAGCACCTCAATGCGACCGTCGTGGTCGACAACGTGCCCGGTGCCGCCGGCGTGGTGGCCGCGCAGCGCGTGGTCGGTGCCAAGGCCGACGGCTATACCCTGCTCGCAGGCTCCAGCAACGAATTGGCGGGCACGAAGTTCGTCAACGCCGCGCAGAAGTACGACCCGGCCACGGACCTGACCGGCATCGCGCTGACCGGCGTGCTGCCCAACCTGTGGGTGGCCGGCACCAAGATGCCGGCCAGGACCATCGACGAGTTCATCGCCCTGGCCAAGGCCCATCCCGGCAAGTACAGCTACGGCAGCCCGGGCATCGGGTCCACGCCGCATTTCTCGGGCGAGCTGATCAAGAAGATTGCCGGGGTGGACATCGTCCATGTGCCCTACAAGGGATCGGCCGCGATGACCAGCGACCTGGCCGGCGGCAACCTGGATTTCGCCATCGTCTCTCCCTCGGTGGCGGCTCCGTTCATCCAGAGCGGCAAGATCAAGGCCCTGGGCGTGACCACGGCCCACCGCATCGCCATGATGAAGGACGTGCCCGCACTGGGCGAGAACGCGGCGCTCAAGGGCTATGCGCTGAGCGGCTGGTTCGGGCTGGTGGGGCCCAAGGACCTGCCTGCCGAGGTGGTGGCCAGCCTGCAGAAGGCCTTGAAGGCGGGCCTGGCCGATCCGGCGATGCGCGCGCGCCTGGAAGGGGCGGGCATCATTGCCCCCACGGGCGACGAAAACCTGGCCCAGATCATCCGTACCGACATGGGCAAGTACGCCGAACTGGTCAAGTTCGCCAAGATCACGCCGGAAAACTGAAGCAGGGCCGGCCGCCATGAAAAACGCCTCGCTCCCCGAGGCGTTTTTCATTCGGGCCTGTGCAGGGCATGCAGGGACAGCAGCCCCTCGAACGCATCGCGCAGCGGCTGCAGCGACGGGCCGGCAGGCGCCAGCCGTTGCAGCGCGCAGGCCGCTGCCTCCAGCGTGGACAGCTGGCCCGGCGCATGGGCCTTGCGCAGGGCGCCGTAGTGCGAGGTGGGCAGGTCGCCCTGCAGTGCCAGGCGCGGCAGGGCCTGCAGGCCGGGGTTGAGGTAGAGCATCTTGCGGCTCTTGCGCCAGGTGGCGTCCAGCACCACCAGGCGCAGGTCCTCGGGGCATGGCGCGGGCTGCGGCCAGGGCGCTTGCCTGGCCAGGCCCAGCTGATCGCCGTGCGGTGTTTCCGGATAGAGCAGTACGGCCTGCCGCGGGGCGTCGCCCGACTGCCAGGGCGCGTGCAGCAGTGCCTGCAGCTGCGCTGGCTCGAAGGCCTCGCCCACCGCCAGGCGGCTGGCGGGCAGGCACAGGTGCAGCAGCCGGCCCGTGCCCTTGGCCTGCAGTTCTTCCTCGGGATGCTGGAGCACCAGCAGCTGCACCGCATGCGGCACCGGCTGCACCAGGGGGCACAGGCAGGTGCGCTCAGGGCGCAGGCATTGCGCGCAGCGTGCGCGGGTGCTCACGGCGGACAAGGCCCGGCGCCTGCCTTACAGGCGACCCTTGTAGTAGCTGGGCTTGTCCATGTCGGCGATTTCCACGCTGAGCTGGACCATCATGCCGGCCGGCTGGGGCGTGAGGCGGCGCAGCACCGCGGCAATGCCTTCGGACAGTTCTTTCTTGGCCGTGTCGGTACGGCCCGCCAGCAGGCGCAGCTGCACGTGGACGAAGCCTCGGTTGGCGGGGGCCGAGCCGATCTCGAACTGGCTGACTGGCAGCAGGCGGGCCTTGACGTCGGCCTCGTCCAGGATGCTGGGGTGGCTGCAGACGAAGGCGTTGAGTTCGGTCAGCAGTTGCTGGCCGGGCAGGCCGGCGAGGTTGTCGGTGTATTCGACGTAGAGATGGGGCATGGATGTCTCCGTTCCGGTGGTGAAGAGGGATTCAGGGGAGGGGTGGGGCCAGGCGCGAGACCTCGTCCAGCGCCGTCAGCAGCAGCTGCACGTCGATGCGCGTGTGGGAGGCCGACAGCGCAATGCGCAGCCGCGCCGTGCCTTCGGGCACGGTGGGCGGGCGGATGGCGGGCACCCACAGGCCGCACTCGCGCAGGCCTTCCATCACGGCCAGGGCCGTGGCGTTGGAGCCTATGACCAGGGCCTGCACGGCGGTGCGTGAGGGCAGCAACTGCCAGCCCGTGCGCGCCAGCAGCGGCGTGAGGCCGGCGCGCAGCTCGGCAATGCGTTCGGCCAGGGCCTCGCGGCGCTCGTCCTCGGCCTCGATCAGGGCCACGCTGGCCTGCAGCGCGCTGGCCAGCATGGGCGGCGCGGCCGTGGCGAAGATGTAGCTGCGCGTCTTTTGCAGCAGCCATTCGACCAGCATGTCGCTGCCCGCGACAAAGGCACCGGCCACGCCAGCGGCCTTGCCCAGCGTGGCCATGTAGAGCACGCGGGGCGAGGCGTTTGCGCCCGTCAGTCCCGCCTCGGCCAGGCTGCCCCGGCCTTGTGGGCCCAGCACGCCGAAGCCATGCGCGTCGTCGAGCAGCAGCAGCGCGTCGTGCTGCTCGCACAGCGCCAGCAGTCCCCGGATGTCGGCCACATTGCCGTCCATGCTGAACACGGCATCGCTGATGACCAGCTTGCGGCGGGCCGTGCTGGCGGCCAGTTGCGCGGCCAGATCGGTCAGGTCGGCATGGGCATAGCGGTGGACCTGGGCGCGCGACAGGCGGGCGCCGTCGATCAGGCAGGCGTGGTTGAGCGCATCGGAGAACAGGGCATCGCCCGCGCCCACCAGGGCCGGCACGATGCCGGCATTGGTGGCGTAGCCCGCATAGAAGTAGAGCGCGCGCGGCAGTTGCACGAAGTGCGCCAGCTGTTCCTCCAGCGCGGCGTTGGCCGTGCTGTGGCCGCTGACCAGGGGCGAGCCGCCCGAGCCGACGCCAAAGGCCTGGGCGCCCGCGCAGGCGGCGCGCACCAGGGTGGGGTGGCCGGCCAGGCCCAGGTAGTCGTTGCTGCAAAAGGCCAGCATGGGGTGGCCGTCCACCTCCATGTGAGCGCCGCTGGCGGCGCCCTGCAGCGGCGCCGTGGCGCGGCGGCGGCGGCGCAGGTGGGCCGCGTCGAGCTCGGCGATGCGCGCGGGGATGTCGTCCAGCCAGGAGCCGCTCATTGCCATTGCTCCGGCAGGGTGTAGGTGGTGGCGCGCGGGTCGGGGTGCTGCTGGAAGGGGATGTCGGCCAGCAGCGGCGCCTGCAGTTGCCGGTCCAGGTGCTGGCGCAGCCAGGCCATGTTTTCCTCGGGCACCAGCATGGCGGGGTCCACGCGGCTGGCAATCCAGCCGGCCAGGCGCAGGCCGCGCGCGCGGATGGCCTCGGCCGTGAGGGCGGCGTGGTTCAGGCAGCCCAGCCGCAGGCCCACGACCATGACCACGGGCAGGTCCAGCGCGCAGGCCAGGTCGGCGCCCGAGAGCTGGTCGGACAGCGGCACGAGAAAGCCGCCCGCGCCTTCCACCACCACGGCGTCGGCCTGTTCGGCTAGGCGCCGGTAGCTGTCCACGATGTGTGCGATCTCTATGGAGCGGCCGGCGCGCTGCGCGGCGATGTGCGGCGACATGGGATCGGGCAGCAGCACGGGGTTGTCCAGTTCGGGCGGCACGGTCAGGGTGGAGGCGGCGCGCAGCGCCAGCGTGTCCTCGTTGGCCCAGCCGCCCTGGCCGTCGGGCTCGGCGCCTGCGGCCACGGCCTTCATGCCCACCACGCGGGCATGGTGGCGGGCCAGCGCATGCAGCAGCCCGCAGGAGGCCAGGGTCTTGCCCACGCCCGTGTCGGTGCCGGTGACAAAGCAGCCAATGGTGCGGTGGGCGTTCACGAACGGTTCTCCTGGGCCAGGGTGTCTTCAAGGGCGGCCAGCGCGCTGGCGGCCAGGTGCTGCACGGCCTCTTCGTCCAGCAAATAGGGAGGCATGGCGTAGAGGGTGTTGCTGATAGGGCGCAGCAGCAGCCCGCGCTCCAGTGCGGCTGCGCTGTAGCGGCGCGAGAAGTCGGGCAGGGAGGTCTGCACATCCCAGGCCCAGATCATTCCCTGGCGCCGTGCGTGGCGCACGCGGGCGTGCTGGTTCAAAGGGGTGAAGGCGCCGTCAAGCCTTTGCGCCAGCGCGAGGTTGGCGTTGATGGCATCGGTCTGCTCGAACAGCTCCAGCGTGGCCAGGGCCGCGCGGCAGGCCAGCGGGTTGCCGGTGTACGAGTGCGAGTGCAGGAAGCCGCGCGCCACGGAATCGTCGTAGAAGGCGGCGTAGACGGTCTCGGTGGTCAGCACGGCCGACAGGGCCAGCGTGCCGCCCGTCAGGCCCTTGGACAGGCAGATGAAGTCCGGCCGTATGCCGGCCTGCTGGTGGGCGAACATGCTGCCCGTGCGGCCGAAGCCCACGGCGATCTCGTCCACCACCAGGTGCACCTCGTAGCGGTCGCACAGGGCGCGCGCCAGGCGCAGGTATTCGGGGTCGTGCATGGCCATGCCGGCCGCGCACTGCACCAGCGGCTCGACGATGAGGGCGGCCGTGGTCTCGTGGTGCTGCTCCAGCCACTGGCGCAGGCCTTCGGCGGCGCGCCGTGCCACATCGGCCGGGCTTTCGCCGCCTTGCGCGCCGCGTGCATCGGGGCTGGGCACGGTGTCGGCCAGGCGCACCAGGGGGGCATAGGCTTCGCGGAAGATGGGAATATCGGTCACGGCCAGCGCGCCCACGGTTTCGCCGTGGTAGCCGCCGGCCAGGCCGGCAAAGCGGCTCTTGGCGGGGCGGCCCAGGTTGCGCCAGTAGTGCGCGCTCATCTTGAGGGCGATCTCGGTGGCCGATGCGCCGTCGCTGCCGTAGAAGGCATGGCCCAGGCCGGTGAGCGTGGCCAGCCGTTCGGACAGCTCGACCACGGGCGCGTGCGTGAAGCCGGCCAGCATCACATGGTCAAGCCGGGCGAGCTGGTCGGTGAGCGCGGCCTGGATGTGCGGATGGCTGTGGCCGAAGAGGTTGACCCACCAGGAGCTGACGCCATCCAGGTAGCGGCGTCCTTCGGTGTCGTGGAGCCAGGGCCCCTGGGCGCGCGCGATGGCGATGGGGGGCGCGGCCTCGTGCCGCTTCATCTGGGTGCAGGGGTGCCACACAGCCGCAAGGCTGCGGGCGGCAAGCGATTGAGTCATCGCGCGATTGTCACACCGCAGCGCAGCTCACAGCTGCTGCGTGGGAACGTGGTGGCGCAGTTCGACCTGGCGGTTGGCATCATCCACGAAGACCAGCTGCGGCTGGTGCGTGGCCACGTCGGTCTCATGCACCTGGGCGAAGGAGGCAATGATCAGCAGGTCGCCCACGGCGGCACGGCGCGCGGCCGAGCCGTTGACCGAGATCATGCCGCTGCCGCGCTGGCCCTTGATGGCATAGGTGACGAAGCGCTCGCCGTTGTCGATGTTCCAGATGTGCACCTGCTCGTTCTCGACGATGTTGGCGGCGTCCAGCAGGTCCTCGTCGATGGCGCAGGAGCCTTCATAGTGCAGCTCGCATTGCGTGGTCTTGACGCGGTGGATCTTGGATTTGAGCAGGGTGCGGAACATGTTTTGTCTCTCGAGGGGCGCTTTGCGCGGTCTTGATGGGGCCTGGGCTGGCAAAAAAAGCCACCAAGTCTATATGCGAAGGAGAAATCCCATGAAGGCCGTGAAGTTGTTCAACAGCAGCGGCGCCGCTGCGGGGCCTGGCTTCAGTTCAGGTCGAGCACGCAGCCATCGCCGATGCTGTCGCGCCATACGCGGATGCGGCTGGGAGCGGGCTGCAGGTCGGCCAGGGAATCGGCAATGAACAGGCACAGGTTTTCCAGCGTGGGCTTGCCCAGGCCGGGGATTTCGTCGAGAAAGCGGTGGTCCAGCGCGTCGCCCAGGGTCTTCAGGCGCGAGCGCAGGTAGCCCAGGTCGATCACCATGCCGTTGTCCGGATTGCGCGGGCCGGTGACGCTGACCTCGGCGTAGTAGGTGTGGCCGTGGATGCGGCGGCTGCTCTCGGTTTCGATGGCGCGCTCCAGCGTGTGGGCGGCATCGAAGAAAAAGCGCTGGTGAACGGTGAACTGCATGGCAAAAATCAGCGGATGCCGGTGAGCTTGTGGGTCTGCAGGCTCAGGCGCCAGGCCGGGCGCTGCAGGCATTGCGCTATGCAGGCGGCCGTGTTGTCGGCCTGCAGGACGTTGTCCATGGGCTGCAGGAAATAGCGGTCGAAACGGGTGCCGGCCTCGATGGCCTGCAGATCGAAGCCGGGCTGCGGCCAGACCAGCTTGAGCTCCTGGCCGCTGCGCTGCACCCATTCGGCGCCGGCCTTGGGGCTGATGCACAGCCAGTCGATGCCCTCGGGCGCGGCCACGGTGCCGTTGCTTTCCACGGAAATGCGAAAGCCGCGCGCATGCAGGGCGGCGATCAGGGGCTCGTCCACCTGCAGCAGGGGCTCTCCCCCGGTCAGCACCACCATGCGGTGCTGGCTGTCTCCGGCTGGCCATTGGGACAGGATGCGTTCGGCCAGGGCGTCGGCCGTGGCGAACTTGCCGCCCAGCGTGCCGTCGGTGCCCACGAAGTCGGTGTCGCAGAACTGGCAGATGGCGCTGGCGCGGTCCTGCTCACGGCCGGTCCAGAGGTTGCAGCCTGCAAAGCGGCAGAAGATGGCCGGCGTGCCGGCCTGGCCGCCCTCGCCCTGCAGGGTGTAGAAGATTTCTTTGACGCTGTAAGTCATGGTGCATGGAGGCCGGTGGAGCCGGCCTGTCGGTGTGCGCGTGCCTGTATCCGTGCCCGCTAGACGGGCGTATAGGCCAGGCGCACGTAGATGGGCGCAAAGGCTTCGGCCTGGGTGATCTCGATCAGCGTTTCCTTGGCCAGCTCCAGCAGGGCGATGAAGGTCACGACCAGCACGGTCGAGCCTTTCTCGGGCTGGAACAGGGTCTCGAACTCGACGAAGCGCCGGCCCTGCAGGGCCTTGAGCACCTGGCTCATGTACTCGCGCACCGAGAGTTCCTCGCGCGTGATCTTGTGGCTTTGCACGAGCTTGGCGCGCTTGAGAATGTCGCGCCAGGCCGATTGCAGCTCGGCCACGTCCACATCGGGAAAGCGCGGCTGCAGGTTCTGCTCGATGTGGATCTGGGCCCGGAGGAAGTCACGCCCGTAGTGCGGCACCTGGCCGAGCTGGTGGGCAGCGAGCTTGATCTGCTCGTACTCGAGCAGCCGGCGCACCAGCTCGGCGCGCGGGTCCTCGGCCTCTTCGCCGCCTTCCTGCTTCTTGGGCGGCAGCAGCATGCGCGACTTGATCTCGATGAGCATGGCCGCCATCAGCAGGTACTCGGCCGCCAGTTCGAGGTTGCGGCTGCGGATCTCGTCGACATAGCGCATGTACTGGCGCGTCACGTCCAGCATGGGAATGTCGAGGATGTTGAAGTTCTGCTTGCGGATCAGGTACAGCAACAGGTCCAGCGGCCCTTCGAAGGCTTCGAGGAAGACCTCCAGCGCATCGGGCGGGATGTACAGATCCTGCGGCAGGGCGAACAGCGGCTCGCCGTACAGGCGCGCCAAAGCCACCTGGTCGATCACGACCGGGGTGCCGTCGCCAGGAGGGGGGGATGTGGCGGAGGCGCCCGCAGGCGCCAGCGCGGATTCAGCCTCGGCCATGCCTTGCTGCCTGGGCGAATGCCGCATGCGCAGGGTGCACGGTGGGAACAGGCTGATTTTTCATCGCATGGGCAATCAGGAGTTCGTCTGGTAGACGTAGGGCTTCTGGTCCACGCGGCCGGCGCGCAGGTCTTCCCAGACTTCGTGGTTCACGTCCTTGTCCCACAGCAGCGAGCGGCCGGCCAGCTGCTGGCTGGGCAGCTCGGGCTTTTGCTTCTTCAGGTCGTTGATGAAGTTGGTGGCGTCGGAGCGATAGTCGGGGCGGCGAAAGAATGACATAGTCTGATAACCTCTTGAATCGCGTGATTTTACCGGGACACCGCCGATGAACCTAGTCTCCCGTCTTCTGGGGGTGGCCGTGGCCGTGATGGGCATGCTCTCGCTGCCCGGCTGCGATCCCCAAAACATCAAGGAACTCGAAGAAGGCCTGTCCACCGAGGCCGACGTCCGCGCCCGCTTTGGCGAGCCCGAACGCATCTGGACCGAGCCCGACGGCTCGCGCACCTTCGAGTACAACCGCCAGCCCGCCGGCAGCCGCAACTACATGATCACCATCGGCACCGATGGCCGCATGAGCGCGCTGCGCCAGGTGCTGGCGCCGCACAACTTCGAGAAGATCCGCCCCGGCATGGATGAGGAGCAGGTGCGCCGCATGCTGGGCAAGCCCGCCAAGATCACGCCCTACCAGCTCAAGCAGGAAACCGACTGGGACTGGAACTACATCGATCCCCCCACGCGCGACATGGAGTTCACCGTGACCTTCGGGCCCGACGGCCGCGTGCTGCGCAGCGCCGGCCGCGAGAAACTGCACGGCGGCGCCTGACAGCAGGCCCTTGCAAGTTCCTGCAAGCATCCTGCGATGCGCTGTACCCTGCACGCCACAGCGCGCCGGGGCAACAGTCTCTAGAATCCGGGTTTGTACCTATGACACCCCATGGGTACGGTGAAGGCCCCGAACCGGGGCCTTTGCGACGATAGATCTGTCATCACCCCGACAATGTCCACGCCTTCCTTACCCGCTGCCGCGCCTGCTGCGCCTGTCCCGGCCACCGCTTCGCTGCGCCATGGCCTCTTCGAGGATGTCCAGGCCCTCTTCACCGGAACCCTGTTCGTGGGCATCGCCATGATGATGTTCGCCCAGGCGGGGCTTTTGACGGGAAGCACGGCGGGCCTGGCCTTCGTGTTGCACTACGCCACGGGCTGGCCGTTCGGCCTGGTCTTCTTCGCGATCAACATCCCGTTCTACTGGTTTGCCTGGACGCGCGTGGGCCGCACCTTCACGGTCAAGACCTTCATCTGCGTGGGCGCGCTGTCGCTGATCACCGAAATGGGGCCGCGCCTCATCCACATCGACTACCTGCACCCTGCATTTGCCGCCATTGCGGGCGGCCTGCTCATGGGCTCGGGCCTGCTGTTCCTGGCGCGCCACCGCTCCAGCCTGGGCGGCGCCACCATTGCCTCGCTCTACCTGCAGGACCGCTACGGCATCCGCGCTGGCAAGGTGCAGATGGCCATCGACTGCTGCGTGGTGCTGCTGGCGCTGTGGGTCGTGCCCTTCGAGCGCGTGGCCTGGTCGGTGCTGGCGGCCGTGATCATGGGCGTGTTCCTGGCCGTGAGCCACCGGCCCGGGCGCTACGCCGGGCAGTAGCCTCAGGGCGTCAAAGGCTGCCCATCGGGCGTGCGGTAGCGGACCGTGATGCCGCTGTTGTCTGCGGCTGCCCCGTCATCGCTCATCGCATCGACGGCCTTGCCCACTCCCTTGCCGACGATCTTGACCGTGCCCACGGCCGCATCCGCGGCCAGCCCCACGGCAGAGGCCGTGACGCTGACCGCCGTGGCCGTCACGGCCACCACGGTGCAGCCGTACAGCAGGGCGCTGGCGCACAGGCAAAGAAAAGCCCCCAGGGCCGGGGACCGTGAGGGCTTGCGGGACTTTGCAGACTTCATGATTGTCGTCCAACACACTGTGCGCAATCTTTGAAACCGGCAGAGCCTAAGTCAGGGACGCCGAGGAAGGGCCGCCCCGCACCGAGGGTGTCGCCGGGTGCCCGTATGCCCCCTTCAGGGGGAAGGCGCGAAGCGACTCAGGGGGCATTTCAATGTATACGCATGCCGGGTGTGGCACCGGGGAAGGGCTCCAGCACGTAGATGCCGGGGTTGGCCTTCTCATCGGCGTGGCTGGCTGCCAGCACCATGCCTTCGGAGATGCCGAACTTCATCTTGCGCGGCGCCAGGTTGGCCACCATCACGGTGAGCTTGCCCTGCAGCTGCTCGGGCTGGTACATGCTGGAGATGCCGGAGAACACGTTGCGTGTCTTGCCTTCGCCCACGTCCAGCGTGAGCTGCAGCAGCTTGGTCGAGCCTTCCACGGGCTTGCATTCCACGATCTTGGCGATGCGCAGGTCCACCTTGGCGAAGTCGTCGATGCTGATGGTTTCGGCAATCTCCTCGCCGCCGGGCAGGACCTTCTCGACCACGGGCTCGGGGGCCTCGAACAGGGCCTCCAACTGCTTGACGTCCACGCGCTGCATCAGGTGCTTGTACATGCCGATGGCATGGCCGGCGCCCAGCAGGTTCTGTGCGTCGGCGAATTGCAGCGGCGCCACGTTGAGGAAGCCTTCCACCTGTTCGGCCACGGCCGGCAGGATGGGCTTCAGGTAGATGGTCAGCAGGCGGAAGGCCTCGATGCAGGTGGTGCACACGTCCTGCAGGCGGGCGTCCATGCCTTCCTGCTTGGCCAGCTCCCAGGGCTTGTTGGCATCCACGTATTCGTTGACGCGGTCGCACAGCTGCATGATTTCGCGCACGGCGCGGGCCGTGTCGCGGTTCTCGAAGGCCTGGACGACGGCCTCGCTCTGGCCGCGCAGCTGGGCCAGCAGGGCCTGGCCGTCTTCGCTGACCGTGCCCAGCTTGCCGTCGAAGCGCTTGGCGATGAAGCCGGCCGCGCGCGAGGCGATGTTCACGTACTTGCCGATCAGGTCGGAATTGACGCGGGCCATGAAGTCATCGGGGTTGAAGTCGATGTCTTCATTCTTGCCGTTGAGCTTGGCGCCCAGGTAGTAGCGCAGCCACTCGGGGTTCATCTGCAGGCCTAGGTACTTGAGCGGGTCCAGGCCGGTGCCGCGGCTCTTGCTCATCTTCTCGCCGTTGTTCACGGTCATGAAGCCGTGCACGCAGATCTTGGTGGGCGTCTTGCGGCCGCTGAACTTGAGCATGGCGGGCCAGAACAGCGTGTGGAAGGTGATGATGTCCTTGCCGATGAAGTGGTACTGCTCCAGCGTGGGGTCGGCCATGTAGGCCTCGTAGTCCTCGCCACGGCGGTCCAGCAGGTTCTTGAGCGAGGCCAGGTAGCCCACGGGCGCGTCCAGCCAGACGTAGAAGTACTTGCCCGGCGCATCGGGGATCTCGATGCCGAAGTAGGGCGCGTCGCGCGAGATGTCCCAGTCGCCCAGGCCCTCGCTGGTCGTGCCGTCCGGGTTGGTGCGCACGCCGAACCATTCCTTGATCTTGTTGGCCACCTCGGGCTGCACATGCTGGCCGTCCTGGGTCCACTCGGTCAGGAACTCCACACAGCGCGGGTCCGACAGCTTGAAGAAGAAATGCTCCGAGCTCTTGAGCACGGGCTTGGCGCCGGACAGCGCCGAGTAGGGGTTGATCAGGTCAGTGGGCGCGTAGACGGCGCTGCAGACCTCGCAGTTGTCGCCGTACTGGTCCTTGGCATGGCAGCGCGGGCATTCGCCCTTGATGAAGCGGTCGGGCAGGAACATGTTCTTCTCGGTGTCGAAGAACTGCTCGATAGTGCGCGTCTCGATGAAGCCGGCAGCCTTCAGGTCCCTGTAGATCTGCTGGGCCAGCACGTGGTTCTCGGGCGCGTCGGTGTTGTGCCAGTTGTCGAAGGCGATGTGGAAGCCGTCCAGGTACTGCTTGCGGCCTGCGGCGATGTCGGCCACGAACTGCTGGGGCGTCTTGCCGGCCTTCTCGGCCGCAATCATGATGGGCGCGCCGTGGGCGTCATCGGCACCCACGAAGTTGACCGCGTTGCCCTGCATTCGCTGCGCACGCACCCAGGTGTCGGCCTGGATGTATTCCATGATGTGGCCGATGTGGAAGTTGCCGTTGGCGTACGGCAGGGCGGTGGTGACGAAGAGTTTGCGTGCGGTCATGGATGGCGGCTTTCTCGGGGGAACCTGACATTCTAGAAGGGCTGGGCGGTTGTGGGGCGGCGATGGCTTTTCCGTGCAGGCCGACATACGAGGGAGTTGTTGCGGGCCTTCGCTGCGCTAGGCCTGTTGGCTGCAGGCCGTCAGTTGGCGACCAGCGGCCGTTGCCAGCCCAGGAACTGCTCTATGTCGCTGCGCCGCGCCAGCGCGTCGCGCCGGCCCAGGGCCATGAGTTCGCGGGTGAAGCTGCGCTCGAACAACAGGTAGCTGGCCAGGGCGGCGCCGCGCGGGTCACTGGCGTCCTGGCGCACGCCCAGGGCGCCCAGCAGGGTGCGCATGGGCAGGGGCAGCTGGCCCACGTGGCGCGCGGCGATGGCGTCTATGCGCTCGGACGGCGAGATGACCAGCAGCTGCAGCGGGCGCAGGCGGCTGCGTTCGCGGTCGGCGGGGGGGATCAGGGCCAGCGTCTGGTTGATGCGCTCGGCGCGCTCCACGTCCAGGGACAGGGCGTCCAGGAAGATGCTGGACAGCGTGTGGCCCGCGATGTGGGCCAGCGACGGGTAGCTTGCGCCTTCTGGCGGCGGCCTGGCCGGCGGCTCGGTGCGCCGGCCCGCGCCCACGACGAGGATGCGCTCGGCGCCCAGGTGGATGGCGGGCGCCAGCGGCGCGGTCTGGCGCATGGAGCCGTCGCCGAAGTATTCGGTGGCGCCGTCCAGCGGCAGCGGCGTGGCCGGAAAGATGAAGGGGATGGCCGAGGAGGCCAGCAGGTGCGCGTGCGTGATCTGGGCGGCGGCGGCCTTGCGCTGGTTGCGCACCCAGGGCTGGAGCTGGTCCTGCGCCTGGCAGAAGGTCACGTGCTCGCTGGTGGTGTAGCTGGAGGCGGACACCGCCAGCGCGCGCAGGTGGCCGTCCGCGATCAGTTGGGGCAGGCGCTCCAGCGGAACCAGGCCGCGCGACAGCAGCCGGCCCAGCGGCTGGTTGTCCAGCAGCGAGCGCGGGCGCATGCGGCCCCAGCGCGCCAGGGCCCAGCCCAGCGACAGCAGGGTCAGCCAGCGCGCGCCGCTGCGCAGCACGCTCAGCGAGTCGGACAGGTAGATGTCCTCGGGCCGCAGGTTGCGCCAGATGCGCGACATGCGGCGCACGGCCCGGTCGAAATGGTCGCTGCCGCAGGCCAGGGCCGCCGCGTTGATGGCGCCGGCCGAGGTGCCGACCAGGATGGGGAAGGGATTGGGGCCATGCTGCTGGCCGCAGGCGCGGCGTATTTCGGCAATGGCCTCCAGCACGCCGGCCTGGTAGGCGGCGCGGGCGCCGCCGCCGCTGAGCAGCAGTCCGGTGCTGGGGGGAGGGAGGCTGGAGTCGGGTGAGGGCGCGGCATCGGGCATGCCTGGAGTGTGCCGCGCGCCGGCCGTCATCAGATCAGGGGATGACCCCGAAGGGATCAGGCCTTGGCCAGCAGGGAGCCCAGGTCCTTGCCGGAGATCAGGGCGATGCCCTGCTGCTTGGCCCAGGCGGCTGCATTCTCGGCCGGCGGCTGCAGCGACAGGTAGCAGACCGTGGCCGCATCGCGCGCCTGGCCTGCGGCCAGCAGGGCGCGCAGCGGCTCCATGCCGTGCACGCCGGCCTTCCAGCGCTTGGCGCTGGCCACGGTGGTGCGGCCTTCGCGTTCCAGCACGAAGTCGGCGCCGTCCTTGTCGGACAGGCGGGTCACGGTGTAGCCCTCGGCCTGCCAGGCGCGATCGAGCCGATCGGCGAACTCGCGCCAGCTTTGCTGGGCGGCGATCTCCAGGGCCTGCTCCACCTTGGCGGGGCTGGGCGCGCGCAGCTGGCGCCAGGCGGCAACGCAGCCTATGCCGAAGAAAGGCAGGGCGGTGATGGCGGCGAACGGCGCGATGTCCTTGGGCAGCAGCGCCGTGGACACCAGGGTCACCAGCGCGGCCAGCGCGATGCTGATCCACCAGCGCGAGCGCAGCAGGATCGCGAACAGGGAGTTGTGGGCCATCTTGAATTTCACGGGGCGGATCTTTCGCGGAAAAAGGCGGTAACAGGGGCCGCAAAGGCAGCAAGGCCCGCATTGTCTCGCGTGAGCGAGGGGATGGTGCCTTGGATAGACTATCCGGCTCTAGGAGTAATCAAAGCAATGGCAGTCACAGAACAAGCGCTCTTGGCCGCGCTCTCCAGCGTGCTCGACCCCCACACCGGCAAGGACTATGTGAGCACCCGCGCCCTGCGCAACCTGCAGGTCACGGGGGCCGACGTGGCCTTCGACGTGGAGATGGGCTATCCGGCGCAAAGCCTGGTGCCGGCGCTGCGCGGCCAGTTCGTCGCGGCGGCCAAGACCGTCGAGGGCGTGGGCAATGTCTCGGTCAACATCACGTCCAAGGTCGCCGCGCATGCGGTGCAGCGCGGCGTGCAGTTGCTGCCGGGCGTCAAGAACATCATCGCCATCTCGTCCGGCAAGGGCGGCGTGGGCAAGAGCACGACCACGGCCAACCTGGCGCTGGCGCTGGCCGCCGAGGGCGCGCGCGTGGGCATCCTGGACGCCGACATCTACGGCCCCAGCCAGCCCATGATGATGGGCATCTCGGGCCGCCCCGAAAGCCCCGACGGCAAGACCATGGAGCCGATGGAAAGCCATGGCGTGCAGGTCATGTCCATCGGCTTCCTGGTCAACAACGACCAGGCCATGATCTGGCGCGGCCCCATGGCCACGCAGGCGCTGGAGCAGATGCTGCGCCAGACCAACTGGAAGGATCTGGACTACCTGCTGGTGGACATGCCGCCCGGCACCGGCGACATCCAGCTGACGCTGGCCCAGCGCGTGCCCATGACGGGCGCCGTGGTCGTCACCACGCCCCAGGACATCGCGCTGATCGATGCCAAGAAGGGCGTGAAGATGTTCGAGAAGGTGGGCGTGCCCATCCTGGGCCTGGTGGAGAACATGGCGGCCCACGTCTGCACCAACTGCGGCCATGTGGAGCACATCTTCGGCGCCGAGGGCGGCAAGCAGATGGCGGCCGAGTACGGCATCGACTACCTGGGCGCCCTGCCCCTGTCGCTGCAGATCCGCCTGCAGGCCGACAGCGGCAAGCCCACCGTGGTGGCCGAGCCCGATAGCGAAGCCGCGCAGATCTACAAGAAGGTGGCGCGCGACCTGGCCGTGAAGGTGGCGCTCAAGGCACGCGATTTCACGAGCAAGTTCCCCACCATCACGGTGAGCCAGGGAACCTGACCCTTCTGGCGCTGCCGGCATGAACCTGCTGACCTCGATGCGGTATCTGGCGGCGCTCAACGAGCACCGCCATTTTGGCCGCGCGGCGCTGGCATGCCACATCACCCAGCCGGCGCTGTCCAATGCTCTGCGCGCGTTGGAGGAAGAGTTCGGCACGGTCATCGTGCGCCGGGGCCGCTCGTTCGCGGGCTTCACGCCCGAGGGCGATCAGGTGCTGGCCACGGCCCTGGCCATGCTGCGGGCCGAGGAAGGCCTGCGCCAGGAACTGAGCGCCGCCGCCGGCGCGCTGCGCGGGCAGCTGCGCATGGCGGCCGTGCCCACGGCCATGCCCATGCTCACGCGCTTTGCGGCCCTGCTGCGCGAGCACCATCCGGGCATCACGCCCGTGGTGCTGTCCATGAGCTCGGCCGAGATCGAGAGCGGGCTCGAAGACCTGTCGCTGGACCTGGCCCTGGGCTACAGCGCGCGCATGCCGCCGCGCGGCCCGCGCCTGCAGTCCTGGCCGCAGTACGAGGAGCATTACTACCTGCTGTGCCGCGAGTGCCGCGATGGGCAGGGCGAGGGCCGGCCCTTTGCCTTTGGCGCCGACATCGCCTGGCGCGAAGTGGCCGGCATGCCGCTGTGCCTTCTCACGCCCGACATGCACAACCGCACGGTGATCGACGAGGCCTTCGCCGCCGTGGACATGGCCGTGCAGCCCGCCATGGAAACCAACTCCGTGCTGACCCTGGTGATGGCCGTGGCGCAAGGAACGGATGGCATGACCACCGTGCTGCCCGGCGCCATGGTGGCCACGGTGCGCCACATGCCGGGCCTGGTGGCGCGGCCGCTGCGCTCGCCCGAACTGGTCACCCCCATAGGCTTCATGGCCCAGCAGGGCGTGGCGCCCACGCGCGCGCTGCAGGCGGCGCTGCAACTGCAGGACGACGCCGGTTGGCGTGCGCAGTGCCTGCGGCATGCGGGGGCGCTGGCGGGTTAGGGCCTGTTCACACTAATGCGAGGATCGCGTTGCCCGGCAGCCGGGCAACCCGAAGGGAAGCTGCCTGCCAGCCCGCCACTCAGCGTTGCGCTCCTTGTGCGTGTGAGCACACGCACGGCGTCGCGCGCCTTGATTGGCGGGCTGGCAGGCAGCTTCGCGACCCCGCATGAGTGGGAACAGGCCCTAGCGCCCTTCGCTGGAAGCAGCGACCGGGAGTGCTGTCGGTTGGGTTTCTTCCGGCACAGGCGGGCACCGTTCGAAGGCCGTAATATCATTCATATCAGAGCGCTTGCATGCCGCAAGCACTCGTATGAGAATATTTTGATGGCAACTGCAACCAATCTTCCCGTTGATCGGGCCATAAAGGCACTGGGCCAGAGCATTGAACTGGCGCGGCGGCGGCGGGGGCTGTCGCAGGCCGATCTGGCATCCCGCATGGGCGTTTCGGTCAGCACCGTGCGCCGCCTGGAAGATGGCCACCCCGGAATTGCGCTTTCCTATCTGGCAAGTGCCCTGCAGGTCTTCGGTGAGTTGGAGAAATTGCGCCTGCTCCTGGACACCCCGACCGACTCCGTCGGACTGGCACTGATGGATGCGCAACTGCCTGCGCGCATCTACAGCAAACGCCGCAAGGCACCCAAGGCGTTCTGAAGGGCGAATGCGACATGGTGACGCGCTCCGCTGCAATGGTCCACAACATGAAGTCGGAACTGGACGTGTGCCTGGGCAAGGCGGGCACGGCCGTGGGCAGGCTGGTATTCGTGCGCAACGGCATGCGCATGTTCACCCAGTTCGCCTACTTCCAGGACTGGCTGGGTCACAAGGATGCGTTCAACGTCTCCCCCGATCTCGCGCTCACGCCGATCTACCAGACGCGCAAACCAGAGACCCGGGAGGACTCCTTGTTCTTCCTTGCGCTGGGAGACACGGAGCCGGATGCCTGGGGGCGGCGTGTCATTGGCCGTGCGCATGCCAAGCGGCGCGAGAAGGACCCGGCTCTTGGGGCACTGACCGAACTCGACTACCTTTGCGCCGTCGATGACTTCAGCCGGATGGGCGCCCTGAGGTTGCGCAGTGCGCAAGGCGTCTATCTGGAGTCCGTACGCGCAGGGCAGACTGCGACGCCTCCGATGCTGGAACTGGAGAAAATGCTCGCCTCCTCGAGGGCCGTGGAGCTCGGCAGGGAGTCGGCCCAGGATCTGGCCTACCTGCGGGGCAAGGCGACCTCGCTGGGAGGCATGCGCCCGAAGTGCAGCATCCTTGATGAAAAGGGGCATTTGGCGTTGGGGAAATTCCCCAGCGTTCAGGACGATCGCAATGTGACGCGTGCCGAAGTCCTGGCGTTGAAACTGGCACGCCTGGCCGGCATTGATGCTGCACAAGCCCATGTGGTTGCCGTGCATGGCACGCCTGTGGCGGTCATCCGCCGTTTCGACCGTGGGCCCGGGGATACGCGCATTCCCTACATATCCGGCGCCACACTGCTGCAGGCGAGTCGGCAGCATGAACACGCGTACACCGAGGTGCTCGCGCAGATGAAGGGGCTGAGCGCGAACTACGTGGATGACGCGCGGCAGCTATGGCGGCGCCTGGTGTTCCATCACCTCATCACCAATGTCGATGACCATCTGCAAAACCTGGGGTTCCTCTATGTAGGGGACAACCAATGGCAGCTTTCCCCGGCATTCGACATCAATCCCATGCCGGAAAAGAACCGTGAGTCCAAGACATGGTTGAGCGAAGACACAGGCCCCATCACCAGCATGGCGCAGTTGATGGGCCAGGCCTCGCAATTTTCACTGAGCCGCGACCAGTCGCTGGCGATCGTGCGCCAGGTTGTCGGGGCCGTGTTGCAGTGGCGTGTGCTGGGCCTGTCTGCGGAGGTTGGAATGACCGCGCAGGAACTCGATGAGTTTGCCCTGGCATTCGACCACCCGGACCTGGATGACGCCAGGAAACTGGCGGGCCTGTGAAGGCCTGGACGGTTCAGGCCGGCTGGGTCCGCTGCCCTGCCAGCGCAGTCTCTGGCGTGGCGTTCGGCGCGGCATTCAATGCGGCGCGCACCACGTCGGGCGTGAAGGGCGCGGCGTAGAAGCGCCTGCCGGTGGCGTCGAACAGCGCATTGGCCAGCGCGGCCGGGCCGGGGACCGAGGCCGATTCGCCTGCGCCCATGGGGGGCTCGTCCTGGCGCGGCATCAGCACCACTTCGATGGGGGGCAGGTCGCGGAAGCCGATGATGGGGTAGCTGCCCCATTCGCGGCTGGCCACACCTTGCGCATTGAAGGCGACCTTCTCCATCAGGCTGCGGCTCAGGGTCTGGATGACGTTGCCGTGGATCTGGTGGCGCACGCCGTCGGGGTTGACCATCATTCCCGTGTCCTGGCCCACGACCAGGCGCCGCACGGTGATGCGGCCGCTGGCGGGGTCCACGTCGATGTCGATGACCCAGGCGGCCCAGGCCGCGCCGAAGCCGGGAAAGCGGCTGTGGATGTAGCGCGCATAGGCCACGCCGCGCCCGTGCAGCAGGCCGTCGGCGCCGGGGCGGCCCCGGCTTCCTGTGTGATTCCGCTGCCAGCCGGCGTGGCGAGCCGTGGCCTCGATCAGCTCGATGGCGCGCGGGTCATCGAGGTGGCGAACACGGTAGTCCACGGGGTCGGCGCCGGCCGCATGGGCCAGCTCGTCGATCATGCAATCGTGGGCAAAGGAATTGGGCAGGGCCGAGACGCCGCGCAGCCAGGATGAGCGCACGATGGGCGCCATGTCATGGCAGGTGATGCGCTGGCTGGCGTAGCGGTAGGGCGGCACGGCGGTGCGGTCGCCCATCTCCAGCGTGCGCGGCTCGCCCGGGATGCGGCCCGTGAGCAGCAGGGCCAGCAGCGGCGCGTCGTTGGAGGGGTAGCGCACGGCAAAGTCGTAGGCCAGCAGTTCGCCCCGGGCATCAATGGCCGCGCTCACGTCCATGAGCTGGGCCGTGCCCTTGGGCTCCCACTGGTGTTCCTGCTCGCGCGTGAGCTGCACGCGCACGGGCGCGCCCACGGCCATGGACAGCAGGGCGGCGTCGGCGCAGACATCGTCGGCGCAGTTGCGGCCGTAGCAGCCGGCCGCCTCCAGGCGCACGATCTCGATGCGGTCCTCGCCCAGTTGCAGCAGGCGGTCCAGGTCGGTGCGCAGCATGTGGGGGTTCTGCGTGCCGGCCCAGAGCTTGAGACGGCCCCCGCTGAAATCGGCCACGGCGCAGGACGGACCGATGGAGGCATGCATCTGGTAGGGCCAGACGTAGCTGCGGCGCAGTTCGGTGGCCGCACCCGTGCCGACGCCCGCGAAGGCATCGTCCACAGTGCCCTGGTCCAACAGCGAGCGGTGCTGGGCGGGATTGGCGCGTATCGCCGCAGCCAGATCGGATAAGTCAGGCGCTGGCGGCACGGCCTGCCATTGCACGCGCAGCGCGCGCATGGCGGCAATGGCCTGTTCCTCGCGGTCGGCGACCACGCCGACGAAGTCGCCCTCGGTGACCACCTGCACGTTGCCGGGCAGGTGGGCCACGGAGTCGCGCTCCACGGCCACCAGGCAGCGGCCGATGAAATCGCCGCCGTCGCGGCCCGGGTGCGGAGGGCGGATGACGCGACCATGGCGCATGCCGGGCACGCGCACATCATGGACAAAGCTCAGTTCGCCCGTGGCCTTGGCAGGGATGTCCACGCGCGCCGCGCCACGGCCGACCAGCCGGTATTCGCTGGCGGGCTTGAGCTTCACTTCCTGATCGGGCGGGGCCAGCGTCAGCTGCAGTTGCTGGCCGCGCAGCAGATCGCCATAGCCGAGTTCGCGGGCATCGCTGCCATCGGCAAAGCGCACCGCGCCATCCCGTGCCTGGAGCCGGTCCGCCGCCACATTCCATTGCTGCGCGGCCAGTGCCAGCAACTGCTCGCGCGCCTGGGCGGCGGCGCGGCGCAGCGGCACGGCCGAGATCTGGATGCTGGCGCTGGCAATGGTCGGGCCCTGGTTGGGCGCGGCGGCCGTGTGGCCCAGCACCATGTCCAGGCGCGCCAAAGGCACTTCGAGCTCTTCCGCCACGATCTGCGCCAGGGCCGTGCGTATGCCCGTGCCCAGGTCCACATGGCCGTTGAAGGCCAGGGCGCGCCAGCCCTGGGGCGCGGCTTCGTCGGCCAGCACGGCCACGAAGACCTCGGGCGTGGACTGCACATAGTCGGTGGCCGTGCCGGGCTGGCCGGGCGCAGGGCGCGGCGGCGCCACGGGCTGGCGCACCACGAGCAGGGTGTCGGCGCGCGTGAGCAGCTGTGCGTGCAGGGCTTGGGGCTGGGGCAGGTTCATGGGGCGGTGTTCTTCGCGGGCACGCTTTCAGGCGTGCCCTGTGCATGTTATGCACTCCGGGGCCGGCTGCGCAGGGCCGGCCCCATAGGCGCGTTGGCGCGGTGGGATCAACCTGCGGCGAGGGCGTCGGTGTCGGCGATGGCCTGGCTCAGCGGCATCACGGCCGCGTACTTCTGGGCCATGTCGAACAGGTTGGCCTCGTGCGGGCCCAGGGCGCGGTCGCCGCAGCAGTCGGCCACCACCAGCGGGCGAAAGCCCGACTGCATGGCATCGACCACGCTGGCGCGCACGCAGCCGCTGGTCACGCAGCCGGCCACCAGCAGGGTCTGCACGCCGCGCTGTGCCAGCCAGGGTGCGAGCATGGTGCCGAAGAAGGCTGAGGGCGTGCTCTTGCGCACCACGTATTCGCCAGCGGCCGGGGCCAGCTGGGGCACGATGGCGCTGTTGGGGCTGTCTTCCTTCAGGGTCAGCATGCCGGGCACCTTCAGGCAGAAGATGTTGTGGTCGGCATCGTCGTCCGAGAACACGATGCGGCTGTGCGCCACGGGCCAGCCGCGCTCGCGCGCATGGGCCAGCAGGTGCTGCGTCTGCGCGATGGCTTCGGGGATGTTGCCGCCGCCGAACACGGCCGGGTCGGCAAAGCCGTTGACGAAGTCGATGATGAGCAGGCCGAACGGGGCCTTGAGCGGCAGCGGCGTGCCGAAGCCCTGGCGTGCGTAGGCAGAGATGTCGCCCTGCACGCCCTCGGTGGGAACGCTTTGCGTGCTGGTGGTGGCGGTGGCGGTTGTCATGCGATGTCCTTTCCTTGCTTGGACCTTTTGGCGGCGCGCGCCAGTCCTTCCTCGTCCTGCACCACGCCGTCGATGACCGTGGGCTTGCCGTCCAGTGCCACCGAGCAGTGGCGCATGGGAATGTCGATGTGGCAGGCCGTGGTGCGGCTGCCCCCGGCCTCGTTGTTGGGGCCCATGGACCACAGGAAGTTGCCCTCGAAGGCGCGGGCGTCCATGCCGATGTGGGTTTCCTTGTTGTAGTGGGCCAGCATGGACCAGTGGGCGCGCGGCTGCAGCCCCCAGCCGATGTGGGAGACGGCGTAGGCCTCGGGGTCCTCGTAGGAGGCCATGTACTCCTTGAGGATGTCGGCCTGCAGGCCGCCGCTGATGCGCGTGACGTAGCCCTTTTCGATGACGAGTTCGATGGGCTCGGTCACGTAGTCCTTCATGGGCAGCAGGATGTCGCCCCGGTCCAGCACCACGCGGCCGTTGCTCTCGCCCTCGTCGGGCCAGGTCAGCACGAAGCCGCTGGGCCAGTGGTCCCAGCGGCCGGGCTGGTCCACGAAGCCGTATTCGCAGATGGCCGGGAAGCTGCCCAGGCGGCAGCGCAGGTCGGTGCCTGCGGCCGAGGTGATGTGCATCTGCCCGGCCGCCTCGATCAGCTTGGATGCGGCCTGCACGCGCGCGCGGTCGCCCTCGGTGGGCACCAGGCGGCACAGCACCTCGGGCGGCTCCACGGCCAGCAGGATCTTGGTGCCGGTCTGCAGGATCTCGTGCTGCTCGGGCGAGAACAGCAGGGTCATCAGGTCCAGCACCAGGTCGCTGGCCTTGAGCGCGGCGATGGCGGCGGGGTTGCCGGTCAGCGGCGTCGTGCCCAGGTAGGCCAGCGAGTCGCGGCTCAGTGATTTTTCGGCATTGACGGGCGGCAGGTCCAGGCGGTTGACGCGCGCCCCCATTTCGCTGGAGGCGGCGATGGCGCAGCGCAGCGTCTGCGGGTGCGTGTCGGCGCCCGTGAGCACGGTGACGGTCTGGCCGGCTTCGAGCCGGGACAGCGTGAGCACCTGCTTCCAGGCGTGGATCAGATCGATATCGCTGACGGACATGGTCGGCTCCTTGGTGTCGCGATGGATGGGAGTGGGCTGCAGTTGGACATTCAGTCCACCCGCGCGCCGAGGAAATCGCCGAGCGCAGCGTAGAAGCCGGCCTCGTTGTCCCAGGGGATCATGTGGCCGGCATTGGGCACGCGCACATGCTCGGTCTGGGGTGCCAGGCCTTGCCACTCGGCCACGTCCTCGCTGCGCACCACGTCGCCGCGCTCGGCCGTGACCAGCAGCAGCGGGTGCTGGATGCGGGGCAGGTCGGCATGGATGTCGTCACGGCCGAAGTCCTCGAAGCTCTGCACGATGGCCGGCTCGTGGCAGGTGTGCAGCCACTGGGCGCGCAGCTGGCGCTGCTCTTCGGTCCAGGTGGGGCAGAAGGCGCGCATGGCCTCGGCATCCATGCCCAGCGTGGCCTGGCGGATGGAGTCCACATACCAGGGCAGGGCGGCCGGGTAGGCGCGGCGGCCGGGGCCGGAGACCGGCGGATCGACGATGACCAGGCGCGTGAGCCCCACCGGCTGGCTGCGCGCGGCGCGCACGGCGATGCGTCCGCCCATGGAGTGGCCGACCAGCGCCCAGCGCTGCAGGCCCAGGGCCTGGGCGAAGGCGGCCACGTCGGCGGCCTGGGCATCGAGGCTGTAGTCCAGGCCCGGGCCGGAGGACGACAGGCCGCGCCCGCGCACGTCCAGAACATAGGTGTCGAACTGGCGGCCCAGGTGCTCGGCCACGAAGCCCCAGGTCACGGCCGGGCTGGTGATGCCGGGGATCAGGATGACGGCGTCGCGCTGCGCGCGTTCGCCCTCTGCGCCGCCGTAGCGCAGGTAGTGCTGGCGGATGCCGTTGGCGTGGACGTTGCCGCCGTAGCGGAATGTGCAGGGGGTGGGGGAGCTGGAGTGGCTGGTCATGCGTGTGTTCCTCAGGCCTTGGCTGCGCTGGTGCCGGTGTCGTAGGGATAGGCGCCCGACAGCAGCGCGCCCGCGCCCGGCACCACGGGGTCCAGCCCCAGTTCCTTGAGGATGGCATAGGTGGTGGCGATGGAGGCGGTCAGCACGGGCTTGCCGGTCTGGGCCTCGACCTGGGCCACGGCCGGCAGCGAGGGCATCTGCACGCAGGCCGACAGCACGATCACGTCGGCGTCGGCGTAGTTCATGCCGGCCACGATGCCGGGCAGCTTGGCGGGGTCGTGGCGGCCCACGTCCAGGTTGTCGGGGATCTCCAGCGCGCGCCAGTCCACGATCTCGAAGCCTTCGGCGGCCACGTAGTCCATGACCAGCTGGGTCAGCGGAATCATGTAGGGCGCCACCAGGGCGATCTTCTTGGCACCCATGACCTTGAGCGCTTCCACCAGCGCGCCGGCGCTGGTGATCACCGGGGCGGTGGCGCCATTGCTGGCCGTGCGCTCGGTCAGGCGCTGCTGCGAGACGCGGTGGTAGCCCTTGCCCATGGCCATGATGGCCACCAGGCAGGCATAGCCCAGCACGTCCACGCGCGCGTCGCTCAGCTCCAGCGCGCAGCGGTCGCTTTCGGCGTCCATGGCGGCCAGCTCCTCCTTCTGGACCTTCTTCATGCGCATGCGGCTGGAGTGGAAGGTGAAGCGGTCCTGCGGGCGCAGCGTGGAGTGGGCCTGCAGCATGGCCGGCACTTCGGTCTCCATGGTGGTGTTGGAGCTGGGGACGATCTGGCCGATGCGGAACGTTTTGGTCATGGACTTGCCTTTGCGAAGTTTCGAGGGTTTCTGATCAGAATCAACTGAGTGTGTACGCTTTATTCTTGCAAAAGACGTGCCGTCTTGCAAATGAGAATTTTCTCGGGGTTTGTACTGATTTGGTGCAGAAATTGCACCAAAAATGGCGAACTTCAATTTATTCTGCCGCCCTATGGTGCATGCGTCGATTTGAAAAATTCAAGCGCATACACCTGAATTAAGTGTTTTGTTGCCTGGCACGCTTCCTGCTCTACACCCTGCAAGGACGCGCCGAAGCAACGGTTGCCCCGTCTGGCTTTCAACATTCCTGCAAGGAGAAAACTGTGTCTCAATCCCCTCGAATCGCCGTTGTCGGCGCCGGTCTCGGCGGGGCTGCAGCTGCCAAGCTGCTGCTCCAGGAAGGCTTCAATGTCCGCGTCTATGAGCAGGCGCCCAGCTTCTCGCGCCTGGGAGCCGGCATCCACGTCGGGCCCAATGTGATGAAGATCCTGCGCCGCATCGGCATCGAGGACGCGCTCAACGAGCAGGGCTCGCATCCCGACTACTGGTACAGCCGCCACTGGCAGACGGGCGACGTGCTGGCCCAGATCCCGCTGGGCGACTACGCCGTCAAGGAATACGGCGCCAGCTACCTGACCGTGCACCGTGGCGACTTCCATGCGCTGCTGGTCGAGGCCCTGCCAGACAGCGTGATGGCCTACGGCAAGTTCCTGACCAAGGTGGAGGACCGCGGCAATGTGGTCGTCATGCACTTTGCCGACGGCACGACCGAGGAGGCCGACATCGTCATCGGCGCCGACGGCGTGAACTCCCGCATCCGCGAGGAACTGCTGGGCCCGGAGCTGCCCAAGTACGCGGGCTACCTGGCCCACCGCGCCGTGTTCCCCACGCCCGAGGTCAAGGCCGGCATGCTGCCCTTCGACGCCTGCGTGAAGTGGTGGAGCGATGACCGCCACATGATGACCTACTTCGTCACGGGCAAGGCCGACGAGCTGTACTACGTGACCGGCGTGCCCGTCGAGAAGTGGGATCTCAACGATCGCTGGCTGGAAAGCAGCAAGGAAGAGATGCGCGAGGCCTTCTCGGGCTGGCATCCCACCGTGCAGGCACTGATCGACGCCACCGTGGAAGTGACCAAGTGGTCGCTGCTCGAGCGCGATCCGCTGCCGCTGTGGAGCCGTGGCCGCCTGGTGCTGCTGGGCGATGCCTGCCATCCCATGAAGCCCCACATGGCCCAGGGTGCGGCCATGGCCATCGAGGACGGCGCCATGCTGGCGCGCTGCCTCAAGGAAGTCGGCGCGCACAACCATGAGCTGGCCTTCGCCCTGTACGAAGCCAACCGTGCCGAGCGCGCCAGCAAGGTGCAGCGCATCTCGCACGACAACACCTGGCTGCGCACCAACGAAGATCCGTCCTGGTGCTTCGGCTACGACGTGTTCAACGTGCCCCTGGTCGAGCCCAAGGTCAAGGCAGCGGCCTGATACTCGCTGCCTTGCCGGACGAGGGGAGGGAATCCCCCCCTCCTGTCCGGCCGCAGAACGCCGACATCCTGAACCGCAGCCAAGTTGCAAGAGCCTCGTCCCATGGGAACCCCAGTCCATCCAAGCAGTACACCCAGCCCCATCCGCCTGCAGGTCAATGCACGCGCATGCGAGGTGCCGGCAGCGCCCGGGACGGCGCTGCTGCATGTGCTGCGCAATGACCTGGAGCTGAACGGGCCCAAGTACGGCTGCGGCCTGGGCGAATGCGGCGCCTGCACGGTGCTGATCGATGGCGTGGCCGCGCGTTCCTGCGTGATCCCCGTGCGGGCGGCCGTGGGCCGCGAGGTCACCACGCTGGAAGGCCTGGGCTCGCGCCAGTGCCCCGGCCCCACGCAGCAGGCCTTCATCGACTGCCAGGCGGCCCAGTGCGGCTACTGCCTCAATGGCATGATCATGACCGTGGAGGCCCTGCTGCGCCGCAACCCCAATCCCACCGAGCAGGAGCTGCGCAACGAGCTGCACCACAACCTGTGCCGCTGCGGCACGCATGTGGAAATCATGCAGGCCGCCCTGCGCGCCGTGCAGCTGCGTGCACAACGCGCCGCGCTGCAGGCACCCTCCGGTTTTCCATCTTCCAGCGCGGGCGAGGTCCAGCCATGAGCCCGGCCGGCAACACTCCCGCCCTGCCTTCCGACCTGCTGCACGGCCTGGCGCTGCGCCCGCCCGTCGCGGCCTGGGACGGTCTGCGCTACCGGGGCAGCGTGCCCCTGCATGCACGGTTGCAGGACGCCCAGGCCATGGCCGGCGTGGTGGCTGCGGTGCAGCGCGGGCATTTTCTGGGTGTGGTGGCCGTGGCGCCTGTCCATGCCCGGCAGGCCGCTGCCAGCCTGGCCCCTGCCTGGGATGACCGGCAGGAAGCCAGGGCCGCCAGCGCGCCCCGTGCTGCCGACAGACCCGACAGAGCCGACAAGGCTGGCAAGGCCGACCTGCCCGATGCCGGCCGCTATGTCTGGCGCATGGCGGCGCCCGTGTCTTGCGAGGGTGCCGCACGCGCAGCCGTGTGGTGCCTGGACGGCCATGCCAGCGTCTGGTTGCCGCCCTGTGACGCGGATGTGCGGCAGATGATCGGCCGTGAACTGGCCGCATTGCTGCAATGCCCCGAGTCCGCGCTGCGGCTGTTCAGCCTGCCGGCCACGGCGGCCGGCACCCCGCATGTGCTGGATCTCATGGACGCAGCGGCCGATGCGGCCCTGCTGTCCCAGGCCGTGGGCCGGCCTGTCAGCGTGGCCTGCGAGGCCTGGACTGCTGCGGGCAGCGCAGACAGCCGGGAGCTGGTGCTGCGCGTGGGTGCGCAGCCTCCGCAAGGGCTTGAAGCCGACACGGCGGTGCAGCCTCAGCCGGGCAATGCATCGCCACAGCCAGACCTGCTGCTGTCCGACACGCCCTGGGCCGTGCGCCCCAGCATGGCGCGCCTGCTGAGCCAGCCCGAGCTGGCGCGCGCCGCGGCCCTGGCTACCGTGCTCGATGCCGGCGAAGTGCATGAACGCCGGCAGACCGCCAGCCTGCGGCATGCCGGCCTCGATGATCTGAATGCCGCCCAGGTCTTTGCCCGCGAAAGCCACTGGCATGAGCAGGCGCTGGACCAGGGCCGTGATCCGCTGCAATGGCGGCTGCAGCACCTGCCCGAAGGCCCGGTGCGCGATCTGGCGCAGGAGGTGGCCGAGCGTGCGCAGGCATCGCAGCAGGCACCATCCCACCAGGGTGCCGATGGCCGCCTGCTTGGCCGGGGCTTTGCCACCGCCCAGCTGCAGACCCTGGATGCGCAGGGCGCCGACCTCCATGCCTGGAGCGCCTGGGTGGCCGAGGTGGCCGTGCACCCGCAAACGGGCGAGATCGAAGTGACCCGCGTCGTGGCCGGCCATGACAGCCGCAGCCTGCAGGCGGCGCAGGCCGCCAGCACGCGGCCCGAGATCGTCCAGCAGGACCCGCAATTGCTGGCCGATGCGCGCCGGCTGCTGGGCGCAGCGCCCGCTTTTGACGACTGGGCAGGGTCCACAGCTTCCGCTGCTTCTTTCGATGTGATCGCCAAGCCCGGCTCCGACCTGGCGCAGCACGCGCCCGGCGATGTCTCGGTCATCCGCCAGGGCAATCTGGCGCTGGATGGCGTGACCACGCTGCCCGCCGCCGCCGCCATTGCCAACGCCATTCACCATGCGACAGGCGTACGCCTGCGCGAAGTGCCCTTCCAGCCAGAGCAACTGCGCCTGGCCCTGGCGGGCGAGGGCGCCGGCAAGCCCGGTGTGGCGCGGCCCGGCCGCGGCTGGGGCTGGCTGGCCGCAGGCGCCGCAGGCCTTGCCGGCATGGCCGCCATGGCCTGGCCGCTGAAGCCAGCCCTGCCGCTGACCGACGGGCCCGACGTTTCCCTGTACTCGCCGCAGGCCCTGGAGCGCGGCCGCCTGGTGGCGGCTGCGGGCGACTGCGTGGTCTGCCACACGGCCCCGGGCGGTGCGGCCAATGCCGGCGGCTTCGGGCTGGAGACGCCGTTTGGCACCATCTACTCCACCAACATCACGCCCGACAACGAAACCGGCATCGGCCGCTGGTCCTACGCGGCCTTCGAGCGCGCCATGCGCCACGGCATCCACCAGGACGGGCGCCAGCTGTATCCGGCCTTCCCGTACACGGCCTTCGCCAAGCTCAGCGATGGCGATCTGCAGGCCCTCTACGGCTACCTGATGTCCCAGCCCGCCGTGAAGGCCAAGGCGCCCGAGACGCAGCTGGCCTTCCCCTACAACCTGCGCCCGGCCATGGCGGGCTGGAACCTGCTGTTCCACGACGCCACGCCCTTCAAGGCCGACCCTGCGCGCAGCGCCGAATGGAACCGGGGCGCCTACCTGGTCGAAGGCGCGGGCCACTGCGCGGCCTGCCACTCGCCGCGCAATGCGCTGGGTGCCGAAAAGACCGGCATCCACTACCTGGGCGGCGGCGAGGCCGAAGGCTGGACGGCGCCCGCGCTCAATCAACTGGCCGGGGGCAAGCTGCCCTGGAGCCGCGAAGAGCTGTACCAGTACCTGCGCACGGGCTTCTCGGCCCGCCACGGCGTGGCGGCAGGCCCCATGGCGCCCGTCATCCACGGCCTGGCCCAGTTGCCCGAAGCCGATGTGCGCGCCATGGCCACCTATCTGATGGAACTGCCGGGCCAGGCCCCTCAGGCCGCCCAGGCCGCCGCACCGGCCATGCCGGCACCGGCCGCCGTGCAGGCGGCGGCGCCTGCGGCTCCACCTGCCAGGGCGCTGGACCGCCACGCCAATGGCGAACGTATCTACCAGAACGCCTGCGCGGTCTGCCATGAGGCGGGCAGCGGTCCCACATTGTTCGGCGTCAAGCCGCAGCTGGCCCTGAACACCAACCTGCATGCGGCCAGCCCCGACAACCTGGTCCAGGTGATCCTGAACGGCATACAGGCGCCGGCCGACGATGCGCTGGGCTACATGCCCGGCTTCGGGGACAGCCTGGATGACAGGCAGATCGCGGACCTGCTCGGATATTTGCGCGAACGATTTGCACCGGAGGAAAAAGCTTGGCCAGACGACACGAAGACGATTAACCGGCTGCGCATGCAGGCACAGGCGCATGCGCACTGAGGGCGGCAATGGGCAGCAATGAGCGGCGGCAGGGGCGATGCCGCGGATATGGACACCTTGCCCTGGAATCTCTCCAGGGCCTGGGTCCTGACATCTGATGCTGGGGACGGGTGATGGGCAACAACGGACGGCGCTGTCGATGTGCAGCCTGTCCGCAATGCGCCCATCGCCCGGATGCAGAGACCGACATCCGGAAATTTTCCATCGGGCCATGGAGATGGCGCCTAGGGAGCGGTTCGCTCCGGATGTGTGAAGGGTGGAAGGCACGGCAGGAGACGGCAACACAAGCTGAACGGCCTTGCCTGGGAAAAGACAGATTCAACAATTGCGATGGCTAGAAAAGGAGTCCCTGCATGTCATCTACATACATTTCGGTGGAAAAAGGCATCCAGACAGCGGGTGTCGGCAAGTTCCAATATCGGCTGTTCGTCATCTTCGGGCTGGTCTGGCTGGCCGATGCCATGCAGGTGCTGTCCATCGGCTTCAGCGCGCCGTCCATTGCCAAGACCTTCGGCAAGACCGTGCCCGAGGCGCTGCAGACCGGCACCTTCTTCTTCATCGGCATGCTGATCGGCGCCTTCGTCTTCGGCCGCCTGGCCGACCGCATCGGGCGCCGCCCGGTGCTGATGATGGCCGTGGTGATCGACGCCTTTGCGGGCGTGGCCTCGGCCTTTGCGCCCGAGTTCGCCTGGCTGCTGGTGCTGCGCTTCATCACCGGCATCGGCGTGGGCGGCACGCTGCCCGTGGACTACACCATGATGGCCGAGTTCCTGCCCAGCGACCGCCGCGGCCGCTGGCTGGTGCTGCTGGAATCGTTCTGGGCCGTGGGCACCATCTTCCTGGCCATCCTGGCGCTGGTGGCCGTGTCCTGGGGTGACGATGCCTGGCGCGTGATCTTCTTCGTGACCGGACTGCCGGCGCTGATCGGCGTGGTGCTGCGCTTCTACATCCCCGAGTCGCCCATGTTCCTCAACCGCAACGGCAAGTCCGAGGAGGCGCGCAAGGTGCTGCAGCGGGTGGCCAAGGTCAACGGCACCACGGCGGACATCCCCGCCCTGCAGCCTGAAAAGCAGGAGCGCAAATCCATCCTCGCGCTGTTCAACGGCGACCTGCGCCGCCGCAGCCTCTCGCTGTTCCTGGCCTGGGCGCTGATCTCCATCGCCTACTACGGTGTCTTCGTCTACCTGCCCGTCAAGCTCAGCAGCGAGGGCTTCGCCTTCATGCGCGGCCAGGTCTTCCTGGTGGTGCTGGCCCTGGTGCAACTGCCCGGCTTTGCGCTGTCGGCCTATGGCGTGGAGCGCTGGGGCCGCAAGCCCACGCTGATCGGCTTTTTGCTGCTCAGCGCCGTCGGCTGCATGTTCTACAGCCTGGGCTCGTCGCCCTTCGTGGTCATCGGCTCCACCCTGCTGATGAGCTTCTCGCTGCTGGGCACCTGGGGCGCGCTGTATGCGTTCACCCCCGAGGTCTACCCCACCGACCTGCGCGCCAGCGGCATGGGCATGGCCGGCGCCGTGGCGCGCTTCGGCGGCCTGTTCGCCCCGGCCATCATTGCGCCCATCATGGCCACCCACTTCACCCTGGCGCTGGCCGTGTTGTCCGCCATGCTGGTGGGCGGCGCCCTGTCGATCTGGGCCGTGGATGTGGAATCGCGCAACCGGGCGCTGGATTGATGACGGCCTGAGCTGACTGAAAGGTCGGCTCAGCACAAAGGCCAGAAGGATTTTTCCTTCTGGCCTTTGTTTTTTTGGGGAGGCTGCAACGGCTCAGTCGGCCTCGCCACCTTCCAGCATCTTCTTGAGCAGAAAATCCAGCGCCAGGCGCTCGGCCGGATTGAGCTTGCCGTAGGTGCTTTCGGTGATCTGCTTGGCGAAGGGCTCCATGTCGCGCACCAGGTCCTGGCCGGCCTCGGTGAGGTTGATGACGACCTTGCGGCGGTCGATGCGGTCATGGTCCACCTGCACCAGTTCGCGCTGCTTGAGCCGGTCCACCACGCCGCGGATGGTGGCCTGGTCGATCACGGTGGCCTTGACGATGTCGGCCAGCGAGCTGCCGCTGTTGTCGCGCACGGAGCACAGCACCACGAATTGCGCAGCCGTGAGCTGCGAGTCGGGAATGTATTGCTGGAAGAGTGCAGTGTGGCGCTGATAGACACGCCGCAGCAGGTGGCCGATCTGGTCTGAAAAATGATAGCCATCCTGTGGCGTCATGGCTGATGGCGGGTGGTTCATGGTGCGCGTGAGCTTATCAAAATTCACACCAAATACCGTGTGATTTGCGACAAGCCGGGCGCATTTGCCAAGTGCCGCAAACCCGCGCTGGCTGCGGCATCCGCAAGACCTGGGGCAGCAGGCGCAGCACTGCCCGGCGGCTCATTTGCCGATTGAATGGCGCAATCATCCGTTTGAATTTGACGGCTTGCCCGGCAGGCCTTGAAATGGCATGAGAGACAAAGCGCCAGCGGACCGGACCGCGCCGCTCCCCACAACGAAAGCCAGCAGGGACACCCATGCCAGCCACACAAGGGAAGATCATTCCCATTGCCGTCCTCAATGCCGCTGTTGCCGACAGCGCACTCGGCGCCCATGAGCGCGAGGCCGTCGAGCACGCCATTGCCGTCCATGCCCGACGCCCCGGCCCCCTGATCGAGTTGCTGCACGCCGTGCAGGACATGCTGGGCCATATCCCCGAAGCCGCCGTGCCGCGCATTGCCGATGCGCTGAACCTCTCGCGTGCCGAGGTGCATGGCGTCATCTCCTACTACCCCCATTTCCGCAGCACGCCAGCGGGCCGCCATGTGCTGCAGGTCTGCCGCGCCGAGGCCTGCCAGTCGCGCGGTGCCGACGCGCTGCTGGCCCACGCAGGTCAGGCGCTGGGCTGCGGATCGAGTGGGCACGGGCATGGGCATGGAACCAGTGTCGATGGCGCCGTCACGCTGGAGCCGGTCTACTGCCTGGGCCTGTGCGCGTCATCGCCTGCCGTGATGCTCGATGGCCAGCCCCATGCGCATGTCTCGGCCAACGGACTGGATGCACTCATCGCGCAATGCCGCCAGCCGGAGCAGGCCGGCGAGCCGGTGGCCCAGCCTGCGCATGCAGGGGCAGGGGCAGGGGCAGGGGCAGGGGCAGGGGCAGGGGCAGGCCCCGGCGTGCTCGTCTATGTGCCCCGCGATGCCGCCGCGCTGGCCGTGGGCGCTGACGCCGTGGCCGGCGCCCTGCAGCGCGAGTGCGCGGCGCGCGGCCTTCAGGTGCAGATCGTGCGCAACGGCTCGCGCGGCCTGCTGTGGCTGGAGACCCTGGTGGAAGTCGAGACGCCCGAAGGCCGCGTGGCCTACGGCCCGGTCACGGCCGATGCGGTGCCGGGCCTGATCGATGCCGGAATGCTGCAGGGCGGCAGCCATGCGCTGTGCCATGGACTGACCGAGGCCATTGCCTACCTGGCGCGCCAGGAGCGCCTGACCTTTGCGCGCGTGGGCGTCATCGATCCGCTGAACCTGTCCGACTATGCGGCCCATGGCGGCTGGCAGGGGCTGGAGCGCGCGGCGCGCATGGAGCCCGCGGCCATCGTGCAGGAGGTGCTGGATTCGGGCCTGCGCGGCCGTGGCGGTGCGGCGTTTCCGGCCGGCATCAAATGGAAGACCGTGGCCGCCGCAGCGGGGCCGCAAAAGTACATTGCCTGCAACGCCGACGAGGGCGACTCGGGCACCTTCGCCGACCGGCTGCTGATGGAGGGCGATCCCTACACGCTGATCGAAGGCATGGCCATCGCGGGCCTGGCCGTGGGCGCCACGCAGGGCCTGGTCTATGTGCGCAGCGAGTATCCGCATGCCATCGCCACCCTGCGCGAAGCCATTGCGCGCGCCGAGGCCGCAGGCTGGCTGGGCCGCGACGTGGCCGGCAGCGGGCGGGCCTTCCACATGGAGGTGCGCAAGGGCGCGGGCAGCTATGTCTGCGGCGAGGAAACGGCCATGCTGGAGAGCATCGAGGGCCGGCGCGGCATCGTGCGCGCCAAGCCGCCGCTGCCGGCCATAGCGGGGCTGTGGAGCCGGCCCACGGTGATCAACAACGTGATCACGCTGGCCACGGTGCCGCTGATCCTGGCGCGCGGCGCGGCCTTCTACCAGGGCTTCGGCATGGGCCGCTCGCGCGGCACGCTGCCGTTCCAGCTGGCCGGCAACATCGCGCGCGGCGGCCTGGTGGAAAAGGCCTTCGGCCTGAGCCTGCGCGAACTGGTGGAAGACTTCGGCGGCGGCACGGCCACCGGCCGCACCGTCAAGGCCGTGCAGGTGGGCGGCCCGCTGGGCAGCTATGTGGCGCCGGCCGACTGGGATGCGCCGCTGGACTACGAGGCCTATGCCGCCAAGGGCAACGTGGTGGGACACGGCGGCATCGTCGTGCACGACGACATGGCCGACATGGCGCAGCTGGCGCGCTACGCCATGGAGTTCTGCGCCATCGAGTCCTGCGGCAAATGCACGCCCTGCCGCATCGGCTCCACGCGCGGCGTGGAGGTCATCGACCGCATCGTGCGCGCCGGCACCGACCCTGCCGCCCACGCCGGCCAGGTGGCCCTGCTGGAAAGCCTGTGCGACACCATGCAGCATGGCTCCATGTGCGCCATGGGCGGGATGACGCCGTATCCCGTGCGCTCGGCGCTGAACCACTACCCCCAGGACTTCGGCATCGAGTCCACCACGGCCGCAGCGGCTGCCTGAACGGAGAACACCATGCTCGACCACTTGAAGCAAGCCGACTGGGGCACGCCCGCCAGCCCGTCCGAACGCCTGATCACCCTGGAGATCGACGGCCGCGAGGTCTGCGTTCCCGAAGGTACCTCGCTGATGCGCGCTGCCATGGAAGGCGGCGTCAGCGTGCCCAAGCTGTGCGCCACCGACAGCCTGGAGCCCTTCGGCTCCTGCCGCCTGTGCCTGGTGCAGATCGAGGGACGCAAGGGCTTTCCGGCCTCGTGCACCACGCCGGCCGAGCCGGGCATGAAGGTGCGCACGCAAAGCCCGCAACTGCAGGAGCTGCGCCGCGGCGTGATGGAGCTGTACATCTCCGACCATCCGCTGGACTGCCTGACCTGCAGCGCCAACGGCGACTGCGAACTGCAGGACATGGCCGGCACCGTGGGCCTGCGCGAGGTGCGCTACGGCTTCGACGGCGCCAACCACTTCAAGGGCCAGGCGCGCGCCGAGGTCGATGTCTCCAACCCGTACTTCAGCTACGACCCCAGCAAGTGCATCGTCTGCAACCGCTGCGTGCGCGCCTGCGAGGAGACGCAGGGCACCTTTGCACTGACCATCTCGGGCCGGGGGTTCGAATCGCGCGTCACGGCGGGGCAGGGCGGCAGCTTCATGGACAGCGACTGCGTCAGCTGCGGCGCCTGCGTGCAGGCCTGCCCCACGGCCACGCTGCAGGAAAAGACCGTGACCGAGCTGGGCCAGGCCGGGCACAGCGCCATCACCACCTGCGCCTACTGCGGCGTGGGCTGCGGCTTCAAGGCCGAGATGAAGGGCGAGCAGGTCGTGCGCATGGTGCCCTGGAAGGACGGCCAGGCCAACGAGGGCCATGCCTGCGTCAAGGGCCGCTTTGCCTGGGGCTATGCAACGCACAAGGACCGCATCACCCGGCCCATGGTCCGCGCGAAGATCACCGACCCCTGGCGCGAAGTGAGCTGGGAAGAGGCCATTGCCCACACGGCCCGCGAGTTCCGCCGCATCCAGGCGAAGCACGGCAAGGACTCGATTGGCGGCATCACCTCCTCGCGCTGCACCAACGAAGAGGCCTACCTGGTGCAAAAGCTGGTGCGCACGGCCTTCGGCAACAACAACGTCGATACCTGCGCGCGCGTGTGCCACTCGCCCACGGGCTATGGCCTGGGCCAGACCTATGGCACCTCGGCCGGCACGCAGACCTTCAAGTCCATCGAGCACACGGACGTGGTCATGGTCATCGGCGCCAATCCCACGGCCGCGCACCCGGTGTTCGGCTCGCGCATGAAAAAGCGCCTGCGCGGCGACGGCCGGCGTGCGGGCGCCAAGCTCATCGTCATCGACCCGCGCGAGATCGAGCTCGTCAAGTCGCCCCACATCCGCGCCGACTACCACCTGCAACTGCGGCCCGGCACCAACGTGGCCATGATCACCTCGCTGGCCCATGTCATCGTCACCGAAGGCTGGCTGGCCGAGGACTACATCGCCGAGCGCTGCGATGCCAAGTCCTTTGCCCAGTGGAAGGAATTCGTGGCCCGGCCCGAGAACTCGCCCGAGGCCATGGCCGAGGTCACCGGGGTGGCGCCTGACCTGGTGCGCGGCGCCGCGCGCCTGTATGCGCTGGGTGCCGAGGACCACGCGGCGGGCCGCCCCGTCAACGCGGCCATCTACTACGGCCTGGGCGTGACCGAGCATGCGCAGGGCTCGACCATGGTCATGGGCATTGCCAACCTGGCCATGGCCACGGGCAACGTGGGCCGCGAAGGCGTGGGCGTGAACCCGCTGCGCGGCCAGAACAATGTGCAGGGCTCCTGCGACATGGGCTCCTTCCCGCATGAGCTGCCCGGCTACCGCCACATCTCGGACAGCACGGTGCGCGCCGAGTTCGAGGGGGCCTGGGGCGTGGCGCTCAGCCCCGAGCCCGGCCTGCGCATTCCCAACATGTTCGAGGCGGCCCTGGCCGGCAGCTTCATGGGCCTGTACTGCGAGGGCGAGGACATCGTGCAGTCCGACCCCAACACCCAGCATGTGACGGCCGCGCTCTCGGCCATGGAATGCGTGGTGGTGCAGGACATCTTCCTCAACGAAACCGCCAAGTACGCCCATGTCTTCCTGCCGGGCGCCTCCTTCCTCGAAAAGGACGGCACCTTCACCAATGCCGAGCGCCGCATTTCGCGCGTGCGCAAGGTCATGGCGCCGCTGGCCGGCTATGCCGATTGGGAGGTCACCCAGCTGCTGGCCAATGCGCTGGGCTACGCCATGCACTACACGCACCCGAGCGAGATCATGGCCGAGATCGCCGCGCTCACGCCCAGCTTCGCGGGCGTGAACTACGACAAGATCGACCGGCTGGGCAGCGTGCAATGGCCCTGCAATGACAGCACCGAAGAGGCCGGCACTTCCATCATGCACAGGGACCGCTTCGTGCGCGGCAAGGGCCGCTTCATCATCACCCAGTACGTGGCCACCGACGAGAAGGTCACCCAGCGCTTTCCGCTGCTGCTGACCACGGGGCGCATTCTGTCGCAGTACAACGTGGGCGCCCAGACCCGGCGCACGCACAACAGCCACTGGCACAGCGAGGACCGGCTGGAAATCCATCCGCATGACGCCGAGGACCGCGGCATACGCGAAGGCGACTGGGTCGGCATCGCCAGCCGCGCGGGCGAGACCGTGCTGCGCGCCACCGTCACCGAGCGCATACAGCCCGGCGTGGTCTACACCACCTTCCACTTTCCCGAATCGGGCGCCAACGTCATCACCACCGACAGCTCGGACTGGGCCACCAACTGCCCCGAATACAAGGTCACGGCCGTGCAGGTGCTGCCCGTCCCTCAGCACGCCCAGCCGTCCGACTGGCAGCGCGGCTTTGCGCGCATGCACGAAGAGCAGATCGGCCTGTGGCAAGCCGCGCAGGCAGGCAGCATGGCCGTGGCGGGAGGCAAGTGATGGACAGCGCCAACCTGGTCCGCATGGCCAACCGCATCGGCGAGTTCTTCGAGGCCATGCCCGAGCGCGACGAGGCCCTGCAGGGCATTGCCGAACACATCCGCAAATTCTGGGAGCCCCGCATGCGCGCCGAACTGGCCCGCGTGCTGGCCAGCCCCGACGAGGCCCAGGCGCTCAAGCCCATCGTGCGCGAGGCGCTGGTGCTGCATCCGCTGACCTTGCCGTCGGCGGCGCAGGCTTAGCCAAACTGCTTCTTCCTCGCCATCTCCCGCGCCAGCTCCACAAAGCCGGCAGCGGCCGGCGACAGCCGCTCCATGCTGCGCACGGCCAAGCCGGTGACGCGGCGCTGGCGGGGCGAGAGGCTGCGGTAGACCATGCCTTCAGGCGCCTGCTCGGGCACGGCCAGGCGTGCGGCAATCGCAATGGCGTGGCCCTGGGCCACGAAGCCCTGCATGGAGGACATCTGCTCGAAGTGGTAGATGGCCGCAGGCTGGGCGCCGGCCTCGGCCAGGAAGCGGTCGATGTGCGCGCCCGACCCGGCCGAGGTGCGCACAAAGGCCTCGCCCTGCAGATCGGCTGCGCGGATGCTGCGCTGGGCCGCCAGCCGGTGCGATGCGGGCAGCAGCGCCACCAGTTCGTCTTCCACCAGGGGCACGGTCTCGAAGCGCTCGTCGGGCAGCACGACGAAGCCGATCTCCACGCGCCGCTCCAGCAGCCACTTGACCACGGTGTCGTCGTTTTGCTCGTCGATCTGCACCAGCACGGCGGGCTGGCGGCGGCGGTATTCGGTGATCAGCGGGGGCAGCAGACGCAGCGAAGAGGTGGCGCCGAACGAGGCCACGCGCAGCGTGCCGCGCGCCATGCCGCGTTCGGCATCGGCCTCCTGCCGCAAGGCCTCCTTTTGCTGGAGGATGTCGTTGGCGCGCTGCAGCAGCCGCGTGCCTGCGTCGGTCAGCGGGGAGTGAGGGCCTTCGCGCCGCACCAACTGCACCTGCAGCTCGCCTTCCAGCGCGCGCAGGGCATGGCTGACGGCGCTCTGGGTAATGCCCAGCAGCGCGGCCGCGCGCGAGAAACTGCCGGCGCGGGCCAGCGCCGCGAACACTTCGAGCTGGGTGAAGGTCATGGGATCACGGTGTCCAGGTCATGAGCATTCGCTCATTTGTCTATGAATCGATATGAGCACATAGTACGCGCCATGAATTTTCAACGCTTCTTCGGTCCTCACCTGCGGCTTGTCGGCATGGCCCTGCTGTGGGGCGCTTCCTGGCCTGCGGGCCGCGTGGTGGCACAGAACATGCCGCCGCTGGCAGCCGCCAGCCTGCGCTTCCTGCTGGCCGCCGCCGTGCTGCTGCCCTGGCTGTACTGGGCCGGCGGCATGGCCGGTCTCAGGCACTGGAGCGCCAAACGCTGGCTGGGCATGGCGGCCGCTGGCGCCACGGGCGTGTTCGGCTATGCGGCCTTTTTCCTGATGGGGCTGCAGCATGTGCCGGCCGGCAAGGCGGCCCTGGTGATCACGCTCAACCCCGTGCTCACGCTGGCGCTGGCGGTCTGGCTGTTCGGCGAGCGGCTCAACCGCACCATTGCCCTGGGCATGGCGCTGGCGGCCTGCGGCGCCGTGGTGGTGATCTCGCATGGCCAGCCGCTGGCGCTGCTGCAGGGATCGGTGGGCGCCGGCGAGCTGCTGATCCTGGGCTGCGTGGTGTGCTGGGTGACCTACACCCTGATCGGCCGCTGGCTGCTCACGGGTGTCGATGCGCTGTCGGCCACGGCCGTGACCTCGACCATGGGCGCGGCCATGCTGCTGGTGGCCAGCCTGGTGGTGGAAGGGCCGGCCGGCCTGCAGGCTGCCGTGCTTAGCAACGCAACCGCCTGGGGCGCGCTGGCCTTCCTGGCCTTCGGCGCCACGGCGCTTGCCTATGCCTGGTATTTCGATGGCGTCAAGGCGCTGGGTGCGGGTGCGGCCTCGGGCTACATCACCCTGGTGCCCGTGATCGGTGTGGCGCTGTCGGCGCTGTGGCTGGGCGAGAGCATCGATGCCAGCATCGTGCTGGGCGGCGGCATGGCCGTGGCCGGCACGGCGCTGATGAACTGGGGACGCAGGCCGGTGCCCGCCCCGCGCATGCAGGGTGCGCAGGCGGTAGTCCGCAGTTGACGTGTCAGGTGCTGCGCCTGGCGCGGATGGCATTGCGCGCGGCGCGCAGCAGCTTCAACTGGAGCCAGGATGCGGCGAGCAGGGCTGCCGCAACGATGAGCCAGTGATGCAAGGCAAACCCTGGCTGGTGAAAGCGCACGGGCAGATCGACTGCCTCCACCAGCACGCCCATCTCGATGAACGCCAGCAGGCCTGCCATGGCGGCAAGCCAGCCGGGTTCGCGCTGCGATGGGCCGGCTTGGGACCGCTTTCGGCGTCCTGCCAGCCTGAAGAAAATGCCCAGGGCGATGGTGCCCAGAATCAAGGCCAGCACCAGCTTGCCCAGCAAGCTGGCTGCGGCCGCGCCGCCCAGGGACAGGATCAGGCCCACGATTTCGGCCACGGCTTCGAACCGTGCCGCAAGGGCCTTGCGGATGCGCAACAACATGGCAGCCTTCCTTCAGCGTCCGTGCGCTTCAGAAGGCTGTGTGCCGCAGCATGGTGATTTCCTGAGCTTGCCCATCCCGTCCCCTTGGTTGTGTGATCCGGCGAGCGTATCAAACCCTGTCGGGCGACCGGAGGCGGTCCAGGCTCAGTCCATGCTGATGTTGCGCTCCGTGATCACCTTGGTCCAGCGCACGGACTCGGCCTGCAGGTGCTTTGCCGCTTCCTCGGGCGTGGAGCCCACGACTTCGGCGCCGATGGCCTTGAAGCGTTCGAGCACGTCGGGCTGCTTCATCTCGGCCACGAAGACCTGGTTGAGCTTCTTGACGATGGCCGGCGGCGTGCTGGCGGGCATGAAGACGGCGAACCAGGGCGAGACCTCGTAGCCCTTGATGCCGGCCTCTTCCATGGTGGGCACGTCGGGCATGCTGGACGAACGCTTGGCCGTGGTCACGGCCAGGGCGCGCAGCTTGCCCGACTGGATGTGCGGGCGCGCCGAGGTGATGGAGTCGAACATGTAGTTGACCTGTCCGCCCAGCAGGTCGGACACGGCCGGGCCCGATCCCTTGTAGGGGATGTGCAGGATGTCCACGCCGGCCAGTGAGTTGAACACTTCGCCCGCCAGGTGGATGGAGGTGCCGTTGCCGGCCGAGGCATAGGTCAGCTTGCCGGGCGAGGCCTTGGCGGCGGCCACCACGTCGGCCACGCTCTTGACGTTGGGCTGGGTGGAATTGGTGACCAGAATGTTGGGCACCACGGCCAGCACGCCCACGGGGGCGAAGTCCTTGATCGGGTCGTAGCTGAGCTTGCGGTACAGCGGCTTGTTGGTGGCCATGCCGATGGAAGTGATCATCAGCGTGTAGCCGTCGCCGGGCTGCTTGGCCACGAAGTCGGCGCCGATGTTGCCGCCGGCGCCGGGGCGGTTCTCGATCACGAAGGGCTGGCCCAGCGTGCGGCCGGCCTTCTCGCCCAGGGTGCGCGCGATGGCGTCCATGGCGCCGCCCGGCGGGAAGGGCACGATCCAGCGGATGGGCTTGCTGGGCCAGTTGGCCTCGGGTGCCTGCGCATGGGCGGCGGGCATCACGGCGGACAGGCACAGGCCTGCGGCTGCGGCGGTCAGAAAACGGCGTTTCACATTCACTTCAGTTGTCTCCGAAAAATTTGGTCTTGGTTTGGGCTGTGCTCAGGCGATGGCCGAGGGGTGCCGGGCCAGCGGCGTGACCTGGATGTCCATGTAGGGGAACAGCGGCAGGCCCTGCAGCAGCTCGTGCAGCTCGTCGTTGGAGGCCACGTCGAACACGCTGTAGTTGGCGTACTCGCCCACCACGCGCCAGATGTGGGGCCAGCGTCCGTCGTGCTGCAGCTGCTGGGAATAGGCCTTCTCGCGGGCCTTGATCTCGGCTGCCACGTCGGCGGGCAGGTCGTGGGGGATCTTCACGTCCATGCGGACCAGATAAAGCATGTTTGTCTCCAGGAGGAATGAAAGGAATTCAGGTCGCAGCCCCGGTCCGGGCCTGCCCCATGTCGAAGTGCTGCGGCTGGCTGCCGGCCAGCGCACGGTCGAAACGCGCGAGCTGCTGCAGGTCGATCTCCACGCCCAGGCCGGGCCCGTCGGGCAGTTGCAGCTCGAAGTCGCGGATGGCCATGCGCTCGGTGACGATGTCGTCCACCAGCAGCTGGGGGCCGAACAGCTCGCAGTTGTAGTGCTGCCCGCCCAGCGTGGCAAAGACGTGGGCCGAGGCGGCCGAGCCGATCGAGGTCTCCAGCATGGTGCCGCCGTACCAGCCGATGTCGGCCGCCTGGGCAATGGCCGCCACCTTGCGGGTGCGCAGCAGGCCGCCGTGCTTGGCCACCTTGAGCGAGAACACATGGCTGGCCTGCTCGCGCGCCAGACGCATGGCGTCGTAGGGCGTGCACACGCTCTCGTCGGCCATGACCAGGGCGCCCTGCAGCGTGGCCGTCAGCTCGCGCAGCGCGGGTACGTTCCAGCCGGCCACGGGCTGCTCGATCAGGGTCACGCCGGCATCGATCAATTGCGGCAGAAAGCGCCGCGCCGTGGCGCCGTCCCAGGCCTGGTTCACGTCCACGGTCAGCGTGGCGCGGCCCTGCAGGCCGCGCGCGATCTCGCTCACATGGGCCACGTCGGCCTCGGGCGTGCGCGCGCCGATCTTCATCTTGAAGATGCGGTGGCGTTTTTGTTCCAGGCGCAGATGGGCCTCGGCCAGGTCGCGCTCGATGTCGCCGCTGGCCAGCGTCCAGGCCAGGGGCAGGCTGTCGCGCTGCTTGCCGCCCAGCAATTGCCACAGCGGCAACTGCAGGCTGCGGGCCACGGCGTCCATCAGCGCGATCTCGACGGCGCTCTTGGCAAAGGCATTGCCCTTGCAGGCCAGGTCCATGCGCGAGAGGCAGGCCTCGAAGCGCGCACCGTCCTGGCCGATCAGGCTGGGCGCCAGGTGGTTGGTGATGGCGTGGTGGATGCTCTCGGGCGATTCCTCGTTCCACGACGGGCCGCCGATGGTGGCGGCCTCGCCAAAGCCCGTGGCGCCATTGCGCAGCCACAGCTGCACGATCACCGGGCTTTGCCGGCTGATGGAGCCGAACGACAGCTTGTGCGGACGGATGGTGGGAATGTCGAGGATCCGCGCCTCGATGCGCTCGATCAGGAAACGGTCTTGCATGGCAATGGCGTGTGTCTTGGCTGGCGGCGGCTGCCGGCGATGGACACAAGCGTAAATCCATGCATTGTGTGGATCTATTGAATTATTTGTGAGAAATCATTCGATGTTGTCGATGTATTGAATGCCTGCGCGGCAGGCAGGGGGCGCGGCAGCCTTGTGCTGCGCACGCCCTCTGGCGACGGGATCAGAAACTGCTGCGCAGCGTGACCATGATGCTGCGCGGCAGGCCGTAGTAGTTGCTGCGCGTGGCCGTGCCCACGCGCTCCCAGTAGACGCGGTCGAAGAGGTTGTCGATGTTCACGGCCAGCTTGACCTTGGGGGTGAGCGGGTAGGCGGCATAGACGGACCAGACGCCGTAGCCGCCCGCGCGCCAGCGCACGGTGCCCAGGGTGTCGTAGAACTCGCTGACGGCGCGCACGCCCGCGCCCAGCTCCAGCCCCTGGGCCACGGGGCCGGCCACGCGGTAGCGCGCCCACAGGTTCACGCTGTGGCGCGGTGACATGGTGCTGAAGTCGGTGCCCGTCTGCGTGACGGTGCCCTGCAGGTATTTGGAGCGCATGTAGGCGTAGCTGGCCGCCACGTCCCAGCGCGGCGACAGCGAGCCGACCACTTCGGCCTCGAAGCCTTCGGAGCGCACCTTGCCTGCGGGGATGACGAAGGCGGCATCGCCAGGGTCGGCCAGCGCGCGGTTGGTGTCCTGCATGCGGTACACGGCGGCGGTGGCATTCAGGCGTCCGTCCAGCAGACTGCCCTTGATGCCGGCCTCCACCTGCCGGCCCTCGCGCGGAGCGATCTGGCCGCCGCCGGCCAGGCGCCCGCTTTGCGGCTGGAAGATGCGCGACTGGCTGGCGTAGAGCGTCCAGCTGTCGTTCAGATCGAAGAGCACGGCGCCGAAGGGCGTGAACTGGCCATCGACCTCGTAGCCCGAGCGCGTGTTCTGCAGCCGGTCCGAGGTTTCTGTCTTCCACCAGCTCTTGCGCGCGCCCGCCACCAGGGTGAGGGCCTGCGTGGGCTTGATGCGCAACTGGCCGTAGACGCCGCGCAGGCTGGTGCGCGTGATGTCGTCGGCAAAGGGCTTGAAGCTGGGCTCGGGAATGGAGGAGGGGTCGTAGTGGAACAGGTCGGCCGGCGTGTTCATGGCGCCGCGCAGCATGCGCAGGTGCATGTTGGAGCTGCGGTAGTCCGCGCCCGCGATGAAATGGTGCGTCTGCCCGGCCCATTGCCAGGGCGTGCTGTAGTAGATATCGGCCGTGGTGTCGGCATAGTCGCGGTCCACGGTCTGGGCCTGGGTGAAGCGGCTGATGCCGGTGTCCGAGACGGCCGAGTAGCCGTTGATGTACTTGTCGCGCTGCTGGCGCAGCACGCGGCGTGCGGCCACCTTGAACAGGCCGCCGCCGTCGAGCCGCGTCTCCGACTCGATGAAGCCGGCCAGCGATTCGGGCGCGGCGCGGCCCCAGTCGGCGGCAATGGCCACGTCGCGCGGAATGGGGGCCAGCCTGCCGTCGGCGTGGGCGGGCAGGCCGGTGTCGTAGTTGCCCCGGCCGCGCTGCCAGGTGGCGCCCACCGAGACCGTGCTCTGGGAAGTGATGTCCAGCTCCACCGTGCCATACAGGGCCTGCTTGTGGCCGTCCATGGCCATCACGGGGCTGCCGAAGTTCTCGTGCAGCGCCACCACCCGGCCACGCAGGCGGCCATCTTCGGACAGCGGGCCGGTGACATCCACCTCGGCCCGCTTGCGCCCCCGCGAGCCCAGGCCGATGGCGCCCTGGCCCTGGTAGTCCGGCAGGGCGCGCTTGCGCACCAGGTTGAGCATGACGCTGGGCTCGCCCGCGCCCGAGAACAGCCCGGCCGGCCCGCGCAGGGCCTCGACCCGGTCGAACAGGGCCAGGTCCAGCGTTTCCTGGGTGGCCGGGTTGCCGCTGACGGTGAGACCGTCCAACTGGTAGGTGGAGGACTGGTAGCCGCGCGAGAGGATGTCGCTGCGCCCGCCCGTGCTGCTTTGCCGGCGCACGACGATGCCGGGCACCACCTTGGCGGCTTCGGTGAGCTCCACGAAGTTCTGGTCATCGAGCTGCGCGCGCGAGATCACGGACACGGACTGCGGCGTCTCCCGCGCCGTCAGCTCGATCTTGGTGGCCGCGCTGGCATAGGGCGCCCGGTAGCTGCCCGTGCCTTCCGTGCGGCCGTCGCGCAGGGCCGTGGCCGTCACCCGCACTTCGTCCAGCGCGGTCTGCGGGCGCGCCGGGGCGGGGCGCAGCAGCCAGCCGCCCTGGGGTTGGGCAGAGGCTTGCAGCCCGCTGCCGGCCAGCAGGCGCTGCAGTGCCTCGGCCGGCTCCAGGCGGCCCTGGACGGCGGGCGCGGTCTTGCCTGCCAGCAGGGCGCTGTCGGCCGCGATGCTGGTGCCGGTGGCGCGGGCCAGGGCCTTGATGGCGTCGGACAGCGGCTGGGCCGGCAGGTCGATGTCGGCAGGGGCGGCCAGGGCTGGCGTGCAGGCCAGTGCCGCCGCGCAGGCGAGCAGGGACAGGCAGGCGCGTGCCGGGCGGGAGGAAAGAGGGCGGGCGGGCATGGCGGGAACGTTCTCCTGGAAATCGGTTGTGCTCGCCTGTATGACGGGGCAGCCCGCCGGATCCCTGATGTGTGTTGGCCGCTTTTTTTCAGTTTTTCCGGATTTTTTCCGGCGCCGTGCTGCGCGGGGCCAGCCAGGTGGCGCCGTCGCGCTCCTGCACGCGCACGGCGGCGATGCGCGGCAGCGCGTCCAGGAAGCTCTCCACATCGGCGCGCTGCACGGCGGCCGTGATGCGCGGCCCGCCCGTGCCGTCGGCTACGGCCGCACGCACGGGCTGGCGGCGCCAGCGCGACAGCGTGGCCGCGATCTCGCCCAGCCCGGCGTTGTCGAAGACGATGAGGCCGCGTTCGATGGACGAGAAGCTGTCGCGCGCATCGCGCTGCACGCGACGGGGGAGGGGGCTGGCGTGGGCGCCATCGGCACCGGGGGCGGCACCGGCGCTTTCGTCCGGCAGTTCCCCCACTTCGCCCGCCTGCAGCAGCAAGAACGGTGCTCCTTCAGCACCTTTCACCGCCAAACGCACCGTGCCATGCTCCACGCTCACCCGCACCAGGCCCGGCAGGCGGTTGACGGTGAAGCGCGTGCCCAGCACGGTGATGCGCGCCTGGCCTGCGTCGATGGTGAAGTGGCGGTCTGCATCCCTGGCCACGTCGAACAGGGCCTCGCCCTGCTCCAGCACCACGGCGCGCTGGCGGCGCGTGTAGCGCGTGGCGATGCGGCTGGCCGGTCCCAGGGTCAGCACGCTGGCGTCGGGCAGGTTCAGCACGATGCGTTCGCCAATCGCACTGTCGCGGGCCAGGGCGAACACGGTGGCGTCCTGCCATTCAAGCCAGCCGCGCCATGCCAGCAGGCCAGCCGTGCCCAGGCCGGCAACGCCCAGCACGCCGCGGGTGATGGCTGCGCGGCGCGTGTTGCGGCGCTGGCGTGCGGCGGTGTTCACGGCCGTGGCCAGGGCCTCGGTGCGGGGCGTGGAGTCGAAGTCCTGCCACAGCGCCTCGAAGGCGGCGTATTCGGCGGCGTGGCGCGGGTCGGCGTCCATCCAGGTGCGCCAGGCGGCGGCGTCGGCGGCGCCGGGCTGCGCTCCCGCATCCCGGTGCATGCGTATGAACCAGCGCGCCGCCTCTTCGCGCGGCGTGGTCATGGCGTGAGCAGCTCGCGCGCGGCGCGCAGGTCCAGCAGGGCGCGCATCAGGTGGCGCTCCACCATGTTCAGGCTGATGCCCAGCGTGGCGGCAATCCTGGGCTGGGAATGGCCTTCCACCTTGCACAGCCAGAACACCTCGCGGCAGCGCGGGGGAAGCCCTTCGATGACCCGCTGCGCAGCGGCCAGGCGCTGCTGCAGATCGGCCAGCACCTCGGCGGAAGGCGCGGTGAATGCTTCCTGCACGGCGATGGCGTCCGCGCGCCTGCCGGGGGCCGTGGAGTCCGGCTCGCCTGCCAGGTCGGGCAGGGGCACGAAGCGGCGTTCATGCGCCATCTGGTCCGCGAGCACGGTACGCGCCACCACGCGCAGATAGGCGTGCGGTTGGGCGATGCCTTCATGCCTGCCGCTGAGGGCGTAGCGCACGAAGGCGTCATGCAGCACATCCTGCGCACGGTGGATGCAGCGCGTGCTGCGCCAGATGGCGGGCAGCAGGCTGCCGTAGGCCCAGCGCAGGTCCAGGCCCAGCCAGGCTGCGGGAGTCGGATGGCGTGTCATACGAACGGGAATGGAGGCCGGGCGTGCCGACCGGCAGGTTCAGGGAGCAGGGTTGCGGCATTCTAAATGAGACTTTTTCTCATTTGTTGCCGAATGCCCACGCGCGCTCTGCCCTGTCTGGCTCCGCTACAGCAACTCCGCCGGCCGCGTCTCCGATGCGCCGGTGCGGCAGGGCAGGGTGATGCGAAACAGCGACCCGCCTTCGGAGCGGTTGCTGGCGGCGATGGTGCCGTCCATGGCGTCGATGATCTTGCGGCAGATGGCCAGGCCCAGGCCGGTGCCGCCCGAGCCGTTGCGGGTTTTGCTGGACTGCACGAAGGGCTGGAAGATCTTGTCCAGTTCCTGCGGCGGAATGCCCGGCCCCTGGTCGGAGACGGCGATGCAGATATCGCCCTGCTCATCGATGCGGCCCTGCACATCGATGCGCCCGCCGATGGGCGAGAACTTGATGGCATTGGCCAGCACATTGCGCACCACCTGCTGGAAGCGCACGGGGTCGGCCTTGGCGATCAGCGGCGTGTCGTCGAGCTCCAGCCGCAGGTCGATCAGCTTTTGCTGCTGCTGCGGCTCCAGCTCGCGCACCACGGGCCGGATCAGGCTCCTGAGGTCGGTGCGCTCCACGTGGATGGTGCCCACGGCGCTTTCCAGCTTGGCCACGTCCAGCAGGTCGTTGACCAGGGCCAGCATGCGTATGCCCGCCTCGTGGATGTCGTTGAACATGTCGGCCATGGCGGGATTGCCGCGCGAGCGCAGGCCGCCGAGCTCGGCAAAGCCCATGATGGACTGCAGCGGGGTGCGCAGCTCGTGGCTCATGTTGGCCACGAATTCCGATTTCACGCGGAAGGCCTCTTCGGCCGCGTCGCGGGCTTCGCGGGTGGCATGCTCGGCTGCGCGGAATTCGCTCACGTCCACAAAAATGCTGAGCACGCCGGTGATCTGGCCCTGGGCATTCTTGACGGCTGCCTTGGAGATCTGCACATCGCGGTAGCTGCCGTCCACATGGGGCAGCCGGGCCTCCACCATCATGCGCTGGCCCGAGCGCATCACGACCTGATTGCTGCGCATCTGCAGCAGGGCATCGTCGCGCGCGTGCAGGCCCTTGATCTCGTGGCCGAGCACGGCGTAGCGGCCCCGGCCGAAGAAGTCCTCCCAGGCCTTGTTGACCAGGGCCACGCGCTGGTCCGCGTCGGTGACCAGCATGGGCAGGGGCGTGGTCTCGAACAGCAGATGCTGGAAGGCCAGCTGGGTCTGCAGCTCCTGCTGGGCCTTCCAGCGGGCGGTCACGTCCACGGCGCTGCCGGCAAAGCCCACCAGCCGGCCGTCGCGCAGCAGGGGAACCACGGCGATGTCGCAGAGCATCTCCCGGTTGCCCGGCAGGCGGAACATGGCCTGGCAGTTTCGCGGTGCCAGCCGGGCCAGGGGATCGAGCAGGGCCTGGATCTGCGCCAGGTACGAGCCGTCCACGATGTTCTCCAGCGGCTGGCCCACGGCCTCGGCGCTGGGCTGGCCGGTCAGCTGCTCCCAGCGCGCGTTCACGAAGGTCAGCAGTCCCTGGCTGTCGGTGCGAAAGATCAGCTCCTGCACGCTGCGCATGAGCACGGCCATCTCATGCTCGCTGCGCGCCAGGCGCGCCTGTGCCTGCTCCATGGCCTGCAGTGCCGACTTCTGGACCCTGCGGGTCTTGAGCACCGACCAGCTCAGTCCCAGCACCAGGGCCAGCAGGGCCACGCCGGCCACGAAGAAGGCAAAGGCGTTGTCCCGCCAGCGCGCCACCATGGCCGCGTAGGGCTCCTCCACCACCAGCAGCAGCGGCCAGTTGCGCACGGTGCGGAACGACACGATCTGGTGGCGCCCCAGCATGCCCGCGCCGATGTAGGAGCCGAATTCGCTGTGCGGCAGCCATTCCTGGAACAGCGGCGTCTGCAGCGCGGCGGCCGCCTGCACGCCCGTGCCCTCATTGGTGCTGGCCAGGGGCCGGCCGTCATAGGTCAGCAGCACGGCCTCGTAGCTGAGGGTCTCCAGCGTGGACTGGTAGAAATTGGCCACGGCGTCGGGATTGATCAGGGCCACCAGCACGGCGGGCATGCCGTTGTCCTGGTGGAAGGCCAGCAATTGCGGCAGGAAGGACACGCCGCGCGGCGTCGGATGCGCACGTGGCGCCAGCGACGACAGGCTGCGGCCGGGCACTAGCCGGCCCAGCTGGGGCTTGCCGGGGATGAGGACGGCCGCCTTGTCGTGCAGCAGATCCTGCGTGTTGATCTGCTGGCCGGCCTCCCCGGCCTGGGTGCTGGCCAGGATGAGGCCCTTGTCGTCGATCAGCGCCATGCTGCGCAGGTAGGGCAACTGGGCGATCAGCAGGGCCATGGCGGCCTCGCGCGTGCCGCGCCCACTGCCTGCGGCCACGATGGCCGGGTTGTGCGCCAGGCTGGCCAGGGCCATTTCGGTGTTCTCGAAGGTCTTGGCCGTCTGGTCCTCCAGCACGCGGGCCAGCAGCGAGGCCTGGGACTTGCTCTGGTCCGCATCGGCATGCAGCTGGCTCCAGACGAAGAGCACCAGTCCGGCGAGCACGCACAGTGCAAAGGTCAGCACCAGCGCCTTGATGTGGGCACTGCGCCGGGCTCCGAGAAAATGATGCGCGGCAGCTCGTTCAGACATGATGAAGGTGCTCCATCGGAAGTTTCAGGGCGCGACGATGGCGGTCAGGCCGTTGTGGCGCGCGGCCCTGGCCAGGCGGCCGTCGCGCTTGATGTCCGAGACGAACTGGTTCAGGCGCGCCAGCCACTGGGCGTCGGCAGGGCTGGCCGCATAGCCGTAGGGCAGCACATGGAAGGGCTGGGGCGGCGCGATCAGCTGCACCCAGTCCGAGCTGTCCAGCAGCTTGCGGCTGTATGGGTAGTCGGTCATGAACACGTCCACGCGCCCGGCCATGAGTTCCTTTTCGCGGGTTTGCGGCGGCTCCACCAGCACCAGGTGCGCATGCTTGAGCGACTCGCGCATGACCGGCTCCATGAAGGTGCCGCGCTGCACGGCCACCTGCACGCCGGGCTGGTCGATGTCGGCCCAGCTGCGCACGGCGGGGTTGCTCTTGGTGGTGATGCCGTAGATATCGCTGCTCAGGTAGGGCTGGGTGAAGCGCAGCTGCTGCTGGCGCTGCGGCAGGATGCCGACGGCGAACATGGCCACGTCGCAGCGCGACTCCAGCAGGTCGGGCACCAGCCGCGAGAAGGACGAGTCCACATGCTGCAGCCGCGCGCCCAGGTCCTTGGCAAGCTCTGCCGAGAGCTCCGCGTCGATGCCCGTGAGCCTGCCCGTGCGTGCGTCACGGTAGGTAATGCCGTAGTAGTCGGGCCAGATGCAGACCTTCAGCGTGTGGCTGCTGGCCACGCGGTCCAGCACCTCGCCGGCCCCTGCTGCGCCAGGCCCCATGGCCAGCACCGCCACCCAGACCGGAACCAGTGCCAGCAGCAGCGCCTGTACAACGGGCAGCACAACGGGCAGCACAACGGCCTGCACGGCGGCCCGCACCAGCGCGGACAGGCGCGCGGCGTTCCCGGACGGTATCTGCCATCGGCCCGCGGCGGCCTGCGTGTGCATCGTCATCAGTCGCTCCTGTAAAGACTGGCCAGGGTCTCCAGCAGCCGGTTCGGGCTGAAGGGCTTGAGCAGGTATTCGTCGGCACCGGCATTGAAGCCCGCCTCGCGGTCCTGCGCACTGCCCCGGGCCGTCAGCAGGATCACCCGCGTGTGCCGCAGGTCGTAGGAGGTCTTGATGCGGCAGCACACCTCCAGGCCGTCCAGCGTCCCCGGCATCATCATGTCCAGCAGCACGACGTCGGGCTGGCTGCGCTGGGCCAGGGCCCAGGCTTCGTCACCGGTCGGCGCCTCCATGACTTCGTATGCGCTGGACTCCAGCGTCATGCGCAACAGCTTGCGGATGTCGGCTTGGTCTTCGGCGATCAGTATCTTCTTCATGGCGGGCCTTTCGCAACGCAGTTGAAGGGTTCTGCGTTGGATTCAATCATAAATATCAAATTCATCAAATTTGTATTGAATTTTTTAATCGTATTTGATGCAAAATTGCTGCCATGTCCGAGAACAGCACCCCACCAGGCCAAATTCCGCACTACACGACCGCTGAGGTGGCCAAGCTGCTGGGCATGGCGGTGCGGTCGGTTCAGCTCATGGTCGATCGCGGCGATCTGGAGGCCTGGAAGACCCCCGGGGGGCACCGGCGCATCACGCGCGCCTCTGTGGAGCGCTGGCGCGGCAGGCAGGGCGATGCGGCCACCACGTCCGGGGCGCCGGCTGCGGCCCCGGCGCCCGCTCCCGCGCAGGCCGGCACGGGCCCGCGCGTGCTGCTGATCGAGGACTCCGTGCACTTCCAGAACCTGGTGCGCCTGCTGGTGCAGCGCCACTTTCCCGACGTGCAGCTGCACGTGGCGCACGACGGGATCACCGGCATGGCGCTGTACGGGCAGATCCAGCCCGACGTGCTGCTGGTGGACATCCTGCTGCCCGACATCGACGGCGCCGCCCTCATCACCACCTTGCGCACGCATGAGCAGTTCGCGCGCTGCAAGCTGCTGGTGGTCACCTCGCTGGATGCGGCAGAGCGCGAGGCCTACGCCTTTGCGCTGGGCGGCGCGCGCGTGATCCACAAACCCCAGCTCGTGCAGGAGCTGCCCGAGGCGCTGGGCGAGCTGCTGGGCAGGCAGGCAGCGTGAATCCGGCCCATCCTGCGGTCCTGCTGGTGGAGGACGATGCCTCGATTGCGCGATTCGTCACGCTGGCGCTGGAGGGCATGCCCCTCACCCTGGTGTCCTGCGCGAGTGCGGAGCAGGCGCAGAGCCTGCTGCAGAGCCAGCCCTTTGCCCTGCTGATCACCGACCTGATGCTGCCAGGCGCCTCCGGGGTCGAGCTCATCGAATGGCTGCGCAGCTCTCCGCAGGCCGGCTGCAGCGCCGTGGTCTTCAGCGCCGGCGTGCGGGCCGACGTGGCGCTGCGCCTGGAGCAACTGCAGGTCTGGGGCGTGCTGCGCAAGCCCGTGTCGGTGGCGCAACTGGTGGACTGCGTGGAATCGGTGCTGGCGGCGCAACCGGCCGGCTCTCCCGCGCCAGCCAGCTTGCAGGCTGCCGGTGCGGATGTGCCGGTGGATATGCCGTCGGATATGCCTGCGGATATGCCGGCGGATGGTGGCCCGGCCGCCGTCTCCAGCTACTTCGGCGGCGATGCCGCCCTGTTCCACAGCTACCGCGCCAGCTGTCTTGCGCAGTTGCCCGACGATGTGGCGCTGGGCGAAAACCTGCTGGCCGCGCGTGATGCCGCGGCGCTGCGCCGGCTGGCGCACAACCTCAAAAGCGTGCTGCGCCTGCTGGGGCACGAGCAGGCCAGCGGCCTGGCGCAGACGCTGGAGCAGGCCTGCCTGGCCAGCGACTGGGCCGGCGCCACCGATGCCTGGCGGCAACTGGGCGCGGCCCTGCTGGGTATGCTGGACGGCGCGGGCCAGCGGCCCCGGCGCGGCTGACACCGCGCCCGCCATTCCGTCATCCCGTCGTCATTGCGGCGGGCTGCGCCGCACCCAGCCGTGCCAGATTCCCGCCGCCGTGGGAATGGCCAGGCAGACGCCGGCCAGCATGTCGCCAAAGCCGCCGTCGCTGAACAGGGCCGAGACCAGGCCGATGGCCGTCAGCACGCCCAGTGCGATGGGCCAGCCCCAGAGGGCGAGAAAGCCCCGATGTTGCGCGCCGCTCATGCCGAGACCTCCTTGCCGCGCGGCGCGGGCTGCGGGGCCGGCACGCTCTTGCCCTTTTTGACCCACAGGTACAGGCCCGTGCCCAGCACGATGATGCTGGCGATGTCCAGCAGCGCCCAGAGGATCTGCATGGCCCGCCCGCCGTAGTCGCCGAAGTGCAGCGGCTGGGACACCAGCAGCGCCGTCAGATACCAGGGCAGGGCGGGCGCGGCCGTGACCTGGGCGGTCTTGGCGTCCACCAGCACGGGCAGGAACAGGCGCGAGGTCAGGGGCTCGTTGCCGCGCAGGAAGAAGGTGTGGTGGTGCGGGCTGGAGAACGTGGTGCCGGGGAAGGCGATGAAGTACAGCTTGGTGCCCGGCACCTGCTGCTGGGCGGCCTGCAGCGATTGCTGCAGCGAGGCGCGCTCCGCCACCGGCACCGTGTCCTGGCCCTGGTAGGGCGCCAGCACGCTGCTGAGCTGGTCATGCTGCCAGTACTTGATCAGCAGGTCGGCCCAGGTATTGATCATGCCGGTGGCGCCCACCACGAACAGCCACACCAGCGTGACGATGCCCAGCAGGTTGTGCAGGTCCAGCCACTTCAGGCGCGGCTGGCGCGTGCGGCGCACGGTGCCGAAATCGAGCTTGCGCATGAAGGGTGCGTACAGCACCACGCCGCTGACGATGGCGATCAGCAGCAGCAGCCCCATGAAGCCCAGGAACAGCTTGCCCGGCAGCCCCGCGAACAGGTCCACGTGCAGCTTGAACATGACCCACATGAAGCCCTGGTCGAAGCGCGGCTGGGCCAGCAGCTCGGCCGTGCGCGCATCGACCACCACCGAACGGAAATCGTCCGTGGGCGCCGGCGTGGGCGTCATGGTGACGAACCAGAGGTCATCGGTGTCGTCGGACTTGGAGACGAACTGCACCACGCGGTCCGGGTGCTGGGCACGGGCCACCTCCAGCACCTTGTCCAGGCTGGCATGGGGCGTGCCCTGGGGCATGGGCGGGGCCTCCACCTCGGTGCCCAGCAGGTGGCCGATTTCGTGGTGGAAGATCAGCGGAAGGCCGGTCAGGCACAGCAGCAGCATGAAGACGGTGCAGACCAGGCTGCTCCATTTGTGCAACCAGGCCCAGGTCTTGATCGTGTGGCTTTGCATGGGGTGTTTTTTCTCTGACAGAAGGGGGCCTGCGGCCCCCGCCATCACCCCGCCCCCGGCGCCATGCCGGGGGCGGGGCGGTTGCCGGTGGCCGGGGGCTTAGAAGTCCACTTGTGCCGACAGCATCAGCGTGCGCGGCGCGCCCGTGGTGGTGTAGCCGGCGGCAGTCACCCAGTAGCTCTTGTTGCTGACGTTCTCCAGGCTGGCGCGCAGCACCACCGGCTTGCCGGCCACGTGGGTGCGCAGGCGTGCGCCCAGGTCCAGGCGTGTCCAGCCGGGCATGCGCAAGATGTTGGCCGCGTCGTAGTACATGGACGAGGTGTGGATCACGCGGCCGTTCAGGCTCAGGCCCTCCACCCAGGGCGTATCCCAGTCCAGGCCCAGGTTGAAGGTGCGCTCGGGCACGCCATTGGCATCGTTGCCCTGGTTCACGCCGCCTGCCGTGCGCGAGAGCTTGGCGTTGTTGAAGGCCGCGCTGGCCAGCAGGCGCAGGCCCTTGTGGATCTCGCCGTAGGCGGTCAGCTCCAGGCCGCGGTTGCGCGTCTCGCCGCCGAAGCTGTAGACATTGGTCACCGGGTCGGTCATGGAGCCCGGGCGCTGGATCTGGTAGAGCGCGGCCTGCGTGGTCATGCGGCCCCAGTCCACCTTCACGCCCACTTCGTACTGCTTGGACTTCTGCGGCGCGAACACCTGGCCGGCATTGGCCGTGTTGGGCCCGGCCGTGCCGCCTGCCGACAGGCCAGCCGTGTAGTTGGCGTAGACCGAGACATTGTTCTGCGGCTTGAACACCACGCCGGCCAGCGGCGTCACGGCGCTGGCCTTGTACAGCGTGGTGCCGCTGGCGTTCTTCTGGTCGATGGTCTGGTCGCGCAGGCCCACGGTCACCAGCACGCGGTCGCTGAACAGCGCCATGGTGTCGGCCAGCGCCAGGCTGTGCTGCGTCAGCTCGGCGTTCTTCGTGGGCGCGCCGCGCACGAAGTCGATGGCCGGCAGGGGCGCGGGGTTGTAGATGTTGGAGGGGACGGCTTTGGTGGTCAGCTGGTAGAAGTAGCCGCTCTCGCGGTCCATGTAGTTGGCCGCGGCCACCACGGTGTGGCCGATGGCGCCGGTCTTGAAGCGCGTGCGCAGGCCCACGTCGGCCGAGGTGGTCTTGTTGAACTCGTCGTAGAAGCCGTTGCGCACCGTGAAGTTGCCCAGCGAGTCGATGCGCTGCACGGCCGTGGGAAAGCTCTGGTCGCTGGACACATCGCTGTAGCCCACGCCGCCGTAGACGGAGGTGTTGGCGTTGATGTCGTATTCCACGCGCGAGATCACGGTCTTGGCCTTGTCCAGCAGCTCCGTGCCCGGGTTGAAGTTGGTGCGGCTGTCGGGCACGGCGGGCACCTGGGTGATGCCGGCCAGGAAGGCGCTTTGCGGGCGGAATTCCGTGGTCTTGCCGCTGGTGGTCAGCGCGTCCAGCGACCAGCGCAGGCCCTGGCCTTCGTAGTCCAGGCCGACCGATGCCAGGCCCAGGCGCTGGCGGCCGCCGTCGATATTGCCTTCGCCGTTGCGCCACACGCCATTCACGCGCACGCCCCACTGGTTGTCTTCGCCAAAGCGGCGGCCCACGTCCAGGTGGGTGCCGAACTGGGCCTTGCCCATGTAGGTGGCGGTCAGGCGGTTCAGCGGCACGTCGCCCGCGCGCTTGGTCACCACGTTGATGCTGCCGCCGATGCTGCCGCTGGGACCCACGCCATTGGTCAGCGAGCCGGGGCCCTTGAGCACTTCCACGCGCTCGATCACCTCCAGCGGCAGGCGCGTGGAGGGCGACAGGCCGTACAGGCCGTTCACCGACACATCGCGCATGGACAGGGAAAAGCCCCGCACCTGGAAGTCGTCGCCATAGCCGCCGCGCGCCTGCAGGGTGCGCACCGAGGCGTCGTTCATCACCACGTCGGCGATGGTCAGCGCCTGCTGGTTCTCGATCAGCTCCGAGGTGTAGTTGGTCGTGCTGAAGGGCACGTTCATCTGGTCGGTCTTGCCCAGGATGCCCAGGTCGCCGCCGCGCGCGATCTGGCCGCCGGCATAGGTCTTTTGCAGTCCGCCAATGGCCTCGGCCTGGTCGCTCACCGTCACCTCCTTGAGGGCCGGGCCCTCGGCCGTCTGGGCCGCCACGCCCACGGCGGCCAGGGCCAGGCCGGCGCCCAGGCATTGGCGGATCAGGCGCGTGAGGGGATGGGGAGCGAAGCGGAAGTCCGCAGGAGTGCTGTGGTGCGTCATGGCAGTCATGTGCAAAGGTTGGAAAAGGCGGGAGGAAAAACCGTGAAGAAAAACCGGGAAGAAAAGCCGGGAGGAAAAGTCGGGATAAGAGGGCAGGCCGGCCGTGGCCCTAGAAGCGCGCGCGCAGCGACACCGTGACGTTGCGCGGATCGCCGTAGTAGTTGTTGAAGTAGGTGGTGTTGGGCGAGAACTTGGCGTAGTAGCGCTTGTCCAGCAGGTTGCTCACGTTCAGCTGCAGCGAGTAGGTGTCGTCCAGGCGGTAGGCCAGCAGCGCGTCAAAAAGCGCATAGCCACCCTGGCGGGTGGTGACATCGCCCACGCTGGCGTAGGCATCGCTTTGCAGCCGCACGCCGGCGCCTGCGGTCCATCCCTGCAAGGGCCCCTTGAAGCGGTGGCTGGCAAACAGGCGCAGCGCATGGCGCGGGTCCACGGGCCGCAGCGGCTGGCCCACGTTGGCCTCGGAGGCGTCGCGCAGGTACCTGGCCTGGGTGTAGGTGTAGCCGGCCAGCACCTGCCAGCCTGGCGCGGGCTCGCCGGACAGCTCCAGCTCCCAGCCCTGGCTGCGGCTCTTGCCGCCGGCCATGAAGCAGTGGCTGGTCGGGTAGTACGGCAGGCAGGGCATGGCCGATGCCGTGTCCTGCATGGCGCTGCCCACGCGCTGGATGCGGAACACCGACACGCTGGCCTGCAGCCGGCCGTCCATGAAACTGCCCTTGAGCCCGGCCTCCAGGTCCTCGCCCCGGGCGGGCGCCAGGATGCTGCCGTTGGCGGCCTTCTTGTCCTGGGGGCTGAAGATCTCGCTGTAGCTGGCATAGGCGTCGAGCGTGTCCGACAGCGCATGCACCAGGCCCGCATAGGGCGTCAGCTCGCGGCGCACGCTGTAGCCGCTTTGGGCATTGCCGGGTTCGAGATAGCTCCACCAGCTCAGGCGCGCGCCGGCAATGGCGGTGAGCGAGTCGGTCAGCGACAGCCGGGCCCGCGCGAATCCGCCGTACTGGTGGATGTGGGACACGGGCGATGAATAGGCGTTGCCGTTGCCCTCGCTGTAGAACGGCTCGGGGTAGCTGGTGTACGGATTCCAGCCGCGGATATCCACATTGCGCAGCGGGCTCACGCCCCAGTAGCCCGTGGCGCCCGTGCTGCGGATGCGCTGCAAGTCGGCGCCCAGCGACAGCTCGTGCCTGCGGCCCAGGGCCTCGAAGGGGCCGCTGGCCAGCAGGCTCAGCGCGTTCTGCGTGCTGCCGTCGCCGCCATAGATGGAGGTGCTCACGTCGAACAGGTAGGGATTGCTGTCGCTGGCCCTGGAAAACGAAGTCTGCTTGAACCCGTCCGACCGAAAGCGCGTGTGCGCCGCCTGGGCCTTCAGTTGCCAGCCGCTGTCCAGCCGGTGCTCCAGCTCGGCAAAGGCCTGCTGGTTGTGGCGATTCCAGGTATTCCAGGGCGTGCCCAGGTAGGTGCTGCGCGGCAGGCCGAGCTGGCTGCCATCGGCGGCGGCGGGCAGGCCGCCCCAGGAGCCCGTGGCCTGCAGGTCCGTGTGCTGCAGGCCGGCCGTGAGCGTGGTGCGCGGCCCCAGGTCCGCCTCCAGCACGCCGTACAGGCCCAGGCGCTTTTCCTTGCGCGCGGTCTGGAACGATGCCTTGTCGTCCGCCAGCGCCACCAGCCGGCCGCGCAGCGTGCCGGCTGCGTTCAGAGTACCGGACAGGTCGGCCTCCATGCGCTGGCGTTCCCAGGAGCCCAGCGTCAGCGCGGCCGAGCCCTGCCATTGCGCCGTGGGCCGCTTGCGCACCATGTTCACCATGGCCGAGGGCGAGCCCGCGCCACGCAGCAGGCCCGTGGCGCCGCGCAGCACCTCAACGCGGTCCAGCATGGCCGTATCGGGCTGGATGAAGGTGGAGGCCGAGGCCACCTGGTTCACATTGAGCCCGTCCACCTGCAGCGAATCGATCTGGTAGCCGCGCGAGTAATAGGCGATGCGCTCGCTGTCGATGTACTCCACCGTCACGCCCGGCGTGTGCTGCAGCACGGCATGCAGGTCGGGCAGGGCCTGCTCGTCCAGCCACTGGCGCGTGAGCACGGTCACGGGCTGCGGGATGTCGCGCACCGACTGAAGCCCCTTGTAGCCCGTGACCAGGCTGGCCGCGTAGCTGTCCGATGCCTCGGTCGTGGCACTGGCCGGCGCCGTGGCCCGGACCGTGACCGTGCCCAGCGTCTGCCCGCCGATGCCCGAGGCCGCCGCTGGCAGCGGCCGCAGCGTATAGACGCCGCTGGACTCGCGCACGGCCTGCAGCGCCGTGCCCTGCAGCAGCCTGGCAAAACCGTCTTCCACGCCATAGCTGCCCTGCAGCCCCGGGGACTGCAGCCGGCCCAGCTGCGCGGCATCAAACGACAGCGCAACGCCAGCCTGGTTGGCGTACTGCGCGATCACATGCGTGAGCGGGCCGGCCGCAATCGAAAAGCTGCGCTGGGCTGCCTGGCCGGCCTGGGCGGACGGCGCCGCATGGACGCAGTCCGTTGCCGTGGCAACCAGCATCGCCACCCCCAGCACCGCTGCCACCCCAGCCACCCCCATGGACGCAGGCCAGCCCCGGGCGGCTGCAAGGCCGTCCTGGGGCTGGTGGGGGTGGGGGCAGGGCATGGGGCTGGGAAAAGTGGTGTGACTCCCCGTATGCCGAACAAGCCTTGCCGATCCTGCAAGTTCGGCTGGATTTTTTTTGCGCCTTGGCCTGGATTCAGACCTTGTTTTTGCCTTCATCGTTAGATAAGGCAAAGACTGGCTGCTATGTTTTTATTTTTCTCTGCCCGGGATTTCGGGGGCCGCGCCCTGGTGACGCCGGTACATGGCTGGAGAAATGCCCAGGTGCTTGGAAAAACTGCGGCGCAGGGTGTCCGCGTTGGCAAAGCCGCACTGCGCCGCGATCTGCTTGGGCGCGTCATGGCCGGCCTCCAGCAGTTCACGGGCTGCGGACACGCGCATGGTTTCCACCCAGGCGGCTGGTGTCACGCCGACTTCCGCCTGGAACAGCCGCGCGAAATGCCGCGCGCTGAGACCGGCGCGCTCAGCCAGCGCACGCACCGAGAGGTCCTGCGCGGGATGCGCCACGGCCCAGCGCTGTATTTCCTGCAGCGCAGAGCGGCCAGCCGGTCCCGCATGGCCCTTGCGGCTGAACTGCAGCTGGCCGCCGGGACGCTTGAAGAACATCACCAGCTGCGAAGCCACGCGGGCCGCCACTTCGCGCCCGCAGTCCTCCTCCACCAGCGAAAGGGCCAGGTCCAGGCCTGCCGTGACCCCGGCCGAGGTGCGCAGCTTGCCATCGCGCACATGCAGCGCGTCGTCCAGCACGGTGGTACGTGGATGGGCGTGCCTGAGCGTGTCGGCCACGGCCCAGTGCGTGGTCACCCGCCGGCCGTCGAGCAGGCCGGCGGCCGCCAGGAACAGCGCGCCCGAGCACACCGATCCGAAGCGCCTGGACTGCCTGGCCATGGTGCGCAGCCATTGCAGCGTGGGCTCGCCCAGCAGCATGTCCATGGCATGGGGGGCACCTGCGACCAGCAGCGTGTCCAGCCGGGGTAGCGCATCTCCCATGGCCCAGTCGGGCACCAGACGCACGCCCGACGAGCTGTGGATGGGCGCATGGTCGCGGCCCACCACCTTCAGCGCATAGAAGGGGCGGCCCAGTTCTGCGTTGGCCTGCGCGAACACGTCCAGCGGTCCCGAGACATCCAGCAGCTGGACGCCTTGCAGCGCAAGGATCGCAATCGTTCTTGTCATGGAAAAGCCCCGGTGTCCGCATCGCGCGTGAAATGGCAGAAATCGACGGTATGCGTCGATTGATGACGTGGCAGTGTATCCCCAGAATCGAATCGAGCACTTTGAAAGGAGCCACCCATGCGTCTCGATATCGACGGAATCCGCATCCCCGACAGCCGGCTTGCGCGCGAGGTCACGGAACTGGTCCGTGACACGGCATCGCCGCTGCTGTTCCACCATTCCAGCCGCGTCTACTACTTCGGCGCCCTCGCGGGCGCCAGGCGTGGCCTGGCGTTCGACCCCGAGCTGCTGTACTGCGGCTGCATGTTCCACGACATGGGCCTCACGCACCGGCACAGCAGCGATTGCTGCCGCTTCGAGGTGGATGGCGCCAACGCAGCCCGCGAATTTCTGCGGGGCCACGGAATCGCCGCGCAGGACATCGATCTGGTCTGGACGGCCATTGCCCTGCACACGACGCCCGGCATTCCCGAGTTCATGCATCCCGTCATCGCCCTGGTGACGGCCGGGGTGGAGATGGATGTGCTGGGACTGACCTACGGTGACTACGCCGATGCCCAGCGCGAGGCCATCGTGCAGGCCCATCCGCGCGGTCCGCGCTTCAAGGAGGAGATCATCCAGGCCTTCTACGACGGCATCCGGCACAAGCCCCAGACCACCTTCGGCAACGTGAAGGCCGATGTGCTGGCGGACAAGGAGCCGGCTTTCAGGCCGATGAACTTCTGCAGCGTGATCCGCCATTCGGCCTGGCCCGGCTGAGCAGGCGCAGGCTCCGCGTCACAAGCCATCGAGGTCTGCGGCCTGATCCAGCGTCCACAGCCGCTCGGTCACCTGCCGCAGCCGGTCCGCGCCCAGCACGGGTCCGGCCAGCTCGGCCAGCTTGGTCTGCAGATCGGCGTCGCTGAGCGGCATGTCGGGATCGCCCTTGCGCGTGGGCTGCAGCCAGGCATGCACACTGCCGTCGCGCAGGGTGATGCGGACCTGCGCGGCGCGTTGCGCCGGGAACTGGCGGTCCAGCTCGGGGTGCCGTTCCAGCGTGATGCGCTGCATCAGCGCGCGGGTCTGTGCATCGTCCAGATGGGTATCGTCGAAGGCCGCCAGCCGCACGCTGCCCCTGCGCAGCGCATGGGCCACCACGTAGGGAATGCTGAAGCGTGCCTCGGCGGCCGTGCGTGGTGCGCGGTTGCCGGCCACGGTGAGGGCCGGGCCATAGGTGGCAACCTGCAGTTGTGCGATGTCGTCGGCAGCGAAGCCATGCACCTGCTGCAGATGCAGGGCGCCGTCGATGGGCGCGAAGGTGTGGCCGCAGCAGGCGTGGTTCTTGAACGTCATGGCAGTGATGTTGAAGACCTGGCCCAGGTCCGCCAGCACGGGCTGCCAATCAGGCGCATCGCTCATGGCCGTGCCCAGGCCCATGGCGCCTTCGAAGACATCGAGTGATCCCGTCACGCCCTGGCCGGCCATCAGTGCTGCGGCGACGCCGGCCTCGGCCGCGCGACCGGCGTGCAGCGGCTTGGACATGGAGTCCATCTGGAAGGCCTGCTGCAGTCCCGCCGCAAAGGTGGCCGCCGTGCACAGCGCATGCGTGAAGCGCTGCGCATCCAGCCCCAGCAGACAGGCCGCCGCCGCAGCAGCGCCAAAGCTGCCCACCGTGCCCGTGTTGTGCCAGTAGCGGTAGTGCGCACGTCCCAGTACCTGGCCTATGCGGGTGGAGATCTCGTAGCCCGCAATCACGGCCTGCAGCAATTGCAGGCCGCTGGCCCTTTGCTGCTGCGCCACCGCCAGGGCCGCCGAGATGGTGGGTGCGCCCGGGTGGTAGATGGCGTGCTTGAAGATGTCGTCCACCTCGGCTGCATGCGAGGCCGTACCGTTGATCAGCGCCGCCGCCCGGGCGGTGGCGCGCCGGCCCAGGGCCAGCCGTGCGCCGCCCCGGTCCAGGTCTTCGGCCATGGCGCGTTCCAGCCGGGGCGTGGGGTCCATGCCGTAGCCGGCGATCAGCGCGGCATACCAGTCCACCACGGCGCGTCGGGCATGGTGGAGAACGCTGGCCTCGACAGGCGCTTGCTGGAATCGGGCGCCGAACTGGCCCAGGGTTTCGCTGACATACATGGCGTGGACTTGTTGGGAGTGAGGGTGGCGGGCGGGGCTGGGTGGGGCTGGTTGGTGCAAGGATGCAGGCTTTCACGATAGCGGTGCGCCGGCGCGATAGACATATCCTTTTGTCATGTCTTGAGGCGTGATTGGAAGAACTTGAGCGGCGGGCTGGAGCCAATGATCCAGGCCATCGTCAACCCGCTTTCCGATCACCATGGATTTCACCCTTTCCGAAGAACACCAGGCTTTCGCCGACAGCGTGGCCCGGTTCGCCCAGGACAAGCTGGCGGCCGGCGCACTGGAGCGTGCGCATTCCCCGCATTACCCCTGGGAGACTGCCAGCCTGCTGGCCGAGCAGGGCTTGCTGGGCATTGCCTTTCCCGAGGCCGACGGCGGGCAGGGCGGCTCGCTCATGCACGCCGTGCTTGCCATCGAGCAGGTGGCCCTGGTCTGCCCCAAGAGCGCCGACATCGTGCAGGCCGGCAACTTCGGCCCCATACGCACCTTCGTGGAGTACGCGGACGCCGCGCAGAAGGCGCGCTTCCTGCCGGATCTGCTGGCTGGAAAAAAGCTCATTTCTCTGGGCATGACCGAGCCCGATGCAGGCTCGGCCGTGACCGAGCTGAGGACCACGGCCACGCTGGAGGGCGATCACTATGTGATCAACGGCAGCAAGGTGTTCTCCACGCACAGCCCCGAAGCCGGCCTGTTCCTGGTCTACGTGCGCTTCGGGCCGGGCGTGGACGGCATAGGCTCGGTGCTGGTGGAGCGCGGCACGCCCGGCTTCGAGGTCGGCCAGCCTTCGGCCTTCATGAATGGCGAGCAATGGGCGCAGCTGTATTTCGAGAACTGCCGCATCCCGCGCGAGAACGTGCTGCTGGGCGCGGGTGGATTCAAGAAGCAGATATCGGGCTTCAACGTGGAGCGCCTGGGCAATGCCTCGCGCGCGCTGGCGCTGGGCCGGCATGCCTTCAACCTGGCGCGCGAGCACGCACGGGTGCGCCGCCAGTTCGGACGCGAGCTGTGCGAGTTCCAGGGCCTGCAGTGGAAGTTCGCCGACATGTGGATGAAGCTGGAGCAGGCCCAGCTGCTGCTCTACAAGGCCGCGCTCGAGGGTGAGCATGGCCTGCCCAGCGCGCAAAGCACGGCCATGGCCAAGCTGGCCTGCAATCTGGCGGGCTGGGAGGTGTCCAACGAGGCCATGCAGGTCATGGGGGGCCTGGGCTTCAGCCAGGAGGCCCTGGTGGAGTACTGCGTGCGCCGCACGCGCGGCTGGATGATCGCCGGCGGCTCCATCGAAGTGCTCAGGAACCGCATCGCCGAGGGCGTCTTTGGGCGGACCTTCTCCCAGAAAGCCTCCCAGCCCGCACCCCGGCAGTAAGACCGGCACCACCCGGCACCACTACAAAAGGAGACAAGGAATGCATCGTCGTACATGGATGGCCGCGCTCGCGGCGGCAGCGGCAATGGGCTGCGCAGGCATGGCAGCGGCCTCGGACAAATATCCGTCGCGGCCCGTGAAGATCATCGTGGGCTTTCAGGCCGGCGGACCCACGGACGTGGTGGCGCGCCTGGTGGCCAAGGCACTGCAGGATGAACTCAAGGGTGCCTTCATCGTGGAGAACAAGCCCGGTGCCACCAGCAACATCGCCTCGGAGACCGTGGCCGTGGCTGCGCCCGACGGCTATACGCTGCTGGTGGCGGCGGCGCCGCTGACCATGAACAGCTTTGTGTTTCCCAGGCAGAAGTTCGACCCGCTCAGGAGCTTCGAGCCCATCTCCAAGATCTCCTCGGCACCCGGCGTGCTGGCGGCCAGCCCCCAACTGCCCGTGCGCAGCTACAAGGAATTCGAGGCGCTGGCGCGGGCCCGGCCCGGTGCGCTCAGCTATGGCACCACGGGCGCGGGCGGCTCCCAGCACATGGCCACGCTGCGGCTGGAGCAACTGGCCGGCCTGCAGATGCTGCATGTGCCCTATTCGGGCGGCTCCAGCGTGCTCACCGACCTGATAGCGGGCGTGGTCGATGTCGCGTTCATGACATCCACTGGCGCCATGCCCAACCTGGAAGCAGGCAAAGTGCGTCCGCTGGCCGTGGCCGGCCCCGTGCGCCTGCCGGGCCTGCCCGCTGTGCCCACGTTTGCCGAGCTGGGCCTGCCGGGCATGGTCTCCGATTCGTGGAACGGGCTGCTGGCGCCAGCGGGCACGCCCAAACCCATCGTCGACCGGCTGGCCGCCGCCGTGGCCAGGGCCGTGAAGTCCCGCGAGTTCAAGGAGGCCCTGGTCCCGCAGGGCGCGGTGCTGATTGGCAATTCGCCCGCCGAATTCAAGGCGCAGTTGCAGGCCGAGGTGGTCCACTGGTCCGAGCAGTTCAAGAAAGTCAAGATAGAGAAGTAAGCCGAACCATGAACGCCTCCACTTCCATTGCCGCCGCCGCTGTCTCAGGCGCCACGCAGTCCTCCCGCCGGTCCTTGCGCCAGCTCCTGCTGGAGCCTGCAAGCATCGCCCTGGTGGGTGCCTCCGACGACGTCGGCAAGACCGGCGGGCGGCCGCTGCAGTTCCTGCGGCGCGCGGGCTTTGCCGGCACCATCTACCCCATCAATCCGCACCGCAGCCAGGTGCAGGGCGAGCCCGCCTGGCCCAGCCTGGCCGCCTTGCCCGAGGTGCCAGACCATGTCTTCGTGCTCTCGCCCACCGGGACCGTACTGGAGACCGTGCGCGAATGCGCGCGGCTGGGAGTGGGCGTGGTCACCATTTTGGCCAGCGGCTTTTCCGAGTCGGGCCCCGAAGGCGCGCAACGCGAGCAGCAACTGCGGCAGATCGCGCGTTCCACGGGCCTGCGCATCCTGGGGCCCAGCAGCCTGGGCGTGGTCCATCCGCGCAACGGCCTGGTGCTCACGGCCAACGCGGCCTTTGCCGAGCCCGATGTGCCCAGCGGCAAGGTCTTCGTGGCATCGCACAGCGGCAGCATGATCGGCGCTCTGGTCTCGCGCGGCAAGGCGCGCGGCGTGGGGTTCGCGGGCCTGGTCTCTGTGGGCAGCGAGGTGGACCTGAGCGTGGGCGAGATCTGCGCGGCCACGCTGGACGATCCAGGCATAGAAGGCTATGTGCTGTTCCTGGAGAGCCTGCGCCATGGCGATGCGCTGCAGGCCTTTGCGCGCGAGGCCGCGTTGCGCGGCAAGCCCGTCATCGCCTACAAGCTGGGCCGCTCCAGCGCCGCTGCCGAGATGGCAGCCACGCACACGGGCGCGCTGGCGGGCGAGGACGATATCGCCGATGCCTTCCTCAAGGGCCTGGGCGTGGCGCGCGTGGACATGCTGGAGACGCTGTTCGAGGTGTTCCCGCTGGCGCGCAAGCTGCCCCTGGCCGGCGCCAGCCCTGCCTGCGGCCAGCGCGTGGCCGTGGTCACCACCACGGGCGGCGGTGCGGCCATGGTGGTGGACCAGCTGGGCCTGCGCGGCATCACCGTGCAGCCCGTGGCCGGCGAGACGCTGGCCCGCCTCAAGGAGGCCGGCATCCCCGGCAGCGCAGGTCGCGTGCTGGACCTGACCCTGGCCGGCACGCGCTACGAAGTGATGAAGAAGGCGCTGGACATCCTGCTGCAGGCCCCCGAGATCGACATGGTGGTGGCCGTCGTCGGCTCGTCCGCCCGCTATCAGCCGGACCTGGCGGTGCGTCCCATCATGGACAGCGCCGACCATGCCAAGCCCCTGGTGGCCATGCTCGTGCCCGAAGCGCCGCAGGCCCTGGCCGCGCTGACCGAGGCACAGATTCCCTGCTTTCGCACGCCGGAGAGCTGCGCCGACGCCATTGCCAGCGTGCTGGCACGGCGCGTTCCGGGTCCGGTGGCCGCTGTCCCTGCGCTGCGGGGCGCGGGCCGTGCGCTCAGCGAGGCCCAGGCCTATGCGCTGTTCGACGCGCTGCAGATGCCGCATGCGCCCTTTGCCTGCCTGCCTTTGCAGGGGCCGGTCGGGGACCTGCCGTTTGACTACCCCGTGGTGGCCAAGCTGTGCTCGCCGGCCATCGCGCACAAGACCGAGGTCGGTGGCGTGGTACTGGGCGTTGGCACGGCGCAGGAGCTGGACGGTGCCCTTGCCACCCTGCGCTCCAACCTGGCGCGCAATGCGCCGGGCACGGCCTGCGACCAGGCGCTGGTGCAGCCCATGTGCAAGGGCCTGGCCGAGGTGCTGGTGGGCTACCGCATCGACCCCGATGCAGGCCCCGTCATCATGCTGGCCGCTGGCGGCATCTGGGCCGAGGTGTTGCGCGACCGCAGCATCCGCATGGCCCCCGTGTCGGTGGAAACCGCCCGGGAAATGGTCGCCGAGGTCCGGCTGCTGCAGACCGTCTCCGGCCTGCGCGGCAGGCCCCGGGGTGACCTGGAGGCGCTGGCACATGCCATCGCCGCCCTGTCCCGCCTCGCCCTGCGTCCCGAGCTGGGCGTGCTGGAGGCCGAGGCCAACCCGCTCATGGTCCTGCCCGAAGGGCAGGGCGTGGTGGCCGTCGATGCACTGGTGCTGCAGGCGTGCTGAACCCGCGCCACAGCCTCCTGCAGGCGCTGGACTCCACGGCGCGTCACTATGTGCTTGCCGCCACCTGGGGGGACGAGGGCGTGGACCTGCACTGGCGTGAATGGGGGCAGGGCCGCCCCCTGGTGCTGCTGCACGGGGGCCACGGGTCGTGGATGCACTGGGTGCGCAACATCGAAGCGCTGTCGCGCCAGTTCCGCGTGCTGGTGCCTGATCTGCCGGGCTTCGGTGATTCGCAGGACTTCGCGCTGCCCGCCCATGACCCCGCACGCCTGCCGGCCCTGGTGCAATCGCTGGAGCAATGCCTGGACCTGCTGGTGCCCGAGCAGGGCGTTCTCCTGGCGGGCTTTTCCTTCGGCGCAGCGATGGCAGCCCAGCTGGCAGCGCGCGTGCAGCGGGTGGAGCGCCTGGTGCTGCTGGGCACTGCCGGCCACGGCGGCAGGCGCCGCGAGATGGCCCCGCTGCTGGACTGGCGCGTGGACGACCTCGCCGCGCGCGAGGCCGCGTGGCGGCAGAACCTGGCGGCCTTCATGCTGTCGGGACCGGAGGCCGTGGATGCGCTGGCCCTGTGCGTGCATGGCCTGTCCTGCGAAGCCACGCGCTTTCGCAGCAAATCCATTTCGCGCGGCAGCGCGCTGCAGGCATTGCTGCAGGGCTACCGGCGCCCCGTGCTGCTGGTCTGGGGCGAGGCCGACGTCACGGCCGAGCCCATGGAGGCCGCCGAATCCCTGGCGCAGGGACGCGCCGAGCGCGACTGGACCATCGTGCCGCGTGCCGGCCACTGGGTGCAGTACGAATGCGCACCGGAGGTGAACCTGCTCATGGCCCGCTGGCTGCAGGCGCAATCCTAGAATCCGCGCATGCATGGAAGAATCCCGCCGCTCAACCCCCTGAAGGTCTTCGAAGTGGTGGCGCGCACCCGCAATCTCACCCAGGCGGCGCGGGAGCTGCACATCAGCCAGTCCGCCGTGAGCAAGCAGCTGAACGTGCTGCAGACCTATCTGGGCGTGGAACTGTTCCGGCGCGAGCGCCACGGCATCAACCTGACCCTGGCCGGCCAGCGCTATGGCGACGCCGTGGCCCCTGCCTTCGAGGGCATTGGCCGCGCCACGGACGAGATCATGCGCAGCGGCTCCGACAACACGCTGCGCCTGCAGACCTACACCACCTTCGCCGCCAAGTGGCTGATTCCGCGGCTGCAGGACTTCAACGCCCGCCATGGCGACATCGCCGTGGTCATCACCAACTCGGTCAAGGACGTGGACTTCGATCGCGACCATGTGGACCTGGCCATACAGATGGGCCATGGCGCCTGGCAGGGCGTGGACACTGAATTCCTGTTCGAGGACGTGATCGAGCCCGTGTGCAGCCCCGCCTTCCTGCATGCCAATGCCCCCGAGATCGCCTATCCCCAGGCCCTGCTGCGCAAGCGGCTGCTGGTCTCGCACTACCGCAAGGCCGACTGGCAGACCTGGGCCCGGCTGTGCCGTTACGAGGACGAGATCGACGGCGTGGAGACCATGCGTTTCAGCAGCTCGGTGCTGACCTGGCAGGCCGCCGCCGATGGCCTGGGCATCGCCATTGGCCAGACCGCGCTGCTGGTCGACGACATCAACGGCGGCCGCTTGGTCGCGCCCTTCGGACTGCCTGTGCGCACCGGCGCCTCCTACTACCTGGTCACGCCCAGGCTGCAGCGCCAGTCGAGGAAGGTGCAACTGTTCAGCGACTGGCTCAAGGAGCAGATCTAGGCCGTGCACAGGCCACCGGCCTGGGCTGGCGCGTCCCCGCCAGCGCCAGGCCCGCGAACAGCATCAGCATCAGGCCGTAGGCATAGGTGACCGGCAACAGGCCGAAGCGCGCGGCGGCCATGCCCGCCGCGATGGCCGGCACGCTGAACGCCAGGTAGCTGGCGATGTAGATGGCCGAGATCAGGGCGCCGCGCTCGTGCGGCTCGGCCAGCGGGATCACGCTGCGCAGCGCGCCCTGGAAGCCCACGCCAAAGCCCGCGCCCGCCACCACCGAGGCGCCCAGCACCAGGGGCAGGCTTTGCAGATGGGCGCCGACCAGCAGCAGGGCCACCCCGGCCAGCAGTCCGCTGCCGCCGAACTGCAGCATGGCGCGCGGCGCGCGGCTGCGCAGCGTCCAGATGGCGGCGGCGGCGCTCAGCGTGTTGATGCACACGGCAAAGCTGGCGGCGACCTCCGAGCCCGTGACCGAGCGGATCATCGACGGGCCCAGCGACAGGTAAAAGCCCCCCAGCGCCCACACCGTGATGCTCATGGGCAGCACGCGCATGAAGTCGGCCCGGGCCTGGCCCGGAATCCGCACGCGCGGGCGCATGGCGGCCAGTGCGCCGGGGCGGCGCGCGCCCGTCTCGGGCAGCACGGCCATGGCGGCGGCCACGGCCACGAAGATCAGCGCCATGAGCCAGAACACCAGGCCCAGCTGCTGGCGCCACAGCTGCGCGAACTCGCCCGCCACGACAATGCCCGCCGCCATGCCGACCATGGGCGCCATGGTGCTCACCAGCGTGCCGCGCTCGCGGTGCAGGTCCAGCAGCGCCGCGCCCATGGCCGCACTGGCCATGCCGGTGGCAAAGCCCTGCAGCACGCGCGCCAGCACCAGGGCCTGCACGTCGCCCGCGCGGGCGAACACCGCCAGCGAGACGATCTCCAGCACCAGCGCCGCCAGGATCACGGGCTTGCGGCCCAGGTGGTCCGACAGCGCGCCCGTGGTGAGCAGGGCCAGCAGCAGGCTCAGCGCATAGACCGCGAAGACCAGGGTCAGCATGCCGGAGGAAAAGCCCCAGTCCTGCTGGTAGAGCCGGTACAGCGGCGTGGGCGCGCTGGAGGCGGCGAAGAAGCTGCCCAGGCCGAAGGCCAGGACGGCCAGGCTGCGGCCGGGCCGGGCAGCGGGAGTGGAGTTGGATGGTTGCAGTACCGACATGGTTAAGAGCCCTGCTGCACAATTAATGCAAAGTTTTTGCGTTAGCGAATTCTGCGCTTGTGCGCTGCTAATGCAAATTTTTAGCTTTAATAACCATGAGCACGCAAGTCCCATCCCTTTCCAAAACAGGCGGTCCCGCCCGTCCCGGCGGACGCAGCGCGCGCATCCAGGCCACGGTCTACCAGACCGTCAAGGGCCTGCTGGAAACCATGCCGCGCGAGGAACTGAGCTTTCCGCTCATCGCCGCCCAGGCGGGCGTGACGCCGTCCACCCTCTACCGGCGCTGGGGCGACATACAGCAGCTGCTGGCCGATGTGGCCGTGGAAATCATCCGGCCCACGGCGCCGCCGCTGGACACGGGCACGCTGGAGGGCGACCTGCTGGCCTGGGCCGAGCAGTTCCTGGAGGAATCGGCCTCGCCGCTGGGCCGCACCATGCTGCGCGACATGGCCGCCGCAGCGGGCAACGAGCACACGCCCTGCGCCTGCGTGGAAATCCTGCGCGGGCAACTGGCGCAGATCGGCGAGCGCGCAGCGCGGCGTGGCGAGGCGATGCCCGCTGCGGACACCCTGATCGACGCGCTGGCCGCACCCATCGTCTACCGCGTGCTGTTCGACCTGCCGCCGTCACTGGAACACGTGCAGGCACGGGTGCGCGGCCTGCTGCAGGCTGAAACGGCCTAGCCCTTCAGCGCCCGCGCCAGCACCTCGAAGATCCGCGCATCCGAGCACTGCGCCACATTGAAGCGCAGGAAATCGCCCGCGCTCTGCGACTGGCTGAAGGCATTGCCGGGCGCCAGCACCACGCCATCCTCCAGGCAGGTGCGCGCAAGCGCCGTGGCATCCATGCCCCCGGGCAACTGGCACCACAGGAACATGCCGGCCTGCGGCACCAGCCAGGGCTTCATGCCCAGGGCCTGCAGCCGCGCGGCCGTGCGTTCCATCTCCTGCGCCAGCCGCAGCCGCACGGACTCCATGTGCCTGCGGTAGCCGCTGTCGGTCAGCGTGCGCAGCACGATGTCGGCGGCCATGCGCCCGCCGCCGAAGTTGGTGGCGATCTTCAGGTCCGCCAGGTCCTGCGTCCAGTCGGGCCGCGCCGCGATGAAGCCGCAGCGCAGCGAGGCCGACACTGTCTTGGAGAAGCTGCCGATCTGGATCACGCGCGACAGGCCGTCGAAGGCCGCCAGCCGGGGCGCCGCATGGGTCTCCAGGTCGCAGAAGATGTCGTCCTCCACGATCACCAGGTCCGAGCTGTCGGCCAACTTCAGGATGCGGTGCGCCACCAGTGGCGACAGCGTGGCGCCCGTCGGGTTGTGGATGGCCGAATTGGTGATGTACAGGCGTGGCGAATGGGCCTGCAGCGCGTCGGCGAACCGGGCCACGTCGGGCCCCTGCGGCGTGTAGGGCACGCTCACGGCCTGCACGCGGTGCGCCTTGAGCAGCGCATGGAAATTGAAATAGCAGGGGTCGTCGATCAGTACCGTATCGCCGGGCTCCAGCAGGAAACGGCAGACCAGGTCGATGGAGTGCGTGCCAGACTCCGTCAGCAGGATCTGCTCGGGCGAAGTCTCCAGCCCCATGGCGGCCATGCGCCGCGCCAGCAGGCGGCGCAGTGCCGGGTGGCCCAGCGGCGTTGCGTACTCCGTCAGCTCCAGCGTGCCCGAGCGCGCCAGGGAGCGCAGCGCGCGGCGCACGCCTTCCTCGTACAGCCATGAAGGCGGCAGCCAGCCGCAGCCCGGCTTGAGCGCGTGGGCATCTGCCTGCAGCGACTGGCGGGCCAGCCACAGGGGGTCGACCTGCCTGTCCACGCGCGGCCCGATACCGCCCAGCGCCAGCGGCGCCACCGGCCCCGCCACATAAAAGCCCGAGCCCGGGCGCGAGGCGATCACCCCCTCGGCCGCCAGCCGCTCATAGGCCTCCACCACCGTGGACACCGACACCTGCATGGCCTGCGCCTGCGCGCGCACCGAGGGCAGGCGCGTGCCGGGCAGATAGGTGCGCGCGGCGATGCGCGACTGGATCTCTTCCATCACCGCCTGGATGCGTGTGCCGCTGCGCATGGCTGCTTTCTCTTCTGTAGTGGATTTTTGTGCATAACAGTTCTTTTGAATTGTATTGGACTGTCTATGGAAGATCCGGCCGTGCAATGGCCCACTGCCTGCTGCAAACCAAGGAGCTTTTTGATGGACAAGACAAGCAGCGGGTGGATCAACGGATTCATCGGCGTGGCGATCTTTGCGGGATCGCTGCCGGCCACCCGCGTGGCGGTCGCCGACCTGGACCCCACCTTTCTGACCTGTGCGCGCGCCAGCATCGCGGCATTGCTGGCCCTGGCCATGCTGCTGGCGCTGCGCCAGCCCCGGCCCGCGCGTGCCGACATGCCTTCGCTGGCGCTGAGCGCGCTGGGCGGCGTGGTGGGCTTTCCGCTGCTGACCGCGCTGGCGCTGCAGTACGTCACCTCGGCGCATTCCATCGTCTTCGTGGGCCTGCTGCCCCTGTCCACAGCCGTGTTCGCCGTGCTGCGCGGCGGCGAGCGCCCGCGCCCGGCCTTCTGGCTGTTCTCGCTGGCGGGCGCGGCCTTCGTGGCCGGCTATGCGGCCGTGGGCGGGGCCGGGGGCTCGCTGCGCGGCGACCTGCTCATGCTGGCCGCCATCATCGTCTGCGGCCTGGGCTATGCCGAGGGCGCGCGCCTGTCGCGCACGCTGGGCGGCTGGCAGGTCATCAGCTGGTCGCTGGTGCTGGCCCTGCCCGTCATGCTGCCGGCCGCCCTGATCAGCATGCCGGCATCGCTGGCCGATGTGGGCCGGCCCGCATGGCTGGGCCTGGCCTATGTTTCGCTGTTCAGCATGCTCATCGGCTTTGTGTTCTGGTACCGGGGCCTGGCCCAGGGCGGCATTGCGGCCGTGGGCCAGATCCAGCTGCTGCAGCCCTTCATGGGCCTGGGCCTGGCGGCCCTGCTGCTGCACGAGCAGGTGAGCTGGGGCATGGTGCTGGTCACCATGGCCGCCGTGGTCTGCGTGGCCGGGGCGAAGAAGTACGCGCGCTGAGCCCGTCCGGCGTGGTGCGGGAGCGTGGTGCGGGGGGAGCGATGCAGGGCGGTCAGCGCCCGGCCTCGCGCATCACCTGCTGCGCGAACTCTGCGGCCGAACCCTCGAACGGCTGGTTGCTGGCCGCCTCCAGCCGGCTGCGGATGGCCGGCGCGCGCAGCGCCTGGGCCACCGCGGCATTGATGCGCTGGGCCAGCGCTGGCGCCATCTGCGGCGGCGCGAACAGGCCGAACAGCGAATCCAGGTTGGCCTGCGCATGGCCCAGCTGCGCCAGCGTGGGCACATCGGGCAGGGCTGCCAGCCGCTGCGGCGCGCCCACGGCCAGGGCCTTGAGGCGGCCCGCGCGCAGCGCCTGCAGCTGCAGCGGCGCCACATTGGTGGACAGCAGCTCGAAATGCCCGGCCAGCGCATCGTTGAGCTGCTGGCCCCCGCCCTTGTAGGGCACATGCACGATGGGAATGCGCGTGGCCTGCTCTATGCGCTGCAGCACGGCGTGGCCCGTCGTGCCCTCGCCCGTGGTGGCCCAGCGGATGCCGCCGGGCATGCCGCGTGCCTCGGCCAGCATGCCTTCGAAATCTGCGGCCTTCAGCGCCGGTGTTCCCACCAGCAGCATGGGCGTGCGCATCACGCCGGCGACGGGCGTCACGGAGGCTGCGGCCAGGCCCACGGCGGTGGCGGCGGCAAAGACCAGGGTGCGGCCGTCGGGCGCGCTGCGCGCCAGCAGCTCCAGCGCCACGGTGCCGCTGGCGCCGGGGCGGTTGTCCACGACCACGGCCGTGCCCCATTGCTGCGCCAGTTGCTCGGCCAGGGCGCGGGCCACCATGTCGCTGACACCGCCTGCGGGGTAGGCCACCACGATCCGCACGCTGGCGCCCGGCCAGGCGGGCCGGGCCGGCAATGCCTGGGCGGGCCAGGCCAGCGCGCAGGCGCCCGCCGCCAGCAGGGCGCGCCGGCCGGTATCGGTGCCTTGCGGTGCCCGCATGCCTCAGCCGCCCGGCGCCTGGTGGCGCTGCGCCAGCTCGCGCGCCAGGGCGATGAAGGTGGCCGCGGGTCCTGCGCCGCCGGTTTCCGTGCCGGCCTCGCGGTGCACCAGGGTGAGCGGGGCGCTCAGCCGCACGGCGGGCTCGAAGGCGCGGTAGACCACGGCCTCGGGATGGGCGCCGCGCACCGAGGCCGGCACGATGGACAGGCCCACGCCCGCCGCCACCAGGTTCACATTGGTCATCATGCGTTCCACCTCGGCGGCCACCTCCACCTGTACCTTGTGCCGGGCGCACAGCGCCAGCAGGTTCGCATACAGCCCCGGCGCGCCCGTGCGCCGCACAAGGATCAGGCGCTCGCCATCGAGCTGCCTGAGCGCCACGGGCCGCGATGCATCGCGCGCCAGCCGGTGGTCCACGGGAATGGCCAGCAGCGCGGGCTCCTGCAGCAGCGTTTCGAACACCAGGCCTTCGGGCCGGGCCACCGGCACGCGCAGAAAGCCGCAGTGCATGCGCCCGGCCTGCACGGCCTCGGTGATCTCGGCGGCATTGTTCTCGCTCACATCCAGCGCAATGTCGGGATGGCGGCCACGGCACAGGCGCAGCACCTCGGGCGTGAAGGCATGTGCCGCCGCCGAGCTGGTGAAGCCCACATGGATGCGCCCGCGCTCGCCGCGCGCAAAGGCCTGCATGCGGTCGCGCATGGCGGTGAAGTCGGCCAGCAGCCGCGTGGCCTCGCCCTGCAGCTCCAGGCCCGCGTCGGTCAGGTCCACGCCCTTGGGGTGGCGCCGGAACAGGGCAATGCCCAGCTCCTCCTCCAGCGCGCGGATCTGCTGCGACAGCGGCGGCTGCTGCATGTCCAGCAGCTCGGCCGCGCGCGTGATGTGGCCGGTATCGGCCACGGCCAGGAAGTAACGGAGATGGCGCAGTTCCATATATGTGAAAAGTATCCAGCCGATATCCTAAAAATCTTTGAAATATTGGACAAGCCTCTACAGAATCCGATCCAGTCACCGATGCGACCGCTTGCCGCGGCGCGGCAGGTGACTTCCAAAAAGAAGCCAAGACAGGAGACAAGACATGCAAGCATCCGCGTATTTCCCCCTGCGTCCCGCCAGCGCCTCGCTGCTGGCCGCGCTCGCCCTGGCCGGCTGCGGCGGCGGCTCGGCCGTGCTGCACGGGCCGGTCACCTCCATCGAGACCGCGCCCAAGAGCACGGCCTGCCCCGCCGAGATTCCTGCGGGCATCAGCTGCTGGGCCGGGCAGGACTCCAAGGGCGCCTACTACCTGATCGCCAAGCCCGCGCAGTGGAACGGCACCCTGGTGCTGCACGCCCACGGCGGCCCGGACCTGGCCGCGCCCACCGCCGACCGTGCGGCCGAAGACCTGGTGCGCTGGTCCATCATGGTGCGCGCAGGCTACGCCTGGGCCGGCTCCACCTACCGCCAGGGTGGCGTGGAAGTGCGCGCCGCCGCCGAGGACACCGAGCGCCTGCGCGGCATCTTCCGCCAGCATGTGGCCAAGCCGCAGCGCACCATCCTGCACGGCCAGTCCTGGGGTGCGGGCGTGGCGGCCAAGGGCGCGGAAATGTTCAACGAGCAGACCGTGGGCGAGCGCCCCTACGACGGCGTGCTGCTCACCAGCGGCGTGCTGGGCGGCGGCACCCATGCCTATGACTTCCGCACCGACCTGCGCGTGGTCTACCAGTACCTGTGCGGCAACCACCCGCGCCCCAATGAGCCGCAGTACGCGCTCAACCTGGGCCTGCCCGCAGACGCCAAGATGCGCCAGGCCGACGTGGCCCTGCGCGTGAACGAATGCCTGGCGCTGGACAAGCCCGCCGCCCAGCGCACGGCCGCGCAGCAGGCGAAGATCGACACCATCACCAAGGTCATCAAGATCCCCGAAAGCGCCATCCAGTCGCACATGAACTGGGGCACCATGCACTTCCAGGACATCTCGGCCAAGCGCACGGGCGGCGCCAGCCCCTTCGGCAACGAGGGTGCGGTCTATGCGGGCTCGGCCGACGATGCCGCGCTCAATGCCGGCGTGCTGCGCTACCGTGCCGACCCTGCGGCCTACCGCAAGTTCGCCGATGACACCGACCCCGTGGGCAAGATTGGCGTGCCGGTCCTCTCGGCCAAGTGGATCAGCGACCCCACGGCCTTCGTGGAGCTGGATGCGCGGTTTCGTGCGGTGATGCAGCAGGGCGGCAGTGGGGACCGGCTGGTGCAGACCTTTACGCGGCAGGGGACGCACAGCTATATCAGCGATGCGACCTATCCCACGTTGATGACTGCGTTGATGCAGTGGGTGGAGGCGGGGGTGAAGCCGACTGCGGCGGGGATTGCTGCTGCTTGTGTGGGGAATGAGGCCAAGTTTGGGGTGGGGTGTAGTTTTGATGCGGCTTATGTGCCGGCTGCGTTGGGGGCTCGGGTGCCTGAGAGGGCGCGGCCTTCTTTGCAGTGAGCTGGTTTTTTCCCTGCAACGGGTTAGTTTTTGACCCTGCCGGGTGGTGGTTTTTCGAGGCCGGGTCTCGGCCCGGCAGCCGACCTACCTTTCTTTGATTCGTCAAAGAAAGGTAGGCCAAAGAAAGACGACCTGAATGTCCGCGACCCCTTCGCTTCGCTGCGGGGCAACCTGCGTCGTGGCGGTTGCGGGGTTCGCCGTGAAACTCACTTCGCGCTGCGCGCTACGTTCAAACATCACGGCGAGTCAGATCACGAAGCAAGCCTGTCCTTCGGCAGGCTTGCAACCCCGCAACCGCCACGACGCAGGCGCTGACATACGGGGAGTTTGCTCGGGCCTTTGCTGCGCTCGGCCTGGTGTTTTTAGCGGGGCATGTTGGTTCTGGTGGCGGGGGCCAGTTGCGCCGCGAACTCGCGCGCCGCTGCACTGTAGCTGGCGCCTCGGCGCCACAGAAGGCCTGCCGTGCGGATGAGTTTGGGGGCGACCAGGTGGATGGCCACCATGTCTGTGGCCTGCTGGGCGGCGCGCTCGGGGACGATGGTGGCCATGTCGCCCCAGCGGCACAGCGCGATCAGCGATTCCACCGAGCCCATTTCCGCGCGCAGCAAGGGCGTGACGCCTGCGGTGCGCAGTCCGTCCTCGATCAGGCTGCGCGTGTAGAACGTGCGCGGCAGCAGGGCCAGGGGCACGCCGGCCAGCGACTTGACGGACAGCGTGCGGCGCCCGGCCAGCGGATGCGATGGGTTGACCAGCAGCATCATGCGTTCGTCGAACAGCGGCAGCGCGTCCAGCTCGGCGCGCTGGGGCGGGTGAAAGCTCACGCCCAGGTCCAGGCTGCCGTCCAGCAATCCCTGCTCCACGGGCGGGGCCAGCAGCTCGATCACCACCACGTTGACCTTGGGATAGGCACGCATGAAAGCCGCCACGGCCGGGGCGACCAGGGTGTTGAGGAAGGTGGGAATCACGCCGATGGTCAGCGTGCCGGTCTGCAGCTCGCTGAGGTCGGCCAGCGCCATGCGCCCGGCCTCCACCTCATGCAGCGCACGCTCCGCATAGTTGCGGAACACCACGCCGGCCTGCGACAGCTTCAGCCCCCGGCCAATGCGCTCGAACAGCGCCATGCCCAGCTCCTCTTCCAGCTGGCGCAGCCCATGCGAGAGCGTGGACTGCGTGACATAGAGGTTTCTGGCCGATGTCGTCAGGTGCTCGGTCTTGGCGATATCGACAAAGTAGCGCAGCTGGCGCAGTTCCATGGGTGAAGGCAAGGGGGTGTTCGGCGGACCAGTTTCTCACAGAGATACGGGCACGCCGCACAGTTCACTCGCCGTCGTCCTGGTCCACGAACTCCACCAGCTCCGGCAGCATCTCCAGCTGCTGGATGGCATCCTTGAGCCGCAGGCCAAAGCGTGATTCCGGCCGCCCGAAGGCGCCCTGCGCCAGCCGCAGCGCCGCCGTTGCCTTGATCCATTCCACCTCGAAGGCATAGCGGTCCGCGTGCTGCTGGTCACTCATGCGCTTGATGTGCTCCAGCGCCAGCTCCACGGCGCAATCCACATCGACTTCGCTGTCGTCCCTGTCGGGGTCGTCGACCATCAGTTCGATCAACTGCTGCAGCGTGCTCTGCACCAGGCCCAGCGAGGCGTGCATGGCCTGCCGCCAAGTGGGCAGAAGGGGTAGTTGGGGAGAGGTCGCCTGAGCGGCGATGAGAGGGTGCATAACTTGGTTCCTGTATGAAACAAAGGCCCCGCTCTAGGTGGGGGCTGCAACCTCTACGTGCTGGTGTTACGACACACCAAGCCTTTCGGCTCGCCGCAAGTTTAACGGCCGCGTATCAAGAAGCCAGGCCGAGCGCAGCGAAGGCCCGCAACAACTCCCGTATGTCAGCGCCTGTGTCGGGCCGCCTGCGGGGTTGCAGTCCTGCCGAAGGACAGGACTGCTTCGTCATCTGACTCGCTGCGGTTGTCTGAGCGGAGTTCACGCAGTGAACGCAGCGAGTTCCGCAGCGAACCCCGCAGGTGGCCCGACGCAGGTTGCCCCGCAGCGAAGCGAAGGGGTCGCGGACATTCGGGTCGTCTTTCTTTTGCCTCCTTTTCTTTGACGAATCAAAGAAAAGGAGGTCGGCCGCCGGGCCGAAACCCGGCCTCGAAAAACACCCCCCGGCAGGGACAAAAAACAGCACCAGACCAAGACCAGAACAAGACCCCCTCACCTGTCACACCCCTGTAAACCCCCACCACCACACTCACCCCCTTCACCACCCCCACAAAAACCACATGCCGCTGAGCAACCTCCCCACATTGCAATCCCTGCTCCTGTCCCGCCGCCTGGCGCTGAGCGTCCTGGCCAGCGCCGCGCTGGTGGCCGCCTGCGGTGGCAGCGACAGCAACGACAGCACGACGCCCCCGGTGGCCAGCCAGCCCGCGACGGCCACGCTGGCCGTGCTGGAGACCACGGATCTGCACTTCAATGTGCGCAGCTATGACTATTTCAAGCTGGCCGAGGATGCCTCCTACGGCTTCGAGCGCACGGCCACGCTGGTGCGTGCGGCGCGCAAGGAGTTTGCCAATACGCTGCTGGTGGACAACGGCGACACCATCCAGGGCACGGCCCTGGCCGATTACGAGGCCGAGGTGGCCAAGATCCCCTGCACGCAGCAGCTGTCCATGTACAAGGCCATGGGCGCGCTGGGCTTCGATGCAGGCACGCTGGGCAACCATGAGTTCAACTACGGCCTGCCCTTCCTGAACCAGGTGCTGGGCGGCGGCCTGGACGTGGACGGCGTGGACAAGGCGCTCAAGTGCGCGGGCAATGGCTTTCCCATGGCGCTGTCGAATGTCTACAGCAGCAAGACCAAGCAGCCGCTGGTGCAGCCCTACGTGATTCTGGAGCGCAAGATCGCGGCCAAGGACAAGGATGGCAAGGCGGTGGAGCTGCCCATCAAGATCGGCGTGATCGGCTTCACCACGCCGGGCATCATGAACTGGGACAAGCGCTATCTGGAAGGCAAGCTCTACACCGAAGGCGCCGTGGAGTCCGCCCAGAAGTACCTGCCCGAGATGCGCGCCAAGGGCGCCGATGTGGTGGTGGCCATGCTGCACGGCGGCCTGGACGGCGCGGCCTACTCGCCGACGATGGAGAACCCCGGCCTGCACCTGAGCAAGGTGGCCGGCATCGACGCCATGGTCATGGGCCACCAGCACAGCGTGTTCCCCGATGCGGCGGCCACGCCGGCCTTCACGCAGGCGGGCGTGGACAACAAGGCGGGCACCATCAACGGCGTGCAGTCGGTGATGGCCAGTTCCTGGGGCAAGGCGCTGGGCGTGATCCAGCTGGCGCTCAAGTGGGACGGCAAGCAGTGGAGCGTGGACAAGAGCGCGGGCAAGAGCGAGCTGCGCAATATCCAGACCGGCAAGGACGCCGCAGGCAAGGCCACCTACGTGGCCGTGGACCCGACGGTGGCGCCGCTGATCGAGAGCCAGCACCAGGCCGCCATCCAGTACGTGAAGACGCCCATCGGCAGCACGGACTTCCGCATGAGCACGCTGTTCGCCGATGTGGGCGACCCGGGCGCCATCCAGATCGTCAACCAGGCGCAGCGCGACTATGTGGCCGACTATGTGAAGGCCAGCCTGCCGCAGTACGCGCAGCTGCCCGTGCTGTCGGTGAGCGCGCCGTTCAAGTCGGGCTTCCAGGGCGGCGCCGACTACACCGACGTGGCTGTGGGCCCGCTGGCCATCTACAACGCGGCCGACCTGTACCTGTACCCCAACACCGTGTATGCGGTGAAGGTGAATGGCGCCGACATCAAGGACTGGCTGGAGGCCGCTGCCAAGCGCTTCAACCAGATCGACCCGGCCAAGACGGGTGAGCAGCAGCTGATCAGCACCTTCCCGGGCTACAACTTCGACATGTTCACCACGGCCGATGTGCAGTACGAGATCGACGTGACCCAGCCCGTGGGCAGCCGCATCAAGAACCTGCAGTACCTGGGCAAGGCCATCGACCCGGCGCAGGAGTTCGTGATCGCCACGAACAACTACCGCGCCACCAGCGGCAAGAGCTTCATCGCCAAGCTAGACGGCTCCAGCGCCATCTGGGCCTCGCCGGACGCCAACCGCGACGTGGTGATCGGCTACGTGCGCAAGAACGGCAGCATCACGCGTGCTGCCAATGGCGCGGCCAAGAGCTGGCGCTTTACCAAGGTGGCCACCTCGGCCAACGTGGTGTTCAGCTCCGGCGCCAACGCGCTGCCGGTGGCGCAGGCGGCGGGCCTGGCCAACATCTCGCTGGTGGCCGCCGATGACGGCTCGGGCAAGGGCACGTCCAAGTACCGCCTGGATCTGTCGAAGTAAGTTCCGGCAGGCAAGCAACAAAAAAGCCCCGTGCATCTGGCACGGGGCTTTTTTGCTTGTGCCGAACGGGCTTCAGCGCGCAGGAGGCATCTCGAACACCAGGCAGGTGGTCGTGGCATGGGCGTAGAGCGTGCCATCGGGGCCGACCAGGCGCGCCTCGGCCGTGGCCAGCTGGCGGCCGCAGTGCAGCACGCGGCCTTCGGCGCGCACGCGCGGCACGCGCGGGGTCAGGGCCTTGACCAGGTTCACGCCCAGCTCGGCCGTGGTGTAGCCCCGGCCCGGCGGCATGCAGGTGTGGACGGCGCAGCCCAGCGCCGAGTCCAGCAAGGTGGCGAACCAGCCGCCGTGCACCGTGCCCATGGGGTTGAGGTGGTTGGCGCCGGGGCGGCCCTGGAAGACGGCGCTGCCTTCGCCCACGGAAATCAGCATGAAGTCCAGCGTGCGTGCAATGGGCGGGTAGGGCAGTTCGCCGCGCAGCATGGCCTGCATCAGCTCCAGCCCGCTGCGGCCTGCGACCTGGTCGGGGCGCGACACGCCTGCGCCGGGGCCGGCGTCCAGCCGGAGGGTGACCGCCTGTTCCTCGTCCAGCCAGGCTTGCAGGGCAGGGGAGATGGCGCCGGAGGTGGCGCTGGAGGTGAGGCTGTGGGCGGCCTGCTCTGGGGAGTGGGTGCGGGTGTCCATGGAATGTCTCTCTTTCATTGGGAAAAATGCGGGCGCCAGGCTGTCTGGGATGGCGGTGTGGATATTATTGTATCTACAACAGTTGTATATGCAATAATCTGCGCCATGCCAGTGAATCCAGACATCCTCGCCGTGCCCCAGGGCTGCACCAACCACCGCGTGCGCCAGCTCATGCGCAGCGTGGGCCAGGTGTATGACGCCCATCTGAACGAGACGGGGCTGCGCATCACGCAGTACTCGCTGCTCAGCCATGTGCTGGCCGCCGGTCCGGTGCGGCCCTCGGACCTGGCGCGGCGCATGCGCATGGACGCCTCGACGCTGACGCGCAACCTCAAGCCGCTGATCGACGCCGGCTGGGTGCGCATGGGCCAGGGCGAGGACCAGCGCAGCCGCCTGGTGCACATCACCGACGCGGGCCAGGCCAAGCGCGAAGAGGCCAAGCAAAGCTGGAAGACCGCACAGAACGAGCTCAACGCCCGCGTGGGCCTGGAGCGCGTGGCGGCCCTGCATGCGCTGATCGATGAATGCCTGGTGCTGCTCGATGGCGGCAATGGCAATGGCGATGGCGCTGGCGATGGCAACGCTGCAGACGGCCCGCAGGCGTAGGCCCTACCGAATTCCCAACCCCCGAAGAGACTCCCATGCTCTCCAACTCCACGGCGCGCTGGCTGCAGCGGCGCGGCATCCACTACGGCTGGCTGGTCGCGGCCATCACTTTCCTCACCATGCTGACCATGTCGGCGGCGCTGGGCCTGCCGGGCGCCATGCTGCAGCCGCTGTCGCGCGAGTTCGGCTGGAGTACGGAGCAGATATCGAGCAGCCTGGCGCTGCGCTTTGCGCTGTTCGGCCTGCTGGGGCCGTTTGCGGCGGTGATGATGGAGCGCTTCGGCCTGCGTGCCGTGATGTGCATGGGCCTGGCCCTGGTGGGTGGCGCCATGGCGATGGTGACGCAGGCCACGCAGCTGTGGCATCTGTTTTTGCTGTGGAGCCTGCTGCTGGGCATGGGCACGGGCCTGACGGCGCTGGTGCTGGGCGCCGTGGTGGCCAACCGCTGGTTTGCGGCGCGGCGCGGCCTGGTCATCGGCGTGCTCACGGCCAGTGCGGCCACGGGGCAGCTGGCCTTCCTGCCGCTGGCCGCCTGGATGATCGAGCACTGGGGCTGGCGCTCGGCCACGGTGCCGGTGTTCGTGGCCAGCGCCTTGATTGCCGTGCTGGCCCTGCTGTTCGTGCGGGACCGGCCTTCGGACCTGGGCCTGGCGCCCTTTGGCGGCGATGCCTCGGCCCCGCCGCCGCCGGCCATGGCCATGAACTTCGGCACGACCTTCAAGGTGCTGGCCGAGGCCGCGCGCAACCGCACCTTCTGGCTGCTGGCGGGCACCTTCTTCATCTGCGGCCTGTCCACCAATGGCCTGGTGCAGACGCACTTCATCTCGCTGTGCGGCGACAACGGCATGGGCGCGGTGCCCGCCGCGTCGGTGCTGGCCATGATGGGGGCCTTCGACTTCGTGGGCACCGTGCTGTCGGGCTGGCTGTCGGACCGCTACGACAACCGCAAGCTGCTGTTCTGGTACTACGGGCTGCGCGGCCTGTCGCTGTTCTGGCTGCCGCATTCGGAGTTCACCTTCTACGGCCTGGGCCTGTTCGCCATGTTCTACGGGCTGGACTGGATCGCCACGGTGCCGCCCACGGTCAAGCTCACGGCCCAGCATTTCGGGCCGCAGAAGGTGGGGCTGGTGTTCGGCTGGATCTTCGCGGCCCACCAGCTGGGCGCGGCCACCGCTGCCTGGGGCGCGGGCCTGACGCGCACTTTGCTGCTGACCTATACGCCCGCGCTGTATGCGGCCGGCCTGGCCTGCCTGGTGGCGGCGGTGATGGCGCTGGTGATAGGGCGGGCGCGCAAGGCGGCGGCGGTGGCCGCGGCCTGAACACCATCACCGTTCACGCCATCCACGTCCTCAGTACAACTGGCGCTTGCCCGGCTGCAGCAGGACGACCAGGGCGCCCGCGCCACCTTCGGCCGGGCGGGCCTGCACAAAGGCCAGCACTTCCTTTTTCTGCACCAGCCAGCGCAGCACGCGGCCCTTGAGCACGGGGGTCTTGCCGGGCGAGCCCAGGCCCTTGCCGTGCACCACGCGCACGCAGCGTATGCCGGTGCGGTGGGACAGGCGGATGAACTGGCCCAGCGCCTCGCGCGCCTCGTCCACGCGCAGGCCGTGCAGGTCCAGCTGGCGCTGGATGCTCCACTGGCCGGCGCGCAGTTTGTGCGTCACGTCCAGGCCGATGCCGGGGCGCCGGAAGCTGAGCTGGTCGTCGGTGTCCAGCAGGGTGCTGACGTCGAACTCGTCGCTCATGGCCTCCTGCAGCACGCGCTGCTCGTCCAGCTCCAGCTGCAGGGGCAGCGGCTCGGGGGGCTCGGGGGCATGGAGGTGGCGGGCGTGCGCGGACTTGAGCGCATGCACCGGGCCCACGGTGTTTTCGAACAGCTTTTGCTCGGCCAGGAGGCGGCGCGCCGCCTCGGCGCGCTGCTGCTGGAGCAGGGCCTCTTGGGCGGCGGCTTCGGCCAGTGCGCGGCGCACTGGCGCGAGGTCCTGCAGGCTGGTGGCTTTCAAAGTCATGGTGACGCCGGTTGTACCGCAATTTCGGCACCCCGGCGGCCATGGCGCCCTCTCAAGGCCTGGTGGCTCTAGAAGCGATAGCGGGCGCTGACCTGGACATTGCGCGGCGCGCCGTACATGCCCGAGTACCACCAGCCGGACATGGCCGCGATGTACTTGCGGTCGAACAGGTTGTTGACGTTCAGCGTCAGCGACAGCTGGTCGCTCACGTCATAGCGCGCCATGAGCCCGACCACGGCGTAGGAGGCCTGGCGTGCGCTGACCTGCTTGCCGACCTGCCAGGCTTCGCCGCTGTACTCGATGCCGCTGCTCCAGTTGACGCCACCGCCCAGGGTGAGGCGGCGCCATTCACCGGGCATGCGGTACGTGGTCCACAGGCGGGCCATCTGGCGCGGGAAGGTGGTGTTGATGCGCTGGCCCGTGGCGTCTTCGGAGGCGCTGAAGTTGTAGGAGGCGGCAATCGACCATTGGCGGTTGATGGCGCCGTTGACTTCCAGGTCCAGGCCCCGCGTCTTGGCGCCCTTGATGGCGCGCGAGGCGGTGGTGGTGGTGCCCGGGATGAACTGGCCGGGATCGGACTCGGCCAGGTTGTCCTGGCGGATGAGGTAGACGGCGACGCTGGTGGCCAGGCGCCCGTCCAGGAATTCGCTCTTGATGCCGGCCTCGTAGGTGTTGCCTTCCTGCGGGTCCAGGAAGGCGCCGTTGCGGTCGCGCGAGGTCTGCGGGCTGTAGATGGTGGCAAAGCTGGCGTACAGCGTGTGCTGCGGGTTCAGCGTGTAGACCAGGCCTGCGTAGGGCGTGAACACGCGGCGTTCGGACGAGGGCGAGGTCTGGTGGTATCCGTCCGTGGTGTCGGTGCGGTAGTCGCTGTCGTAGTTGAACAGCTTGCCGCCCACGATGAGCTTGAGGTCGTCGGCCAACGCAAAGCGGCCGGCGCCGTACAGGCTGGTCTGGCGGCGCGTGCTGTCGAAGACCACGAAGCGGTCGCCGAACACCGGGCTGCCGCTGCTGTCCCACTGGTAGATGTTGACGGGCTTGTTGCGCAGGCCCGTGATGTCGAAGCTGCCGTCGGTCAGGCTCTGGAAGTCGGTGTAGTCGAAGCCCAGCACCGCCTCGTGCTCGCGCCCGCCCAGGTTGAAGGGGCCGCGCAGGTTGATGTCCACGGATTTGTTGCGCAGCCGGTAGTCGCGCCGCTCGGCGTTGAGCGACAGGCCATCGCCGGTCTCCCGGTCGAACAGGCTGTTGTTGACGGCCAGGTAGACCGCATCTTCGCGCTGGTTGGAGCGCAGGTAGTTGGCCGAGAGCTTGAGCTGCCACCGGTTGGCCAGCGCCTGCTCCAGCGTGACGAAGGCGCTGGTGGAGTCGGTGTTGAAGCGGTTGTCGCGGCTGGCCGGGTTGAAGGAGACGGGGAAGTCGGTCTGCCGCCCGTCGCTGCTGAACAGCGGAAAGCCCAGGTAGGCCATGGAGCCGCGCGAGCGGCCGCGCTGGTGGTCCAGCCCGGCGGTGAGCTTGAGCGTGGAGGTGAGGTCGGCCTCGATCACGCCATAGAGCACGTCCTTTTTCTTGCTGTAGAAGTCGATGTGGCTGTCGCCCTCCTGGTGCACGGCGACCAGGCGGCCGCGCACGCTGCCCGAGGCGTTGAGCGGCGAGGACAGGTCCAGCACGCCGCGCCGGTTGCCCCAGGAGCCCACGCTGGCCTCGGCCGAGCCCTGGAACTGCGCCGTGGGCTTCTTGCGCACCATGTTGACGATGCCGGACGGATCGCCCGCGCCCGTGGTCAGGCCCGAGGCGCCGCGCAGCACCTCGATGCGGTCGTACAGCGCCATGTCGGCAATGCTTTGCGTGGGCAGGGCGTCCAGGCCCAGGAATTCGGTGTGCGTGCTGACGCCGTCGAGCTGGTAGTTGGTGATGGGGTAGCCGCGCGCATTGGCGTTGCTGCGCTCGGTGCCCAGCGCCGAGGTGGAGATGCCCGGCACGCGCGCCAGCACGTCGCTGATGCTGGTGAGGTTTTCGTCCTCCATGCGCTGCTGGGTCATCACGCTGACCGACTGCGGCGTGTCGCGCACGCTCAGCGCCAGGCCCGTGGCCACGCCGCTGGGGCCGCGCGCGGTGTAGCTGCCCGTGCCTTCGGTCGTGCCTGCCCGGTCGGCCTGGGCGACCACCTTGACCTCGGCCAGCGCATGGTCCTGGGCGCGGCCCGGCGCTGCGGTGGCCGGTGACGCTGCGGGCGCGGCGACGGAGGCCAGCACCGTGAGCGTGCCCTGGGGCGTGCGTGCCAGCCGCAGCCCGCTGTCGGCCAGCGCCAGCTGGGCGGCCTGCTCCACGCTGTAGCTGCCCCGGATGGCAGGCGCGCGCTTGCCGGCCAGCAGGGCCGGGTCGGCGCTGATGCTGCGCTGGGCCTGGCGGGCGATGCGCGCCAGCGAGTCGTCCAGCGCGCCGGCGGGCAGGTTCCATTCCAGGGTGGCGGCTGCCTGCGATGTGCTGGCCGCCACCGGCTGTGCCCAGGCCTGCGGCGGTGCGGACAGCGACCAGGCCAGCGCGGCGGCCACGGGCAGCAGCAGCGAGGGCGGGCTCGGCCTGCGATGTGCGGGCGTGCTGCCAGGCTGCGGGATACGGAGAGGGCGGCGTGCGGAGGCCATGGAGTCGGAGGTCCTTGTCGTTGCGGTGGAAATGAAGGGCTTTCATTCCGTATGTGCGACAAGGGCGGCAAAACCCCTCACGCGGCGCAAAAAAGATTCAAGCGGGCCGGTCTCGCACGTCGATCACCGTGAGCCAGTCCCCCCAGCGGCGCACGCTGACGGGATGGGTGTCCACCAGGTCCTGCAGCACCTGGTCGGGCCGGGCCAGCTGGAACACGCCGAAGATCCGCAGGCGCGCGGCCTCGGGGCTGATGCGGATGATGCCGGCCTGGTAGGGCCGCAGCGCGTCGATCACCTCGCCCAGCGGCTGGTCGCGCACGTCGATGACGCCGTCAGCCCAGGCGGCCGACGCCAGGTGGGCGGTGTCCTGCGTGCGGATGCCGTCGGCGTCGATCCAGGCGCTGCGGCCCTCCTGCAGCCGGTGCTGCCGGCCGTTCAGGCTGGTGAGCAGCACGCTGTGCTCCAGCACATGCACCAGGGTGCTGCCTTCTGCCTGGCGCACCATGAAGCGCGTGCCCAGCGCCTGGGCCGTGCCCTGGGCGCTTTGCACGACAAACGGGCGCAGGGGCTGGCCCGGCGCGCTGGCAGCCACCTGCGCCAGCAGCGCGCCTTCGCGCAGGCGCACCAGGCGGCGGGTGTCGCTGTAGGCAATGTCGGCGGCCGAGCGGGCGTCCAGTTCGATCTCGCTGCCGTCCGGCAGCCGGTGGTGGCTGCGCTGGCCGGTGCCCGTGCGCAGGTCGGCGGCCAGCGTGGTCAGCGGTGTTTGCCGGTGCACCAGCCAGGCCGTGGCGGTGCTGGTCAGCAGGGCGGCCAACCCACCGCGCAACAGGCCGCGCCTGCGCGCGGCCTTCGGGATGGGCGCCACCAGCGCCTGCAGGCCCAGGGCCGCCGTGCCCCCGCCCTGCCGGCGCAACTGCACGAGGGCGGGCTCCACCCCGGCGGACAGGCGTTGCTGCACCATGGCCCAGGCCTGGGCATGGCAGGGCGACTGGCGCAGCCAGTGGGCGAAGGCGCGGCGGTCGTCATCGCTGGCGTGGCCCGAGTCCAGGCGCACCAGCCAGTCGATGGCCTGATCGGTGGCGGCATCCATGCAGGCGATCAGCCGGGGAAGGCCTGCGGCGAGAGGTACAGGTGCACCAGGGCCTGCTTCATGTAGCGCTCCACCGTGGCAATGGACACGCCCATGGCTTCGGCGATCTCGGCATGCTTGAGGCCGTCGAGCCGGCGCAGCAAGAAGGCCTGCCGCACCTTCGGGGGCAGGCCGTCCAGCCATTGGTCCAGGGCCTCGATGGCTTCGCGCACCAGGGCGTAGTCCTCGGGGGAGGGCGCCACTTCCTCGGGCAGCGTGGCCAGCGCATCGAGCCAGGCCTGCTCCAGTTCGCGCCTGCGCCAGAAGTTGTAGAGCACCCGCTGGGCCAGCGTGGTCAGGTAGGCGCGCGGCTCCTGGATGGCATGGGCCTGCCGGGACGCCACCACGCGCTCGAAGGTGTCGTGCGCCAGGTCCTCGGCCTGGTGGGAATTGCCCAGCTTGCGCCGCAGCCAGCCGTGCAGCCAGTCATGGTGGGCGACGTAGAGCGTGTGCACCGGGTCGGCGGTGGACGGGGAGGGCATGGTGCAGCGGTTTTGCAAATGAGAATTTTTCTCATTTTACAGAGTCTGCCTACATCAGCCCCTCGCTGGCCATGGACAGCGAGGCACCGGGCGCCACGATCACATGGTCCAGCACCTGGATGTCCACCAGGCCCAGGGCGGCCTGCAGGCTCTGCGTGACGGCCTTGTCGGCAGCGCTGGCCTGGACCTGTCCGCTGGGATGGTTGTGGGCCAGGATGACGGCGCCCGCATGGTGGTGCAGGGCGCGCAGCACCACCTCCCGGGGGTAGACGCTGGTGCGCGTGAGCGTGCCTCGGAACATTTCTTCCAGCGCGATCAGCCGGTTCTGGCCGTCCAGGAACAGCACGGCGAACACCTCATGCTGGCGCGCCGCCAGGTGCAGCTGCAGGTAGCGCGCCACGGCCTCGGGCGAGGCCAGGGCCGGGCGCTCGCGCAGTTGCTCGGCCATGGCGCGGCGCGCCAGTTCGAGCACGGCCAGGAGTTGTGCGCACTTGGAAGGCCCCAGCCCCTTGATGGCCTTCAGGTCGGCGTGCCCGGCCTGCAGCAGCCCGGACAGGCCGGCCCGGCCGGGCAGCTGCAGTAGTTCCTGGGCCAGCTGCAGCACGCCCTTGCCGGCCATGCCGGTGCGCAGCACGATGGCCAGCAGTTCGATATCGGAAAGCGCCGAGGGGCCGTGTGCCGCGAGCTTTTCGCGCGGCTGGGCCTGGGCGGGCAGGTCTTTGAGAGCCATGGTTCAGCCAGGTGGGGGCGCCGCAGGGACACCGTTGCACGGGGCGTGGGGGCATGGATGTTTTTCTACAATACGGGCCAGTTTATCGGGACTTCCATGACCTCTAGCGCTTCTTCCCCGGCCCACCCCACGGTCCAGGCCGGCTCGTTCCTCACGCTGCACTACCGCCTGTCGGGGCCTGCAGGCGATGTGATCAACACCTTCAACGACAAGCCCGCCACGCTGTCCCTGGGCGCGGGCGAGCTGTCGCCCGCCGTCGAGCAGCGCCTGCTGGGCCTGGCCGAAGGCACGCGCACCACGTTCGAGATGCCGGCCGGCGAAGCCTTTGGCGAGCGCAACGGCGACATGATGCAGTGGGTGGCGCGCAAGCTGATGAACGAGCTGGGCGACCCGCACGAGCAGTACGCGCCCGGCGACGTGGTGCAGTTCCCCACGCCCGACGGCCTGGGCAGCTACGCGGGTGCCGTGGTGCAGGTGCGCGAGGACGGCGCCGTGCTGTTCGACTTCAACCACCCGCTGGCGGGCCAGCCGGTGACGTTCGAAGTGCAGATCATCGGGGTGCTCTGAGGTGCTGGATTCGACCTCGCCCCAGGAAATCCTGCTGGCCGAGCCCCGGGGCTTCTGTGCCGGCGTGGACCGCGCCATCGAGATCGTGGAGCGTGCGCTGGCCAAGTTCGGTGCGCCCATCTACGTGCGCCACGAGATCGTGCACAACACCTTCGTGGTCAACGATCTCAAGGCCAAGGGAGCGATCTTCATCGAGGAGCTGGACGACGTGCCGCCCGGCTCCACCCTGGTGTTCAGCGCCCATGGCGTGAGCCGGGCGGTGCAGGAAGAGGCGCGCAGGCGCGGTTTCTCCATCTTCGACGCCACCTGCCCGCTGGTGACCAAGGTGCATGTGGAAGTGGCCAAGCTCGCCAAGGAAGGCTACGAGTTCCTGATGATCGGCCACAAGGGGCACCCCGAGGTCGAGGGCACCATGGGCCAGCTGTCCGAGGGCATCCACCTGGTCGAGGACGAGGCCGATGTGGCCCGTGTCACCCCCCGCCAGACCGAGAAGCTGGCCGTGGTCACGCAGACCACGCTGTCGGTGGACGATGCCGCCGGCATCACGGCGGCCATCCGCGCCCGCTTTCCGCAGGTGCGCGAGCCCAAGCAGCAGGACATCTGCTACGCCACGCAAAACCGCCAGGACGCCGTCAAGGTGCTGGCGCCGCAGGTGGATGTGCTCATCGTGGTGGGCAGCCCCACCAGTTCCAACAGCAACCGGCTGCGCGAGCTGGCCGCGCGCCTGGGAACGCCCGCCTACATGGTGGACAACGCGGGCGAGCTGTGCGAGGAATGGTTTGCCAATGCCGGGCGTGTGGGCCTGACGGCCGGGGCCTCCGCCCCCGAGGTGCTGGTGGACGAGGTCATCCAGCGCCTGCGCCAGCTGGGCGCGCTGTCGGTGCGCAAGATGGATGGCATCGAGGAGACCGTGAAGTTCCCGCTGCCCAAGGGCCTGAAGATCGACGCGGCCACGGGGCTGGAGATCTCCGTGGGCAAGCAGCCCGAGACGGGCGGCTGAGCCGCAGGCGCAGCGGGCATTGGCCAAAAAGCAAACGGGCGCCTGGCGCCCGTTTTGCATGGTGGGGCCGAAAGCCTCAGCTCCACAGATCCAGCGGCGGATCGGAGGCCACGGCGCGCAGGATGTCGGTGCGGCTGATGAAGCCGGCCAGCAGGCCCTGCTCATCGGTCACGGGCAGGCCCGGCAGGCCGGTCTCCAGCAGCACGCCGGCCACGCGGCGCAGGTCGGTGGTGGTAGCCACCGTGGGAATGGGGGAGATCATGACCTCGTTCACGGGCCGGCGCGCCAGGGCAATGGCGTCCTTGATCGCACCGGGCTCGGGCAGCAGGTCCAGCGGCGCCATGTCGGCGCGCAGCAGCAGCCCGACCACGCGGCCACCGGCATCCAGCACGGGCGCCTGGGCCACGCCGTGCTCGGCCAACACGCGCCAGGCGTCGTTGACACCGGCCTCGGGCGATACCGTCACGGCCTCGTGGCTCATCACGTCGGCCACGGTCTGCAGGGGCTGGCGTGGCTGGCTGGGGCCTTTTTCCGTGGAAAGGTAGGCATCGACCGCTCCGCGCAGCCGCGGAGCGGGCTCCGGCGCGCCGGCAGGCTGGCCCGCGAGGTCGGCCAGGATGGCGGGGAACGAGGCGGCGGCGTCGCCCGCCATCACATCGGCCGAGCGCGTGCGCAGGGCCTGCGGGCGTTGTACGCGGCGCACGGGCGCCACCTGGCCCAGCCGCTCGGCGGGACCGCGAAACATCTGTCCGTTGGGACCGAAGACAAAAAACATGGGTGCTCCCGGGTGCGCAAACCGCTGTGGGCGGCATATCGGAAGTATCGGCGCTGGCGCGGGATTTCTGTAGCGGCAAGACCCCCAACGCCCAGGGGCGGGCGCTGCCATGGCGATACCGCCTAAAATTGCCGGCTATGCTCGATATCCTTCTTCTTCGCAAAGACCTTGACTCGGCCGTCGCACGGCTGGAGACCCGCAAAAAGCCCCAGGCCTTCCTGAATGTGGAGGCCTTCCAGTCCCTGGAAGCAGAGCGCAAGTCCCTGCAGACACGGACCGAGGAGCTGCAGTCCAAGCGCAACCAGCTGTCCAAGCAGATCGGCATGCTGATGGGCAAGGGCGAGAAGGACGCTGCCGAGGCCGCCAAGGCCGAAGTCGGCAGCCTCAAGACCGAGCTGGACCAGTCGGCCACGCGCCTGGAGCAGATCCAGGGCGAGCTGCAGACCATGCTGCTGGCCGTGCCCAACCTGCCGCACGACAGCGTGCCCGTCGGTGCGGACGAAAGCGGCAATGTGGAGGCGCGCCGCTGGGGCACGCCCAAGACCTTTGATTTCGAGGTCAAGGACCATGTGGACGTGGGCCAGCCGCTGGGCCTGGATTTCGACATGGGCGTCAAGCTGTCGGGCTCGCGCTTCACCGTGATGAAGGGCCCCATCGCCCGCCTGCACCGCGCCCTGGCGCAGTTCATGATCGACCTGCAGACCGACTCGCATGGCTACACCGAGTGCTATGTGCCCTACGCCGTCAATGCCGACTCGCTCAAGGGAACGGGCCAGTTGCCCAAGTTCGAGGGCGACCTGTTCGCCGCCAAGAAGGGCGGCCAGGATGGCGAACCCGTGCCCGACAACGCGGCGCTCTACCTGATTCCCACGGCCGAAGTGCCGCTGACCAACTTCGTGCGCGACGTGGTCGTGGCCGAGGACCAGCTGCCCATCAAGCTCACGGCCCACAGCCCCTGCTTCCGCTCCGAGGCCGGCAGCTACGGCCGCGACACGCGCGGCATGATCCGCCAGCACCAGTTCGACAAGGTCGAGATGGTGCAGATCGTGCATCCGGAAAAGAGCTACGAGGCGCTGGAAGAAATGACCGGCCACGCCGAGGCCGTGCTGCAGAAGCTGGGCCTGCCCTACCGCGTGATGAGCCTGTGCACGGGCGACATGGGCTTTGGCGCGGCCAAGACCTATGACCTGGAAGTCTGGCTGCCTGCGCAGAACACCTACCGCGAGATCAGCTCGGTCTCCAACTGCGAGGCCTTCCAGGCACGCCGCCTGCAGGCACGCTTCAAGAATGCCCAGGGCAAGAACGAGCTGGTGCACACGCTCAACGGTTCCGGCCTGGCCGTGGGCCGCACGCTGGTGGCTGTGCTGGAGAACTACCAGAACGCCGACGGCTCGGTGACCATCCCCGAGGCGCTGCGCCCGTACATGGGTGGACAGACTTTGCTGAAGGTCTGAATTTTTAGGCTATAATTTCAGCTTCGACGCTGCGGAGAGGTGGCAGAGTGGTCGATTGTACCTGACTCGAAATCAGGCGTACGTGCGAACGTACCGAGGGTTCGAATCCCTCCCTCTCCGCCAGAAACATGAAACCCAGTGCTGTGAAAACGGCACTGGGTTTTTCTGTTTCTGGCGTGCCGGTGGCCGCCTGCAATGGGAATGGGAAGGCCTTGCCCGGTTGCTTACTTGCAATCGCGCCTGACAAGTGAGCCATGCTCCGCTGAGGCAGCACGCCGCTTCCAAATCACCCCGTCCACCAGGTAGTGATGAAAACCAAGGGTGAAGTGCGCTATCAGCACAGTGGGCAGCCCCAGCCAGAGCAGTTGTGTGCCTGCCCAGTCGATGGCCAGGTAGAGCATTGAGCCCAGTGCCAGGCACACACCACCATACCGGGCCGCGTTCTTCCACAAGCCGGTCTCCGACGCTTTGTCGGCTTGTGTCTGTCGCTCGCGGCGGATGTTCTGCACCCAGACGAATAGCAGGTATTGCAGGTTGTGCCACAGATTGATCAGGAGCCATCCGAGCGTGATGTCGGTGATCCAGATGTAGGCCACGAAGCAGGTGAATGCATGCGAGGCCACAAAGCCATCGTGACGCCAATCGATGTTTCCCGTCAGAGCCAGGCGAGCCTGTCGCCATAGCCAGCAGGCGCTGCAAGCGATGGCCGCAACGCCCATCGCATTGGCCGCCTGGGCGGGTACGGCAGGCAGTTGGATGGGATAGCCCAGAAAGGTCTCGGGCGCCTGGGCGCAGCGGGCAAGCAGCCCCCACGCGGCAACGAGGTAGATGACGGCTTCTGCGAGCCGGTCCTGGCGAAAGGGATGCATCCCCGAGCGCCGATAGGCCCTGGCGATGCCGAAGGACTGCCTCGCCACGTGATAGCTCTGCGCGCAGAAATAGAGCGTGAACAGCCCGGCGACCTCGAATGCCAGCACGGTCGCCACCACACCGCCGAGCACGATCACGGGCAGGCCAAAGATCAGGAAGCGATGGCGTCGGATATCGGCCATGCTGGCTCCGATCCGGGTCAAGGTGGCCATGACATGAGGATTGGCGAAAAGCCAGGTATCCACCAGCACGATGGCAAGCAGCATGGCAGGCGATATCGAAGCCATGGCCGTCATGCCGAGGGCCAATGCCAGCGTGCCGGCAATGAACAGGCCGTCGAACCCTGGATGCCGTGCCAGCAGGCCGGCACGCATGGCGTTTGCGTGTGGCAGGGCAGTCATGTGACGATGGGTGGCTGGATCTGCGGCCGGGGCGACCCGAGCGGTGCGGGCTTTGGCGGGATGGTGAAAACGGTTTCCGGGCGCAAATAGTGCTCGGTGCCACTCTTGAGCTTTTCAAGCGCCTGCATGCGGGCAGCGGTAAAGCGTGACTCGAGCGTCAGCCGGCTGGACATGCCAGACAGGCCCGCTGCCGGCAGTCGCTGGTGAGGGTCATAGACCTCACTGATCTCACAGGGATAGCAGCGATTGCTTGCGTCGAGTTGGCTTGCCAGAGAAATCTTGTAGACAACACCTTCGGTCTGATCTGGAGCGATGGGAAAAGAGAAGGTCAATTCGGAAAGGATGGAATTCTTCGTTGTATCGCCTGCAAGCTTGAAACCGGCAACGCTGTATGCGTCGATGATCATGGTCTTCAGACTTGATGGATCAATGCCGACAAATGAGTTTTCGTATAGATTTTTTTCTCCTCGCCACTTGTTTCTATAGTTGAACCCGAAATCCGCGTCCATGGATTTTCGCCCGAGATCGTGAATGCTGGCATAGGCTTGATCGATGGCCGAAAAAACCTGGCGACTCAGATCGTACTGAAGCATCCACGAAGAAGATTGAAGGCTGGGGAGATCTGGAATCATGGTCAGCCGCAAGAAGCAGCTGGCGCATCTCTTGCTCTTGTCAAGGTTCTCGTCCACCCGCAGGACCACATCAACGCGCTGAATTTTTCCACCCGTCGCCACGGAATAGAAGAATTTGTATTGCGCCGTTCCATCCTTCGATTTTTCAATGGACGTATGGGAAAACCGGGCGCTTTCGAAAGCACTGATCACCAGTCTTCTGAAATCATCCACCTTGATGCCACGATAAATGGCGACTGGAAAAGCAGTGGGCGATGTTCTTTCATGAAGCAAGATCGGTGATTGGATGTTTTGCCCTGATGCACCATGGACCATGGTGATCCAAAAGAAAGCAATCATCACCAGTGTTTTTGATCCATCAAGCATGATGTCTTTTCGATGCAGTATGAATAATGATCGCTGAAGCCGCGCGGTGTGGGCCGATTTGCATGAGATCGGATGTGCTGCGCAAAGGCATCTTGGCTTGCGGCGGAGACTCCTGGCAGGGGAGCGTCTTTGCCAAAGGCCCTGTGAGTTGCTCAAGGCTCTGTTGCCTTTGCAGAACAACGCAATGATGGTAGTGCAACTGCAGCCTGTGCTGACGCAGCAGGCAGTTGCGGCCATAAAAAAGGCCCGCGTTGGCGGGCCGTGCTCAGATCTCGAGGGCCTTGCGGTCCTTGCCTTCAATCCAGCGCGGCGGTTTGCCCCGGCCTGTCCAGGTGGCTCCGCTGGCGGGGTCGCGGTATTTGGCCACGCCAATGCTGGCGGACTTGGCCTTGCCGGTGCTGAAGATGTCATCCTGGGTCAGACCGAACTGCTCGACGAGTTCGCGGACCTTGGCGATGACTCCGCCTTTTTCCGCCTTCAGGGTGGCGGCGATCTTTGCCTCAAGCTCGGCCTTCTGCTGGAGGAGGGTTTTGTAATCTGCTGTCATGTATTCCTCATGGATAGTGTGCTACACAATGACGCATTCTATGGAGACAGGGCCCATGTCGCATGTGGGACATCGTTGGTGTTTGCACTTAGCCTCTGCTCCGACTGCCCCCATGCGCTGTGCGCGGACCGGGCCTAGGCCTCGGCAAATTCGCGCCTGGCGCTGAAGTGCAGGATTTCGGAATCCTGCGCTCCCCCCTGTCTTTGAATGACGATGGTGCCGTTGGAATGCAGATAGATGCGGATGCCCGGCAGGGTGTCCGAATCCAGATGGCAAGGGCTCTTGTCGAGGTTTTTCCAGCCATGTTCTGCGCACAGCGTGCGTTGCCGCATGCGGTTGAGCAATTCACGGCGAGCGCCGGCGCCTTCGCAGATGCGCATCCAGAGCAGCAACAGCATGTCGTGTGCCTCCTGGCGGGATGAGCAGGGAGGCATGTGCTTCAACTGGTTCAGCAGGGTGAAGAACCGTTCCTCTGCGCTGATTTCGAGTGCCATGTTTGCTTCCTGTGTGCCTGGATATGCATCAAAGTGTAGGCAGGCCCGGTTCCGCGAAGGCGCGGCGTTTGGCGACAGCGCCGGTGGCGTTTTTTCCTGCGTGTTTGCAGGATTTCTGCCAGGGCGGCTGTCATGGCCCATGCCAGCCGTGTCAGTGCGACTGCATGCCCATGAGATTGCACGACATGGCGCATTGCTGGCAGGCTGCCGCGCAGGTCTGGCAATGGTCGTGGGAATGCTTGCTGCATTCGTCGGCGCAGGCCTGGCAGATCTGGGCGCACAGGCGGCAGATGTCCGGCGCATGCGGGCTCTGGCGCGCCATTGCGGCCACGGCCAGTTCGCAGATCTGCGCGCATTCCAGGTCCTGGGCAATGCAGGCGGCCATCATCTGGACGTCTGACTCCTTCAGGCAGGCGGCGGCGCAGGTATTGCAGGCAATGACGCAGGCCTGGCAGGCGTCCATGCAGGCCTTGTAGTCGATGGCAGGTGGGGTGGTATTCATGGCAGTTCTCCAGGAATGAGGGAGTGAAGTCGCGCAGGGCGTTCTTCCTTGACCATTCGCTGGCAGCTATCCGCACCAAAGAAAACGCCCCGCGAACGGGGCTGTGTCAAAGACCGCAAGGGTCGGGATTTACAGGTAGGGCACGCCGTAGTAATCGTTCACGCGGCGACCATATTCATCGGTGTATGCCGGAGCCGTATCGCGCTCGTAGCGTGGAGCGTTGTCCAGTTGCTCACGCGTCAGCGACACCACGTAGCCATTCATGTTGGGCTCGTACTTGAGGGATTCCCAGGGCAGCGGATAGCGATCCGTGCCGATGCCCAGGAAGCCGCCGAACTCCATGACGGCGTAGCGCACCTTGCCGGACAGCTTGTCGATCATCAGCGTGTCTATGGTCCCCAGCTTGTCGCCTGCCGGGTTGTAGACATTGGTGCCGCTGACGGTTTCGGAAGAAATGACGCTCGATGCGGTGTTGGGTGTGACCATGACGTTCTCCAGTGAGTGGGTTTGTGCTGACCCGCCAGCGCGGTGCGTCTGGCGGCTGAGCGATGCGGCTTTGAATGGGGCGCGGTAGCCGGCCTGTCAAGAAAACCTGTGCATCGCCTGGCGAAGTCGAAGCCTGTGTGCTTCTGGGTTCTAGCTTAGGACGGCATCTGCGGGCACCGGGTAGTCGGGCCGCCGCGACGGGCGTAGGAGGTGCCTTGGGCGGCGGAGGCCAGGTCCTACGAGCCCCTGTAGTCAAGGTCGGCGAGGCTGCGGGCCTTGGCTGACGCGGGGCAGCAGCCTGGGCCGGCTGCGGCGCGGCAGGGCGAGGCGTACAACAAAAACCACAGGGCAATGAAGCGCATGCAGTCCCGCATGCGTGTGGCATGCCCCGAAGGAGAGCCCCATGAATGCAAGCAACAAGCCATCCATCCAGCCCATCCAGCCGGTGTCCACGGATGCCCCCGAGGATGAAGACCTTGCCGAGCAGGCACGCCCCGGCCACGGTGTTCCTTCGCAGGACCCCGATGCGTCCGCGCAATTCGAACTGTCGCCCGAGGATGCAGAGCGCGAGTCGCGCTCGGTATTCATCGGCGGCGGCGTGCTCGCCGGAGCCGCTGCAGGCGCTGCGGCGGGTGCTGCGATTGCCGGCCCGGTGGGCGTGGTGGTCGGCGGCACGGTAGGCAGCGTGGCCGGTGCGCTGGGCGGTGCGGCCGCTGGCGCCGTGGCACCTGCGCAGGGCGCGGAAAAACCGTCGCACCCCGGCAGCAAGTCTTCCGGGTGACAGGGAAGGGGTGATGGCAGGCCCTGTGTAGCGCAGCGGCCATGGACGGGTGTGGGTGCATCCCGTATACAGAGGCCTGTCCACTTTCTTCTCACCCCAGATGGCCAACGTACTCATCGGCATCGTCGCCGCAATCCATGTCTACATCCTCGTGCTGGAGATGTTTCTCTGGGACAAGCCGGCCGGACGCCGCGCGTTTGGCCTGACGCCCGAATTTGCCCAGCAAACCAGGACACTGGCCGCCAACCAGGGCCTGTACAACGGCTTTCTCGCCGCCGGGCTGATCTGGGGGCTGGCGCAGGGGGCCGATGGCCTGGGCTTCAAGTACTTCTTCCTGATCTGCGTGCTGGTGGCCGGCGTGTATGGCGCCGCCACGGCCAGCCGCAAGATCCTCTGGGTGCAGGCCGTGCCGGCTGCTGTGTCGCTGGTTGCGCTGTACCTGGGCCTTTGAGCGCGCCCGAAGCGCCCAAATCGCCCAAAGCGCTCAGGGCGAGCTGGCCGTGAAGGTGACCTGCCCCGTGTAGGTGCCTGCCCTGCGGGAGGCCAGGTTGGCATAGGACAGGGTCCAGTTCGCCGTGCGCTGGGTGACCAGCCCCGCAAAGGCGGTGGCCACCACGTTGACCGCTGCGCCCGTTCCCGTATTGGGTATCAGCGGTGCGGGCAGGTTGCTGTCGCTGGTGGCGATGGTGATCTCCGACAGCGGAATGGTATTGGCCCCACTGGCCAGCGCCGTGGTGGCGGTGGCGCGCAGCGTGACCTGGCCTGCGTTGCTGCGCACCTCCACCGGCAGCACATTGCCGCTGGGCGTGATGCTGAAGCTGGGGGCCACGCCGCTCCAGTTCACCGAGGTGTTGCTGCCCGCCACGGGCGTGGTGGGCACGCCAGGGATGGACGGGGCGAGCACAAAGGCCACGCTGCTGGTCGTGCCGCCGGGCGTGGGCCAGGTGCCGTCGCCTATGCGAAAGAAGATGAACTTGTCGATGGCGATGGTGAAGTCCAGGTTCACAGAGGTGCTCAGCGGCACCAGCAGGCTGGGGCCTGTGGTGCTGGACGCCGCATGCACGGTGTGGCCCAGGCCGCCCAGCGCCATGGACAGGGCCATGGACAGGGCCAGCCACGCCATTGGCCTGGTTGCCATCACTTCAGTTCCACATCGATCTTGAAGCTGCCTTTTTCCCAGTCCAGGCTGCCCTTGGCCTTGACCGGATACGCGGGCTGCGGGGCGGGCTGGCCGTCTTCGCCCTTGGGCATGAGGGCCAGCGTGCGTGTCTGGCCGGGCAGTATGGGCGTGCCTTCCGGCACCAGTTCGAAGCGGCGGCCCTTGTTGTCCACGGCGTCCAGGCTGCCTTCCAGCCGGCCATGGGCATCGCCGGCGTTGCTGACGGTGACCAGGGCGCGGCGCGTCTTGCCGTCTTCGGCCATGGAAAGCTGGCGAATGTCCAGCTGGGGCGCAGCACCTCCCAGCGTCACGTAGACGGCTACCGCGATGCGGCCCGTGACAGGCAGGCTCAGGCTGGCGCCGCCGCTGCGTATGACGGTCTGCTGCGCGGGCTCCACGCCTTCGATGGCAATCATGAAGCGGCATTCGCCGCGCGGCGCATCGGCAGGCGGCTCCACCTGGAAGCGGAAGGCCTTCTTGCTGCGGCCTGCAATGGTGACGCTGCGCCGCTCCAGCAGCACCCAGGGCCGGCAACTGCCGGGCAGCAGTTCGTCGTGGTAGGTGATGTCGCCCGTGTCGGAATAGGTCCAGTCGATGGTGCGCATGGCCACCTCGGTGGGTGCCGAGGCCAGGTTGTGGATGTCCAGCGATTGGCCCGTGCGCGCACCCGGCTTGGCCGACAGCTCGAAACGCGAGGGCGCCACGGCCAGCTCGAACGGTGCGGCGGCGGCGCCGCTGCAGGCGATCAGCAGGGCCAGTGAAACGGCGATGGGAGGAGCTTTCATGGCAGGGTCTCGATCTCGAAGTAGGACTCGAAGCTCAGTGCCGAGCCCCGGGTCAGGCGCAGCTCGGCAGGGTCGATGTGCAGCGTGAGGTCGAAAACCTCGGCCATCCAGGGCGTGCGGACCACGCCGTTCCAGACCTGGACCCGGTCGCCGGGCCGGCCCGTGCCGCCCGCAAAGACGCCATTGCCGCGCCACTGCACCTGCATGCCCGCAGGCGAGCGCAGGCCCGTGACCAGGGCGGGAATCACATAGAAGATGCGCGCCGTGCGGCCGACATGGGGCGCCGTGGCCAGCCGGTATTCGATGCGTCCCATGGGCAGCTCCAGCAGCCGCTCGCCGACGACCCTGGCCCGGGCGAAGTCGCTGCGGACCTGGGACCGGGGCGAAGCCGAGTCGTCCAGCCGCGCCACTTCGGCATGCGCCGCGAGGGCCGTGGCCCAGGCCAGCGCCATGCACAGGAGCGGCCACGCCAAACGCCTCATACCATCGATGCCGTGAAGCGCACGGTGCCCTTGTAGTTGCCGCCCGGGTAGACCACGTCGTTGTCGTAGGTGAACTGCAGCACGGTGCCGGTCAGTTGCCGTGACTGGACGGTCCAGCCAGCGACCGGGCACAGCGCGCCAGAACAGACGGATGCGTTGGCGTTGTAGCTGGCGATGGACTGGCCGGCGCTGGCGGTGAAGCGCCCGTTCTGTATGTCACCGGACGCAGCATTGCCGTTGTTCGATGCCACCCAACTGATCTTGCTGAACGGAATGGTCGCGCTGCCGCAGCCACCCGACTGGCAGGAAAGTGCGGTGGATGAATCGACGACCAGGGTGACTGGCCGGGCCACGGCGGTGCCCAGCGCGGGACGTGTGGGAGACACCGAGACACTGATGCTGGGCGTGCCCGTCACGGCCACGGGCGTGAGGCCGGCGTTGGCTCCCGTCACGCTGAAGGCCACGGTGTCCACGGTTGCCCCGGTCGTTCCCACGCGCAGTGTCAGGCTGTAGTTGAGCAGGTCTGTGTCGGTCACGATGGTGAACACGGCCTGCGCGGGCGGCTGCACAACGCAGAGGGCTGCTGCGGCCAGCAGGCGAGGCAATGCCTTGTCCATCAGATGCCCTGGGCCGTATACGTGATGACGTTGGTATAGGTATTGGCAGCCCAGCTGGCCGGCGTACCTCCCAGCGCATACGCCCAGGTTCCCGTCGCAACCACGTTGGAGGGGAACGAGGTGGATGCGCAGGCACCCAGATTGGGCCCGGGGTGGGGCAGGTTACCGGTGGTCGTGACGGTGAAGTCCGCGTTGGCGGGGCCGCCCGTGGCATTCCAGGCGCCGACCGCGCAGTTGATGGTGCCGGCGCCGGCATTGGTCCAGGCATAGACCGTGAGCGTGGCGGCAGCCGAGGCGGTGGCGACGGTGGGCGCGGCGCCGTTCCAGTCCACGTTGGTGTTGTTGACCGAGGCCAGCGGCGTGGTGGGCACGCCGGGGATGCTCAGCGTCGAGGTCCAGGTCACCGTGTCCACCGTGGTATTGGTCGAGCCCACGCGCAGCAAGATGAGCTTGGGCACGGTCACGCTGAGGTTGACCTTGGCCTGGGCCGTGATGGTTCCGGTGCCCGATCCGTACTGGCTCTCGGCCATGGCAGGCAACGCGGTCAGGGCCAGGCCGAGGCCGCCGAGCAAGGCGGCCAGCAGGCGTTGGGCGATGGATGTTCGTTTCATGGAATCTCCTTGGATGGAACGGGTTGCCTGGGAAGCCTGTGCGCCTTAATCAGTCATTCATTCACTCATTCACTCATTCACTCACTCGCCCACCTTGACCACGGCAATCGACGCCGAGGCCTGGCCGCGCAGGGGCACATGCACGCTGCTGGTGTTGTCGCCGGAGGCGCCCCAGGGCAGCGGCACGCTTTCCTGGGTGAGCGACAGCCGGTGGTGGCCCGTGGGTACCACCGGGAATTCGAACTGGCCATCGCGGTCGGTCACCGTGCGGTAGCGGCCGTCAAGCACTACCTCGACGCCGGCCACGCCCACCTCGCCCGCCTGCTGTTCGCCGTCGCGGTTGGCGTCGTAGAACACGCGGCCGGACAGGCTGCCGCCGCCCACGCCTTCACCGGGTGCGCCTGCGGCCGCATAGGCCGTGCCCGCGCTGCCTTCCCAGCGCAGGTAGACATAGGCGGTCTTCTCGTCGCTGCGGTAGAGGTTGGGCAGGGAAGAGGGCGTGGGCAGCAGCGAGGACCGGGCCTGGTTGAAGTGCGCCATGAAGCCCATGCGCCAGCCCCGGCCCAGTTCCTTCTCGGCCGACAGCGAGCCCGACAGGCCCCGGCTGGTGTAGAGGCTGCCGCTTTGCGAGGTGTAGCGCAGGTTGCCGGCCAGCTGCAGCCCGCTTTCCAGCCAGTAGCGCCATTGCAGCCCGGCCGTTGGATAGTTGCGCGACATGCCGCCGCTGCGGTCGCGCGCATAGCCCAGCGTGGTGGTGAGCTCGGACCGCAGCGTTGCCTGGCGTGCACCGGCCCAGTCCTGCTCCCACTGCACCTCCTGGCCCGTGGCGGAGGAGTCGCCCAGCACAATGAGCTCGTTGCGCCGAACGGTCAGCATGAAGCGGCTGCGCGGCCAGTCGAAAAAGCGGGTCTGGTAGAACGCGCTGCCATAAAGGCTGCGCGATTGGCCACCGCCTGCGGTGCCCGCATCGTTGCGCGTCTGGTAGGCGCTGAAGCTGCCGCCCACGGCCGTGTGCCGGTCGAACTGGTATTGGGCATTGCCATTCGCTCCCAGGCGGCGGTAGCCCGACAGTTGAAAGCCTGCATCCTGCGCCGTGGTTTGCGGCGTGCGTTCGTAGTCCAGCCCCATGCCCCAGCTCAGGCGGGTGACATGGCGGTCCACGCGCCAATAGGCGCCGCGCGCCGCGCTGGACAGCGCGTAGTCGCCAAAGTGCAGTTGGGGCTGGGCTGCATGCAGGCCGAATTCATGGCGGTAGGCGCCCGCGCGCGCGCTGGCCTCGATGAACAGGCCCTGGGCGCTGCGGCCCTCCGTGCCGGCGGTGCCTGCCGCTGGAGAGGACAGGGGCGCGCTGGTACGGCTGCCCAGCAGCGTGGTGCGGAGCCTGAAGTCGCCATCGCGCAGCACGCCGCGCCCGTAGCCCAGCGAGGCGGCCCAGCTGGTCACGCGCTTGCTGCCCACGCCCAGGGCGGAGCCGGGGTCGTATTGCGTGTCATCGCCGGGGTAGTGCCTGGGACTGTAGTAGGCGGGAATATCGTCGGCCTGGTCCAGCTGGAAGGCGGCAAACCAGGGGCCATCCAGCCGCACGGTGGCGCCCAGCCAGCCCAGCGTGCCCTGGTTTTTCTCGAACCCGGGGTAGGGCCCTCCCGTGAGAAGGCCGCGCTGGCCGTAGCCCGCGCGCAGGTCCAGGTCCGGGCGGAAGATGCGCGCCGAGGCGCCGCGCACCGTGGTCGAGCCCAGCGACAGCCGGTAGTTGCGCGCCAGGCCATCGGTCAGCTCGCTGTAGAGGTCGCCCATGGCCGTGTCGGCGAAGGTCTGCGTGGTCAGCGGAAAGCCAAGGTTGCGCAGCGTGAAGCGCTCGCTCGTGGCTTGCCGGGCATAGCCCAGGCCGCCAATACTCAGGCCGCCCATACCCAGGCCATTGCCAAAGTTGTCGCCGCTCAGGTGCCGGCCTTCGGCCTGCAGGGTGAACTCGCCGTAGTTCAGTGTCTCGCGGCGGTATTCGAGGCGCTGGCCGATTTCTGTGGCGCGCTGGCGGCCATGGCCGGTGGTGCGCGATTCGCCCAGGCCCAGGCGGCTTTCCACCACCCAGGCGCGAAAGCCCTCAGGCTGCTCGGCTTCGGGCTCGGCGGCGGCGGACTGTGCGATCTCGTCCGGATCCATGAAACGGTCCTGGTAGGCGGGGGCGGCCCCTTCGGAGAGTGCCTTGAACCGGGCCTGCTCGGCTTGGTCGCGGTCCAGGGATTCGATGCGTGCCTCAGCCATGGAGGTACCGGCAACGGCCGCCGAAGAAGGTGTTTGCGCCTGTGCGCCGCACAGAAAGACGGGAGCGGCTGCCAGGCTCCACCCAAGGCACGCGAGCGGCAGGCGCGACCAGACTCCAGCGGGGCCGGCAACGGTCCGCGGCAGCGTTCGAATCATCAACCAAGATCCCTGCTTTATTCATCGGATGCCAAGCCATCTGGCCAAAACAACTGATCACAAAACTGCGGAAAATGGCTGAATGCGTGCAGCCATCGATTGGGCCCTGCAAATACCGGCGCTGCACTTCAAAGACCGGCCGTTGTCAATGGTGTGCCGAATGAGAGGTATTCAGGGTGAATATCATCGTTCCCTAAATGGCATGGTTTATCCAGTAGGACGACACGCTGCCGGATGGTAGGGGAAAGGGTGATGCCATTCGATGTTCATCTGTGGCGCTGCGGTGCCTGGCTGGCATTGCCCAGGGGGCAGTTGGCGGGCTTTGCTTTTTTTGCCATGGATGGATTTCAGGTTTTCTATTGATAGCAATGAATCATTTGTTTTTCATGCGGCAATAGAGGCTGCTGGGCGTTATCTCCGTAATTCAGGCAATGCATCTGTTGGAAAACGAGGGTTCTCATCAGATTCCGGCTGCTGGAGAATCAAGGAATGGCGCAACTGAAGTGCGCCAGGTTCTGATTGGTTTTTGGACTGGTATCCGGCCAGGTTCATTGATGCAGGCTAAAGCACCTGCACCAATGCAAGCTGCCGCAATCATTTGCCCTGTCTTCATGAACTCTCAGGCGCATCACAGGCAAGGCCAACGCAGACCCCGGGCACCCTGGAGGGCGCTCGTGGTCATGGTGTTGGCTGTCGTTGTGACCCTGGTGGCAGGCCTGTACCCCTGGAATGCCCCGCAGCATGGCAAGGCGGCAAGCCGCATGGAAGGCTTTGCAGGCGGCGCGTCCCTCATGGCCAAGAAGCGCCAGTTCCATGTGGTCCAGCGGCTGAAGACCCACCGCCTGGCAGAAGCCGAGCGGCGCCAGTTGCTGGCCCGTGACACCGGCGCGCGGAATGTGCGGGAGGCGTGGCCGGCACGGGAGGTGCGAGAGTTGCGTGCGTTGTCTGAGTTGCGGGAAGTGCGGGAGGTGCGCGCGATGGCCGGCCCGCTCTCAGTCCACCAGCGCCTGTATGGCCTGCAACTGCGCCGCCAGCCCGGGCCGCGCGGCTGGAAAAGTCTCCTCGAAGGCGGCGGTGCCTACCGTGAAACCCGCGGCACCGCTGGCAAGCACGGCCGCGATGCGTTCGCTGCGATCAATGGAGCCGGCCACGACCACGGGTTTGTCCACCGCATCGCAGACCGCCTTGATCAGGGCCGGCACGTCGCCCCGGAAACGGTAGGCCAGCAGGTCCAGGCCATGAACGCCCTCCAGCCCCGCGATGCGGCGCGCGCTGGCCACGATGTCCTCGGCCGGCCCTGAAAGCACGCTCGGATGCCCGCTGATCCTGCCGGGAAACGGATAGTAGGCAATGCCGCTGCCGCGCAGCACGGGCAGCACCGCCTCGGGGCGCGTGCCGCCCATGAGAACGTCCACACCGAGCTCCACCGCCGCGCGGGCCGAAGCCACCTCGCTGGCCTCGTCCAGGCTGACGACTTCCAGATAGACCCTGGCACCGCCTGCGCGGATGTCCCGGGCCAGCTCGCGCAGCTGTGGCAGGGGCAGGCCTATGTCCTTGAAGCCCACATGGCGCACGCCCTGGGCCAGCACTTCGCGCAGCCGCTCGCGCGCATCGGCAATGGTCTTGTCCTGCTGCGTGAGCATGAAGATGAAGTCCGGGCGCTGCGCCTGTCCGCTGGCGCCGGAGCGGCCCGCCTGCACCATGGCCGCCGCCTGGCGCAGCGCGCAGGCCAGGCTGGCATGGTCCGCACGGCCCGTGCCGGCGATGTCGAAGGCCGTGCCGTGGTCCACCGAGGTGCGCACGAAGGGCAGGCCCACGGTAATGTTCACACCCTGCTCGACGCCCAGGTACTTCACGGGAATCAGCCCCTGGTCATGGTATTGGGCGACCACCACGTCGAACTCGCCCCGGCGTGCCCGCATGAAGACCGTGTCGCCCGGCCAGGGGCCGTTGGCGTCTATGCCTTCGGCCCGTGCGGCCGCAATGGCGGGGATGATCACCGAGCGGTCCTCGTCCCCGAACAGCCCGTTCTCGCCGGCGTGCGGATTGAGTCCCGCCACGGCCACACGGGGCCGGGCGATGCCGAACGCCCGGCAGGCCCGGTGCGCAAGGCGGATGGCACGCAGTTCGTTGTCCGGCGTGACTGCGGCAATGGCCTGCTGCAGCGGCACGTGGATGGAGACCAGCAGCACCCGCAGCTCGTCATTGGCGAGCATCATGGCGAAGTCGCGTGTGCCCGAACGCTCGGCCAGCATCTCGGTATGGCCGGGGTGGGGGCAGCCCGCCGCGCGCAGCGCCTCCTTGTGGATGGGAGCGGTCACCAGGCCTGCGACTTCGCCGGCCAGGGCCAGGTCGATGCCGCGCTGTATGTAGGCATGGCAGGCGGCCCCGGCGCGCGCATCGATGCGTCCCCAGGCCAGGTCCTCGGGCAGCCGGTCCCCGGTCTGGAGCACGAAGAAGGTGGCGGGTGGCACGGTGGCGGGAACCTGGGCCGGCGTGTCGATGACTTGGATGCGCGGGTGCACGCCCAGCATGTCGGCTGCCCGCTGCAGCCGCCCCGTGTCGCCGATGACGAAAAAAGGCGCACGGGGCCGGGCAGGGTCCATGGCCAGCTTGACGATGATCTCGGGGCCTATGCCCACGGGATCGCCCATGGTGATGGCCAGGGGTGCGGGGGCGATGGCGGGGGCTTCGTTCATGGTCATTGCTGAAAGCTCAATCGATGGAGGTACTTTGCATGAAAATCGCACTGCAGAAAATCGATATGGATTCAGTATTCAGTTGATCAAAAGTCAATTGAAATCTCTCCCACTCCCTTTCTTCGATGTGTCCGATGCCGCCCTCCAGTCCCATGGCCCCACCCACCCATATGCCGCCGCTGTCCGCCCTGCGTGCCTTCGAGGCCACGGTGCGCCATGGCAGCGTTTCCAAGGCCGCGCGCGAGCTGCACCTGACCGATGGCGCCGTGAGCCGCGCCGTGCGCGACATGGAAGAGGCGCTGGGCTTTGCGCTGTTCCAGCGCAGCAACCGCAGCATCATTGCCACCCCTACGGCGCGTGTGCTGGCCGAGGAAGTGGCCCTGGCGCTGGAGCGCCTGCGCGGCGCGCTGGGCCGTGCGCGGCAGGCCGCCGGGCCGGACCGGCCGCTGGTGCTGTCCTGCGAGCCCACCTTTCTGATGCGCTGGCTGATTCCCCGCCTGGGCGGTTTGCAGGAAGCGATCGGCACGCAGCGCGAGCTGCGCCTGGTGTCGGCCGGCGGCTCGGTGCCCTTTGCGCGCGAGGGCATCGATCTGGCCATACGCCGCGCGGATTTCGACATGGGCGCCGATGTGGTTGCCGAGCCCTTTTTGCAGGAGCACGTGGGTCCCGTCTGCCGGCCTGCACTTGCGAAGACGCTGGCACGCTCCGGGCCGCTGGGCGGCGTGCTGCTGCACACGGCATCGCGCCCGGACGCATGGCGGCATTGGAGCGAGCTGACCGGCGTGCCGCTGCAGCCCGGGCGCGAGGCCCGCTTCGAGCATTTCTACCTGAGCCTGCAGGCCGCCGTTGCCGGGGCGGGCATTGCCATCGGGCCGCTGGCGCTGGTGGCCGACGATCTGGCCAGCGGCACCCTGTGCGCGCCGCGCGGCTTTGTGGCCGACGGCTCGCACTACGTGCTCATGTCACCCAGGCCGGTGCATGACGAGGCCCGCTTCGCCCTGGTGCTGGAGTGGCTGCGCACGCAGACATTGCCGCTGGCGCGGGCCGACGCATGACTTGCGCCTGCCCGGCTTCACTGGTCGTGCTCGGACAGCTCCCGCCAATGCGTGCGGGTGAATGCATAGACGGTTTCCAGCGCCGGTGACAGGCTGCGCGCGCCCATGCGCGCCATGCCGTAGCGGCCGCAGCGCCGGGGATCGGCGGGCAGGGGCACTTCGGCCATGGTGCCGCTGGCGCGCTCCTGGCGCGTGATGGACAGCACGCCGAACAGCAAGGTGTCCGTGGCCAGGGTCACGCTGCGCAGCAGTTCCAGGTTGTTGCAGTGCAGGGTGAACAGCTTGTCGGGCTCGGCGCCCTCGCCCCACAGCTCGGCCAGCTGCCGCGCCATGGCCGTGCTCAGCGTGGTGGTGGCCAGGGGGTAGCGGCGGATCTCGTCCATGCCGGGGTTTTGCAGCACGGGGTGGCCCGCGCGGCAGACCAGGCCGGCGGGCAGCTCGCCCAGCAGCTCCATGTCCACGTCATCGGCGGCGCGCAGCACATAGGCGTCGCCGACGATGGCGTCTATCGATTCATTGCGCAGCAGCTCCAGCAGGGCGCTGGTGGCACCCATCTCGGTGCGCACCTTGATGCGCGGATGCGCCTGCGCCATGTGGATCAGAAAGGGCTTGAGCAGCAGTGCCGCGGGGGCCGGCGCCACGCCAATTGCCAGTGCGCCCTCCTGGCCGCCGCGCAGCAGCTCCAGGTCGCGCCGCAGCTGGGTTTCCTCCAGCCGCATGCGGCGTGCGCGCTCGGCCACCAGTTCGCCGAAGACCGTCAGCCGGGCGCGCCGCGCGCCCCGGTCGAACAGCTGCGCCCGGAGCTCGTCTTCCAGCGCGCGGATGCTGCGGCTCAGCGCCGGCTGGGTCAGGTGCACGGCGCGCGCCGCGTCCGAAAAAGTGCCGTGCTCGACGATGGCCAGCAAGTGCCGCAGCTTCTGGGTATCCATGCGTGATCCTCATGGTTTGTTGGCAAATTTCTCATTTGAATTATAGGTAGGCACTTCCTAAGATCGCATCCATGGACATTGAAACGTCCTATAGAGCGGCCACAACCGCCAACTCTTTCATCGGAGCAAAAGGAGACAAACCATGCTCAAGCTGTTCATCGGCATAGGCATCCCGTACATCGCGGTGATCGGCCTGCTTCCCTGGGTCGCGTCCGTCGATCGCCATCTGCTCGGCGTGCCCTTCATCTACCTGTGGATCTTCATGTGGTTCGTGCTGACGTCGCTGTGCATGCTCGTGTGCTGGCTGATGTTCGACCGCCACGAAGCCGACGACGTGCAGTCGGCCTGAAGGGAGCACCGCCATGACCACCGCAGTCTTCCTGGGCTTCATCGCACTGTCCCTGTACCTGGCCATCCGCTCGCGCACGGGCAAGGGTGCGCAAAGCGTGCATGACTTCTTCGTCGCCTCGCGCCAGTTCGGCGCCTACCTGGTGTTCTTCCTCGCCGCCGGCGAGATCTACAGCATCGGCACCATGGTCGGCTTTCCGGGCGGCATCTACGCCAAGGGGCCGACCTATGGCGTCTGGTTCCTGGGCTACATCCTGCTGGCCTATCCGCTGGGCTACTTCCTCGGCCCCATGATCTGGAAGGCCGGCCTGCGCCACAACGCCATCACGCTGCCGGACCTGTTCAAGGGCCACTTCGGCAGCCGTGCGCTGGAGCTGATCGTGGCCGGCTCGGCCATCCTGTTCCTGCTGCCCTGGGGCCAGCTGCAGTTCACGGGGCTGGTGGCGGCGCTCAAGGGGCTGGGCTGGAACTTCCAGCCGCTGCACCTGCTGCTGATCTCGGCGGGCCTGGCCTTCACCTACATCGCCATCTCGGGCGTGCGTGCCTCGGCCTATATCGCCATCCTGAAGGACATCCTCATGGTGGTGGCCATCATCGCCACGGGCGTGGCCGTGGGCTGGCATGCCGGGGTGGGCGATGTGTTCGCCGCCGCCAGTGCCAAGGTCAGCAACCACATGACCGATACGCAGCTGCGCTTTTCCATGAGCACCATGCTGTTCCAGGCGCTGGGCTTCTACATGATGCCGTTCGCCGTGCAGAACTTCTTCACGGCCAAGAGTTCGCACACCATCCGCCGCACGCAGATCGCCATGCCGCTGTACATGCTGATGTACCCGTTCCTGGTGCTGGCCTCGTACTACGCCATCAGCCAGAACCTGGAACTGGCATCGCCCAACGAGGCTTTCTTCGCCGCTGCCGTGCGCCTGCTGCCCGACTGGCTGCTGGGCCTGGTCGCCGCAGGCGCCGCGCTGTCGGGCCTGCTGGTGCTGGCGGGCATCTGCCTGGCCATCGGCCCCATCGTGGCGCGCAACCTGCTGCCCGGCCTGCCCGAGGCCAAGCAAAAGCAGGGCGCCAAGGTGGTGATCGTCATCTACCTGCTGCTGTCCATCGTGATGACGCTGCTCACCCCCAACCTGATGCTGACCCTGATCAACACCACCTACTACGGCGTGACGCAGTTCTTCCCGGGAATGATGGCCATCCTGTTTGGCTGGCGCATCCGGCCTCTGGCCATTGCCCTGGGCATCGTCTGCGGGCAGGCGCTGGCCATCGTGCTGTACCTGCAGCAACCGGACTTCGGCGGCATCAACCTGGGCTTCATCAGCCTGGCGCTGAACCTGCTGGTCACGGCCATCGTCCACTGCCTGCCGCGTGCGGCACACGTCAAGACCGCCTGAGGGAAACATCCCCATGAACCAAGAAACCAGCGAGCGCGTGCGCATCTTCGCGGCGCGCACCATCCTCACCATGAACCCGGCCCAGCCACAGGCCACCCATGTGGCCGTGCGGGGCAGCACGGTGCTGGCGGTGGGCGGGGAGGCCGACATGGCCGCCTGGCCCGATGCCGAGCGAATCGACCACCTGCGCGGCAAGGTGCTCATGCCCGGCCTGATCGAGGCCCACAGCCACCTGATGGAAGGCGCCATGTGGGATGCGGTCTACCTGGGCTACTTTGACCGCCGCGATCCCGACGGGCGGCTGTGGCCCGGCCTGCGCACGCTGGACGCCGTGCTGGCCCGCCTGGCCGAGGCCGAGCGTGCCCTGCCCGACGCGCAGGCCACGCTGCTGGCCTGGGGGTTCGATCCCATCCTCTTTGGCAGCAGCCGGCTGTCGGTGCGCGAGCTGGACCGTGTCTCCGCCACGCGGCCCATCGTCATCCTGCACGCCAGCGTGCACCTGATGAATGTGAACTCGGCCATGCTGGCGCTGGCCGGCATCGACGAGGACACCGATATCGACGGCATCCACAAGGACGCCGAGGGCCAGCCCACGGGCGAACTCCAGGAATTCGCCGCCATGTATCCGGTGCAGAAGGTGATCGGCAGCGCGCTGTCGCTGGCCGCCGCCGAGCAGCGCGAGGCGATCTGGAAGTTTGGCCGCGTGGCCCAGCTCGCGGGCGTGACCACGGCCACTGACCTGGTCAGCGATCTCTCGCCCCAGGGCCTGGCCGCGCTGCGCGAGGTGACGGGCGACGCAGCCTATCCGCTGCGCATCGTCCCGGCCTTTGCGCCGCAGCGAAACCCGGAAGGCGGCGCCGCGCGCGTGCACGCCGCTGCCGCATCGTCGGCCAGCGACAAGCTGCAGTTCGGCCCCATCAAGTTCATCGTGGATGGCTCCATCCAGGGCTTCACCGCGCGGCTGCGCGCTCCCGGCTACGCGGGCGGGCAGCCCAACGGCCTGTGGCTGATTCCGCCGTCGCAGCTGCCCGCGCTGTTCGAGCCCTTCCACCTGGCCGGGCTGCAACTGCACATCCACACCAACGGAGACGAGGCCACCGAGGTGGTGCTGGATGTGATCGAGGACCTGCTGGCCAGGCACCCGCGCGCCGACCATCGCCACACCCTGCAGCACTGCCAGCTGGCCAGCAGCGCCCAGCTGCAGCGCGCCGCGCGCCTGGGAATGTGCGTCAACTTCTTCTCCAACCACCTCTATTACTGGGGCGATGCGCACGCCGGGCAGACCGTGGGTATCGAGTGGGCGTCGCGCATGAATGCGGCGGGCACGGCACGGCGCCTGGGCATGGACTTTTCCATGCACTCCGATGCGCCCATCACCCCCATCAACCCCTTGTTCACCGCCTGGTGCGCCGTGCAGCGCGAAACCGCGTCAGGCCGCGTGCTGGGCGAGGCCGAGCGCCTGTCGGTGGACGATGCCTTGCACGCCATCACCATGGGCGCGGCCCATACCCTCAAGCTGGAGCAGCGCGTGGGCAGCATCGAGCCCGGCAAGCTGGCGGACTTCGCCGTGCTGGAAGACGATCCCCGCGCGGTGGCGCCCGCCGCCCTCAAGGACGTGAAGGTCTGGGGCACCGTGCTGGGCGGCCGCATCTTCCCCGCGCCCGGGTCAGCGCCATGAGCACGCCGGCCGCCGCGGCGCAGCGGGCGCCCATTCCCATGGTCGTCGTGGGCGGCTATCTGGGCGCGGGCAAGACCACCTTGCTCAACCGGCTGCTGGAGCGCGCCGATGGCCTGCGCGTGGCCGTGCTGGTCAACGACTTCGGCGAGATCAACATCGACGCCGCCTTGATCCGCACACGCAGCAGCGACGTGCTGCAGCTGGAAAACGGCTGCATCTGCTGCTCCATCGGCGGGCGGCTGGCCGAGGCCCTGGCCGCCGTGGGCGCGCGGCCCGACCGCCCGGACCTGCTGGTCATCGAGGCCAGCGGCGTCTCCGACCCCGTGCGCATCGCCCAGGTCGGCATGCTCGACCCCGCGCTGCAGCTCAACGCCATCCTGGTGGCGGTGGATGTCCAGGACGTCGATGAGCAACTGCGCGACCCGCTGGTCGGCGACATGGTCCGCCGCCAGATCGCCGGCGCGACGGCGCTGGTGCTGACCAAGGCCGACCTGGCCAGCGCGCCGATGACCGGCAAGGCAAGGCAGCGCCTGGCCGAGATCGCCCCGCACACCATGGTGCTGACCGCACAGTGCGGCGAGATTCCCCTGGCCGTCTTCCTGGACGCTGTGCCCCTGCCACGCCAACCGCAGCACCCGCAGCGCCTGCTGGGTGCGCTTGCGGGTGAAGGTGGCGCCTGGAAGAGGGCCGTGGATGGCACGGCAGGTCTTGCCGGGATGGCAGGAATCACCAGTTTCTCGTACACCACGCACCGGCAATTCGACAAGCAGCGCCTCAGGCAGGCACTGCGCACCCTGCCGGTGCCGCTGCTGCGGGCCAAGGGCATCGTGCGGCTGCGGGGGCAGCAGCCTTTGCAGGAAATCCATGTGGTGGGAGGCCGGCTGCGCGTGGCGGATCTGGGCGCGGCGCAGGTGGCCGGGTCCGCCTTTGTCTTCATTGGCTGCTTCACGGCGGCGGGGCAGCAGGCGATTCGTGGCCAACTGGATGCCGCGTTGGCGCCGGAATGATTGAAGAACGTTTTGGACCAAATTTTCTGAATTTTGGATTTCGGCCCAAAAAAACGTATTAGAATTTACGTCTTCTAGGGGAGTCGCCAAGTTGGTAAAGGCACCGGATTTTGATTCCGGCATGCGAGGGTTCGAGTCCTTCCTCCCCTGCCAGATAGACAAAAGCCCTGACAGTTCTGCTGTCAGGGCTTTTTTGTTTTCAGGCCGTGGCCTGCTGCGGGCTGGAGTTCACAGCTGAGCCCGCACCTGCCCTGGCGGCATCCAGCGTGGCGCGTATGCCCTGGGCGTAGGGGGTCTTGGCAATGGGGCCCAGCAGGGCGTGCAGGGCCGAGTCGTCCATGATCAGCGGATCGGTCAGCAGGTAGTGCATCTCGGCCAGTTCGCGCATCAAGGGGCTGAACAGGCCGGCCAGGCGCAGCGCGGTCTTGCCTGCAACGCGCAGTTTCAACGGCCTGCCGCTCAGGCGTTCGATCTCCGAGACGATGTCGCGCTGCGTGGTCGCCCCCGCGCCAGCCAGGTGCCAGACCCTGCCGAATGCCTGCGGCGTGTCGATGAGGCGCGCCACGACGGGGCCCACATCAGGCACATAGACAAACTCGTGCGGACGGTCCAGCGGGCCGATCATGTCGGCCCGGCCGCCGTGGGCCGCCGCCTCGAAGGCGCCGTGCAGCAGGCTGTTGTGCACTCCGGGGCCGTAGAAGTCGGGCAGGCGCAGCACGGTGGCCTCGATGCGGCCCTGTGCATGGGCTTGCAGCAGCAGGTCCTCCTGGGCTTTGCGCATGCGGCCCTTGAAGGTATGGGGCTCGCGCGGATGGTCTTCCGCCACGGGCAGGGTGCGGGCCTTTCCGTAGGGATAGACGGTGCCGATCAGCACGATGCGGCGCACGCCCGCGGCAATGGCGCCTTCCAGCGTCTTGCGCATCAGCTCGGGATGCAATTGAAACTGCCAGTAGTTCACGCCCACCAGGTAGATCAGCGTGTCCACGCCGTGGGCGGCAGCCTCGATGGAGCCGGCGACATCCGGGTTCCAGGTGGCGATCTCGGCCAGGGGATCGGCGCCGAAGGTCTGGCGCAGGCTGGCTGCGTTGCGGCCGACCACGCGATAGGCGCGGCCCTGTTGTCTGAGCGCGGCGGCCAGGCTCTGGCCGATGGCGCCTGCGGCGCCGAAAAGTGCAATGGATGGCATGGTGCGGGTCCTGTGGTGACCACGCCAGTGTCCGCAACACGCCGCAAAAGGAAAATTGCCTAGAATCTTCTGGTGTCCATGCATAAATGAATGGATCAGTGATGTCGGAACCCCATTGGGAGTGGTATCGCAGCTTTTTGCAGGTGCTGGAGTCCGGGTCGCTGTCAGCGGCGGGCCGGGCCATGGGCTTGGCACAGCCAACCGTGGGCCGGCACATCGACGGGCTGGAGTCGGCGCTGGGCCTGCAACTGTTCACCCGTTCGTCCGATGGCTTCGCACCCACCGAAGCGGCCTATGAATTGCAGCCCTATGCGGCCAGCATGGCCGCGACGGCTGCCGCGCTGCGCCGCGTGGCGGCCAGCCATGGCGCGGGCGTGCGCGGCACGGTGCGCCTGACGGCCGGCGAGGTCGTGGGCGTGGAGCTGCTGCCGCCCGTGCTGGCGCAATTGCGCGCGGCCCATCCTGAACTGCGCATCGAACTGGTGCTGTCCAACGCGGTCGATGACCTGCTGCGCCGCGAGGCCGATGTGGCCGTGCGCATGTTCCGGCCGCAGCAGGAGGCGCTGGTGGCCCGCCATATCGGCGCCATCGAACTGGGGCTGCACGCCCATGAGAGCTATCTGGCCAGGCATGGCGTGCCGGCTTCGCTGCAGGAGCTGGCCGGGCACTCGCTGATCGGCTTTGACCATGAGAACGCCTTCATCCGCAGGTTTCAGCAGCAGTTTCCGATGTTCACGCGCGAGGCCATGGCGCTGAGCTCGGACAGCGACCTGGCGCAGCTGGGCGCCATCCGCGCTGGCTTTGGCATCGGCATCTGCCAGTCGGCGCTGGCGGCCAGGGACGCGGGCCTGGTGCGGGTGCTGCCGCAGGCATTCTCATGGAAGCTCGATACCTGGGTGGCCATGCATGAGGACCTGCGCAAGAGCGAGCGCTGCGCCGTGGTCTTCAAGGCGGTCGCGCAGGCGCTGACGGCCTATGCCAGCAGCGGTGCCTGACGACCCGGGCGCCTGTGTTTCATTGGGCGTGCAGCAGGCAGCAGCGCGCGAGATGGCGCAGCATGGATTTCCTGCGCTGGGATGCAACAAACGCCTGGCAGTTGTGGGCGATATAGCCCGCCATGACCCCGGTCAGGCCGGCGACCGCCCACAGCGGGATGGGCACCAGGGAGTCCAGCAGCACGGCGCAGCCGGCCAGCAGCAGCAGGCACGGAAGCAGCCGCAGCAAGGCAGCTTGCAGGGGTTGTTGCCTGCGCAGGAGGGCGAGGACCTGGATGGCAGTGCGTCTGCGGAATCTGCCGGCTTGCTTGCGAAGAACGTTCACGGCTCGTGTCGGGCGTTGATTTGCGTCAAAAAATTGTGTGCAAATGTATCACCTCAATGCGCGAACATCAAATGCGCCGGTTCCATGAGAAATGAAAAGGGCCCGCGCATGGCGGGCCCTGGAAAACTGCCGTATTGCGCCTGCGTTCACCGCATCTCGAACTCGATGGCGATCAGCACGAAGGCCGCCATCCACAGCGTCTCCACCACCAGCAGTGCAAAAGGCCGCCAGCCGGCCTGCGCCAGTTGCTGGAACGAGGTCTTCAGGCCCAGGGCCGCAATGGCCAGCACCAGGCAGTTGCGCGACAGGTCGCTCAACTGGTGCTGCAGGCCCGGCGGCACCCAGCCCAGCGAGTTGATGGCCACCAGCGCGACGAACACCCACAGGAACCAGGGCACCAGGCCCGGCTTCTTGCCGTGGTGCTGCTCGGCCGCAGCCTCGCGCTGGCGCTTGAACAGGGCCGAGACCATGACCACCACCACGGCCAGCATGGACACGCGGAACAGCTTGACGATGGTGGCGTAGTCCCCTGTGGCCTGGTCGATGGTGTAGCCCGCGCCCACCACCTGGGCCACGTCGTGGATGGTGCCGCCGATGAACAGGCCCGCCAGCTCGGGCGGCAGGTGCAGGGCGCGCGCCACCAGCGGGTACAGCACCATGGCGGCCGTGGACAGCACCGTGACCGTGACCACCACGGTCAGCGTGAAGCGGTCGCTGTCCTTGTCGCGCGGCAGCACCGACGAGATGGCCAGCGCCGCCGAGGCGCCGCAGATGGCCACCGCGCCGCCCGATAGCACGCCCTGCGGCCGCGTTAGGCCCAGGCGCCGGCCCAGCAGCGTGCCGCACAGCAGCGTGGTGACCACGGCGGCGATGACGATCAGCGCCGTGGTCCAGCCCAGGCCCGCGATCTGCGTGGCCGTGATGCGCGCGCCCAGCAGGCCCACGCCCAGGCGCAGCACGCCGCGTGCGCAGAACTCGATGCCCGGCTTGGCGCGCGCGTCCTGGCTCAGGAAGTGGAAGGCCACGCCGAAGAAAAGCGCGAACAGCAGCTGCGGCCCGCCATGCAGCGTGGAGACGAAGGTGGCTGCCAGCGCAATCACGCCCGACAGGCCTGTGCCGGGCAGGAGCTTCAGCCATTGCAGCATGCGCGGCACGGGCGGCTGCGCTGCCAACGGGGCTTGAACCTGGCTCATGGCTGCTCCTTGCCGCCCGCCGCATCCGCCAGCACGGCCAGCGCGCAGGAGGCGATGCGGCTGGCCACCGAGTCCGAACGGCTGGTCAGCACGATGGGCACGCGCATGCCCAGCACCAGGCCCGCGCATTCGGCATCGGCCATGTAGACCAGCTGCTTGTAGATCATGTTGCCGGCCTCCAGGCTGGGCACCAGCAGCACGTCGGGCTGGCCGGCCACATCGGAGACGATGCCCTTGTGATGCGCCGAGCGCAGCGAGATGGCGTTGTCGTAGGCCAGCGGCCCGTCGAGGATGGCGCCGCTGATCTGCCCCCGGTCGGCCATCTTGCACAGCGCGGCCGCGTCGATGGTGCCGGGAATGGCGGGGTTGACCGTCTCCACCGCCGAGAGCACGGCCACGCGCGGTCGGGCAATGCCGATGGCACGGGCCAGGTCGATGGCGTTCTGCGCAATGTCGCGCTTGTCCATCAGCGTGGGGAAGATGTTGACCACGCAGTCGGTCATCAGCAGTGGGCGCTCGAAGCCCGGCAGGTCCATCACGAACACATGGCTGGCGCGGCGGCTGCCGCGCAGGCCGGCCTCGCGCGCCACGGCAGCGCCCAGCAACTCGTCGCTGTGCAGGCTGCCCTTCATCAGCGCGCGGGCCTGGCCGCTGCCGCACAGCGCCGCCGCCTGGGCCGCCGCCGCGCGTGGATCGTCGGCTGTGGAATGGATGGACGCGCCCGCCAGGTCCAGCCCGGCCGACTGGGCCGATGCCCGGATGCGTGCCTCGGGGCCCACCAGCAGCGGCGTGATCAGGCCCGCCTGCGCGGCCTGCATGGCGGCCTGCAGCGAGCCCGCATCACAGGGATAGGCCACGGCCACCGGAATGGGGCCTTGCGCCTTGGCCTGGTCGAGCAAGTGCTGGAGATGGGGGCGGTGCGTGGCGGGCGCATCGTCGGCGGCCACGGCGAGTGAAAGTGGGGGGACCATGAAAGCTCCTGCGGGAAAGTACAGGGCCCGGCGCGAGCAACGCAGGGAATCTGGGAATCGGCTTTCGAGGGCCTTGCGCTTCACCCAGGCGCATGAAACCGGCGCGGCCCATCCCAGAGACACCGAGGAAGGGCCGCCCCGCACCGAGGGTGTCGTCCCCCTCCCTAAGCGCAGCGGGTAGAGAGGGGGAAGGCGCGCAGCGCCTCAGGGGGTGTCAGACGGCGTCAGACAAAGTCTTTGTACTTTTCGAGGAAGCGCACGGGCTTGGCCAGCGCATCGCGGCGGAACGGGTCGCCCAGTTCGCGCGTGCACATCACCTCGATCACGCAGGTCTTGCCGTGGTTCATCTGCAGGTCGATGGCCTTTTGCAGCGCCGGGCCCACGTCCTCGATCTGGTCGACCACGATGCTCTCGGCGCCCATGGCGCTGGCAATCGCTGCGAAGCTTTCGCTTTCCAGCTCGCCGGCCACGAAGCGGCGGTTGTAGAAGTCCACCTGGTTCTTCTTCTCGGCGCCCCACTGGCGGTTGTGGAAGACCACGGCCGTGACGGGAATGTCATGGCGCACGGCGGTCATGATCTCCACCATGCTCATGCCCCAGGCGCCGTCGCCGGCGTAGGCAATGGCCGGACGGTCGGGCGCTGCGCACTTGGCACCGATGATGGTGGGCAGGGCATAGCCGCAGTTGCCGAAGCTCATAGGCGCGAAGAAGCTGCGCGGCTCGTCGAAGCGCAGGTAGCTGTTGGCCACGGAGTTGATGTTGCCGATGTCGGTGGAGACCATCACGCGCGGCGGCATGGCCTTTTCCAGCTCGCGCAGCACCTGGCGCGGGTGCAGGTACTTGCCGCCCGTGGGCGTGCGCTCGCCCTTGGCCTCTTCGATCATGTCCAGGCTGTAGGGGTCGCGCTCATGCGTCCACTCGTCCAGCTCCTTCTCCCAGGCGGCCTTCTCGGTGGCAATGGTGTCGGCGCGCGCGGCCTTGGTGGCGTCGCAGGCCAGGGTCTGGCCCTGCAGGCGGCGGCCCAGCTCGCGTGCCACGGCCTTGGCGTCGCCGTGGATGCCCACCGAGATCTTCTTGACCAGGCCCAGGTTGGTGTGGTCGGCCTCGACCTGGATGATCTTGGCGTTCTTGGGCCAGTAGTCCATGCCGTGCTGGGGCAGGGTGCCGAAGGGGCCCATGCGCGAGCCCAGCGCGATCACCACGTCGGCCTGGGCGATGAGCTTCATCGCGGCCTTGGAGCCCTGGTAGCCCAGCGGGCCGGCCCACAGCGGGTGCTTGGCGGGGAAGGCGTCATTGCGCAGGTAGCCCGTGACCACGGGGGCGCCCAGGCGCTCGGCCAGCTGCCTGCATTCCTCGACCGCATCGCCCATGACCACTCCGCCGCCGGCCAGGATCACGGGGAACTTGGCCGTGGCCAGCAGTTCCGTGGCGGCCTGCAGGCTGTTTTCGCCGCCCGAGCCGCGCTCTACGCGCATGGGCTTGGGGATTTCGCACTGCACTTCGCCGTAGAAATAGTCGCGGGGGATGTTCAGCTGGGTGGGACCCATCTCGGAGATGGCGCGGTCAAAGCAGCGGGCCGTGAACTCGGCCATGCGCTTGGGGTTGCAGACATGGCCCTGGTACTTGGTGAACTCCTGGAACATGGGCAGCTGGTTGGCTTCCTGGAAGCCCCCCAGGCCCATGCCCATGGTGCCGGTCTCGGGCGTGATCATGACCACGGGGCTGTGGGCCCAGTAGGCGGCGGCGATGGCGGTCACGCAGTTGCTGATGCCGGGGCCGTTCTGGCCGATCACCACGCCGTGGCGACCCGAGACGCGCGCATAGCCGTCGGCCATGTGGGCCGCGCCCTGCTCGTGCACCACGGGGATCAGGCGGATGCCGGCGGGCGCGAAGATGTCCATGGCATCCATGAAGGCCGAGCCCATGATGCCGAACATCTCCGTGACGCCGTTGGCCACGCAGGTCTCCACAAAGGCTTCGGAAGGGGTCATCTTCTGGACGCCTTCGACCACCGTACGATTGTTGGCTGCAGTCATGTTGTCTCCTTGAAAATGGAACTTAATGTTCCGAAAAAAGAAATTACGGCGCAAGTCTAGGACTGACTTCGCCTGGATGTCAAACAAATTTCTTTTTTCGGAACAAATTGACTCGAAAAATTGAAAAACATATGATGACCAACACCATGAACACCCGTGACCCCATCCCTGCCCGTATCGATGGCGACACGCCCAACCTGCGGCTGTTCGCCCTGCTGGAGGCCATTGCCCAGAAGAACGAGCCCTTCACGCTGCAGACCATGGTCGAGGAGACAGGCCTGCCCAAGCCCACCATGCACCGCATGCTCCAGCAGCTCGAAGGCGCGGGCATCCTGCAGCGCGAGGGCAATGGCCGGCACTACGGCACGGGCCGGCGCCTGATGCGGCTGGCCGAGAGCGTGCTGCTCAACAACACCACGCATGGCGCACGCCACGCGGTGCTGGCGCAACTGGTGCGCGATATCGGCGAGAGCTGCAACATCACCGCCTTCTCGGGCAGCGAGGTGCTCTACCTGGACCGGGTGGAGACGCCCGCGCCGCTGCGCTTTTATCTGCACCCGGGCTCGCGCGTGCCGGCCCATTGCTCGGCCACGGGCAAGCTGTTCCTGAGCCAGATGGCGCCCGCGCAGCGCAGGCGGCTGCTGTCGGCCGTGCCGCTGGAAGGCTTCACGGCCAACACGCTGACGGCCTTTGACGCGCTGGACGCCGAGCTGGACCAGGTGCGCGCCCAGGGCCATGCCTTCGACAACGAGGAATTCCTTCCCGGCCTGCTGTGCCTGGGCGTGCTCGTGCCCTCCATCCAGGGCGGCCCCTCGAACATGGGGCTGGCCGTGCAGGCGCCCATCATGCGTTTCACGCGCGAGCGGGCGCTGTCCTTTCTTCCCCAACTGCGCGCGGCGGCCGAGGCGATTGCGCGCATCAACGACGAAGTCCCCCCGGGAGCCCCTGACGATGACTGAGCTGACCCTGATGCATCCCACGCGCACGCTTGGCGTGCGCGAGACCTTCGGCCTGGACACCGACATGCAGGTGTCGGCCTTTGCCGAACGCAGCGAGCATGTGCCTGCCGTGGACCCGGCCTACCGCTTCAACCCGCAGGCCACGCTGGCCATCCTGGCCGGCTTTGCGCACAACCGGCGCGTGGTCATCCAGGGGCTGCACGGAACGGGCAAGTCCACCCATATCGAGCAGGTGGCGGCGCGGCTGAACTGGCCCTGCGTGCGCGTCAACCTCGACGGGCACATCAGCCGGCTGGACCTGGTGGGCAAGGACGCCATCGTGCTGCAGGAGGGCCGCCAGGTCACGCAGTTCCAGGAAGGCATCCTGCCCTGGGCACTGCAGCGGCCCGTGGCCCTGGTCTTCGATGAATACGACGCGGGCCGGCCCGACGTGATGTTCGTCATCCAGCGCGTGCTCGAACGCGAGGGCAGCTTCACCCTGCTGGACCAAAAGCGCGTGCTCCAGCCGCATGCGCAGTTCCGCCTCTTCGCCACCATGAACACCCTGGGCCAGGGCAACCTCAGCGGCCTGTACCACGGCACGCAGATGCTCAACCACGCCCAGCTCGACCGCTGGAACCTGGTCACCAGCCTGGACTACCTGGCACCGGCCGAGGAAGCCGCCATCGTGCTGGCGCGCGTGCCGCAGTTGGCCACGCCGCAGGGGCGCGAGCAGGTGGCCGCCATGGTGGCGCTGGCCGCGCTCACGCGCAAGGGCTTTGCGGTGGGCGACCTGTCGCTGCTGATGTCGCCGCGCACCGTCATCACCTGGGCCGAGAACGCGCAGATCTTCCACGACCTGCGGCTGGCCTTCGAGCTGTCCTTCCTCAACAAGTGCGAGCCGGCCGAGCGGGCCATCGTGGCCGAGTACTTCCAGCGCTGCTTCGGCCAGGAACTGGCGCTGCGCGACGAGCCCGCCCATGTCTGCTGAGGCATCCCCCTCGCTGGCGCGCATGGAGGCCTGGGGCGGCGCGCTGCTGCGCGCCATGGCGGGCGATGCCTCGCTGCAATGGAGCGGGCAGACGCTGTACCGGGGCACGGCGCCCGTGGCGCTGGCAGCGGCCCACCAATCCGATGTGCCGGCCCGATTGGCCGACCAGCGCGGCCTGCTCGACGGCGCCAGTTTGCGCCTGCGGCTGAGCGATGCCGGCCTGCACGCGCGCCACCTGCCCGGCGACCCGGTGGAGCGGCTGGTGTTCGAACTGCTGGAGCAGTTGCGCGTGGAAAGCCTGGCGCCCGAGGAATGGCCGGGCGCACGCGCCAACCTGCATGCGCGCTTTGTGCACTGGAGCCAGGCCTTTGCCGATTCGGGCCTGACCGAAAGCAGCCTGGGCATCCTGCTGTTCACCGTGGCGCTGACCGCCTGGAGCCGCCTGAGCGGACATGAGCCGCCCGATGCCCTGGCCGACCTGGCCGAGGCCACGCGCGCCGGCCTGTCGGCGCAACTGGGCGCGCAGTGGGCCCTGCTGCGCCGCCACCGGCAGGACCAGCAGGCCTTCATTGCGCCGGCCCTGGCCATCAGCCGCTGGGTGGGCCAGGCCGTGCGGTCAGCCCAGGAAGAGGCGCCGCGCGGCGCTGGCGGGCCGCGCCGGCGCGGCAGCTTCGCGCTGCCGCTGCACTTTGAATCGCAAAGCCTGGATGCGCCGCCCGTGGCGCTCAGCGGCGACAGCCGCGCCTGGGCCGGCTCGGCCCACAGCTACCGCGTGTTCACGCGCGCCTATGACCGCGAGGCGCAGGCGGCCGAGCTGATCCGCGCAGCGCAACTGGCCGAGTTCCGCGAGCAGATGGATGAGGAACTGGCGCGCAGCGGCTTGCACGCGGGCCGGCTGGCCCGCCACCTGCAGCAGCGCCTGGCCGTGCCGCGCCACGACGGCTGGCAGTTCGGCCTGGAGGATGGACACCTGGATGCAAGCCGGCTGGCGCAACTGGTCAGCGATCCGCAGCAGCGCGCCATCTTCAGGAACGAGCTGCCGCGCCCCGTCAGCGATGCGGCCGTGGCCCTCCTGCTGGACTGCTCGGGCTCGATGAAGGCGCATGCGCGCCCGCTGTCCCTGCTGGTGGACCTGCTGGGCCGCGCGCTGTCCATGGCCGGCGTGCCGGTGGACGTGCTGGGCTTTTCCACCCAGGCCTGGAACGGCGGCCGCGCCCGCCGCGACTGGCAGCGTGCGGGCCAGCCCCACATCCCGGGCCGGCTCAACGAGCGGCTGCACATCGTCTTCAAGGACGCCGCCAAACCCTGGCGCCACGCCCGCCACGGCATTGCCGCGCTGCGCAGGCCCGACCTGTTTCGCGAGGGCGTGGACGGCGAGGCCGTGGAATGGGCCTGCGAGCGGCTGCTGGCGCGGCCCGCGCAGCGCCGCATCCTGCTCGTCATCTCGGACGGCTGCCCCATGGACACGGCCACGCACCAGGCCAACGACGAGCACTACCTGGACCAGCACCTGCGCCAGGTCATCGCCCGGTACGAGCGCGCGGGCGACGTGCAGATCCGCGCGCTGGGCGTGGGGCTGGACCTGGGCGTGTTCTACCGGCGCAGGCTGGCGGTGGACCTGCGCGAGCAGATCGATGAAGCCCTGCTGATGGACGTGGCGGAGTTGATCTGCCGGCCGTGATGCCGGCCCTGGTGCTGGCCGTGGTGCCCTCCGTGATGTCCTCCACGATAGCGACTTCGCTCAGTCCCCATCCCGCCCGGGTGGGACTGCAGATCTAGCGGACCTGCGCGACAAAGTCGCTCACCAACTGCGCAAACTCCACGGGCATTTCCACGGCACTCAAATGCGCGGCGGGCAGCGACACCAGCTGCGCGCCCGGAATCTGCGCCTGCATGTCCTCGGACAGGGCAGGCGGCGTGGCCTCATCGCGACTGCCCGCAATGAGCAGCGCGGGGCAGGCGATGCGCCGATTGCTCTCGCGAAAATCGATGCCGCCCACGGCCGCACAGGCGGCCGCATAGGGCTTGGCCGCCAAAGCCTCCAGCCCAGCGCGCAAGGAGGCCACGCGGGCCGCCTGCCCGGTACGGAACTCGGGGGTGAACCAGCGCTGCATGGCGCCGTCGGCAATCACCGCCACGCCCTGGTCGTGCACGGTGGCAATGCGCGCCTGCCAGCCTGCGCGCGCGGCCTCGTCGTAGTAGCTGGCCGAATTGGCGATGGTGATGCTGCGCACCAGCGCCGGATGTCGCACGGCCAGGGCCTGGGCCGTCATGCCGCCCATGGACAGGCCCACGAAGTGCACCGGCCCCTGGCCCAGCGCCTCGATCACGCCGGCTGCGTCGTCTGCCAGGTCGTTCATGTCGAAAGCCTCGCCGATGGCGGGCGAGCGGCCGTGGCCCCGGTGGTCGTAGCGCACCACGGTGAAGCGGTCTTCCAGCGCCTGGGCAACGCCGTACCACATCTGGAGGTCACAACCGAGCGCGTGGCTCAGAACGAGGGCCGGGCCTTGGCCCTGCTGCACAACATGGAGTTTCGACATGGCGGTCACTGCTTGGGGAAAAGGCGATTATGGGATGGCCCATGCGGGCAGGCGGCTACGGATACCACGCATATCCGGCATCTCAGCCCCATAATCCCCAGCCATGCACGCCCTGCGCAACTCCGTCTCACTGGCCCGCCTGGTCATGGCGTGGTTCGCGTTGACGCTGGGCCTGGCGATTGCATCGCCCCTGGTGCACCCGCAGGCCATGGAGCTGGTCTGCACGGCTGGCGGCAGCGTCAAGCTGGTCGTGGTCAACGGTGAAGAAGGGCAGGCGGTGTCGGCCCAGCATTCGCTGGACTGCCCGCTGTGCCTGGCGGTGACGCCGCCGCCCGCGCATGTCTCCCCCTCCTGGGCGCAACCACAGCCGCTGGGCCGCGCGCTGCAGCCCATCGTCTCTGCCCGCATTGCCTCCCTGGTCGGCGCGCCGCTGCCCCCGCGCGGGCCTCCCTTGCTGCTGCTGATCGCCTGAGCCCTCGGCTGCTGTGCAGCGCTGTCCCGCGCTGTCTGGCCGCTGGCCTGTCTCAGAACATTGCCGCACCGGCCGGGCGCAGCCTTGGCGGTGCGGCTTCGCCAAGATTCCACGCAGGGAAGCCATGTTCCGTTCCGATTGCCATGCGGCGCCGCAGCGCGCCGCCGATTTTTCTTCGACCCTCCCATCCGTTGCTTGCGTTGCCCTGACTCGCCGCGCCTGCCTTGGCGGCGGCCTGGCCGCACTGGCGCTGCTGGCTGGCTGCAAGCCCGCCACCGTGCCGTTCAAGGGCATCGACCTGACCGGCGCGCAGTACGGCCGGGACTTCCGCCTGCGCGATGCCGATGGGCGCGAGCGCACGCTGGCCGACTTCAAGGGCCAGGCCCTGATGGTCTTTTTCGGCTTCACCCAATGCCCCGATGTCTGCCCCACGGCGCTGACGCGCGCGCTGGAAATACGCGAGCTTCTGGGTGCCGACGGTGCCCGCCTGGCCGTGGCCTTCATCACCATCGATCCCGAGCGCGATACGGCCCAGGTGCTCAAGGCCTATGTAGGCGCCTTCGACCCCGGCTTTGTCGCGCTGCGCGGCGACGAGGCGCAGACGGCCGAGGTCGCCAGGGAATTCAAGGTCTTCTACAAGAAGGTGCCCACGGGTGCGTCCTACACCATGGACCACTCGGCCATCACCTATGTCTTCGATCCCGAGGGCCGGCTGCGCGTGGCGTTCCGCCATGAGCAGGAAGCGCAGGACTGCGCGGCCGATCTGCGCCAGATCCTGGGGGCGGCATGAAGAGCTTTGCACTTTCTCTGGCCGGCGCCGCAGGCCTTTGCGCCGCATCCTCCGCCCTGGCCCAGGCAGAACCTGTTCTTGCGGATGTGGAGGTGCGCGCCCGCGGCGCCGCCACCACGCCCGAGGCCCGCGCCGCGCAGGCCGTGCAGGCTGCGCGCGATGAGCTGTCGCAGCGCGCAGGCGGCACGGCCGTCATCGATGCAGCCAGCTACGCGGCCGGGCGTGCCAGCACCGCCGCCGATGCACTGGCCTACGCGCCGGGCGTGCTCGCACAGACGCGCCACGGCCCGGAGACGCGGCTGTCCATCCGGGGCTCGGGCGTGCAGCGCGGCTATCTGATGCGCGGCATACAGCTCTACCAGGACGGCATACCGCTGAACCAGGCCGATGGCGCGGCGGACTTCCAGTCCATCGACCCCATGGCGGCCCAGCATGTCGAGGTCTGGCGTGGCGCCAATGCGCTGGAGTACGGCGCCAGCAGCCTGGGCGGCGCGATCAACTTTGTCTCGCCGACCGGCCTGACGGCGCCTGCCGCATCGCTGCGGCTGCAGGCCGGATCGTTCGGCCAGCGGCAGGCACAGGCCCAGCTGGCGGGCCGTGGCGAGCGGGTGGATGGCCTTCTGAACATCGGCCGCAGCGAGCAGGACGGCTGGCGCGAACAGTCGGCCTGGCGCACGCAGCGCCTGTCCGGCAATGTGGGCCTGCAGCTCACCGATACGCTGGAGCTGCGCGCCTTCCTGTCCCATGTGGATGCCGACATGCAAATGCCCGGCAGCCTCACGCGCGCGGCCATGCTGGCCAATCCGCGCCAGGCCGCGCCCGGCTATGTGGCGCAGGACGCCGGCAACAACTACCGCCAGACGCGCGGCGCCCTGCGCATGGACTGGCAGCCGCGCGAAGGCCTGCGCTGGACCACTTCGCTGTTCGCGGCGCAGCGCGACCGTTTCCACCCCATGACCATGGGCATCGTCCAGCAGGACATGCGCGACACGGGCCTGGACTCGCGCCTGGTGGCCGAGCTGGGGCAGGGCGGTGGCCTCACGCGCAGGCTGGTGCTGGGCTTTTCCAGCGCGCAGCTCGATGGCGATGAATGGCGCTACACCAATGCGGGCGGCGCGGCCGGCACGTCCACGGGGCGCACGCGCGTGAAGGCGCAGCAGGACGTGGTCTATGGCGAATACAGCCATGGCCTGAGCACCCGCTGGACGCTGCAGGCCGGCCTGCAGTTCGTGCGCGCCCAGCGCCGCCAGGACAATCTGCTGGCGCCCGCCGCCAGCTACGACGTGGATTTCAGCCACACCTCGCCCAAGTTGGGCCTGCTGTTCGCGGCCACGCCCACGTCGCAGTGGTACGCGAACATCAGCGGCAGCTTCGAGGCTCCGCCCATTGGCGAGCTGGTCTACCAGCCTTCGCTGCCGCTGGGGCGCGCGCAAAGCGCAACCACGGTGGAGGCCGGCTGGCGCGGCCACGGCGAGGCCCTGGCCTGGGACGCCGCCATCTACCACTCGCGCGTGCGCCGCGAACTGCTGGCGCTGACCGACGCCAGCGGCGCGGCCCTGGGCACCACCAATGCCGACCGCACCATCCACCAGGGGCTGGAGCTGTCCATGCAGGCACGGCTTGCGCCGCGCTGGTCGCTGCGCACCCAGTACCTCTACAGCGACCTGCGCTTTGACAACGACGCCGTCTACGGCCGCCGCCGCTTGGCCGGCATTCCACCGCACCTGTTGCGGGCCGAGCTGCAGTGGAAGGCCACGCAGCAGGTCACGGTCGCGCCCGGCCTGGAGTGGCTGCCCTCGCGCACCTGGGTGGACCATGCCAACACCGTGGCCTCCGATGGCTATGCGCTGCTCAACCTGCGCTTGAGCGGGGCGCTGGGCGACGGCTGGAGCTGGTTCGTCGAAGGCCGCAACCTGACCGACCGGCGCTATGCCGCGACCACGGCCGTACAGGCCAATGTGCGCGGCGTGGACGGTGCCTATTACTTTCCCGGAGATGGCCGGGCCGTGTACGCGGGCCTGAGCTGGCGCATGCCCTGAGGGGGGCCGGGCGCAGCGCCGAAAGGCGCCGCTGCCATGGCGTGCGACCTGGCATGGAGTGCTTTTGCCTTGTGCTAAAAATGGGCCGGTCCATCCACCCCGATGCCCATCCAGCAAGTAGGAAAGGGACACCTGGCGCCATGAAGAGGCTTCTTTCCGACAAGGTGCTCCTGCGCCTGGTGCTCGGCAACCTGCTGGTGGCCGGCCTGCTGGGCCTGGCCACCTGGTTGAGCCTGCGCGCCAACCACCAGGCCGACCTGGACCTGGGCGTGGCCGTCACCCGGAACCAGGCCCGCAGCCTGAGCCTGGAGCTGAACGCCGAGATGCGGCTGGTGGACAACGCCCTGGCCACCGTCGCGGGCCGCTACCGCAGCCGGAGTCTGGAAGGCGCGGACGTGGCGGCGCTGGCCCTCTATGAAATCCTGCAGGAGCAGCGCGCCCTCGTTCCCTTCGTCACGGCGCTGCGCGTCACCGACGCCAATGGCCAGGTCCTGCAGAGTGCGAACGAGGAGGAGCCGGCATTTTCCGTGGCCGAGCGAGGCTACTTCGACCGGGCGCGCAACACCGACCGCATGGTGGTCTCCGACCCGCTGGTCAGCCACTCCTTCAAGAAATGGGCCATCGTGCTGGCGCGGCGGCTGCAATCCGGCGACGGGGATTTCCAGGGCATCGTCTACGCGGTCGTCGCGGCCGAGCATTTCCAGTCGCTGTTCCGCCGCCAGGCCTTCGGGCCCGACAGCGCCATTGCGCTGCGTTCGGACAAGGATCTGCTGGTGGCCCGCTACGCGGCAGGCGACCCCCAGCCCATGGCCGGCATCGGCGGCTCGGAAGTCTCGGGCGAGTACCACCGGGCCCTGGCCGATGACCGGGAGCTTGGCTGGTACATCACGCCCACGCTGCTCGATGGCGTGGAGCGCATCACGGCCTACCAGCGCCTGGCCGGCTATCCGCTGACCGTCTTCACCGGCCTGGGCACGGAAAGCTACCTGGCGGGGTGGCGTGCATCGGCCTGGCGTGCCTGGGCGCTCACGGGCCTGAGCATCGCGCTGATCGCGCTGGGCTCGGTCAGCCTCTATCTGCTGCAGCAGCGCGAACGCGTGGCGCGCATCCGGCTTGCCGAGCTGCTGCGCCAGCAGGAACTGTTCATGGACAACGACCTCATCGGCATCGCCCGCCTGCGCGAGCGCCGGCTGCTGTGGACCAACCAGGCCCTGCAGCGCATGCTCAAGCGCCCGGCTGGCGAGCTGCTGGACCACTCGGCGCGCATCCTCTACCCGGACGAGGAAACCTACGAACGCTCCGGCGAACTGGCCTATGGCGCACTGCGCTCCAGCGGCAAATGCCACGCCCAGATGCAGCTGCAGACCAGCGATGGCAGCCTGCTCTGGGTCGATGTCAGCGGCGCAGGCCTGGCCGATGGCGAATCGATATGGGTCTTCGTGGACATCGACGCGCTCAAGCGCGGCGAGCAGGCGGCCCAGCACCAGGCATTGCACGACGTGCTGACCGGCCTGGCCAACCGTCGCGCGCTGCAGGCGCGGCTGCAGCGCGCGCTGGCCCAGGCCAGCGGCCCCGGCCAGCTGGCCGTCTGCTTCATGGACCTGGACGGCTTCAAGCAAGTCAACGACACCGAAGGCCACGACGCCGGCGATGAAGTGCTGCGCATCATCGCCCGCCGCCTCGCCACCCAGGCCCGCGAAACCGACTGCGTCGCCCGCCTGGGCGGAGACGAGTTCGTGCTGCTGCTGGACGAACTGGCCTCGGCCGACGACGCCCGGCAGATCATGCAGCGCTGCCTGGCCTCCATCCGCCAGCCCATCCGCCTGCACAGCGGCGCCACCGTGCAGGTCGGCGCCAGCATGGGCATCGCCCTCAATGCCTCCCGGGAAGATGCCACCCAGCTCCTGCAGCGCGCCGACGAGGCCATGTACGCGGCCAAGCGCGCGGGCAAGGGGAGGATTGTGCTGGCGGGCGGGTAGGGATTTTGGGGCTATGCCGCCGCTGTGATTGCGGCAGTTGTCCGGGCGAAGGGGGCCGTGGACTCAACAAGGCAAGGCCTTGAATGCCGAACCAGAAGTCACCGCCGGGGCGGTCACCAAAGGCCGGGCGGCAGACCCGGCCTTTTCTTTTCTTGCTTTCGCTTTTCGGCGCTCGGCCTCTTCAATCCATATCCGGATCCTCGTCGCAGCCCGAGCCATTGACGGAGCACATGGAACCTATCTTGATTTTCCGCATGGGCTGCTTGGCTAGCCTTTCACAGCGCGACATTTGCTCGGCATACATATCGTCCATGTGCGTGCCGTCAATCATGATCACCCCATTGCGAATGATGGGCTTTGCCTGACCATCGGCAAGGGCGAAGGCCATTTTCCTGAGAAGAAAACCGGCATGGTGGCAAGGGCCCAGGGCCATGGCAATCCTGGTCATTTCAGGATCAGGAACCCGATTTTTGGCCTGCGTCAGGCTGTCCATCTTTTCCATGAAAGCCCCATCGTTCTGCGCGATCTGCCCCACCAGCTTGGTCATGCCCGCCTGATTGCGCTTTTTCACAAGATCCGCGATCTGGTCCTCCAGGCGTCTTGCCGCAGCGGCATCACCGAATGCAGCCAGAGAGGCAGATAGTGCATCGTTCTCGGCCGCCGATACTCCGTTCGGCACACACAGTACAGCGCTCGCAGCCAGCAAGGCGGCCATGATCCGGCGAGTCCGGATTGCGCCTTGCGGCCGCAGGCGTCCTCCCAATGCAATGGTGTTCATGTTCTTTGAAGTTGGATTGAAATGAAAATCTCCATTGCGCAGACGCAGTGGAGAAGAAGGGCTTGGGCGGGAATGGCCAAGCCGCCGAACTCTATCTCAATATGCGAATGGATATCCAGGCATCTGCCAGTCAATTGCTTTGTCGCACCACCAGTTCATAACCCAGATCCAGGCTTGGCGATTCCCCGGCCTCTGCGCGCATCCATTGCAGCAGCATGCGCGCACCTTCGGTGCCCACGCGGCCAAGCGTTCGGGCAGGGGCGGATTGTGGTGGCGGGTGGGCAGGGCTATGGAGGCCGTGCCGCTGCTGTGATCGGGGCAGTTGCCGGGGCAGGTGGGGCCTTGGGCTCAACAAGGCAAGACCTCGAATGCCGAGCCAAAAGACGACGCAAGGCCGTTGATGGCCCGTGTGCACACGCGTGCCCGGTTGAATGCGATGTCGCACAGCAGCGCGATGGCAAAGGCCAGATAGGCCATGTAGGCCAGGCCGATGTAGCTGCCAAACACAATGGTGTGCAGCCAGTCCTGGGCGAACAGATACAGCGTGGCAGTCACCGCCGAGGCGGTCACCAGCACGATGGCGGGCAGTACCAGCTGCAGCCCCGCCCGCCTGCGTCGCGCCGTCACGCCGGTCAGGGCCAGAAACACCAGCGCATTGGACGCAGTGAAGATCCTGAACTCCCGCAGCAGGCTGGCCGTGGTCTGGTGGTAGGCCGACTCGATGAATTCCACCAGCCGGGCGCGCATCTGGATCAGCGATGCCAGCTGGGTGGCTTGGCGCTGCTGCGTGTAGACGGCATTGCGCTTGCGGCATTCGCAGTCAGCACGGCGCATGTCGGTCATGACCGAAGCCAGCTTGTCGGGGATGCCTGCCTCGATCTCGCGCCGCACTGCGGCGATCTCGCCATCGGTCCTGCCCAGCGCCTTCTGGGCCAGGCCCGCCATGCGCGAGCCTGAAAGCGCATCCAACTGGGTGCCCAGCCTGCGCTCGATCTCGATGCGGATGATCTCCTTGCCCAGGCTCTCGACCAGCAATGGCGAGGAAAACGACAGGGCGAAGGCTGCGCCGAACACAAGCGTGCCCAGGATGCCGAAGCAAAGAATGAGGGTTCGAATGCGCAAGCGGTGCCGTGGCTTTTCAACCCTTGCGCGGCGCCATGCCCAGCGTGGCCAGCAGCCCCGCGCAGGCGTCCTCCACCAGGTCCAGCACGTCCTCGAAACCCCGGTCGCCGCCGTAGTAGGGGTCGGGCACTTCGCGCGCGGTGTGCTCGGTGCAGAACTCCGTCAGCCGCTGTACGCGGTGCCATTCGGACTCGGGGCAGATCCTGCGCGCTGCAGATTCGTTGGCGCCATCCATCACCAGCACCTGATCGAATGCCGTGAAGTCCTCGGCCCGCAGTTGCCGCGCGCGCTGCTGCGAAAGGTCATAGCCGCGCCGCGCGGCATGGGCCTGGGAGCGGCGGTCGGGTGCCTCGCCCACGTGGTAGCCGTGCGTGCCTGCAGAGTCCACTTCGATGCGGTCAGCCAGGCCCGCGTCGGCCACCATTTTTTCAAGCACGCCGTGGGCCGTGGGGCTGCGGCAGATGTTCCCTGTGCAGACCATGAGGATTCTTTTCCTCTTTGTGGCTGGCCTGCTGCCAGCTGACTGTTCCCGAATCTGTTCCATAAACCTCCCTGTGGGTAACGGGCTTCACGACATCTGGATTGCCTGCGATGCCCAGGCGCTCGCCGGCATTTTCCACGCCCCGCACCTGATCTGCCAGGCCGCTTATGCTGCGCCCATGGTGGAACTGCTTTGTTTCTGGATGGCCCGGGTGGGTGCGGCCCTGCTGGAGTTGCGGTTGCTGCGCAGCAGCGACGGTGGCTTCAGGGTGATGCTCATCACGGCGGCCATCGTGGTCATCGTGTGCCTGGCGTTGCTGTCCTTCTACGCCTGAGCCCGCAGGGCGGGCGTTTTCGGGCGCCCTGTCAGGCGGATTTGATGGTGCTGCGCTGCCGGCATGGGACGTGGCTAAACTCAATGCAGCGCCATCTTGCACGCCAGTGCGGATTCTTCGATCACCGCGCAAAAGAGGCATCAAGCATGTGCCCCGACTTTTCCAGGCACGTAAAAGTGTATTGAACGCTCAAGGCATCAGCGCTTGCCAGTCATTAATTGACGGCATTTTTTTATTGAGCAAATCAATTGTTATCTCTGGAATTTTCAGAATATATTTTTGTCGTCTGTGCTTGAGTTAATAGATTTGGATAATTGCTTTATTCAGGCTGTTTTATTGTTTTTATTAAGTATCTGAAGGAAAAGTTGATGAAAATAAAAGCTCTTGCCGCCAGCGTGTGCCTTTCCTTCTCGGGCCTTGGCCTCGCATTGGCGGATACCCAGTACACCTATGTCGGCGTCAACTACAACGACGCCCATGCGCCTTACACCACAGCCATGAGCCTCAGCGGCTCGATGGTCCTGCCTGCGACCCTGCCGGCCAGTCAGACGGACATCGTCATCGGTCCGGGAACGTCCTATCCGATCAGCAGCTGGTCGTTCAGCGACGGCGTGAATACCTATACGCAGGCCAATGCGCAGATCCTGGCTGGTATTTCAATCGGTGATCCGCCGCGCTTCAAGGTTTCTACCGATGGCAGCGGCAATATCACTGCCTGGAACCTGGCGATGGTTTCACCCGCTGCGCCCCATGTCCAAGGCCAGCCGGTGGACGTTTTCAATATCGCCTCCGGCTCGGGGGACATCGCTGGTGACCATTCGGACACCACATGCGTCTTATTGAATGGCAATGTGTGCAGGCAGGTGCTTGCTGGTGGTACAGGATTCACTTTTTCGCCTGCCCAAGGCAGCTGGAGCATGCAACCCTTCATTCCCCCGCAGCCCGGCCCGGTGGCCGTGCCGCTGCTGGGATGGCCTGCGCTGCTGGCGCTGATGGGTGGCGTGGCCGTTCTTGCAGCGTGGCAACGGCGCAGGGATGGTATGGGAAGCTAGGCACGCAGGACTTTCCTGCGCGGCTGTGCTCCGCACGAATCTCAGTGCAGCGCCACCATCAACTGCCCATTCTCATTGCGCACCGCATGGGCGCGCACAGAGTGCTCGGGCGCCTCCAGGCATTCGCCGGTGGCCAGGTCGAAGTGGTGCTTGTAGATGGGCGAGGCGACGACGACGCGCTCGCCCAGGCTGCCGACCAGGCCGCGCGCGAGCACGCTGGCGCCGCAGCGCGGGTCCACGTTGTCTATGGCGTAGAAGCGGTCTTCGCCAAGGCGAAAGACCGCCACATGCCGGCCTTCGACCAGGGCGCAGACCCCCGTGTCGGGGACGATGTCGCGGGTGGCGCAGACGGGCATCCACTGTTCTTGGGCGGGGTGTGTCATGGCGGTGCCTTGTCGGTGGTGTGGGTGCGGGCCGGGATCAGGCCTGGATCAGACCAGGGCCTCGCTGCGCTCTTCGCTGCGCGCCGGGCGGATCTGGCCGCGCTCCTGCACGAAGACGATGTGCTCGTCGGGCTGGTCGCTGTTGATGAAGCTGCGAAAGCGCTGGCGCACTTCGGGCGTGGTGATGGCGGTCTTCCACTCGCACTGGTAGGTGTCCACCACATGCTGCATCTGGGCCTCGAGTTCGGCGCCCAGGCCCAGGCTGTCGTTGACCACCACGTCCTTGAGGTAGTCCAGGCCGCCTTCCAGGTTTTCGCGCCAGGTGCTGGTGCGCTGCAGGCGGTCGGCCGTGCGCACGTAGAACATCAGGAAGCGGTCGATGAGCTGCAGCAGCCTGTCCTTGGACAGGTCGGAGGCGATCAGCTCGGCATGGCGCGGCTTCATGCCGCCGTTGCCGCAGACGTAGAGGTTCCAGCCCTTGTCGGTGGCGATCACGCCCACGTCCTTGCCCTGGGCCTCGGCGCATTCGCGCGTGCAGCCCGAGACGCCGAACTTGATCTTGTGCGGGGCGCGCAGGCCCTTGTAGCGGTTTTCCAGCTGCACGGCCAGGCCCACGCTGTCGTCCACGCCGTAGCGGCACCAGGTGGAGCCCACGCAGCTTTTGACGGTGCGCAGCGACTTGCCGTAGGCATGGCCGGACTCGAAGCCGGCCGCGATCAGCTCCTCCCAGATCAGCGGCAGCTGCTCCACGCGGGCGCCGAACAGGTCCACGCGGGCGCCGCCCGTGAGCTTGGTGTACAGGCCGTATTTCTTGGCCACCTGGCCGACGGCGATCAGGCCGTCCGGCGTGACCTCGCCGCCGGGCATGCGCGGCACCACGGAGTAGCTGCCGTCCTTCTGGATATTGCCCAGGTAGTAGTCGTTGCTGTCCTGCAGGCTGGCGAGCTGCGGCTGCAGCACGAACTCGTTCCAGCACGAGGCCAGGATGCTGGCCGCCAGCGGCTTGCAGACATCGCAGCCCAGGCCCTTGCCATGGCGGTGCAGCAGCTCGTCGAAGGTCTTGATGCCGCCCACGCGCACCAGGTGGTACAGCTCCTGGCGCGAGTGCGGGAAATGCTCGCAGACATGGTTGTTGACGGCCATGCCGCGCCGGGCCATCTCGGCCTTCATGACCTGGGTGGCCAGGGGCACGCAGCCACCGCAGGTGGCGCCGGCCTGGGTGCAGGACTTGAGCTCGGCCATGGTGCAGGCGCCTTCGCCCACGGCTGCGCAGATCTGCGCCTTGGTGACGTTGTTGCACGAGCAGATCTGCGCCGTGTCGGGCAGTGCGTCCACGCCCAGGCCGGGCTTGGCCTTGCCGTCGCTGGAGGGCAGGATGAGGAACTCGGGCTCCTCGGGCAGGGCGATGCTGTTGAGCGTCATCTGCAGCAGCGTGCCGTACTCATCGGCATTGCCCACCAGCACGGCGCCCAGCAGCTGGCGGCCGTCCTCGCTGACCACGATCTTCTTGTAGACCTGCTTGCGCTCGTCGATGAACTGGTAGTTGCGGCTGCGCGGCGTCTTGCCTTGGGCGTCGCCGATGCTGGCCACATCCACGCCCATGAGCTTGAGCTTGGTGCTGAGATCGGCCCCGCCGAAGGCGGCCTCGGCCTCGCCCGCAATGTGGCGGGCCGCCACGCGCGCCATGTCGTAGCCGGGTGCCACCAGGCCGAAGGTCTGCTCGCGCCAGGAGGCGCATTCGCCAATGGCGTAGACGTTGCGGTCGCTGGTGCGGCAATGGTCGTCCACGGCCACGCCGCCGCGCGGGCCTATGGCCAGGGCGCATTGGCGGGCGATCTCGTCCCGCGGGCGGATGCCGGCGGAGAAGACGATCATGTCGGTCTCCAGGTGCGTGCCGTCGGCAAACACCATGCGGTGGCGTGCCGTGGCGCCGTCGGTGATCTCCAGCGTATTGCGGCCCGTGTGCACCTGCACGCCCAGGTCCTCGATCTTGCTGCGCAGCACGCGGCCGCCGCCGTCGTCCACCTGCACGGCCATCAGGCGCGGGGCGAACTCCACCACATGGGTCTCCAGGCCCAGGTCGCGCAGGGCCTTGGCGCATTCCAGGCCCAGCAGGCCGCCGCCCACCACCACGCCGGTCCTGGAGCGCGCGGCCGATGCCTGCATGGCCTCCAGGTCCTCGATGGTGCGGTAGACAAAGCAGTGCGGCCGGTCGCGCCCCGGCACGGGCGGCACGAAGGGCACCGAGCCTGTGGCCAGCACCAGCCGGTCGTAGGGGATGACTTCGCCATCGGCCGTGGTCACGGTGCGCTCGCGCCGCTCCACGGCTGCCGCCCTGGCCGCCAGGCGCAGCGTGAAGCCGCTGGCCTCGAAGAAGCCGGGCGCCACCAGGCTCAGGTCCTCGGCGCTCTTGCCGGAGAAGAATTCCGACAGGTGAACACGGTCGTAGGCGGCGCGCGGCTCCTCGCACAGCACGGTGACGTTCGCGTCTGCCACGCCCAGGGCATGCAGCTGCTCGAGAAATTTGTGGCCCACCATGCCGTGGCCGATCACAACGATGTTCATCTGGCGTCCTGCGTTGCGCATCCAGTGTTTTGCGGGCCGCAGGCCAGGGCCGGCGGGTCAGGGCAGCCAATGCAAGTGCCGTGCCAGCACCGCGGCGCGGTGCCTGCCCGTGGTGCACGCTGTCTGGTGCGCAGACAGCGTGCACCGCAATGCGCCCGCCGCACCGTGCAGGGGCGGGGTGCGCCGTGGTGGTGCGTCAAGTGCGATCAAGTGCGCCAGGTCCGCCAGGTCCGCCAGGAACGCCCGGTGCGTCAGGCGCGAGGCAGTCCCTGCGCGCGGCTGCGCCAGGCCTCGGGCGCGCAACCGAATTGCGCGGCGAACCAGCGCGTGAAGGCGCTGTGGCTGGCATAGCCGAGCATGGCCGCGACCTGGCCCACGCTGTAGTGGGGATGGTCCAGGTAGCGCAGGGCCAGCTCATGGCGCACTTCGGTCAGCAGCTCGCTGAAGCTCAGGCCCTCGCGGTCCAGTTCGCGCTGCAGCGTGCGCAGGCTGCGCCCCATGCCCTGCGCCACGCCTGCGCAGGTGGCGTTGCCCGAGGGCAGCAGCAGGTAGATGACCCGGCGCGCCTGGTGGCCCACGGAGGCGGCACGGTGGGCCGGCATGGCCTCCACCAGCCGCAGCGCATAGCGCGCCAGCGCGGGGTCGGCCAGCGGGTTGGGCTCGTCCAGGTCGGCGGCGCGGCAGGCGATGCCGTTGAACTCGGCGCCGAACGTGATGCGGCAGCGGAACATGCGGCGGTGTTCGGACAGGTCGGCCGGTGGCGCGTGGCTGAAGCTGACGCCCTGCGGCCGCCAGCGCTCGCGCAGCAATGCCTCGCACATGCGCCACAGCACGCCCATGGCCAGTTCCACGGACTGGCGCATGGCGCCGTGCAGGACGAAGTCCTCGCGCAGGATGACGATGCCCCCTGCATCCTCCAGGTGGATCAGCAGCGATTCGTTGACCAGGTGCATGTGCGCGACCAGCGTGTCCAGCGCATGGCGCAGCGTGGGCTGGTGCAGCAGCAGCAGGCTCACGGCGCCGAAGCTCGACAGCTGGCGGTGCCGGGCCATGCGCAGGCCCAGGGACTCGCAGCCCGTGGACTGGGCCGCGTCTTCCAGCAGGCGCGCGACGATGGCCACGTCGATCAGCTGGTCCTGCTCGCGCAGCAGCGCGGGCCGCAGGCCGGCCTGGCGCAGTGCCTTGTCGGGGTCGCCGCCCAGTTCGCGCATGACGTCCGAAAAATGGGTCAAGGCCGCCGCGCGCACCATGGTGACCATGCTTGCCCTCCTGTCAGTCCGTGGCCTGGTGGCACGAAATGCAAAGAGGATGGCATGGCTTGCATAGTCCGCGGAACCGGGTTTTCCTACATTGCAGAGACCGGCCCCACGCCGGGCGGACCGTGCCGCCACGGGCCTTCACAACAATGACAGGAGACAGGCATGCGCATAGAGCCCATGACATGCGCCATCGGCGCCGAATTGCTCGGCGTGCGGCTGGCCGACGCGGTGCGCGACGACGCGCTTTTCTCGGAGATCCGGGCGGCGCTGCTGCGCCACAAGGTGCTGTTCCTGCGCGACCAGGGCCTGGCGCGCGCCGAGCACGTGGCCTTTGCGCGGCGCTTCGGCGAGCTGGAGGACCATCCGGTGGCCGGCAGCGATCCCGAGCATCCGGGCCTGGTGCGCATCTACAGGACGCCCGAGCAGCCCAACGACCGCTACGAGAATTCCTGGCACTGCGACGCCACCTGGCGCGAGGCTCCGCCCATGGGCTGCGTGCTGCACTGCGTGGAATGCCCGCCCGTGGGCGGCGATACCCTGTGGGCCAACATGGCGCTGGCCTACGAACGCCTGCCGGACGCCGTCAAGGCGCTGATCGCGCCGCTGCGCGCGCGCCACAGCATCGAATGCACGTTCGGTGCGGCCATGCCCATCGAAAGGCGGCTGGCGCTCAAGGCCCAGTACCCCGATGCCGAGCATCCCGTGGTGCGCACCCATCCCGAGACCGGCGAGAAGGTGCTGTTCGTGAACGGCTTCACCACGCATTTCACCAATTTCCACACGCCCGCCAATGTGCGCGTGGGCCAGGACTTCACGCAGGGCGCCTCCGGCCTGCTGCAGTACCTGATCGGCCAGGCTGCCATACCCGAGTACCAGGTGCGCTGGCGCTGGCGGGCGGGCAGCGTGGCGATCTGGGACAACCGCGCCACCCAGCACTACGCGGCCATGGACTACCCGCCCAGCCACCGGAAGATGGAGCGCGCGGGCATCGTCGGCACGCCGACCTTCTGAACCACGATCACGACACAAGGAGACATGCCATGAACTTTCTCGACGGCCACCTGTTCCCCGAAAACCAGCAGCCCCTGATCATCACGGCCGCGCCCTATGCGCCCTCGTGGCTGCCCTCGGACTTTCCCGGCGAGATCGCCGTGACCATGGACGAGCAGATCCAGAAGGCCGTGGACTGCTACAACGCCGGCGCCACCGTGCTGCACCTGCATGTGCGCGAGCTGGATGGCAAAGGCAGCAAGCGTTTGTCGAAGTTCAACGAGCTGATCGCCGGCGTGCGTGCGCGCGTGCCCGAGATGATCATCCAGGTGGGCGGATCGATCAGCTTTGCTCCCGAGACGGACGGCGCGGCCGCCAAGTGGCTGTCCGACGACACGCGCCACATGCTGGCCGAGCTGGAGCCCGTGCCCGACCAGGTCACGGTGACCATCAATACCTCGCAGATGAATTTCCTGGAGCAGTTCGATGCGCGCGACATACGCGGCACCTCCATGGAGGACCCGGCCGTCTTCAATGCCTACAGGGAGATGACCGTGCCCGCCCAGCCCGGCTGGGCCGAGGAGCACATCCGGCGCCTGTCGGCCGCCGGCATCCAGAGCGCCTTCCAGTGCTACAACATCAACAGCTTCGAGTCCGTGGAGCGGCTCATGCGCCGGGGCATCTACAAGGGCCCGCTGGTGATGAACTGGGTGGCGATTGGCGGCGGCATGGATGCGCCCAGCATCTACAGCCTGGCCAACTTCGTGCGCGCCGTGCCCGACGGCGCCGTGCTCACGGTGGAAAGCTCGGTGCTCAACGTGCTGCCCGTGAACATGATGGGCATCGCCATGGGGCTGCATGTGCGCTGCGGCACGGAGGACAACCTCTGGAACCAGCGCCGCACGGCCAAGATGGGCACGGTGGCGCAGATCGAGCAGCTGGTGCGCATCGCAGGCGAGTTCGGCCGCCCCATCGCCACGGCGCAACAGGCGCGGGAAATCTGCCGGATCGGCCAGTTCTACGGCACCGTGGACGAGACGCTGGCGGCCAACGGCTTCGCACCCAACCGCAATGGCGCCCAGCAGGGATTTCTGCGCAAGGCCGCCTGAACCGGGAGCCCATGATGCAACGCATGCCCCCCTGGGCGGCCATCGCCCTGGCCGCCTCGCTGCTGGCCGGTGGCGCCCACGCCTTCGGCGACAAGCCGGTCCGGCTCATCGTGCCGGCGCCGCCCGGCGGCACCATCGATGTGTTCGCGCGCATCATCAGCGACCAGCTGGCGCAGGAGATACGCCAGCCCGTCATCGTCGAGAACCGGCCCGGTGCCGGTGGCGCCATCGCCGTCAAGCACATGCTGTCCCAGCCGGCCGACGGCAGCACGCTGCTGGTGACGGTGACCAACATCCTCACCGAGGTGCCCCATGTGCTCAAGGTCGGCTTCGACCCCATGAAGGACGTGCGGCCCGTGGCGCAGATGGCGCGCTCGGTGATGCTGTTCATCGCCTCGCCGCAGTTTCCCGCGCGCGACGGGGCCGAGGCCATCGCCTACGTGAAGGCCCACCCGGGCACGCTGTCGTTCGCCTCGTACAGCCAGGGCACGGCCTCGCAGTACGCGGGCGCCATCCTCAACAGAAGGGCCCACCTGGACATGGAGCATGTGGCCTTCCCGGGCTCGGCGCCCGCGCTGGCCCAGGTCATGGGCAACCAGATCCCGCTCATGTTCGACGGATCGGTCACCTCCAAGCCGCTGATCGCGGGCGGCAAGGTCAGGCTGCTGGCCGTGGCCTACAAGAGCCGGCTGCCCGACTACCCGCAGGTGCCCACGCTGGCCGAGCTGGGCTATCCCGAGGTGGATTTCAGCAACTGGAGCGGCGTGTTCGCCTCGGCGCAGACGCCGCGCCCGCTGCTGGAGAAGATCCACGGCGCGCTGGCCCGGGTCAACGCCCGCAAGGCCGTGCGCGAACGCTATGCGGGCACGGGCTTCGAGCCCGTCGAAGGCGATCGCTCGCTGGAGCAGATGTCCACCGACCTGCGCGCCGAGTTCGACCGCAATGCCGAGATCGTCCGGAACTTCGACATCCGGCTCAACTGATGCAGGGCGCCTCACGCAGGCGCTACACAAGGAGACTCCATGGCAAAGGCCATACGCTTTCATACCACCGGCGGCCCCGAGGTGCTCAGGCTGGAGCATGCCGAGGCCGGCGCGCCCGGACCCGGCCAGGCGCGCGTGCGCCACAGCTTCATCGCCGTCAACTTCATCGACATCTATTTCCGCACGGGCCGCTATCCGCTGGCGCTGCCCAACGGCCTGGGCTCGGACGCCGTGGGCGTGGTCGAGGCCGTGGGGGAGGGCGTGACCGAAGTGCGGCCCGGCGACCGCGTGGGCTACCTGATGGGCCCGCAGGGCGCCTACAGCGATGTGCGCGTGATGCCGGCCGAGGTGCTGATCCCGCTGCCCGACGGCATCAGCGACCACACGGCGGCCACGCTGATGATGAAGGGCATGACGGCGCAGTACCTGTTCCGCCAGGTCCATCCGTTGCAGGGGGGCGAGACCATCCTCTACCACGCGGCGGCCGGCGGCGTGGGGCTGATCGCCTGCCAGTGGGCGCGTGCCCTGGGCGTGACCATGATCGGCACGGTGAGCACCGACGAGAAGGCCGCCGCCGCGCGCGCCAACGGCTGCGCCCACGTCATCGTGACCTCGCGCGAGCGCATCGTGGACCGCGTGATGGAGATCACGGGCGGCAAGGGCGTGCCCGTGGTCTATGACTCGGTGGGCAAGGACACGCTCATGGATTCGCTGGACTGCCTGCAGCCGCGCGGCCGGCTGGTCAGCAACGGGACCTCGTCGGGCTCGGTGGTGGTGGACTCCCAGTTGCTGGCCGCCAAGGGTTCGATCTGGATGACGCGGCCCGCGATGGTGCACTACATCCAGCCGCGCGCCCACATGCTGGAGATGGCGCGCGAGCTGTTCGACCATGTGCTGGCCGGGCGCATCGCCAGCGAGCCCCAGCAAAGCTTTGCGCTGGCCGATGCGGCCCAGGCGCACCAGGCGCTGGAGTCGCGCCGCACCACGGGCGCGACGGTGCTGATTCCCTGAAATGGACCTGCCATGCAGACCCCTGCGCTCCATGCCATCGGCACCGTGGCCGCAGGCCGCAGGCCCGTCACCTGCGGCCTTATCCGCAGTGCCAGCCTGCATGGCTATGCCGACCTGGTGAAAAGCCTGGGCCATGATCCCGCCGTCCTTGTGCGCGCGGCGGGACTGTCGGCGCGCCTGCTCGACTACCCGGAGACGCTGATTCCCATCCATGCCGTGCGCGAGCTGCTGGAGGTGGCCGCGCGCACCACGGGAACGCAGGATTTCGCGCTGCGCCTGGCGGCGCGGCGCAGCCTGTCCCACCTGGGTCCCATCAGCCTTGTGCTGCAGCAAGAGCCCACGCCGCGCCAGGCGCTGGACACGCTGTGCCGCTACCTCAAGCTGCTGAGTGCGGGCATGTTCGTACGCATCGAGGACGCGGGCTCCGGGGTGCTGGTGCGCCAGGACCTGGTGCCCATCGCGGGCATGGCCATGCGCCAGTCCATGGAGCTGGCGGTGGGCGTGATGTTTCGCGTGCTGCGCGAGCTGATCGGTGCCCAGTGGCGCCCGCAGCAGGTCAGCTTCGTACACCGCGCACCGGCCGATGCATCGGCCCACCGTGCCTTCTTCGGCGTAACCCCTTTGTTTGACCAGCCTTTCAACGGCATGGTGTGCCGCCTGGCGGACCTGCAACTGCTGCGCGAATGCGGCCAGGGGCAGGGCTCGGGCGTTGCGCGCTTTGCGCGAAGCCATCTGGAGCAGGCGCTGCGCAGCCGGGGCGAAGGCATGCAGGCGGCCTGCAGGGAGCTGATCATTGCACTGCTGCCGGGCGGCCGCTGTACGGCCCAGCAGGTGGCACGCCAGCTGGGAATGGACCGCCGCACGCTGCACCGCCGCCTGCTTGCGGAGGGGCAGACTTTCTCGGCGCTGCTCGACACCCTCCGCAGGGAACTGGTGCTGCGCCATCTGCAAGACGGTGGCCAGCCCCTGGGCGAGGTGGCGGGCCTGCTGGGGTTTGCCGCGCCCAGCGGCTTTTGCCACTGGTTCCGGGCCGCTTTCGGCGCCAGCGTCTCGGACTGGCGCAGGCAGGGGCAGGGAAGGGTTGGCGAGGCCTAGTGCGTCAGGCGGTCTTGCGCAGAAATCCCTGGTTGCCGCCGTTGCGGTTGGGCGCGAAGCCGTTGGCCGCCAATGTCTCTTCGGCGGTGTCGTAGAACACGCCAATCTTGCTGATGGCGCGCGCCTGTTGCGCCGTGGCGATGGGGCGGCCGAACTCGCGCGCGATGCGCACCAGTTGTTCTATCTGGGAGACGGTGCTGGCCTTGGCGCTGCGCGACTGGTTCCACAGGCAGTCCTCGGTGCCGCAGCGCACGTGCAGGCCCATGGCGATGCCCATCATGTTCACGGGCAGCACGTTGCGCACATTGCTTTCCACGGTGAGCACGGCGCCGTCGGGCACGGCGCGCACGAAGTTGGCCAGGCTGTAGATGCTGGGCGCGTCCATGCCGCCGCCAATCGCCACCCAGTTCATCACCAGCGGGCCCTTGTAGATGCCGCGGCGCATGAGCCGCTCCACCGACTCGAAGCTGTTGATGTTGTAGCACTGGAAGGCGCTCTGGATGCCGGCGGCGGACAGGCGCCGGATGTGCTCCTCGGCCCAGCCGGGCTGGGCGGGCACGGTCATCTCCTTGTAGGCGTCGAAGATGGCGGGCTTCTCGCGCGAAGTGCCCCTGAAGTCCGCGTCCTCGGCCTGCTCCGTCACGTTCATCTGCGAGGTATTGACGGTCACCGTGACCTGGTCGGGCACGGGCTCCAGCTCGGCCAGCATGTGGCGCGTGTCGTCGGACAGCCACTTGGCGGCCGCGCCGTCCGTCTCGGGAGCAAAGCTGATCGATCCGCCCACCTGGATGATCATCTCGGGCACGCGCGCACGCACGCCGGCGATCAGCTCGTTGAACTTCGACAAACGCTTGCTGCCTTTGCCGTCGAGCTCGCGCACATGCAGGTGCAGCACGGTGGCGCCGGCGTTGTAGCAGTCCACGGCCTTCTGGATCTGCTCTTGCATGGTCACGGGAATGTCTTCGGGGAAATCGCCGGGCAACCAGCCCGGCGCATAGGGGGCTGCCGTGATGATCAGGGGCTGCTGGTTTTCGGGGAACAGGTGGCCGTCGAGAAAATTCATGGGACGCTCCGGTGGGTGGGGTGGGGGTGGGGGTGGGGGGTGGGTGTGGAAAGAGTCTGTGCAGGGCCTCAGCGCGGGATGTCGCCGACGATGCCCGCGCGCTCCATGCGGCGGGGCGCCGGGTAGTAGTCGTTGAGCGCGTAGTGCTGGGTGCTGCGGTTGTCCCAGACGGCCACGTCGCCGGGCTTCCAGGACCAGCGCACCTGGTATTCGGGAATCGTGGCGCGGCTGATCAGGTAGTTCATCAGCAGCGCGGCGCCGGGCGCCTTGTCTATGCCGTGGCGCACGTTCTCGGGCGTGCTGTAGTTGACGAAGTGGGTGCTGAAGCCAGCGCCCACGAACAGCAGCTTCTCGCCGGTCTCGGGGTGGGTGCGCACCACGGGATGCTCCACGGGCGGGTGCTCGCTGGCCAGCCGCGCGCGTGCCTCGGGCGCCATCACGGCGCCGAAGGTGTGCTCTATGCCGGCCTTGGCGCGCAGGCCGTCGATGCTGCGCTTGATGCTCTCGGGCAGCTCCTCGTAGGCCTTGACCATGTTGACCCAGATGGTGTCGCCGCCGATCGGCGGGCACTCTATGCAGCGCAGCACCGCGCCCATGGCCGGGTTGGGGCGCCACAGGCCATCGCAGTGCCAGGTGTTTTCGTAGCTGTGCGGATCGTCGCTGCGGTAGATGCGCACCAGGCCAGGGTGCTCGGGATCGCTGCCTGCCACGGGATGGTCCTCCAGTGGGCCGAAGCGGCTGGCAAAGGCCACATGTTCGGCGCGCGTGATGTCCTGGTCCCGGAAGAACAGCACGCGATGGGTCAGCAGCGCGGCGCGGATGTCCGCGAACAGTGCGGCGTCGCGTGCGGCATCGCCGAGATGGATGCCGGAGATTTCGGCGCCGATGGCGGGGGTGATCTGTCGGATCTGCATGGTCGGTGTTTCCCTGGAAGTCAGTTCGCGGTGATCTGGTATTTCTTCACGATGCCGGCGTTGCGCTCGGACATCTGGCGTGTCTCGCGCTGCAGCGCGGCGGTGTCGGTAAGCACCTCGGGCTCCAGCCCCACGTCGGAGAGTTTTTGCTGCACGGCCGGCGCGCTGGCCGCTTTCCCGATGGCGGCGCGCAGGCGTTCCATGGTTTCGGGCGGCAGGCGGGCCGGCGCGATCAGGCCCACCCAGCCGCGAAACTGCAGCTCGGGGTAGCCGAGTTCGGCGGTGGTCGGCACCTGGGGCAGGTGGCGCGAACGCCGGGGGCCGGAAAACGCGTAGGCACGCAGCTTGCCGGCCCTGATCAGGGGCACCGAGGTCAGCATGCCGTCGAACATGACGTCCACCTGGCCGCCCAGCAGGGCCTGCACGGCCGGCGGCGAGCCCGCGTAGCCCACATGCTGCAGGTCCAGGTCCGCCTTGTCGCTGAGGATCAGGCCGGCGTAGTGCGACACGGTGCCGGGGCTGTAGCTGGCAAAGCTGGTCTGGCCTTTGCGTGCCTTGAGCTGCGCGAGCAGCTCCTGCAAGTCCTGGGCGGGCTGGCTGGCCGCGGCCACCAGCACCACGCCCGAGCGGGCCAGCGAGGCCAGGGGCACCAGGTCCTTGAGCGGATCGAAGGGCATCTTGATCACATGGGGGATCTCGGCCAGCAGGTTGCTTGCGCCCACTAGCAGCGTCTGCCCATCGGCGGGCGCCTGCAGCAGGGTCTGCATGCCCAGCAGGCCGCCCGCGCCCGGGCGGTTGTCTATCACCACGGCCTGGCCTGTTTCAGACGCGAGCTGCTGGCCCACGACGCGCGCCACGATGTCCATGGTGCCGCCCGGCGGTGCGGGCACGATGAGCCTGAGCGGCTGGCGGCTCCAGGCCGTGCCGCCGATGGCGATGGCGATGGCGCAGCCCGCGAGCAGCGTGGCGAGGGCGTGGGGCAGTCTCATATCCATGTCTCCTTGTTCCGTGTTCTGGCATCCAGTATCGAAAGCCCGCTTTCCCGGGACTTGCCATTGGGGGACAGGCATTTGCCTTGTTGGGACAAATCCATGGCAACCCTGACCAGGGCAACCCGCGCATGTCGTGAATTGCAAAGCCGTTGGCATGAACTGCCAAGAAGCGGCGCGATGGCGTTCCTAGAGTCGATTCGTGGCGCAGGACCGCGCCAGCACCACGACGAACAGGAGACCCCCATGCCCCGACTTCACCCCCATCCCTGCGGCCTGCACGCGCTGGGCCTGCTGTGTCTGACAGGCGCGGCCGCCGCCCAGTCGCCCACCTCGGTCACGCTGTTCGGCGTGATGGACGCCGGCATCAGCCGCTACAGCGTGCGCAGCGATTCCTGGGACACGGGCCCCGCGCGCTCGGCGCGGCAAAGCACCTGGGCGCTGTCGCCCTCGGGCAACCTGGCCAGCCGCATCGGCATACGCGCCAGCGAAGACCTGGGCGGCGGCCTCATGGCCGGCCTGTGGCTGGAGGCGCCGGTGGCCAATGACACGGGCGGCGGCGCGCTCAACTTCGGGCGGCGCGCCACCATCAGCCTGTCCGGGCACCTGGGCGAGCTGCGCATGGGGCGCGACCACACGCCTTCGTTTCTGAACGACTGGGCCTTCGACCCTTTCACCGTCAACGGCGTGGGCACCAACCTGATCGCCGTGGTCAACAGCAACCTGGCCATCGCCCGCGCGCTGGCCACGGGCGGCCTGCTGGGCGGCGGGCTGTCGGCGGGCACGGACACCTATCTGCGCGCAGGCAACTCCATCGGTTATTTCCTGCCGCCGGGCCTGGGCGGCGTCTACGGGCAGGCCATGTACGCCTTCCCCGAGAACAGCTCCAAGCGGGGGCGCTACGCTGGTGCCCGCATCGGCTGGGCCATGGGGGCGGCCGATGTGGCGCTGGGCTATGGCGAGAACACCCTGGGCACCTCGGGCGCCGGCGCGGAAAAGATCCGCTCGCTGAACCTGGGCGGCTCCTATGACTTCGGCCCGGTCAAGCTGTTTGGCGAATGGTCCGGCGTGCGCAACGAGCGGCGCGACGCCGGCACGCTGGCCGCCATCAACGACCGCTACCTGGGCGTGCTGGCCGGCGTGAACATCCCCGTGGGCCAGGGGGCGCTGCGCGCCTCCTATGCGCGCGTGCAGTTCAGGAATGGCCAGGGCTTGGCCGATGGCGATTCCTTGGTGAACAAGCTCGCCCTGGGCTATGTGCACCCGCTGTCCAAACGCACGGCGCTGTACGCCACGGTGTCGCGCATCAGCGTGGCCAACGGGCGCAACAACCCGGGCGTGATGGGCGTGACGCCGCTGGTGGTCAGCAACCCGGCCATCCTTCCCCAGCCCGGCTACCTGACCACGGGCGGCATGCAGCCGGCCGGCGCGCTCGGGCTGGACCTGGGCCTGCGGCTGATGTTCTGAACGGCCGTGCCAATCGTTCTGAACGGCCGTGCCAATAGCCGTGGCGCCCGGGTGCCCATCTTCGCCTGCGCTAATCTGCGCGGCATGAATGGATCTTCTGCATGGACCCTGGGTTGGCGCACCCTGTGGCGCGACCTGCGCGCGGGCGAGTTGCGCCTGTTGATCGTCGCCGTGATGCTGGCCGTGGCCGCGCTCAGCTCGGTGGGCTTTTTTGCCGACCGGCTGCAGGCGGGGCTACAGCGCGATGCGCGCCAGCTGCTGGGCGGCGACGTGGTCGTGGTGGGCGACAACACCACGGCGCCGGCCTTTGCCGAGCGCGCACGCGCCGAAGGGCTGCAGGCCCTGGAGACATCCAGCTTCCCGACCATGGCGCGCGCCAGCGACGCGCAAGGCGGCATGAGCCGCCTGGTGGCGCTCAAGAGCGTGCCCGAAGGCTATCCGCTGCGCGGCAGCCTGCGCGTGGCCGATGCCCCCGGCGCGGCCGACCGGGCCACGCGCGAGATACCGGCGCGGGGCGAGGCCTGGGTCGATGCGCCGCTGCTGGAGTCGCTGGGCATAGGCGTGGGGGACATGCTGCTGCTGGGCGACGCCCAACTGCGCGTGGCGCGCATCATCTCCATCGAGCCCGACCGGGGCGCGGGCTTCATGAACTTTGCGCCGCGCGTGATGATCACCTCCGCCGACCTGGCCGCCACAGGCCTGGTGCAGCCGGCCAGCCGCATCACCTACCGCCTGGCCGTGGCCGGCGCGGGTGATGGCTCCGAGTCGGCCGTGCAGCGCTACCGCGTCTGGGCCGAGCAGCAGGCCAAGGCGCCCGGCGTGCATGGCGTGCGCGTGGAGTCGCTGGACAGCGGCCGCCCCGAGATGCGCCAGACGCTGGACCGCGCCGAGAAATTCCTGAGCCTGGTCGCCCTGCTGGCGGCGCTGCTGTCGGCCGTGGCCGTGGCCCTGGCTGCGCGCGGCTTTGCCAACAGCCACCTCGACGCCTCGGCCATGCTGCGCGTGCTGGGCCAGAGCCAGCGGCGCATCGCGGGCGCCTACACGGTGGAGTTCGTGCTGGTCGGACTGGCCTCCAGCGCCGCGGGCGTGCTGCTGGGCTGGGCCATCCACCATGTCTTCGTGCTGCTGCTGGCCGGGCTGGTGGAAACCGCCTTGCCCGCACCGGGCCTGTGGCCTGCGGCCTTCGGCGTGGGCATGGGGCTGACCCTGCTGCTGGCCTTTGGCCTGCCGCCCGTGCTGCAGCTGGCGCGCGTGCCGCCGCTGCGCGTCATGCGCCGCGACCTGGGCGCGCTCAAGCCTGCCTCGGTGGTGGTGCTGGCCGTGGGCGTGGCAGGCTTTGCGGCCTTGCTGCTGGCGGCCAGCCGCGACATCAAGCTGGGCCTGATCGCCGTGGGTGGTTTTGCCGTGGCCGTGCTGCTGTTCGCGGCCCTGGGCTGGCTGGCCGTGCAGGTGCTGCGCCGCCTGGTGCACGAGAGCACGGCGCCGCGCTGGCTGGTGCTGGCCACGCGCCAGATCGCCGCGCGCCCCGCCTATGCCGTGGTGCAGATCAGCAGCCTGGCCGTGGGGCTGCTGGCGCTCATGCTGCTGGTGCTGCTGCGCACCGACCTCATCGGCAGCTGGCGCCAGGCCACTCCGGCCAACGCGCCCAACCGCTTCGTCATCAACGTGCAGCCCGAGCAGGCCGACGGTTTCCGCGCGGCGCTGGACAAGGCTGGCGTCACCTCCTATGACTGGTTCCCCATGATCCGGGGGCGTCTGGTCACCGTCAACGGCAAGCCGGTCAGCCCCGACGACTTCAGCGAAGACCGCGCCAAGCGCCTGGTGGACCGGGAGTTCAACCTCTCCACCACGGCGCAGGCGCCCGCACACAACCTGATCACGGCGGGCACCTGGACGCCTGGCGCCAAGGGCGAGATCAGCGTGGAGGACGGCATTGCCGAGACCCTGGGCCTCAAGCTCGGCGACACGCTGGGCTTCGACGTGGGCGGCGTGCCCAGCGAGGCGCGCATCACCAGCCTGCGCAAGGTGGACTGGGGATCGATGCGTGCCAACTTCTTCGTGATCTATCCCGTGGACCACCTGGACGACGTGGCCGTCAGTTACCTGGCCGCCTACCGCGCGCCCGACGTGGCGGGCTTCGACAACGCCCTGGTGCGCGAGTTTCCCAACATCACCAACGTGGACCTGAGCACCACGCTGGCCCAGGTGCAGCGCGTGCTGGACCAGGTGATACGCGCGGTGGAATTCCTCTTCGGCTTCACCCTGGCCGCCGGCCTGGTCGTGCTCTTCGCCGCCGTCACCGCCACGCGCGAGGAGCGCGCCCGCGAGTACGCCATCATGCGCGCCGTCGGTGCCCAGGCGCGGCTGCTGGCGCAGGTGCAGCGGGCCGAGCTGGCCGGCGTGGGCCTGCTGGCGGGCTTCCTGGCCAGTTGCGCGGCGGCGGCCGTGGGCTGGGCCCTGGCGCGCTGGGTGTTCGAGTTCAACTGGACCGTGCCCTGGTGGGCTCCGCTGGCGGGGGCTGTTGCCGGGGCCTTGCTGGCCTGGATGGCGGGGTGGTGGGCGTTGCGGGAGGTGTTGAGGAGGCCTGTGATGGATACGTTGAGGCAGGTGGCTGAGTAGGTCTTTGTGTTCTGTTTTTTGCCCCTGCCGGGTGGTTGTTTTTCGAGGCCGGGGTTCGGCCCGGCGGCCGACCTACTTTCTTATCGCGCGATAAGAAAGTAGGCAAAGAAGCGCGCCCCAAACTGCCCACGACCCTTCGCTTCGCTGCGGGCGACCTGCGTTGGGCGGGATGCGGGGTGTGCCGCAGAACTCGCTGCGCGCTGGCGCGCTTCGCTCAAACAACTGCGGCAAGTCAGATGACGAAGCAAGCCTGTCCTTCGGCAGGCTCCCGCCCAACGCAGGCGTGGGCAGAAGGGGGGAGGCTGGGGCAGCCAACAGCCAACAGCCAACAGCCAACAGCCAACAGCCAACAGCCGGAAATGCAATACAGCCGATGCGCCATTGTTGCGCTCGGCTGTTTTTCGTGGGCTGAGGCTGATGCTTCAGACCTCGGGCTTGGCGGTGTTGCGCAGGAGATAGATCTCGTCTTCCACGTAGGTGGCCAGCCGCTCGGCGCTGTGCTGAATGGTGCGCAAGGCGTTGGTCACCACGTCCGTGTCGCGCAGGCCTTCGGGCGATAGCAGCCATGCCTGGGCGAGCTGGGAGATGGAGGAGACCTCGTTGCAGCCCATCTGGACCATTCGGTTCACCTCGGTGATGGAGAAGTTCAGCTGCGTGGTTCTTGCGCTGGTGGATCGTGTTTCCCGCTTCATGACCTTGCCCTGCAGGTGACGGTAACCAGGATGGGACATATGGCGTGCATGGTTTCGCTCTCCTCTGTGAGATGGAAGCCACCCGCTTTACGTTTTGAAGCGCGAAGAAGGTGGACGGGATGTTCAAAACACGTACAGAGCCGTGCGGACGCCCTTGCGGGTAGCCCCATCCCGTCCGTAACCGCAGGGACGTGGGCAGGCGCCCACGGTCCGATGATCCAGACGTGACAAGGCCTCGCTGACGGGGAGGCTGCACCGCTCTATAAAGGTGTTTTGAAGCACCAGCCCCTGAACAGGGGGCCGGTCGAAATGATAGATGCTTTGGACGACGAGCGCGCCCAAAAAATGGCCGAGCGAAGCAACGGCCCGCACCAACTTCCCGTATGTCAGCGCCTGCGGCGTGGTGGTTGCGGGGTTGCAGTCCTGCCGAAGGACAGGACTGCTTCGTGATCTGACTCGCTGCGGTTGTCTGAGCGGCGCGCGAAGCGCAAAGCGAGTTCCGCAGCGAACCCCGCAACCGCCACGACGCAGGTTGCCCGCAGCGAAGCGGAGGGTCGCGGACATCCGGGTCGCCTTCTTTGATCTGACCTTTCTTGGCGAATCAAGAAAGGGCAGTCGGCCGCCGGGCCGAGACCCGGCCTCGAAAAACAACCACCCGGCAGGGGCAGAAACGAGCAACACCAGGGGCAGAAACGAGCAACAGCAGGGACAAGAACGAGCAACAGCAGGGGACGGCCCCGTTCAAGACTCCTTGAACAGCCTCTCCCCCACAAAATCCACAAACGCCCTCACCTTAGGCGACAACTGCCGGCTCGACGCCCACAACGCCGAAAACTGCCCCGTGTGCGTCAGGTCCTCGGCCAACACCCGCTGCAGTTCGCCACGCCCCAGTGCATCGCGCGCCAGGAAGTCCGGCATATAGGCCAGCCCCATGCCCGCCACGGCCGCGCCCAGCATGGCTTCCATGTTGTTGCAGACCAGGGCGGCGGGCAGGTGGGGCGGCATGCCGGGCAGCACCCATTCCTCCAGCTTGCCGCTGCTCAGGAAGCGGTAGCGCAGGCAACTGTGCTGTGCGAGTTCGGCGGGGGATTGCGGTATGCCCCGTGCCGCCAGGTAGTCGGGCGAGCCGGCCAGGATGAAGCGGAACGGCCCCAGCCGGCGCGCGACCAGGCGCGAGTCGGCCAGTTCGCCGCTGCGGATGACCACGTCCAGGCCGGCCTCGACCACGTCCACCAGGTGGTCGTTGAAGTCCAGGTCCAGGTCAACCTCCGGGTACAGGGCCTGGAACTCGGGCAGCACGGGCAGCAGGAAGCGGTAGCCGATGGTGGGCAGGCTCACGCGCAGCCGTCCGCGCGGCGCCTCGGCGGCGGCCTGCATGGTGGCGCGCGCATCGTGCAGTTCATCCAGGATGCGGCGGCAGCGCTCGTGGAACAGCGCGCCTTCCTGCGTGAGGCGCACCTGGCGCGTGGTGCGCTGGAACAGGCGCAGGCCCAGTTGCTGTTCCAGCCGCGCCACGTTCTTGCCTACGGCCGAGGCCGAGATGCCCAGGGCGCGCCCGGCCTCGGCAAAGCTCAGCAGGTCGGCTGCACGCACAAAGGATTCGAGTCCGCTGAAGCTGTCCATGTCGATTGCCAACCTTGGGTTGGGAGTGTGGGGAGTCTGGCGCCTATTCTCACGGCATTGCAGCGCTTTTATCGTTCATGCATGCCTGGCCATGTGCGGCCGGGAAATTGCGAAAGCCTTGCCAACCATGTCCTCCTGCCTGACTTCTTCCCGCGCACCGGATGCGCTCCACGGTACAGCGCGACCGCGTGCATCCCCGGTCTGGGTGCTGTTGTCGGTGTGCCTTGCGGCGCTGGCGATGCCGCTGAGCTTTACCGGGCCGGCCGTGGCCCTGTCTGCGCTGCGCGAGGCGCTGGGCGGCGGGCCGCTGGCGCTCAACTGGGTGACGAATGCCTTCATGCTGAGCTTTGGCGCCACGCTGATGGCCGCCGGCGCGCTGGCCGATCTGCACGGGCGGCGGCGCGTTTTCCTGACCGGGCTGGGCGTGGTGCTGGCCAGTGCGCTGGCCCAGGCCTGCCTGGGCGGGCAGGGGGCCATTGTCGTGTTCAACCTGCTGCGTGCGCTGCAGGGCCTGGGCGCGGCCGCCGCGCTGGCGGGCGGCACGGCGGCGCTGGCCCAGGTGTTCGACGGGACGGTGCGCATGCGCGCCTTCAGTGGCGTGGGCACGTCGTTCGGCGTGGGCCTGGCCTTCGGGCCGTTGCTGTCGGGTTGGTTGCTGGGCGTGGCGGGCTGGCGCGGCGTGGTGCTTTGCGTGGCCGCCGTGGCGCTGGCCGCGCTGGTGCTGGGGCTGCGCTGCATGCCTCAGTCGCGCAATCCGAAGGCGCAGCGGCTGGACCGGGCCGGTGCGCTGCTGTTCACCGCAGCCCTGGCGCTGCTGACCTGGGGCGTGCTGCAGGGGCCGGAGGCGGGCTGGTCCAGCGGGGCGGCGCTGCTGCCGCTGGCCGGTGCCGCGCTGGCGCTGGCGGCCTTTGTGGCCGTGGAGCGGCGCGTGCAGCAGCGCACGGGGCAGCCCATGCTGGACCTGTCGCTGTTTCGCTATCCGCGTTTCGTGGGCGTGCAGTTGCTGGCGGGTGCGCCGGCCTATGCCTTCGTGGTGCTGCTGGTGCTGCTGCCGGTGCGCTTCATCGGCGTGGAGGGCATGGCGCCGCTGCAGGCGGGGCAGCTGATGTTTGTGCTGTCCCTGCCCATGCTGTTCGTGCCGTTGCTGGCGGGCTGGCTCACGCGCTGGGTTTCGGCCGCGCTGCTGTGCCTGGCGGGGCTGCTGGTGTGCGCGGCGGGCCTGCTGTGGCTGGGCGGGTGCGCGCCGGGCACGGCCTTTGCGCAGATGGCGCCCCCGCTGCTGCTGATCGGCCTGGGCATCGGGCTGCCCTGGGGCTTGATGGATGGCCTGGCTGTGAGCGTGGTGCCCAGCGAGCGCGCCGGCATGGCCACGGGCATTTTCAGCACGGTGCGCGTGGCGGGCGAGGGCATGGCGCTGGCGCTGGTGGGCGCGGGGCTGGCCGCATTGCTGGCATGGCGCCTATCGGCCCTGGCAGCTCAGGCGCCCCAGGCGGTGCAGGCGGTGCATGCCACCGGCCGCGCGGCGCAGTTGCTGGTGACGGGGAACATCGCCGAGGCCATGGCCCTGCTGCCCGGCCTGTCTGCACCCGCCGTGCTGGCGGCCTATGGCCAGGCCTTTGGCATCTTGCTGGATGTGCTGGCGGGCATCACGGTGCTCACGGCGCTGGCGGTGTACGGGTTCCTGCGTGCCGGGGCCCCCACGGATACCGGTACGGGCACGGACATGGCACATGCCTGACAATCGCGGGTTTCACTCAGCCGCCAGCCGCTTTTCGCCATGTCAGAGGAATCCCAGAACAACGCCCCCCAGACCCCCTATGAATGGATCGGCGGCGAGCCCAGGGTGCAGGCCCTGGTGGACCGTTTCTACGATCTCATGGACCTGGAGCCCGGCTATGCCGAACTGCGTGCCGCCCACGGCAGCACGCTGGCCGATGCGCGCCAGAAGCTGTTCTGGTTCCTGTGCGGCTGGCTGGGCGGCCCCGACCATTACCAGGACCGCTTCGGCCACCCGCGCCTGCGCATGCGCCACATGCCGTTTTCCATCGGCATCCTGGAGCGCGACCAGTGGGTGGCCTGCATGGACCAGGCCATGGGCGAGACCGGCGTGCCCGAAGAGCTGCGCGTGCGCCTCAAGGCCAGCTTCATGAACACGGCCGACTGGATGCGGAACCGGTAGCAGGTGGCTGCCCCCGGCGCTGCTGAAAAAAAGGGCCGGCCCCCTGCAGGAGGCCGGCCCAAGCAGCAATCTGTTGGGGTTCAGAGCTTTTCGTCGCGCATGTAGTACCAGTGGTACAGGAACCGCTGCCCCAGCCGGCGAAACGGCGCAAACGCGGGTGAGCGCACCATGTTGAAGACGTTCGGATACTCCAGCTCCGAGTTGTAGATGGGCAGCTCGAAGGTCTTGCTCTGGCGCCCCGCGATGCGCTCGGCCATGCGCCGGCCCGCGTGGGCCGAGAAGGAGACGCCGTTGCCGCCATAGCCCACGGCGTAGAAGATGCTCTGGGCAGGATCGGGCTGGAAGACGCGCGGCATCATGTCGTGGCTCACATCGACCCAGCCCCACCATGAGTAGTCGATGGTGATGCCCTTGAGCGCCGGGAACTTGCGGTGCAGGCCGTCCACCAGCTTGGCCATGTGGATGGGGTTGGGCGCATCGGCACCCGTGACGGCGCTGCGGCTGCCGATCTGCACGCGGTTGTCGGGCAGGCGGCGGTAGTAAAAGCGCAGCGTGCGCGTGTCGGTGATGACCTGGGTGGTCTTGAAGCCCGTGGCCTCCAGTTCCTGCTCGGTCAGCGGTCGCGTGACCAGCGAGTTCGAGAGGATGGGCATGATCTTGGAGCGCAGGCTGCCATGCAGGGCGTTGCTGGTGTAGCCGCCCGTGGCAAAGCCCACGGCGCGCGCCCGCACGGTGCCGCCGGGCGTGCGCAGGTGGTGCACGCCGTTGCGCGTCTCGACGTCCAGCACCGGGCTGGCCGGGTGCACCTTGACGCCCAGCTCCCGCGCCTTGCGCAGGTAGCCGAAGGCCAGCTTGAGCGGGTGCACGCCGATGCCGTCGGGCTCGTGCATGGCGCCGTGGCTGTCGGCATCGTTCACATAGTCGCGGCGCAGCTCCTCGGGGCTGAGCATGCGGGCGTCATAGCCGAAGACCTCGCGCATGATCTGGGTCTCGTTGCGCAGGAAATCCAGCTTCTTTTCGCGGTGGGCGATGTAGAGGTGGCCGCCGGGCTGGGGCTCGCACTCGGGGAATTCGGCCACCAGGTCCTTGAAGGTCTGGAAGCCCTCGCGGATCTCGGCGTCGAGCTTGAGCGCCACGTCCTTGCCCCAGCGCGCAATCCACTGCGAGCGGTACAGGCGCCCGCTGGCGTTCTGCCCCTGGCCGCCGTTGCGGCTGGTGCAACCCCAGGCGGTCTGGTTGGCGTCCAGCACCACGGCGCGTATGCCGTGCTCGCGCGCCAGGAACAGGGCCGTGGCCAGGCCCGTGAAGCCCGAGCCGACGATGGCCACGTCCACGTCCACGTCCATGTCGCCGCTGACGGGGCCGTCATCGTCTGGCGGGCGTCCCGCCGTGCCGACCCAGTAAGTGGGCGCATAGCCCGTGCCGTGGCCCGGGTTGGCGGCCACCAGCGGGTCGTACTGAGGGTCGTAGGGACGCAGGTGGCTGGGGCGGATGTCCTCGGCTTTCATGGCGGATGTCTCCTGGTGCGGCGGCTTGGGATCTGCCGCTTTTTGCTATGGATTCGGTGGAATGGGGCCAATGCCGGCAAGCCCTGCAAGGCGGTGCGCCGACGATGGAATCAGCATAGCCAGCAGGCCATGGAGCCAGTTAGCGCCACAGCCCAGCTTTCGATAGAGCCAGTGGCGGCCGGTGCGCGCGCCTGGACCTAACGATTGATGGCATCTGGTTCTAACGGGTCCGTGTGCCTGCTACCTACCATGGCCCATCGACATTTCGATGACGCGGCGCGGCGGCCCTGCCCGGGGCCCGGCGCCGTGGTACCCACCACAGACAAGGAGACAGCATGAGCGCAGACACCAACCCTCCGGATGCCCAGTTCCTGGCCCGCTTCGCCGAGGCCTGGAACCGCCACGACATCGAGGCCCTGATGGGCTTCATGGCCGATGAATGCGAGTTCCACGCCGTGGCCGGGCCCGATCTCATGGGCCGCAGCTTCGTCGGCCGCCAGGCGGTGCGCGAGGGTTTCCAGATGGCCTGGCAGGCCTTCCCCGACGCGGCCTGGCTCGATGGAGACCATTTCGTGCAGGGCGACCGTGGCGTGTCCGAGAGCACCTTCAAGGGCACCAAGGCCGACGGCCTGCGCGTGGAAGCGCGCATGGTGGATGTCTTCACCTTCAAGGACGGAAAGATCGCCGTGAAGAACGCCTTCCGCAAGGACCGCCCGCCGGTGGCGGCCGCCTGACGGCGCGGGGCCTTGCGGCCCCGTGCCACCGGGAACACCGGATACGCCACGGCAAGGCGCGCACCTGCGCAGCCACCACAACAGAGCATCAGCCGTGGCGCCTGAACGCAACAGGAGACAAGACATGATCGGACATCAGCAAGCCTCTTCGCCGGGGCTTTCACACGGGCTCAAACAGCGGCACATGACCATGATCGCCCTGGGCGGCGTCATCGGCGCCGGGCTGTTCGTGGGCAGCGGCGTCGTCATCAAGTCGGCCGGGCCGGCCGCGATTCTTTCCTTCCTCATCACGGGCCTGCTCGTGGTGCTGGTCATGCGCATGCTGGGCGAGCTGGCCTGCTCCATGCCCGGCGGAGGGTCCTTCTACGAATATGCGCGAGAGGCCTGGCGCGACCGCCCCGGCGTGGGCCGGCTGGCAGGCTTTCTGACGGGCTGGATGTACTGGTACTTCTGGGTCATCGTCGTGGCGCTGGAGGCCGTGGCCGGTGCCGACCTGGTGCGCTACTGGCTGCCCGATGTCCCCAACTGGAGCATCAGCCTGGTGCTGCTGGTGATGCTGACGCTGACCAACCTGGTCTCGGTGAAGTCCTTTGGCGAGTTCGAGTTCTGGTTCGCCTCCATCAAGGTGGCGGCCATCGTGGTCTTCCTGTTCGTGGCCGGCGTCTACGTGCTGGGCCTGACGCCTGCGTCGCAGGGCATGCACTTCGGCAACCTCACCGGCAATGGCGGCTTCATGCCCAACGGCATCGTGCCGGTGCTGACCGGGGCCGTGGCGGCCACGGGCTTTTACTTCGGCGCCGAGATCGTGACCATTGCGGCGGCTGAAACGGCCGAGCCGCAGAAGGCCGTGGCCAAGGCCACCAGCTCGGTGATCACGCGCGTGCTGGTGTTCTATGTGGGCTCCATCTTCCTGGTGGCCTGCCTGGTGCCCTGGAATGCGGTTGGCATCGCCACGCCGTATGTGAGCGCACTGAACACCATGGGCGTGCCCGCTGCCGCGCAGATCATGAACGCCATCGTGCTGACGGCCGTGCTGTCGGCGCTGAACTCGGGGCTGTATGCATCCTCGCGCATGCTGTTCGCGCTGACGCGGCGCGGCGATGCGCCCCAGGCGCTGGCCAAGGTCAGCCGCAACGGCGTGCCCACGCGCGCCATCCTGGTGGCCACGGTGTTCGGCTACGGCGCCGTGGTGATGTCCTATGTGTCGCCCGACAAGGTGTTCGCCTTCCTGGTCAATTCCTACGGCACGGTGGCGATCTTCGTCTACATCCTGATCGCCATCTCGCAGCTGCGCCTGCGCTCCCGCCTGGAGCGTGAGGCGCCGCACCTGCTCAAGGTGCGCATGTGGTGCTATCCGTACCTGACCTGGTTCGCCATCTTCGGCATGCTGTCCATCGTCATCGCCATGGCCTTCATTCCCGAGCAGCGCACACCGCTGGCGCTGGGCGTGGCCAGCCTGTGCATCCTGCTGCTGGCCTATGGCGTGCGGCAGTTCCTGCAGCGTGGCGTGGCGCCGGTGGTGTCCTCGCTGTCCGAGGCCGCGCAGCCCGAACCGCAGAAGTACTGACTCAGGGCGACGGGACCGGCAGGGCCGGTTCCGGCCACTCCTTGCGTTACTTCTCGGGCTGCTCCTCACGGATCGCATCGGCCAGGGCCTTCACGCCCTGGCCGATGTCGTTGGCGGGTATGGACTGGTAGCCCATGCGCATGTAGCTGCCGGGCGTGCCCGGGCGTGCGAAGAACACATCGCCGGGCTCGATGAGCACGCCGTGCGCTGCGGCGCGCTGCGCCAGGGCTTCGACAGGAATGTGGTCGGGCAACTGCACCCAGCACGAGCCGCCGCCGCGCACGGGCGTGATGCGGCAGCCGGGGGCATGCTCGGCCATGGCGGCCGTCAGCGCCGCGTGCCGCTCCTTCTGCGCCTGGGCCAGGCGCCGCTGCTGGGCCTCGTAGTGGCCCAGGGAGATGAACATGGCCAGCGTGCGCTGCACGAAGGTGGCGGGGTGGCGGATCATGAGCCGGCGCAGCGCGCGCAGCTCGCGTATCAGCTCGGGCGCAGCCACGATGTAGCCCACGCGCAGGCCCGGCGCCAGGCTCTTGGACAGGCTGCCCACGTAGATCACGCGGTTGCTGCGGTCCAGGCTCTTGAGCGCCGGAATGGGCTGGCCGTCGAAGCTGCTCTCGCTCTCGTAGTCGTCCTCGATGAGGATGATGTCGTGCGCCTCGGCCATCTCCAGCAGCGCCTCACGCCGCGCCAGCGGCATGGTCACGCCCGTGGGGCATTGGTGGCTGGGGGTCACGTAGAGGTAGTCGAGCTGGCGCAGCAGCGGCGTGACCGGCAGGCCCTGGCCGTCCACCGGCAGCGGGATGACCTGTGAAGTGCGGCTGCTGAAGATGTTGCGCGCGTCGGGGTAGCCGGGCTCCTCGATGCCCACGGCCGTGCCCTCGCGCATCAGCAGGTCGGCCACCATGTAGAGGGCGTGCTGCGCACCCACGGTAATGATCAGCTCGTCGGCCGAGGCCCAGACGCCGCGCCTGGGCAGGATCTTGGTCTGCACCTGCTGGATCAGCATCTCGTCGTCGCGCGCGATCTGGTCGGGCGCCCACTGGCGTATGTCCAGCACGCCCAGGGCCTTGAGGCAGCATTCGCGCCAGGCGGCCGTGGGAAACAGCTCCTTGTCGAACTGGCCGTACAGGAAGGGATAGGGGTAGCGCTGCCAGTCCTCTTCCTTGACGATGCTGCGCTGCTGGCTGGGCAGCAGCCACAGGCGCCGCGACCAGTCGGTGCGGCGGCCTTCGCCAGGCGTGCTGCTGGCCGCAGCGCCGCCCGGCGTGCGCCCCTTGAGTACGTCGGGATGGATGAAGTGGCCCTTGCGCTGGCGGCTCAGCAAAAAGGCTTCCTCGGCCAGTTGCTGGTAGGCCAGCACGACGGTGATGCGTGCCACGCCCAGGTGGCGCGCCAGCTCGCGGCTGGAGGGAATGGATTCGCCGGGTGCGAGGATGCCCGAGAGGATGGCATCGACCAGCATCTCGCGGATCTGGCCCTGCAGGCTCAGGGAGGGGCGGGCGCTGCGGCGAAACAGCTGCCCCCACATGGCGCCCTCGGGCGGTTGCGGCTGCATGGCCGCGCGCTTGTCTGTCATGTCTTGTCGTTCCCGCCGCTGCGGCGGGCCGCTCGCTGTGTTTGTCTCCCGCGCAGGTGCAGGGCAGGGCCTGCATCCGCGACCGGCCAATATAGGCCAGCCGGTGCGCCACGGGGCCCGGAGTTTGCGATGGTTGCAATTTTTGCGGAGAGGCCGGAAATTGATATACAATCGTTGTCTTGGCGGCTGTAGCTCAGCTGGATAGAGTACTTGGCTACGAACCAAGGGGTCGTGGGTTCGATTCCTGCCAGCCGCACCAAAACGACAAGCCTCAGAACTGCAAAGTTCTGAGGCTTTTTCGTTTCAGGCGCCCGCACAAGCCCGCACAGAGGCCGTGGCAATGGTTCAGGCGCTGGGCAACGGTTATTTTTCGATATTTTCATGGTTTTCCGTAAGCGTTCAAAAAGCACGCTATAATTCGAAGCTTGGCGGCTGTAGCTCAGCTGGATAGAGTACTTGGCTACGAACCAAGGGGTCGTGGGTTCGATTCCTGCCAGCCGCACCAAAGCGACAAGCCTCAGAACTGCAAAGTTCTGAGGCTTTTTCGTTTGTGCCGCCGTTGGTGTCGAGGTTTGTGCGGCGTCTTCGCCTGCTGCGGTGATCTGTGTGAAGATCGGCTCCCTATGAGCAAGGCTTTCACCAAGGAATCCGACGGCGACGACGATGATGAAGTCGGCCTGCCGCCCTTGCCGCCGGGCGGCAAGAACTACATCACGCCCCAGGGCTTCGCGCGGCTGAAGACGGAGCTGCTGGACCTGATCGACAACGAGCGCCCGCGCATCGTGGAAATCGTGCACTGGGCGGCCAGCAATGGCGACCGCTCCGAGAACGGCGACTATCTCTACGGCAAGAAGCGCCTGCGCGAGATCGATAGGCGCATCCGCTTTCTGACCAAGCGGCTGGAGATCGCCGAGGTGGTCGATCCCTCCGTGCATGCCGGCAGCGAGCAGATCTACTTCGGCGCCACCGTCACCTATGTCGATGACGAGGGCGAAGAGCGCACCATCACCATCATGGGCATCGACGAGGCCGACAGCGCACGCCAGCAGGTCAGTTGGATCGCACCCGTCTCGCGCGCCCTGCTCAAGGCCCGTGTGGGCGACGAGGTGGCCCTGCCCACACCCGCAGGTGTGCGCACGCTGGAAGTGCTGGAAGTCACCTACCCGGAGCCGGGCAGCGCCGCCGGGTGAGCGTTCAGGGCTGCAGTTTCTGCAGCAGCTCCAGCGTGGGATAGCCGTCGGCCACCAGGCCCTGGCTTTGCTGGAACTGGCGCAGGCCCGCGCGCGTGGCCGGGCCCATCACGCCATCGGCCGTGCCGGCCGAAAATCCCCGTTCGTTGAGCGCGGCCTGCAAGGCGCGCAACTGCTCGCGCGACAGCGGTGCCAGATCGCGCGGCCAGGCCGCCTGCACGCCCGGGCCGCCGGCCAGTTGCTGCGACAGCAGGCCCACGCCCAACGCGTAATTCACGGAGTTGTTGTAGCGCAGGATGGTGCGGAAATTGGCACCCACCATGAAGGCCGGCCCGCGCGCGCCGGCCGGTGCGATCACGCTGGCATCGGCCATGGCGGGCAGGGCGGAGCCGTCCACGGCCTGCACGCCCTCGGCCGCCCATTGCGCGCTGTCCTGGCGCACGCTGGTCTCGGCGCGTGCATGGTCAAAGCCTGCCGGCAGGCGCACTTCCACGCCCCAGGGCTCGCCCGTCTTCCAGCCCGAATGGGCCAGGTAGTTCGCCGTGGAGGCCGTCACATCGGGCAGGCTGCCCCAGATGTCGCGGCGGCCATCGCCATCGGCATCCACCGCATAGGCCAGGAACACGGAGGGCAGGAACTGCGTGTGGCCCATGGCACCCGCCCAGGAGCCGATCATGTGGGCCGCATCGATATCGCCGTTGTCGATGATGCGCAGGGCTGCGAGCAGCTCCTTTTGCGCCCAGGCGGCGCGCCGGCCGTCGAAGGCCAGCGTGGCCAGCGCATCGACCGTGGGGAAGTTGCCGAAGTTGCCGCCGAAATTGCTTTCCATGCCCCAGATGGCGGCGATCACCTCGGCCGGCACGCCATAGCGCTGGCTGGCCGACTGCAGCGGTGCAGCCGCTTCGCGCAGCTTGGCACGGCCCTGGGCAATGCGCTGGGCGGATACGGCGCTGTCCAGGTACTGCCAGGGCGTGCGCGTGAACTCGGGCTGCGAGCGGTCCAGCTGCACCGCGCGGCGCTGCAGCCGGGCAGGCTCCAGTGCGCTGCGCACGGTTTTCTCCGAGATGCCGGCGTCCAGCGCCTTGCGCGCGAAATCCCGCTTCCATGCTTCGAAGCTGGTGGCCTCGGCCTGCTGGGCGGCGTCCGGCGCGGTGGCCGGTTCGGGCTGCACGGGCGCGACAGGCGCCGTGGGGGCGGGCATGGAGGGCGGCACCGTGACCGGCGCAGGCGCCGGCCGGGACGCGCAGCCGGCCAGCAGCACGGCGGCCAGGGCGGTGGCCAGGGCGGCACGGTTGAGCGCGGCGGGATGGCGGGCGGTGGGAAAAGCTTGGGCAGTGGCGTGTGCGGCGGCTTGGGCGGTGGCGTGTGCGTGGTGCATCCGGCCATTGTCTCCGCTGCGCCCCGGCTCGGAGTGCAACACGGTGTTTCTGCATTGGGCGTGCGGGGCCGCTATGCTGTGCGGCCATGACCGCCATCGCTCCGCCGCCATCACCGTCCCCGGTTCTGCACGATGCCGCGCTGGCCCTGCGCGCCTTGCTGCCGCCCGGCCGGCGCTGGCTGGTGCTGACGGGCGCGGGCTGCAGCACGGGCTCCGGCATTCCGGACTACCGGGATCTGGAAGGCCAGTGGAAGCGCCCCCAGCCGGTGACGCTGCAGGCCTTCATGGGCAGCCATGCCACGCGCCAGCGCTATTGGGCGCGCAGCCTTCTGGGCTGGCCCGTGATGGCGCAGGCCAGGCCCGGCCAGGCCCACGCGGCACTGGCGCAGTTGCAGCGGCGCGGATGGATCGAAGGCCTGGTCACCCAGAATGTGGACGGCCTGCATACGGCCGCGGGCAGCGATGGCGTCATCGACCTGCACGGCCGCATCGCCGCCGTGCGCTGCATGGGCTGCGGCGCCGGCATGGAGCGCGCCGTGCTGCAGGCCATGCTGCTGGAGCGCAACCCCGGCTGGGCCGGCCTGAGCGCCCAGGCCGCGCCCGACGGCGATGCCGATCTGGAGGGGCGCGACTTCAGCCGCTTCGACGTGCCGGCCTGCCCGCACTGCGGCGGCGTGCTCAAGCCCGATGTGGTGTTCTACGGGGAAGGTGTGCCCAGCCAGCGGGTGCAGGCCGTGCGCGCCATGCTGCAGCAGGCCGGCGGGCTGCTGGTCGCCGGTTCTTCGCTGATGGTGTATTCAGGCCTGCGCTTTGTGCATGAGGCCGTGGCCCAGGGCAAGCCGGTGGCCGCCATCAACCAGGGCCGCATGCGCTCCGAGGATTTGCTGGCCCTCAAGATCGAGCAGGACTGCGGCCCGTTGCTGCAGCAGCTGGCCCAGGACCTGGCGCAATGAAAAAGCCCCGCAGGAGCGGGGCAGTGTTCAGGGGATGACGCGCGATGCGCGCACCACCGAGTGCACGCGGCGCAGGTTGCGCAGCGCGGACTCCACCTGCTGGTTGTCGTGCACCGAGATCACGAAGCACAGGTCCGTGGTGCTCATGGCCGCCTCGTCGGCCATGTCCACGCGCAGGATGTCCACCTCGGCGCCGGCCAGCTCGGCCGCCACGCGCGCGAGCACGCCCTTGCCGTTGTTGACGGTGACCACGATGCGAGCCTCGAACAGGCGCGCGGCATCCATCTCATCGGCCCACTCGACCACGATGAAGCGGTCCCTGTCCTTTTCCTGCAGGCGCTGCGCGATCTTGCACTGCGCATGGTGGACGATCAGGCCTTCGCCACTGCCCAGGTAGCCCACGATGGGGTCGCCCGGCACGGGGCGGCAGCATTGCGCGTAGTGGATGGAGCCCTGGTTGGAGCCGTCCAGCAGCACGGCACCCTGGAAGGGGCGGTTGCTGGAGTTGAAGCGTTCGCGTGTGAGCAGCAGGGCGTCGGGCCGGTGGCCGTGGCGCGCCATCAGCGCCGTCAGGCGCGAGGCCACCAGCGACGCAATGCGCCGGCCCATGCCGATGTCCACCATCAGGTCGGCGCGGCTGCGGCTGCCGGCCATGCGCAGCACCTCGTCCCACAGTGCCTGGTTGGCCTCGTCGGCCGGCGGCACGGCATCCATGCCTTCGGCACGCATGGCCTGGGCCAGCAGGTTCTCGCCCAGGCGGGCCGATTCGCTTTGCGCGGCCGACTTCAGGTAGTGGCGGATCTTGGAGCGCGCGCGGCCCGTCTTCACGAAGCCCAGCCAGGCCGGGTTGGGCGTGGCGTCCTCGGAGGTGACGATCTGCACCACGTCGCCGCTCTTGAGTTCGGTGCGCAGCGGCACTTCCTCGTTGTTGATGCGCGCGGCCGTCATGTGGTTGCCGACCTTGCTGTGGATGGCGTAGGCGAAGTCCACCACGGTGGCGCCGCGCGGCATGGCCATGATCTCGCTCTTGGGCGTGAACACGTAGACGGCGTCGGGGAACAGGTCCACCTTGACGTGGTCCCAGAACTCGGCCGCATCGCGCGTCTCGTTCTGTATGTCCAGCAGCGACTGCAGCCACTGCGTGCCCAGCTGCTCGGAATCGTGGCCGGGCTGGGCCTTGTACAGCCAGTGCGCGGCGACGCCGGCTTCGGCGACGATGTGCATTTCCTCGGTGCGGATCTGGAACTCGATGTTCACGCCCGAGGGGCCCACCAGCGTGGTGTGCAGCGACTGGTAGCCATTGTTCTTGGCAATGGCGATGTAGTCCTTGAAGCGGCCCGGCATGGGCTTGTACATCTGGTGCAGCACGCCCAGCGCGGTGTAGCAGTCGATCACGCGCGGCAGGATGACGCGAAACCCGTAGACGTCCGTCACCTTGGCAAAGCTCAGCTGGTTCTTCTCCATGCGCAGATAGAGCGAATACAGCGTGCTTTCGCGCCCTGCCAGGCGTGCCTGCAGGCCTGCGCCGGCGAACTCCGCATTGACCTCGTCCTGCACGCGCTGGACCAGGTCGCGGCGGCGCTTGCGCGAGCGGGCGATGGCCTTTTCCAGCGTGGCATAGCGCCAGGGATGCAGGTGGCGGAAGGCCAGGTCCTGCAGCTCGCGGTAGGTCTGGTTCAGGCCCAGGCGGTGGGCGATGGGTGCGTAGATCTCCAGCGTCTCCGACGAGATGCGGCCCCACTTGTTGCGCGGCATGTCGCCCATGGTGCGCATGTTGTGGGTGCGGTCGGCCAGCTTGATCAGGATGACGCGCACATCGCGCGCCATGGCCAGCAGCATCTTGCGGAAGGACTCGGCCTGGTTTTCCTCACGCGTGTTGAACTGCAACTTGTCCAGCTTGGTGAGGCCGTCGACCAGCTCGGCCACGTCCTGGCCGAAGCGCTGGGCGAGGTCGGCCTTGGTGACGCCGCAGTCTTCCATCGCATCGTGCAGCAGCGCGGCCATCAGGGCCGGGGCGTCGAGCTTCCAGCTCGCGCACAGCGCGGTGACGGCAATGGGATGGGTGATGTAGGGTTCGCCGCTGCTGCGCCACTGGTCGCTGTGGGCCAGGTCGGCAAAGGCATAGGCTTCGCGCACCTGCTCGATGCTGGTGGCATCCAGGTAACCCAGGTGCTCCATCAGTCCGGCAAAGGCATTGGCCGACACGCTCGCTGCCTGCTCTGCAGACATGCGCTCGGGCCGGGGTGTCGGTACGGGATCAGAGGGGGCTGTGAACGAAGTCAAGGCCGCTTTCATGACTTAAATGTAGCGTGCATGCGGGTTTGTGCAGGCTTCATGTAAAAAAAGCACCGCTGTGCGGTGCTCTTTGTGGGGCCATTGTGTTGCTTTGCAGCAAATCAGCCCGGAACCTTCTTCAGCATCTCCAGGCCGACCTTGCCTTCGGCGATCTCGCGCAGGGCGGTGACACCGGGCTTGTTCTTGGTTTCGATCCTGGGCGTGTGGCCCTGGCTCAGCATGCGGGCGCGGTAGGTAGCGGCCAACACGAGCTGGAAGCGGTTAGGGATCTGCTCCAGGCAGTCTTCAACAGTGATGCGTGCCATCAGGATCTCCGGGAAACGTCAGTTGGATACAGAAATATTGAGAGACTCGAAGGTCTCTGCGCGGCGGCTGCGCTGAGCCGCATACTTGAGGCGCTGGGCGTGGATGATCGTCTTGAGATCAAACAGTGCGCTCTCGAACAATTCGTTGATTATAACGAAGTCGAATTTCGCCACCTGGGCCATCTCCTCGGCCGCGTTCGTCAGGCGCAGTTCGATCACCTCGGGCGCATCCTCGCCCCGGTTTTCCAGGCGTGCGCGAAGCTCGTCCCAGCTGGGCGGCAGGATGAAGATCAGAACGGCGTTCGGAAACGCTTCCTTGACCTGCAGCGCGCCCTGGTAGTCGATCTCCAGCAGCACGTCGGTGCCGACCTGGATGCGCTCTTCCAGCGCCTTCTTGGCCGTGCCGTAGCGGCGGCTGTGCACATTCGCCCATTCGACGAAGGCGTTGTTCGACACCATGGTGTCGAATTCCTGGTCGGAGACGAAGTAGTACTCGCGGCCGTGCTTTTCCTGCCCACGCGGCGCGCGGGTGGTGTGGGAGACGGAGGGCGAGACGCGCGCATCGAACTCGCGCAGGGCTCGCACCAGGCTGGACTTGCCGGCCCCGCTGGGGGCCGAGACGACAAAGAGGTTTCCGGGGTAATCCATGGATTTGTGCGCAGTTTGGTTACGCATGGGCATCTGTGATGGGCTTATTCGATGTTCTGCACCTGCTCGCGCATCTGCTCGATCAGCACCTTCATGTCCACGCTGATGCGGGTCAGCTCCAGCGTGGCGGACTTGGAGCCCAGCGTGTTGGCTTCGCGGTGCAGTTCCTGGATCAGGAAATCCAGGCGCTTGCCGATCTCGCCGCCCTTCTTGAGCAGGCTCTGGATCTCGTCCAGGTGCGAGTCCAGGCGGGTGACTTCTTCCGCCACGTCGATGCGGATGGCAAAGGCCGTGGCCTCGGTCAGGGCGCGGTCCTGGGCGGCTTCGGGCGCCACGGCGCCTTCGGCCAGGGCCATCGCTTCCTTCCAGCGCTCCATGAAGCGCAGGCGCTGCTGCTCCACAAGCTGGGGCACCAGGGGCGTGGCGTCTGCCGCGAGCTTGCGCAGCTGGGCGATGCGGTCCAGCAGCATGGTGGCCAGGCGCTTGCCTTCGCGGGCGCGGGCCTCCAGCAGTTCGGTCAGGGCCTGCTCTGCCAGCGTGGGCAGCATGCTGCTCCAGTCGATGGCCGAGTTGGCGCCGCTGCTGGCCAGGCGCAGTGCGTCGGAGACGGACAGGCTGCGAGCGTCGGGCAGCCATGACTGGACGGTGTCCTGGAGCATGGCCAGGCGCTGCAGCATGGCGGTGGAGGGATCGGGCAGGGAGTTGCCGTCGTCGTTGTCGATGGCGGCGCGCACTTCGACCTTGCCGCGCTTGAGGCGGGCGGTCAGAAGGGCCCGCAGGGCCGGCTCATGGGCGCGCAACTCGTCGGGCAGGCGGAACGAAAGATCCAGGAAGCGGCTGTTGACCGAGCGGATCTCCAGACCGAGCCGGCTGTTGCGGCCCGACGCTCCACCATCTTCTGCGGACGCGCCGTGCTGGGCACTGGCGTATCCGGTCATGCTGTAAACTGGCATTGGACTTTTGATGGATGCTTGCAATTGCCCGATTATCCGGGTTTCGCCTCATCCCTGAGACTCACCGGAGAAAAATGTCTTCCAAGATCAAGCCGGCGCCATTGCCGCCAGGCAGCACGATCGGCGGCTATCGGGTGGTGCGCAGGCTTGCTTCCGGCGGTTTCGGCGTCGTTTACCTGGCCTTGGATGCAGAGGGCAAGCAGGTTGCGATCAAGGAATACCTGCCCGCATCGCTGGCCACCCGTGCCCCCGGAGAGTTGCAGCCCGCCGTGGCTCCCGAAAAGCTTTCACTGTACCGCCTGGGCCTCAAGAGCTTCTTCGAGGAAGGGCGTTCCCTTGCACAGATCTCGCACGCTTCCGTGGTCAGCGTGCTCAACTTCTTTCGCGAGAACGAAACCGTCTACATGGTGATGAACTACCTGGAGGGTGCCACCCTGCAGGACTTCGTTGTCACCGCGCGCGAGCTCAAGGCCGAGAAGGTGTTCCGCGAATCGACCATCCGCTCGCTGTTCGATGAGGTGCTGCGCGGCCTGCGCATCGTGCACCAGCACAAGATGCTGCACCTGGACATCAAGCCGGCCAACATCTTCATCACCAATGACGACCGCGCCGTGATGATCGACTTCGGCGCGGCGCGCGAAGTGCTGTCCAAGGAAGGCAACTTCATCCGCCCCATGTACACGCCGGGCTTTGCTGCGCCTGAGATGTACCGCCGCGATGCGTCGCTCGGCCCCTGGACCGACATCTACGCGATTGGCGCCTGCATCTATGCCTGCATGCAGGGCTTTCCGCCCAACGAGGCGCCGCAGCGCCAGGACAAGGACCGGCTCACGCTGGCGCTGACCAAGCTGCGCGGCGTGTACTCGGACAACCTCATCGAAGTCGTCGAGTGGTGCATGGCCATGGACCCGGGCTCGCGCCCGCAGTCGGTGTTTGCGCTGCAAAAGGAATTGAGCCGCGAGGGTGAGCGCCGCTACACCAAGCTCAGTGTCTCCGAGCGCATGCGCCTGCAACTGGACACGCTGGTGACCGACGCCAAGAAGAACATGCAGAAGATCAGCGGCGCGGCAGGCCTGCCGGCCGTCGGCCAGGAGCGCAAGCCATGAGGTTTTCGGTATTTCAGCTGAGCCGCCGCGGCGGCCGGGCGCTCAATGAAGACCGCATGGGCTACTGCTACACGCGGGAGGCCGTGCTCTTCGTGCTGGCCGACGGCATGGGCGGCCATCCCGAAGGCGAGGTCGCCGCGCAGCTGGCGCTGCAGGTGATGTCCGTGCATTTCCAGCGCCAGGCCAAGCCGCTGCTGGACGATCCGCAGGGCTTTCTGGTCGATGCGCTGCTGCATGCGCACCGGCAGATCCTGCGCTACGCCAGCGCCAAGGGCATGATCGATACGCCGCGCACCACGCTGGTGGCGGCCGTCATCCAGAAGGGCAAGATCACCTGGATCCACTGCGGCGACTCGCGCCTGTACCTGGTGCGCGGTGGCGAGCTGCTGGTGCGCACGCGTGACCACTCCTATCTGGAGATGGGCGAGATCGCCGCGCAGCTCAAGACATCCAGCCGCAATGTGCTGTTCACCTGCCTGGGCTCGCCGTCCAAGCCCATCTACGACGTAACCGAGCCGCGCCGGCTGGAGCAGGGCGACAAGCTGCTGCTGTGCTCCGACGGCCTGTGGGGCAGCGTGGACGAAGGGCACCTGATGCGCACCCTGCACGGCCGCACCGTGTCCCAGGCCATCCCCCAGCTGGTGGAAACGGCGCTGCGCAACGCGGGCGATGCCAGCGACAACGTCACGGCCATCGCCATGGAGTGGGAGACGCCCGACGCCTTCGAGTCCACCATGGGCATCTCCACCCAGGACATCGAGAACGACGCGTTTGAATCCACGATCCAGGGGGGGCCAATCGAAGACCTGGAAGATGAGCTGGATGACGCCGCCATCGAGCGCTCCATCGCCGAGATCAACGAGGCGATACGCCGCTCGGCCGAGCGCCAGTTCAAGCGCTGAACGCCGCTGCCGGCCCGCAGCAGCGGTGCCGGTGGCGCGCATGGACTACCGAACCTATTGACGACAAAGGGCGCACGGGCGCCCGACTGGATTTCTACGATGAAGATTGTGTTGGCCTCCAACAACCGCGGCAAGCTCGCCGAGCTGCAAGCCATGTTCGCCCCGCTGGGCGTTGAACTGATTCGCCAGGGCGACCTGTTCGAGGGCGAGGCGCCCGAGCCGCATTGCACCTTCGTGGAGAACGCGCTGTCCAAGGCCCGCTTCGCGGCCGAGCGCACGGGCCTGCCCGCCATTGCCGACGACGCCGGCATGTGCGTCTCGCACTTCGGCGGCCTGCCGGGCGTGGACACGGCCTACTACTGCACGCAGTTCGGCTACGAGAAAAGCGACGACAACAACGTGCGCGCCCTGCTGGAGCAGATGCAGGGCGTGGCCGACCGCCGCGCCGCCATGGTCAGCACCCTGGTGGGCGTGCGCAGCGCCAGGGACCCCGAACCGCTGATCGCCATGGGCCGTGTGCTCGGCGAGATCACCACCGAGCGCCGTGGCACGCAGGGCTTCGGCTTCGACCCCGTGATGTACATCCCCGAGCTGGGCCAGACCTTTGCCGAGATAGACCCGGCCGTGAAGCACGCGCACAGCCACCGCGGCCGCGCCACGCTGCAGATGATCGAACTCGTGCGCGAGCGCTGGGTACGATGATTCCCATCCAGCCCCAGGATTCGGCCTCCGGCGCCCAGGCCGCCGTGCAGCGCGACATCCAGCACTACATGCGCCCCGGCACGCTGCAGCTGGGCAGCCTGCCGCCGCTGTCGCTGTATGTGCACCTGCCCTGGTGCATTCGCAAGTGCCCGTACTGCGACTTCAACTCGCACGAGCATGGCCGCGACGGCCCCGAGCTGCCCGAAGACCGCTACATCGACGCCCTGGTCGCCGACCTGGAGAGCGCGCTGCCGCTGATCTGGGGCCGCACCGTGCACAGCATCTTCATCGGTGGCGGCACGCCCAGCCTGTTCGCGCCCGAGTCCATCGACCGGCTGCTGGCCGCCATCCGCGCGCGCCTGCGCATGGAGGCCGACTGCGAGATCACCATGGAGGCCAACCCCGGCACCTTCGAGACCGACCGCTTCCGCGCCTTCCGCGCGGCCGGTGTCACGCGGCTGTCCATTGGCGTGCAGAGCTTTGACGACCGCCTGCTGCAGGCCGTGGGCCGCGTGCACGACGGCGCCCAGGCGCGTGCGGCCGTGCGCGAGGCGGCCGACAGCTTCGAGACCTTCAACATCGACCTGATGTACGCGCTGCCCGGCCAGACCGAACTGGACCTGGCGCGGGACCTGGATGTGGCCATGTCCTTCGCCCCGCCGCACCTGTCGGTCTATCACCTGACCATCGAGCCCAATACGTATTTCGCCAAGTTTCCGCCGGCCATCCCCGAGGACGACCTGGCCTACGACATGCTGGACCGCATCACCGCGCGCACCGCTGCCGCGGGCATGCAGCGCTACGAGATCTCGGCCTATGCGCGTGAGGGCCACCAGTGCTGGCACAACCGCAACTACTGGCAGTTCGGCGACTACCTGGGCATAGGCGCGGGCGCGCACAGCAAGCTCAGTTTTGCGCACCGCATCGTGCGCCAGGTGCGCTTTCGCGATCCCGCGCGCTACATGGACCAGGCCCTGGCCGGCGCGCCGCTGGCGCAGGACGGCGAGGTGCGCCGTGCCGACCTGCCCTTCGAGTACATGCTCAACGCGCTGCGCCTGCGCGAAGGCTTTGCGCTGCAGGAGTTCATGGAGCGCACGGGCCTGCCGCTGTCCTCCATCGCCAAGGGGCTGGACGCCGCACAGGCCAAGGGCCTGATCACGCGCGACCTGGGACGGGTGGTGCCCACGGAGCGGGGCTTTGATTTCCTCAGCGATCTGCAGGAGTTGTTCCTGGCGGAGTGAGCGGGCCAACGACCATTGAAAAAGGACGCCTCGGCGTCCTTTTTTCATCCAGCGCCACAGCGCAATCGGTCGGCGATCAGCCGCAGCGCACGGCCACGATGCGGCCTGTGCCGTCGACCACCAGGTTCAGGCGTTCCTGGTTGAACTCCATCGTCGTTGGCTGGCCTTCGCGCAGCACGCGGGCCATGTAGGCGCCCGACTGCTTGCGGGCGGCCTCCAGCGTGGCCGAGGTATTGCTCTTGCCCACGAAGGACTGCGCCGATGCCGCATTGCAGACCTGCACGGGGCGCGGGGCCGGTTGCGCCGCGCCGCCGCCGCTGCCACCAAAAGGATTGCTCATGCCGGCGCAGCCTGCCACCAGGGTGGTGGCGCCCAGCAGGGCCAGGGCGGCAAGACGGCGTTGGAGGGCGGGGGCGGTCATCGGCATGGTCTGTCTCCTCGATTCATGGGGTGTTGCTGCGCAGTATCAGGGCAGCCGCGGGCGCGCTGCCTCGGACAATGCCGCATACCTTAGCCGGGCTGAGCCGGGCCAAGGCGAAGCCGAAGGCATGCGGAAGTAACAGGTGGCAGCAAAGGCTTCAGCGCCGCGCGCTGCGGCCTTCCGCGGGGGCGTGGTGGAAGACCGTGGCCTCCATGCCCATGGCGCGTATCTTGGCGGCCGCCTGATCGGCGCTGCGCTGCTTGGCAAAGGGGCCTGAGCGCACGCGCACGATCTCGCCCTTGTTGCTGTGCAGGGTCTGGCTGAGCGTGGGCAGCTTGGCTTTCTCCAGCCGCTCCACCACGCGCCCGGCATTGCCAGCTTCAGAGAACACGCCGATGTTGATGTAGTAGTTGCCCGGCTCCAGAGCCGCCGAGGCGGCCTTGGCAGGTGCCGGGGCCTTTGCGACGGGTTCGGCGGGCTTGGCTGGTTTGGTTTCAGCCGCCACCTTGGAGGGCTTGGCGGGCGTTGGCGCAGGCGTAGGTGCAGGTGCTTTGGCTGGCACCAACGCGGCCTTGACGGGAATGGCTGCCGCTGCAGTGGCCGCGACGGCACCCGCGGCGCCGGCCGCTGCCACGACGGGCATGGGTTCGACCGTGCCGGAGACGGTGCTGCCGGCAGCGGGCAAGGGCGCTTGCGGATCAGGGCGCGCCTCGGTCTGGGTAGCCGGCTCTTGCGGCTGGGGTATGGGGGAGGGAGTGGGGGCGGGAGTAGGGGCGGGTGTGGGCGCCGGTTCCGTCCTTGGCGTTTCAACGGCGGGTACGGCTGCGGCGGGCGTTGGCGCCACGGCTGGTGCAGCTGGCGAAACTGGTGCAGCGGCCGGTATGGATTCGGACGGAGTCACCTCGGACGGGATCACCTCGGTCTGTGCCGCCATGAAATGTGGCATGCCCGACAGCGCCCAGATGCCTGCACCGGCAGCGGCGGCAAGCACCGCACCGGCCGCCACGGCCAGCCGCTTGCGCAGGGGCGTGGCCGCGCGGCGGGCCAGGCGTTCGTGCGCTGCGGCCATGTTGGGGGCCTCGCCAATGGCTTGCAGCGTGTGGCGGCGCACATGGTGCCAGTACAGGGCATTGGCGCCCAGGCCGGGAATGGCAACGGCCAGCAGGATCAGCGTGGCATCGATGCCGTGGGCAATCGCCGGGGGCAGGCCCAGCGCGGGGCGCAGCAGCAGGCCCCAGACCAGGCCCGTGCCGCCGGCGGCCAGCGCATAGAGGCCGCCCTCTTGCCACAGCCCGCGCAGCCCGCACCAGGGCAGGGTGAACAGGCCTGCGGCCAGGTTCCAGGTAGGCAAGGGCTTGCCCAGCGCATCGAAGCGCTCGAACAGGCGCAGGTAGTAGTCGCGTGAGGGCTCGCCAATCAGGCTGGCGTACAGGCCCGGCATCAGGCCGGTGCCCTGTCCGCCCGTAAAGCTGGTGGCGCCGGAATGTGCGCCGGCGCCTGCCCGCTCGTTGGGGGCAGTGCCGTCATCGCCGTGCTGCAGCGCGTAGGCTGCGGCGGCGAAGGCGCTGGCTATCGAGGGCGGCAGTTTGCTGGGGCTCTTGGGAGAGTCGGCCGTGTCGGGCCTGCTGGCACTGCCGGGCTCGGCAAAGGCGGGCTCCTGCCGGGCAGGGGCCGCCTGCCTTCCGAAGTCGATGGTGGCGGGAGGTGCTGAGATGGCGTCTTCCGATGGGGCGGGCATGTCAGCAATTGTGTCATGCACTCATGGCTGTCGGAATCACGACATTCGGGCGGATCGATCGGGTGAATCAATCGGTCAGACCAATCGCGCAGATCAATCGCGCAGATCAATCGACCCCGATCGATCTGCCTTTGCCATCAGGCCTGGCGCGCGGGCAGCACGGTGGCGCGGCACTCGCCGAAGCCGATGCGCGCGGCGCCCGGCTTCTCGCACCAGCCGCGCAGGATCACGGCATCGCCATCCTGCAGGAAGGTGCGGCTCTCGCCATTGGCCAGGGCCACGGGCTTCTTGCCGCCTTCGGTCAGCTCCAGCAGCGCACCGGCCTCGCTGGAGGTGGGGCCGGACAGCGTGCCCGTGCCCAGCAGGTCGCCGGGCTGCAGGTCGCAGCCGTTGACGCTGTGGTGGGCCACCAGCTGGGCCATGGTCCAGTAGGCGTGGCGGTAGCTGGTGTGGGTGATTTGCTGGGCGGCCTGGCCTTCGGCGCGCATGCGGCCGGTCTCCAGCGCCACGCTCAGCTGCACGTCGAACGCGCCGCGCTCGGAGTTGGCGGCCGAACTCAGGTAGGGCAGGGGCTGGGGATCGGCGGCGGGCCGCGTGAACGCCGTGCGGTAGGGCTCCAGCGCCTCCAGCGTCACGATCCAGGGCGAGACCGTGGTGGCGAAGTTCTTCGACAGGAAGGGGCCCAGCGGCTGGTACTCCCAGGCCTGGATGTCGCGCGCCGACCAGTCGTTGAGCAGGCACAGGCCGAAGATGTGGTTCTCTGCCTCGTCCATGGAAATCGCCTCGCCCCAGGCGTTGCCGGCGCCGGTGTAGATGCCCATCTCCAGCTCATAGTCCAGGCGTGCGCAGGGCTTGAGCGCGGGCGCGGCGGCGTCGGGTGCCTTCAGCTGGCCCATGGGGCGGCGGAAGTCCACGCCCGACACGCGCAGGCTGGACGCACGGCCGTGGTAGCCGATGGGCACCCACTTGTAGTTCTCCATCAGCGGGTTGTCCGGGCGGAACAGCTTGCCGACGTTGGTGGCGTGGTGCACCGAGGTATAGAAGTCCGTGTAGTCGCCGACCTGGGCCGGCACCGTGTATTCCACGTCGGACTGGGCCACCAGGCAATCCTGCAGGGCCGCTTGCGCGGCAGCGCCTTCGCGCAGCGCGCGCGACAGCGCCAGGCGCAGGGTCGACCAGGCGGCCGGTCCCATGGCCATGAAGCCGTTCAGGTGCTGTTGCGAAGCGGCTTCCAGCTGCGGCTGCACGGCATCGCCCAGGGCCTTGAGGGCGCTGGCGCGCGCCAGGTCCAGCACCTGGTCGCCAATGGCCACGCCGCCGCGCCAGGCCTCCTGGCTGCCTGCGCGGCGGAACACCGCAAACGGCAGGTTCTGGATAGGGAAGTCGCTGGCGCCGGTATTGGCCGAGGCCACCCAGCTGCGCAGGCCTGCGTCATGGGTTTCGTTCAAGGACATCTGTCTCTCCTGGTTGGGTTTGTCTGTCGTTGGTATGAAAAGGGGTTTGGCGGGGCAGGGCGAGCGTGGCGGGGTCAGGCAGCGGCAAAGCCGCCATCCATGTTCCAGTGTGCGCCGCGCACCTGGGCGGCCTGCTCGCTGGCCAGGAAACCGGCCAGCGCCGCCACCTGCTCCACGGTCACGAAGGCCTGGGAGGGCTGCTTGGCGCCCAGCAGCTGGCGCGCCGCCGCGTCGGCATCCAGCCCCTCGCGCGCGGCCAGCGCATCGATCTGTCGTTGCACCAGCGGCGTCAGCACCCAGCCGGGGCAGATGGCGTTGCAGGTCACGGGCGTGGTGGCGAACTCCAGCGCCACCGACTTGGTCAGCCCGATCAGCCCGTGCTTGCTGGCCACATAGGCCGGCTTGCGCGCCACGCCCACCAGCCCACTGACCGAGGCGATATTGATGATGCGGCCCCAGCCGCGCTCCAGCATCTGCGGCGCGCAGGCCTGGATGGCGTGGAAGGGCGCCGAGAGATTGACGGCCAGCAGCTCATCCCACTTGCCGGCCGGGAATTCGAGCAGCGCGCTCACATGCTGCATGCCTGCGTTGTTGACCAGGATGTCGATGGGCCCCAGCTCGGCCGCAATGCGCTGCGCCAGCGGTGCGATGGCGCTGCCGTCGCGCAGGTCCAGGCCGTAGTGGCGCACCGGCACGCCATGCGTTTGGGCGATCTCGCGCACCAGCGCATCGGTCTCGGCAGAAGCGGCGGCCTGGCCATGCAGCGCGATGGCTGCGCCCTCGCTGGCCAGATGGCGCGCCACGGCCAGGCCGATGCCGCTGGTCGAGCCGGTGATCCAGGCCACGCGGCCCGCATGCGGGCGGCAAGCCGGGGAGGAGGGGGTGGGGTTCATTTCAGAAGATCCATTTCCATATGCACGTACTCGCTGAGAAAGCGGACCCTCGCCCAGTAGATCAGCAGCCCATCGGCGTTGCAGGCCCAGCGCAGCGCCTGCATCAGCGGCGTGCCCAGGGCCACGCCCAGGTGCTCGGCGGCCAGTTCGTCGGCCGGTGCCACGCTCAGGTGCTGGCGCGCCACGGCAATGCGCGAGGGGTCGCTGCTCAGGGCCACGGCCAGGGAGCTGCGCTCCAGCTGGGCCTCGATCTCGGGGAACAGTTCCTGCTCCAGGTACAGCTGCGACAGGCAGAACCGCGCCGCGTCATGGTCGTACACGCGCAGCAGGTGCACGTAGGCGGGGGCCATGCGGCCCACGTCGGGGAAGCCTTCGGGAATCGGCGGCAGGCAGTCGCGCCCGGTGTGCAGGGTGATCTGGCCGATGTGGGCGCCAAAGGCCACCAGCTCCTTCCAGCTGGTGGGCAGCAGAAAGGACGGCGGCTTGTAGGGCGCCGCGATCACCCGCGTGCCGCCGCGCTTGCGCGTGAGCAGCAGGCCCTCTGCCACCAGGGCGCCCAGTGCCATGCGCACCGTGGTGCGCGACACGCCATGCAGCGCCTCCAGCTCCTGCACCGTGGGAATGGCGCTGCCTACGGGCCAGGCGCCCGTGGACACCTTGCTGCGGAACAGCCGCGCCAGCTGCAGGTGCAGCTTGTCCCGGCCTTGTTGAGGGGCCGACGCGGTGGAGTTGGAGGGCATGGAGGCAATAAAGTATCTATTCAGTGCTTTTATTTTCACACAAAGCGTCAGCCCTGACAGCCTGTGCTGACGCCCATCGTTGACAAATGTCTTCAATTGAGCAGGCCGAATGACTTTTAAACTGCGGCCCTTTTTCGGTTTTTCGTTTTCGTTTTTTGAATGTTGGCCAGAGCGGCCGTTGGGTATTTCATGCAGCAGCAACATGCTTGGGAGTTTTTTCGCGCCGGTGGAGTGGACCAGGTGGTCATCCGCACCGGGCAGGACATTGCGCACATCGGCGAGCTGGACCAGAAGCTGTGGGTGGCCCTGGCCTGCCCCACGCGCGGCATCGAGTTCGACAGCGACACGCTGGACCTGATCGACGAGGACAAGGACGGCCGCATCCGCCCGCCCGAACTGATTGCCGCCTGCCAATGGGCCGTGGCGCGCGTGCGTGATCCCCAGGTGCTGGCCGATGGCGGCGACGTGCTGCAACTGTCCAGCCTGGAGCGCGACAGCGAGCAGGGCGCCCTGCTGCATGCCGAGGCCGAGCGCATGCTGGCCCTGTCCGGCCAGGCCGGCGGCTCCGCGCTAAGCCTGGCCCAGGTGCGCGAGCGCCTGGCCTCCCTGGCGGCCATGCGCTTCAATGGCGACGGCATCGTCAGCCCCGCCACCGCCGGGGACGACAAGGCGCTGGCCGCGCTGGTCGAGCGCATCGGCAAGGCCTATGGCACGGCGGCGGGCGCCGATGGCGTGGCCGGCATCGCACGCAAGCAGGCCGAGTCCTTCTATGCCGACCTGCGTTCCCTGCGCGACTGGCATGCAGGCGCCGAGGCCCTGGGCTGCGGCATTGCCGAGCGCGACCAGGCCCTGGCCGCCGCCCGCGCCGTGGACGCGGTGCAGGCCAAGGTGGACGACTTCTTCGCACGCACGCGGCTGGCCGCCTTCGACACACGCGCGCAGGACCCGCTCAACCCCTCCATCGAAGGCTATGCCGCCCTGGGCCGCGAAGTGCTGGACAGCGGCGCCCAGGCCATTGCCGCCCTGCCGCTGGCCGCCGTGGCGGCCGACCGAGCGCTGCCGCTGGCCCAGGGCGTCAACCCCGCCTGGGCCGGCGCGCTGCAGGCCCTGCGCGAGCAGGCCGTGCAGCCCGTGCTGGGCGAAGACCTGCAGGAGATCACCGCCGCGCAGTGGGAGCAGGTCAAGGCCGCCCTGCAGCCCTGCCGCCAATGGCTGGCGGCCCGGCCCGCCACGCCGCTCGATGCCCTGTCGCAACAGGAGGTGCAGGCGCTGCTGGACGGCGGGCAGGAAGCCGCGCTGCTGGACCTCATCGCCCAGGACGAGTCCGAGAAGGAACACAGCCTGCAGGCCGTGGCGCTGGAAAAGCTCATCCGCCTGCAGCGCGACCTGCTGGTGCTGCTCAACAACTTCGTCTCGTTCAGCCTCTTTTACCGGCGCGAGGGCGCGGCCTTCCAGGCCGGCACGCTCTACCTGGATGCGCGCAGCTGCGACCTGACCGTGGAAGTGAGCGACACGGCCGCCCACGCCGCGCTGGCCGGCCGTGCCAAGACCTGCCTGGCCTACTGCGAGCTGCGGCGCGAGGGCAAGAAGAAAGCCATCGTCGCGGCCTTCACGGCGGGCGATGTGGACTTTCTCTTCGTGGGCCGCAACGGCGTGTTCTATGACCGCGCGGGCAACGACTGGGACGCCACCATCGTCAAGCTCATCGAGAACCCCACCAGCATCGGCCAGGCCTTCTTCCTGCCCTACAAGAAATTCCTGCGCATGGTGGAGGAACAGGTGGCCAAGCGCGCCTCGGCCAAGGAAGAGGGCGTGACCGCCAGCCTGGGCACGCAGGCCGGCCAGCTGGTCACGGCGCCCGGCACCGCTGCGGCCAACGCCACAGCCGCCACGGCTGCGGCCGCATCGCGCAAGACCGATGTGGGCACCGTGGCCGCCCTGGGCGTGGCCCTGGGCTCCATCAGCGCCGTGCTGGTGGGCATCTTCGGCAAGTTCATCGACCTGGGACCCTGGATTCCCGTGGCCCTGGTCGGCCTCATCGCCGCCATCTCAGGGCCCAGCATGATGATTGCCTGGCTCAAGCTGCGCCAGCGCAGCCTGGGGCCCATCCTGGACGCCAGCGGCTGGGCCATCAACGGCCGCATGCGCATCAACCTGCCGCTGGGCCGCAGCCTGTCGCAGACCGCCAAGGTGCCGGTGGGCGCACGGCGCACGGCGGGCGACCCCTATGCGGAGGGCAACGGCCTGCGCAACACCCTGGTGGCGCTGGCCGTGGTGGCCTTGCTGGCGCTGATGGCCTGGCGCCTGCACTGGGTCGATGGCCTGCTGCCCGCCGGCTGGCAGTACGGCGCGGCACCGGCCGCTGTGCCGGCTGCGCCAGAGTCCGCACCTGCGCCTGCGCCAGCAGCGGCAGCGGCGGCTCAGTAAGTCGATGCCAAGGGGCGGGCAAGCCACTTGCCCCGCCCCGGTCGGGAAACCTCAAGGCGCGACAATAGCGCCATGACCACCCCCACCCACGTACAACGCAGTGCCGTGCCCCTGAGCACGCACGACACCACCCGCATCGACGACCTGCGCATCAAGGCCGTGCGCCCCCTGATCACCCCGGCCCTGCTGCAGGAATGGCTGCCCGCGCCCGAGGCCGCGCAGCAACTGGTGGAAACCAGCCGCGCCGCCATCTCGGACGTGCTGCAGGGCCGGGACGACCGGCTCATCGTCGTCGTCGGACCCTGCTCCATCCACGACCACGACCAGGCCATGGACTATGCGCGCCAGCTCAAGGCCCAGGCCGACGCCCTGGCCGGCGAGCTGCTCGTGGTCATGCGCGTCTACTTCGAGAAGCCCCGCACCACCGTAGGCTGGAAGGGCTACATCAACGACCCGCACCTGGACGGCAGCTTCGCCATCAACGAAGGCCTGGAAATGGCTCGCGCCCTGCTGCTGGACGTGCTGGCCCTGGGCCTGCCCGTGGGCACGGAATTCCTGGACCTGCTGTCGCCGCAATTCATCAGCGACCTGGTCAGCTGGGGCGCCATCGGCGCGCGCACCACGGAAAGCCAGAGCCACCGCCAGCTGGCCAGTGGCCTGTCCTGCCCCGTGGGCTTCAAGAACGGCACGGACGGCGGCGTCAAGGTGGCCAGCGATGCCATCCAGGCGGCCAGCGCGCCCCACGCCTTCATGGGCATGACCAAGATGGGCCAGTCCGCCATCTTCGAGACCCGCGGCAATGGCGACTGCCACGTCATCCTGCGCGGCGGCAAGCAGCCCAACTACGGCGCCGAGCATGTGCAGGCCGCCTGCGCCCTGCTGGAAGGCGCAGGCCTGCGCCCGCAGGTCATGATCGATGTCTCCCACGCCAACAGCAGCAAGCAGCACCGCCGCCAGATCGACGTGGCGGCCGACGTGGCCCAGCAGATTGCCGGTGGCGATGCCCGCATTACGGGGCTGATGATCGAAAGCCACCTGCAGGAAGGGCGGCAGGACATCGTGGACGGCCAGCCGCTGGCGCATGGCGTGTCCGTGACCGATGCCTGCATCAGCCTGGAGCAGACCGTGCCTGTGCTGGAGCAGCTGGCTGCGGCGGTGAAGGCGCGGCGGGCGAAGCTGCGGGGGTGAGCTTTTAAAGAGGGGGGTCCGCCTGGGGGCTGTTTTTTGACCCTGCCGGGCGGTTCCTTTTCGAGGCCGGGTCTCGGCCCGGCAGCCGACTGCCCTTTCTTGATTCGCCAAGAAAGGTCAGATCAAAGAAGGCGACCCGGATGTCCGCGACCCTCCGCTTCGCTGCGGGCAACCTGCGTCGTGGCGGCTGCGGGGTTTGCCGCAGAACTCGCTTTGCGCTTCGCGCGCCGCTCAAACAACTGCGGCAAGTCAGATCACGAAACAGTCCTGTCCTTCGGCAGGACTGCAACCCCGCAACCGCCACGACGCAGGCGCTGACATACGGGGTGGGGAGACCGGGGGATCGTTCTCAGGCCCGCACGGGCCTCGGCTCCAGATTGCGCGCCGTGCCCAGCCAGGTGGCGCAATGCGTTTCATGCCCATCCTCGGCCACCGCGTACAGGTCGGCTGCGCAGATGCTGAGCACGCGGCCGGCATCCACCACGCGGCCGCGCGCCCGCAGGTGGGTGCCGCGTGCGGGGGCGAAGAGCTTGACGCTGCCGTCCACCGTGGCATTGGCCCAGCCTGGCGGTAGCACAGAGCCTGCGGCCGACACCGCCGCAAAGTCGCCCAGCGCAAAGATCGCCGTGGCCTGCAACTGGCCCGGCTGAAAGCACAGGGCATCGGCAATGGGCATCTCCAGCTCGGTGGCGCCGGGCTCGGCCCGCACGAAGCGCAGGCCCAGGGTGCGCGCCATGGGCATGGCCAGCACGGCCTTCTGCAGCGCCTGGGTGGATGGGGTGGGGTGGGTGGTCGGCTCAGTCATGGCTTGTCTCCTTCGTGGTGGGTGAAGCGGCACGGCGCACGCGCGGCCAGGGCGCGGCGGGTTTGTCGGGGGTGCTGGCTGGGGCCGGTGCCGTCTGCGCCAGATCCCGCTCGGCCTGGCGGGCGCGCAGCCACTGCACATGGTCCAGGGCCTGGGCGCGCTGGGCCTGCAGCGCGGCGATCTGTTCATCGATCTCCTGCACGCGCTGCTGCACGGCATCGGCCAGGTCACCGGGGCCTATGCGCCCCGCACGCCAGGCGCGCAGGTTCTCCGCAATGCGCGGCAGCCCGAATCCCAGCGCGCGGGACATGGCGATGAACGCCACCTCGCGCCGGGCCGAGCGCGGATAGTCGCGGTAGCCATTGGGCAGGCGCCGTGGCTTGAGCAGGCCCGCGCGCTCGTAGTGCCGCAGCGCGTGGATGGAGACGCCCGTGAGCTGGGCGAGTTCGGAGATCAGCATGTGCCAAGGCTAGCAAGGCTCGTGTTGGGCTAGGGTTGGGGAGGTGACAGGTTTTTTCCCGCCTCGTCGCGAATCCAGTCCAGGAACGCGCGCACTTCGGGGCGGTCGGCCGCCCCGGGCCGCGTCACCGCGTAGTAGGCAAATCGTGCGGGCCATGGCTTGTCCAGCACCTGGATGAGCCGGCCCGCCGCGATTTCTTCCTGGGCATAGGCCTGCGGCACCAGCGCCAGGCCCTGGCCAGCCTCTGCCGCACGGATCAGCAGGAAGTCATCGTCAAAGGCACTGCCGCGCTCCGCGCGCAGGTCGCCCGCCACGCCATGCGCTTTCAGCCAGAGCGGCCAGTCTGCGCGGTCGCCGTCATGCAGGAGGGGGTAGCTGAGGCAATCGCCGGCCTCATGGATCACTGCCCCTTGCGCCTTCAGGAATCCTGGCGAGGCGACGGGCGTCAGAACCGGCGCCATGAGGGGGAGAACCTCCAGCCCCGGATAGTCTCCCAGCCCATGGCGCAAGGCCACGTCCACCCGGTCGCGCCGCAGGTCCACCAGTTCCGACGTGGCCTCCACGCGGATTTCGATGTCCGGGTGCAATTGCTTGAAACGCCCCAGCCGGGGCACCAGCCAGGAGGCTGCAAACGTGGCGACCGTGCTGACGGTCAGGCTCCGTCTTGCCTTGGTGCTTTCCAGGTCGTGCATAACCTGGTCGATTTGAAGAAACGCTTCGCGCAGCCTGGGGAACACGCTGGCGCCTGCCTCGGTCAGCCGCATGCCAAGGCGCTCACGCTCCAGCAACACCACTCCCAGGCGGTCTTCCAGCACGCGGATCTGCTGGCTGACGGCGCCGGGCGTGACGTGCAGGGCCTGCGCCGCAGCCTTGACGCTTTTGCGCTGCCCCACTTCCACGAAAGTGCGCAGCGCCTGCAATGGATAGGTCATCTTATTTTTAGATTTACTAAATTCATGGAGCAGAAATCATCGCTTTTAACTAGATGTATATCTGTTGAGAATAAGTCTTTCCAGTGATTCTATGAATTCAGTTTATCTAAAATTCAAATGCTCCATCTCTATTCAGACAGCTCCCCCAATGGCTTCAAGGTGACCATTGCGCTTGAAGAGCTTTCGCTGCCTTACCAGCTGCACCATGTGCGCATCGATGAAGGCGAGCACCGGCAGCCGGCCTTTCTGGCGCTGAATCCCCATGGCCGCATTCCCGTGCTCACGGACACCGAGACGGGGGTGGTGTTGTTTGAGTCAGCGGCCATTCTTCTGTACCTGGCCGACAGGACCGGACAGCTGCTGCCAGAGGACCTGCAGGCCCGCTGGGAGGCGATCAAATGGCTGCAATTCCATGCGTCCAGTGTCGGGCCGCTGCTGGGCCAGCGCGTGCACTTCGAGCTGTTCGCGGACAGCCCAGTTCCTGCCGCAATCGAACGCTACCGGCGCCTGACGGAGGAGGCGTTCACGGTGCTGGACCACGCGTTGCAAGGCAGCCCCTACCTGGCGGGCGACTGCTACTCCATTGCAGACATTGCCCATTTCGGCTGGATGCACATCGCGCGAATCATCCACTTCGACTTCAGCCGGCACCGCCATCTGAGCGCATGGCATGAGCGGGTCGCGGCCCGACCTGCGGTGCGCAAGGGCATCACGCTGCCGGCACCGGCAACCGGCGCATGAACACGAGTCAGGTCCAGACAATGAACGCAACTCCTGTCTCCCCGCGCACGGGTGGGGCTTCCTATGCCTCGTTCTACGCACACCCTGGCTATCGGCGCATGTTTGCACCAGACCGGCTGACCGTGGGCATCTTCCTGCCGCTGCGCAGCTACAAGGGCGACATGTCGGTGCTGCGCGGGCAGGCCGATCTGGTCAACCGCATCGACCAGCATGGCTTTGCCGCCGTGTGGGTGCGCGATGTCCCCTTGTTCGATCCCTCGTTCGGGGACGCAGGGCAGGTGTTCGACCCCTTCACCTACCTGTCCTTCCTGGCTGCCCGTACCCGCAAGATCGCCTTGGCCACGGGCAGCGCCATCGTCTCCCTGCGCCATCCGATCGACCTGGCCAAGGCCGCCACAAGCATTGACCAGCTCTCCGGCGGCCGGCTGGTGATGGGCTTGGCCTCTGGCGACAGGCCGATGGAGTTTCCCGCCTACGGACTGGAACACGCGGCCCGGGCACAGCGCTTTTCCCAGGCCGTGGCCTATATGCGCCAGCTCATGCCGCCTGGGCTCCTGGACATCGATTCCCCGCTGGGGCGCCTGGAAGGTGCCGAGTTTCTCCCCCAGCCCGTTGCAGGGAGCATTCCGCTGATGGTGACGGGATCGTCAGGCCAATCGCTGCCATGGATTGCAGAGCATGCAGATGGCTGGCTGACCTACCCCGGTGCCACCCATACCCCCCGGGGGCCTCAGCACCTGGCGGAAAAAATCCGTGCCTGGCGTGACCTGATCCCTGGAGGCGCATTCCGCCCGCACATGACGAATGAGTGGATCGACCTGGTCGATGACCCCGGCCATCCCCCAACCCCGTTGCATGGGGGCTATGTCCTGCGCACCGGGCGCAAGGGACTGGTGGCATTGCTCGAACAGTGGCAGGCGGCGGGGGTGAACCACGCGGCGCTGGGCATCCAGTGGTCACAGCGCCCGCCCGCCGAGGTGCTGGAGGAACTGGCCCAGGAGGTGCTGCCGCACTTTCCCTCTCACGAAGGGCTGACGGCAGTGGCGGCTGACTGGTGAACGCAGGCCGGGGCAGGAATGGCCGGGCCGCGGCAAGCTTGCATCCCTGAGACCGGGGGCATTCAAGCCGGCTGCGCTGCAGGCCTCATCACGCGCGCCGTGAACCGGGCCATGAACTCGCGTGTGGCAACGCGGGCGACCAGGGCCGTCAGGTAGTTGGCGCAACCGTGCACCACCGAGGCGCGGTTGTCGTCGAAGGCTTTCAGTCCGAGGCGAACCACGTCTTCGCTGGACGCTTTTTTCCCGAAGGATGCGGCCTCGCCGGCGCGGGCGAAGAACGCCGTGTCGGTAGCGCCCGGGCACAACGCCAGCACGCGCACGCCGCGCGGCCGGTACTCGGCCCAGAGCGCTTCGCTGAACGAAAGGACAAAGGCCTTGGTCGCGGCGTAGACAGCCATGTACGGGACCGGCTGAAACGCTGCCGTGGAGGCGATGTTGATGACGCCGCCCTGGCGCTGCTCCAGTGCGGGGAGCAACAGGTGCGTCAGCTCCACCAGGGCGCCCACATTCAGGTCGATGGCCTCCCGCTGCATGGCCAGCGCCAGTTCATCAAACCTGCCATGGGTGCCGAAGCCTGCGTTGTTCACCAGCAGATCCGGCAGCAGGCCCCTGGCGCTGACGGCCTCGAAAACCCGCCGGGCCGCCCCGGGTGTCGCCAGGTCCTCGACCAGGAATTCGGCGCCGGGCAATTCGTGGGCGAGCTTTTCGAGCCTGTCGCGGCTGCGCGCGATCAGCACGACTTTGGCGCCACGGCGGGCAAGCTCCCTGGCAAATACTTCGCCGATGCCCATGGAGGCACCGGTCACCAGGACGGTTTTCTGGGAGAAATCAAAAGGGGTTTTCATGCACTCGAGTATTGCGACGGGGTGCCCGCCTGGGAATGGGCAGCGCTGGTAAGCTGATTTGCATTCATGAAAAACCAACCGCCCACCACCTGGGATGACCTGCGCGTGCTCCTGGCGCTTCACCGCCACCAAAGCCTGCTTGCCGCAGGCGCTGCCCTGGGCCTGTCCACCTCGACCGTCGCGCGGCGCATCGAGGCGCTGGAGCAATCCCTGGGCCGCGCCCTGGTACACCGCAGCAGCGCAGGGACGACGGTCGAGCCCGATGCAATGGAACTGGTGGAGCTGGCTGAGCAATTCGAGCTGGGACTGGGCGGCATCAAGCGCGACGACCGGCCCGATGAGAAGGCCCATGCGCTGACCGGCACCATCCGCGTCAGCATGGGCGAGGGCTTCGTGAAGCCCGTGACCGCCGTGCTCTCGCAGTTGAGAAGCGCGCACCCTGGACTGCATATTGAAGTGGCCGTGGAGTCGCGCTTCACGGATGTCGGGCGGCGCGAAGTGGATGTGGCGCTCCGGGTCGGGCGCTCCAGCTCGGCCGTGGTGGTGGAGAAATGGGCGGGGCAACTGACGTTTGGCCTGTACGCCTCGCACGGCTATGTCGAGCAGCGCCTGCCGGGTCGCCACCTGCGCGTGCAGGACTTCGCCTGCCACGATTTCGTGGGACAGGACCTCGCCACCGGCCGGCAGGACGCCTCCAACCTGTGGCTGACCAGCCGGGGCGCCACCCGGTTCGTCTTTCGATCCGGCTCCGACCTGGCCCGCCAGGAGGCCACGCAGCAAGGCCAGGGCATCTGCCTGCTGCCCGACGCCATGGCCCATGCCGTGCCCGGCCTGGCACGGCTGGAGGTGGACGCGCCACTGCCGTCCTGCCCGGTGTACCTGGCCTATCACCGCGACCGCCGCAACGTGCCGGGCGTGCGGGCGGTCATTGACGCGCTGGGTGTGGCGCTGGCCGATGGGCTGCAACTGCAAGCAGAAAAGGCGAAGGCGGCCAGCCCCGCCGCGAAGCCATGACAGGCACGGTCTTTCCAGATCTTCTGGTCTTGCACGTCGATGAGCCGGGCGACGAAGCTGCGTCCGTTACGCTGGCCAGCGACCAGGCGACCGTCACCGTGTTCTGCCACCCCTGCACCTTGAGCGCCGGACAGAGGGTTCGCAATCGTCTCAGTGCATTGGACGTCCGGCTGCTCCAATCACCGTATGGCTTCGATTGGCCGCAGGACGAGCGAGAAAAGCTGGGGCGCGACAGACTGATAAGGACCGGACATTACACGTACAGCGGCACGGGGAGGGTTATCGATGCAGGCCGTGGACAGGTGCTGGTTCACGGATTCCTCGTCGATTTTGGGAAAGTTCCAGACGTCGATCACGTTGAATTCGATGTCGTGAGGCTGGATTGCGACGAGGATGCCGTCGATGAAGAGACCAGCGCCATCGATGGTCGTTGATCGTTGATCTTGACGGGAAAAAACGGGGCCTTGGCTGGCGTAGAACGACGGTGGATTCAACCGTTGTGAATTCAACCAGTCGATGCAGCACCATGTCCGCCTCTGGCCGGAAATCCAAGCGCCACGCCAATAAGAAAATGATGAACTCAAATATATGGATTATGGTCGCTTGAGCCCCGGTCAGCCCGATGGCGAGAATTTCGCAAGCTGACCCTCAACGGAACTGCGGCAAAATATCAGCCGCAGGAGTCAGTCAGCCATTCTTCGTATTCATCGAGCGACAAGAGCGTCGCCTGATAACGAACAAGGCGGTCTGCATGATATTCCAGGACGTTGCTGCCTTTCAGATGTTTCAGCTGCTCTACCGCGTATGCAGATATTTTTATTTCCCCCGCCAGCCAACTCCTGAGCGTCATATTTTCGACTGTCATTTTCATTTGTAGAACCTGCTTCTGCACTACGTGCGATTGCAGCATACTCTCTCAGAGCGCTGCTGATTCCGGACCCGAAAACTAAGATGCATCTTCGTAGTAAAAGCAAATTTCTATTTCTGCTTCATGCCCGGCAAGAAGCGCCAAAGTTTCGCTTGTAATAAATGGGCCACCTCCCGTTCCATTTCCGCTCCAGAAGACTGAAAAATAATATTTATAACCCATTGATTTCAGATCGCCAAGGCTTCTTTCATTATTCAGGCAGCTTAGCAAGGATTTAATGTGATCCTCTATGCTTGTACTGAGAACCGTACCGTTCGTGTCTAAAACCCACCCATACCTAGGCAGATCGGGTCGCCTTCGGATTCCAGCAGCGTCTAGTCGTCTTCGCGTCTGGCGTCGCTCTGGAGATTCTTCATCTGTAAAATCGAACTTCTCCAGTGAAGATTGCGAAAATATTTCCGAAGGAAGTTCTGAGCGATCATCGGATCGAATAAATAGTGTGCAATAGCATGTCATTGAGAAACCGCACATTATGGTTCATAACTCAGTATTGCACGGGCAACCGCTCTGTTACATTCTGGGTCTCCAGCAAATTCACTGAGCGCACGGGCAAACGGGGCGTTATCAACCCTCTTTATTTCTTGCAATTCCGCTGGTGAAAGTTGGTCATTTCTCCCTGTTCGAATTTCACGGTTCATCTTATCTCTCAGGCGTTGAGTTCTAGGGGATGCATAGTAAGCGATGACGTCCCGTGCCTCGGAGCCAGACACATACCTTCGCGCGAATGGCAGAGCAGCATCATTAATTAATTTGTTCGAAATAAATGACAACTTGGGGCAGAGGGCAATGTAGGCTGCTGTCCTAGATAAATTATTATCAGGAAGACACCCTCTGGCTAGACTCGCTTTCGCGATTTCCGCATATCCCATAACTTCAAGCATCTGCGCCCAAGGTTGCTGTTGCTCATTGTCCGCTGCGCTTAAGCTGCCTGTAATGGTTGTAATAACGAAAAATGCAATGATTCGCAATTTTTTCATGAGTGGCTCTCGATAGGAATTTTGATCACTGCGGAAAACCATGCCCCCATGCATGCAATGGTGGAAAAAATAGACAGCAGGTTTTGTGGTTACAGGCGTTGGATTTTAAACCAAAGGCATTTGGGCACGACCTTCGATGCTCAACTCCAATTCAGCAAGATATTTCAGCATGTGTCTGCTCCTGGCCGTTTGCCGTCGTCTGAGAAGGCCGCCTCTTTGACGATATCGATACGCAGCCAGCAATCTCTTCCCGCCCAATCCTGCCGACATCCCGTCATAGCGGCTGCCCAGGCGTTCACCCCTACCGCCCAGCCACCAACCCCAACACAGCTTTTTTCGCCTGCGCCCGACCGCCGCGAGCAAGCTTGCTCCACGCCAGGATCACTTCAGCAAGATCATCGTCCTCGCAGTAAAGATAGGTAGTCGGCACTCCGAGGATTTGCGCAATCCGGTGAGACATTTCCACGGGTGGCCGCCATCTTCGTATCCAAGCCGAAGACAACCATCCTGGCTCGCCTTCCGTTCTACGAATTCCGTAGAGACGCCCCTCGCCGATTCAACGAGCATCGCAGGATGCCTCATCATCCCGATCCTTCAACGGCTGCTTCTGCCACGCCTCGGCTCGACGACCTCGCCATCGACGCCGTCCTGCACATGGGCGCCGCGCTGGATGTGCTGGACCTGCACGCTCGCCACAACATCACTGCCATCAATTGCGTCTGCCGGGACCTGCTGCGCATCTACTACGTGAAGGCCGATCAGGCGCAGTCGCTGGAGCCGCAGGACAAGGAATTGCTGGGCCTGCTGCACGACACGGCGGTGAATCTGGGCTATGCCATCGAGGTGGTGGACCATCTGAATGGGGATGAAGCCGACGACTCCATTCTTTATGCCGTGAGCTATCTGCTCAAGGCGGCCAAGCGGTTTGCGGATGAGGGCGTGGCGGCGGGATTGGCGTGCGGGGCTTGCGTTTGAAATAAGTGGTTGCTAAAGTGTCGCCATGCCCGAGAACGACATCTTCAAGGCCCTGGCCGACCCTACGCGCCGCTCCATCTTCGAGAAGCTGGCCGCTGGCAGCATGCATGCCAGCGCGCTGCGCGAGGGAATGGATATCAGCCAGTCGGCCATGTCCCAGCATCTGGCCGTGCTGCGCAATGCGGGGCTGGTGAGCGAGCAGCGCCAGGGGCGCTTCATGCATTACGAGGTCGACCCCGACGGGCTGGCGCAGATTGCGGGTTGGCTGGCGAAGTACCGCGCCTACTGGCCGCAGCGCGTGGATGCACTCAAGGGCCTGCTCAAGGACATGGACCAATGAACAAGATGAGCGATATGGACACCGGCGATGCGGCCCGCGAGCTGGTGCAGGAGTACGCGCTGGACGCTCCGCCCGAGAAGGTCTGGCGCGCGCTGAGCATTCCCGAGCTGCGCGCGCAGTGGCTGCCGGGCACCGAGCATGCCGAGCCTTTGCAGCAGGTGCCGCAGCAGGAACTGCGCCTGCGGCTGCGCGAGGCGGAGCCGCCCTTTCTTGAAAGCACGGTGGACCTGCAGATCAGCCCCGCAGCGGATGGAGGCACGCTGCTGCGCATCGTCCATGTGCTGACCGATGCGCGGCTGCAGCCCGCCAGGGAAGCGGCCAACGACGGCGGCTTCCTGATGTACGCAACCTGATGTACGCAACCTGATGCACGTGACCTGAGGGCCCCGGCAACGGGGCATGCGGCGCAGGGCCGCAGCCATTTCTTTTTCACCACCACACACAGGAGTTCGCCCATGCGCGAATCGATGATGCTCGTCCCCATGGTTGTCGAACAGTCGGCGCGCGGAGAGCGGTCCTTCGACATCTACTCGCGCCTGCTGCGCGACCGCGTGATCTTTCTCAACGGCGAGGTCAACGATGCGGTCTCTGCCCTGGTCTGCGCGCAACTGCTGTTCCTGGAGGCGGAGAACCCGGACAAGCCCATCCACCTCTACATCAACTCGCCGGGCGGGGTGATCACCAGCGGGCTGGCCATGTACGACACCATGCAGTTCATCAAGTCACCCGTGCACACGCTGTGCATGGGCACGGCGCGCTCCATGGGCTCCTTCCTGCTCATGGCCGGCGAGCCCGGCCACCGCATGGCCCTGCCCAACGCCAGCCTGCACGTGCACCAGCCGCTGGGCGGCGTGCAGGGCCAGGCCTCGGACATCCGCATCCATGCCGAGGAAATGCTGCGCACCAAGGACCGCGTGACACGCCTGTACGCCCAGCACTGCGGCCGCAGCTACGAAGAGGTGGAACGCGACCTGGACCGCGACCGCTTCATGACCGCAGAAGAAGCCCGCGAATGGGGCCTGATAGACAAGGTTCTGGACCGGCGCACAGTAACCCTCTGAGCCGCAGCGCCAGCGCCAGCAGCGCGCAGCGCACCGCGCGCCCCCCTTCTCCCCACCCCCGTATGTCAGCGCCTGCGTCGTGGCGGTTGCGGGGTTGCAGTCCTGCCGAAGGACAGGACTGCTTCGTCATCTGACTCGCCGTGATGTTTGAACGTAGCGCGCAGCGCGAAGAGAGTTTCACGGCGAACCCCGCAACCGCCACGACGCAGGTTGCCCGTAGCGAAGCGAAGGGGTCGCGGACATTCGGGTCGTCTTTCTTTGGCCTACGTTTCTTTGACGAATCAAAGAAAGGTAGGTCGGCCGCCGGGCCGAGACCCGGCCTCGAAAAACAACCCCCCGGCAGGGGCAAGAAACAGGCCCCTGGCCCACGACAGAAGGCTAACCCCGCCCCCTCATCACCCCCGCCAACAACGGCATCCCCGTCCTCCGAGTGAACTCCTCATAACTGATCGGCGCACTCATCCGCGTATCCGGGCTATTGGCCTGCCAGTGCGCCCAGGCACGCCCCGTGCTCGCGTCGTAGACCAGCTTGAAAATGTGGCTGGGCACATGGACCTTGCCCGGCCCGATGGTCAGCGGCTGGCCGTCGAACACCGGCCCGGTGAACACATAGACATCGCCCTGGGCGCGCTGGGCGTAGCGGCGCGTGTCCTGCTCGACCTTGCTCCAGACGCCGCCGTTGTGGGTCTGGTCCTGCGGAACCATGTTGGCCAGGCTGAAGCTCTGGGCCATGGCTTCGGGCGAGTACATGTCGCCGGCCGGCGCCATGTGTCCGCGCGAGTAGCCGGAGCGGCGGTAGTCGTCCAGCTCGGCGCGCTCGGCGCGGGGCAGGCGGGCATCGGCATAGAACTTGTCGCTGCGCTTGAGGCCCTGGCCCTGGTCCAGCAGTTTGCGGTTCAGGCGCTCCACCACGAAGACGGGCGTCTTGGTCTGGCCGCTGTGCAGCACGGCGAAGGCGCTGAAGCACAGCTCGCGCTGCTGGGGCTGGATCTGCAGGGCAGGGGGCTCGCCACCGGGGAAGAAATCGCGGCAGTGCGAAAAGCCCGTGGCCATGCTGCCGGCAGGCGGGCTGCCGCCACCGGAGGCCGTGCCCGAACCTGTCTCCGGCTGCTTGCGCAGGTGCTCCAGCCCGGGGATGGGCAGGGTGGACAGGAAGGGCGGCTCGGGAAGCTTGGGGTGCCAGTTCGGGTCCAGGCTGCAACTGGCGATCTGGAAGGTGCCCGCTGCCGCCACAAGGGCGGCGAGCATGGAGCGCCACAGTCCGCTGCGGCCGCTGCGGCTGGAGGCTTTCTTCTTGGAGGCGGGGGAGGAACTGCGCTTGCGCGCGGAAGGCTTCTTGTTCTTGACAGTCATTCGGGGGCGGCAGGCGCTGGCCGCTGGGAGGCAAGTCCGCGATGGCGCGGGTTCTGATTCGGGTCCTAGGAATTCTCCTATGTTTCCAGGCCCCCAAATGTGTCCAGATGCCCTGAAAGCGGGCCGCGCATGGCCTGATGTCAGGTCTTGGGCTGGAGGTGGGCAGCCCTTGGTTCGGCAGGCGCGCCGAACCAGCACAGCGCCAGGGCCAGCACCGCGATGCCGCCCAGCGAAAGAAAGGCCGCATCAAAGCCGAAGCGCTGCGCAATCCAGCCCGCCAGTGCCGGGCTGGCGGCCGCGCCCAGGCCCTGCAGCGTCATCACGGCGCCCAGGCCTGCGTTGACGTGGCCGGTGCCGCGCAGCGTCTGCGCGACCAGGCCTGGCAGGGCAACGCCCAGCAGCCCGGCGCCCACGCCGTCGAGCACCTGCACGGGAATCAGCGCCCAGTCCGAATCCCAGGTGGCGGCGACCAGGCCGCGCAGCGGCAGCGACAGCAGGGCCGCCTTGACCAGCAGCCAGTAGCCGCTGCGCTGGGCGTGGCGCCCGGCGAGCAGGGCCATGGGGATCATGACCAGTTGCGCCACGATGATGGTCAGCGCCGTGAAGCCGCTGGGATTGGCATGGCCGCGCGCCACGGCGGCCTGGCCCAGCAGCGGCAGCATGGCGGCATTGCCCAGGTGAAACAGCAGCATGGCCGCGGCCAGCACCCGCAGCGCCGGCGTGCCCGTGAGCACGTGCAGCAGGCCGGGGGCGCAAGGCCCGGCCTGCTCTTGGGGCGGCGTGCCTTGCGGGGTTTCATCCAGCCGCATCAGCGCCAGGCAGCCCAGCGAGGCGCAGCCCATCAGGGCCATGAGCACGAAGACGGAGGGCAGTCCCCAGCGCAGGCCCATGGCCCCCGCCAGTGCGGCCGTGGCCACGTTGCCTGCGTGGTTCCAGGCTTCGTTGATGCCCAGTTGCCGGGGCAGGTCCGCATGGCCGGTGATCTGCAGCGTGATGCCCAGCAGGCAGGGCGCGATCAGGGCCGCGACCACGCCGGTGATGACCTGCGATGCCGCCGTCACGGCCAGCGATGGTGCGATCCAGATGGCCAGGTTGCCCGCCAGCAGCAGGGCGATGGCCGCTGCCAGCAGCCTGCGCTTGCGGCGCGAGGCATCGACCAGCGCGCCCAGCGGCGTGGTGGCCAGCATGCCCGCGATGCCACCCAGGGCCATGACGTAGCCGATATCGTCCAGCCGCCAGCCCTGGGCGAGCAGGAACACGCCCAGGAACGGTCCCAGGCCGTCGCGCACATCGGCCAGGAAGAAGTTGAGCCCCGGCAGCCAGCGCCGCGCATGGTGGTGTGTGCGGTGCATGGAGGCTTCCTTCAGCGCAGGGGGCCCTTGAACACGAAGAAGGCGCCCAGGCAGATGAAGCCGAAGCCCACCAGGTGGTTGAGGGTGAGCTTCTCGCCCAGGTAGAGCACGGAAAAGACGGCGAACACCACCAGCGTGATCACCTCCTGGATGGTCTTGAGCTCGGCCGCGCTGTAGACCTCATGGCCGAGCCGGTTGGCGGGCACGGCAAAGCAGTACTCGGCCAGCGCGATCAGCCAGCTCACCAGGATGACGAGGTACAGCGGCCGGTTCTCGAACTTCAGGTGCCCGTACCAGGCGAAGGTCATGAAGACGTTGGAGATCAGCAGCAGCAGGACGGGGGCGATCTTGGGGGACATGGTGGGGTTCGGTGAAGGCGGGAAAGCAGGAAAGCAGGAAAGCAGAACAGCAGGAAGGGGCAGGAGCCCGCCCGGCCCCGGGGACCGGGCGGTGGTGTCAGCGCGCGCGGTCGTACAGCGGCTGCAGGTCCGACAGGCTGGCACCCATGCTGGTGGCCTCCAGCGAGGTGCCGTGCGCGTTGCGCGTGCCCAGGCCCGAGGCGGCAAACAGCTGCCCCGGCTGCAGCGGCTGCTGCAGCGCATGGGGGGCAAAGCGCACGATGGCACCGTCGGACAGGATGACGCCGTTGGCATCGCCGCGCGGGCCGGTGAGGACCACGTCAATGCGGCCCTGGGCCTGCTGCGTCTGCAGGCCGGCCATGCGCAGGTGCGGCGGCATGGGGCGCGTGCCGTCGCGGGCGGGCGGCTGGTCGTACACGGTCTGGCCGCTGGCCGAGTTCACGATGGCATCCGCCTTGACCGCACCACCGGCTTCGCTGCGGCCGATGATGCGCACCGTGTCGCCCACCTTCACGGCTGCCGTGAGCGCGTCGGACATATGCGGCGGGAACCGGACCACCGTGCCGTCGGTCAGGCGCAGGCCGTCCACCTCTCCATACGGATTGGTCAGCAGCCGGGCGACGGCGCTTTCAAGCACGGCCTGTGCGTGCGGCGCGCCAGGCCCTGCAGGGGCTGAAGGGGCTGAAGGGGCTGCAGGGCCTGAAGAGGCGAAGCCGCCGGGCGGCACGGCATGCGCATTCAATGCGCTGGAACCCAGCCACAGAACGGCGGAGGAAAGAACAAATCGGGACATGAGGGCTCCTTGGTTGGCGATGGACACGCATCCGTCAATGCAAGTGCCATGCCATCAGGAATCTTCATGAAATCAAGGGCTTGCAGTGGATGCTGCGGGCCCGGTGTCCGATGCGGAGACAGCAGGTGTCACCGTATCGGACACATGCGGTGCCGTCCGTGCGTCCGCGCGTCCGTGCGCCCATTGCTGCCTCAGCCCAGCCCGAACTCCGCCAGCTTGCGGTACAGCTGCTGGCGCGACAGTCCCAGGCGGCGCGCAGCCTCGGCACGGTTGCCCGTGGCGGCGGCCAGGGCACGCGTGACCATTTCTCGCTCCAGCTGGGCGACGGCGGCGGCCAGCGGGCCGTTCCAGTCGATGGCGGGCCCGTGCGCCGCGGCAGGCTGCAGGCCGATGTGCTCGGCCCCGATGACCGGCCCGGGGCACAGCAGGGCCGCGCGCTCCATGGCGTTGCGCAGCTCGCGCACGTTGCCGGGCCAGTCGTGCGCCAGCAGCAGGCGCGCGGCGTCGGCACCCAAGCGTTTGGGCGAGGTGCCGCCGCCTTGGCGCAGGAAATGCTCGGCCAGCAGCAGCACGTCGCCCAGGCGCTCGCGCAGCGGCGGCAGGTGCACGGGCACGACCTGGAGCCGGTACCAGAGATCCTCGCGAAAGCGCCCCTGCCTGACGGCGTCCGGCAGGTCGCGGTGCGTGGCCGCGATGATGCGTACGTTCACGGGCAGCGCCCGGCTGGCGCCCACGGGCGTGATCTCGCGCTCCTGCAGCGCCCGGAGGATCTTGGCCTGCGTGGGCAGCGGCATGTCGCCCACTTCATCGAGGAACAGCGTGCCGCCCTGCGCCTCGCGAAAGCGCCCGGCGCGGTCGCTGGCGGCGCCCGTGAAGGCGCCCTTCACATGGCCGAAGAGTTCGCTTTCCATCAGGTCTGCCGGAATGGCCGCGCAGTTGACGGCCACGAAGGGGCGCTCCGCCCGGGCGCTGTTGCGGTGCAGGGCGCGCGCCACCAGTTCCTTGCCCGTGCCGGTCTCGCCCAGCACCAGCACGGTGGCGTCGCTGTCCGCCGCCAGGCCGATGCGCTTGAAGACCTGCCGCATGGCCTCGCTGCCGCTGACCAGCTCGGCTTCATCGCCATCCTGCTCCGGGTTCTGCGCCGGATTCTGTGCGGCGTTCTCGGGGCTGCCGGCCTGGCCGGCACTGAGCAAGGCGCGCTCCAGCACCTCGACCAGCGAGGTTCTGGCAATGGGCTTGGTCAGGTGGTCGAAGGCGCCCAGGCGCATGGCCTCGATGGTGTTGCTGCCGCTGGCATAGGCCGTCAGCATGATGCAGGGCGCCCGCGAGAGGCCGCGGGCCTTGCGCAGGAAGGCCAGCCCGTCCTCGCCGGGCATGCGCAGGTCGACGATGGCCACATCCACCGAACCGCCCTGCAGCACCTGCAGCCCCGTCGCCACCGTGGGCGCCGCGCTGACCGCGTGGCCCAGGTCGCCCAGCATCTCGGCCAGGCTTTCGCGGAAGGCCGTGTCATCGTCAACGATCAGGATGTGGGCCATGGAAATTCCATTTCTATGCGGGTGCCTTGTGTTGTCTTGCCCAGCGCGATGCGGCCGCCATGGGCCAGCACGATTTCGCGCACCAGCGCCAATCCCAGCCCGGTGCCGCCGGGGCGCGCGGTGGTGAAGGGCTCGAACAGCGTGTCGCGCAGCTCGGGCGCAATGCCCGTGCCGTCATCGGCCACCCACAGTTGCAGCGGGCTGTTGCGGTGGGCGCTCCGGTCCGCGCCCAGTTCCACCCGGCCGCCGGCCGCCGTGTGCGCCAGAGCGTTGAGCAGCAGATTGTCCAGCGCCCTGGCCATCTGCACGGGGTCCAGCAGCGGGCGGCGCCCATCCTGCAGGTCCCGGGCAAGGCCCGCGGACACTGCCGTTGCCAGTTGCACACCCCTGGCCTGGACCAGCTCGGCATGTGCCTGCAGCCTTTCGTCCAGCAGCTGCTGCAGGTCCACCGGCTCCGGTTGCACCCGGAAGGGCTGGGTCAAGGCCAGCAGGCTCGATACCAGGTCTTCCAGGCGCGCGGTCTGGGCCAGCACGGCCTCCAGCGCGCCCTGGCTGCGCGCTTCGCGCAGTGGCGCGGGCGCTGCCAGCGCGGTCTCGGCCTTCATGCGCATGGTGCCCAGCGGGTTGCGGATCTCGTGCGCCAGGCCTGCGGACAGCCGGCCCAGGGTGGCCAGCCGTTCGGCGCTGAGCAGTTGCTGCTCCATCTGTGCCGACTGCCGCTGCCAGCGCCGGAGCATTCTGCCCAGCCACAGGCCCGAGACCAGGACCATGCCCAGCAGCAGGCTGACGGCAAGGATGAGGGGGTTGACCACGTCGGCGCTGATCAGGGGAACGCGCATCAGCGTCCAGGCCACCAGCCCGGGTGCGTCCGCCTGGGCCGGGCAGGCCGCAAAGACCACCGCCTCGCGCAGGCCGGGGCGCAGGTCGGTCACCAGGCCTGCGCTGTCCCGCGCGCGCTGGGCGGTGGAGGCGATGCGCTCCATCTCCGCACTGGGCGCATCGCGTTTGATGCCCGAGCCGTCATAGGTGGGAAACGCATAGGCCACCACGCCGGGGCCCTCGCGCCAGAAGCCGCCTTCCATGCCGGGGCGCTCGCGCAGCGCCAGGTCCAGCACGGCCTGCGCGGCGGACCGGGCCTGTGCGCTGGGCGTGTCCGCCATCAGCCCCGCCAGCCCCATGCGCGCGGCCCCGGCCTGCAGTGCGCTGCAGCTGACGCCTGCGGCGTCGCGGGCGCGGGCAACCTGCTGGTCGGTGCCCTGCCGTGTCAGCAGCAGCAGCAACCACGCCAGCACCAGGGCGACGGCCGAGATGGTGAGCCAGAGGATCACCAGATCCCGTTGGATGGACTTTTGCGGGGACAGGGCCGGCTCCTGAAAGTGATGCGCTGGAACATACACCGAAAGGGGGCCCGCGCCTGGCAGCCAGGGCCGCGTCGCCCTGCGCGGCCGCTGCGAAAGTAACGCCGTGGCGTGCCGGCGTTACGTGACATCGCCCGTAACGCCGCGAGGTGACATGGCGGCGGCTGTGCTTGGCTGTTCAAATAAATCAATAGGTTACAGATGGCTTTGCGTTGGATGAAGACGTCCGGGCCCATGGCACGCTTGTTGCAACAGGATGCAAAAAGCTTGTCGCAGTGTCTGGAAAACCGGGTGCTGCGCCACGCACCCCATCGATCGCTGTCTTTCGGAGGAGAAACCATGGCCGCTGTCTCGTTGTCGTTTGCAGGCGTGCCCCTGCCGCGACTGCGCGCCCACCCGGACAGGGCGCGCAGCAAGCCGTTGAACGTGCCCGCCTCGTTTGCGTCTGCCGCCGTGCCGCGCACCCCTGCGCGGGAGGCGGGCGACGGAAGCCTTCATGCGCAGACGGCGCAGACGGCGCAGGCGGCGCCGGTGGCGCTGCTCACGCGCGTGAGCGAGGGCGTGCGCATCGTGCGGCGCAACGATGTGATCGCGGCCCAGGCCGGCGCCGTGCTGCAGCAGGGCGACCGCGTCATCGTGCCCCAGCAGGGCGGCGCGCAGGCCGTGTTCCAGGAGCAGGACGGGCAGGCGCTGCTGGGCAGCTTCGCAGGTGGCACGGACGCCACGCTGGCGTATTTCAGCCGCAAGGCGGATGCCTGCTCGGTGGTCTTTGACCTGGTGGCCGGCCATGTGGACCTGGCGCTGTCGGCCGTGGATGCCGGCGTGCTCGGCGGCGGGCCGTCCGGCCGGGGGCGCAGGGCGATCGGATTTCACTGCTATTCACAACCCATTGCAGGCCGTTGAATGAAGGAGCACACCATGCACGACGACATCATCGAAGCTCCGCCCGGCGACACCCCCGTGGACCTGGCCATCTGGCTGTCGCCCCTGCAGACCTGGCGCAGCGTCTACGGCAACGGCTTCTGCGACGAGGCCATGCGGGTCTGCGTGGAGCGGCTCACGGGCCTGGGCATCGATGCCGAATCGTTGGAGCGTGCGGGCGACACGGTGCTGGTTCGGGGGTTCGATCCCCGCACGATGGCTGACACGGTGCTGCCCGGCAATCAGGCCCGGCATGGCTGGATGCATGCGCTGGAGTCCGCCCTGGTGCGCGACCCGGTGGTGGACGGCGCGCGCCAGGCCTATCTGCGCGCCGAGGTGCAGGCGCTGGGCTGCGTCTCCCTGACGGGCCCGCACGAGATACGCGGCAAGGGCCACGCCACGGCGGGCATCCAGGACATGGCGGTGCGCAGGATGCACCCCAGGCTGATCAAGGCCTACCAGGCCGACATGCAGTTGGCGGGCCGCCTGCTGGACGATCTGCGGCTGGGCCACCTGGCGCTGGCATTCCAGCCCGTGACGCTGCTGGAGCCCGCAGGCATGGCAGGCGGGGGCAGTGGGGCCGGCGCGGGCCGCACGCTCTACCACGAGTGCCTGCTGCGCCGCAGCGTGTTCTCTGCCTACGACAACTATGCCGTGCCCCATGCCATCGAGGCGCTGGAGCGCCTGGGCCTGGCCGCGCGGCTGGACCGCAGCGTGCTGTGGTCGGTGATAGGCGCGCTGGAGATGAAGACCGGCCACAGCCTGGGCTGCAATCTGTCGGCCGCCTCGTTCTGCGACGACGCCTGGTGGGATGGCGTGTTCGACTACCTGGAGGACCGGCCCGAGATCGCCCAGCGCCTGGTGCTGGAGATCACCGAGACCGGCGCCTTCCCCTGCGAGAAGGCCGCGCTGGGCCTGGTGCGGCACCTGCAGATCCTGGGCGTGCGCGTGGCTCTGGACGACATCGTGCCCCGGCGCGGCGGCCTGGACATTCTGGGCAAGCTGCGCGCCAACATCGTCAAGATCGACAAGTCCGTGCTGGACCAGAGCCTGCAGGCCCGGCCTTCGGCCCGGATGATGCAGGGCCTGGTCAGCCTGTGTGCCGACCGGGGCGCCTGCGTGATCGTGGAAGGCATCGAGTCCGCCCAGGGCCTGGAGGCCGTGGCGCTGGCGGGCGCCCATGGCGCGCAGGGCTTCTTCATCGCCCGGCCCTCGCTGCATGGCCTGCTGGACCAGGTGGTGCGCGTGGAAGACGTGCTGGAGGTGCTGGAGGCGACCGAGGTGCAGGACGGCGACGAGCTGGACATGGCCCTGAGCTGGAGCGGCATGGAGCGCATGTCTGCTCTTGTGGCGGCCTCCACTGTGTCTGGTGGAGCCGAGGTGTCGGCCGCCGAGACCGGCATGGGCACGGGATTTTTCCTGCAGGCGCGGGCCTGAGGCCTGGACCGATCCCGGCCCTGGGCCGCGCCTGGGTCGCCCCTGGCCCGTGCCTGGCCCGCGCCTGGCCCGGGCCGGTGCGGCACCTCACTCCAGCATCAGCGGGGCGGCCTTGCGCCGCGCCATGGCCAGGCGGAACAGGTCCATGAAGCGCGGGGCCACGTTGGAGATGTGAAAGCGCTTGCCCGTCTCGCGCGCGGCCCGGCCGTAGCGCTGGCGCCGGGCCGGGTCGTCGCGCAGCTGGCGGATGGCGCCTATCCAGGCGTCGTCGCTGTCGGGCAGCAGCAGGCCGTTGACATCGTTTTGCACCAGCTCCGGCACAAAGCCCCAGTTCGATCCGATCACGCAGCCGCCGCGCGCCAGGATCTCCATCAATCCCCAGTTGGCCACGCCGTAGCGCAGCGGGTATAGGAACAGGTCCACCGAGGCCAGCGTGCGCGCGAACTCGTCATACGGCAGCTTGCCCGGGAACTCCACCACCTGGGCGGCCGGGTGGATCTGCAGAAGATGGTCGCGAAAGCTGGCCACCTTGCCCTGGTAGCGGCGCTCCACCCATTGCTGTTCGTAACCGTAGGTCACGGCCGTGGGGTCGCCCAGGGCGATGAAGCGCATCTGCTGGCCATCGCCCTCGCGCACCAGTCGGTCGACCAGGCGCATGAAGGTCTCGAAGCCCTTGGAGCTGGACAGGTCGCGCGATGAGAAGGCCACGGTGAAGCGCGTGTCCTGGCGCGGCGGCGGCTCGGCCTGCTCGTCGGGCGCCTGGATGTCGAAGCCCTCGAACTGCACGGCCACGCGCTCCTGCAGCAGCGGCGGGAACAGCGAGCGTGCATGGGCGCTGGGCGTGATGGTCAGGTCGCTGCACAGCACCTGGTGGTAGTGCAGCATTTCCATGTTGCGGTCGGCCAGGCGCTGGGACAGGTCGGGCGGGTAGTCGGGCTCGTTGCCGTGCACGCGGTAGCTGGGGAATTCGATGTAGCTGACGATGGCGGCATCGATCTCGCCGTACAGCAGGTTGGGCGCGGCCCACAGCGAGTGGGCGACCACCACGTCGATGCGCTTGCCCTTTTCCTTCTCGAAGGCCTGCAGGCCCTGCAGCAGGCCGCGGCCTATGCGTGCCGAGCGCTCCACCTTGCTGGAGTAGTAGTAGCTTTGCGGGCCGACGATGTCGCCATCGGGCCGGAACGACAGCAGGTGGTCGCACTGGCTGGCGTAGTTCTCGGCATGGCCGGGCATGGTCATGAACCAGCTGTCGGCCGCGCCGCTGGCGCGAAGGTGGCTGCACAGCAGGCTGTACTGGCTGGGGTAGACGGCGCTGACGAAGATGATGACCGGCTTGTCCTGCATGTTCGTGGAAGTCTCCATGGCGTGGGGGGAAGGGGATGTGTCGGAGGGCGTGCTCAGCCCGGCACGGGCACTTCGGGCTCGCCGTCGCTGATCTGGTACTTGCGCATCTTTTCCCAGAGCACCTTGCGGCTGATGCCCAGGTGCTGGGCCGTGTTCTGGCGCTTCCAGTCGTTGGTGTTGAGCGCCGCGATGATGCGGTTGCGCTCGTCCATGTCCCAGTTGCTGCGGTCGGCCAGCAGGGGCTCGGCGGCGCCCGCGTCCGGCGGGAAGGTGGTGGCCGACAGGGCCTGGGCGTGCTGCAGGATGCGCTGCGTGGCGCCGTCGGCGTTCCAGTCGCGCGTCTGGCGGGCGGCCACGCCGATGCGCTCGGCCAGGTTGCGCAGCTCGCGCACATTGCCGGGGAAGTACATCTGGGCCACGGCGTCGAGGATGAAGAAGGGCGCCTCGCCCAGCTCCTTCATCGTGGCCTCGCCCACCACCTTGCGCAGGATGGCGTGGAAGATGGCCAGCTTGTCGGCCTCGCCGCGCTCCTCCAGGCTGGGAATCTGCAGCTCGATCACGGCCAGGCGGAAGAACAGGTCGGCCCGGAAGCGCCCCTCGCGCACCAGCCCGCGCAGCGGCTTGTTGGTGGCCGCCACCAGCCGGAAGTCCAGCCGCACGGCGGCGGCCGAGCCCAGCCGCGTGATGGCGCGCTCTTCCAGCACGCGCAGCAGCTTGACCTGCTGGTACAGCGGCAGGTCGGCGATCTCGTCCAGGAACAGCGTGCCGCCGTTGGCCTGCTCCAGATAGCCCTTGTGGGCATTCACCGCGCCCGTGAACGAGCCCTTGGCGTGGCCGAAGAACAGGGACTCGAACAGCCCGTCCGGGATGGCGCCGCAGTTGACCACCACGAAGGGGCCCTGGCCGTAGCGGTTGTTGCGCTCGTGCAGCCGCTCGGCAATGCGCTCCTTGCCCACGCCGGTCTCGCCGATGATGAGCACGCTGTGCTCGCAGTCGGCAAAGGTGTCCACGTCGCGCAGCAGGCGCTGCATGCAGTCGGCCACGGCGATGATGTCCTCCGAGCGCTGCACCTGGCGCTGGTTGCTCTGCATGCGCCGCAGGATGCGCACCAGCATGGCCCGCAGCTCGGCCCCCGTGAAGTCGAAGGGCAGCACATGCGAGTACTCCATGGCATAGGTGCCGGCGTTGGCGTCGCGCTGCTTGGCGCTGACCCACAGCACGGGCATGCCGAAGGTGCCCTCCACGCCCTGGCGCGTGAAGCGCGCGCCCTCCAGCACCGAGACGCTGACCACGGCGATCGCATTGCCCAGCTCGCTGGTGTCGGCGGGCAGGGTCAGCCCGTCGGCGCGCACCACGTCCACGCCCAGGTTGAGCACGCAGCGCTCCACCCGCTCGGCGATATCGGCCTGGCCTTCCCAGACATAGATGACGAGCTCGTCCAGATTCACGTTGCATTCCCTCGTTGTCGATTCATGGATTGGATGGCCTTGCCTGCCGTTCAGAAAACCAGTTGCGCCGTGTCGCAGCCGATGGACAGGGCCTTGATGTCGGTGCGGCCCACCTCCAGCCCCAGCGTGTCCTTGAGCACGCTGGTCAGCAGCGTGCCCACGCCGTTGAGGATGGGCTTGAGCACGGTGGTGACCAGCGGCTTGAGCAGGGTGCACAGGGCGCCGGTGCAGGTGAGGTTGTTGTCGCGGTTGAGCAGGGACTGGATCTCGGGGCTGTTCGGGTTGATCGTGTACAGGTACTGCGGGTGCGAGGTCAGCAGCTTGGTCACGTTGTTCTTGACGCAGCCATTCCAGTTGAGCAGCGAGCTGAGCAGGCCCGCGCAACTCTGGTAGCCGTTGTCGTAGGTGGAGATGCCCAGCACATCCAGCAGGCCGCCGGGCACGCTGGTGTAGGAGTTGAGGGCGGCCGAGAACGTGCCGCTGTTCCAGGTGGAGGACGGGCAGGCCACCAGCAGGCAGGACTTGGCGATGGCGTTGTTGAACGTGAAGTTGGACGTGAGCAGCGGCGGCATGTAGTCCTTGTCGCCGGCCACGCCGCGCCCGCTGAGCAGCAGGTTGGTGAGGCTGGTCACGTTGTAGAGCCCGTTCACCATGGATGCGTCCAGGTAGGAGCCCAGCAGGCGCGTGGTGATATCGGTGGGCGTGCTGTTCGGTGGCTGCAGCAGGCCGCTGAGCAGGTTGAGCAGTCCCGTGACGATGTTGTTGACCGTGTCGCCCAGCGCCAGCTGGTTCACCTGCGTGGAGCGGTTGGTCTTGGACCAGTTGGGGTCGGCCGGATCTTCGTAGCCCGGCTCCATGCCCAGGCCCGTGGTGGAGTCCGTGTACTCCAGCGCCGGCACCCACAGCTTGCCGTTCAGCACGGGCAGGTGCAGCAGGGTGATGAGCTGCTCATTTTGCAGGCCCTTCTCGCAGCTTTGCTTGTTGTTGGGGTCCATCTTGCCCACGCAGGCGTTGAGGATGGAGGACTTGACCGACAGGTCCATGGTCTGCGGGCTGGCGCTGCACTGCAGCGCGGTCAGCGTGCCGGTGGCGTTGGTGATGTCCACGGCAATGGGCAGCTTGACCTGGGTGCCCAGGATGTCCTTGACCAGCCATTTGAGTGCGCCGCCCAGCAGCTGGTCCGTGTCCACGTTCAGGTTCAGGCGGATCTGCGCGCTGTAGCCCTGCGTGCCGACGGGGCCCACGGCAATGGTGGGCGGCTGCACGATGGTCAGCTGGCCCTTGATGAGCCCGGCCACATCCAGCTGGTTGGCCTGCAGCGCATGGCCGTTGGCGCCGATGGCAATGGCCGTCTTCAGCAGGTCGCCAATGCCCAGCTGCACGTCCATGGCCGCGTTCAGCGGATCGGTGCGGCCGGCGCCCAGGAAGGCGAACAGGCCCTTCTGGTCATCCAGGCTGCCCAGCGGGATCTTGATGGTGCTCAGGCCCGCGTTGATGATCTGGGTCTTGAGCGCGTTGAGCTGCACGGCCAGCGCGTTGTCGGTGATGGCGCTGATGGAGGCGTCGATCACGTTCAGCAGGGTGACGCTGGCGATGTTGGCCAGGCCCTCGGGCGACAGCGCGCGCAGCTGCTCTATGCCCAGGTTCACGCCCAGGGCCTTGAGCAGGCCGGCCGGGCTGATCTTGGCATCGGCCAGGCCCTTGGAGTCCAGCAGGGTCAGCATGCCCACGTCCAGCCCCACCAGGCCCAGCAGCCCGCCCAGCGGCGTGTCCTTGTTGAAGCGCAGCAGCTGCGAGCCCACCTGGAAGGACGCCACCGAGTCGTTGCGCATGGCAATGGCCTCGGCCACCACGGCACGGCTCCAGGGACCGGGGAAGATGGTGGGCGAGGTGCCGCCCACCGTCACGCGCGCCGCGTTCAGCGGGCCGGAGCTGGCGTCGAAGAAGCGGCCGCCGCTCGATTGGCGCGCCGGGTCCGCCGGGTTCCAGTTGCCGCAGCTGACCACGGTCTGGCTGCTGTTGCGGGTCAGTGGAACCGGCCAGTTGGCCGTGATGCTGTCCTCGCCCGCCGTCACGCAGGCAGCGCGGTTGCTGCGCTCGGCATTTATGGCCTGGGCCGCCTGGGTGGCCGCCAGATCGGCAATGCGCTGCAGGTCGCGCTTGGCGTAGTACATGTAGCCCAGGTCCACGACGCCGAGCAACAGGAACAGCACCGAGCCCAGCAGGGCGAACTGCACGAGCAGGCTGCCGCCTTGCCGGCGCCCTTGTCGGCGCCCTTGCCGGCGCGTTCGGGGGCGGTGTACGGATGCGGGGAGGTGGGTGAGCATGCTCTGGTCCTCCTGTCTAGCTGCCGGGCGCAAGCCTGATCAGGCTGCGGGACTCCAGGCGCGTGGGTTCGCCCAAGGTCTGGCTGCCCACCTGCAGGCCCTGGCCCAGCACGGGGGGAAGCATGTAGACCACGCTCAGCGTGGCCTGGGAAGTGCCCCAGTTGATCTGTATCTGGGTGGGCGCCGTGCCCGCTGGAATGCCGCTGGCCGCCAGGCTCTGGTTCACCACATCGCTGGTGGCCTGCAGGATGTTGGCGCGTTCGGCCGGCTTGGCCGGGTTGTAGCCCGCCATCCCGCCAAACGCCAGATGCTGGACCATGCGCGCACCATCGCCCGTGGCACGCGCCAGCGACTGCTGTGCCTGCAGCACGCGCCAGTACACGAACATGCCCATCAGCAGCATCACCATCACCCCGGCGATCAACGCGAACTCCACCGCCGCCACGCCGCGCTGCCGCCTGTGCAGCCCTGCCGCGAAGGTATCGCCGGTGTCTTGCATGAACTCGGCCGATGCAGCAGGGCGTGCCCCACGCATGGCATGCCCCAACCCAGGGACACCGAGCAAGGGCCTAAGCCGGCCGTGCCGCCCCGCAGCGAGGGTGTCGTCCCCCTTCAAGGGGGAAGCGGCGCAGCCGCTCAGGGGGTATCTCATAGCCCCCCCCTGTCCACCATGATGTTGGCGCTGGCCGTCAACGTGGTGGGCATGACCAGGCCGAAGCCCGGCAGGGCGGGCGCTATCGGGCTGGTTCCATAAGGGATGGTGAAGCCCACGCGCACCATGCAGCGTTCGGCAACCAGCACGCCGCAGGTCAGCGTGGCCGAGCACAGTTCGCTGTTCTGCAGCCTGCAGATGCGAACGTCGATGCTGCCAGCCGTGGGCCGAAGGTCGGCCGGCAGCCAGTCGAGCCGCTGCTGCACCAGGCTGCGGGCCGCGTCCAGGCGGGCGCTGCGGCTGGTCTGGTAGCGCAGCGTAGCCCGCGCGGCGTCTTCGGCGGCGGCCTGCATGGATTCGCGCACCAGGAACGCCAGCCCGTAGCTGATGCAGGCATACAGCAGGGCAAAGAACACCGGGAAGATGATGGCCCACTCCAGCGCATACACCCCCCGCTGCCGCAGGCTGGCAGATCGGTGGGAGCGGTGAGCGCGGGGGTGGCGCCGGGTCATGGTCGTTCCTGCAAGCCGTGGCCGGGGCCGGCCTCAGTTCTTGCCGCCGGCTTCGACGCCGGTCTTGTACAGGGCGGGGATTTCCGTCTCGAAGCTCTTGAGGTAGCGCGCATAGCTGCGCCGCGCCTGCTCGCCCGCGATGGGTCGTGCACGCTGGCCCGGCTGGCTGTGCTGCATTTCCAGCAGCCGCAGGGTGCCCCCGCCGATGTCGATCTCGCGCCGGGGCAGGTACATCACGGTTCCATCGGGGTTGGTGTAGAGCGTGTAGCCGACCAGGATGGAGTCGGTGGAGGGCTCGGCGAACACATGGGGCCGTGCATCCACCTGCTCGGGCGGGCTCTGCACTTCGCCGAAGGCCTGGGCATGCAGCGTGGCCGCGGGAAGCAGGGCCAGGCCGGCGGCCAGCAGCCAGGGGGCCAGAGCGTTGGCGACTGCAGTGCGGCGCGGCGGGTCCATGCGGTGTGTGTCTGGCATGTCGTGCTCCTCAAAGTGGCGAGGCCGGTGCTGCGCCTGCGGCGCCGGGCGGCTCGGAAAGAAGAATGCGCCGGGTGATGCCGGCCGGCAGGGTCTCGGGCAGGGCCTCGGTGGCGCGTGCTTCGGGGCGGGTGCCCAGGGTCGGCACAGGGGGCGGTGCAGGGGGCAGCACAGAAGGCAGCACAGGGGCGCTGGACACAGCGGCACCGGCACCGGCACCGGCACTGGCCTCTGCGGGCAGGCTGTCGCCGCGCAGGCGCACGGCATCGCGCACGCTGGTCAGCTGTGCCTGCAGGGTCTGCAGCGAGGTCTGGTCGATCATGGGCAGGGCGCCCTTGGCCTGGGGCTGGGCCAGCTGGCGCAGCAGCTGCGACGCCTGGGCCTGGTTGCCGCTGGCCAGCCAGAACAGCGCCATGTTCAGCTGCACCCGTGCGTTGGCCGGGGCGAGTTGCGAGGCCTGCATGATGGGCATCTGCGCGGCGGCCAGCCGGCCGTCGAGCATGTGGGCGTAGGCCAGGTCACTGAGCACGTTGGCGTCGATGGGGTTGAGCTGGCGCGCCTTGTCCAGCTGCTCCACGGCCTGGCCATACTGGCCCTGGCTTGCGTACAGCAGGCCCAGGCCGCGCCGCGCCCGCGCCGTGGTGGCGCCCTGCAGCAGCGCCAGGTAGGCCTGCCGGGCCTGCTCGACCTGGCCGGTGTTGCGCAGCGCGTCGGCCCGCATCAGGCGCGACTCCGGGTTCACGCCGTACTGCTGCTCGAAGGCTTCGGTGTGCGCCAGCGAGGCATACCACTGGCCCGCCTGCTGCATCTGCGTGATCAGGTCCAGATAGGTCTGGGCGTTGTCCACCTGGGTGGCCTGCTGGGCGTTCTGCAATTGCTGCTGGGCCTGGGCGGCGGTTTCCTGCTGCGCGGAAGGGGCGCCGTAGCCCTGCGGCCCCTTGCTGGCGCAGCCGGCCAGGGCCAAGGCCAGGGTCGCCAGGGCTGCCAGGGTTGCAAGGGGTGCCGGCGCTGGCGTCCGCCCTGCGCGGGTGTTTTCCTGGTGTCGCATGCCTAGCGTCCTCCCATGGTGGTCAATGCCCTGATCACGGCCAGGAAGCCGGGGCCCGCCGTGATGACGAGCAGGGCGGGCAGCAGCGTGAGGACCATGACGCCCGTCATCTTGACGGTGATGGAACCTATCTTTTCCTTGAAGCTGGCCTGGCGCTTTTCGCGCAGCCGGATGCTGAATTCCCGCAGCGGCTCCTGCACGGCGCCGCCATGCTTGTCCACCTGCACCAGCAGGTTGACGATGGCGCTCATGTCGTCGTCGGCGCTCATGTTGACCATGCGCTGGAAGGATTGCTCGCGCGTGCGCCCGGTGTTGTAGAGCTGGTTGGCCAGGGCCAGCTCGCCGCTGATGACGCGCAGCACGCTCTTGAATTCCGAGGCCAGGATCTGCAGGCTCTGATCCACGCTCAGGCCCACGCCCTGCAGCAGCCGCAGCAGGTCCACGAACAGCGGCAGTTCCTCGACCACCTGCTCGCGCCGGCCCTTGGCCCGCGAGCGCAGAAACCATTTGGGAAGCATGAGCCCCAGGCTCACCCCGAGAAAGCCGTAGATCAGCGCCGCGTTCTCGCCGGGGCGCAGCACACCCAGCGCCAGCAGGGGCAGGACCACGCACAGCACCATGCGGCTGGCCACATAGGCCATGCTGCCGTTGCGCGTGCCCACGCCGGCCTGGTCCAGCAGCTTGCGGTCCTCATCGGCCAGCAAGGCCTTGGCCACGCCCCATTGCAGCCAGGCCGGGGGCGGGAGGTTGGCGGCCACCGCCTGTGGCGAATCGGAGGAGCGCACGTTGATGGACAGCGGGTTGAGCAGCTGCGCGTCGTTGGCCTGCAGGGCGCTCTTCGTGGCGGCCTTCGGGGTCGATGCGGTATCGCGCGCCTGCAATATCCTGGCGACCTGGCTGGAGGCACGGGCAGAGCGCCACAGCTTCCACACCAGGGCGCAGGCCCACAGCACCAGTCCCAGCGCGCCCAGGCTGATGCTGGCGATCCACAGTTGCTGCGTGGTCATGCGTGGCTCCTTGCGCAGACGGATGGGTGGGCCTGTGCTGTCATGGGTTCACCTCAGCTTGGCCAGCCGGTAGAGAAGAAAGGCGCCCAGGGCCTCCAGGGCGGCGGCGACCAGGACCATGGTCTGGCCGCTGTCGTCGTTCCACATGCGCATGAAGTAGCCGCGGTTGATCACCATGATCAGCGCCCCCACCACCAGGGGCAGCAGGGCCAGCACCCAGGCCGACATGCGGATCTCGGAGGACAGCGCATGCAGCTCGCGCTCGGCGGACTGGCGGTCGCGGATGTAGGCCGAGACACGCTCCAGCACCAGGTCGGCGCGGCCGCCATAGCGCACGCTCATGCGGAACACGGCGGCCAGCAGGCCGAATTCGGGCAGGCGCCAGTTGCGCTCCAGCTGGCCCATGGCCTGCCCCAGGTCGGGCGATGCGCTGAGCATGGCCGCCGCCTGCTGCAGCGCGTCGCCCAGCGGATCGGGGACGTTGTTCAGCGCCATCTGGAAGGCCGCATGGGGCGAGTTGCCGATGGAGATCAGGCGGACCATGTTGTCCAGGAAGCCGGGCAGTTGCTGCAGCAGTCTTTCGCGGCGCTTGGCCTGCCGCCGCCAGATGCCGAAGGCCAGCACCACGGCATACAACACGGCCACCACCAGCCCCGCGGCAGCGCCTGCCTGGCTGGTCGCCAGCAAGGCCAGCACCAGGCCGGTGATGGCGAACAGGGCCAGGGTGTTGGACGAGATTCCCCAGGACTGGACGCCCAGCCGCTGGGCCAGCCACTGCACGGCAGCGGGTGAGGGCGCGGGCTGCGCCGCGGGGGCGCGGAAGGCGGGCTCGGCCATGGGCGGGGAGGGCGAGATCACCTCCCGGTGGCCGTCCACGCTGCGCTTCATGTGCAGGTTGATCGACTGCTCATGCTCCTTGCGGCGCCCGCGCATGATCACCCACAGCGCCAGTGCCAGCAGCAGGCAGGCCAGCGCGCCGAGGATGAGGACGGCGGGTGCCAGGCCTGTCATCGCACGCCTCCGTGGCCGGTCTGCTGCTGCATGCGCCACCAGCTCAGCAGCTTGGGCGAGTGCGGCGAGATGCCCAGCGACACCCACTGGTCGATCTCCTGCCCGTCAGGGCCCACCTGGGGCTCGTAGCGGTACAGCTCCTGCATGGAGATCATGTTGTCCGTCATGCCCGTGACCTCGGTCAGCGACAGCAGGCGGCGGCGGCCGTTGGACAGGCGGCCGATCTGCACGATGAAGTCCACGGCATTGGCGATCTGGCGGCGCAGGCTGACCTCGCTGCCCTGAAAGCCCGCGAAGCCGGCCAGCATTTCGGCGCGGTACAGGCATTCGCGCGGCGAGCTGGCGTGGATGGTGCCCATGGAGCCGTCGTGGCCGGTGTTCATGGCCTGCAGCAGCTCCAGCACCTCGCCGCCGCGCACCTCGCCGACGATGATGCGGTCGGGCCGCATGCGCAGGCTGTTGCGCAGCAGGTCGCGGATGCTGACGTGGCCCGAGCCGTCAAAGCCGCCGGGGCGGCTTTCCAGCCGCACCACGTGGTTGTGGTTGAGGGCCAGCTCGGCCGTGTCCTCGATGGAGACGATGCGCTCGCTTCCCGGGATGAAGCTGGCCAGCGCATTGAGCAGGGATGTCTTGCCCGAGCTGGTGCCGCCGCTGACCAGGATGTTGCAGCGCGCCTGCACTGCCATCTCCAGGATGCGGCAGATGTCCTGGTTGAAGGTGCCCAGCTGCACCAGTTCGGGCGGTGTCAGCGGGTCCTTGCGGAACTTGCGGATGGAGACCGAGGGGCCGTCGATGGACAGCGGCTCGATGATGACGTTGATGCGCCCGCCATCGGGCAGGCGGGCATCGACCATGGGGCTGGACTCGTCCAGGCGCCGGCCCAGCGGCGCCAGGATGCGGCGCACGATGCGCAGCACATGCTCGTCGTCCTTGAAGTGCAGCGTCTCGCGCTGCAGCACGCCGCCGCGCGAGACGTAGATGTTGCCGTGGCCGTTGATGAGGATGTCCTCGACCAGCGGGTCTTCCAGCAGCGGCTGCAGCGGCCCCAGTCCCGTGAGCTCGCGCGTGAGGGCGCGCGCCACCTGCAGCGCCTCCTGCTCGTTGACGGGCACGGAGTGCAGGCGGATGAAGCTGTCCAGCTCCATGAGCACGAACTGCGCGATGGCGGCCTGCGACCAACGGCCGAACTCGGCACCCAGCTCCTCGATGCGGCTGAGCAGGTGCTCGTGCGTGCGGTTCTTCAGGTCGAGGAACAGCGCGCTTCGCTCGAACTCGCTGGCCTGGGCGTCGGCCAGATGGGAATAAGCCGTGGTCGTCATGGTGCGTTCAGCTTCTTGTTCGGTGGAAGAAACGGTTCAGGCCCCGGGCGGGCGCGGCCTGATCGCCCGCATGGGCCTGGTGGTGGGTGGTGATCAGCAAGGTGGCGAGCTTGTCCACGGCCTGCACATAGGGCTCGCGCTGCAGCCGGCTGGGCAGCAGCTGGCCCTGGTTGACGGCCTGGACCAGTTCGCGCCGGCGCTCGGGAATGGTGGCCAGCAGCGGCAGCTGCAGTTGCCTGGCGATCTGCGGGGCCTCCAGCTCCAGCTGGCTGTCGTGCCGGCTGACGATGAGCTGCACGCGCTCGCGATCGACCTTTTGCTCGTCGAGCTGGCGCAGCAGCTCGGTGGTGGAGACCACGCTGGCCACGCTCTGGTCGCAGACCACCCAGATCTGGCTGGCGCGCAGCGCCACGCGCATGGCCAGCTGCGTGGGCACAACGGCCCCCAGGTCGGCCACGATGTGGCGGAAGTACTGGCGCAGGCGCAGCAGCAGCGCGTCGGCATCGGCATAGGAGACGTCACGCAGTCGGGCGGGCTGGCGCGGCAGCGTGAGCAGGCGCAGGCCGCTTTCATGGCGGGCCAGTCCCGTCGATGCCAGGCGCCGGTCGAAGCGGCGCAGGTTGTTGACGGCCTCGATGAAGTCGAAGTCGCCCAGCGTGCCCAGGTACAGCCCGCAGTCGCCGCTGGGAAAGCCCAGGTCGATGAGCAGGCCGTCCAGCGTCTCGTTGCTGATCTCGCGGGGCGTGGCGTCCTTGCCCGGCACGGCCGTCGTGCCATGCAGGCGCTTTTGCAGGTACCAGGCCAGGTGCGAGGCCATGAGGCTGCTGCCCAGGCCGGCGCGGGCCGACATGATGGCGGTCAGCGGCGCGTTGGGCATGCCCGAGGCCGACGGGGGCACGCGCTTGATCAGATCGATCACCGTCTGGTGCGCGGCCTGCACGGGGCCGTCCACGTCGAGGAAGTCCTGCACCCCGGCGCGCAGCGCGGCCAGCATGCACTGCGGGTACTTGGTGCGGCCCACGGCCAGGCAGGGCAGGTGGGGGTGGGAGATGTGCAGCTGGGAGGCCAGGTGGGCCGCCTCGTCGGTGGACAGCGGGTCGAAATGCACGAGCACGGCATGCGGCATGTAGCGCTGCACCTGCTCGGTGACGTTGTCCTGGAACCGCGCCACATGCAGCCGTGCGCCGTCCAGCATGTGCTGCAGCCAGGCCTGGGCCAGCGAGCTTTCGGGGGTGCCTGCGTGGATGAAGAGCAGCTCCACCTGCAGGTCGTTGTCGAGCGGCTGCGGCGTCGGGCGGGGCGCGGCGGGCGTGGTCATCCTGTCCAGCGGTGACTTGTCCTGCGCGAGCGGTGATCTGTCCTGCGCGAGCGGTGACTTGTCCTGCGCAAGCGCATCGGTGCCGGGCTGCGGCTTGCCGGCCAGCGAGGCCGAGGAACGCAGCCCCAGCAGGGTCTCCAGCGAGGTGGGTGAGCCGATGGCCGGCGAGCCTGTGGCGTCCACAGGCGAATCGGTTGCGGTGGGCTTGCTTGTCATGTCGTCAGTACGAGAAGCCGGGTACGGCAGTCTGGGTGCTCATTCCGCCGGCGAGGTAGGGCAGCCAGACCTTGCCGGCGTTGCGCTGCTCGGATTGCGCACCGGGCAGCAGGGCTTCGAGATTGGTGCTGGCGGGAAGCGGGTGGACCAGGCGCGGGGTGACGATGATCACCAGCTCGGACTCTTCCTGCGTGTAGTTGAGGTTCTTGAAGAAGGTGCCCAGGATGGGCAGATCGCCCAGCACCGGCACCTTGCTGACGTTGGAGGTGGTGGCACGGCTGACCAGCCCGCCGATGACGAAGCTCTCGCCATCGGCCAGCTCCACCGAGGTGTCGGCGCGGCGCGTGCGGATGGCGGGCACGGTGACGCCGCTGATGGTCACGCCGCTGTTGAAGTCCAGGTCGCTGGCCTCGGGCGAGACCTTCAGGGCGATGCGATCGTCCGACAGGATGGTGGGCGTCAGCTGCAGCTTGATGCCGAATTCCTTGTACTGGATGGCGATGTTGCCGTCGCGCGCGGGCACCGGGATCGGCAGCTCGCCGCCGGCCAGGAAGCTGGCGTTCTGGCCGGTCTGGGCCAGCAGGGTAGGCCGGGCCAGCACGCGCGCCATGCCATTGCCTTCGAGGATGCTCAGCTGCGTGACGATGCCGGCGCCGCTGAAGGCCTTGCCGAAGGTCATCACCAGGCTCATGGCGCTGGCAATGGCCGACGAGGTGTTGTTGGACACGCCGCCCGAGCCCGTGCCTCCCGTGCCGCCCGAGCCGGTATTGCCCGTTCCCGTTCCTGTCCCCGTGCCGTTGGTATTGGTGCTGATGCTGCCCACCACGCCGGGGCTGAAGCTGCCGAAGCTGAAGCCCTGGTTGTTGCGCCCGCCGCTGTAGATGTTGACGCCGATGCGCTTCATCGCGGATTTCTTGAACTCCACCACCTGCACGTCCACCTGGACGGTGTTGCTCTTGACGTCGATCTGCGAGTTGTCCACCAGCAGCGTCTGGGCGGGCGCGTACTGGCGCAGTTCGGCCACGGCCTGGGCATGTTCTGGAACCGAGGTCAGGCGCTTTTCCAGCAGCAGGTGCTGGCCGCGGACCTGGACCTCCCAGCGCTGGGGTGCGCCACCTTTCTGGGGCCACACCACCAACGTGGTGCTGCCCTGGGCCTTGGGCGTGAGCAGCAGCTCGGTGCCGCCGGAGCCGGAGCCGGAGCCGGCACTCGCGCCGGAGCCCGGCGTGGCGCGCAGCAGTTTCACGTCCAGCACATTGGGGTCGCCCACGGCGATGCGGCCCGGAATACTGGCCAGCGGCATCAGGTGCTGGCGTCCGGCCACCAGCTGCAGGGAGTCGCCAGAGGGCATGTCCCCGGCGCCGGGGTTGTGCATGCCTTGGACGGCAGCGGTGTCCGCAGGCGCCGACACCGCTGGCGGCAATGCCAGCAAGGCCATGCTGCCGCACAGTGTCCAGACCGCGCGCTGCAGCGGTGTTGCTCCGGCCGTCGAGATGTTCTTGCACTTCATGGCATCTCCCTCTTGTTGTGTGTTCTCAGTAGTTCACCATCTGCACCGCGGCTCCGTTGTGCAGCTCCACGGTGCGTTCGCGCGGGGCCCGCTGCGGCGGCGGCCGCACGGCGGGTGCGAAGGCCGTCATGGGCTGGGCGGCAGGCTTGCGGATGTTCTTGGCGTCGGCGCCGGTGGCCAGGTCCTGCATGCGCAGGCCGGCGAAGGCGCGGTCCGCACCTTCCAGTGCCTGGTCTTTCCGGAGGCGGCCCGCCACCGGCTGCAGTGCGCCGGGCAGGGCGGCGAAGAGCTTGGGATCGGGCACGGACAGGTCGTCCGGGTTGCGCAGCGCCAGGGTGAGCTGGCCGAATTTCTCGGCCAGCGTGAGGCGCTCCACATCGTCCAGCGGCACGGCCAGCACGGCCGATTGCACGTTCTCAGGGCGCTGGCCGGTCTGATCCGCAGCGCTGGCGCGGCGCAGCGACGAGCCTGCCGATTCCTTGTCCTGCTGCGCCTGGCGCTGGACGGCCGGCATGGGCGGGCGTTCCACGCTGCCGGAGCCGTAGGCCAGCACGCGGCTGCGCGCCAGCAGCAGCCGGGTCTGCGCGTCCACGGGGGCCTGGTCGGACTTGCCGTCCAGCGTGAAGTAGACATCCACGAAGTCGCCGGGGCGCACATGGTGGCCCGCGGCCATCTGTTCCCGGATGGCGATCGCCAGGGCGCGCTGTCCCGGCTCCAGCTGCAGCGCCAGGCCGCTGAGCAGTTGCTGCTCGAACAGCGGGGTGCCCGGGGTGAGCGCCATCAGCGTGGTGCGGCCCAGCACGTCGTCGGTCGCGGCAAAGCTGCCGGGTACGGGGGCGGGCAGCTGGGCCAGCTTCACATCCTCGCTGCCGATGCGCTGGCCTGCGGCAATGGCCTGGGCCACGACCACGACGGCATGCTGCGGCACGGGCTCGGGGGCCGGCTGCGCCGAGGCGGCCGGTGAGGGCTGGGCCACGGGGCGTGCGGGCTGGCTGCCCAGCAGCCAGGCAAGGCCTGCGAGCACGATGGCCAGCCCCACCAGCAGTCCGGCAAGAATCTTGGTGAGGTTCATGGCTGGGGCTCCTGGTGCAAGTGGGTGGCGACGGTGTTCAGGCATGGGGGCTGCCCTGGCGCTTTCCTGCCATGGCGCAGAGGGTCCGCCAGGGCAGGAAAGCGTCCGGATAGCGCACAGCGGCGGCTTGCGGCGGGGCCGGGCCGTGTGGTGCGTGGCGAGGGGAAAGCGATCTGCATGGGCATCTCCCGTTCAGGCAAGCGGCTGGCTGTGGCGCCAGGCCAGGGCGATGGCCGCAATGGCCATGTAGCCGGCATAGGGAATGGAGCGCTGGGGCTGGCGCGGTCCATCGGTGGCGCCTGCGGGCTGAGACGCAGCGCCCAGCGGTGCCAGGCGGGCCGCCCAGGCCAGGGGCAGCCGGGCCTGCAGCCACAGGCCGGTGGGGCTGTGGCTCAGGTGGCGCAATGACAGCACCAGCAGGCCGTGCAGGCCGGCCAGCAGGCTGCCGCCAGTCCAGATCAGCAGCAGGTCGAAGCTCAGCCCGAACCACAGCCCTGCGACCGCGCCGAACTTGACGTCGCCCGCTCCCATCCAGCGCAGTGCATAGAAAGGAAGCAGCACGACAAACCCCGCCAGCAGTCCGGCCAGCGCGTTCCAGGCCGAGACCTGGAACGGCTGCGCCCCACTGGCCAGTGCCGCCGCGCCTGTGGCCAGGCCGAGCAGCACCATCCAGTTGCGCACGCGCCGGATGCGCAGATCCATGACCGCAATCGTTGCGAGCCATGTGATGCAGACGCACAGCCATAGCGAGGCCCACTCCATCTTCAGGGGGCAAGTCCGTTGAGCTTGGTGGCAAGCCGGCTGAACAGTCCGTTCAGATCGGTACCCAGCGCGGTGGCGCCCACGACGATGCCCACGGCAATCAGGCCGGCGATCAGCCCGTATTCGATGGCGGTGGCGCCTTCCTCGTCTTTCCAGAAGTTCTTGATCATTTCGGTCATGGCATGGTCCTTTCGGTTTGCAAAATGCCTTGGCGCCGGGGGCGGAGGCAAGCACCGCCCGAGCCCGGCCAGATCGCGCCGGAGCCGGCGCTCAGGGAACGAAGCCGGTGAGCTTGGTGGCGATCCGGGTGAACAGCCCATTCAGATTGGTGCCGAGCGCGGTGGCGCCCACCACGATCCCCACGGCGATGAGGCCGGCGATCAAGCCGTACTCGATGGCGGTGGCGCCTTCTTCGTCTTTCCAGAAGTTCTTGATGATGTCGGTCATGGCATCGTCCTTTCGGTTGCAAAAGCCCATCGTTGTCGATGGCGGCGGCTGGCGATGGGCAGAAGCCGGCCGCTGCACGGGAAACCTCACCTGCCGCTTCTCACTTCACCACTGCTGTCGCGAGGCGGTGGTTGGAAAAGCGTCTGAAACGGGGCGCAACTGCTGCTCAAGGCGCAGCTGTATTCGTTGGGGCATGGCGCTGGCGGACAGGGTGGCCACGGCAGCGTCCTGGGGTTCGGGGCGGCTGCGCGAGGGCGCAGGGCCGGGTTGGATGTCGGGCGCAGGGCCGGGTGCGTTCCCGGGCTCGTCCATGGGGGCAGTGCCTGGCGCGCCACCACCTGCCGGAATCGGTTTTTGCGGGGTGAACAGCGCGTTCAGCCAATGGTCGGGCGGGTCCTGGGGCAGGAGGCGGCCGGTGGTGCGTGCCAGGCGCAGTTCGTTGATGCGCTGGTCGTAGATGGCGTCGGCCTCGTCCAGCAGCAGGCGCTGCATGTCCAGCTGGGCGTCCAGCACCTGGGCCAGGCTGCCGCGGCCGACTTCGAGCAGGCGGCGGCGCCCCTCGAAGGCGGCGCGCGCCTCGCGCACGGCGTCGGCCAGCTGGCTTTCGCGCTGGCGTCCGGACTGGGTGCGGCCCCAGGCGGCGGAGGCGGTTTCGCGCACCTGGCGGCGCACGGTTTCCTGCTGCGCTTCCTGGGCCTGCAGTTCGTTGATGGCCTTGAGGATGCGGTCGCGCAGCTCGAAGCCGTTGCCGAAGTTCCAGCTCAGCTCCACGCCGTAGCGCGTGCCCTCGGCATAGAGCACGCCGCTGGGGTCGCGCGTGTGGGCCACCACGGCGGCCAGCGTGGGAAAGCGCTGGGACTTGCTGCGGTCCACTTCGGCGCGGGCCTTCTCGATCTGCTGCTCCATCTCCTGCAGCTCGGGGCTGACGGCTTCGGAGGCCTGCAGGGCCGAGTCCTCGTTGGCCGGCATCCATTGCACGGGCACGTTGAGCTGGGGCAGCCAGCCGGGCTGGGGCGTGAAGCCGAAGTAGCGCGTGAAGCGGGCCTGCGCATCCATGCGCTGCGACTCCAGCGCGTGCTGCTGGGCCAGGGCACCGGCCTGGCGCGAGGCGGCCTGGCGCAGGTCGTTGCGGCCCACGGCGCCCAGTTCGGCGCGGCGCTCCTCGATGCGCGCGAGCTGGCCGATGATGCGCGCCGACTCGGCCGCCACGCGCGCCTTGTCCTCGAAGCGGTGCAGCTCCAGCAGGGCGGTCAGCGCCTCCAGCAGCACGTTCTGGCGCGTGCCGTAGAGCACGCTGCCCTGGGCCGCCTCCTGCGATTCGGCCGAGCGGATGCCCGCGCCGATGGCGCCGCCGTCCAGCAGGGCCATGCGCACTTCGGCGTTGACGGCGGTGTAGGACTCGCGGCCCCGGCGCAGCTTGGCATCGCCCGTGTTGGTGCCCACCTTGAAGGTGGGCCAGCGCGCGCCGCGCGCGGTGTTCACGTCATGCCCGGCCGATTCCAGCGCGGCGCGGGCCTTGCGCACGTCGGGGTATTCGTCGATCAGGGCGTAGAGGGCATCGAGCAGGCGGCGCTGCCCGCCGTCGCTGGCCAGGGTGCCGGGCGTGAGGTGCTGGGCCAGGCGCAGGACCACGGGGTCCGGTGCGGCTGCGGCCGTGTTTGCGGATGTGGATGCGGGTGCGGGTGCGGCTGCGGCAACCATGCCGATGTCCGTATCAAGGTCCCTGTCCGCCGCAGCCACGGGCGCGGCAGCGGCCTGCAGCGCCTGCAGTGCGGACAGGCAGCAGGCAGCGGCCAGCAGCTGGCGCAGCCGGGCGTGGCAGCGGGCGTGCCAGCCCATGGAAGGGGAGGTCGGGCGGCCTGGCATCAGGGCTCCCGGAAGGCTTCGCTCTGGATGCGCAGCACGGGCCGCAGCAAATACCAGATAAAGGGTTCGTGGCCCAGCAGCAGGTCGAGTTCGGCCTGCATGCCGGTGGTGATGCGGTTGTCGGTGCGGCCCACCCAGGGCTGCTCCAGGCTGGCCTGGATGCGGAAGTACGAGGGCGAGTCGGCCAGGTTGGGATCGCGGTCGGCATCGGCCGCCACCAGGGTGACCTGGCCGGGCACCGAGCCGTAGCGCAGGAAGTCGTAGGCCGAGATCTTCACCCGGGTGGCCTGGCCGGGGTGCACATAGCCACGGTCGGCGGGGCTCAGGCGCGCCTCGACGATGACTTCGTCCTTGTCCGGAACGATTTCGAGGATGGGCTCGCCGGGCTTGACCACCCAGCCTGCGCCCGAGCTGCGCAGGCCCTTGACGAAGCCGCTGGTGGGCGCCAGCACGGCCGTGCGCGTGCGCTGGGTGCGGGCGCGGACCAGGTCTTCGTTGAGGCTGGCCAGCTCGCGTTCGGTCTGGGCCAGCTCGTCGGAGGCGCGGCGGCGGAAGGCGCCCTGGGTCTCCTGCAGCTTGGCCTGGGCCTGCTCGATCTTGGCGCGGTTGCTGAAAAGCGTCTGGCGCGAGGCAGCCAGCTCGGCCCGCACCTGCTCCAGCGCCCGCTGCTTGTCCAGCACTTCCAGCTGGCCTATCAGCTGCTCGGAGGCGAGCTGGCCGGCAATGGAGGCTTCCTGCTGGTGCAGGCGCAGATTGGTCTCCAGCCCCTCGATGCGCGCCTGCACCTGGGCCACGTCGCCGCGCGCCTGCTGCAGCTGGGCCTGGGCTGCGGCAAGGCTGCCCTGGTGCTCCAGCGCGCGTGCCGAGAAGGCGCCCAGTTCGGCCTGGACCACCTGCGCGTCCAGGTCGGCGGGGAAGGCGGTGCGCTGCAGCGGCCGGCCCTGGCTTTCCGCGCCCAGACGCGCCTTGACGGCCTGGGCCGTGGCCATGCGGGCGGTGAGCTGTTCGAGGTTGAGGCTGTTGCTGCCCAGGTCGATTTCCAGCAGCGGCTGGCCCTGGGTCACGGCCTGGCCTTCGCGCACATGGACGGCGGTGACGATGCCGCCTTCCAGATGCTGCACGGTCTGCACGCGGTCGGAAGGGATGACCTGGCCGCTGGCGACCACCACGTTCTCCACCGGATAGAACAGGCCGGTGACCACCAGGGCGGCGACGGGAATGACGAGCAGCCACTTGCCCCGCGCCAGGGCGGTTCGGCCAGGGGTGGGGGGCGTTGCGCCGGACGCGTCCGCAGGCGGCTGGCCGTGCACGGCCGCCTGCGCTTCGCTCGACTGGCGCAGCACCAGGGGGAGGTCGTCGTAGCGCCCGGCCCTCATGAGGCAAGCTCCTGCGCCACGGCGGGGTGATCGGCATGCGGGGCCGGGTCGGCCGGCGTTGCGGGGGCTGTGGACGCAGCGGGTGCTGCGGGAGCCGCAGGCTCGCGCGCCGAGCCGAACAGCTGGGGCAGCAGCAGCTGGGGCGAGCCATGCTCGATGCCGCCGTCGCCGCGCACATGGTAGAGGTGCTGGGCCATGGAGGCCACGCGCAGCGAGTGCGTGACGACGATGACCGTGTGCTTGAGCGCAATCTGCCGCAGCGTCTGCAGCAGCGCGGTTTCGCTCTCGAAGTCCAGGTCGTTGCTGGGCTCGTCCAGGATCAGCACCGAGGGGTTGCGCAGGAACAACTGGGCCAGGGCCAGCTTGCGCAGCTCGCCGGCCGACAGGCCCGCGCCGCCTTCGCCCAGCACGGTCTGGTAGCCCTGGGGCAGGCGGCTGATGAAGCCGTGCGCGCCCGAGATCTGGCAGGCGGTGACGATCTTGTGGTCGTCGGCATCGGGGTTGACCATGCGCAGCCCGTCCACGATGGGGCCGCTGAACCAGTACACCTGCTGGGCCAGGCAGCCTATCCAGCGGCCCAGCTCGGCGCGCGGGAACTGGGCCATGTCGTATTCATCGATGAAGATGCGCCCCTGCGTGGGCTGGTAGAGGCCGGCCAGCAGCTTGGCCAGGGTGGACTTGCCGGCGCCGTTGCGCCCCACGATGGCGTGCAGCCCGCCGGGGCCGATCTCCAGCGATGCCTGCTCCAGCGCCACATGGCCGCCCGGGTAGTGGAAGCTTGCCTGGTCCAGGCGCAGCCGGCCCTGGGGCCGGGGCAGGTCCACGGTGTCGGTCATGGCCTCGACGGGTTCCTCCAGCACGGCCTGCAGGCGGCGTGCGGCCTCGTTGGCATGGGCCAGCGAGCGCCAGTTGCTGGCCAGTTGCGAGATGGGGCCCAGCGCCTTGCCCGACAGCAGGTTCACGGCCATCAGGCTGCCGATGCTCATCCACTGCGCGTTGATGGCAATGGCGCCCACGGTGATCACGGCAATGGAGAACAGCGTCAGCAGCACGGTGCTGGCCTCGCGTGCGTTTTCCATCTCGCCGTTCTTGCCAAAGCTCTCGGCCAGCCAGCGGTCATAGCCGCTTTGCCAGTTCTGGCGTGCGGCGGCGTCGTAGCCCAGCACCTTGAGCGTGGCGCGGGCATTGCAGATCTCGGCCGTGCCCCGGTCCAGCATGCGGGCCTGGGCGATTTCCTCCACGCGGCCGCTGCGCACCTCGTCGGCCCACCACCAGGCCAGCACGCCCATGATGAGCATGGCCACCAGGATCACCGGCAGCACGGGCCAGGCAATGATGCCGATGACGACCAGGGCCAGCAGGGCCATGGGCAGGTCCAGCAGCGAGGTCGCCAGGCCCCCGGACATGCCCGAGCGCATGGCGCTCACGTCGCGGAACAGCTGCAGCCACTGGCTGGAGGAGCGCTGCTCCAGCGCGGCCAGCGGGTGGCGCAGCATGGAGTGCATCAGCGCCTGGGACACATCGCGGTCGATGATGGCGCCGGCTTCGCGCAGGGCGCGGGCGCGCCTGCGCCGCAGCCACCATTCCACGCCCAGGAAGAACAGCACGCCCGCCACCATGGCCGTGAGGGTGGCGGTGCCGCCACGCGCAATGACGCGGTTGTAGACCTGCAGCAGGAAGATGGACGGCAGCAGGCCCAGCAGGCTGATGGGCAGCGACAGCCAGCCCGCCCGGCGCAGCTGGTGCGCAGCCCGGTCGAAGGACTCGGCGATGGCAGATGCAAAAGCCCCCACCGTCTCCGTTCCCGACGGCATCGCCGTGGCCTTGGCCAACTGACGGGGAAGAAGGTATCGGATCATGTTCTGATGGGCTTAGTAAGCATCTTTACAAAATGTAAAGGTACTCGTTTCACAAACACTGTAGCGAGTTATATACAGCCCTCTATAAGTTTTATTCAATCAAGAATGCATGTTCATTTGTTTTTGATGTGGATCAAAGCAGGGCGCCTGAATAGACGCTATTAAATGGCCCCCGTGCCCACTGAAACTATCTCGTATGGCATCGGCCGCCAGGGCAAGATTGGTCGTGGCGCGGCCGGCCAACAAAACCGTATCGCCTTTATGGGTAGTTCTCAGCAGCGAGCAAATCAGCTGATTCAGATCGTCATACCAATTGACGTGCAAAAGATCGCCCAAGGCTGCCGCCAGCGGCCTGAGCGGCTCCCCATACAGCAGCACGCGCCGGGCCTGGGCATCCCGCACCAGCGGCTCCAGGGCCAGCTGCGCTGCGTCGATGCTGGCCTGGCCGGGCTGTATGCCCGCCAGCACGATCAGCCTTCTGCTCACATGGGGAGCGACCGACTGCAGCTGGGAAAATGCAGCCGTCATGGACAGTAAGTGGTTGCTCAGGCTGTGGTCCAGCAGGCAGATTCCACTGGGCAGGAGCTGCGGCTGCCCGGCTCCGATCATGGGCTGCCAATGGGCCAGGGAGGCCTGCACCTGTGCGGGCGCATAGCCCAATGCATGCAGGGCCGCCAGGGCCGCCTGCGCATTGAGTGCCATGTGGTGGCCGTCGGATTGCAGGGAAATGCCCAGGCGCAGGCTGCCCATGCCTATTTGCAGATTTCCATTGTGAAACCCCATTTCACGGACCTGTGCATTGCAATGGGGGCCAAACGTGATCAGGCGCAGTCCCATGCGTTTGGCATGCTCAATAACACTGGGGTTTTCACCTATGTCCTGATCGGTGACCAGCGCACTGCCTTTGTGCATGAGCTGCATGGCTTCAAGCACTTCCTGCAATGCTTCGTATTTTCTTTCACCGGACAGACCGGCCTGTCCGGAGGGCTCGGACTCCCCTGAATGGGGGGTGTTATTTATTGAAAGATTAGTAATAACCAGAATATCTGGGTCAATCAGCGGCAGGTCGCCACGCAGTGCCTGCAATGGCAGCTCCAGCAGGGCGCAGGGCGAGGCCTCGCTCCAATTGATCATCTGCAGCGCCGTGCCCTGGGACAGCAGGGCATCGCCACGCGCGTCTCCCCCGTCCTGCAGGCACTGGCGCATCATGCCCAGGGTGGAGGTCTTGCCCACGCAGCCGCTGACGGCGACCACGGGCGACTGGATGCGGCGGCGGGCCGCCTGCGCCAGATTGCGCAGGCCCTCTTCCATATCAGGCACATGCAGCACCGGCACGCCGTGGTCCAGCAGGCCCTGCGGGCTGCTGCTGATCAGCGCCGAGGCGCGCAGCGTGGGCAGGGCCGCAGCCTGCACGCCCAGGGCCATGCCCGCACGCCGCACCAGCACGGCGGCGCCGGGCTGGTGGTGCAGGCGGCTGGCATCCAATCCCGCGCAGCCGGTGCCGCTATCTGTGCCGCTATCGGTGCTGGGATCTGTGCCGGGCTCCGTCGTTGCATCCAGCCAGCGCCCGTTCATCAGTTCGGCCAGGGAAGCTCTGTCCCAGGACATGGGCGGGTACATGGAGCCCGCTGTGGGCCGAAAAGCCGGCTGGCCCGCAGTCTCATCGGCCCGTGGCGTGATGGAGAGTGATGGCGAGGGCGGGGAAGCTTTGGCGGGGCTGTCACCCGCGCTCAAGCCGTGGCCTGCCTGCGCAGGCAGCGCGTCTTCCCCGGATTCGGCAGCGGCATGGCTGGTGGCCGCGCGCAGTGCCTGGGTCAGAGCGTCCAGCAGTTCCAGGCCTGCCAGGCTGGATGCCAGCAGCCAGGCGATTTCGCGCGGGGACTGCAGCACCTGGCGCAGGCTTGCATCGGTAAAGGCTGCATGGCGGCGCCGGGCGGGCGGCAGGTACAGCGCCTGCTCAGGCCAGATGGCGCGCTGGGCCATGCCTTGCAGATGGCGCTGCAGGCTGATCTGCCATTGGCGCAGCAGGTCGGTGGGCTGCGGCTCCAGGCCTGCGTCGAGCTGCAGGCTCTCGACCAGGGCAATGCCTATCCAGCGTGCACAAAGGGCGCCTGCCTTGTCGACACTTTCGCCATCGTCGCCATCGTCGCCATCATCGCCATCATCGCCATTGCCGTCATTGCCGTCATTGCCGTCATTGCCGCCCTCCATGCCCAGCAGCTGCGGCAGCGCGGCCTGCAGGAAGGCGGCAGGCAGGGCCGCCGTGTCGGGCAGGGCGCTGCGCGCCGCGCGCAGCGTGGGGCTGTCGCTGGTGGGGGGGCGCGAGCTTGCATAGACATGCATGGCCAGCTCGGCCCAGGTCAGCATGGGCTGGCCGGAGCGGGGGGTGCCGGCTTCAGCGGCATTGGCGGCAGCGGCGGCAGCCTTGGTGGTGCTGGCCGAAGCGGCAGCCATGGACAGCAGGCTTTCCGCCAGCGGATCCATCAGCGCCGGAATGCGGGCGCGGGCCTGGCTGTCGGCTCCCTGCCCCAGGACAAAGCTGTTGCGCAGGTGGCGGGCCAGCACCAGCATGGCCAGCGCGCTGGGCATGCAGTCGCCGGGCAATGGCTGCAGCCGTTGCTCGACATGGTCCACGGCCAGCGCAATGGCCTGCGCCAGCGCGGCGCTGCCCGCATGGCGCTGGGCCTGCAGCAGGGCGTAGGTCACGCCCAGGTGGTCGCAGACATCCCCGCAACCGGGCCAGCTTCCGTCCGTGCCCTGCTGCGCCAGAAGTTGCTGCAGCGCAGCGTGCACGGGCACGAGGTGGGGCCAAAGGCGCTGCTCGGGCGGGTCGGTGCGCGGCACGGCCAGGGCGGGCTGCTCCCCGCTGATATAGATGCCGCGCAGGTGCAGCAGCAGGCAGGGCGGGTGCAGGGGCCGTTGCGCGCTGCCTGTTTCACTGCCCAGCGGGTGCGGATCTGGCAGCAGGGGCTGCAGCAGCTGCGCACGCTCCAGGCTGGCATCTGCCAGGGCCAGGGAGCGCATGGGCGCCTGGGTCCAGGCGCTGCAGTCCGGCAGCGGACTGTCCGCCTTCAGCGGCGTGATGTCCTGCGCCCAGTCGATGCGCAGATCGACCTCGTCACGCTTGCGGGCCCAGGCCCATTGGCGCACGCGTGTCGCACCCTCGCGCCAGGCAGCCTCCAGCGTGGTGGCGCGCACGTGGAAGACGGAGGCAACCTTGTTCTCGGCCGACACCGTGAAGAAAAGAATGCAGCCGGGGTAGGGTTCGGGCAGCAGCACCATGTGCCGTGCCAGGTACTCCAGGCCATTTGCCAATTGCTGCGACAACATGCTCTCGGCCTCGGTCAGGGTCATTGGGAGGCTGCTCTTCCCGTGGGGACGGGACGCCGGGCCGCGGTGCACCGACCGCGTGCGGATCTGTTCCTTCATGGCGGCCCGGCGGCAGGCGGATGCGGAGCGCGGCGGCTCAGCGGTAGTCGAATTCCACGCGCCGGTTGCGCTGGTGGGCTTCTTCGCTCGTGCCTTCGTCGGCCAGCCGCTCCTTGCCGTAGCTGACGGACTCCACGCGGGCCGGGTTCACCCCCAGCAGCTGCAGGCTGTTGCGCACCGCGTCGGCACGCTTTTGGCCGAGCGCCAGGTTGTATTCGATGCCGCCGCGCCTGTCCGTATGGCCGCGCAGCATCACCGAGCGCCCGGGATTGCTGCGCAGCCACTGCGCATGGCTTTCCACGATGGCCCGGTCGCTGTTGCGGATGGTGTATGCGTCGAAGTCGAAGTAGACGATGTGGGCGACGTTGGCGGGCCCGCGCTGGTCGGCCTGCGTGGTGGCCACCACGGGCGCGACGCCGGAGCTTGCCGGCGCCGGGGCCGGGGCCGGGGCCTTGCCGAAGGCGTAGTGGTGCTCGGAACGCTGCGTGCTGGTGGTGGCGGTGGATCCGCAGGCGGCCAGCCCTGCGGCCAGCAGCACGATGGTGCACAGCCTGAAAGTGTGTGACATGGAGGATCTCCTGGGACGTGCGCCGCCACCGTGGGGCGGCGGCGCAGGGGATGGATGCGGCGCCCGCAGGCGCCGCGGCCGCTCAGAGCAGGGTGTTGTGGTGCAGTTGCTGCGTCAGCACGCTGGCTGCTGCATCGGCCGTGCTGCTGGCATGGCTGCTGATGGAGGTGGCAATCGGATCCAGCTCGGCGACCGAGGCCGCTGCCGCGTGCGATGTGCCACCCAGCAGGCCACCGAGCAGCCCGCCGCCGGACGATCCCCCCAGCAGCCCGCCCAGCAGGCCGCCGCCGCTGCTGCCGCCACCCAGCAGGCCGCTGACGATGCCGTTGTTGCCGGCCACGGTGTTGACCACGCCGCTGACGATTCCGTTGTCGCCGGCCACGGTGTTGACCACGCCGCTGACGATTCCGTTGTCGCCCGCCACGGTGTTGACCACGCCGCTGACGATTCCGTTGTTGCCAGCCACGGTGTTCACCAGCCCGCTGACGACACCGTTGTCGCCCGCCACGGTATTGACCACGCCGCTGACGATGCCGTGGTCACCAGCCACCGTGTTGACCAGCCCGCTGACGACACCGTTGTCGCCGGCCACGGTGTTGACCACGCCGCTGACGATGCCGCTGCCACCGGCCACGGTGTCGAGCACGCCGCTGACGATGCCGTTGTTGCCTGCCACCGTGTCCAGCACGCCGCTGACGACGCCGCTGACGACGCCGTTGTCACCGGCCACGGTGTTGAGCACCCCGCCGACGATGCCGTTGTCGCCCGTCACGGTGTTCAGCAGGCCACCGACCAGGCCCGATCCGCCCGTGAGGCCACCCAGCAGGCCGCCGTCACCGCCCAGCAGTCCGCCAACGATGCCGTTGTCGCCCACCACCGTGTCGAGCAGCCCGCCGACCAGGCCGGAGCCGCCCGTCAGACCGCCAGTGAGGCCGCCCAGCAGGCCGCCGTCGCCGCCCAGCAGTCCGCCAACGATGCCGTTGTCGCCCACTACCGTATCGAGCAGGCCGCCGACCAGGCCGGAGCCGCCCGTCAGTCCGCCCGTGAGGCCACCCAGCAGGCCGCCATCGCCGCCAAGGACGCCGCCCAGCAGGCCGCCGTCGCCACCCAGCAGACCGCCGACCAGGCCGTCATCGCCGAGCACGCCACCCAGCAAGCCGCCGTCGCCGCCGACCACACCACCCAGCAGGCCATCGCCGCCGGTCAGGCCGGCCAGCACGCCGTTGACGGTGCCGATCACCGGCTGCAGTGCCTGGCCCGGGACCTGCGTCAGGCCGTTGGCCAGGTCCGTCACCACGCCCAGTGGACCGCCGTTGACCTGGGTCACGCCTTCCACCAGGCCCGTGACCACGGACAGGGCGCCGGTGCCGGGGTCGATCAGCGCATCCAGTACCTGGCCCACAGGGGCGCCGGCCGTGCCGCCAAGCAGGTCGCCAACGGTGTTTTGCACCGTGGTGACAAGGCCGTCGCCGCTGCCTGTGCCGCCGCCCGGAACCAGGCCGCCCAGCAGGCCGCCGACCAGGCCGTCTTCGCCAAGCACTGCACCCAGCAGGCCGCCATCGCCGCCCAGCAGGCCGCCAACCAGGCCGTCATCGCCAAGCACGCCACCCAGCAGGCCTCCATCGCCGCCAAGGACACCGCCCAGCAGGCCACCGTCGCCACCCAGCAGACCGCCGACCAGGCCGTCTTCGCCAAGCACGCCACCCAGCAGGCCGCCGTCACCGCCAAGCACGCCGCCCAGCAGGCCACCGTCGCCACCCAGCAGACCGCCGACGAGGCCGTTGTCGCCGAGCACGCCACCCAGCAGGCCGCCGTCACCGCCGACCACGCCACCCAGAAGGCCATCGCCGCCCGTCAGGCCGGCCAGCACGCCGTTGACGGTGCCGATCACCGGCTGCAGTGCCTGGCCCGGGATCTGCGTCAGGCCGTTGGCCAGGTCCGTCACCACACCCAGCGGACCACCGTTGACCTGGGTCACGCCTTCCACCAGGCCCGTGACCACGGACAGGGCGCCGGTGCCGGGGTCGATCAGCGCATCCAGCACCTGGCCCACAGGGGCGCCGGCCGTGCCGCCGAGCAGGTCGCCAACGGTGTCCTGCACCGTGGTGACAAGGCCGTCGCCGCTGCCTGTGCCGCCGCCCGGAACCAGGCCGCCCAGCAGGCCGCCGACCAGGCCGTCGTCGCCAAGCACGCCGCCCAGCAGGCCACCATCGCCGCCCAGCAGACCGCCAACCAGGCCGTCATCGCCAAGCACACCACCCAGCAGGCCACCGTCGCCACCCAGCAGACCGCCGACCAGGCCGTCATCGCCAAGCACGCCGCCCAGCAAGCCACCGTCGCCGCCGATCACGCCGCCCAGCAGGCCGCCGTCGCCACCCAACAGGCCGCTGACCAGCTCGCCAATGCCGCCTTCACCCAGGCCGCTGCCCAGGCCGGCAATCAGGCCGTTGAGGGTGCCGATCACCGGCTGCAGGGCCTGGCCGTCCACCTGGGTCAGGCCGTTGACCAGTTCGGTCAGCACGCCCAGGGGGCCGCCGTCCACGCTGGTCAGGCCTTCCAGCAGGCCGGTGACGACCGAGGCCGTGCCATCGGTGGGATTGGTCAGCGCATCCAGCAGTTGGCCCACGGGGGCTGCGACGGTGCCGCCGAGCAGGCCGTCCACCACGTCCTGGACCGTGGTGACCAGGCCGTCGCCGCTGCCGCCGCCCGTGCCGCCTGGGATCAGGCCGCCCAGCAGGCCGTCCACCAGCTCGCCGATGCCGCCCTCGCCCAGGCCGTTGCCCAGGCCGGCAATCAGGCCGTTGAGGGTGCCGATCACCGGCTGCAGGGCCTGGCCGTCCACCTGGGTCAGGCCGTTGACCAGTTCGGTCAGCACGCCCAGGGGGCCGCCGTCCACGCTGGTCAGGCCTTCCAGCAGGCCGGTGACGACCGAGGCCGTGCCATCGGTGGGATTGGTAAGCGCATCCAGCAGTTGGCCCACAGGGGCTGCGACGGTGCCGCCGAGCAGGCCGTCCACCACGTCCTGGACCGTGGTGACCAGGCCTTCACCCGTGCCACCGCCCGTGCCGCCACCGGGCACCAGGCCGCCCAGCAGGCTGCCGACCAGTCCGCCCAGCCCATCTTCGCCCAGGCCGTTGCCCAGACCGGCAATCAGCTCGTTGAGCGTGCCGATCACGGGGGCCAGGCCTTCGCCGTCCACCTGGGTGAGGCCATTGACCAGCTCGGTCAGCACGCCCAGCGGGCCGCCTTCCACATTGGTCAGGTTCTCCAGCGCGCCGGTCACGGTGGACAGCAGTCCGTCCGTGGGGTTGGTCAGCGCATCGAGCAACTGGCCCACGGGGGCCGCCACGGTGCCGCCCAGCAGGCCGTCCACGACGTCCTGCACGGAGGTGACCACGCCGCTGTCCGGCGTGCCGGGAGGATTGCCCGTTCCGCCGCCCACCAGGCCGCCCAGCAGTCCGCCCACGCCGGCCAGCAGGCCGCCCAGCGCACCGTCTTCGTCGAGCAGGCCGCCGAGCACGTTGTCCACTACCGTACCGATGGAGCCGCCGGAACCCGCTTCGTCCAGGCCCTTGAGCAGCTCATTGAGCGTGCTGATCAGGGGCTCCAGGCCCTGGTTCTGGATATTGACCAGGCCGTCCACCAGCTCGGTCAGCACGCCCAGCGGCCCGCCATTGGTGCTGGTCAGGCTCTCCAGCAGGCCTGTCACCCCGGACAGCGTGCCGCTGCCGGGATTGACCAGCGTATCGATCAGGTTGCCCACCGGGCCGGCCACCGTGCCGCCCGACAGCGCACCCACCACGTCCTGCACCGAGGTGATCAGGCCATGGCCGTCCGTGGGATCCGTCGGATTGGTGGGGTCCGTGGGGTTGGTCGGGTTGGTCGGGTTCGTCGGATCCGTGGGATTGGTGGGGTTGGTCGGGTTCGTAGGATCCGTGGGGTTGGTCGGATTGGTGGGGTTCGTGGGATTGGTCGGGTTCGTAGGATCCGTGGGGTTGGTCGGATTGGTCGGGTTCGTGGGATTGGTGGGGTTCGTGGGATCCGTGGGATTGGTCGGATTGGTCGGGTTCGTGGGGTTGGTCGGGTTCGTGGGATCCGTGGGGTTGGTCGGATTGGTCGGGTTCGTGGGATCCGTAGGGTTGGTCGGATTGGTCGGGTTCGTAGGGTTGGTTGGGTTCGTGGGATCCGTGGGATTGGTCGGATTCGTAGGATTGGTCGGATTTGTCGGGTTCGTGGGATTGGTCGGATTCGTGGGGTCCGTCGGATTGGTCGGGTTCGTTGGGTTTGTTGGATTGGTGGGGTTGGTCGGGTTCGTAGGATCCGTGGGATTGGTCGGATTCGTAGGATTGGTCGGATTTGTCGGGTTCGTGGGATTGGTCGGATTCGTGGGGTCCGTCGGATTGGTGGGGTTTGTCGGGTTCGTGGGGTTGGTCGGGTTCGTGGGATCCGTCGGATTCGTCGGGTTGGTGGGGTCGGTCGGGCGCGGGGGCGCCGGATCGTCGTCGCTGCTGTTGGCTGCTGCGATCAGGCCCACGCCGCCCGCGCCGATCAGGCCGGCCAGCAGGAAGTCGCTGAGCACGGAGCCACCGGCTGCGGCTGCGGCGCTTTCCTTGGTGACGATCAGGCCCAGGGCGTCGCCGTCATTGGCGGGTGCCACCTGGACGTTGCCAGAGGCCAGGTCCAGCACCATGGCCCCGGCGCCGTCGCCGTCGCGCTGGGTCAGCGTGGCCTGCGTGCCGCCCTCGAAGGTGCCGACCAGGGTCTGGCCGTCCTTGCCCTGGAACAGCGCCTTGGCGCTGCCGTCGGCGGGCACGATGATCTTGTCGCCCACCTGCAGCGCGCTGCCGGGCTGGGCCATCAGGGTTTCTCCGTTGCGCACTATCTGCACGCCCGGGCTGACCTGGGACATCGTGGCGGGACCGGCGCCCCGGGGCATGAGCACCGCAGCCGCGCCGGGCTGCGTGTTCGATGTGCCCAGCTGTGCAAGCACAACGGTGGAGGGCTGCTGGTCAGCAAACTGCACGGGGCTGACGGTGGTGTTGCCAGTGGGCTGCATCGATTGGGCGGTCATTTGCTCTCTCCAGACAAGGGTTGAAACGACAAGGTCAGACGGTGGCTTGGAAGCCGTGAAATCTGTCGAGCCCTTTTGTGCAACATGCATGCCATGTGCCGGCGGCAGGTCTGGATGGCCTAGGAATCTTCCTAAGATATTGATTTGTATGGTTTTTGTTATTGATCACAATGTCTCAGCAACGGTCTGTTACGGCACACGTTACGTAACGCCGCCCGGTCCGCTCCGTTACCTCGGAGCAGGCTTTGCGCCGTGTTTCATGGCCCTTGTCTCAAGGACCCATGCAGCGGGGCAAGGTGGCTTTCGCCTATAAAATCGCTGGCTTTTGGCTGCAGGCGCATATCGGCGTGTGCAAGAAGCCCAAAAGCGAACAGGCCCGTCTTCCAACTTTCATTGCGTAGAGAGCGCCCATATGCTGATTTCGTCCAGAGTTCCGTCGCGAGTGCCGGGTCGTACCTATTTGCGGATAGCCCGACCTGTGGCCATTGCCGCCTTCAGCCTGGGGGCCGCTTTGTGCGGGGCGTTTGCCCATGCGTCGCAGGAGGCGGTGGACGAGGTCTCCCGGCTGCTGGAGCAGGGCAAGGCGCCCCAGGCCGCCAAGCAGGCCGAGGCCTACCTCAAGCAGAACCCGGCCGATGTGCAGATGCGCTTTCTGCAGGGCGTGATCGCCGCGGAGCAGCGCCAGAACGCCCAGGCCATCAAGATCTTCACGGCGCTGACCCGTGATTACCCCAGCCTGCCCGAGCCCTACAACAACCTGGCCGTGCTCTACGCTGCCGAGGGCCAGGAGCGCAAAGCCTCGGAAGTGCTGGAGCAGGCCATTCGCACCAACCCCAGCTACGCCACGGCGCATGAGAACCTGGGCGACCTGTATGCGCGCATGGCCAGCGATGCCTATGCCAAGGCCTTGCAGCTGGACGGATCGCGCCAGGCCATCCAGCCCAAGCTGGCCCTGATCACGCAGATCTTCCCCAAGCAGGGCGGCGCCCAGGTCAAGACGGCCCAGGCCACGGCAACGGCAACGGCCGCCTCGACCAAGGTGGCCGATGCCAAGGCCGCCCAGGCCCGCGAAGCCGACGCCAAGCTGGCCGAGACCCGCGCCGCCGAAGCCAAGGCCGCAGAGGCCAAGGCTGCCGAATTCAAGGCCGCTGAAGTGAAGGCCGCCGATGCCAAGGCCGCCCAGGCCAAGGCGGCGGAAGCCAAGGCTGCAGAAGCGAAGGCTGCCGAGGCCAAGGCTGCAGAAGCCAAGCTGGCCCAGGCCAAGGCGGCGGAAGCCAAGGCGGCAGAGGCCAAGCTGGCCCAGGAAAAGACAGCTCAGGCAGCGCAGGCAGCACAGGACAAGGCCCGCGCGGCCGAGGAAGCCAGGCAGGCAGCGGCCAAGGCCGCTGCTCCGGCCACCGCAGCCGCCGCCGAGCCTGCCAAGGCAGCGCCTGCCGTCGATGAGAAGAAGGCCGCACAATCGGCTGCCGCGCAGGAAGTGGAAGCCGCCGTCAAGGCCTGGTCCACCGCATGGGCCGGCCAGGACATGGACCGCTACCTGGACGCCTACAGCGACCACTTCTCCCCGGCCGATGGCAGCAGCCTGGCCAAGTGGAAGGAACAGCGCCGCCAGCGCATCGTTGGCCGCACCGCCATCGTCGTCAATGTGCGCGACCTGAAGGTGACCGTGGATGGCGACAAGGCCACGGCCCAGTTCCGCCAGTACTACGCATCGGGCGCGCTCAAGACCACTACCCGCAAGACCCTGCGCATGCAGCGCGAAAAGGGACAATGGCGCATCACCCATGAAGGAACCGGCTCCTGATGCCTGAAAAAGCGCGTCCCCTGGCACTGCCACCCACCGGCCTGCTGCGCCTGCATGCGCGGGCCGCCGGGGTGGCCGTGCTGCTGGTCGCGCTGTCCGCGGTGTCCTTCAGCCCGGTGGCCCATGCCAAGCAGGCCAAGGCCAAGGCCTCCAAAACGGCAGCTGCCAAGCCTGTCTCCTCCAAGCCTGCCTCCGGCAAGGCGGGCGCAGCCAGGCTGCGCGCGGCATCGGGCAAGCCCGCCCTGGCCGCCGCTGCGGTGGCCACGGCGGGCGGTGCCGCTGCCGTGGCAGCCACCCATGCCAAGGCCGCCGCCCCCGCACAGCAAAGCCAGGCGGAGGCCCGCCTGCTGGCCATCATCCGCCAGGTGGAGCAGCGGGATCTGGACGGCGCGCTGAAGGCCGCCGGCGATCTCACCGCCGAGGTTCCCAATTTCCGTGCAGCCCAGCTGGTGTATGCCGACCTGCTGCGCTTCAAGACCGGCCGTGCCGGCGAGGTGCTGGCGGGCACGCCCGTCGCCGCCTCCTCCGCTCCCGGCCATCCGGGCCAGGGCGTGCTGGTGCGGCACAACCTGTCCGTGGGCAGTGTCGCGCGGCTGGAAGGCCCGGCCAGTCCCACGCAGGCCCAGCTGCAGGATCTGCAAAACGAACTCAAGCGCCGCCTGCATGCCGACAGCGGCGCGCCGCCCGCGGGCTCCGTTCCCGGCGAGTTCCTGATGCTGGGCGCGTCGGTGCGGCATGCGATTGCCATCGACGCCAGCAAGTCACGGCTGTACCTGTTCGCCCATGAGGCGGGCGGGCTGCGGCTGGTGGGGGATTTCTATGTCTCCGTGGGCAAGCTGGGCACGGACAAATGGCAGGAAGGCGACCAGCGCACGCCGCTGGGCATCTACTTCGTGGGCCGCCACATCCCTGGACCCCGGCTGCCGGAGTTCTATGGCAAGGGCGCGCTCACGGTCAACTTTCCCAACGACTGGGACAAGGCCGTGGGCCGCTCGGGCAGCGGCATCTGGCTGCATGGCTCGCCGCCCGACCAGTTCTCGCGCGCGCCCGAGGCCAGCGATGGCTGCCTGGTGCTGGCCAACCCCGACCTCACCTTGCTCATGCAGACCGTGGACCGGCAGACGCCGGTGCTGATCCGCGAAAAGCTGCAGTGGGTGGCCCCCAAGGCCCAGGCCCAGCAGAAGGCGGCAGATGCCTTTGTGCGTGTCGTCGAGGAATGGAAGAGCGCCTGGGACGGGGCCGACCCGCGCAAGCTGGCCGCGCTCTACGCGCCGGACCTGCTGCAGTCGCCCGCCTCGCGCGCATCGCAGGAACGGCTGGCCGCCTACCTGAACCGCCCCGGCGTGACGCTGCAGGACCTGTCCATCTATTCCTGGAAAGATGCCAAGGGAGAGATCCGCGTGGTCAACCTGCGCGCCAGCAGCAAGGCCTTCGCCGAAGGCCTGCCGCTGCGCCAGTACTGGCGCAAGACGGGCGGGCGCTGGCAGCTCTTTTCCGAAGACGTGATGGGCTGAACCGGGCCGAGTCCGGTTGCTCCCGATAGCGTCCGATAGCGCCAGGCGGGGCCCGGCCGGCTCAGGTGGTCTCGTTCTTGCGGTTGCTGTCGAACCGGCGCTCCGCATCGAACAGATGCTGTATCAGCACATGCGAGGTCATGTTCACGCCGATCCCGCCAATCATGGCCGGCAGCAGGTACAGCGCCGTGGACAGCTCCGAGACGAAGATGGCGTTGTCCGACAGCGACGGCGTCTGCCGGGCCGCCGATGCCAGGCTTTGCAGCAGGTAGACATCCACCCCCGCCATGGCCACCAGGGCCAGCCCGAACAGCAGCACCGTGGTGCGCGAGATGCTGCGCTTGGCCAGCAGGGCCGCGTAGATGGCGCAGGGAAGAACGACCGAGAAAACCACCAGGCTCCAGAATCTGGCTTCGGTGAAGACGGTGGTGCTGATGCGCAAGGCGTTCATCGGTGCGGTCCTTTGGGCGACCAATATGCCGTGCTTGCGTAAACGCCCGGTGAACGGCAGGCAAACCAGCGGTTCCACATGCAACCAGCCGCGCCGGGCAGCGGCAGCCGACTGCAGGAATCACAAGATCAGGTCTGCCGCACCAGGTAGGCGGGCAGCTGCGTCTCAGGCAGCACGGCCAGCACCTTGAGCTGCAGCTGGGCGCGCTTGCGCGCCTGGGCCAGATAGTCCTGCAGCGCCTGTGCGGCCCGCTCGTACTCCCCCTCCCACAAGGCATCGACGATCTGCCGGCAGTTCTCCGTCAGCGGCGGGTTGGGCGATTGCGGAAACATGCGGCAGAAGGTGCTGTGGATCAGCCAGGGCATCTGGCACTGCTGCAGCATGCCCACCAGCTTGTCGTTGGGATGCCGGGCCAGGAAGTCGCCGTGCAGGTGCTGCTCCACGCGCTGTTCCAGGCGCTGTTCCAGGCGCAATGGTTCCTGCGCGTCCGGAAAACCTGGCGCCGTCGCGCCTTGCAGGCCATGGCGCAGGCTGGCGAGCAGGTCCCTGTCCAGGCGCGGCCCGCTTTCGCGCAACGCTGCGGGCGCCAGCAAGGCGAGCAGCTCGAAGTCCTGATTCACCGCGCGTGCCGTCAGCGCGGCCACCCGCCAGGCGGCGTAGGTGCTTTTCTCCACCAGCCCTCTATCTACCAGCCGGCTCAGCACCTCGCGCAGGGCCACGCGGTTGACGTTGAAGTGGTCCATGGCGGCGCTCTCATCGATCTGAAAGCGCCCGAAGATCATGGCGATGGAGATGGACTGCTCCAGCTCGTCGTGGATGCGCTCGCTCTCCGATGGAATGTGGATCGTGGCCTGGCCCGCCTCCAGGCCCAGGGCCTGCGCGTCCAGTGTCAGGCGCTGGGGCTGCACGGCCTGCCCGGGCCGGGCGACCAGGTAGCCGCGTCCGTCGAAGGTGCTCAGCAGCCCTTCGGCATGCAGCAGCTCGAAGGCCTTGCGCACGGGAATGCGGCTGGTGCCGAAGACCTTGGCCACGGGCCCCTCCAGCAGCACCAGGCCGGGCGCCACCCGCTGCTCGACGATGGCCTGGCGCAGGCGCTGGCGTATCAGTTCATAGCGCAGCCGGCGCTCGGAATCGCCAGATTCGCCGGTCTCGCCGGTCTCTTCGTCCCGCGCGGTCTGCGTGGATGCTTGTATGGCTCTTCTCATTCCTGCTTCATCTGCGTGTGCGTGTGCGTGTGCCGCCGCCGGCGGGGCCGTCATCGGGCAGGACTATACGGCGCGCGCACGGCGCAGCAGCGTGGCCCACTGGCGCACCAGGTAGTTGTGCTCGTCCATGACGGTGTTCCAGACGGCGATGCGGCCCAGGCGCTGCTCGTAGGAGCCGCCGTCGCGCACGCTGCCGCGCGGGATCACGAGCTGGCCGTCGGTGCCCTGCAGGTCTTCGGCGGCGGGCAGGCCGGCGTACCAGTAGTCCCATTCGCTGGCGCTCAGGTGCTCGCGCGTGCGCAGCGGGTTGGAGATGTAGTAGCCCTGCCGCGCCATCGCGGCACCGGGCCAGCCGGATTGCCACCAGTTCAGGTAGCGGTAGGCGGCGTCCAGCGTGTCGCCCCTGGCCTGGCTGGAGATGCCCAGGCCGCCGTACCAGGCGCGGTAGCCTTCGCGCGGACAGGCCAGGCGGTAGTCCAGCCCCGCCGCGCGGTAGTGGCCCATGGCCGGCGACCAGTGGCTCTGGATGGCAACGCCTGCATCGATCATCAGCCGTGCCGCATCGGCGTAGTTGCCCCAGAAGCCCCGGAACTGCTCGGACTCCTGCCGCTGCAGCAGCACGGCCATCATCCGGTCGATTTCCTCCAGCCCCAGGTTGCTGATGTCGCCGAAACGCATGTCGCCGCTGGCCTGCAGGGCAAGGGCCGCGTCCAGTGCGCCGATGGCGGCATCGGCCTGCAGCGCAGCGCGCCCTCGGCAGGCGGGGGAGACCAGCCAGGACCAGCTTTCCTCGGCCTGGTCGAACAGCGCGGGCAGGGCGGCGGGCAGGTAGACAAAGCTGTCGACGTTGTGCGTGAGCGGCAGCATGGAGATATGCGCGCTGGGCACATCGCTGACGCTGCCATCGGCCTGCACATACAGGCGCGTGACAGGATTGCAGCCCGCGCCAAAGGCCGCCTGCGGCGTGATGCGGCCGGTGCGGGGCAGGGCGTTGACCTCGTCCCAACAGGTCAGGCGCGCCGTGTCGATGGGCTGCAGGGTGCCGGTGGGCCACAGGAAATCCACGCTGTGGAACCACTGGTCGTACAGGTCGAAGCTGTCCTGGCGCATCACGGCCTGGCGCTGGGCGTCGAAGCCGTCCAGCACCTCGAAATGGATGCGTATGCCCAGGTCCTGCTGCGCACGCTGGCGCAGGGCTTCGGTCAGCGTCACCGAGGTGCCGAGGACACGCAGTTCGGGATCGTTCTTGCGCATGTTGCGGTCCTTGCCGTGGAGGTTCACGCAGTGTGGGGTGAGGGACTTGCCGGGGTCTGGCTGCCATTGTCCTGCGAGTGGAGGCGGTAGAACGATTGGAACGATTGCCAGGAGGCTCTGACCTGCTGCTCATCGAGCCCGGCCGTGATGAAGACCAGGCGAGAGCGCCTGTCCTCGCCCGGCCACTCGGGCAAGTGCTCGGGGGCGTGCATGAGATGGCCCATGCCGTGCAGCGCCGTGGGCTGCCCCTGCGGCCAGCCATCCGCGGCCACGGCCACCAGTCCCTTCAGGCGCAGCAGCCGGTCGCCATGGCGGTGCAGCAGCATGGTCAGCCACAGGGTGAGCACGCACCAGTCCACCGGGCTGTCGAGTTCCAGGCAGAACGCCTGGGCGCCTGCGTGCAGACCCTGGCCCTGGCGCTGGCCCGTGCGGCCGCGCGGCGTGCCGGCAATGGCGCGTGCCAGCCAATCGGTTTCCAGTGCATGGGATTCCTGCATCTGCCAGGCAGGCGGTACCGCTGCGCCAGGGCCGCAGGTGACGATGCTGGCCAGTGGATTGATCTGCGCCAGTTGCGCGCGCTGTGCCTCGGCCTGCTGTGGCGTGGCCAGGTCGGTCTTGCTCAGGTACAGCCGGTCGGCCGCCGCGACCTGGGCCAGCCATTCGGGGCGCTGGGACTGTTGCCACGGGGCATGCAGCGCATCGACCACGGTGGAGATGAAGGCCGGCCTGAAGATCTGGCGCAGCTGCGCATCGCCGATCAGGGTGGCGATCACAGGGCCGGGCGCGGCCAGCCCCGTGGTCTCCACCAGCACCCTTTGAAAAGGCGGCAGCTCGCCGCGCAGGCGGCGCTGGTGCAGGCGCCACAAAGCGTCCTTGAGTTCGCCGCGTATGGCGCAGCAGACGCAGCCGTTGTCCAGCAGCACCGTGTCGGCGTCTATGCGGCCCACCAGAAGATGGTCCAGCCCCACGGCCCCGAATTCGTTGATGAGCACCGCAGTCTCGCCCGCGGGCGAGTCCTGCAGCCACTGCCTGAGCAGCGTGGTCTTGCCGCTGCCCAGAAAGCCCGTGAGCACGCCCACGGGCAGCCGCTCGCCGTGGTGGTCCGTCAGGCCGCTCATGGCGCCTGCTCCCTGTGTTCCTGTGCTGGTGCACGCCCTTGTGACCGCCCTTGTGACCGCACTTGTGCCCGCCCTTGTGCCTGCGCCGGCTGCCACGGCATGGCCAGCGGATCCAGGGCTCGGCCCAGCATCTGCTCGGCGGCGGGCCACAGCGCGCCGAAATCGGCAATCAGCACGCTGGCCCCCGTGGGGCCGGCCAGCACATAGGACTGGCCATGGAAGTCGCTGAGCCGCAGCCGCCACAGCGCCAGCAGCCGGTTGGCGCGCGCAATCTGAATCAGCCGCTGGCGGCGCCCGGCCGATCCGGCCGGCGCCTGGCTCCAGTGGCCGGAGGCCTGCAGCAAACCGCACATTCCACACATGACAGAAACCCTTTCGGTTGCGAATGGAGCCGCCTGCGAAACTGGCGCAGCCAAAGAGCAGAGACACCGAGGAAGGGCCTATGCCGGCCGCGCCGCCCCGCACCGAGGGTGTCGCCGGCTGCCCGTACGCCCTCCTCCGAAGAGAGGGGGAAGGCGCGAAGCGACTCAGGGGGTGCTTCTTTTCACGGCATGACATCGCCGGAGTTGGGCCCCAGCGTCTGCCCCACATACAGATTGCCACCGGGATCGGAGGCCAGCAGCACCGCCGTGGGCGCCACCTCGTCGGCGCGGCCGAAGCGGCCCAGCGGCAGGCTGGCCTCCTTGGCGCGCTTCCAGTCCGCGCTGATGCCATCGACCAGCGGCGTGGCGATGGGGCCGGGGGCAATGGCGTTGACCAGGACGTTGTCGGGTGCCACTTCCAGCGCCAGCGACTTGGTGAAGCCGATCACGCCGGCCTTGGCCGCCGCATAGTGGCTCAGCTCCACGCCGCCCTTGATGCCCAGCTGCGAGGCGATGTTGATGATGCGGCCCCAGCGCTGGGCCTGCATGTGCGGCACCGCGCGCCGCGCGCACAGGAAGACGCTGCGCAGGTCCACGCGCAGCATCTCGTCCCACATCGCGGTGGACATGTCGGCGCAGCGCGACTGGGTGAGCATGCCGGCGTTGTTCACCAGGATGTCGATGCCGCCGAAGGCCTGCACGCAGCGGTCGATGATGCGGTGGGCCGTGGACTCGTCGCCCACGTCGCCGATGACGGTCTCGGCCTGCGCGCCCAGCGCGCGGCAGCGCTGTGCCACGCTGTCGGCGCGGGCGGCATCGATGTCGGCCAGCAACAGCTGCGCGCCGGCCTGCGCATAGGCCAGGGCGATGGCCTCGCCGATGCCGCTGCCCGCGCCTGTCACGACGGCGCGGCGGCCGTCCAGGGGCTTGGAGGTGTTCATGTCGGATGTCCTCAACTGGGCCAGCGCACGGTCAGGCCGCCGTCGGCAATGATGGATTGGCCGGTGATGTAGGAAGCCTCGTCGCTGGTCAGGAAACGGATCAGGGCGGCGATTTCGCGGGCCTGCCCCACGCGTCCCAGCGGGATGCCCCTGGCCGCCAGCGCCAGGCCCTCCGGCCCCAGCGAGTTGACCGGGTCCAGCGATTGCGGCGTCTCGATCAGGCCCGGAATCACGGCATTGCAGCGTATGCCGTGCGGTGCCAGCTCCATGGCCACGGCGCGGCACAGCCCGGGCACGCCTGCCTTGGCGGCTGCATAGTGGGCATGCTGCTCCCAGCCGTAGACGCCGCCTGCAATGGAGGAGACGGCCACCATGGCCCCGCCTGCAGCCATGTGGCGCGCACTGGCCCGGAAGGTGCGCATCACGCCGCCCAGGTCGATGTTGATGACCTCCAGCCACTGCGCATCGCTCATCTCGACCAGGGGCGCCTGGCGCAGCAAACCCGCATTGGCGACGGCGAAGTCCAGCCGGCCGAAGCGGTCCACGGCGACCCGGGCCAGGTGCTCGACCTGTTCGGCATCGCCTACATCGACCGCCTCCATCACGCACCGCCCGCCCGCGCGTTCGACGAGTTCCAGGGTCTGGCCGGGATCGTGCGGATCCCGGGGGTAGTAGCTGCCGGCCACGGCAATGCCCGCCTGCGCATAGGCCACGGCCAGCGCCTGGCCGATGCCGCTGGCGGCGCCTGTGACGAGGGCCACCTTGTTGCTGGGGGTGTCCGGGTTCATGGCGGCCTCACTTCACGGTCTCGGGATCGACATGGGGCGCCAGAAACATCAGCAGGCCCGAGGCCGCGCAGGGAATGGCGCCCCAGTACAGCGCCGCCTGCACCCAGTCCGAGCCTTGCGACAGCGTCCAGGTCACGCCGAAGCCCGCCGCGATGGCGCCCACCTGGCCCATGGCGTTGACGAAGGAGCTGGCCGTGGCACGGATGTGGCTGGGAAAGCTCTCGCCGATCAGGAACAGGGCGGCTGCATAGGGGCCGATCAGGAAGAACAGCCCCAGCGAGTACAGCGGCACGATGCGCCAGAAGTCGCCCGAGGGCGCGTTCAGCATGAGCGCGAAGGCCAGGCCACCCAGCATCCAGCCTATGGCCACGGCGTTGCGCCGGCCTATGCGGTCACCGAGCCAGCCATGGAAGACATAGCCCAGAAAGCCCGCGAGATTGGAGATGATGAGCACCTGCAGCGCGCTGGAGAAATCCACGCCCTTGCCCGGCGTGCCGCCCGCGCCGCCCAGCACCGAGGTGCCCAGCACCGCGAAGATCACGATGGCGAACCAGTTCAGGAAAAAGCCCAGGGCCAGCGACAGCGTGGGCCGCAGCGAGGCACCGCGGAACATGGCCGACAGGCCGGTGTGCTGCTCCTGCTGTGCGCTGGCGCCATGCTCCTGCGCCAGGCGCATGGCCTCTGCCTCGCGCCCGGCGCGGCGCAGATCGGCCACGCGCCGCGCGGTCAGGAACTGGGGCGTTTCCACCAGCCGGCGGCCCAGCACGGCGATCACCAGGGCCGGGAACATGGCGAACACGAAGGACAGCGCCCAGCCGCCGCCCTGGCCGAACCAGCGCTCGCCCAGCGGATACAGCAGGGCCACCAGCACGGCCGTGAGCACCGCGCCCACGGGCCAGCCGCCCTGCACCAGCGAGTAGATGAAGCCACGCCGCCGCAGCGAGGCCGGGTCCGTGTAGACCAGGGAGAACAGCTCGCTCAGGTAGGTGGCGTTGATGCTTTGCTCGGCATAGCCCAGGCCCGCCAGCGAGCGCACCACGATCAGCAGCACGAAGCCCAGGCCCGCCGACAGGCCGATCACCCAGCCGGCCAGCGCCGTCAGGCCCGAGCACAGCGCGGCGCCCGCCACGGCGATGATGATGCCCTTGCGCCGCCCCAGCCGGTCCGCAATGGGGCCGATGCCGAAGGCCACGATCACCGTGCCCAGCGTTACCCAGGTGTTCAGGCGCGCCTGCTGCTCGGCGCTCCACTGGAAGTGCTCGCCCAGTTGCGGCAGCAGGGTGCCGAAGAGGATGAAGTCGTAGACGGCAAAGACCCAGGCGAAAAAGCAGACCCAGGTGGCGTAGCTGACCTGCCTGCGCGTCACGGTGGGCGCGGTCCAGGGGGCATCGATCCCGGCCGGGGCCGGATGGCCGGCGCCTGGGGCGTCGGAGGCAATGGCGGAGGTATTCATGGTGTCCTCGCTGAGGTGGGATGCGGCATCAACGCGGCTGGCGGCGCAGGAAGTCGTCGGCGATCTGGTCGCACGTCATGAAGCGCACGCCCTCATGCGACTGGAAATGCTCGATCAGGCGCTCCAGCATCAGCAGCACCTGGGGGCGGCCGGAGACATCGGGGTGGATGGTGATGGGGAAGACCGCGTAGTCGTGCTCGCGGTAGACCCAGTCGAACTGGTCGCGCCACATCTGCTCTATGTCGCGCGGGTTGACGAAGCCGTGGCTGTTGGGCGACTTCTTGATGAACATCATGGGCGGCAGGTCGTCCAGATACCAGTTGGCGGGGATCTCGACCAGCCGTGTCTCCTTGCCGCGCACCAGGGGTTTCATCCAGGTGTCCGGATGCTTGCTGTAGTCGATGCGGGTCCACTGGTCGCCCACGCGCACGTAGTAGGGATGGAAGTCGTTGTGCATCAGGCTGTGGTCGTACTTGATGCCTTTCTTGAGCAGCAGCTCGTTGGTGACCGGGCTGAATTCCCACCACGGAGCGACGTAGCCCGTGGGCGCGCGGCCGGCCAGCCGCGTGATGACTTCGATGCTGCGGTCCAGCACGGCTTCTTCCTGCTCGGGCGTCATGGCAATCGGGTTCTCATGGCTGTAGCCGTGGATGCCGATTTCGTGGCCCGCGTCCACCACGGCCTTCATCTGCTCGGGAAAGGTCTCGGCAGAGTGGCCCGGAATGAACCAGGTCGTCTTCAGGCCGTATTTGTGGAACAGCTTGAGCAGCCGCAGCGAGCCGACCTCGCCCGCGAACATGCCGCGCGAGATGTCGTCGGGCGAGTCTTCCCCGCCATACGAACCAAGCCAGCCGCCGACGGCATCGACGTCCACGCCAAACGTGATCTGGATTTCCTTGCTCATGTCATGCACTCCTATCAATGGGAACGGTGGAGGGGGAAAGAACCTGTTCGACGCTCAGCGCAATGCGCAGCAGCCGGTCGTCATCGCCCCGGGGGCGCATGAGCTGCAGGCCCGTGGGCAGAAACGCAGGCCTGCCGTCCAGGCCGGGAATGCGCTGCACGCCGCTGGGCAGCGCCACGGCCGGCGTGTCCAGGTAGCTGCCGGGCATGGTCAGCCGCAGCGTGGCGAGGTTGGTTTCGGCAAACAGCCTGTCGTCGTCCAGCAGCGGCAGCAGCAGGGGTGCGGTGTGGCCCGTGGTGGGCAGCACCAGGGTGGCATCGCCCAGCTCCTGCGCGAACAAGGCCATCAGTGGTGCGCGCTGGGCGATCAATGCCCGGTAGCTGTCAGGACTCAGATGCCTGGCCGCCTCCAGGCGCTGGCGCACGCGCGGGTCCATGCGTGCGGCCTGATCGGCATCGTCCAGGCGTGCGCGGTGGGTGGCAAAGGCTTCATGGGCGCCCAGCCAGCCATGGCGCCGGGTCAGCGTCCGTACGGCGCGCAGGCTGCGCAGCGTGCGGCGCTCCACGCGGGCACCCCGGGTCTCCAGCAAGGCCAGGGAGGACAGGAGGTTGTTGCGCACGGGAGCTTGCACGCGGTCGTCATCCAGCAGGCTGAGGTCCGTGCAGAACACCTGATTGCGCAGGTCCGCGGCGGGGGATGCGTTGGCATGGCCGTCGTCGGTCAGCCCGCGCAGCACGCGGTCCAGCGCCATGCAGTCGGCCACGCTCAGGGCCAGCGGCCCCAGGGTGTCCAGGGACGGCGCCAGCGCAAACACGCCCTGCAGGCAATAGCGCCCCCTGCTGGCGCGATAGCCCGCCAGCCCGTTGAAGGCGGCGGGAATGCGCACGGACCCCGCCGTGTCCGTGCCCATGGCCAGCGGCCCGCACCCCAGGGCCACGGCCAGCGCAGCGCCGCTGGACGAGCCCCCGGGCGCCCGGTCGTGGCCTCCCTCATGTGCAAACACCGGCGTGCCGAAGCAGGGGTTGAGCCCCAGGCCCGAGTAGGCGAACTCACTGAGATTGGTCTTGCCCAGGCAGACCATGCCGGCCGCTGCGGCACGCGCCACCACGGTGGCGTCGGCCCGGGCTGGCGCGGCCGACTGCAGCAGGGCCGAGGCCGCCGTGGTCGGCGTGCCGCGCACGTCGAACAAGTCCTTCCAGCTGATGGGGACGCCGTCCAGCGGCCCCAGCGGCCGGCCCGCGCGCCAGCGCTCGGTGGACTGCCGGGCCTCTTCGAGCGCGCGGTCCGCCGTGATGCGCGTGAACACGGACTGGCTTGCGCAGGCAACCCGCAGGCAGTGCTCCGTGGCTTGCATGGGCGTCAGCGTGCCGGCTGCATACGCCGCATGCAGTTCGGAGGCCAAGGGAGGCGCCGTCTGGCAGCCATTGGTTTTCATTGAATTTGAATGTTGATGTCAAAGTTCATTTTTTGATTCTAGTGAGCGCCTGCATCCCGTGTCCGGGTGGTTACCCGGGGGATGTGGCGCTGTTGATGGGGGGAGAAAGCTGCGTGCGCGGCCCTAGCGATCCTGGCGATCCTTGTGGTCCGCCTCGCCGGATTTCCAGTAGCCCTTGGTGCTCAACTGGGAGCGGGCGATGCCACGGTCCAGGAAGTGCATCTTCAACGTGCGCATAGCGCCGGACTCGCCGGCCATCCACAGATAGCCGGTGCCCAGCGGCAGCGGCCGGTACATGAGCCGCTGGCACAGCCTCTGTCCGGGCTGGCCTGGCGCAGCGGTGATCCACTCGGTGCGCCAGTTGGCGGCGCTGTCCATGGGTTGGCATTCGCCGTCGTCGACGATTTCCACATAGGCCTTGACCCGGGCAGAGGCCGGCAGACTCGCGGCGATGGACTGCATGGCCGGCAGGGCCGAGGCATCGCCTGCCAGCATCATCCAATCGGTGCCGGCTGGTGGAGCGAAGCCGCCACTGCGCGGGCCGGCAATGGCCACCTGCTCGCCCACGCGGGCCTGGGCGGCCCAGCGGGAGGCGGGGCCGTCGCCGCCAGCGGAGGTGTTGTTCTCATGCTTGGCATTGAACGCATCGCCATGCAGCACCAGGTCAATGTCCAGCGTGCCGGCCTGGCGGTCCACGCTGCGCAGCGTATAGGCCCGGCCTTCGCCGGACGGCAGGAACAGCTTGACCCAGGCGGCGGGCGCATCCGCTGCGGGCGCTCGGGAGAAGGCGGCAATCTGCTCGCCGCCCAGCGTGATGCGGCGCATGCGCGGGGTGATGGACTGCACGTTCACCACGGTGCCCAGGGCGCGCTGCGTGCCGGCGGGGGTGTGAAGCGGCTCAGCCATGGGAGGCTCCCCGGGCTGCGTTCACGCGCAGCAGCAGGGCCACGGCAATGGACAGGGCCACGCTCACGGCGGCGGCGAAATACACATCTCCGACGCCTGTGACACTGGCCAGCAGCCCGGCGGCGGGGGCCGTCAGTCCCATGGACAGGTCGAAGAAGGCCACATAGGCGCCCATGGCCGCACCGCGCGCCTGGGGTGGCGCACGGCGGACGGCTTCCACGCCGAAGGCCGGGAAGGCCAGCGAATAGCCGAAGCCGGTGAGTGCGGCTCCCGCATAGGCCCAGGCCGCATCGCCGCCGCCCCAGATCAGCAGCAGGCCCGCCGCCTCCAGCGGAATGCTGGCCAGCGCCACCCGCACGCCGCCCAGCTTGTCAGGCAGATGGCCGAAGAACAAACGCGCCCCTATGAAGGCCAGGCCGAAGGCCGTGAAGGCCAGCGAGGCCGCGCCCCACCCGCGCGACGCGAACAGCAGCGCCGCAAAAGTGGTGATCACGCCAAAGCCCGCGCTGGACAGGGCCAGCCCCAGGCCGGGCAGCCACACCGTGCCCAGCACCTTGTAGAACGGTGTGCGGCGCTGGGCCGCAGCCGGCGTGGCGCGCAGGCCCCAGACCATGGCCAGGGCGGCCAGCGGCAGCACGATGGTGGCCACGGCAATGCCCGAGAAGCCCCAGGCCGCCTGCACTGCCACGCCGGCCGGCGCGCCCGCCGCATAGGCGCCGTACATGGCAATGCCCACCCAGGCCATCACCTTGCCGGCATGTTGCGGGCCAATCATTCCCATGCCCCAGCTCAGGGCGCCGGTGATGATCAGGCTCTCGGCGCAGCCCAGCATCACGCGGCCGGCGGCCAGCACCCAGACTGCGGCCTGTCCGCCCTCGAAGGCGCGGGACATCAGGTAGGCCACGCCCGAAGCGGCGGCCAGCAACATACCCAGCACCACGGCACGCCTGGCGCCGCGCGTGTCGGCCAGAGAGCCGGCCCAGGCCCGCGACAGCAGGGCCGCCGCGAACTGGCAGCCCATCACCGTGCCCACGCCCAGCGTGCCCAGTCCCAGGGTCTGACTCAGGTGCAGGGGCAGCACGGGCATGGGCATGCCCAGGCAGAGAAAGCTGACGAAGACCGCCAGCGTCAGCGGCAGCAGCCGCGCAAATGCGTTCACCGGCGGCGACGCGGCCGCGGATGGCGAAATTCCGGAAGACATGTGCATTCCCTTTCAAATACGAGTAAAAACTCAGATCACATGTCCAGGAGAATATGAGCCATGGCTCGCATTGAAAACTCGCATTCGCAGGCGGCGCAGCGGCAGCTGCCCCAGCCCCGCAAGCAGCCACGGCAGGCGCGTTCCCTTGCCACGGTCGAGGCCATTCTGGAGGCCGCGGCTCGCGTTCTTGCAGAACGCGGCTACGCCGCCACCAACACCAATCTGGTGGCCGAGCGCGCAGGTGTGAGCGTGGGTTCGCTCTACCAGTACTTTCCCAACAAGGACTCGCTGATCACGGCCTTGCACGAGCGCCACGCCGCGCAGATGTACGCGGCCATTGCCGCCGTGCTTGCGGCAGAGCGGCCGCAGGGCCTGCAAGGCCATGTGCAGGCCATGGTCCGCGCGCTGCTGGCGGCGCATTGGGTCGAGCCCGATCTGCACCGGGTGCTGGAAAAGGAGTTCCCCTTCTTCGACGCGCCGCGCGAGCAAAGCGCGGCAGACGGCGGCATCTTCCGCCAAGTGCGCCAGCTCCTGGAGCTGCACCGCAGTCAGCTCGCCCACCGTGACCTGGAACTGGCCACCTGGATGCTGCTGCAGACCATGGAGTCCCTGGTGCATGCCGCCGTCATCGATCCGCCGGCCATGTTCACCCCCCAGGCCCTGGAGGATGGCATCGTGCAGGTGCTGATGGGGTATCTGCGAGCGCCTGCCCTGGGTTGAGGATGCAAAGCGCGATTTGGCCGCCAGGTCCTCAGGGCGCGAAGACCTCCGGATCGTCGTGGTGCCATGCGCCTATGCAGCCGATGAGGCACACCACAAAGCTGGTGATGGAGCCAGCTTCGCCCGCGTCCTCATACTCGGCCACGATGTTGACCTGCGGCTTGCGCCAGGCCAGCAGACGTCCGCCATGTCCCGGTCGCTCGATCCCATCATCCATTTGCGGCGGCCCAAAAACCGCCACCAGCGCTTCAGGTGGGGATCGCATGCTCAGCCCCGAAGGCAGGCTGCCCGCAAATACAGCCCGGATTCTGCTGTCTGCCCCCGGCGCAAGAAAATGCACGGAGCCAATGAGCCAGACATCGCCATCCTCCCAGTCTCTCCCCGTCCGCCTGGAAAGTGCCCGGGGACGATAGACATCGATGCGCAGCGAGGACTTGGCGGACCAGATGATGTCGTCATCAAAATGGCTCGACGGCCTGGGCATTCGCTTGACACCCAATGGGCCAAGCAGTCGGGCCACTTTGCCGGCGTCATAGGGCTGGCCCAGCATGTCGATGAGTTCTTCGCAAGGGGATTTCATGGGCACGGTGGTGGTTCTCAACAATGGGTGCAATCACGCAATGCCGACAGGCGCGGCCCGCAAGGACCTTATTCGTTCAGCTTTCGACGCAGCTGCCCGCATCTTCTTCCGGCGGGCTGACACGCCAGAAGAGGGAGGGAAAGCCTTCGCCCACCGGCTGGTGGCCGGGCGGCTGCGATGCCGCCAGTTGCAGATGCAGCACCCCGCAGGCATCCACCATGTGCTGGGAAATCCAGGGGCTGATGTCCATGCGCCCATCGATCAGCACCAGGGGCTTTTCGCGCAGCTTCAGGGCCAGGGCCTTGGCCTCGGCCGTGGGGCCTGCGATCACGCGGATATCGCCGCCCAGCGCTTCGCGCGCGGGTTCGGCAAGCGCCTGGCTCAAGGCCTTTGAATCGAAGTTTCTCCAGTGCCGGCTGTTAAGCCGCAGTTCACTGCGCGCCGAGGTCATCTGGGCCACGAGCAGCAAGGCCAGTTGAAGCGCCACGAAGCACTTGATGGCGGTGGTGATCGATATGCGCGACGGGTGCAGCCTGGCACCGGCCAGCTCCATGGCGACGGGAACGGCCAGCAGCAGAAAGGGCGTGCCCCAGTGCAGCTGCAGCGACGAGCCCGCAAAGATGCCGATGGCGCAGGTCAGCACGATGGGCGTGAGGCCAAAGCACAGGATCAGCGCGCGCGATGCATCGGCTGTCCCGGGACGCTGCGGTGTGTCCTGCGGCACAAGGCGGCTGCGGCGGTGCAGGGCCATCACCAGTCCCAGCAGCACCCAGGCGAGCAGCGCGCGGTTCAGCAACTGGTCTGCCAGCCAGTGCACGGTGTTGAGCAGCCTGGCGCCGCCGCCCAGGCTGGCGCCCAGCGAGGATTCGGTGGCATAGCGGATGGGGCCGAAGTCGTTCAGGAAAAGCCAGTACAGGTGCGGCGAGATGATGACCAGCGAGATGGCCGCCGCCAGCACCAGGCCGATCATGTGGACCCGCTCGCGCCAGGCGCCTGACGCCAGCCAGAACAGGAATACCGCCACGGCGGCCAGGATCATCTGGTACTTGGCCAGTGCGCCCAGCCCCAGGCAGCAGCCCAGGGCGGCCCACCAGCGCAGCTGCCTGCTGCCCACCGCACGCCACACCAGCAGGGCGCTGGCCGCGAAGAAGGGCATCAGCACGACTTCATGGTTGAAGAAGTGCATCCGCTCGTTGTAGTAGGTGATGCACATGGCCGCCAACAGGGCCAGCGTGGCGTAGCGGCTGCCGCGCAAGTCATTCAGCAGCTTCCAGAAAAGGAACAGGCCCGCCAGCGTGAAAAGCGCGCCGGTGGCGTAGCTGGTGCGCGCAGACAGGCCGAACAAATGGACCGGCACCGAAAGCAGCCAGGTCGGCAGGGGCGGGTGCTTGTAGTAGCCCCACTCCAGGCTGTGCACCCAGGTCAGTTGTTCGAGGTTGTCCTTGGGTGCCGTGAGGCTGGAGCTGTCGATCTGCAGCAGCCAGACCACCGAAAAGAGAAAGAGGCCGATGAGGACCTTGATGTCCAGGGAAAGCGACGGTGCGGGCATGGCCAGCGGAGCGCTTCGCGTGATCGCGCTCGCTGCTTGTGAGGGGACGGGATGGGTCATAGGAAATGCCAGCGGCGATGACAAGTGCGCTGGCACAGGGGAAATTCCCAGGAAGGCGGTCGAACGGGAGCTTCAGCGTTGGCTACGGACTCTTGGCTTACGCGAGCGCTAGAAGCTCGGCAGCTTATGTCTGCTTGGTTAATCCAATGTAAAGACTGTGTGAAGAATGTGTGGAGACCGTTGACTGCGGGCTCACGGCGGGCTGCGTGGCTGCAGCCGGGGGCAGGGCGCTGGTTGAACCTGCCTGGTGCGCGATGGGCAAGAAAAAAGCGCCTGGGCAGGCGCTTTGTTTCTGATCATCTGAATCTGGCGGAGGCTGTGAGATTCGAACTCACGGACGGTTGCCCGTCGGCAGTTTTCAAGACTGCTGGTTTAAACCACTCACCCAAACCTCCGAAGCTGCGTATTCTAGCCGGGCTTATGCCGCTCCTGCCGAGGCAGGGGGCGTAAAAAAGGCGCCCCTTCACAGGGGCGCCTTTTTTGGGTGCGGCGCGTCAGCCGCGGGCAGCGATGGCCTGGGCTGCGGCCAGGGCCGTCATGTTGACCACGCGGCGCACGGTGGCGGAGGGGGTCAGCACATGGGCTGCTGCAGCGCCGCCCAGCAGGATGGGGCCGATGGTCGTGCCGTGGCCGCCCGTGGTCTTGAGCACGTTGAACAGGATGTTCGCGGCGTCCAGGTTGGGGCAGATGAGCACGTTGGCCTCGCCGTGCAGCGAGGACTCGAGCAGGGCGCGGTCGCGGATGGCTTCGGACAGGGCGGAGTCGCCGTGCATTTCGCCATCGCATTCCACGTCGGGGTTGGCGGCGGCGAACAGGTCGCGCGCGGCGCGCATCTTCAGCGCCGAGGGGCGGCTGGACGAACCGTAGTTGCTGTGCGACAGGAAGGCCACCTTGGGCGGCAGGCCGAAGCGGGCCACTTCCTCGGCCGCCAGGCGGGCGATGTCGGCCAGCTCGGTGGCGTTGGGCGCCTCGTTGATGTAGGTGTCGGCGATGAACAGCGTGCCGCTGTCCAGCATCACGGCGTTGACGGTGGCGAATTCGCCAGCGCCTTGCTTGAGGCCGAGCACGTCGCGCACATGGGCCAGGTGGCTGTCGAACTTGCCGACGAGGCCGCAGAGCATGGCGTCGGCATCGCCCAGGTGGACCATGAGCGCGGCGATCAGCGTGTTGGAGCGGCGCACGGCGGCCTTGGCGGTCTCGGGCGTGACGCCGTTGCGGCCCATCAGGCGGTGGTAGGTTTCCCAGTACTGGCGGAAGCGCGGATCGTCCTCGGGGTTGCAGATCTCCACGTCCTTGCCCAGCACCAGGCGCAGGCCGGCCTTGGCGATGCGGGCCTCGATCACGGCGGGGCGGCCGATCAGGATGGGCTTGGCCAGGCCGTCATCGACGGCGACCTGGGCGGCGCGCAGCACGCGCTCGTCTTCGCCTTCGGCATAGGCCACGCGCTGCTGGTTGGCCTTGGCAGCGGCGAACACCGGACGCATGAACATGCTGGTCTGGTAGACGAAGCGGGTCAGGCTCTCGCGGTAGGCGTCGTAGTCGGCGATGGGGCGGGTGGCGACGCCGGACTCTTCGGCAGCCTTGGCCACGGCCGGCGCGATGCGCAGGATCAGGCGGGTGTCGAAGGGCGTGGGGATCAGGTAGTCGGGGCCGAACTTCAGCTCCTTGCCCTGGTAGGCGGCGGCGACTTCATCGCTGACGTCCTGCTTGGCCAGTGCGGCGATTTCGCGCACGCAGGCCAGCTTCATGGCTTCGGTGATCTTGGTGGCGCCGCAGTCCAGCGCGCCACGGAAGATGTAGGGGAAGCACAGGACGTTGTTGACCTGGTTGGGGTAGTCCGAGCGGCCCGTGGCCATGATGCAGTCCGGGCGCACGGCCTTGGCCAGCTCGGGGCGGATCTCGGGTTCGGGGTTGGCCAGGGCCAGGATGATGGGCTTGTCGGCCATGGTCTTGACCATGTCGGCAGTGAGCACGCCGGGAGCCGAGCAGCCCAGGAAGACGTCGGCGTCCTTGACGGCATCGGCCAGGGTGCGGGCGTCCGTCTTTTGCGCGTACTGGGCCTTGGAGGCGTCCAGGCCACCGGGGCGGCCTTCGTAGATCACGCCCTTGGAGTCGCACATGAAGACGTTTTCGCGCTTGACGCCCAGGCCCACCATCACGTTCACGCAGGCGATGGCAGCAGCGCCGGCGCCGGAGACGGCGATCTTGACGTTGCCGATCTGCTTGTCCACCAGCTCCAGCCCGTTGAGCAGGGCGGCGCTGGAGATGATGGCCGTGCCGTGCTGGTCGTCATGGAACACGGGGATGTTCATGCGCTTGGACAGCTCCTGCTCGATGTAGAAGCACTCGGGCGCCTTGATGTCCTCGAGGTTGATGCCGCCCAGCGTGGGTTCGAGCGAGGCGATGATCTCGATCAGCTTGTCCGGATCGCGCTCGGCCAGTTCGATGTCGAAAACGTCGACGCCGGCGAACTTCTTGAACAGGCAGCCCTTGCCTTCCATCACCGGCTTGCCGGCCAGCGGGCCGATGTCACCCAGGCCCAGCACGGCCGTGCCGTTGGTGATGACGCCGACCAGGTTGCCGCGCGCCGTGTATTCGGCGGCCAGCGAGGGGTCGGCCTGGATGTCCAGGCAGGGGTAGGCCACGCCGGGCGAATAGGCCAGCGACAGGTCGCGCTGGTTGGACAAGGGCTTGGTGGGCGTGACGGAGATCTTGCCCTTGTTGGGGCTGCGATGGTATTCGCGGGCTGCGTCGCGCAGGGCTTGTTCGGCGTTGGACAGGTTTTGGGTCATACAGGAATTCTCTGCAAATGCTCTCGGAGCTTACCGGATAGCTACAGCCTATGAGGGTCAGGACAGTTTTGCCTCAGGGATTTCGACAACAAGCCCCCTGGCGCCTATGGACGGCAGGGGGCGCACAGCCCGGCGGGTAGGCCGGGCGATTGTTGGGCGTGCCCGCCAGGGCGGGCACTGTTTCATCAGTGGGCGTCTGCCTGGCGTGCGGCCCGGACGGCAGCAGAGGTATCGCTGCTGGCTCCGTTGAAGAAAATGTTCAATGCCACCGCGGTAATCGAGGCCAGCAGGATACCGGATTCGATCAACGGATGAATGCCGTGGGGCATCCATTGGCGGAAATTCGGCGCCACCAGCGGAATCATGCCCACGCCGATGGACACGGCGACGATCATGGCGTTGTTGCGGTTGGTCTGGAAATCCACGTTGCTCAGGATGCGGATGCCGGTGGAGGCCACCATGCCGAACATCACCAGGCCCGCGCCGCCCAGCACCACGGTGGGCAGGGACTCGACCAGGGCGCCCATCTTGGGCAGCACGCCCAGCACGATCAGGATCACGCCGCCGGCCACGCAGACCCAGCGGCTCTTGACGCCGGTGACGGCGACCAGGCCCACGTTCTGCGAGAAGCTGGTGTAGGGGAAGGTGTTGAAGATGCCGCCGATCAGCGTGCCCAGGCCGTCGGTGCGCAGGCCGCGCGTCAGCTCGTCCTGGCTGATCTTGCGATCGGTCATGTCGCCCAGGGCCAGGAACATGCCGGTGGACTCGATCATCACTACCACCATCACCAGGCTCATGGTGAGGATGAGGATGGGGTCGAACACCGGCGTGGCGATCTCGAAGGGCAGCACCATCGTGAACCATTCGGCCTTGGCGACCTTGCTGAAGTCCATCAGGCCCATGGCCACGGACAGCACGCCGCCGATCAGGATGCCCATGAGCACCGAGACGTTGGCCAGGAAGCCCTTGGCAAAGCGCGCGATCAGCAGGATGGACAGCAGCACGATGGCCGAGATGCCCACGCCGGTCAGGTCGCCGTACTTGGGGTTGGGAATGGTGGGCACGACCGCGAAGCCCTTGGGCACGGGCGGCAGCGAGGAGCCCGGCGCGCCGGCCGTGGCCTGGGCGTCGGCCAGCCATTTCAGGTGCTCGGGGTTGGGCACGCTGGGAGCGGTGGGGCCGACGGGGTTGCCGAAGATCCAGTTCACGCCCACGCGCATCAGGCTGATGCCGATGACGGCAATGATGGTGCCGGTCACCACGGGCGGGAAAAAGCGCAGCATGCGGCTGATCAGCGGGGCGATGAGGATGGACACGATCCCCGCCCCGATCACCGAGCCGAAGATCAGCCCCGCCCCCGCCGAGCCGCCCGTGCTCTGCGCCATGGACACCATGGGCGCCACGCTGGCGAAGGTCACGCCCATCATCACGGGCAGCTTGATGCCGAACCACTGGGTCGCGCCCATGGCCTGGATCAGCGTGATCAGGCCGCAGCAAAACAGGTCGGCCGAGATCAGGTGGGCCACCTGCTCGGGCGGCAGGTTGAGTGCGCGGCCGACGATCAGGGGCACGGCCACGGCGCCCGCATACATCACGAGAACGTGCTGCAGGCCCAGCGCCGTGAGCTTGCCTGCGGGCAGCATCTCATCGACGGGATGAACGGAAGATTGCATGGGGATTTGTCTCCTCGGGATTTATGGGAACGGACGCCGGCGTGGCAGGGTTCGGCGCCAACATCCATACAAAAAGTGTATACAGATCATGGGAAATTTCTGCTCCCGGTAAACCCTGTTGCGGCAGTCGCGCCAACCCGTTTTGGTGCGCATCGCCTGCCAGGGCGGGAGTGCCATGGTGCATTGCAAGATGGATGCCAGCCGCCAGGCAAGCGCCAGGCACCGTGCTGGTGCCTGGTGGCCGCTACCGCGCGGCTTGGCGCGGCTCGTGCGTGGCTCTGGCGCACGGCATGGTCTGCGGCGGTGCATGTGCCCCGATGCGGTGCCCGGGCGCAAAAAAGCCCGGCGGCGCCGGGCTTGGGTGTCAGGCCTTGATGCGGGCCGTCAGGCGGTCAGGCGGTCAGGCCGTCAGGTCGCACAGCATGCGTGCAATGACCTTGGTGGCACGGCGCAGGTCCTCCAGCACCAGGCGCTCGTCGGCGCGCTTGGCGTGGGACTCCAGCACGGTGCGCGGGCCGGCGCCGTAGATCACGCCGGGAATGCCGCGCTCCACGTACAGGCGCACGTCGGTGTACAGCGGCGTGCCCACGGCCGGGGGCTTTTCGCCGAACACGGCTTCGCCATGGGCCTGGATGGCGTCCACCAGGGGCTTGTTGCCCGCCAGCGGCGTCATGGCATTGGCCAGCAGCAGGCGCTTGATGTCCACGCGCACGGCATCCTCGCCCGTGTAGCCGCCCTTGGCGTTGAAGTCGGCAATGGCCTGGGCGATGACGGCGCGGATGCTGGCCTCGACCTCGGCCGGGCTCTCCTCGGGGATCATGCGGCGGTCGATCTTGAGCACGACCTTGCCGGGCACCACGTTGGTGTTGGTGCCGCCTTCGATGCGGCCGATGTTCAGGTAGGGGTGCTTGATGCCCGGCACCTTGGAGGTCACCTGCTGGTACTTGGTGTTCTCGGCGTACAGCGCGTTCATCAGCACCACGGCGGCCTGCAGCGCGTCCACGCCCGTGTGGGGCACGGCGGCGTGGGCCATCTTGCCCTGCACGGTCACTTCCATCTGCAGGCAGCCGTTGTGGGCGGTGACGACTTCGTAGCTGAAGCCGGCCGCGACCATGAGGTCGGGCTTGGTGAGGTTGTTGGCCAGCAGCCAGCCGGGGCCCAGGATGCCGCCGAATTCCTCGTCATAGGTGAAGTGCAGTTCCACCGCGCCCTTGGAGGGCCGGGCCACGGCTTCGAGCGCACGCACGGCGTAGGTGAAGGTGGCGAAGTCGCTCTTGCTCACGGCGGCGGCGCGGCCGTAGAGCTTGCCGTCCTCGATGGCGGCGCCATAGGGGTCCTGGGTCCAGCCTTCACCGGGCGGCACCACGTCGCCGTGGGCATTCAGCGCGATGGTCAGGCCGCCGCCGGCGTCACCTGCGCTGCCGTAGGGGCGGCGCACGATCAGGTTGGTGATGGACTCCATGCCGTAGGCCTTGACCTCGGCCTCGGGCACGGTGTGCTTCTCGGCCTCGTAGCCCAGGGTCTTGAGCAGCTCGGCCGTGCGCTCGGCGTGGGGTGCGTTGTTGCCGGGCGGGGTGTCGGTCGGAACCTGGACCAGGGCCTGCAGGAATTGCACCTCTTCATCGAAATGCTGGTCGATCCAGGCGTCCAGGGCGGCGTAGGTGGCTTGCTTGTCTTGGTTCATGTCGGTCATTGCTGCTCTTGGGCCAGCTGGTTCAGTACGTGGGAGAAGGCATCGACGGACAGTTGCATGTCGTCGGCGGTGGAGCTTTCCAGCGGGTTGTGGCTGATGCCGGCGTTCAGGCCGCGCACGAACAGCATGGCCTGGGGCATGATTTCGTGCAGCTTCATGGCGTCGTGGCCGGCGCCGCTGGGCATGCGGTACAGGGGCACGCCCAGGGCGTCCACGGCGGCTTCCCAGCGCTGCTGCCATTCGGGGGCGCTGGGGGCGGCGGCGGCCTTCATGGCCAGCTCGGTGCTGTAGCGCAGGCCACGGCGCTGGGCGATGGCCTCGATCTCGGCCAGGATGTCGGCCACCATGGCGTCGCGCTGCTCGTTGGTGGGCGCGCGCAGGTCCAGGCTGAACTGGCAGCGGCCGGGAACCACGTTGACCGAGCCGCTGGGCACATTGAGCTGGCCCATGGTGGCCACCGAGGTGCCGTCGCGCGCGGCGCGCTTTTCGATGTACAGCGCCAGCTCGGCCACGCCGCAGGCGGCATCGCGGCGGCGGTCCATGGGCGTGGTGCCGGCGTGGCTGGCCATGCCGATCATCTCGCAGATGTAGCGCGCGCTGCCGTTGATGGAGGTGACGATGCCCAGCGGGATGTCCAGCTCGTTGAGCACCGGGCCCTGTTCGATGTGCACTTCGATGAAGCCCAGGTAGCGGGCCGGATCGCGCTGCAGCTTGGGGATGTCGTCAATGCACAGGCCGGCATGCTGCATGGCCTCGCGCAGGGTGATGCCATCGGCGTCCTTTTGCTCCAGCCATTCCTGCCTGAAGTCGCCGATCAGCGCGCCCGAGCCCAGGAAGGTGGCCTTGTAGCGCTGGCCTTCCTCTTCCGCAAAGCCCACGACCTCGATGTGGAACGGCAGGCGCTTGCCCTGGCGGTGCAGCTCGCGCACGCAGGCCATGGGCACGAAGATGCCCAGGCGGCCGTCGTACTTGCCGCCGTTGCGCACGGTGTCGTAGTGGCTGCCGGTCAGCAGGGTCTTGGCGTCCTCGGTGGCCGCCTTGTAGCGGCCCACGACGTTGCCCACGGCGTCGATCTCGACCTCGTCGAAGCCGCAGTCGCGCATCCAGTGGCTGATGCGCTGGGCGCAGGCGCGGTGGGCATCGGTCAGGTAGGTGACGGTGAGCTGGCCCTTTTCGGCATAGCCGGGGTCGCTGTGCTGGGCCAGCTTTTCCTGCCAGTCCCAGACATCGTTGCCCAGCTCGGGCGTGTAGCCGAACTTGTCGTTCAGGCGGAGCTCGGCAATGCGGTGGATGTTGCGCAGCGCCTCGCCCAGCTCGAAGTCGGGGTGGTTGTGCAGGCGGCGCTCGAAGGTCTCGATGATCTCGGCCTTGGCCAGGCCCGCGCCGCGTGGACCGCGCACGGCCAGGATGAAGGGAAAGCCGAAGCGCTTGCCGTACTCGGCGTTGAGCTTGCGGATGTGCTCCAGCTCCTCGGGCGTGCAGCGGGTCAGGCCGGCCTTGTTCTGCTCGTTGGTGGATTCGGCCGTGAGCGTGTTGGTCTCCATGGCCTTGCCGGCCAGCTCCGGGTGGGCGCGGATCAGGTCGAGCTTGGCCTGCACCGGCGCCTTGTCCAGCACCTGGGCCATGGCGTACTTGATCTGTGCCAGCGAGCGGAAGGGGCGCTGGGCCAGCGCGGCCTCGGCAATCCAGGGCGAGTGTTCGTAGAGGCCGTCCAGCAGACTGGCGGCGGTGGCCAGGTCGGCGGCATTGAGTTGTTCCAGCGTCAGAGCCATGCTGCGTTATTCCTTGTCGGGATGGTGGTGCGCCCAGTGGCGCGCGAGGTCGATGCGGCGGCAGACCCAGACCTTGTCGTGCCGCTGAATGTGGTCCAGAAAGCGCTGCAGTGCCGTGATGCGGCCGGGGCGGCCCAGCAGGCGGCAGTGCATGCCAATGCTCATCATCTTGGGGGAGTCATCGCCGGCCGGATCGCCCTCGGCGTAGAGGGCGTCGAACGTGTCCTTCAGGTATTGGAAGAACGGGTCGGCGTGCGAGTAGCCCTGGGGCAGGGCGAAGCGCATGTCGTTGCAGTCCAGCGTGTAGGGCACGATGAGCTGGCTGTGGGTGCTGCCGTCGCTCCTGCCGACCTTCATCCAGAAGGGCAGGTCGTCGCCGTAGTAGTCGCTGTCGTAGGCGAAGCGGCCGTCGTCGGCCACCAGGCGGTGGGTGTTGGGGCTGTCGCGGCCCGTGTACCAGCCCAGGCCGTGGTCGCCATCGTGGCCGTACAGCTCGCCGAAGATCTCCATGCACTGCTGCATGTGGGCGCGCTCCACATCGGCGGGCACGCCCTGGTAGTGGATCCACTTGAGGCCGTGGCAGGCCACTTCATGGCCCAGCTCGGCGAAGGCCTGGGCCAGCTCACGGTGCTTTTGCAGGGCCGTGGCCACGCCGAAAACGGTCAGCGGCAGGCCGCGCTTCTCGAACTCGCGCAGGATGCGCCAGACGCCTGCGCGCGAGCCGTATTCATAGATGCCTTCCATGCTCATGTGGCGCTCGGGGTAGGCGGCCGGGTTGAACATTTCGGACAGGAACTGCTCGCTGGCGGCGTCGCCGTGCAGCACGCAGTTCTCGCCGCCCTCTTCATAGTTGAGGACGAACTGCACGGCCACGCGGGCCTGGCCTGGCCAGCGGGCGTGGGGGGGCGTGCGACCGTAGCCGATCAGGTCGCGGGGATAGGGGGCAGTGGCGTCGTAGGTCATGCGGATACGGAGGAAAGGGCCATCGAAAGATCGCTGGTCGGCATGTCGCGGTCGAAGGTCAGGCCGGCTTCCACGTGGTCCAGGTGCTGCTGCATGAGCTGCACGGCGTGGTCGGCGTCGCCGCCGGCCAGGGCCGTGACGATTTCGGCATGCTCGTCATGGGAATGCTCGGCGGCCGTGCTGGACTGGTACATCAGCGTGATCAGCGCGCAGCGCGAGATCAGCTCGCCCAGCAGCTGGGCCAGCACCTCGTTGCCCATGAGCTCGGCCATGCGCACGTGGAAGTCGCCCAGCAGCTCGGTACGCTGGCCGACGTCGTTGCCGTCCATGGCCTTTTTCTCGGCCGCCACGTGCTGCCGCAGCGCGCGGATCTTGGCCGGCGTGCTCTGGGCGATGAAGGCGCGCACCATCTCGGCTTCGAGCATGCGGCGCACGGCGAAGACCTGGCGCGCCTCGTCCACCGAGGGCGTGGCCACGAAGGCCCCGCGCGCGGGTTCGAGCCGGATCAGGCGGTTTTGCGACAGCTGGAACAGCGCCTGGCGCACCAGGGTGCGCGAGACGCCGAAATGGTCTGCCAATTTCTGCTCGGCCAGCTTGGTGCCGGGCAGAAGACGGTGTTCGACGATGGCCCGGGTCAGGCTCTCGACAATGAAACTGGTGGTGGAAGTCTCCATTCAGCCATCATAGCGGCTGGTCACAAGAGTTGTATACAGTTTCTGTCTACTGCTTATTGGCGTTTCCCCGCATACGGCATCCCTTTTCAGAAACCGGGCGCGGCCGTATCGAAGTGCCGTGCCAGGTGCTCCACAAAGCGCTGCACGCGCTGGGTTGCCGCGTGCCGCTGCGGATAGACCACATGGATGTCGGCCGGCGCCGTGGCATGGTCGGCCAGTACCTGCACCAGGCGGCCGCTGCGCAGGTAGCGGGCGACATCCCATTCGGCGCGCATGACGATGCCCAGGCCGGCCAGGGCCCAGCCCACGGCGATCTCGCCATCGTTGGTGCTCAGGCTGTCGCGCAGGCGGATGGCCTCGGTCTTGCGGCCGGGGCCGTTGTGGGTGAAGCGCCAGACGCCGTGGGTGTCGTCGCCCTGGCGGATGTCGATGCAGTCGTGCTGCATCAGCTCGCGCGGGGTGGCCGGCGTGCCGCGCCGTGCCAGGTAGGCGGCAGACGCGCACAGCAGCCGCCGGTTGGGCGCCAGGCGCCGCGCGATGATGCGCGCGTCCGGCGGCTCGCCAAAGCGTATGCACAGGTCGAAGCTGTCATCCACCAACGGCGGCGGCGAGGCCGACAGCTGCAGCTGCACCTGGATCTGCGGGTGCCTGCGCACGAAGCTGGCGATCAGCGGCGCGATATGGCTGCGTCCGAATCCCAGCGTGGCATTGATGCGCAGCAGGCCCTGCGGCTGCCCGGGCATGCCGGCCACGGCCTGCTCCATGGCGGCAATGTCGTCCAGGATGCGCCGCGCATGGGCCAGGTAGGTCTGGCCCTCGTCGGTCAGGCCCAGGCGCCGCGTCGTGCGGCTGACCAGTTGCACGCCCAGCCGCGCCTCCATCTGGGACAGGCGCTTGCTGGCCGCCGGCGTGGTGATGCCCAGCTCGCGGGCCGTGGCCGACAGGCTGGCGCTGCGGGCCAGCAGGCAGAAGAAGGCCATCTCCGATGGCGCTGAGACGGGTGTGCTCATTGTTGAATCAAAGTGAACGATGCCATCACTCTAGAGGCGCGCGCGGCGTTGTTCCATCGATAGATTCACGGACAAGGCCATGGAACCGCATGGCGCTTCATCCACCGCAATCCAAGGAGCCCTCATGACAAAGACATACCGCATCGCCTGCATTCCCGGCGATGGCATCGGCAAGGAAGTGGTGCCCGCAGGGCAGGAGGTGCTGCAGGCGCTGGCCGAAACCCAGCCCGGCCTGGGCTTTGCCTTCACCAGTTTCGGCTGGGGAGGCGACTGGTACCGCGCGCACGGCGAGATGATGCCGGCCGACGGGCTGGACGCGCTGCGCGGCCAGGACGCCATCCTGTTCGGCTCGGCCGGCGACCCGCACATTCCCGACCATGTCACGCTGTGGGGCCTGCGCCTGAAGATCTGCCAGGGGTTCGATCAGTACGCCAATGTGCGGCCCACGCGCATCCTGCCCGGCATCGATGCGCCGCTCAAGCGCTGCGCGCGAGAGGATCTGGACTGGGTCATCGTGCGCGAGAACTCCGAAGGCGAATACGCGGGCGTGGGCGGCCGCGCCCACCAGGGCCATCCCATCGAGGTGGCCACCGACGTGAGCATGATGACCCGTGCGGGCGTGGAGCGCATCATGCGCTTCGCCTTCCGCCTGGCGCAGTCGCGGCCGCGCAAGCTGCTGACGGTGATCACCAAGTCCAACGCCCAGCGCCATGCCATGGTGATGTGGGACGAGATTGCGGTGCAGGTGGCCGCCGAGTTCCCCGACGTGCGCTGGGACAAGGAGCTGGTGGACGCGGCCACGGCGCGCATGGTCAACCGCCCCGCCTCGCTGGACACCCTGGTCGCCACCAACCTGCATGCCGACATCCTCAGCGACCTGGCGGCCGCGCTGGCCGGCAGCCTGGGCATTGCGCCCACGGGCAACATCGACCCGGAGCGCCGCTACCCCAGCATGTTCGAGCCCATCCACGGATCGGCCTTCGACATCATGGGCCAGGGCCTGGCCAATCCCGTGGGCACGTTCTGGAGCTGCGTGATGCTGCTGGAGCACCTGGGCGAGCACCGCGCCGCGCAGCGGCTGATGCAGGCCGTGGAGCAGGTGACGGCCGATGCCGCGCTGCACACGCGCGACCTGGGCGGCAAGGCCACCACGCGCCAGGTCACCGACGCGGTCTGCGCACGGCTGCGCGCGCAGACCGCCGAGGTCCAGGCCGTGCCCGTGCCTGCCTGAGCGCGCGCTGCATGGTCCGATAGCCCACAAAAGAACAGACAGGAGACAAGCCATGAACCGCATCACCAGGGTTGCCGCAGCGTGCGCGCTGGCCGCCGCCACCATTCCAGCCGCCATGTCTTCGGCCTTGGCCCAGGCCTGGCCGGCGCGCCCCGTCAACCTCATCGTGCCGTTTCCCGCAGGCGGCACCACCGACGTGCTGGCACGTGCGCTGGGCCAGGAGCTGTCCAAGAGTCTGGGCCAGCCCGTGGTCGTGGAAAACCGCCCCGGCGCGGGCGCCACCATGGGCGCCGACCATGTGGCCAAGGCGAAACCTGACGGCTACACCCTGCTCATGGGCGCCGTCCACCACACCATTGCCACCAGCGTCTACCGCAGGCTGGGCTATGACTTCCAGAAGGACCTGGCGCCCATCACCGTGGTGGCCGTGGTCCCCAATGTGCTGGTGGTCAATCCGCAGGTGCCCGCCAAAACCGTGCAGGAGCTGCTGGCCCAGGCCCGAGCCCAGCCCGGCAAGCTGGCCTATGGCTCCAACGGCGCGGGCACGGGCCAGCACCTGATCGGCGCGCAGTTCGAGTCCATGGGCGGCGTGGAGCTGCTGCACGTGCCCTACAAGGGCAGCGGCCCGCTGACCACGGACCTGCTGGGCGGGCAGATCGCCATGTCCTTCGATACCGTCACGCCTGTGCTGCCCCACATCAAGGCCGGCAAGCTGCGCGCGCTGGCCGTGACCACGGCCAGGCGCTCGGTGGCCCTGCCCGATGTGCCCACGCTGGACGAGGCCGGCCTCAAGGGCTTCGACATGGGCACCTGGTTCGGCGTGCTGGCACCGGCCGCGACGCCCAGGGAGGTACTGGCGCGGCTGGGCGCTGACATGAACCGCATCATCGAGTCCCCGCAGTTCCGCAGGAAGATGGAGGAGATAGGCGCCGAGCCCATCGGCGGATCGCCCGAGCAAATGGCGCGCCAGATCCGCGACGACACCGACCGCTTCGCCAGGCTGGTCAAGGATGCCAAGGTGGCCCTGGATTGAGTTGAGTTGGCGCGAGGAACGAGGCCGGGCGAATCAGTTGTGACTTGACCGCATGCCACCGCCGGTGCAGGAAATTCCATAATGCCCGGCGGAGACAACACACCATGACCAGCACCACGGACCTGCACCTCACCGATCCCCAAGCCTTTCTGCTCGACCTCTACCGCGCTGCGGTCAAGGATGCGCAGCCCCTGTACAGCATGGCCCAATGCCTGCCAAAGCCTCCCAAGGGCCGCACCCTGGTGCTGGGCGCGGGCAAGGCCGGCGGCTCCATGGCCCAGGCGCTGGAGGCGCTGTGGCCAGCGGACGCGCCGCTGTCCGGCCTCGTGGTCACGCGCTACCACCACATCCCGCCGCGCCCCGAAGGCCTGGCGCAGCGCATCGAAGTGGTCGAGGCCGCCCACCCCGTGCCCGATGCGGCAGGCCTGGCCGCCGCCGAACGCATCCTCGCGCTGACCGAAGGGCTGACCGAGGACGACCTCGTGCTGTGCCTGATCTCGGGCGGCGGCTCGGCCCTGCTGACCCTGCCGGCCGAAGGCATCGACCTGGAGGAAAAGCAGCGCATCAATCGCGCGCTGCTGGAAAGCGGCGCCGCCATCGGCGAGATGAACTGCGTGCGCAAGCACCTGTCGCGCATCAAGGGCGGGCGCCTGGGCGCGGCCTGCGCGCCTGCGCGCGTGGTCACGCTGACCATCAGCGACGTGCCGGGCGACGACCCCTCCATCATCGCCAGCGGCCCCACCGTGCCCGATGCCAGCAGCTGCGCCGACGCGCTGGCCATCCTCGCGCGCTACCGCATCGACGTGCCTGAATCCGTGCGCCGCGCGCTGGAGGCAGGCGAGCTGGAAACCCCCAAGCCCGGCGACGCGCGCTTCGACGGCCATGAGGTCCACATGATTGCCACGCCCCAGCACTCGCTGGAGGCGGCCGCACGCGTGGCCGAGGCCGCAGGCCTGCGCACCCACGTGCTGTCCGACGAGATCGAGGGCGAATCGCGCGAGGTCGCCAAGGTCCACGCCGCCCTGGCGCGCGCCGTGGCCCGCCACGGCCAGCCGTTTGCAAAGCCCTGCGTGATCCTGTCCGGCGGCGAGACCACGGTCACCATCCGGCAGCGCCCGGCCGGCACGCCCAAGGGACGCGGCGGGCGCGCTGGCGAGTTCTGCATGGGTCTTGCCCAGGCCCTGCAGGGGCAGGACAAGGTCTGGGCGCTGGCGGCCGATACCGATGGCATCGATGGCGTGGAGGACAACGCGGGGGCGCGCGTGTCACCGGATACGTTGGCGCGGGCCCAGGACCAGGGCATGCGGATTGCCGAGTACCTGGACCGCAATGATGCGTATGGGTTCTTTGATGCGCTGGGGGATCTGGTGGTGACCGGGCCTACGCATACCAACGTGAATGACTTCCGGGCGATTCTGGTTCTCTAGGTTTTTGCTCCTGCCGGGTGGTTGTTTTTCGAGGCCGGGACGTGCGCCCGGCCACTTGTTTCAGGCTCGCCTGTTTCAGGCGCTCACGCCCCGCGCGGCAGCGTCTCCCACCATTCGGCATCGAACCGCCCCTGCAGGAAGGCGATGAAGGACTGCACCTTCTGCGGCACCAGGCGCGGCGAGGGGTAGACGGCGTGGATTTCCTGCTCGGGCAGGCGGCAGGTCTTGAGGACTTCGACCACGCGGCCGGCCTGCAGCGAGTCATGGGCCACGTAGCGGGGCAGGGCGGCAATGCCCATGTGCGAGCGTGAGGCCGCCAGCAGGGCCGAGAGGTTGTTGGAGCGCAGCCGGCCCGTGACCGCCACCGAGACCGGTTCTCCGCTGGCGTTGCGCAGACGCCAGATGTCGTTGCCCTGCACGCTGCTGTAGATCAGCGTGGCATGTTCCTTGAGGTCGGAGGGGCGGCGCGGCGTGCCGCGCTTGCGCAGGTAGGTGGGCGAGGCCACCAGCACCCAGGGGTTCACACCCAGCGTGCGTGCGCCCAGGCTGGAGTCGGCCAGCTTGCCCAGGCGCAGGGCCACGTCGATGCCGTTGGCCACCAGGTCGGTGTAGCGGTCCTCGAAGCTCAGGTCGACCTGCACCTGGGGGTTGTGCGCCATGAATTCCAACGCCAGCGGTATCAGCACGCGCCGGCCAAAGGCCACCGAGCTGCCAATGCGCAGCTGGCCCTGCACCTGGGTCTGGCGCACCTGGACCACCTTGTCGGCCTCGGCCACGTCGTTGACGATGGCCTTGCATTTCTCGTAGTACAGCGCGCCCGCTTCGGTCAGGCTCACGCCGCGCGTGTTGCGGTTGAGCAGGCGCACCTTCAGGCGCGCTTCCATGGCTGCGATCTGCTTGGTGACCGTGGGCTGGGTGGTGGCGAATTCGTGCGCGACCTTGGTGAAGCTGCTGGTCTCCACCACGCGCACGAACATGTGCATGGCATCGAGTCTGTCCATGGCGCTGTCTCCTTTTTCATTGGTAGTTATTCCTGCACGGAATAAATTTTATGGTCTGCGCAGGCGTTCCGCCAATCGGCCTGTCTGCCTAGAGTTGACTCCAATTTGAAGGAGACCTCCCATGGCAAAAATGAAAGCAATCGAAGCCGCAGTCCGCGTGCTGGAAAAAGAAGGCGTGACCGTCGCATTCGGCGTTCCCGGTGCCGCCATCAACCCGCTGTACGCAGCGCTCAAGGACCATGGCGGCATCGGCCATATCCTGGCGCGCCACGTCGAAGGCGCAAGCCACATGGCCGAGGGCTACACCCGCGCCGTGGCCGGCAACATCGGCGTGTGCATCGGCACCAGCGGCCCGGCCGGCACGGACATGATCACGGGCCTGTACTCGGCCAGCGCGGATTCGATTCCGATTCTCTGCATCACGGGCCAGGCGCCGCGCTCGCGCCTGCACAAGGAAGATTTCCAGGCCGTGGACATTGCCTCCATCGCCAAGACAGTGACCAAGTGGGCCACCACGGTGCTGGAGCCGGCCCAGGTGCCGCGCGCCTTCCAGCAGGCCTTCCACCTGATGCGCTCGGGCCGCCCAGGCCCCGTGCTGATCGACCTGCCCATCGACGTGCAGCTGGCCGAGATCGAGTTCGACATCGACACCTACGAGCCTCTGCCTGTCTACAAGCCGGCTGCCACGCGCAAGCAGGTGGAAAAGGCCATCGCCATGCTCAACGAGTCCGAGCGCCCGCTGCTGGTCTCGGGCGGCGGCGTGATCAATGCCGATGCCTCCGAGCTGCTGGTGGAGTTCGCCGAGCTGCTGGACGTGCCCGTGATTCCCACCCTGATGGGCTGGGGCACCATCCCTGACGACCACCGCCTGATGGCCGGCATGTGCGGCCTGCAGACCAGCCACCGCTACGGCAATGCCACCATGCTGGCCTCCGACTTCGTGCTGGGCATCGGCAACCGCTGGGCCAACCGCCACACGGGCTCGGTCGAGGTCTACACCAAGGGCCGCAAGTTCGTGCACGTGGACATCGAGCCCACGCAGATCGGCCGCGTGTTCGCGCCCGACTACGGCATCGTCTCGGACGCGGGCGCTGCGCTCAAGCTTTTCGTCGAGGTGGCGCGCGAGTGGAAGGCGGCCGGCCGCCTGAAGGACCGCAGCGGCTGGGTGGCCGAATGCCAGGCCCGCAAGAACAATGTGGAGTACCTGCGCAAGACCAATTTCGACAACGTGCCCATGAAGCCGCAGCGCGTCTACCAGTGCATGAACCGCAGCCTGGACAAGGACACCTGCTACGTCTCCACCATCGGCCTGTCGCAGATTGCCGGCGCGCAGTTCCTGCATGTCTACAAGCCGCGCAACTGGATCAACTGCGGCCAGGCCGGCCCGCTGGGCTGGACCGTGCCAGCCGCCCTGGGCGTGCGCGTGGCCGACCCGGCCCGCAAGATCGTGGCTCTGTCGGGCGACTATGACTTCCAGTTCATGATCGAGGAGCTGGCCGTGGGTGCGCAGTTCAAGCTGCCCTACATCCATGTGCTGGTCAACAACAGCTACCTGGGCCTGATCCGCCAGGCGCAGCGCGCCTTCTCCATCGACTACTGCGTGCAACTGGCCTTCGACAACATCAATGTCGACGACAAGGAAGAGTCCAAGGGCTATGGCGTGGACCACGTCAAGGTGGTCGAGGGCCTGGGCTGCAAGGCCATCCGCGTGCACCGTCCCGAGGACTTCGCGCCCGCCATGCAGCAGGCCGAGGCCTGGATGGCAGAGCACCGCACGCCGGTCGTCGTCGAGGTCATCCTGGAGCGCGTGACCAACATCTCCATGGGCGCCGAGATCGACAACGTGATCGAGTTCGAGGACCTGGCCGCAGCGCCTGCCGACGTGCCCAGCGCGCTTGCACTGCTGGATTGACCGGCCCGCCACGGCACATCGCACGGCATTGCACTGCACTGCTTTTTCTATCGGCGGGGCACCCTGCGTGCCCTGCCGCTCCCAACCCACCAAACGACTACCGGAGACTTCTGACATGCCCCGTTTTGCTGCCAACCTCAGCATGCTGTTCACCGAGGTGCCCTTCCTCGACCGCTTCGAGCGCGCGGCGCGCGCCGGCTTCGAGGCCGTGGAATTCCTGTTTCCCTACGCCCATACGGTCGAAGAGATCAAGGAGCGCGTGGACGCCCACGGCCTGCAGATCGTGCTGCACAACCTGCCGGCCGGCGACTGGGATGCGGGCGAGCGCGGCATTGCCTGCCACCCCGACCGCGTGGACGAGTTCCGCGCCGGCGTGGCCAAGGCCGTGACCTATGGCCATGCGCTGGGCGTGCCCCAGCTCAACTGCCTGGCCGGCAAGGCGCCTGCCGGTGCCGATGCCGCGCTGCTGCGCCGCACCTTCGTGGACAACCTGCGCTTTGCCGCATCGGCGCTGAGCGCGGCCAATCTGCGCCTGCTGATCGAGCCCATCAACCCCTTCGACATTCCCGGCTTCTACCTGAACCGCACGGACGAGGCCCTGTCCATCCTCGACGAGGTGGGCGCGCCCAACGCCTTCGTGCAGTACGACATCTACCACGCGCAGCGCACCGAGGGCGAACTGGCGGCCACGCTGCAAAAGCATCTGGCGCGCATCGGCCATGTGCAGCTGGCCGACAACCCGGGCCGCAATGAGCCGGGCACGGGCGAGATCAACTACCCCTTCCTCTTCGCGCACCTGGACCGCATCGGCTACCAGGGCTGGGTGGGCTGCGAGTACAAGCCCGCGCGCGATACCGAATCGGGCCTGGGCTGGTTGGACGCCCACACCAGCGTGCGCGCGGCAGTAGCCGCCTGAGCGCCGCCGGAGTTTTTTCAGCTTTTCAAAAACGACAAGGAGTACACAGCATGAATGCATCCTCTCTCAAGCTTGGTTTCGTGGGCCTGGGCATCATGGGCGCGCCCATGGCGGGCCACCTTCTGACGGCCGGCCACCAGCTGTTCGTGAACACCCTGGGCAAGATCCCCGCGCAGATCGCCGAGAGCAGCGCCACCCAGTGCACCACGGCGCGCGGCGTGGCCGAGCGGGCCGACATCATTTTCCTGATGCTGCCCGACACGCCCGATGTCGAGAAGGTGCTGTTCGGCGAGGACGGCGTGGCCGCCGGCCTCAAGGGCAGCAGCGGCAAGGTGGTGGTGGACATGAGCTCCATCTCGCCCGTGACCACCAAGGACTTCGCGCGCCGCATCGAGGCCATCGGCGCCCAGTACCTGGATGCGCCGGTCTCCGGCGGCGAGGTGGGCGCCAAGAACGCCACGCTGTCCATCATGGTCGGCGGCCCGGAGGATGTGTTCGCGCGCGTCAAGCCGCTGTTCGAGCGCATGGGCAAGAACATCACCCTGGTGGGCGGCAACGGCGACGGCCAGACCGCCAAGGTGGCCAACCAGATCATCGTGGCGCTGAACATCGAGGCCGTGGCCGAGGCCCTGCTGTTCGCGTCGCGCGCCGGCGCCGACCCGGCCCGCGTGCGCGAGGCGCTGCTGGGCGGCTTTGCCTCGTCCAAGATCCTGGAAGTGCATGCCGAGCGCATGATCAAGCGCACGTTCGATCCGGGCTTCCGCATCTCGCTGCACCAGAAGGACCTGAACCTGGCCCTGAGCAGCGCGCGCCAGCTCGGCGTGTCCCTGCCCAACACCGCCCAGGCGCAGGAGCTGTTCAACAGCTGCGTGGCCCACGGCGGCGCGAACTGGGATCACTCGGGCATGGTGCGTGCGCTGGAGATCCAGGCCAACTTCGAAGTGGGCCAGAAGGTCCAGGACTGATGGCCGGCCTTTGAGACAACGATTGGTGGGAGGGCGGCCTTGCGCCGCCCTGTTGTGAAAAGCCGCGCTCGGCAACGGGCGCGGCTTTTTCTTGCTTCAATATCCCAGTGTCTGCCCGTCGGGGTTGCGCGGGTCGGAGGCGCCGTAGAGCATGCCGTCGCGCAGCTCGATGGTCTGCGTGCGGCCCATCGACGCCTTCACGGCAACGTTGTGGCCGCGCGACTTGAGCAGGGCCACGGTGTCGGGGCTGATGCCCTTTTCCACGCGCAGCTCGTCGGGCGTCCACTGGTGGTGAAAGCGCGGCGTGGCGGCGGCCTCGGCCGGGTTCATGCCGAAGTCGATGGTGTTGACCACGGTCTGCAGCACGGTGGTGATGATGCGTGCGCCGCCGGGGCTGCCGGTGACCAGAACGGGCTTGCCGCCCTTGAGCACCATGGTCGGCGTCATCGACGACAGCGGGCGCTTGCCTGCGGCCACCGCATTGGCATCGCCGCCGACCAGTCCATACGCGTTGGCCACGCCGGGCTTGGCCGAGAAATCGTCCATCTCGTTGTTGAGCAGGATGCCCGTGCCCTTGGCCACGATGCCGCTGCCGAAGTTGGTGTTCAGCGTATAGGTCACGGCCACGGCGTTGCCCGCCTTGTCCACCACCGAGTAGTGCGTGGTCTGGTCGCTCTCATAGGGCTGGGGCTTGCCGGGCCGGATGTCCTTGCCGGCGCGCGCCTGGTAGGGGTCGATGCCGGCGGCCAGTGCCTCGGCATAGCGCTTGGAGGTCAGGCCCTTGAGCGGCACGGTCACGAAGTCGGGATCACCCAGGTATTCGGCACGGTCGGCATAGGCCAGCTTCATGCTTTCCGCCATGTAGTGGATGCTCTGCGCGCTGTTGACGCCCCACTGGTTCATGGGCCAGCGTTCCATCATGTTGAGGATCTGGATCAGGTGGGCGCCGCCGGAGGACGGAGGCGGCATGGTCACGATCTCGTAGCCGCGGTAGGTGCCGCGCAGCGGCTCGCGCTCGGCGACCTTGTAGCTCTTGAGGTCCTGCAGCGAGAGGGCGCCTGCATGCGGCGCCATCTCGGCCGCGATCTTGCGGGCGATGGAGCCTTCGTAGAACACCTTGGAGCCCTGCTGGCCGATCAGGCGCAGCGACTGCGCCAGGTCCTTTTGCACCAGGCGGTCGCCACGCTTGAGGGGCTCGCCGTTGCGCCAGAAGATGGCCTGGGTGGCGGGCCACTGGCCCATGTTCTTCTTTTCCTGCTCCAGGATCTTGGCCAGGGTCTCGCTGACCGTAAAGCCCTTGTCGGCCAGCTTTGCGGCCGGCGCAATCACCGTGGACAAAGGCAGCGATCCCCATTTCTTCAGCGCATGCTCCATGCCGGCCACGGTGCCGGGCACGCCCACGGCGTAGTGGGTGTAGAGCGATTTGCCGTCGATGACCTTGCCATCCGCACCCACGTACATGTCGCGCGTGGCCTTGGAGGGCGCGACCTCGCGGAAGTCCAGCGCAATGTTCTTGCCGCTCTTGGCGTCATGCACCACCATGAAGCCGCCGCCGCCGATGTTGCCTGCGTTGGGCAGGGCCACGGCCAGCGCAAAGCCCATGGCCACGGCGGCGTCCACCGCATTGCCGCCGGACTTCAGGATCTGCAGGCCGATGCGCGAGGCCAGCTCCTGCTCGCTGGCCACCATGCCGCTCCTGCCCACGACGGGATGGAACACATCCATGTCGAAGTCATAGGCGGCGCTGGCGGCCTGGGCCGCGCTGCTCTGCGTGATGGGCGCCGCTGCCGGGGCAGGCGCTGCGGCCACGGGTGCTGGCGCCGCCGAAGCCGCGGGCGGCTGCGTGCTGCTGCAGGCGGCCAGGCTGGCAATGGCCAGCGCCAGGCTGGTTGCAAGCAAGGGGGAGCGAAGTTGCATCGGTATCTCCTTGGCAGATGAAACAGTGGAACAGTGGAACAGTGGAAAAAGAGCGCGCGTCCTGTGCCGCCCTGTGTGCGCCGGCCGGAGGGTCCTGCGGCCAGGGCGGCGGCGGACCACAGTGTAGAAGCATGGCGTCGGCAGCCTCCCCGCGCGCCGGCCCGGGCGCCCAAAGTGCGGGTATCTGCCTAGGCGTCGGCCGTGCAACGCCCTTCAAGGGCGTACAAAAACTGTATACACTTTGCGAATGCAGGGCAGGGCCGCGAGTGCTGTCGCGCGCCGCGCTCCGTGCATTGACCAACCAATGACAACCGGGCGGGCCAGCTCCCGCCGCACAGGAGATTTCCATGGGCCTGAGCACCCACGTCCTCGACACCATGAATGGCTGCCCCGCAGCCGGCATGGCTGTCGCGCTGTATTCCACCGATGGCGACCAGGCCACGCTGATCAAGAGCCTGGTGCTCAACCACGACGGCCGTACCGATGCGCCGCTGTTCGACAACAACAGCCTCAGGACCGGCACCTACCGCCTGACCTTCGACGTGGCGGCCTACTTCAAGGCCCGTGGCGTGCAACTGCCCGAGCCCAACTTCCTCAACAAGGTGAGCCTTGACTTCGGCGTGGCCCATGCCGACCAGCACTACCACGTGCCCCTGCTGGTCAGCCCCTGGAGCTATTCCACGTACCGGGGCTCCTGAGCCCTGCTGCAGGCAGGCTGTCGGGGGATGGCCTGGAGTGAGCCCTGAAACGAAAAACGGCCCGCATTGCGGGCCGTTGCTTTTGGGGCTCCAGCAAGCGTGCGGGCTACTTGCCCTTGGAATGCCCCATGGCCACGACCAGGGCCGTGATGAAGAAGAAGGCCTGCAGCTCCAGCGCCCAGCCTCCCGAGCTGTGCAGCTGCATCACCTGGCCCGTGTGCACCAGCGCGAAGGCCACGACCATGTTGATCGCAATCACCAGCGCCGCAGGCACCACCCACAGGCCGACCAGCAGCAGCAGCGGCGCCACCACCTCACCCAGATAGACCGCATAGGCCAGCCAGCCCGGTGCGCCCGTGGACTCCACCATGCGCTCGATGCTGCCTATGCCGTAGCGCAGCTTGGCCCAGCCGTGAAAAAGCAACAGGACCGCGAGCGTGACGCGCAGCAGCACCATGGCTGCCTGGGGATGGTGAAAGTGGCTCCAGAACTTCATGAACTCCCTCGGTGTGGATAGGCCCGGTGGGCCGGGTGTTGCTGTGCGTGCATTCTGGCATCAGCGCGCTTTCGGTGTCGGCTGTGGCGGCCCGGCACGGGATTTTCAGACATTTCCTGCGGGCCTGTAGTCCTATGGCGCAACTTGTGACATGTCTCATCACAAGTACCGCAAAGCCGCCTAGCATCATCCCCAGCCTGTCTCGGAAACGGTTTGCGAGCACTGGAAGGGGTGCCCGGGACCGTGAGGCAAGGTGATCAATCCAATGAACCGATGGGGTCTCCCCAAAACGTCCAATCAAGAAAGGCAGGTTTTCCCATGCGTCAGTTTTCTTTGCGTACCGTCGTGATGGCCACTGCACTGGCGGCCGGCAGCATTGCCATGGTCGGCTGCACCACCACCAAGCCGGAAACCCAGTCCGCGCCGCGCGCTGATGCCACCACCGTCAATGCGCGAGCCAACGCCGCGCTGGAGCGGCTGTACCAGACGGCGCCAGGCTCCAAGGAAATGGTGGCCCGCTCCAAGGGCGTGCTGATCTTCCCCTCGGTGATCGGCGGCAGCTTCGTCATCGGTGTCGAGCATGGCCGCGGCGTGCTGCGCGTCGGCGGCCAGAACAAGGGCTACTACAGCACGACCGGCGCCTCGGTGGGCTGGCAGGCAGGCGGCCAGTCCAAGGCTGTGATCTATGTGTTCAACACCCAGGAAGCGCTGGACAAGTTCCTGGCCAGCGAGGGCTGGTCCGTGGGCGCCGATGCCACGGTGGCCGCAGGCAAGGTGGGCGCCAATGGCAGCGTGGACACCACGACCGCCCAGGGCCCCGTGACCAGCTATGTGCTGACCAATGCGGGCCTGGAAGCCGGCGTGTCGCTGCAGGGCTCGAAGATCACCAAGGTGGTCGAGTGATCCAGGCCCTGAGGGGCCTTTGAACGAAACCGGCCTGCGGGCCGGTTTTTCTTTGTGCGATCGTCTCAGTCGGCGCCAGCGGCGCCGTCTTCATTGGCGCTGCCCGGCGCAGCGGGCGGGAGCACGGCCTGCTCTATGCGTTCGAGGCGCTTTTCGATGCGCTCCACGGCTTCGGCGCTCATCTTGATGTCGTAGATGCTCACGGGCTCCTCGCATTCCAGCGCAGGGTCCGTCGCGGCCGACAGGCGGCCGAGCAGAGGGGCCTCGAACGTGGTCTGCAGCCGGGCCACGACTTCGGCGTTCATGGAACGGCCGGTGCGCTTGGCTGCCTCCTCGACGAGGTCCTTGAGTTCCTGCGGCAGGCGCAGCTTGTACTGAGGATCGGTCTGTTTCATCGCCGGCAATCATGGACCGGAAAGGTATTGACTGCAAGGGACCTGAAAGGTATTGTTGCTTCGGGACCAGCACGGTCCCGCGCAAGGGGAGCCATGACGACAGTCAACCCACCGGGCCGCAGCCAACGAAGATACTCACCACAGCACCAGGAGGTACTGGCGGTCGATGCGCTGTGCCACATGGGCGCGGCCCTAGGCGTGCTGGAGCTGCATGCCGAACGCGCCGACTCGGCCATGGTGTGTGCCGCGCGTGATTTGCTGCGCGGCTACCACGCCAACGCTGACCAGGCGGTGGCCAGCCTGCAGGCCGGCGACCGTGCGGCAGGCGTGCTGCCGCAGATGTCGCAGGACCTGGGCTATGCCATCGAGGTCATCGACCGCGTGAACGACGATGCCCCGGACGACCTGGTGCTGTATGCCGTGACCTGCCTGCTCAGAAGCGCCAGGAGCTTTGCCGACGGCCAGCCGCGTGAATCTGCCTGAGCCGGCATGAACCGGCATGAACCGGCATGAACCAGCCTTTGGCGGCCTGAGGCTCAGAGCTGGCCTTCGGTCAGCGTGTCGAGCTGGAAGCGGCCGGACTTGTCCCAGAGCCAGGTATCGGTATAGGTGATGCGGGCGGCGCCGGCCGGGGCGGGGAAGGGCGCGGCGGCGCGCACCAGGCGCTCGATCTCGCTCACCACTTCGGGGGCATGGCTGGGCGCGCGCATCCAGTGCAGGCGCTGGACCTGGCCGTTGCGGTCGATCTGCACCTGCAGCACGCCGATCGCGTAGAGCATGGGCGGCAGCTGGCCCTTGTAGATGCGCTCGGCATTGCGCGCGTACAGATGGTTGGCCGCCACCTTGCGGTACTGCAGCTGTGCGCTGGAGGTGGCCTCGTCGGGGCGCGGGCCGGGGCCGGGTGGCGACTTGCAGGCCGTGACCAGGGAGGCAATGGCGGCCATCAGTCCCGCCCACAGCCAGGGACGGCCGGAACGTGGCTTTTGCACGGAACTGTGCTGAGAGGAATCAGGGGAATCGGGCATGATTGCGAGCGTATCCTGAAACGCTGCGGCACCGGCAGTCGGAGCGCAAAACTCAAGTGCCGCAGCGGAAAATCCCGCAACAAATTCCAACGAAGCCCGCAGGCGCCACGACGGGCTGTCAGGTGCGCCCATGTGGAGTGACACGTTCAAGAAAGTCGAGCAGGGCCTTGCGCAGGGGCCGCTGTGCTGGGTCGAGGTGATGGAGTCGCGCGGCTCGGTGCCGCGCGAGCGCGGCGCCTGGATGGCCGTGTTTGCCGACCGCGTGGCCGGCACCATTGGCGGCGGGCACCTGGAGTTCGACGCCATCGACCGCGCGCGCAGCCTGCTGCGCGACGCTGCCCTTCAGGCCCGATTGCCCGGACAGCCTGGGCAGGCCGGTCCCGCCCTTGCCGAGCACCAGCACCGCTATCCGCTGGGTCCCAGCCTGGGCCAGTGCTGCGGCGGCGTGGTGATGCTGAGGTTCGTGCTGGTGCCCCAGGGCCGCATGGACATGCTGCGCGAGCGGCTGCAGCCGCCACGCGACTGCGTGGCCCTGTTCGGTGCAGGCCACGTCGGCCATGCGCTGGTGCGCCTGCTGTGCAATCTTCCCTACCGCGTGATGTGGGTGGACAGCCGCGATTCGGTCTTCCCCGAGGAGGAGCACGAGCTCGTGCAGTGTGAATACTCCGATCCCGTGCAGTCCGCCGTGGCCGACCTGCCCACCGGCTCCCAGGTGCTGATCATGAGCTTCAGCCATGCCGAGGACCTGGAGGTGGTCGCCCAATGCCTGAGCCGCCAGCGCCAGCACGGCGACCTGCCCTATGTGGGCCTGATCGGCAGCGCCACCAAATGGGCCACCTTCCGGCGCAGGCTGCGCGAGCGCGGCTTCAGCGATGCGGAGCTGGACCATGTGACATGCCCCATCGGCGTGCCCGGCATCAAGGGCAAGGAGCCTGAGGTGATCGCGGTGGCCGTGGCGGCGCAGCTGCTGCAGCGGCGCAGCGCCGCGCCCGCGCAGAATCAGGGAAATCTCTAGTGAATTGATGTCGCGCAAGCCGGCTGGCTGTCGAAAAATTGCATACACTTTGTGTCTACGAAATGGTCGCAGCGGTGCACCGGCGGTATATCTACCGGGTGCGCGGCCTTTTTCTTCTGCTCAGAGCGCCCGCAGTGGTGAGCAGGTTGAACACCGGCGGCCCCCACGCTGCCAAGGTTGAGAGCTATGGAAAGCTACATTCTCGACTGGGCCAACCTGCTGTTGCGGTGGCTCCACGTCATTACGGCCATCGCCTGGGTCGGTTCCTCCTTCTATTTCGTCTTCCTCGACAGCAGCCTGACGCCGCCTGTCGATGACGACCTGAAGAAGCAGGGCGTCAGCGGCGAACTCTGGGCCGTGCACGGCGGTGGGTTCTACCACCCCGTCAAGTTCAATGTCTCCCCGCCCAAGCTGCCGGACCACCTGCACTGGTTCTACTGGGAAAGTTACACCACCTGGCTCAGCGGCTTTGCGCTGCTGACGGTGTCGTATCTGTGGAACGCCAAGATCTACCTCGTCAATCCGGCCGATCCCAACGCCATGGGCTCGGCTGCGGCCATTGCCTCGGCCCTGGCCTTCCTGGTCGTGTTCTGGCTGCTGTACGACGGCATCTGCCGCGTCTTCGGCCAGAAGAAGAACGGCGACGCCACGGTGGGCGCCATGGTGCTGGTGCTGGTGTGCATCGCGGCCTTCCTGGCCTGCCACATCTTCCCGGGCCAGGCCGCCTTCCTGCTGATGGGTGCCATGCTGGCGACCTCGATGAGCGCCAACGTGTTCTTCTGGATCATCCCCGGCCAGCGCACAGTGGTGAAGGCCCTGAAGGAAGGCCAGCCCGTGGACCCCATCCACGGCAAGCGCGGCAAGCAGCGCAGCGTGCACAACACGTACTTCACGCTGCCGGTGCTGTTCGCCATGCTGTCCAACCACTACGGCTGGCTGTACAGCCATGAGCTGAACTGGCTGGTGCTGATCCTGATGATGTTCGCGGGCGCTGCCATCCGCCAGTTCTTCGTGATGCGCCACGGCTTCAAGCTGGGCCGCAATGCCCATCCCTGGCCCTACGCCCTGGTCGGCGTGCTGGTGCTGATCGGCACGGCCGTCTGGCTCAAGCCTGCACCGGCGCCTGCCGCCGCCCCTGTGTCTGCGCCTGCCGCAGCCCCCGCACCGGCTCCCGCTGCCGTGCAGGCGCCTGCTGGTGCCGAGCCCGCTGCTACGGCGGCGCCCGGTGCCGAAGCTGCTGCACCCGTTGCGACCGCTGCTCCCGCCGCCGACGGCGCCGTGGGCTACGCCCAGATGGCGCCCTTCTTCCAGCAGCATTGCGTGGTCTGCCACGGTGCCGCCCTGCAGCAAAAGAATGTGCGCCTGGACTCGCCCGAGCAGGTCAAGGCCCACGCCCAGCAGATCTACCAGCAGGTGGTGCAACTGCGCAAGATGCCCTTTGGCAATCCGGGTGCCCTGAACGATGACGAGCGCAGCATGGTCAAGCGCTGGTACGAGTCTGGTGCATCGGTGAATTGATCGCTGGGCCGCGCCCAGACGCTGTCGGCGTTTGCTGTCAGCGTTCGGCGGCCAGCCACCAGCCCGCAGCCTCGCAAGAGCCTGCGGGCTTTCTGTTTCAGGCAGGCCAGGCTGCTGCGGTGCCGTGCAGGGCCGGGCGCCGCGCTTCATCGCGCGGCGTGTGCAGCGCGATGGCGCCGCGGCCCGGCAGGCTTTGCGCCTTGGCCTGCTGCTTGGCCAGGGCCGCGAGGTTGGCGATGTCCTCGGGTGCCAGCACGCTGCCCGGCGTGACGCGCACCACGCCGATGGACAGCGTGGTGCAGGCAAAGAATCGCCGGATGCCGTGGCGGTCCTCGGCCCAGATGCCTCCGGCCTTGCGCGCCTGGTCGTCGAACAGCTGGCGCGCCTCGCTGGCGAAGGCGCCCACAATGCCTTCGCAGCGCCGCTGCCAGTCCTCGCTTTGCAGCAGCAGCATGAAGTCGTCCCCGCCCACATGGCCCACGAAGTCGCGCCGCGCATCGCAGTGCGCCACGGCCAGCCGCGCCACCAGGCGGATCATCTGGTCGCCGCGCCAGTAGCCGTAGTGGTCGTTGAAGGGCTTGAAGTGGTTGAGGTCGGCGTAGCAGGCCACGAAGCCGGCGCCGCTGTCCAGCAGTCGCTGCATGTGCAGGCTGATGGGGATGTTGCCGGGCAGGAAGGTCAGCGGGTTGGCGTGGCGCGCGGCCTCGATGCGGGCCTCGGTCACGCGGCGCACCAGCTGCTCGCCCGTGCCCAGGCCCACATAGCGGCCGTTGTCGGTGACGATGAAGCCGTCGCTCAGGTAGCGCTGGTCCTGCGAGGTCAGGATGCCCACGAGCTGGTCCACATCGCAATCGAGCTCCACGATGCGCGGCTGCACGTTGGCAAAGGCCAGGCAGGGCTTGCGCCCGTGCACTTCGCGGAAGTACAGCGTGGCGTAGTGGTTCATGAACTGCTGGCGGTTGATGAGCGCCAGCGGCCGGCCGGCCTCCACGACGGCAATGGCATGCAGCTGCTGGCCGGCCTGGAACAGCTCGGCCACCTCGTCGTTGCTGGCCGCGGGCACCACGCAGGGCGCCTGCATCACCATCAGATTGCGCAACACCCCCGGGCGCGCGCTGTGGCCCTGGTGGGGCAGCACGGCCACGCGCGGGTCCTGGGCCACGCTGCGCGCCTGCGTGCTGATCTGGGGCTGGGCGGTTTCGGCAGGGCGGCCCAGCAGCCAGCCCTGGCCATACGGAATGCCCAGGTCGCGCAGGGTGCGCAGCTCGTCCTCGGTCTCTATGCCTTCGGCGATCAGCGTGGTGCCGAAGACCTCCGCAATGCCCTTGATGGCCTGCAGCAGCTGCAGCGTGGCCGGGCGCTGCTCGATCTGGTGGATGAAGTATTTGTCGATCTTGACGAAGTCGGGCTTGGCCTCGGACCACAGGCGCAGGCTGGAGCGGCCGTCGCCAAAGTCATCCAGCGCCAGGCGCGCGCCCGTGGCATGCACGGCCTTCACGGCGGCACAGACGGCGGGCATGTCGGTCACATGGTCGTGTTCGGTGATCTCCACCACCAGGGAGCGGGCCTGCACGCCGAAGCTGCGCACCGTGTCCCCGACCATGCCGGGGCCGCAGACCCCCACGGCCTGCACCAGCGCCTGGGCGCTGAGGTTGACGAACAGCCGGCCCGGCGCACTCTGCCGGCCCCAGTCCTGCAGCGCCACGCAGACCGCCAGCAGCTCGAATTCCCGAAGAATGCCCTCGGCCGCCGCCCCCTCGAGCAGGGCGTCGGGCGTGTGCAGCGGCGTTCCATGGGGGCCGCGGATCAGCGCCTCATGCGCATAGATGCTGCCGCTGCGCAAGTCGGCCAGCGGCTGGAAGACGCAGTACAGGCCGCCCGCACGCATGAGCTGCGCCACGGGGCCTGCGCCGGACCGTACGGCGGCGGAGAGCACGGCCGCGGCAGCGGGCAGGCTGGCGAGCATCTGGGGATCGATCATGGGCTCAACTTTTCAGTTGGATACATTACGTTTCACTGGTGACATTCTTGTGACAAGTATGCCGCCTGCGGACAGGTGTGCTGGCGGTGGATTGACATGGCTCAAAACGCGGCGGGAGCAAAGCCGGCAAAGTTGCATGCATGTTCGCCCTGTCTTCCTTGCAAGCTTTCGCCTTCGCGCCGGGTTCCGCCCAGGTGTTGGCCGCGGGTACCTGGCTCAGGCTGCGTCGGCAGTCGCCGGATACGGTGATGTATCTGGAGCGCGGTCGCGTGCTCCTGGGCATAGGCCAGGGTGGGCAGATGCGCCACCAGCTCGGTGTCGTGGAGGGGCCTGCCTGGCTGGATGCGGCCTTTGTGCTGCAGCGGCGCGGCAGCAGCCTGGACATGCTGGCCGATAGCGATGTCCGCGTGCAGCAACTGCCCCAGGCCGACTTCCTGAAGGCCGTCTCGCAGCTGCCTTCGCCCGCCCAGCAACTGCTGCAGGACATGGCCCAGGCCTACTGCGCGCAGACCGAGCTGGCGGTGAGCCGCCTGTCCAAGGACGCCGAGGCGCGCTGCGCCCAGTGGCTGCTGCGCCATGCCATGCCGCACGAGGCTGGCGGCCTGCGCGTGACGCTGCACCTGCGCAAGCGGCTGATCGCCGCCCAGCTCGGCATTGCGCCCGAGACCTTCTCGCGCGTGCTGCGCCAGTTGCGTGAGCACGGGCTCATCGCGGGCAGGGGCAATGTCATCGATCTGCCCAAGCCGGCGGCCCTCGAAGTGCTCGCAGTAGGCTGATTCCCACGCCGCTGACGGGTGCCGGCCTGCAAGCGCCGGGCCTTGCGGGGCGGGGTATCCACTGGTTCGCGGGTTCCACCCAGTGGGACGGCTTTCGGGCCTGCATATATTGATGGCGTCATGTCACTGGACGCCCGCCGATCTCCCTTTTTCCAGGCACTGCTGGCATCCCAGGATGCTCCGCAGCTGCCGGATTCACCCTCGCGGCCGCGCGCGGCCACAGGCTGGGGCGCCATGCGCTGCACGGTGCTGGCGCTGGCCGCTGCGGCCGTGCTGCTGGCGGGCCTTGGCAGTGCCTGGTGGGTCTCGCACAACATGCGCCAGCAGACACTGGAGCGCGCCATGGCCCGGCAGGCCGACGAGGTCGATACCGTGGCGCGCATGCTGGCCGCGCGGCTGGAGCAGCAGCAGCGCCTGCTGTGGGTGCTGGCCCAGGGCATTGCCGACCAGGGCAGCGACCCGAGCCGGCTGATGGGCGAGATGCTGCGCGGAGACGCATCCGTGCGGCTGTTCGACACCCTGCAACTGGCCGACGCGCGTGGCCAGTTGCAGCTCAGCCTGCGCGGCGGCCGTTCCGAGCCCCTGGTCGATCTGGACGAAGGCGTGCGCGACGTGATGCGGCGCAGCCTGGCCGATGGCCGGCCGGTGGTCTCCACCATGGTGCGCAAGGGGGCTGATCCCGGAATGATGGAGTTGCTGTACGCCGTGCCGCTGCGCACCGGCAACGGCACGGTCAGCGGCGTGCTGTCGGCCGGAGTGCGCATGTCCGCCCAGGCCCTGCTGCCGCCCAGCATCGATCCCTCGCGCTCCGGCGGGCGCCTGCTGGTCATGCAGCGCGACGGGCAGATCCTGGCCCACTCCGACCCCTCGCGCTGGTCGGCGCGCGCCGAGGCCGAGCCCGGCCTGGGCGCGGACTGGCTGCAGGACCCTGCGGCCGGCTCAGTGCAGGTGGGCCCCGACACCCAACGGCGCGGGGGCTACCTGGTGACGACGGCAGGCATGCCGCTGCCGCAGTGGCTGGTGGTCAGGATCACCCCCGAGGAAGCCATTGCGCCCAGCCTGGCGCCGCGCGTGCTGTGGTGGCTGATGGCCGCCGTGGCCGGTGTCGCTGGCCTGCTGGTCCTGCTGCTGATCCTGGTCACCGAACCCATGGCGGCCCTGCACCGCACTGCACGCCAATGGCTGGCGAGCCAGGGAAGACTCATTGCCGAGGAGCCCGATCCCGCGCCCGAACCCGAGCCGGGCCATGCCGAGGAAGGCGGCTGGCGCATGCCCTGGACCCATGCCTGGGGCGAAGCCTCCACGCTGTGGCAGGCCCTGCATCGCCTGGGGCAGATGGGGCAGGAGCAGGCGCACGAGGTCGGCCGGCTGCAACTACAGCTGCAGACGCTGATGGACTACGCGCCCGTGGGCCTGGTGGTCACGCGGTCGGCGCATCTGGAGCTGGTGGGCCTGCAGGCCGCGCGCATGCTCGGCTACCCGCCGCGCGAGCTGCAGGGGCAGGCGATACGCCAGCTGTGCGCCTCCGACGCGGCGCACATCCAATTGCTGGAGCGCGTGCGCAAGGACCTGGACATGTACGGCCAGTTCGACAGCGAGCAGTGCTTTGTCCGCAAGGACGGCCGCCCCATCTGGGTGCGCCTGCACGGCCAGAGCCTGCAGCGCCTGCAGCGCGGCCTGGAGCCGCGCGCCGTGGTGCCGGCAGACCCCACCCTGGTCTGGGTGGTCGAGGACGTGACCATGCAGCGACTGGTGCGCGAGCAGCCGGGCTGGAAGGCCATGCACGATCCGCTGACCCTGCTGCCCAACCGCGAGGCCTTTGCCATGCGCCTGCATGAATGGCTGCAGGAATGCAGTGCCGCCCAGCGCCTGCCGGCCGAGGCGCTGCAGCAGGGTGAATCCGCCCTGCAGCAGAGCGACAACACCGCCGTCGCCACGGTCGAGGAGGCGCAAGAGGCGGAGGAAGAGGCGGCGGAGGAGACCGTCGGCCTGCAGCAGCATGGCGTGATCCTGTTCCTGGACCTGGACCACTTCGCCCACGTCAACCAGCAGGGCGGCCATGCGGCGGGCGACGAGGTGCTGTGCCACATGGCCCGGCTGATCGACAGCGTGGTCCGGCCGCTGGGCTGGGTGGCGCGCCTGGGCGGTGATGAATTCGCCGTGCTGCTGGCGGGCACCTCGGCGGAGCAGGGCATGCTGCTGGCGCAAAGCCTGTGCATGGCCGTGCAGGACTGGGAAGGCGCGCACGAGGGCCAGCGCTACCTGATGGGCGCCAGCGTCGGCATGGTGGTGCTCGATGCGCGCCAGCACACGGTCAGCAGCGCGCTGCGCTCGGCCGACATGGCCTGCTATGCGGCCAAGCGCAAGGGCCGCAACCGCGTCGAGGTGCTGGAGGCTGCATGAGCGCCGCGGCCGTGCCTCACTCGAAGGATTCGCTGAAGCGCCGCAGTCCTTCGGGATCGATCAGTGTCAATGCGCCATAGGAGACGCGGACCGCTCCGATGTCCTCCAGCTCCCCCAGGGTGCGATTGACGATCTGGCGCGATACGCCGGCCAGGCTGGCCAACTCCTCCTGCGACATGCCCAGGTGCCGGTTGCCGTTGTCCGGATACAGCCTCGAGTCGGTCAGCTCCGAGATGCAGTGCGCCACATGGCGGCTGGAATGGTGCAGCCGCGCATGCTCGCAGCGGCCGATGAACTGGCCCAGGCGCGCATTGAGCTGGTCCAGCAGGAAGCGGTTGAAGCCGAGGCTGCGCTCCAGCAGCCAGTGAAAGGTGCTGGCCGGCATCAGCGCCACCAGCGTATCCTCGATCGCCGTTGCGTCGAACGGCCAGCATTCGTGCTTGAGCAGTGTGCCCTCGCCGAACCAGCAACCCGGGGTAAAGGTGGCCAGCGTGGTGCTGCGCCCGGTAGGCGACAGCGCATGGATCTTGACCGCTCCCTGGACTACACCGGTCCAGTGGCCGGCCCGGTGCGTCTTGTGGCAAAGCGGGGTGCCGGCCGGTATGTGCCGCAACAGCACCTCCCGCCGCAACCTGAGCAGGTGGGCCCTGCTCAGGTGGGGCGCAAAGGGCGCGGACTTGAGGACGGCGTTGATCGTGGGCGGCTGCATGGTGCTTGATGCAAATCTTCAATGGAAGTCTGCTGCTTCATTGCATGAATTGGCACGCTGCAAACCCTGATCACCGGCCCCCGGACGCCTGCGGGACTTCGCGCAAGGCGCAACTCAATCGTTGCGCGAGACCGGTGCAGGCCCGGCCTTGGTGCCCGCCGGGCCGGCACTGAAATCGGTCAGGAAGGCCGCCTCCTGGCTCTGGCCCCTTCCGGCCTGGCTCCAGTCGCACACTCCCGTCGCAAACACTGCGGCAAGGCGCTTTTGCTGGGCCGGGCTGAAGGTGATGCCGGCGTACTCCGGGCTGGAGAACGAAAGGGGCTTGAGCTGGCACTGGTAGATGTCCTCCGCGAGCGGACCTCCGGCCACCTGGCGTGGCGACAGGGTCGGCTTGAGGGGACAGGCTGGGTCGTCCAGGGCCAGGACTTTGTCGAGATCCGAAGGGACGGCTCCCGTTGCGGCGATGCATCCATCCCTGACATCCGAAGGCCTGTTGCGCACCACTTTCTGTGCCAGCGCCGCGCCGGTGGTGTCGCGCTCCACGGCGGTCAGCCAGCGGTCCATCATGACAAAGGCCTCGCGTCGCATGGCCGGGGCGATCAGCAGCGGGGCCATACCCTTGCTGGCACGGATCACATGGTTGTCATGGTGGCCGTTGGCGGCATCCAGCCGCGCGCGTTGCTGCAGGCTGCGCCAGGTCATGTGGATGTCGCTGCCGCCCTCGGGCCGCAGGTCAATGATGGCCACCTGGGACAGGTTCCTGCCGTTGCTGGTGAGGCCACTGCTGTAGAGCCTGGGCAGCAGGCTGGCCACGGCCCGCTCGCGGGCTGCCGGCCGGGACGCAGTGCCGCCGGTCCAGTCCATGTCGTTGGTGTAGCTGCCGATGCCTTCGTTGAGCTGCACGAAAGCCTCCGCGTCGATGGCGCCCGACTGCAGCGCCTTGAGTCCGTACTGCAGGCCCGTGTTGTCATACGGCAGCTGCGGCTTGGTGTGGCCGTCGGTGTCCTTGAACGTCCCGAACACCGGGACCAGCATGTCGTGGATCGAGCAGCGCACGCCCTGGCCGCGTGTGCGCGGGTCGTAGACGATGGAGGCGGGAAAGCCCACGCCGCAGTTGTCGGGCAGCCGGGGGTTCTGCGGGGCGATGAAGCTCCCTACCCATTTGTCGCAGTAGCTGGCCGGATGGCCATTGATGGCGGCCTTCGCGGTGTCGCTCAATGCCTGTCCTGCGGCCGTCCTGTAGTAGCTGGACAGCAGGCCGCAGTCGCGTGTTTCCATCCAGGTGGACACAGCATCGGGATAGCTCAGCCCCGTCTGTATGCCCTGCAGCAGACCCGGCATGGCGGAGGCGATCACTGTCTGCATCATGGAGCCACCCGAGTCGCCGTCGCCCATGGTGTAGCGCACTTCGCCGTAGTTCTCGATCAGATGCTCCTTGATGCGCATCATGTTCTCGGCGGCCAGCAACTCGTTGTTGTTGTGCAGGTGGTTGGTCAGCATGGCTTTCACGACCATGTGTCCAGCCGCGAGCGCGTTGGGGTCGAAAGGCAGGCTGCCGCTGAACTGGTCGAGGAGGTTGACCGCCGGCTCCTGGAAGCGATTGCCGGAAGCGGCTGCGCCGAATCGCCACAGCACCTTGCCGTTCCATCCCTTTTGCGGCTCCCAGGGCGTCCAGGCCTGCGCGGGGTCATGGTAGGCCAGGATCTGGAAGGTGCCGCGGCCCATGACGCCAGTTTCCATGCGCAGCAGGTGCTTGACCGTATCTCCGCGGTCGTTGGTGAAGTCGGCGATCTCGCTGTCGGCCGGGCGCTGCGATGGGTCGTAGGCCACATGGCAGGGCATGGCGCCTGCCGGACCCATCGTGCAGGCACTGCCTTGCCTGGCCTTGGGCATGTAGTAGTAGGTGTACTGGGTCCTGGTATTGCACTGGACATCCACCGGATCGGTATCGAGACCGCTGACGCGCGTGGTCACGGTCGCCGAAAGTGCCGTGCCGGGCACCGAAACGGTGGCTTGCGCGCCATTGCGCGTGGCGCAGATCCACGGCGCGGTCTGCGGCCCGGCGAAGATGGGATCGCCCCGGCCATGGTTGGTGATGTCCAGCCGTGCCCTCGCGCTGCCGGCCGCCGTGGCGGTGAGGGTGTTGGCGCCCACCTTCAATCCCTCGACCCGGCCCAGAATCCGGCCATTGGCGCGCTGGGCGAACCGGGCGGTGACATCCGTGCCATTGAGCGCCACCTTCAGTGCACCGGGCGGGCTGCCCTTGGGCAGCACAATTTCAATATAGGCATTGCCGTCGCTGATCATGTCGGCCCGGTTGGACAGGCTGCGTATCTCGATGACACCCAGGCCTGAGTCACCGCTGCCGCCGCAGGCGGTCAGCACACTGGCGAGCGTGGCTGCGGCCACCATGCCCGAAAAAGGGGTTGGCTGTTTCATCGTCTTGTCTCCTGCAATCCACTTCCTTTTGAAGCGATTTCATTGAATCACGCTAACAGTCTGCAAGTCTGTATAGGTTTGGACAATGGTTTGCCGGCGACTGGCTCGCATATTGCATGCGCTGCGTGCACAAGTGTTTAACCGCCCCTGCCCAGGGCATTCTTGGTGCTTGTATCTAGCTGGCGGGGGTCATGGCTGGGTTACGCTGCGGGCTCCCCATGACCTGCGGCGCGTCTCCGGCGCGACCGCTCTTTTTTTCGCTGATTGCTTCGCTACATGCGCGACCAGGCCCTGTTCGACAAGATTGATCTGCACCTGATACGGGTGCTGCACACGGTGCTGACCGAGCGCAGCGTCTCGCGTGCCGCATTGCGCCTGGGCATGCACCAGCCGGCGGTGTCCGCTGCGCTCAAGCGCCTGCGTGACCTGGCCGGCGATTCGCTGCTGGTGCGCTCGGGCGCGCACATGCAGCCCACCGAGGCCGGGCTGCGCATGGTGCAGCCGGCCGCCGACATCCTGCGCGCGGCCGAGGGCCTGTTCAGCGATGCGCGCCATTTCGATCCCCGTACCTCCACGCGCACCTTCCGCATCGCCGCCAGCGACTACCTGGACCCGCTGTTCCTGCCGCGCCTGGTGGCCCATCTCAAGACCGAGGCGCCCGGCTGCCCCGTGGACATCCTGGCGCTCAACGGCGACGCGCACTACGAGGTGCAACTGGCCCAGGGCGACGTGGACGTGGTGATCGGCAACTGGCCCGAGCCGCCGCAGGGCCTGCACATGGCCAGCCTGTTCGAGGACGAGGTGGTCTGCCTGGTCAGCCCCCAGCACCCGGCCGTGCGCCGCGGCTGGGACGTGGCCCAGTGGCTGGAGGCCGAGCACATCGCGCCCACGCCCACCTATCCGGGCGCACGCGGCGTGATCGACGACCAGTTGTCCCGCATGGGCCTGCAGCGCCAGGTGGCGGCACGCTGCGCGCATTTCAGCCTGATCCCCGACATCGTGGCCACCAGCTTGCTGGTGCTGACCACGGGGCGGCTGTTCTGCGAGCGCTTCAGCCAGCGCCTGCCCCTGGTGATCCTGCCCTGCCCGGTGGAGTTCGCGCCGCTGGTGTACTACCAGCTGTGGCACGCCCGCACGCACATGGGCGCCTCCACGCGCTGGCTGCGCGACGCCGTGCGGCATGTGGCCCTGATGTCCCGTGCCCGCTAGGCGATGGCGGCAGGAACCGCCTTTTTGGTGAACAAAGTGGTGGTCGATATGAGGGCCGCCGAGGCGGTTTCAAGGACTTGTGTTCCAGTTTGTTGCAGAAATTGAAAGACAATCCCAGCCATGAATCCCCCCGATACAGTCCCCCTGCCAGCCGCCGCACCGCCCCGGCTGCAGCTGACAGGCATCACCAAGCGCTATCCGGCGGTGGTGGCCAACAACGGTATTTCGCTGACCGTGGGCGCCGGCGAAGTGCACGCCATCCTGGGTGAGAACGGTGCCGGCAAGTCCACGCTGATGAAGATCATCTACGGCGCCGTCAAGCCCGACGAGGGCCGCATCGAGGTCGATGGCAAGCCGGTCCACATCCGCAACCCGCAGGAGGCGCGCCAGCTGGGCATCGCCATGGTGTTCCAGCATTTCAGCCTGTTCGACACGCTGTCCGTGGCCGAGAACGTCTGGCTGGGCCTGGACAAGAGCCTGCCTCTGGCCGAGGTGGTGAAGCGCATCGAGTCCACGGCCCATGACTACGGGCTGGAGGTCGATCCCCACCGCCCTGTGCATACGCTGAGCGTGGGCGAGATGCAGCGCGTGGAAATCATCCGCGCCCTGCTCACGCACCCGCGCGTGCTCATTCTTGACGAGCCCACCTCGGTGCTCACGCCGCAGGCGGTGGAGAAGCTCTTCGTCGTGCTGCGCCGCCTGGCGTCCGAGGGCTGCTCCATCCTCTACATCAGCCACAAGCTGCACGAGATCCGTTCGCTGTGCACGGCCTGTACCGTGCTGCGCGGCGGGCAGGTGACCGGCGTGTGCAACCCGGCCGTGGAGAGCAATGCCTCGCTGTCGCGGCTGATGATCGGCTCGGAGCCGCCCGAGCTCACGCACCGCGAATCCCAGGTCGGCGCCAGCGTGCTGCGCGTGCAGGGCCTGGCGCTGCCGCGCTCGGAGCCCTTCGGCGTGGACCTGCATGGCATCCAGCTCGATGTGCGCGCGGGCGAAGTCGTGGGCATCGCTGGTGTCTCGGGCAATGGCCAGAAGGAATTGCTGTACGCCCTGTCCGGCGAGGACACGCGCGCAGCGCCCGAAATGGTGCAGATTGCCGGCCGGGAGGCGGGGCGCCTGGGCCCCGGCCGACGCCGTGCGCTGGGCCTGCACTTCGTGCCGGAGGAGCGTCTTGGCCGTGGCGCCGTGCCCAGCATGGGCCTGGCGCACAACCTGCTGCTGACGCGCAAGACCGCGCTGGGCGCGGGCGGCTGGATCCGCATGGGCCAGTTGCAGGAGCAGGCGCGCGCCATCATCGCGCGCTTCAACGTCAAGGCCGGTGGCCCCAACGCGGCGGCGCAGTCGCTGTCGGGCGGCAACCTGCAGAAATTCATCGTGGGCCGCGAGATCGATGCCAGGCCCAAGCTGCTCATCATCTCCCAGCCTACCTGGGGGGTGGACGTGGGGGCGGCCGCGCAGATCCGCGGCGCCATCCTGCAATTGCGTGACGAAGGCTGCGCCGTGCTGGTGCTCAGCGAGGAGTTGGACGAATTGTTCGAAATATGTGACCGCCTGCATGTGGTGGCCAAGGGCCGGCTGTCGCCCTCGGTGGCGCGGGCCGATGCCACCGTGCAGCAGATCGGCGAGTGGATGAGCGGCCTGTGGGACGGTGCTGCCGCCTCTAACGCCGCCCAGAATGCCGCCAGGGGAGGCGCCCATGTTCAAGCTTGAGCAACGCCCCCAGGCCTCGAAGCTGTGGACCTACGGTTCGCCCGTGCTGGCGCTGGCCATCACCGTGCTGATCGGCGTGTGCCTGTTCGTGATGCTGGGCAAGGACCCGGTGCGCGGCCTGCAGGCCTTCTTCTGGGACCCCGTCAAGTCCACCTATGCGCTGGGCGAGCTGGCCGTCAAGGCCACGCCGCTGCTGCTGATCGCGCTGGGACTGGCCGTGTGCTTTCGCTCCAATGTGTGGAACATCGGTGCCGAAGGCCAGTTCGTGATCGGCGCCGTGGCCGCAGGCGGCGTGGCGCTGCTGGCGGACAAGACCACGGGCCCGTGGATCGTGCCCGCCATCCTGGTGGCCGGCATGCTCGGCGGCATGGTCTGGGCCGGCATCGTGGCCCTGCTGCGCGACCGCTTCAACGCCAATGAAATCCTGGTCAGCCTGATGCTGGTCTACGTGGCCACCCTGGTGCTGGGCTTTCTGGTCTACGGGCCGTGGAAGGACCCCATGGGCTACAACTTCCCGCAGACCAAGACCTTCGAGCGCGTCACGCAGATCCCCAAGCTCATGCAGGGCATGCGCACCAACATCGGGCTGCTGCTGGCGCTGGCTGCGGCGGCCATGCTGTGGGTCTTCCTGTTCCGCACCCGCGCCGGCTTTGCGCTGCAGGTCGGTGGCCTGGCCCCGGCTGCCGCGCGCTACGCGGGCTTTTCCTCGCGCCGCGCGCTGTGGACGGCGCTGCTGATCTCGGGCGCCGCCGCCGGCCTGGCCGGTGCGCTGGAAGTGGCCGGCCCGCTGGGCCAGCTCACTCCCTATGTCCCGGCTGGCTACGGCTTCGCCGCCATCATCGTGGCCTTCGTCGGCCGCCTGCATCCCGTGGGCATGATCTTTTCCGCGATTCTCATGAGCATGTTCTATATCGGGGGCGAACTCGCCCAGTCGCGCCTGGGCCTGCCCAAGGCGCTGACCGGCGTGTTCCAGGGCCTGCTGCTGTTCACGCTGCTGGCCTGCGACACGCTGGTGGCCTACCGCGTGCGCTGGGTGTCCCGCACGCCCGTGGTCCCGCCCGCAGCGGCGCCTGCCGTCAAGGAGGCCCGCTGATGGAATCCTATGCACTGCTGTTGGGCTCCACGCTCAGCGCCGGCACCGTGCTGGCGCTGGCCGCGCTGGGCCTGCTGATCAATGAAAAGGCCGGCATCGTCAACCTGGGTGCCGAGGGCATGATGCTGTGCGCCGCCATCGCGGGCTTTGCCGCCGTGGTCCACACGGGTAGCACCACCGTGGGCTTTCTGGCCGGCATGGGTGCGGGCGCGCTGCTGGCCGCCATCTTCGGCGTGCTGGTGATCTGGCTGAACACCAACCAGTACGCGACGGGGCTGGCCCTGTCGCTGTTCGGCACGGGCTTCTCGGCCTTCCTGGGCCTGGGCTATGTGCAGGCGCGCCTGCCCGAGCTGCCCAAGTTCGCCGTGCCCTGGCTGTCCGACTTGCCCGTGGTCGGCACGGCGCTGTTCCGCCTGCACCCGCTGGTCTATGGGGCCGTGGTCATTGCGGCGGCCCTGGTCTGGTTCCTTTACCGCACGCGGGCCGGCCTGGTGCTGCGCGCCGTGGGTGAGTCGCCCCAGTCGGCCCATGCGCTGGGCTACCCGGTGCGCCGCATCCGCCTGGCGGCCGTGGTCTTCGGCGGCGCCATGTGCGGGCTGGCCGGAGCCTACATCTCCACCGTCTACACGCCGCTGTGGGTGGAGGGCATGGTGTCGGGCCGGGGCTGGATCGCGCTGGCGCTGACCACCTTTGCCACCTGGCGCCCTGCGCGCGTGCTGCTGGGCGCCTACCTGTTCGGCGGCGTGACCATGCTGCAGTTCCACCTGCAGGCCACGGGCGTGCAGGTGGCCAGCCAGCTGCTGTCCATGCTGCCCTACCTGGCGACCATCGTCGTGCTGGTGCTGATCTCGCGCAATCCGGCCTGGATCCGTGCCAACATGCCGGCCTCGCTGGGCAAGCCCTTCTACCCGGGCTCCTGACGCTTTCATTTTTTCTCTCTCCCTCCAGAACCACAAAAGGACAAACGCATGCCCGCTTTGCGCGAACGCACCCTGAAACCTGGCCTGAAAAGCACGCTTGTGAAGATGATCGGCCTGTCGGCCATCTCGGTAGCGGCCCTGACCGCCTGCGGCAAGAAGGAAGAGGCCGCAGCGCCCGCTCCCGCTCCCGCTGCCGCGCCTGCCGCCCAGGCGCCGGCCGAGAAGCTCAAGATCGGCTTCATGTACGTCAGCCCCATCGGCGACGGTGGCTGGACCTTCCAGCACGAGCTGGGCCGCAAGGCCATCCAGGAGAAGTTCGGCGACAAGGTGGAAACCTCCTTTGTCGAAAGCGTGCCCGAGAGCGCCGATGCCGAGCGCGTGATGCGCGACATGGCCGGCCAGGGCAACAAGCTGATCTTCGCGACCAGCTTCGGCTACCAGGAGTTCGTGCAGAAGGTCGCGGCCGACCTCAAGGACGTGAAGTTCGAGCACGCCACCGGCTACAAGAACGCCGACAACGTGGCCACCTACGACACCAAGACTTTCGAGGGCGCGTACCTTGCCGGCATCGTGGCCGGCGGCATGACCAAGACCAAGACCATCGGCGTCGTGGCCTCGGTGCCGATTCCTGAAGTGGTGCGCAACATCAACAGCTTCGTGCTGGGCGCGCAAAGCGTCGATCCCTCGATCAAGGCCAAGGTGGTCTGGGTGAACGAATGGTTCGCCCCGCCCAAGGAGTCCGAGGCCGCCACCTCGCTGATCAACGGCGGCGTGGACGTGCTCTACCAGAACACCAACTCCCCGGCCGTGCTCAAGACGGCCGAGGAACGCGGTGCGCGCGCCTTCGGCAAGGACGGCGACATGAGCGCCTTCGCGCCCAAGGCCCACCTGGGCTCGGCCGTGATCGACTGGACGCCTTACTACAGCAAGGTCACCCAGGACACGCTGGACGGCAAGTGGCAGGGCGGCTCGTTCTGGTGGGGCGTGAAGGAAGGCGCCATCGACCTCGTGAAGATCGCCGACGACGTGCCCCAGGACATCAAGGACAAGGTCGCCAAGGCACGCGACGGCTTGAAGGACGGCAGCTTCGCCGTCTGGACCGGCCCCATCAAGGACAACACCGGCAAGGAAGTGCTGACGGCAGGCCAGGTCGGCGACCTGGGCTTCATGACCAGCATCAACTTCTTCGTCAACGGCGTCGAAGGCAAGGTGCCGGGCGCCAAGTGATCCGGCGGCAGTCCATGCAACAAGGGCCCTTCGGGGCCCTTTTTTCTGCCGCGATCCGCCAGACGGGTCCGCCCTATGCACCACGATTGTGCAAAGCCCCCAAAATGTGGTTTTCCCGCATGCCTGTTGGCTCTGGCGCAGCCGGCTGGCGCCATTCTTGCTTTATTCTCGGGACCCATCGCGGCGGGTCTGCGCCCCTGCGGACACCGCCTTCTTCCTGCCTGCCGCAGGACCACTTGAGGAAACTTCGATGACTGATCTTCACAAACGCTCCCTGATCAAGGTGGCAGCGCTGTCGGCCGTGGCCGCCGCCGCGCTGGCCGGCTGTGGCAAGAAGGAGGAGGCCGCGCCTGCGCCCGCTCCTGTTGCCGAGGCCCCTGCTGCCGCTGCAACCGAGCCTTTGAAGATCGCCTTCGCCTACGTGGGCCCCGTCGGTGACGGCGGCTACACCTTTGCCCACGACCAGGGCCGCCTGGCGCTGGAGAAGGAATTCGGCGACAAGATCAAGACCTCCTATGTGGAAAGCGTGCCCGAGGGCGCCGACGCCGAGCGCGTGCTGCGCGACATGGCCGCCAACGGCAACAAGCTGGTCTTCGGCACCACCTTCGGCTACATGGAGCCCATCCAGAAGATCGCTCCCGACTTCCCCGATGTGAAGTTCGAGCACGCCACCGGCTACAAGACCGCCGCCAACGTCAGCACCTACGACAGCCGCACCTACGAAGGTGCCTACCTGGCCGGCATCATCGCGGGCTCCATGACCAAGTCCAATGTCCTGGGCGTGGTCGGCTCCGTGCCGATTCCCGAAGTGCTGCGCAACATCAACAGCTTCACGCTGGGCGCACAGTCCATGAACCCCAAGATCAAGACCAAGGTGGTCTGGGTCAACGAGTGGTTCGCACCCCCGAAGGAAACCGAGGCTGCGACTTCGCTGATCAACGGCGGCGCCGACATCCTGTTCCAGAACACCGACTCCGCCGCCGTGCTCAAGACGGCCGAGGAAAAGGGCAAGCGCGCCTTCGGCTGGGACTCCGACATGACGGCCTACGGCCCCAAGGCCCACCTGGGCTCGGCCATCATCAACTGGACGCCCTACTACACCAAGACCGTTCGCGAGATGCTGGACGGCAAGTGGAGCAGCCAGCAGACCTGGTGGGGCGTGAAGGAAGGCGCGATCGACATCGTCTCGCTGGCCGATGACGTGCCCGCCGAAGCCAAGGCGAAGATCGAAGAGGTCAAGAAGGGCCTGAAGGACGGCACCTTCCACATCTGGAAGGGCCCGATCGCAGGCCAGGACGGCAAGGAACTGCTGGCCGCCGACGCCGTGGCCGAGGACAAGTTCCTCACGGGCATCAACTTCTACGTCAAGGGCGTGGAAGGCAAGGTGCCGGGCCAGGACAGCAAGTAAGACAGACGCCAGGCCGCCCGGCGCAGGCCGGGCTGCCCGCTGCCGCCAGGGCCGCCTTCGGGCGGCCTTGGCGTTCATGCGCAGCACAGGTGCCGTACCTGTGCTGCGCATCGAGTGGGTTTATGCTCGCTCCCAGCCGCGGCCTGCCCGCCGCCGCGGCACAGACAGACAGCAAGAGATTCCCCCCATGATCGAAAACTCCCTCTGGCATCCCGTGGCCCAGGCCCACGAAGTTGTCGATGCGCCGCTGGGCGTGCAACTGCTGGACCAGCCCCTGGTGCTGTGGCGCGATCCGCAAGGCCTGGTCCGCGTCTTCGTGGACCGCTGCCCGCACCGTGGCGCACGCCTGTCCATGGGCCGTGTCGAGAACGGCCACCTTGAATGCCCCTACCACGGCTGGCAGTTCGCCGACAGCGGCCAGTGCGTCAAGGTGCCGGCCCTGCCCAGCTTCACGCCGCCGCCCTCGCAATGCGTGAAGGCCTTCGAGGCACAGGAAGCCTACGGCCTGGTCTGGGTGCGGCTGGCCACGGGCGAGGAGCTCTCGGCTGTTCCGGCCCTGGCGGCCCTGGCGGCACTTCCAGCCTTTGAAGCCGAGGCGGACGCGCACCTGCGCAAGCTCAACTGCGGCCCCTATGACGTGGCCGCCAGCGCGCCGCGCATCATCGAGAACTTCCTGGACATGTCGCACTTCGGCTTTGTCCACGAAGGCTGGCTGGGCAGCCGCGATGCCACGGCCATCGAAGCCTATGCCGTGGAGACCACGGCCACGGGCGTGCTGGCCACGGGTTGCAAGGCCGTGCAGCCGCAGTCCAACCTGCACTCCACCAGCGCGGCCGAGGTCGAGTACACCTACGAAGTCACGGCGCCCTATGCTGCCGTGCTGACCAAGCTGCCCGAGTCCGGCACCACCCGGGCCGGATGGCGCGAGTCCATCGCCCTGTTCATCTGCCCCGTCACGCCCGAGACCAGCCGCGTCTGGTTCCGGCTGGCCGTGGCAGACTTCGATTCGCCCGACGCACAGCTGCAGGAATTCCAGCACACCATCTTCTGCCAGGACCAGCCCGTGCTGGAGTCGCAGCAGCCCAAGTGCCTGCCGCTGGACCCGCGCGCCGAAATGCACTCTGCGGCCGACCGCATGTCGTCCGCCTACCGCCGCTACCTCCGGGCCAGCGGCATCACCTTCGGAGTCTGCTGATGCACACCGTACCCGCCGTGGATGCCGCGCATCTGCCCCAGTTGCTCAAGGCCATGCCCAAGGCCGAGCTGCACATGCACATCGAAGGCTCGCTGGAGCCCGAGCTGATCTTCGCCCTGGCCCAGCGCAACGGCGTGAAGCTGCCCTACGCCAGCGTGGAAGACCTGCGCCGCGCCTATGCCTTCACCGACCTGCAAAGCTTTCTGGACATCTACTACGCCGGCGCCAGCGTGCTGCTGTACGAGCAGGATTTCTACGACATGGGCCGCGCCTACCTGACGCGCGCCGCGCAGGACAACGTGGTCCATGCCGAGATCTTCTTCGACCCCCAGACCCACACCCAGCGCGGCGTGGGCATGGAGACCGTGATCAACGGCCTGTACCGCGCCTGCCGCGATGCGGAGATAGAGCAGGGCATCTCGTCGGCGCTGATCCTGAGCTTTCTGCGCCACCTCAGCGAAGAGGACGCCTTCGCCACGCTGGAGGCCGCGCTGCCGCTGCGCGACCGCTTCATCGGCGTGGGGCTGGACAGCAGCGAGGTCGGCAACCCGCCCGAGAAGTTCGCCCGCGTGTTCGCGCGCTGCCGCGAGCTGGGCCTGCACCTGGTCGCGCATGCGGGCGAGGAGGGACCTCCCGCCTACATCTGGGGCGCGCTGGACGTGCTGCATTCCGAGCGCATAGACCACGGCGTGCAGGCCGCGCGCGACGAGGCCCTGATGCAGCGCCTGGTGCGCGACGGCGTGCCGTTGACCGTGTGCCCGCTGTCCAACCTCAAGCTGTGCGTGGTGTCCGACCTGGCCCAGCACAACCTGCCCCAGCTTTTGGAGGCAGGGCTCAAGGTCACGGTCAACTCCGATGATCCGGCGTACTTCGGCGGCTATGTGAACGAGAACTACCTGCAGCTGTTCGCCGCCACGGGCATGAACTCGCAGCAGGCCTGGCAGCTGGCGGTCAACAGCTTTGACGCCAGCTTCGTCACGCCCCAGCAGCGCGCCCACTGGATGCGCCAGCTGGAGGCCGTGTTCACGCGCTACGCCGCCCTGGCCTGACTCCGTTCAGGCCAGCGCCTGCCTGAGGCGCTCGGCATGCTCCTGCAGCGCCTGCATGCCGGGCTCCTTGCGCGGCCAGCCCAGGCCCACGCCGTCGCCCTCGTGGCGCGGCAGCACATGCAGGTGGAAGTGGAAGACGGTCTGCCCGCCCGCCGCGCCATTGGCCTGGAACAGGCTGATGCCATCGGGGTCGAACGCCGCCTGCACGGCCTGCGCCACGCGCTGGGCCGTGCGCATCACGGCACCGGCCTCGTCGGGCGTGAGGTCCAGCAGGGTCACGGCATGGCGCTTGCTGGCCACCAGCACATGGCCGGGATTGACCTGGCCGATGTCCATGAAGGCGATGGTCTGCTCGTCCTCGAACACCTTGGCGGACGGGATCTCGCCCGCCACGAGGCGGCAAAAAAGGCACTGCCCCGGGGGCGAGGTATCGACGAACATCGGCATGGTCTTGTGCTCCTTGGTGGTTGCTTGGGGTTGGAATTTGCCGACGATCTTAGAGCGTGTTAAGCACTTTTAAGTACCCGCGTTGGTTCTGCGCGCTGGTGATCGCAAGGCGCAGTGCGCCGCCAAGGCTCATGCCTTGGCAAGCGCTGCAACGCCGCGAGCGCCTGCGCGCAGAGCCAACCCTTCGGGAAAGCCGGGAAATGGGCCCGGCCCTTCGTTGCAGCACACTTGCGGTATGGCAACCGCGGCGCGCGCTGCGCCTCGTTCCGGGCCCATTTCCCGGCTTTCGCGGGCACTTAAAAGTGCATAACACGCTCTAGTGGACGGTATCTGCCGTCCCTTATGGAGGCCATAAGCGCAGGCCCAGGCAGCCCTCGGGGCCGCTGCCTATAATCGCGCCCCGCACCGGCCGCTGCCCATGGCCGGTGCGTTTTCATTTCCGGGCCATGTAGAGGAACACCATGTACAAAAACCTCGCAGCCGCAGTCGCGGCTGCAAGTCTTGTATCCACGGCCTTGTCCCAAGGCCATCCCGCCCCTTCATCCCCCGCAGGTTCCGCGCCCCTCAAGGCCGCCTTCGTCTATCTGACGCCCGTGCTCGACGCCGGCTGGACGCGCCAGCACGACGAGGGCCGGCGCGCCTTGCAGGCGGCCCTGGGCCCGCGCGTGCAGACCCGTGCGGTGGACAGCGTGCCCGAGGGCCCCGACGCCGAGCGCGTGCTGCGCGACCTGGCCGCCTCGGGCAACCAGCTGATCTTCACCACCAGCTTCGGCTACACCGAGTCCGTGATGCGCGTGGCGCGCGACTTCCCGCAGGTGAAGTTCGAGTCGGTCACGGGCTTCAAGCGCGCCGACAACGTGGCCACCTCGAATGCGCGCTACTACGAGGGCCGCTATCTGTCGGGGATTGCCGCAGGCCGTGCCAGCAAGACGGGCGTGGCCGGCTTCGTGGTCGGCTTTCCGATTCCCGAGGTGCTGCAGGGCATCAACGCCTTCACGCTGGGCATGCGTTCGGTCAATCCCAAGGCCACGGTCAAGGTGGTCTGGCTGGATACCTGGTTCGACCCGCCGCGCGAGCGCGATGCGGCCATGGCGCTGTTCAACGGCGGCGTGGACGTGGTGTCCTTCCAGGTCGCATCCACCGCCGTGATGCAGGCCGCCCAGGAGCGCGGCCGCATGGCGATTGCCTACCACTCCGACATGCGCAAGGACGGGCCCGACGCCCAGTTGCTGGCCGTCACCCACCAGTGGGGCGACTACTACACGGCGCGCGCCAAAGCGGTGCTGGGCGGCAGCTGGAAGAGCCAGGACACCTGGGGCGGCGTGCGCGAGGGCATGATCCGCGTGGAGGGCTTCGGCCCCAAGCTGCCGCCCGCCGTGCGCGAGGAAGTGCTGCAGCGCCAAAAGGACATGGCCCAGGGCCGCCTGCAGCCCTTCAAGGCCGGCGACCAGCCGGTGCGCGACAACCAGGGCCAGGTGCGCATTCCTGCCGGCAAGCAGCTGGATGATGCGCAGATCCTGCAGATGAACTGGCTGGTGGAAGGCGTGCAGGCCACCCTGCCCAAGTGATGCGGCCTGCGGGGCGTCCGATCCTGGCGTAAACCCTAGGATGGCGCCTGCCGATGGCGCCTATAGCGCTGCGGATATGGCATCTGCCTGTCCGCCCGCTAAGCTTGGCGGCATGCAAATCTACCGTTCCTCATTGCTGCGTTTTGCCGACGATGGCCAGGCGCTCTACGACGAAGACGGCCTGCTGGCCGTCGCCCCGGATGACAGGGGGCAGCAGCGCGTCGTCGCCGCCGGCAGCTGGCAGGCGCTGCAGGCGCAGTTCACCGGACAGCCGGGCGCCGAAGTCACCCATCTGCCGGGCCGCATCCTGGCGCCAGGCTTCATCGACCTGCACATCCACTATCCGCAGACCGATGTGATCGGCGCGCCCGCCGCCGGCCTGCTGCCCTGGCTGGAGAAATACACCTTTCCGCACGAGTCGGCCTTTTGCGAACGCGCCCATGCCGACAGCGTGGCCGAGTTCTTCCTGGACGAGCTGCAGCGCAACGGCGTGACCACGGCGCTGGCCTTTGCCACCTCGCACCCGGGTTCGGTCGATGCGCTCATGGGCGCGTCGCAGGCGCGCGGCATGCGCATGATCACGGGCAAGGTGCTGCAGGACCGCCACAGCCCCGACGGCGTGCGCGACCAGACCGAGCAAAGCCTGATCGATACCGAGACCCTGATTCAGCGCTGGCATGGCGTGGACCGCCTGGGCTACGCCATCACGCCGCGCTTTGCGCCCACCAGCACGCACGAGCAGCTGCGCGGCGCGGGCGAGCTGGCCGCACGCTACGCCGATGTCTGGATCCAGTCGCACGTGGCCGAGAACCTGGACGAAGTGCGCTGGGTGGCCGAACTCTTTCCGAAGGCCCGCAGCTATCTGTCGGTCTACGACGACTTCGGCCTGATGCGCGAGCGCGCCGTCTACGCGCACTGCATCCACCTGGACGATGAAGACCGCGCACTGATGCGTGAACGCAGCACCGCTGCGGCCGTCAGCCCCACCAGCAACCTGTTCCTGGGCAGCGGCTTCTTCGACTTTGCGCGGGCCGATGCCGCGCAGTTCCTCTACGGCCTGGCCAGCGACGTGGGCGGCGGCATGAGCTTCAGCCCCTTCCGCACCATGCAGGCCGCCTATGTGGCGGGCCGCGAGGGCCAGACCAAGCAGGGCCTGAGCCTGTCGCCGGGCAACCTGTGGTGGCAGCACACGGCGGGCGCGGCGCGCGCCCTGGGCCTGGCGGGCCAGGTGGGCAACCTGCAGCCGGGCTGCGAGGCCGACTTCGTGGTCATCAACCCGACCTGCACGCCGCTGCTCGAGCGCAAGACCCGCCAGGCCGAGAGCCTGGACGAGCTGCTGTTCGCCATGATCATCCTGGGCGATGACCGCCTGATCGAGCGCACCGTCGTTTCTCAAGCAAAATAGCGCCTTTGCGCCAGTGCCCTGCCGGGTGCTGGCGCCTGACAAGTGCAGCTAGGGAACGAGGAATTGCCATGAGCATCAAGAGCGACAAGTGGATCCGTCGCATGGCCGAGGATCACGGCATGATCGAGCCTTTCGAGCCGGCCCAGGTTCGCAACGTCGATGGCCGCAAGATCATCAGCTACGGCACCAGCAGCTATGGCTACGACATCCGCTGCGCACCCGAATTCAAGGTGTTCACCAACATCCACAGCACCGTGGTGGACCCCAAGAACTTCGATGAGAAAAGCTTCGTCGATTTCGAGGGCGACAGCTGCATCATCCCGCCCAACAGCTTCGCGCTGGCGCGCACGGTCGAGTACTTCCGCATCCCGCGCAACGTGCTGACCATCTGCCTGGGCAAGAGCACCTACGCGCGCTGCGGCATCATCGTCAACGTCACCCCCTTCGAGCCCGAATGGGAAGGCTATGTGACGCTGGAGTTCTCCAACACCACGCCGCTGCCCGCCCGCATCTACGCCGGTGAAGGCTGCGCCCAGGTGCTGTTCTTCGAGAGCGATCCCGACGATGTCTGCGAGGTCAGCTACCGCGACCGTGGCGGCAAGTACCAGGGGCAGGTGGGCGTGACGCTTCCCAAGGCCTGACGGCTTTGGCCCGGCAGACAAGGCCCGCAGCGAAAGCTGCGGGCCTTTTTCATCGCCGGGCCGCCCCAAGATGAAAAGCAGCCCCCTCGGGGGGCAGCGGACCTTGCGCAGCAAGGGGAGCGTGGGGGCCATTTTTCATTCCACCAGCGCCAGGGCGGCGTCGATGCGCGAATGTGCGCCGCAGCTCTCGCGCCGTGCGGCGGCAGCCGTGGCCATGAGCCAGCAGACATCGAGCTGATTGCGCAGCGCATGGCCTGCGGCAGGTGCCAGCCTTTCACGCCATGCCGCAATGCGCTGCACGGCCTGCGCCAGGCCCTGGTCGCTGCGCTGTATGCCCACGCAGTCCTGCATGAGCTGGCGCAACTCCTGCGCGATGGCTGCCGTGTCCTGCTCCTGTGCGCCGGCCTGCAGGGTTGCGGTCGGCTGGGCCGGCGCCGGGGCGGCAGCCGGCTGCTGCGCGATGGCCTGGGCGGCCGCGCGCCCCATCACCACGCATTCGAGCAGCGAATTGCTGGCCAGCCGGTTGGCGCCGTGCAGGCCGGTGCGCGCCACCTCGCCAATGGCGCGCAGGCCATCGACATCCGTGCGCCCGTCGATATCGGCCAGCACGCCGCCGCAGGCGTAGTGGGCGCAGGGGGCCACGGGAATCGGCTGCGTCGCAATGTCGATGCCATGGCTGGCGCACAGGGCCATCACGCCCGGGAAATGCGACTGCAGCCAGGCACGTGGCCGGTGGGTGATGTCCAGGTGCACGAAGGCCAGGCCATGGCGGTCCATCTCGTGCCGGATGGCCCGGGCCACGATGTCGCGCGGCGCCAGTTCGGCCCGCTCGTCATGGGCAGGCATGAAGCGCGTGCCGTCCGGCAGGCGCAGCAGGGCGCCTTCTCCGCGCAATGCCTCGGAGACCAGGCCGGCCGCACGGCCGCCCACCTGCAGTGCCGTGGGATGGAACTGCATGAACTCCAGGTCGCCCACGCGGCAGCCTGCGCGCCAGGCCATGGCCACGCCGTCGCCCGTGGCGGTGGCCGGGTTGGTGGTGGCGGGATAGACCTGCCCCAGCCCGCCCGTGGCCAGCACGGTATGCGCGGCATGCCAGCGCTGCAGGCGGCCATGGGGCAGGCACACCAGCGCGCCTGTGCAGTGCGCAGGCTGTCCTTCGGTCAGCAGGTCCAGCGCGCTGGTGTGCTCATGCAAATCGATGTTCGCGCGCCCCCGGCAGGCGTGCAGCAGGGCGGCGTGCACGGCCTGGCCGGTGCAGTCGGCGGCATGCACGATGCGGCGGCGGCCGTGGCCGCCCTCGCGCGTGAGGTGCAGGCCACCGCTGTCGTCACGCGTGAAAGGCACGCCGTGGGCCACCAGCCAATCGATGGCGGCAGGCGCCTGCTCGAGGATGGCGCGCACGGCCCGTGAATCGCACTGGCCTGCGCCCGCGACCAGGGTGTCTGCCGCGTGTTCGTCGATGCTGTCCTGTGCATCCAGCACGGCGGCAATGCCGCCCTGGGCCCAGGCGCTGGCGCATTCCTCGGCCGCGCCCTTGCTGAGCAGGGCCACGCGCAGATGCGGCGGCAGCGACAGGGCGGCGGCCATGCCGGCCAGGCCGGCGCCGATGATGAGTACGTCCATGGAGGGCTGGGTCATGGCGTGCTCCTCAGGCGGGACCGAAATGCTGGAAGAGCGCCGCATCGCGCGCAAGGTCGCCGCTGGCGCGCACGGGCTGGCGGTGGCCGGCCGCGAAAGCCAGCATGCGTTCGATGGGGCGGCGCGCGGCCTGGGCGATGGCGGGGTCCACCTCGATGGCGCACAGGCCTTGCTCCAGGGCCAGCTCCACGCCGTGCAGGCTGTTCATCGCCATCCAGGGGCACATGGCGCAGCTCTTGCAGGTGGCGCCCTGGCCGGCCGTGGGCGCGGGCAGGAAGGTCTTGCCCGGGTAGCGCATGCGCATGTCGTGCAGGATGCCCTGGTCGGTGGCGACGATGAAGGTGTCGGTGGGCAGCCGGCCTGCCGCGTTGATGAGCTGGGTGGTGGAGCCCACCACATCGGCCTGGGCGGCCACGGCGGCCGGCGACTCGGGGTGCACGAGGATGGCGGCCTGCGGATACTCCAGCGCCATGGCGGCCAGTTCGTCGGCCTTGAACTCGTCATGGACCAGGCAGGAGCCATGCCACAGCAGCATGTCCGCGCCGGTCTGGCGCTGGATGTGGGCGCCCAGGTGGCGGTCGGGAGCCCAGAGGATCTTCTCGCCGCAGGCGTGCAGGTGGGCCACGATGTCCTGTCCCACCGACGAGGTGACCACCCAGTCGGCGCGCGCCTTCACCGCCGCGCTGGTGTTGGCGTAGACCACGACCGTGCGGTCCGGGTGGGCGTCGCAAAAGGCGCTGAACTCGTCGGCCGGGCAGCCAAGGTCCAGCGAGCAGCTGGCGTCGTCGTCGGGCATGAGCACCCGCTTTTCCGGGCTGAGGATCTTGGCGGTCTCTCCCATGAAGCGCACGCCGGCCACGACCAGGGTGCTGGCCTGGTGCTGGGCGCCGAAGCGCGCCATCTCCAGCGAATCGCCCACGCAGCCGCCGGTCTCGCGCGCCAGGTCCTGCAGTTCGCCGTCCACGTAGTAATGGGACACGAGCACGGCATCGCGCTCGTGCAGCAGGGCGCGTATGCGCTCGGCGGTCCGAAGGCGCTGGGCGCGGTCAAGTTCGGGAGGAATGCGGGCCCAGGCCTCGCCGATGCCGCACTGGCCGGCGAGGGAGAAATGGGGCTTGTCGTATTGCACGGATTTGAGCTGCATGGTGGCCGTCCGGGACTGTGGAAAGGGCTGGTGATGGCTGCGAATAATATGCTCAATTTGAGTATTAGTGTGGTGTTTTTTGCCGCACAGGTGTTTTGCGGCAGTCAGGAAACCGAGGGCGGGAAAAGCGGCGCGGGGCCGCCTCAGCGCTGCAGCTGCACGTTGTTGCGGCCTGCGCCCTTGGCCTCGTACAGCGCTTCGTCGCCACGGCGCAGCATGGCGGTGGCAGTGTCCGTGGTGCCGCGCAGCGTGGCCACGCCCACGCTGGCGGTGACGGGCTCGCCATGCGCCATGGGCGTGGCGGCCAGCAGTTCGCGCAGTTGCTCGGCAATGACCACGGCGGCATCGGCCGTGGTGTCGGGCAGCAGCGCCAGGAACTCTTCGCCCCCCATGCGGGCCAGCACGTCGGACTCGCGCAGCCGCATGCGGAAGGCGCGCGCCAGGGTGCGCAGCACGGCGTCGCCCATGTCGTGGCCGTGCTGGTCGTTGATGCGCTTGAAGTAGTCCACGTCGATGACGAGCACGCTCAAGGGGCGGCCGCTGCGGCGCGCCAGCGCCATGGCAAAGTCCAGCTGGAAGTCGAAGCCCCGGCGGTTGAGCAGGCCCGTGAGCGGGTCGCTGCGCGCCTGGTGCTCCAGTTCGGCATTGGCCTGCTGCAGCTGCAGCGTGCGCTCGCGCACCTGGCGCTCCATGGCCTCGTTGGCCGAGCGCAACTGGGCAATGCTGCCGCGCAGCGCCTGCGAAAGGCGGTGCACTTCGCGGCTGCTGTGCAACTGCGGGATGTCGGAGGCCTCACCGCTTCCGTCGATGCCATTGGCGGCACGGGCCAGGCGCTTGAGATCCTGGCTCAGCCTGCGCGCCACCAGCCAGGCGATGACGGCGGCCACCAGCGCGGCTGCCAGGCCGCCGGCCAGCACCTGGTGCATGGCCTGCCGCGCGGGCGCGTAGGCGCTGTCATGCGGCTGGCGGGCCACGATGTGCCAGCCCATGGCCGTTGCCCGGTTGTGGGCCTGCAGCGGCACGGTGGCCGTCAGAAAGCTCTGCGGGCTGTCCTGCCAGCGCGCCACCTGTACGGGCTGCAGCGTCGCATCGGCCGTATCGGCAGACACGGTATGGGCCACCGGCAGGCGCTGGTCCAGGGCCAGCAACGGCTCCAGGCTGTCGCCCGGCGCGTGGATGAGCCGTCCACGCCGGTCGAAGATGAACAGGCCGATCTGCCGGTCGGCGCTGTCGGCCTGCTGCAGGGTCTGCATGGTTTCGCGCACCCATTCCCAGCTGCTGTGCATGCACAGCACGCCCTGGGTGAGATCGCCCACGCGAATGGGCGCCGCGAAGTCCATGAACCGGCGCGGCGCGCCGTCGGCCGCAGGCGGCAGCAAGGCGGACATCACAGGCGAGGAGGCGCGCACATCGCCCACATGGACGCGCTGCAGGCCCGGCTCGAACCAGGGCCGGTCGCTGACATCGAGGCCCACCAGCACCTGGTCGGTCGCGCTGCGCACCGTGCCCTCGGCGTCGGCCACGCCGATCCAGAGGCTGGTGGGCGTCAGCGAACGGGCGCGGTTGAGCAGTGCGCCCACGCCCGGGGCCTCCAGCCCCTGGATCCAGAGCTCCGGCGAGGCGGCCAGCACTTCCACGGTATGGGCGCGGCTGAACAGGCCATCGGACAGCTGCCGGGCGGCGTTGGAGGCCATGGCATGCAGCGAGGCGCTGACCTCGCGCTCCATGCGCCAGCGCAGCAGCTCGCCGAATGCCAGCGACATCAGCACCGTCACGCCCACCAGCAGCGAGCCGAAGACCAGGGCCAGTTGCGTGCGCAGGCCCAGGCGCTGCCAGCGACTGGGCGCGGTGCTGGAAGCCGGGGCGGGGGAATCCGGGGGGAAAAGCTCGTTCAACGCAGAAATCCGCTTTCAACTGTTCTGGAGTGCGGCCCGGCGCATGGCCAGGCGGGTGGCTGCAAGATCCCAGCCACCCCAGCCGCAGCATTTGAACAGCACGGGCGAATCCGAGCGCGGCCATTGCTCGCGCACCACCTGCTCCAGCGTGGGCAGGGCGGCGACATCGATGCCGGCCTGCAGCAGGTCACCGGCCTCATGCAGCGCATCCCCGGTATCGACCACCACGCGGCCCGACTGCAGCAAGCCCTGGCACAGGCCGGGTGCCAGCTCCACCATCTGCGGCGTGAAGGCGCCCACGGCCGAGATGAAGGCATCGCTGCGCGGCGCCTCGCGCAGCACCACGGCCCGGGCGGGCGTGCAGGTCACGATCAGCGGGCAGTGGCGCGCCGCCGCCTCCACATCCTCCACGGCGGTGGCCTGCAGTCCCATGGCCCGGGCCTGGTCGACCAGCGCCTGGGCGCTCTGCGCGCTGCGCGATGCCACCTGAACCTCGCGCACGCCCAGGCCTGCGGCAAAGGCCTGCAAATGGGCCAGGCCCTGCACGCCGGCGCCCACGATCAGCAACGGACCCTGCGGATTCGGCGCCAGCCTTTGCGCGGCCAGCAGCGATACGGCGGCCGTGCGCCGCGCCGTGACTGTCGGGCCGTCCAGGATCAGGCGGCGCTCGCCCGTGGCCACGTCGAAGACCACCACATCCCCCTGGATGGTGGCGCGCGGCGTGCCGGCGTTGCCGGGCGTGAAGCTGATCAGCTTGGTCATGGCCACCTGGCCGTCGGTGGCGGGCATGCAAAACAGGCTGCCACCGGCCGGCAGGGGCATCACGATGCGCGCCGGCACCTGCGCTGCCTGGGGCTGCAGCAGCAGGGCGGCGATCTCTTCGGCCAGTTCGTTCCAGGGCAACAGCCCGGCCGTGGCCTGGGCGTCAAGGGCGGTGGAGGAGGGCATGCTGGAATGGCTCATGGCCGCGACTGTACACAGTAGGCTTGGATCGACCAATTCGCGATGTGTCCAGTGCTGCGCACAGGCCCGTGAGGGCCTGCGCAGGCACTACGATGTCGCCTATGTCACAAAAGCCTTCTTATCCGCGCGAAGAGCCCCGCTGGGACGGTTCGGCGCGGCCCGAAGCTCCGCGCAAGGAATCGGCCCCGCGCTATGAGCAGCAGCGGCGCGGACCCGCGCCCGAGCCGTGGCAGCGCGAGCAGCCGCCCAGCGAGCAGGCTCCCGCGCCCCGCCGGCCCGGCGAGCCTGCACGCGAGCGGCGCAGGCGCGGCGGATGGGGGCTGGGCCTGGCGGTCGTCATCGGCCTGGGCATCGTCGCCGCGCTGCTGGCCGCCATGGTGCTGGTGGCCCGCGAGCAGGTCCTGCGCAGCCAGGCGCCACCCGCCACCGCCCCCATGGCGGTGCAGCCCGTGCGCTGATACACGCCGTATCATTGCCACAGCTGCGGTCGCTGCAGTCCTGCAGGTTCCGACGTAATATCGCCGCCCGATGCTGCAGGCTGCAGCACAGATCCAGGAGTGAACACCATGAGATGGGATGGCAACCGCGAGTCGGACAATGTGGAAGACCGCCGTGACGAGGGAGGCGGTGGCGGCGGCCCCGTCTTCGGCGGACGCAGCATAGGCATCGGCACCATCGTCATCGCCCTGGTCGGCGGCTGGGTGCTGGGCATCAACCCGCTGACCATCCTGGGTGCGCTCAGCGGCGGCTCGCCGGTGCAGGTGCAGCAGCCTCAGGGCCCGGCCCACAAGCCGCCGGCCGATGACAAGCTCGCCCGCTTTGTCTCCACCGTGCTGGCCGATACCGAAGATGTCTGGCGCGATGTGTTCCGCCAGGGCGGCGCCCAATATACCGATCCCAAGCTCGTGCTGTTCCGTGGTGCAACGCCCACGGCCTGCGGCACGGGGCAGTCGGCCATGGGGCCCTTCTACTGCCCTGCCGACCAGAAGGTGTATATCGACCTGGGCTTCTACGAAACGCTCAAGAACCAGCTGGGCGCACCCGGCGATTTCGCCCAGGCCTATGTGATTGCCCACGAGGTGGGCCACCACGTGCAGAACCTGCTGGGCATCAGCGCCCAGGTGGACCGCGCCCGTGGCCGCGTCAGCAAGGTGGAGTACAACCACCTGTCGGTCAAGCTGGAACTGCAGGCCGATTGCCTGGCCGGCGTCTGGGCGAACCGCGCGCAAAGCGCCCGCCAGATCCTGGAGCAGGGCGATGTGGAGTCGGCCATGAATGCGGCATCCAAGATCGGCGACGACGCCCTGCAGCGCGCAGGCGGCGGCGCCGTGGTGCCGGACAGCTTCACGCATGGCACCAGCGCCCAACGCCAGCGCTGGTTCAGCACCGGCCTGCGTACCGGCAGCGTCAAGTCCTGCGACACTTTTTCGGCTGCTTCCCTCTGAGAAGTACCCCCACGCTCGCGTTGCTGCGCAAGCTTCGCCGGCCCCTGCGAGGGGCCGCTTTTTTCATCTGGAGGCTGCCCGGCGATGAAAAAATGCCCGCATTGCGGGCCCTCATACCGGGTTTTTGCGGGTTGCGCTCACACAACGCCATGCTTGTCCAGGTGCCAATTGGCGTTATTGCAACGCACAAATCGCGCTAGGTGCGACAATAGCGCTCTCAATGACAAGCTCTTTCTCCAATCTCCAGCTGGCTGAGTCCCTGGCGCGCGCCGTGGCCGACATGGGCTACGAGTCCATGACGCCCATCCAGGCACAGGCCATTCCGGTCGTTCTGACCGGCAAGGATGTCATGGGCGCCGCCCAGACCGGCACAGGCAAGACGGCGGCGTTCTCGCTGCCGTTGCTGCAGCGGCTGATGCGCCACGAAAATACCTCCGCTTCGCCTGCACGCCACCCCGTGCGGGCGTTGGTGCTTTTGCCCACACGCGAACTGGCGGACCAGGTGGCCCAGCAGATCGCCCAATATGCGAAGTACACCAAGCTGCGCAGCACCGTGGTGTTTGGCGGCATGGACATGAAGCCCCAGACGCTGGAGCTCAAGAAGGGCGTCGAGGTGCTGGTGGCCACGCCGGGCCGTCTGCTTGACCACATCGAAGCCAAGAACGCCGTGCTCAACCAGGTCGAGTACGTGGTGCTGGACGAGGCAGACCGCATGCTGGACATCGGCTTTTTGCCCGATCTGCAGCGCATCCTGTCCCACCTGCCCAAGACACGCACCACCTTGCTGTTCAGCGCCACCTTCTCGCCCGAGATCAAGCGCCTGGCCAGCAGCTACCTGCAGGACCCCGTCACCATCGAAGTGGCCCGCCCCAACGAGACGGCGTCCACGGTGGAGCAGCGCTTCTACAGCGTCAGCGACGACGACAAGCGCTATGCGCTGCGCTCCCTGCTCAAGCAGCGCGACATCCGCCAGGCCTTCGTCTTCTCCAACAGCAAGCTGGGCTGTGCGCGCCTGACGCGTGCCCTGGAGCGTGATGGCCTGCGCGCAACGGCGCTGCACGGCGACAAGAGCCAGGACGAGCGCCTGAAGGCGCTTGAAGCCTTCAAGCGCGGCGAGGTGGATCTGCTGGTGTGTACCGATGTCGCGGCCCGTGGCCTGGACATCAAGGACGTGCCGGCCGTCTTCAACTACGACGTGCCCTTCAACGCCGAAGACTATGTGCACCGCATCGGCCGCACGGGCCGCGCAGGCGCCTCCGGCATTGCCGTGACCCTGGTGACCAACCACGATGCGCGCCTGGTGGGCGAGATCGAGAAGCTCATCAAGAAGAAGATCAACGTCGAGGCCTGCCCCATGGAAGATTTCCGTGGCAGCGCACCGCGTGGTCACCGTTTTGACGAGCTGCCGCGCCAAAGCAGCGGCAGCTACGGTCGTGAACGGGATCGCGGCGCCGAGCGTGGCGATCGCGGCGGTGATGCGTCGCGGGGCAGTTCCGGTTTTGGCCATCGCGGCTCGCGCATGGCCCAGCGCCCGGCGCACTCGGACCCGTTCTTCGACAAGCCCTACGAGGCATCCGCCAGCGTCGATGCGAGCTGGGACAGCCAGGGTGCTGCCGCGCCCAAGGCGGGCAGCGGCATCAAGCCCAAGCGCAAGCTGGCTGCACTGTTCAAGGCGCCTGTTGCACCTGTCGCGCCGGTCCCGCCTGTGGCACCCGTCGCCACTTCCGAGGTCTGAGCGCCGCGCAAGCCGCCTGCCTCACGAAAAACGCCTGCCTTGCAGGCGTTTTTTCATGGGCGCTCGCCCATCGGAGTCGTCCAGGTCAGCCCGAGGCCTGCGCCTGCGGGCAGTCCACCTGGATCAGTTCCCGGTCCGCCAGGTGATCGCCGAAGCGCATCATGCTCAGGCAGCCGCCCCAGACGCAGCCGGTGTCCAGCGCCACCAGGTCGGGCCGGCTGATGTGGCCCAGCGTGGACCAGTGGCCGAACGCAATCGTTGCGCTCGCCGTGGCGCGGCCCGGCACATCGAACCAGGGCATGAGGCCGGGCGCCGCCTGCTCGGCCGACTCGGTGCTGTCGAAATCCATGACACCCTGTGCGGTGCAAAAGCGCAGCCGGGTCAAGGCGTTGACGATGACCCGCAGGCGCTCCCAACCCTGCAGGTCGGGTGACCAGCGATCGGGCTGGTTGCCGTACATGGCCTGCAAGAAATCGGGCAACTGCTTGCTGCGCAGTACCGCATGCACCTCGCCCGCCAGCGCCATCACGTCCTGGCTGCTCCACTGCGGCAGCACGCCGGCATGGACCATCAGCAGTTCCTCGCCATGCGCCATGCGGTGGCTGCGCGCCAGCGGCTGGTGGCGCAGCCAGTCCAGCAACTGATCGCGGTCGGGCGCATCCAGCACCCGGGCCAGCGTGTCGCGCCGGCTGCTGCGGCGCACGCCCTGGGCGGCGGCCAGCAGGTGCAGGTCATGGTTGCCCAGCAGGGCGCGCATGGAGTCGCCGGCGGCCATGCAGGTGCGCAGCACCTTGTCCGATTCCGGACCGCGGTTCACAAGGTCGCCCAGGATGTACAAGGTATCGCGGCTGGCGGAGAAGTCCACGCGGTGCAGCAGGCGCTCAAAGGCGTCGTGGCATCCCTGGATATCGCCGATACAGTAAAGTGCCATGGTCTTCTTTCTGATATACGAACCATGGATTTTCTGCTGATCGCGTTGCTTACGCTGCTCAATGGGGTGTTTGCAATGTCCGAATTGGCACTGGCCTCCAGCCGCAAGGCTCGGTTGGTGGCACTGGCTGAAACAGGCGACAAGGGTGCGGTGGCAGCACTGGCCTTGCTCGAAAACCCCACGCAATTTCTTTCTTCGGTGCAGGTGGGCATCACCTCCATCGGCCTGCTCAACGGCATTTTGGGCGAGGCGGCCTTCAGTGACGGGCTGGCCGCATGGCTGCTGGGCCTGGGAATTCCGGAACGCGCGGCCAGCATTTCTGCCACGGCGCTCGTCGTGACCGTGATCACCTTCGTCACAATCGTCTTCGGCGAGCTGGTGCCAAAGCGCATAGGCCAGCTTTATCCCGAAACCGTGGCCACGGTGGTTTCCCGGCCCATGACCTGGGTGGCGTCCGCCGCAAAGCCCTTTGTGCGGCTGCTGGCCTTTTCCACGCGCGCCATGCTGACTCTGCTGCGCATCAATGAATCCGCAGCGCGCGCCGTGACCGAAGAGGAAATCGTGGCAAGCCTCGCCGAAGGGCGGGATGCCGGAGTGATCGAGGCCAACGAGCACCAGATGGTGCAAAACGTCTTTCACCTCGACGACCGCTCACTGACGTCGATCATGGTCCCGCGCGGCGACGTGCAATGGCTGGATGCCGACATGACCGTCACCGAGGCATTGCAGGCCTCGGCCGATGACCACTCGAAGGGCGGGCATTCCTGGTACCCGGTGTGCCGCAATTCGCTGGATGACGTGGTTGGCATCATCAGCGTGGCGCGCCTGCTGGCATTGGGCTCGGATGCCGCCGGCACCACGCTGTACGAACATGTGCTGCCGGCTTCTTTCCTGCCCGAGACGCTCAGCGCCATGGAGCTGCTGGAGCAATTGCGTGCCCGGTCCGGGCGCATGGTGTTTGTGGTGGATGAATATGGCGTGGTGCAGGGCATCATGACGCCCCGGGATTTGCTCGAGGCGATTACCGGCGAGTTACAGCCTGTGACCGAGGCAGAAGCCTGGGCCATGCAGCGCGAGGATGGCTCCTGGCTATTGGACGGTCTGATGCCCATATCAGAGCTGAAGGCGCGCCTCGATATTCGTGATCTTCCCGATGAGCACCGCGGCCGATACAACACCGTGGCGGGCCTTCTCATGGCAGAAAGCGGTCATTTGCCCATTCTGGGGGAACGGGTCAGCTGTGCAGGCTGGATCTTCGAGGTGATCGATCTCGATGGCAAACGCATTGACAAGGTGCTGGCCATATCGGATTTATCCGAGAACTACTCTTCGCAATAGGCAGCAGCGATATTGTGGGTTTTGCTTACATGCGTCTTGCGCCATGGGCTGATTATGTTTTTATAATGAAAGCTCTTAAACTACTTTCAAGGCGCATACCATGAGCTCTTACAAGGAACTGCTGAAGCAGCGACAGGAACTGGAGCAACAGATCCAGGAAGCACGCAAGCGCGAGCTTGCCGACGCCGTGGGACAGGTTCGCAACTTGATTGCCGAATATGGTCTGACTGCCGATGACGTGTTTCCTGCAGCTCGTGGTCGTACCGCTGGCACAACCGGCGCCAAAGTGGCTCCCAAGTACCGCGATCCCGCAACCGGCCAAACCTGGACCGGACGCGGCAAGCCGCCAAAGTGGATTCAGAATCAGGACCGTGAGAAGTTTGTCATCTGATTTTCCCGTCGCGCATGAAAGAGCCCGCCCAGTGCGGGCTTTTTTCATTGTCATGGCCATTTGTCAAAAGATTGTCTCAGTTGAGAATCTCTATCATCCGCGGCGTAAAGTGTGGATCCGTGTATGGACATTTCCAGAGCGGCGATGCAAAGGCCGATTTTTGGCCGCGCCGCACAGGTGATGGTGGGGCGATGTCCTTTATGGCAGTCTGGTGCGTGGCGAGATGCCCGTTTTTGGGATCTTGATGCGCCTCAATGCCTGGGGGATGCGCGCATGTTTCAGAAGATTCCGAGCATTCTTTGATTTTCTTCAGCGGTGTCCGACTTGAATAATCAGGCCCCGGCCGCCATGGGTGGCGGCAGGGGCACAATACGCACATGAACAAGCAGGTGTTGATTGCCGGCGGCGGCATTGGTGGCCTGGCCGCCGCCATCGGTGCGTCGCGGGCGGGTTGGGAAGTGCGTCTTTTCGAGCAGGCGCCCGCGCTCAGTGAAGTGGGCGCCGGAATCCAGATCGGTCCGAATGTCGTGCGGCGGCTTCAGGCCTGGGGCCTGCAAAAACCGCTGCAGCAGGTGGTGGCATTGCCGGGCAGCCTGCGCGTGCGCAGCGCAGTCACCGGGCAGGAATTGGCGCACATGCCCTTGGGCAGCGAGTCCGTGCAACGCTATGGCGCGGCCTACGCCACCATCCACCGGGCCGATCTGCAGCAATTGCTGCGGGAAGCCGCTCAGACTTATCCGGGCATGCACCTGAACCTGGGCCAGCCCATCGAGAGCTTTTCCGAGACCGACGGCGTGGTCACCGTGCGAACCCGGGCCGGCAAGCTGATCGAAGGCGATGCCCTGGTCGCCGCCGACGGCGTGCGCAGCGTTCTGCGCCAGCAGTTGCTGGGCGACGGCCCGCCGCGTGTCACCGGGCACCTGGCCTACCGCGCCCTGGTGCACCAGGCCCAGTTGCCCAAGCGCCTGCGGGCCACCGATGTCACGGCCTGGCTGGGCTCGCGCATGCATGCCATCCAGTACCCCGTGCGCCGGGGCGAGCTGCAGAACCTGGTGATCATCATCCAGGGCCCGGCGCCCGAGGATCTGGCGAACTGGGACCATGCGGGCAATCTCGACGATCTGGTGCGGGTGCTGCAGGGCAGTTGCCCCCAACTGCTGGACCTGGTCCAGCATGTGCCGGCGGCCGGTGGCGACTGGCGGCTGTGGCCGGTGGGGGACCGTCCGCCCGTGCAATCGGCCGCGCAGATGGCGCGCGGCGTGGTGGCCTTGCTGGGCGATGCGGCCCATCCCATGCGCCCCTATCTGGCCCAGGGCGCCGGCATGGCGATTGAAGATGCAGCGGAGCTGCAGCGTGCCCTGTCCATGCACGATCTCGACGTCAACATGCGCCTGCGCCGCTACGCGCTCAACCGCTGGCAGCGCAATGCGCGCGTGCAGGCACGCTCGCAGCGCAACGGCCGCATCTTCCATGCCACGGGTCCCGTGCGCTGGGGGCGTGACCTGTCGCTGCGCCTGCTGGGTTCCCGGCTGATGGATCTGCCCTGGCTGTACCGTGGCGATGGCTCGGCCGCCAACGCCTTGTAGAGGCACAGACTCCGGCCGCTAGGCGGCGGATGCCTGGCGCAGCAGCGGCGAGGAGGGCAGGAAACGGAACGCGGTCGACGCGCCCACCAGCGTGGCTGCAATCGAGATCATCACGGCCTTGTAGGGCTCCACGCCCCAGGCCTCGGCCCAGGCCGCCACCCAGCCCGTGAACCATTGCACCAGGGCCACGCCCAGGAACATGGCCATGGTGAACAGCGACAGCGCGCGGCCGGTCATCTCTGGGGGGTAGGAAGCGCGCACATCGGCGTACTGCAGCACCGAATAGCCCGACAGCAGGCCCATGGCGAAGATCAGCGCCACATTGGTCCAGCCATGGTGCAAAAAGGCCATGAGCATGAACAGGCTGCCCATGAGCAGCGAGTAATTGGTGAGCCAGCGCCGGCGCCGTCCTGGGCCGGGGTCCATGCGCCCGAAAATCGCGGGGCTGAACAGCGAGATCATCGATACGACCAGCGCCACATTGCCGCTTTCCACCAGCGAAAAGCCATAGCGATGGATGAGCAGCGGCCCCAGCCACAGGCCGCGCAGCGCCAGAAACGATGCATAGCAGGCCATGGCCAGCAGGACGATGCCCAGCGTGTGCGGCAGCGTGAACAACTCGGCCATGCGGCGTGCCGCCACGCCCCAGCTTTCCCGTGCGGCGGTCTGTGCTCCGCTGCGGGCGGGCTCGTGCACGCGCCACCAGATCAGCAGCCACGACAGGGCCGACATCACGGCCAGCAGCGCAAAGCCCGAGCGCCAGCCGAAATGCTGGACCAGCCAGGCCAGTGGCGTGCCTGTGAACAGCAGCCCCAGTCCGCCGACACCCATGCCCACGCCCGACAGAAAGGCAAAGCGGTCCATGGGAAAGTGGCGCGAGATGAACATGGTGCAGGCCAGAAAGGCGGGCGAGCAGCCCACGCCGATCAGCAACTGGCCCACCATCAGCCAGCCGTAATTGGGTGCGGCGGCGGACAGTGCCGACCCCGCAATCGCCAGCGGAAACGACAGCAGCACCGTGCGCCGCAGGCCGTAGAGGTCCATGCCGATGCCCATCAGCAGCTGGGCCACGCCGAAGGACAGGCCGAACAGGCCGGCGAAGGCGCCCAGCGACTGGGCCGTGAGCCCGAAATCCTGCTGCAGACCCGTGGCCATGACCGAGGTGATGGTGCGAAAGGCCTGGCTCAGCGCAAAGGCCGAGAGCAGGGACAGCAGCATGGCCCACAGCAGCTGGCTGCGCGGCGGCGGTGCTGCGGGGGAGGTCTGCGAAGCCTCTGTGTGTATGTTGTTGTGTGGGGGCTGTTGTGGCGCTGCGGACACGGTATTTCTCCTGGCGCCGCAGCTTACCTGTTTGCGCGCCTGCGCGCTGTCGCCACCGCAGCGGTCTGCCGTCGGTGGCGCCCGCCAGTTCTTACAGCTCGGTGCGCAGCGCCCAGATTTCGGGGAACAGCACCACGTCCAGCATCTTGCGCAGGTAGCTGACACCACCGGTGCCGCCTGTGCCGCGCTTGAAGCCGATGACGCGCTCCACCGTGGTCAGGTGGCGGAAGCGCCACAGGCGGAAGGCGTCCTCGATGTCGGCCAGCTTTTCGCCGAGCTGATACAGGTCCCAGTGCTTGTGGGGATCGCGGTAGACGGTGATCCAGGCCTGCTTGACGCCCTCGCTGGCCTCATAGGGCTGGGTCCAGTCGCGCTCCAGCCGGTCGGCGGGCACGTCAATGCCTTCGCGCGCCAGCAGCTGCAGGGACACGTCGTAGAGCGAGGGCGAGCGCCATGCCGCTTCCACCTGGGCCAGCAGATCGGGCCGGTGGGCATGGGGCTGGAGCATGGCGGCGTTCTTGTTGCCCAGCGAGAACTCGATGCAGCGGTACTGGTAGCTCTGGAAGCCGCTGGAGTTGGCCAGGTAGGGGCGCATGGCCGTGTACTCGGGCGGGGTCATGGTGGACAGCACGGTCCAGGCGCTGACCAGCTGCTCCATGATGCGGCTCACGCGGGCCAGCATCTTGAAGGCGTCGGCACGCGTGCCGCCTGCGATGGCGGCCGTGGCGGCTCGGACCTCATGCAGCATCAGCTTCATCCACAGCTCGCTGGTCTGGTGCTGGATGATGAACAGCATCTCGTCATGCGCGGGCGACAGCGGATGCTGTGCCGTGAGGATCTGGTCCAGGTGCAGGTAGTCGCCATAGCTCATGGACTGGCTGAAGTCCAACTGGGCGCGCTCCTCTTTGACGATGGATTCGGTGCGGCCGGGGCTGTTCATGGGGCAGCCTGAGTGTTCGGTGGTCATGTGGGAGTCTCGCAAGTCTCGACGCGGAAAATGCAGGGCGCAGCGTAACCGAATCCCGCGCTGAAATCCTGCGGGTTGCAAGAAGCGGGATGCGCGGGTGCTCCGGGCTGCGTAGAGTAGGGCATCCGACGACCCAGAAAGACATGCCGTGTCCAACCAAGCCATGAATCAAGCCAGCGATGCCACTGCCAACCCCACGGCCCTGGTGGCCCGATGCTGCCGCTGGCTGGAGACCGAGGAGCCCCCGCCTGCCCTGGGCCAGCTTGCCGAACGCTCGGGCCTGAGCCCCTGGCAACTGCACCGATTGTTCAAGCAGGCCACGGGCCTCACGCCCAAGGCCTATGCCAAGGCCCATCGCGCGCATGCCCTGCGCGCGGCGCTGCAGCCGGGCCAGAGCGACTCGGTCACCGATGCGGCCTACTCCAGCGGCTATGCGGCCAGCAGCAGTTTCTACCGCGACGCAGGCGCCATGCTGGGCATGGCGCCCGGCGACTACCGGCGCGGCGGCATGCGCCAGACCATCCGCTTTGCCGTGGCCGAATGCACGCTGGGCAGCATCCTCGTGGCCAGTACCGAGCGCGGCGTGTGCTGCGTGCTGCTGGGCGACGACGCCGAGGCCCTGGTGCAGGACCTGCAGCAGCGCTTTCCGCTGGCCGAGCTGGTGGGCGGCGATGCGGGCTTCGAGCACACCGTGGCCCAGGTTGTGGCCCTGGTCGAGCAGCCGCGCCGCGGCCTGGCGCTGCCGCTGGATGTGCAGGGCACGGTCTTCCAGCAGCGCGTGTGGCAGGCGCTGTGCGCCATTCCGGCCGGCCAGACCCTGAGCTATTCGGAACTGGCCCTGCGCCTGGGCATGCCCACCGGCGCCCGCGCCGTGGCCAGCGCCGTCGCTGCCAACCCGATTGCCGTGGCCGTGCCCTGCCACCGCGTGGTGCGCAACGACGGCAGCATCTCCGGCTACCGCTGGGGCGTGGAGCGCAAGCGTGCCCTGCTGCTGCGCGAGGCGCGCCAGGCGCAGGAGGCCGCTGGCCGGGAGACAGGGCGGGAGAGCGGCCGAGCCCCGCTGCGCCAGGCCGGCAAGGCATGAGCGGGCGGCGTGGCGGCCACAGCCATGGCGCAGAGCAGCAACTGACGCTGCCGGCCGGCTACCGCATGACCGAGTTCTGGGGCTTTCACCGGCGCGATGCCCAGCGCCTGTCCGAATGCGATCTGCAGGACGCCGACACCATCCGCATGCACAAGGGCCTGATGTGGAAAGGCCTTCCCACGCTGCTGACCCTGGAGCTGACGCAGCAGTGCGAAGAGGCGGCCGTGGTGCAGGCCCGATGGCGCCTGCCCGCCGATGCAGGCGCCATCACCGGCATGGACGATGTGCTGGCCGCCATGCTGCGGCGCATGTTCGGACTGTCCCAGGATGTGGGCGAATTCGAGCGCCGTTTTGGCCGCCATGCGCGGCTGGGGCCGCTGCTGGCGCGCCAGCGTGGCCTGCATGTGCCCGCGGCCTGCACGCCCTGGGAAGCGCTGAGCTGGGCCGTCACCGGGCAGCAGATCAGCGTGGCGGCAGCCGTGTCGCTGCGCCGCCGCCTGATCGCCGCAGCCGGCCAGCCGGTGGCGCTGCACGATGGCCATGCCGACGCGCCGCAGCAGCTGTGGTGCATGCCGGAGGCCGCCCAGCTGGCGCAGCTCGGTGAGGAGGATTTGCGCGCCGCCGGCTTTTCGCGGAGCAAGACGCACACGCTGCGCCTGCTGGCCCAGGCTGTGCAGTCCGGTGAATTGCCGCTGGACGACTGGGCGGCCCTGCCTGAACTGCCGGTGGCCGAGATCCGCGAGCGGCTGCTGGCCCTCAAGGGCATAGGCCCGTGGACCGTGAACTACATGCTGCTGCGCGGCTATGGCCACCTGGACGGCCCGCTGCACGGTGATGTGGCCGTGCGCCGGGCCCTGGCCCTGCTGCTGAAGACGGACGCCATGGACGCGGTGCAGACCGAGTTATGGCTGCGGGACTTCGCGCCCTGGCGCGCCCTGGTCGCGGCCCATCTCTGGGCCTCGCTGTCGTCCACGGCGTTCTGAAGGGCTGGCTCCAGGCTTCAGGTCACCGCATTGACGCGGTTGAACTCCGGCTTGCGCCATTCGCCCGATTCCAGCACCTGGCGCAGGTGCTCCACGGCATGCCAGACATCTTCGAATCCCACGTACAGCGGCGTGAAGCCGAAGCGCAGGATGTCCTTGTGCAGGCCCGTGCCGTCGCCCTTGCGGAAGTCGCCGATCACGCCGCGCGCGATCAGCGCCTGCACGATGGCATAGGCGCCGCTGTCCTTGCCGTCCACGCCCAGCCCTTCCTCGCGCGTCAGGCAGACCTGGGAGCCGCGCCGGCCGTGCTCGCGCGGCGTGGCCAGGCCCAGGCCGTGGCCCTGGCAGCGTTCCTCGACCAGGGCGATGAACAGGTCGGTCAGCGCCAGCGACTTGTTGCGCAGCGCGTCCATGCCGCCCAGCGGCTCCACGGCCGTGAACACGTCCAGGCCGCACTGCAGCACGCTCAGGCTGACCATGGGCTGGGTGCCGCACAGGTAGCGCTGTATGCCCTGGGCCGGGTGGTAGTCCGGCACGAACTTGAAAGGCTCGGCATGGCCGAACCAGCCCGACAGCGGCTGCCAGAAGCGGTTGATCAGGCGCGGGTTGGCCCAGACAAAGGCCGGCGCGCCCGGGCCGCCGTTGAGGTACTTGTAGCTGCAGCCGATGGCGAAGTCGGCATTTGCGCCCTTGAGATCGACAGGCACGGCACCCGCGCTGTGGCACAGGTCCCAGACGCAGAGAATGCCCTTGCCCTGCGCGGCAGCCGTCACGGCAGCCATGTCGTGCATGGCGCCCGTGCGGTAGTTGACATGGGTGAGCATGCAGATGGCCACCTCGTCGGTCAGCGCGCCGGCAATTTCCTCGGGTTCGAGCAGCACCAGCTCCAGGCCGTATTCCTGGCAGACCGACTGGGCGATATAGAGGTCGGTGGGGAAGTTGCTGCGCTCGCTGATCAGGCGCTTGCGCTGCGGCGCGTCCTCGCGCGCGATGCGGGCCGCCGCTGTCAGCACCTTGTAGAGGTTGATGGAGGCCGTGTCGGTGAACACCAGCTCACCCGCGCCCACGCCCAGCCAGGGGGCGAACTGGTCGCCCAGGCGCTGGGGCAGGCTGATCCATCCAGCATCGTTCCACGAGCGGATCAGGCCCTGCGCCCATTCCTGCTGCACCACCTCGGCCACGCGCGCGGCGGCGGCGCGGGGGCTGGCGCCCAGCGAATTGCCGTCAAGGTAGATCACGCCTTCGGGCAGCGTGAATTGGTCGCGCAGGGCGCGCAGCGGGTCTTGCGCATCGAGGGTGAGGCAGTCTTGCAGGCTCGTCACGGGGTCTCCTTGGGTATCGAAAAGGCGAAAGGCGCGGGCAGGGCCGGCGCCGCAATGCGGGCAGGGATCAGGACAGGGCGCGCAGCACGGCGCGCACGGGCGAGGCATCGGCCTCGACCAGTTTGAGCGGCAGGGCGATGAGCTCGTAGTCGCCCTCGGCCACCTCGTCCAGCACCAGGTTCTCCAGCACGCGCAGGCCGCGCCGGCGGATCACCTGGTGGCTGTCCAGGCTCTTGCTGCTGGCCGGGTCGATGCTGGCCGTGTCTATGCCGATGAGCTTCACGCCCAGATCGGCCAGCCGCTCGACCGTGGCCGGTGCATAGGCGGCCAGTTCCTGGTCCCAGGTGGTGGGCGCGCGCTCGTAGGTGCGCACCAGCACGCGTGCCGGAAGATGCTCCACGGCGTGGGCGATGTGCTCCCATTCGACCAGCGGTCCCTTGCCGATGGCGTGGATCACGCGGCAGGGGCCGAGGAAGGCGTCAAGATCCACGTTGCCGATGGATGCCCCGTCGGCCTCGTAGTGCAGCGGTGCATCGGCATGCGCGCCCACATGGGGCGAAAGCGTGATGGCGCTGACATTGACCGGGCAGCCCGGCCCGATGGTGGCGCACCACTGCTGGCTGTAGGCCGTGTCGCCGGGAAAGACGGGGCTGGCGGCCTGCACGGCCGGGGAGATGTCCCAGAGTCTGCGGGTCATGGCTTCAGTCCTTCTTGCGCGCTTGTGCGCGGGGCCGGTACCACAGCGCATACACCAGGGCCAGCAGGCCCAGGAAGGGCAGGCCGGTGAGCAGCGTCATGTGGAAGACCTCGGTGAAATAGGTGGTGACGATCACGCCCAGCATCAGCGCGGCGCCGGCCAGCGTGAACAGCGGAAAGCCCCACATGCGGAACTGCAGGCGCTGGCCCGGATGCTCGCGCGACCAGCGCGCGCGGAAGAACAGATGGGTCACGAAGATCATGAACCAGGTGAACATGGCGCCGAACATGGACACGGACATCATCCACAGCAGCGAGCCCTCGGGCTTCCACAGGTTCACGGCCACGGCCACGGCAATGCCCAGGCAGGAGATGGCAATCGCCGCCACGGGCACGCCGCGGCTGTTCAGCCGCCCGAACACCGAGGGCGCATAGCCGCCGCGCGACAGGCTGAACATCATGCGCGAGGTCACATACAGCTGGCTGTTCATGGCCGACAGCGCGGCCACCAGCACCACGAAGTTGATGATGCTGGCAGCGCCCGGGATGCCGATGATCTCCATCACCTTCACGAAGGGGCTCTTGTCCGTGCCGGCCTGCTGCCACGGCACGATGGCAAGCATCAGCGCGATCGTGGCCAGGTAGAAGATCACCAGGCGCGCCATGGTAGTGCGAAAGGCCCGGGTGATGGCGCGCTTGGGGTCCTCGGCCTCGCCGGCCGCCACGGCCACGGCCTCCAGGCTCAGGTAGCTGAAGATGGCGATGATCACGGCCACCCAGGTGCCCCACAGGCCCTTGGGGAAGAAGCCGCCATCGGCCGTGTAGTTGAAAAAGCCGATGCCCTGGGGCTGCGACCCGAACACCACCCAGGCGCCGATCAGGATGAAGGCCACGATGGCGATGATCTTGACCATGGAAAAGCCGTACTCCACCTGGCCGAAGGCCTTGACGCTGCTGGCGTTGACGGCCACCAGCGCGCCCGAGAACACCAGCACCCAGATCCAGCGCGGCACGTCCGGGAACCAGTAGCCCATGTAGATGCCGATGGCCGTCACCTCCATGCCCACGGCCAGCACCACGGCGGCCCAGTAGGCATAGCGGACCATGAAGCCGGCCAGGGGGCTGATGTAGTGCTCGGCATAGGCGCCGAACGAGCCCGAGGTCGGGTGGGCCACCGTCATCTCGGCCAGGCAGCCCATGAGCAGCAGCGAGATCAGCGCGCCGATGGCGTAGCTGACCAGCACGCTGGGCCCGGCGAAGCCGATGGCGAAGGCGCTGCCCATGAACAGGCCGGTGCCGATGGCGCCGCCAATGGCGATCATCACCATCTGGGCGGCGGACAGCTGCTGGCGCAGGCCGGTTTCTCGTTGCTGAATGTCTTGGAAGGCGGCCATGGTGCGCGGCAGGTGGGGGCTGAAAGCGGAAGGCGTAAGTATCTGCGCTTTCACCGCCGGCCCCGGGCTGGCCGCTGCAAAACCATGGGAGGGTCCGGCTCAGGCGCCGCGTGCGTAGCAGCCCGGCGTCAGCGCATGGTGTGCCTTGAAGGCGCGCTGCAGGTGCGCCTGGTCGGCAAAGCCCATGGCATAGGCGGCCTCGGACAGCGCTGCGCCCGTGGCCAGCAGGCGGCGCGCGCCGTTGATGCGCAGGTTCAGGCGGTAGCTGCCGGGCGTCATGCCCGTGGCGGACTTGAAGCGGCGGATGAAGCGCGTGGCGCTCATGCCGCATTCCTGGGCCAGGGACTGCACGGTCAGGCTTGCATCGGGCCCCGCATGCAGGCGCTGCAGCGCGGGGGCCAGGGCCGCCGCATCGCCGGGCAGGGGCAAGGCTGCGGGCTGGGCACAGCGGTCCAGCAGGTGCTCCAGGCCCAGGGCCAGGCGGTCGGCGGCCGCCGTGCCATCGACGGGGCGGCACAGGCCATCCACCAGGCGGGCAATGTCCGCATCCGTGAGCGTGCGTCGGGGAAAGCGCAGCGCGGCCACGCCCAGCCGCGCGTGCAGCCAGTCGGCATCGACAAACAGCATGCGGTAGGACCACGGCGCTCCAGGGTCGGGATTGCAGGCATGCCAGGCGCCGGGCTCGATCAGCACCACGCCGCCCGCTTCCACAGGCTGCGGTCCGTGGGCATGGTGGAACACGGTACGGCCCGCGTCCACGATGCCGATCGAGTACTCGGCATGCATGTGCAGGCGAAAGCAATGCGGTGAGCGCGCGCTGTCGCGCAGCTCGGCCCAGGGGGCGGCCGGATGGCGGTGGAAGCGGTGGGGAGAGGGTGAAGTCATGGCGGCCGGCCATCATGCCAGCATGGCCGCCACGCTGGCGACCAGCAGCAGGGCCAGCAGGCGGTGGAACAGGCGCTGGCGGCGTTCGGTGCGCAGCCAGCCCGAAAGCAGCTGCCCCAGCAGCGCCCAACTGCCGACCCCCACCAGGCAGGCCAGCAGCGAAATGGCGCAAAACTGCAGCAGCGCCCACGGGGCATTTGCGTGGGGCAGCACGAACAGGCCCACGCCGGCCAGCGCCACCAGCCAGGCCTTGGGGTTGAGCGTCTGCACGGCCGTGCCCTGCAACAGCGCTTGCAGCAGGGCCTGCAGCGTGCGCTGCGATCCGCCGTCTTGCTGCCCCCCGGCCTGGCCCACAGGCGCATTGGCCAGCCGCCAGGCCAGCCACAGCAGATAGGCGGCGCACAGCCACTGCGCGGCCGTGGACAGTTGCGGCAGCGTCTGCAGCAGCCACTGTGTTCCCTGGCCCATGACCCAGACCACGGCCGCATAGCTGGCGCTGGCGCCCAGCACATAGGCGGCAGAGACCAGGCGCGAGCGGGCTGCGCCGTGGCGCAGGGCCAGCACATTGACGGGGCCGGGCGTGATGGCGCCGACGAGGGTGAAGACGCCCATGGCGAGCAGCGAGGAGGACATGAGATTTCGCGCGGACGCAGGACTGCACAAGGCCTGCAGTCTCGTCCCGCACGCCGCCCCTGTATTGAACGCAATTGCGGGGCGCCGGCATGTCCGTCACATCCTCTAGGGGAGCATGGCGTAGGCCACGATCTCCAGCTTCATGCCCGGCACCACCAGCGCCGAAATCCCCATGCTGGAGCGGTTGGGATAGGGCGCCTCGAAGAACTCGCGGTACACGGCGTCGATGGCCGGCATGTCGGCCACGTCGGTCATGTAGATCAGCACCTGGGTCACATGCGCCAGCGTGCCGCCTGCGGCCTGCAGCGCGTTGCGCAGGTTGGTGAAGGTCAGGCGCGCCTGCTGTCCGATGGGGCCGGTGTCGATGCTGCCGTCGGGCCGCACGGGGCCGTGGGCCGTGAACAGCATCTGGCCGCTGGCCTTGACGGCCCAGGAGAAGGGCTGCTTGAGCGGCGGCAGTCCCACGTCGATGATTTGCTTCATGGATTTCCTTGTGTTTTGACTACATGCGAAGGCATGGTGTTCTTGCGTCGGAAACTTGGCGCGGCCCATCGGCGGACGCCGAGCAAGGGCCGTCCCGCAGCGATGGTGTCGTCCCGCGCCCGCGCAGCGAGAGCGGGGGAAGCGGCAAAGCCGCTCAGGGGTCACAGTTTCGTTCTCACGGACCAGATTTCGGGGAACAGCACCACGTCCAGCATCTTGCGCAGGTAGCTGACGCCGCCGGTCCCACCCGTGCCGCGCTTGAAGCCGATGACGCGCTCCACCGTGGTCACATGGCGAAAGCGCCACAGGCGGAAGGCGTCCTCGATGTCGGCGAGCTTTTCGCCGAGCTGGTACAGGTCCCAGTGCGACTGCGGGTCGCGGTAGACCTGGGCCCAGGCGGCCTCGACCTCGGGGCTGGCCGTGTAGGGCTGGGTCCAGTCGCGCTCCAGGCGCCCGGCAGGAATGGCCAGCCCCTGGCGTGCCAGCAGGCGCAGGGCCTCGTCGTACAGGGAAGGTGCGCGCCATGCGGCATCCACCCGGGCCAGCAGGTCGGGCCGGTGGGCATGGGGCTGGAGCATGGCGGCATTCTTGTTGCCCAGCGCGAACTCGATGCAGCGGTACTGGTAGCTCTGGAAGCCGCTGGAGCTGGCGAGATACGGGCGCATGGCCGTGTACTCGGTGGGCGTCATGGTGGCCAGCACGGACCAGGCGCCCACCAGCTGCTCCATGATGCGGCTCACGCGGGCCAGCATCTTGAAGGCATCGGCATGGCGGTCGGCCGCCACGGCAGCCGTGGCCGCGCCCAGCTCGTGCAGCATGAGCTTCATCCACAGCTCGCTGGTCTGGTGCTGGATGATGAACAGCAGCTCGTCATGCGTGGGCGACAGCAGTTGCTGTGCGCCCAGGATGGCGTTGAGCTGCAGGTAGTCGCCATAGCTCATGGACTGGCTGAAATCCAGCTGCGCCCTTTCCTCGGCGACGATGCGCTCGGTCAGGCCGCCATGGACGGGGCAGCCGCTCATTGCGGTGCCTCCAGCACCGTGGCAATGGCGTCGGCCACGTAGTGCACGTTGGCGGCGGACAGGCCCGACATGCACATGCGGCCCGAGCGGATCAGGTACACGCCGTGCTCGTCGCGCAGGCGGTGGACCTGGGGCTCGCTGATGCCGGTGTAGCTGAACATGCCGCGCTGGGTCAGCAGGAAGCCGAAGTCGCGCCGCTCGCCAAAGCGTTCATGCAGCGCGCCGTGCAGCTGGGCGCGCATGTCCTTGATGCGGCCGCGCATCTGCGCCAGCTCCTGCGCCCATTGGGCGCTCAGTTCGGGCGACGCCAGCACCTGCTGCACCAGGCGCGCGCCACGCGTGGGGGGCGAGGAATAGTTGCTGCGCACGGTGGCCTTGAGCTGGCCCAGCACATTGCCGGCCGTGGCCGCGTCGCTGCAGACCACGCTGAGGCCGCCCACGCGTTCGCCATACAGCGAGAAATTCTTGGAAAACGAATTGGCCACAAAGGCCTGGGCGCCCGCATCGGCCAGCGCGCGCACGGACCACGCGTCTTCATCGAGCCCATCGCCAAAGCCCTGGTAGGCCATGTCCACGAAGGGGATCAGGCCGCGCTCCACGATCACGGGGATGAGTTGCTGCCACTGCTCGCGCGACAGGTCCACGCCCGTGGGGTTGTGGCAGCTGGCATGCAGCAGCACCACGCTGCCCGAGGGCAGGCCGCGCAGTGTCTGCAGCATGGCGTCGAAGCGCAGGCTGCCCGTGGCCGCGTCGTAGTAGGGGTAGCTGTGGGTGCGCAGGCCCGCGCCCTGGAAGATGGCCAGGTGGTTGTCCCAGGTGGGATCGCTGAGCCAGACCTCGGCGTCGGGGAAATAGTGCTTGATGAAGTCCGCACCCAGCTTGAGCGCGCCCGAGCCGCCCAGGGTCTGCACGGTGGCGATGCGCTGCGCGCGCACGGCCTCGTGCTCAGCGCCGAACACCAGGTTCTGCACCAGCTGGCGGTAGGGGGCTATGCCTTCGATGGGCAGGTAGCCGCTGGGGCTTTGCTCGCGGGCCAGGACATCGCCAGCCTGGCGCACGGAGTCCAGCACGGGCAGGCGGCCGGCCTCGTCGAAATACAGGCCGATGCTCAGGCTGACCTTGTCGGTGCGCGGGTCCTGCTGAAAGGCTTCCATCAGCGACAGGATGGGATCTCCGGGGTAGGGCGGGACGTGGCTGAACATCGAGGCGCGGGCGGTATCGAGGGGGGCAAGAGTCGTCATGTTTCTAAGGGAGGGAGAAAAACGGGAGGCCGGATGTCACCGGGCCTGGGCCTGGGTTGGGGGATTGGCTTGAGGAGCGGCTGCGGTCTGGCCGGCCGGCTTGCGGTACCAGATGGCGTAGATGGCGCCCAGCAGCAGCAGGAAGGGCAGGCCGGTGAGCACGGTCAGGCGGAACACGTCGGTGAACAGCGTGGACACCAGGGCGGCCAGCATCAGCGCCGCGCCCAGCAGCGTCAGCACCGGAAAGCCCCACATGCGGAAGGCCAGCGGCTTGTTGCCCTGGCGCACCCAGTGGATGCGGAAGAACAGGTGGGTCACGAAAATCATGAACCACGTGAACATGGCGCCGAACATGGCCACGGCCATCATCAGCATGAAGGACTGCTCGGGATTGATGATGTTGAACAGCGTGGCCACGGCAATGCCCAGGCAGGACAGCAGCAGCGCCGGCAGCGGCACGCCGCGCGAGTTCACGCGGCCCAGCACGGCGGGCGCATGGCCGGCGCGCGAGAGGCTGAACATCATGCGGGTGGTGATGTACAGCTGGCTGTTCATGGCCGACAGGGCAGCCACCAGCACCACGAAATTGACCACGCTGGCCGCGCCGGGCAGGCCGATGATCTCCATCACCTTCACGAAGGGGCTGCCGTCCTTGCCGGCGGCCGACCACGGCACGATGGCCAGCATCAGCGCAATCGTGGCCAGGTAGAACACCACCAGGCGCACCATGGTGGAGCGGAAGGCGCTGGTGACGGCGCGCTGCGGGTCCTTGGCCTCGCCGGCGGCCACGGCGATCATCTCGATGCTCAGGTAGCTGAAGATGGCGATGATCACGCCCACCCAGGTGCCCCACAGGCCGTTGGGGAAGAAGCCGCCGTTGTTGACGTAGTTGGCAAAGCCCACGCCGGCCGGCCGGGTGCCGAACACCACCCAGGCGCCGACCACGATGAAGGCCACGATGGCGATGATCTTGATCATGGAGAAGCTGTACTCCACGGCGCCGAAGGCCTTGACGCTCATCATGTTCACGCCGATCAGCGCGCCCGAGAAGATCACCACCCAGGCCCAGCGCGGCACCTCGGGGAACCAGTAGCCCATGTACAGGCCCACGGCCGTCACCTCGGTGCCCACGGCCAGCACCACGCAGGCCCAGTAGGCATAGCGCACCACGAAGCCGGCCCAGGGGGCGATGTAGTGCTCGGCATAGGCGCCGAACGAGCCCGAGGTCGGGTGGGCCACCGTCATCTCGGCCAGGCAGCCCATCAGCAGCAGCGAGATCACCGCGCCGATGGCATAGCTGATCAGCACGCTGGGCCCGGCGAAGCCGATGGCAAAGCCGCTGCCCAGGAACAGGCCGGTGCCGACGGCACCGCCGATGGCGATCATGGTCATCTGTCCGGCGGACAGCTGCTGTTGGAGTCCGGCTTCGCGCTGGACGATGTCTTCGAAGGCTGGCATGGGTTGTTGTCTCCGTTGCTGTGGGGGGCTTCGGAGGCGGATGCTAGTTACGGCCTTCGCAGGGCGTTTAGTAGTTATCCCTAAATACGCTTGATCTTGGATAAGTTATTCTGTGAAACATGAATTCATAGGTGGTTTATGTCAATCGAGATCGACAGAACGGACCGGCTGCTGATCCGCGCCCTGCAGGACAACGCGCGGCTGACCTCGGGCGAATTGGCGCAACGCGTGCACTTGTCGCAATCGCCGTCGTGGCGGCGCATCAAGCGGCTGGAGGATGAGGGCGTGATCACCGGCTACCACGCCGCGCTGAGCCGGCGCGCCATCGGCTTTGGCGTGCTGGCCTTCGTGATGGTGGGCATAGACCATCAGAACGAGGAGTCATCGCGCCACTTCCAGGAAGCGGTCTGCGCCATTCCCGAGGTCGTGATGTTCCACGGCATCTCGGGGCCGGAGGACTTCCTGCTGGTCGTCGTGGCGCGCGATCTCGATGCCTATTCGGACCTGCTGCTCACCCGCCTGCACCGGCTGCCCGGCGTGCGCCAGGTGCACACGCATTTCTCGCTGCAGGAGTTCAAGGGGCAGTTGGCGGGGCTGCCCGTGGAATAGCGGCTGGTGGTGGCGGCTGTTGGCGCCTGGCTGGTTGCTACAGCAGGCCGCTGTCCAGCGCCTGCATGCCATGGCGCACGCGCACGCGGTTGCAGGCATCGCTGCCGGCCGCAAATTCGCGGCAAGGCGAGGGCCGCCACTCGTAGATGCCGCAATGGGCCTTCTCGCCCACCTTGCCCACCAGCGCTGCGCAGCGCGGGCGCGACCAGTCCGTGCCGCGCATGCGGCAGGTGTAGTCGGTGACTTCCTCGATCAGCCCGGCCGGCACGCGGCCGCCATGCTCCTGCGACTCGTGCACGGAAAAGTCCACGCGAAACGATGCGCAGCAGGCGCCGCAGCTCAGGCAGGGATGGGTCATGGCGTGGGCAAGCAGGTGCAGGTGCGGATCGTGGGAGCGCGATTGTCGCGCGCACGCGTGCGGGGCGCCTGGAACCGGCCAAAAACCATGACGGCCATTTGGCAAGACCCTGCCTCTTACTCCGATACCATGCGCGGGCTTCCCACGGGGATTCGATCAAAATCAAAATGAGAATAAAAATCAGTTGATACAACACGCCATGCATTCGATGAATCCCGGGACGGACGCCACGGCTCCGTCCGCACTGTCCGCGCCTCCCAGCTCTCCAAGCCCGGCCACCGCTGCGGCCATCACCCTGGATGCGCTGCCGCGCCAGGTTCCGGCGCGCGTGGTCGAGCTCCATGCGGCGCGCGACACGGCCGAGCAGGAACTGCTGCTGCGCCTCATGGAAATCGGTTTCCTGCCGGGCGAGCCCGTTCGCATCCTGGCCGCAGGCTTTCCGGGCGACGACCCGCTGGCCGTGCGCGTGGGCCAGGCCACGTTCGCGCTGCGCCGCCATGAGGCGGCCCTGGTGCGCGTGGCGCCGGAGGCGGTGGCATGAGCGCGTCGTCCTCTCCCAAGCTCATCCAGCCGCTGCAGCCTGCCCAGGGTGGTGGCGGCGGTGGTGATTCCGCGTTGCGCCTGGCCTTGCTGGGCAATCCCAACTGCGGCAAGACGGCGCTGTTCAACCTGCTGACCGGCGCACGCCAGAAGGTGGCCAACTACGCGGGCGTGACCGTGGAGCGCAAGGAAGGCTGGCTGAGCACGGCCAGCGGCCGGCGTGTGCGCGTGCTGGACCTGCCGGGCACCTACAGCCTGCACGCCCACAGCGAGGACGAACGCATCACGCGCGACATCGTCTCGGGCCGCCACGCGCGCGAGGCGCCTCCCGAACTGCTGGTCTGCGTCACCGACGCCACCCATCTGCGCCTGAACCTGCGCCTGGTGCTGGAGGCCCAGCGCCTGGGCCTGCCCATGCTGCTGGTGCTCAACATGAGCGACATGGCCAGGCGCCAGGGCATCGATATCGACCGCGAAGCGCTGTCACGCGCCCTGGGCATGCCCGTGCTGTCCACGGTGGGCGTGCGCCAGGACGGCGCGCGCGAACTGCTGCAATGGCTGGACGGCCCCGAAGCGCGCGCCCTGGCAGCGCCGCAGCTGCAGGCCCCGGCCCGCCCGGGCGATGCGCGCGAGCAGGTGCTGGCCCTGCACCAGCAGGTGGCCCGCATCATGGCCGACTGTGTCAAGGAGCCCGTGGTGGACACCCGGCGTGATGACCGCATCGACGCCGTGGTGCTGCACCCGCTGTGGGGCATGCTGCTGCTGGCGGCCACGCTGTTCCTGATGTTCCAGGCCGTGTTCAGCTGGGCACAGCCGCTGATGGACGGCATCGAGGGCGGCGTCTCGGCCGTCTCGGCCCTGGTCAACGAGCACATGCCCGAAGGCGCGCTGCGCAGCCTGCTGGCCGATGGCGTGATCGCGGGCACGGGCGCCGTGCTGGTCTTCCTGCCGCAGATCCTGATCCTGTTCCTGTTCATCCTTGCTCTCGAAGACTCGGGCTACCTGCCGCGTGCCGCCTTCATGCTGGACCGCATCATGGGCAAGGTCGGCCTGTCGGGCCGCTCCTTCATTCCGCTGCTGTCCAGCTTCGCCTGCGCCGTGCCCGGCATCATGGCCACGCGCTCCATCACCAGCTGGCGCGACCGCCTGGTGACGATCATGATCGCGCCGCTGATGACCTGCTCGGCGCGCCTGCCGGTCTATGCGCTGCTGATCAGCGCCTTCATTCCCGAGCGCACGGTGGGCGGCATCTTCAACCTGCAGGGCCTGGTGCTGTTCGCGCTGTACGTGGCTGGCATCGCCAGCGCCATGGCCGTGGCCGGCGTGGCCAAATTGGCCGGCCGCAGCGCCGGACCCACGCCGCTGCTGATGGAGCTGCCCTCCTACCGCTGGCCCAGCCCGCGCAGCCTGGCCCTGGGGCTGTACGAGCGCGCCATGATCTTCCTGCGCCGCGTGGGCGGCATCATCCTGACCGTGAGCATCGTGCTGTGGTTCCTGGCCAGCTACCCGGCGCCGCCCGATGGCGTCACCGAAGCGGCCATCCGCTACAGCTTTGCAGGCCGCATCGGCGGCTGGCTGGAGGTGGTGCTGGCGCCGATCGGCTTCAACTGGCAGATCGCCATCGCCCTGGTGCCGGGCATGGCCGCGCGCGAGGTGGCCGTCAGCGCCATGGGCACGGTCTATGCCCTGTCCGCCGCCAGCGACGAGGCCATGGCCGAGCAACTGGGCCCGCTGATCGCCCACACCTGGTCTATGGCCACGGCGCTGTCGCTGCTGGCCTGGTTCGTGTTCGCGCCCCAGTGCATCTCCACGCTGGCCGCCGTGCGGCGCGAGACCAACGGCTGGCGCTATCCGCTGCTGATGACCGGCTATCTGTTCGCGCTGGCCTACCTTGCCAGCTTCATCACCTACCGCGTGGCCATCGCATTGGGCGCGGGCTGAAAGGAGCACGGACCATGTGGCAAAACATCATCGTGGGTCTGATCGTGGCCCTGGCCGGCGTGTCCCTGGTCTGGCGCTATCTGCCCGCGCGCTGGCGCCAGAAGGCCGGGCAGATGCATCCGGCGCTGGCGCCCAAGGATGCGGGCGGCTGTGGCGGCTGCAGTGCCTGCGGCGGAGACAGTTGCGCACCGGACAAGCGGGGGCCGTAAGGCCACGGCCCGAACTTCCGCCGGGAAAAAAGAATGCCTGCAGGCGCAAAGCCTGCAGGCATTCTTTTTTGAGCGGACTGCGTTGTCAGTTCGGCTGGCGGCCCAGCAGCAGGTATTCCATCAGAGCTTTCTGCACATGCATCCGGTTCTCCGCCTCATCCCAGACCACGGACTGCGGCCCGTCGATGACCTCGGCCTCCACTTCCTCGCCGCGGTGGGCGGGCAGGCAGTGCATGAACAGGGCATCGCCACGTGCGGCGGCCATCATTTCGGCGTCCACGCACCAGTCGGCAAAGGCCTTCTTGCGGGCTTCGTTCTCGGCCTCGTAGCCCATGCTGGTCCACACGTCGGTGGTCACCAGGTCGGCGCCCTTGCAGGCGTCCAGCGGGTCCTTGAAGACCTTGTAGCAGCCCTCGCGCGGGGTCTTGCCGCCAAAGGCCAGCTTCTCGTCCACCTCGTAGCCGCCCGGCGTGCTGACGTGGACGGTGAAGCCCAGCAGGTCGGCCGCCTGCAGCCAGGTGTTGGCCATGTTGTTGCCGTCGCCGACCCAGGCGACGGTCTTGCCCTGGATCGAGCCGCGGTGCTCGATGAAGGTGAAGATGTCGGCCAGGATCTGGCAGGGGTGGAACTCGTTGGTCAGGCCGTTGATGACGGGAACGCGCGAGTATTCGGCAAAGCGCACGATCTTGTCCTGGCCATAGGTGCGGATCATCACCAGGTCGGTCATGCGGCTGATGACGCGTGCGCTGTCCTCGATGGGCTCGGCGCGGCCCAGCTGGCTGTCGCCCGTGGTCAGGTGGACCACCGAGCCGCCGAGCTGGTACATGCCCGCCTCGAAGCTCACGCGGGTGCGCGTGCTGGCCTTCTCGAAGATCATGGCCAGCGTGCGGTCGCTGAGCGTGTGGTGCTTTTCGTAGCCCTTGAACTTCTTCTTGATCAGGGCCGCGCGTTCGAGCACATAGGCGTACTCGTCGGCCGTGAAGTCGGAAAACTGCAGATAGTGCTTGATGGCAGTCATAGGCAGGTACTCATTCGGACAGGAATTGCACGATCAGGGGCTTGAGCTTGGCGACCACTTCGTCGGCTTCGGCCTCGGTCATGATCAGCGGCGGCACCAGGCGCACCACGGTGTCGGCGGTCACGCTGAACAGCAGGCCGGCTTCGGCGCCACGGCCCAGCAGGGCGCCGCAGGGCTTGTTCAGCTCGATGCCGATGATCAGGCCCTGGCCGCGCACATCGACCACGCCCTTGACGTCGGCCAGTTCCTTTTGCAGCGTGGCCTTCAGGTGGTCGCCCACCTGGGTGGTGTGGGCCAGCAGGCCGTCCTCTTCCATGATGCGGATGGTTTCGATGCCCGCGCGCATGGCCAGCGGATTGCCGCCGAAGGTGGAGCCATGGTTGCCCGGCTGCAGCACGGTGGCCGCCTTGCCATGGGCCACGACGGCGCCGATGGGTACGCCCGAGCCCAGGCCCTTGGCCAGGGTCATCACGTCGGGGACGATGCCGGCCCACTGGTGGGCGAACCACTTGCCCGTGCGGCCCATGCCGGCCTGGACTTCGTCGAACATCATCAGCCAGCCGTTGGCATCGCACAGTGCGCGCACCTGCTGCATGTACTCGATGCGCATGGGGTGCAGGCCGCCTTCGCCCTGGATGGGCTCCATCATCACGGCCACCACGTCGGGGTTGCCGGCCGTGGCCTTCTGGAGCGCCTCGTAGTCGTTCACCGGCACGCGCAGGAAACCGTCGAGCAGGGGGCCGAAGCCGTCGCGCACCTTGGGGTTGCCCGTGGCCGTCATGGTGGCGATGGAGCGGCCGTGGAAGGCATGCTCGTAGACCACGATCACCGGCTTGGCGATGCCCTTGTCCACGCCGTACTTGCGCGCGATCTTGATGGCGGCCTCGTTGGCCTCCAGGCCCGTGCTGCAGAAGAAGACATTGGTCATCTTCGAGCGCTCGGTCAGCAGCTTGGCCAGCGTTTCCTGGCCGGGCACGTGGTAGTAGTTGGAGGTGTGGATGAGCTTGGCCACCTGGTCCTGCAGCGCAGGCACCAGCTTGGGGTGGTTGTGGCCCAGCGTGTTCACTGCAATGCCGCCCAGCGCATCGAGGTACTGCTTGCCGTTGACGTCCCACACGCGGCAGCCCTGGCCTCGCTCCAGAGCGATCGGTACGCGGCCATAGGTGTTCATCACGTGGGGCGAGGCAGCCTCAATGAAAGCGGTCATTGCAAAAATCTCCTGAGCTGGAAAGTAAACGGCATCCGGGCGTTGCCGCCGCAGATGCCTGAAAAACAGCGAAGCCCGATTCTAGGGGCCGCGCGATGGCCTACCGTTGCGGTTTGCGCATCACAGCCATGCAATGAACCTACGCCACACTTGGGTAGTGCGCTGCAACAAGGCCTCAGCTCTTATATAAGAGATAAAATGCCGGCTTGGCCTGCTGGCAGCGATCCTGCCTGTGGGCTCTGACTTTTTTGAAGGACTTGCGCAAGCAGGATGTGGCAGGGCGCCGTGCCCCTTGGCAGGTCGCCTGTGTTGTTCCTTGTTGCGCAAGTCGTATTTTGGCGTGCATCCTGATGGTCTCTCCCTCCAGCAAAGAACTGTTCATCCAGGGCATCACCCACGAAGGCAAGACTTTCCGGCCCAGCGACTGGGCTGAGCGGCTGGCAGGCGTCATGAGCCAGTTTCGCCCCGGTGGTGCCCAGCGCGGCAGCCACCTGAGCTACTCGCCCTGGTGTGTTCCCACAACGCTCAATGGCGTCAAGTGCGTGGTCGTGCACCGCGACCTGCGTGACTACGAGCCCATGGCCTGGGATTTCTGCCTGAATTTCGCCAAGGACAACAACCTGCAGGTTGCCGAGGCCTGCCTGATACCGGATGAGCCGGCCCGCTGAGGCCGGTTTCTTTTTTTTGCGGGTCGTTCCCGTCCGATGTGAAGCGCGCCTGGGGTGCGTTTTTTTTCGCCCTGCTCTGGAGGGTGGGGCTTTTTTGCTGGATCCTGCGGATGCAGGAGCATCGTTCAGGCACAAAAAAACCGCCCGAAGGCGGTTTTCTCGTTCGCTGACAGCGCACCCGTTACAAACGGCAGATGGCCGGAGCCATCCGTGCGGTTGCCTAATTGGATTAGGCGGCGGCCAGGGCCTTGACCTTGGCGGACAGGCGGCTCTTGTCGCGAGCGGCCTTGTTCTTGTGGAAGATGCCCTTGTCGGCGATCGTGTCCAGAACGGATTGGGCTGCGGCAAACAGTTCGGTTGCCTTGGCCTTGTCGCCAGTCAGAACGGCCTTTTCGACCTTCTTGACGGCGGTGCGGTACTTGGAGCGCAGCGAGGTGTTGGCTGCGTTGAGCTTGGTGTCCTGGCGGACGCGCTTGCGGCCGGAGGCGAGACGGGGGTTCTTCTTTGCGGGCTTGGATGCCATGATATGTATTCCTAGTGTCTGAGGATGTTGTCGGCGAAGCGCGGGATTATAGCACGCAGCCCGGACAGGGCCTTGAGGGCCCAGGCCGCACGGGCCGGCCTGTTGCAACGGAGTGCAAGAGCGGCCAGGCCCGCCTGGAGCGCCGGCCGGCGGGGCATGCCAGCGCATACACTCCCCACGGTGTCACTGTTCAAAGCCGCCTCCACCGTTTCCCTGCTGACGCTGGCCTCCCGTATCACCGGGCTGGTGCGCGATCTGCTCATGGCCTCCATGTTCGGAGCCAATGCGCTGACCGATGCGTTCAATGTCGCCTTCAGGATTCCCAATCTCTTTCGGCGGCTGTTCGCCGAGGGGGCCTTCAGCCAGGCCTTCGTGCCGGTGCTGGCCGCCAGCAAGGCCAAGGAGGGGGACGAGGCCACGCGCAGGCTGATCTCGCACGTGGCCACGCTGCTGTTCTGGGTGCTGCTGGTGACCTGCGTGCTGGGCGTGGTCGGCGCGCCACTGCTGGTCTGGCTGCTGGCCAGCGGCCTGCGCCAGTCGCCCGAGGGCTATGACGCCGCCGTGCTGATGACACGCTGGATGTTCCCCTACATCGGCTTCATGTCGCTGGTGGCGCTGTCTGCCGGCGTGCTCAATACCTGGCGGCGCTTTGCCGTCTCGGCCGCCACGCCGGTGCTGCTGAACCTGGCCATGATCGCCGCCGCCTTCTGGGGCGCGCCCTGGCTGCAGGCGCGCGGCATCGAGCCCATCTATGCCATGGCCGGTGGCGTGATGCTGGGCGGCGTGCTGCAGCTGGCGGTGCAACTGCCTGCGCTGGCGCGCCTGGGCCTGCTGCCGCGCATCGGCTTTTCGCCAGCTGCGCTGCGCGAAGCCTGGGCCGAGGCCGGCGTGCGCCGCATCCTCAAGCTGATGGCGCCGGCCCTGCTGGGCGTGGGCGTGGCCCAGGTCTCGCTGATGATCAACACCCAGATCGCCTCCTATCTGCAACCGGGCAGCGTGACCTGGCTGTTCTATGCCGACCGGCTCATGGAGTTTCCGACGGCGCTGCTGGGCGTGGCGCTGGGCGTGGTGCTCACCCCCCAACTGGCCGCTGCCAAGGCGGCCGACGACTCGGAGCGCTACTCGGCCATGCTGGACTGGGGGCTGCGCCTGGTGGTGCTGCTGTCCGTGCCGTGCGCCGTGGGCCTGCTCACTTTTGCCGAGCCGCTGGTGGCCACGCTGTTCCACCGCGGTGCGCTGCAGGACAGCGACGTGGGCCAGATCGCCCTGGCGCTGGTCGGCTACGGCGCAGGCCTGGTGGGCCTGGTGGCCATCAAGGTGCTGGCGCCAGGCTACTACGCCAGCCAGGACATCCGCACGCCCGTCAAGATCGCCATCGTGGTGCTGGTCATCACCCAACTGCTCAACCTGGTCCTGGTGCCCTTCATGGCGCATACCGGCCTGGCGCTGTCCATCGGCCTGGCGGCCCTGGTCAATGCGGGCTGGCTGCTTTGGGGTCTGCTGCGCCGGGGCGTCTACCGTCCTAAGCCGGGTTGGGGCCGGCTGGGTTTGCAGGTAGTCGCGGCCAGCAGCCTGCTGGCCGTGCTGCTGACCTGGGGCAGCCAGCATTTCGACTGGATCGCGCTGCGCGCCAACGGCTGGCAGCGTGTGGGCCTGCTCGCCGCGCTGATGGCCGCCTCGGTGCTGCTGTACTTCGGTGCGCTGTGGGCGGCGGGGCTCAAGCTGCGCGCACTGCTGCGGCGCTGAGAGGCATCGCCCAAACCCGCATAATTGCAGGCTTGGGCGCTGCAATATACAAAGCATCATGAGCTGGAGTTACGAAGACACGCCAACGGCCCTGCAATACTTTGCAGCGCTGGTGCAAAGCGATGACCATCTGCCGTTGATGGAGGCGGCAATCAGCATCGCCCAGGATGCCGTGCCCGATCTCGACCTGCAGGCGGCCAGCGCCGAGCTGGACCGGCTGCAGGTGCGCCTGCTCCAGCGCCTGGCCGGCGAAACCGATTCGCTGCAGCGCCTGCGCGTGCTCAACCAGTTCTTCTATGGCGAGCTGGGCTTTGGCGGCAATCTCAACGATTACTACGACCCGTCCAACAGCTACATCCACCATGTGCTGCAGACGCGGCGCGGCATTCCCATCAGTGTGGCGCTGATCTGGCTGGAGCTGGCTGCGGCCATCGATCTGCCGGCACAGGGCGTGAGCTTTCCCGGGCATTTCCTGGTCAAGCTGCGCCTGCCCCAGGGGCAGGTGGTGATGGACCCGCTGAGCGGTGAATCCTTCTCGGCCAACAGCCTGGCTGAGCGGCTGGAGCCCTTCTGGCAGAACGCCGGCCTGTCCGCCGAGGAGGCGGCTCCGCTGGGCATGTACCTGCAGGGCGCATCGCCGCGCGACATTCTGGAGCGCATGCTGCGCAATCTGCAGGAGATCCACCATGCACGGCGCGACTGGCCGCTGCTGGTGGCCGTGCTCAACCGGCTGGCCGTGCTGCGGCCCGACATGCCGGAGATCTTCCGGGACCGGGGGCTGGCCTATGCGCAGTGGGGAGTGACCGAGCGTGCGCTCGAAGACCTGGAGCGCTTCCTGCATTCCCAGCAGGGCGCGCAGGCCGTGGCCGTGCGCGAGGTGATCCGGCGGCTCAGGGGGCTGTAGCGGCGGCAACCCCCAGGGTCGGAGCGCTGCTCAGACCAGCCGGACGGCTTCCAGCTCTTTCTTGAGATAGGCGTAGAACAGCGGCGCCGCCACCAGGCCTGCGGGGCCGAACACCGACTCGGCCACGAACATCACGGCCAGCAGCTCCCACACGCCCATGTGCGTGCGCTGGCCCACCACCTTGGCGTTGATCACATACTCGGCCTTGTGGATCAGGATCAGAAAGCCCAGGCAGGCCGCGGCGGCCACCGGGGAGACTGACAGCCCCACGATGGTGATCACCGCATTGCACAGCAGGTTGCCCACGATGGGCACCAGGCCCGCGATGAAGGTCAGCGTGATCAGGGCCGGCGTGTAGGGCAGGGTCAGGTTCCAGTGCGGCAGCACGCCCAGCAGGAAGATGGCCGTCAGGAAGGTGTTGAAGGCCGCAATCCAGAACTGCGCCGCCACGATCTGGCGGAAGGCCAGCCCCATGAGCCGGATGCGTTCGCGCAGCGCAGCCACCAGGGGCGGGCGGCGCGTGGTGATGGGGCGCACGGCGGCCAGCGCGCCGATGATCAGGCCCACATAGGCGTACAGCAGGCCGGTAAGCCAGGCGCGGCCCGCATGGGCTAGGGCGCCGGCCTTGGCCGCCAGGTAGCTGGCCAGCAGGTGCTGGATTTCCTGCGCGCCGTCCGGCAACTGGTCGGCCATGTCGGCGGGCAGCTTGTCACGCAACTCCAGCACCGTGTGGGCCAGATAGTCGAGCAGTTCGCGGTACTGCTGCGGCGCGTCGGTGATGTAGGTGCGTGTATGCGAGAGCGCGCCGCTCAGCAGGGCCAGCGGCGCAAGAATGACGATGGTGGCTGCCACCAATTGGGTCCAGCGCGGCAGCGAGCCGCGCCGGGCCTTGGGCTGGGCCCGTGCCAGCAGCCCGGCAAGGGCGCGCGTGACCAGAAAGCCCACGCAGACACAAAGCATGCCCGGCAACAGGCCCTGCCACATGATCAGCAGCAGGGCGCCTGCCATCAGCACATAGCTGGAAAGCGTCACGCCGCGCGTGGGCGCGGGCTGCGGGGAGATGATGGGCGAGGGCAGGTGCTGGGTCATGCGCTGCGGGCCCGTGGTCAGCGGACCTCGACAGGCTCGCCCTCGCCGCGTGCGGCGATGCGTCCGATGGTGTAGACCGTCTCGCCCAGCTGCTTGAGCGTGGCGGCCGTGGCTTGGGCAGCCTCTGCAGGCACGACAACGACCATGCCGATGCCGTTGTTGAAGGTGCGGTTCATTTCCACGGCGTCGATGCCCGCCGTCTTCTGCAGCCAGGCGAACAGCTCGGTCTGGGGCCAGCTGCCGGCATCCAGGTGGGCGGCCAGGCCTTCGGGCAGCACGCGGGGGATGTTCTCCAGCAGGCCGCCGCCGGTGATGTGGGCCAGCGCCTTGATGGGGTGCTGCTCCAGTGCGGCCAGCACGTTCTTCACGTACAGGCGCGTGGGTTCCATGATGGCCTGCTTGAACGGCTTGCCGTCCAGCGATTCGGGCAGGCTGCCCTGGGCTTCGGCGCGCTCAATGCACTTGCGCACCAGGGAAAAGCCATTGGAGTGCACGCCGGCCGAGGCCAGACCCAGCACCACGTCGCCTGCAGCCACGCTCTGGCCCGTGAGGATCTTGGACTTTTCGACGGCGCCCACGGCAAAGCCCGCCAGGTCGTATTCACCGGCAGGGTACATGCCGGGCATTTCGGCGGTTTCGCCGCCGATCAGTGCGCAGCCCGACAGCTCGCAGCCGCGTGCAATGCCGCCGACCACGGCAGCGGCCGTGTCCACGTCCAGCTTGCCGCAGGCGAAATAGTCAAGGAAGAACAGGGGCTCGGCGCCCTGGACCAGCACGTCGTTGACGCTCATGGCCACCAGGTCGATGCCCACGGTGTCGTGCATGTTCCACTCGAAGGCCAGCTTGAGCTTGGTGCCCACGCCATCGGTGCCCGAGACCAGCACGGGTTCCTTGTAGCGCTTGGGCACCTCGAACAGCGCGCCGAAGCCTCCGATGCCGGCCATCACGCCTTCGCGCATGGTCTTCTTGGCCAGCGGCTTGATGCGCTCGACCAGCGCATCGCCAGCGACGATGTCGACGCCGGCGTCTTTGTAGGAAATCGGGGTAGAGGAGGGGGCAGAAGAGCTCATGGATGGGTACGGTGCGGTAGGCCCGATGCCGGGCTGGAACCCCGGGATTCTACGGCGCCGGCCGCCGGCAGGCGCGCGCGCCAGTGGGCTTCGAGGGGGCTTTCGTTGCACATGCGGGCCGGCTGCCGCCGTGCCGGGCGCCGCGCAGACTAAAATCCCTCGTCCGCCCGGGAGCTCCCGGGCGTTGTCCGCCTTGCCGCAGCGCTGCGCCGAGGCGGGCCTGTCTTTGCTCTCAACCCAATGCCGTTGCCGATTCCTCTGCCTGCTTTTGCCGCATGGACCCGCCTGGATACAGGAAAGGGGGCGCTGCGCGTATGTCGCAGATGAAGCAGCTGGCTCTGGATATCAGCATGGCGTCGAGTCCGACGCTGTCGCGCTTTTTCGTCGGTCCCAATGCCGCAGTGATCGATCATCTGCGCCACTGGGTGGGCGACGGCCGCATGCAGACCGCCCGCACGCCGGTGCCCACCTATCTTTGGGGCGAGTCGGGCTCGGGCAAGACCCACCTGCTCAAGGCCGTGCGCGAGGCGCTGCGCGAGCAGGGCGCCATGGTGGGCTGGATGGATGCATCCACCCTGTTCCCGCCGCCGTTCGACGAGCGCTGGGCGGCGGTGCTGATGGACGACGTGGACATCTACACTCCGCTGCAGCAGGCGCGGGCCTTCAACTGGTTCGTGAATGCGACGAGCCCGGCCACGGGCTCGCCGCGCTGGGTGCTGGGAGCCGGCCCCCTGCCGCCGGCCGACCTCAAGCTGCGCGAGGATCTGCGCACGCGGCTGGGCTGGGGCCATGTGTTCCAGCTGCAACTGCTCGATGAAACCGCGCGCCGCGCGGTGCTACGCCAGGAGGCCGATGCCCGTGGCGTTTTTCTGGGCGACGATGTGATGGACTACATGCTCAAGCGCTTCTCACGCGACCTGGGCAGCCTGATGCAGCTGCTCGACATGCTCGACGGCTTTGCGCTTCGCAACAAGCGCGCCATCACCATTCCGTTGCTCAAGACGATGCTGGAAACCGAATGAGCCCACATTCTCGTGTGGGCAGGGACTGCGGGAGCCGGCGGAGCCTGCGTTGCAAGGGCAGCGCGGGACCCATTTTTTTAGGATATGCATGACCTCTGATCAGAAGCAACTCCGGCCCCGGCTGGCGTTGTTCGACCTGGACCATACGCTGCTGCCGCTCGATTCGGACTACGAGTGGGGCGAGTTCACGACGCGCATCGGCTGGACCGATCCGGCCGAGTTCGGCCGCCGCAACGCCGAGTTCTTCGCGCACTACCAGGCCGGCACGCTCGACGTGCACGACTATGTGCGCTTTGCCACCGAGGCCTTCTGCGGCCGTGGCGCGCAACAGGCCGGCGAGGCGCATGAGCGCTTCATGCGCGAGGTGATCACCCCCGCGATCCGTCCCCAGGCGCTGGAGCTGCTGCGCACGCACCAGCAGGCGGGCGACCAGATCATCATCGTCACGGCCACCAACGAGTTCGTGACGCGCCCCATCGCCGCCGCACTGGGCGTGCAGGAGCTGATTGCCGTGGAACTGGAACGCGACGCCCAGGGCTGGTTCACGGGCGAGATCCGTGGAACGCCCAGCATGCGCGACGGCAAGGTCCAGCGCATGCAGCAGTGGCTGGATGCGCGTGGCCTGGACTGGGGCGGCGTGGAGAGCTTCTTCTACAGCGACTCCTGGAACGACGTGCCCCTGCTCGAACGCGTGGACCATCCCGTGGCCACCAACCCCGACGCACGGCTGCGCGCCCTGGCCCAGGAACGTGGCTGGCGCATTCTGGACCTGTTTGGCGAAGCACCATGATCAAGAACATCATCGACAAGCTGCTGGGCAAGACCTCGGCGGCCCCCCGCGCCCGCAAGTCCCCCTTCGGCAAGCGCCAGGAAGTGCCCGTGCAGGTGCACGGCATCGACCCCAACCTGGTGGACCGGCGTGCCATCGACGTGGTCGAGACGCTGCAGGACGCCGGCTACGAGGCCTACATCGTCGGCGGCGCCGTGCGCGACCTGCTGCTGGGCCTGCGCCCCAAGGACTTCGACGTGGCCACCAATGCCACGCCCGAGCAGGTCAAGGGCCTGTTCCGCCGCGCCTTCATCATCGGCAAGCGCTTTCGCATCGTGCACGTGGTCTATGGCCGCGGGCGCGAGAACGAGGTCATCGAAGTCTCCACCTTCCGCGCCTTCCTGGACAACAGCGCGGCCGAGGCCGTGAGCGGCAACGAGCGCACCAGCAAGGCCCAGCTCGCCGGCATGCACCATGCGGTGGACGCCAGCGGCCGCGTGCTGCGCGACAACGTCTGGGGCCCGCAGGACCAGGACGCCACGCGCCGCGACTTCACCATCAACGCCATGTACTACGACCCGCGCACGCAGATCGTGGTGGACTATCACAAGGGCATCGACGACGCCAAGAAGCGCATGCTGCGCATGATCGGCGACCCGGCCACGCGCTACCGCGAAGACCCGGTGCGCATCATCCGCGCCGTGCGCTTCGCGGCCAAGCTGGCGGGCAAGGGCTTCAAGATCGAGCCCAAGACCGCCAAGCCCCTGGTGGAGTGCGAGCCGCTGCTGGCCGATGTGCCGCAAAGCCGCCTGTTCGATGAAATGCTCAAGCTGCTGCAGACCGGCCACGCGCTGGCCTCGGTGGAGCAGTTGCGCGGCCTGGGCCTGGCGCGCGGCATCTACTCGCTGCTGGATGTGGTGGTCGAGCGCGCGGAGCAGCCCTTTGTGCGCGCCGCGCTGACCGACACCGACCGCCGTGTCGAGGAAGGCAAGCCCGTGGCGCCCAGCTTCCTGCTGGCCTGCGTGCTGTGGCATGACGTCAAGACCGGCTGGGAGCGCCGCCTGAACCAGCGCCAGCACCCCTTCCCCGCGCTGCAGGAATCCATCGACGAAGTGTTCGACCAGCGCATCGGCGATGTCTCGGGCCGCGGCAAGCTGGCCGCCGACATGCGCGAGATCTGGGTCATGCAGCCGCGCTTTGACAAGCGCACGGGCGCCACGCCATTCAGCCTGGTGGCCCAGCCGCGCTTTCGCGCGGGCTTCGACTTCATGCGCCTGCGCGCCGACATCGGCGAGGTCGATGAAAGCCTGGCCAGCTGGTGGCAGGAATTCCAGAACGCCGACGACGCGCGCCGCGACGACCTGATCGCCCAGGCCCGCGACGAGCAGCGCGCCCGCCAGCGCAGCGCCGAGCCCAAGGTGCACCGCGTGGCCAAGGCCCGCCCTGCGCGCGAGGAGGCCGGCGCTGGCGAAGCGCAGCAGGCCGACGCACCTGCCGCCGCCTTGCCCCAGGTGGAGGGTGAGGAAGGGGCCGCGCCCAAGAAGCGCCGCCGCCGTCGCCGCAAGCCACAGGGCGGTGGTGATGGCGCCGTGGGCGGGGATGACTGAGCCGGGGCACTGGGTCGCCATTGGCCTGGGCGCCAATCTGGGCGACCGGGGCCAGGCGCTGGCCCAGGCGCTGCAGGCCATTGGCTGCCTGCCTGGCACGCGCCTTGTGGCCGTGTCCTCTCTCTACAGCACGGCGCCCGTCGATTCCAGCGGCCCGGACTACCTGAACGCCGTGGCCGCCGTGCACACCACGCTGCAGCCGCTGGCGCTGCTCGATGCGCTGCAGGCCATCGAACTGGCGGCCGGCCGTGAGCGTCCCTACCGCAACGCGCCGCGCACGCTGGACCTGGATATCGAACTGTGGGACGACGAGCGCATCGCGCTGCCGCGCCTGAGCGTGCCGCACCCGCGCATGCACGAGCGCGCCTTCGTGCTCGTGCCGCTGGCCGAGATCGCGCCTGAGCGCGTCACGCCAGGGCAATTGCAGGCCGTGGCGGGGCAGGGCATCCGCCTGGCGCACAAGCCTGGCTGGCATCTCCGACAAGCCTGAATCCCGACAGTGGCCTGAATGAAAAAGCCGCAGCGCCCTGAGGGCGGCTGCGGCTTTTTGCCAGTCGGGACGCGGTGGATCGGCTCAGTCCACCTTCGCTCCGGAGGCCTTGACGATGGGCTGGTACTTGGCGCGCTCAGCGGCCATGAACCTGTCGAATTCGGCGGGCGTGGAGGACACGGGTTCGGCCATCAGGGTCTCGAAGCGGGTCTTGGTCTCGGGCGCGGCCAGTGCATCGCCAAAGGCCTTACTCAGCTTGTCCAGCACGGGCTTGGGCGTGCCGGCCGGGGCCACCAGGCCCCACCAGGTGTCGATGGAAAAGCCGGGGAAGGTCTTGGACAGTGCGGGCACGCCGGGCAGCAGCGTGGTGGGGTTCAGCGTGGTCACGGCCAGCGCCTTGAGCTTGCCCGAGCGGATGTTGGGCGCCGCGGCGGCCAGGTTGTCGATGTTGAAGTCCACCTCGCCCGACAGCAGGGCCAGCTGGGCCGGGTTGGCTCCGCGGTAGGGCACGTGCAGCGCGAAGATGCCGGCCTTTTGCTTGAGCATTTCGCCGGCCAGGTGGCCCGCGCTGCCGTTGCCGCCGCTGCCGTAGTTGAGCTTGCCGGGGTTGGCCTTGGCGTAGGCGATCAGGTCGGCCACGCTGTGGATCTTGAGCTGCTCGGCACGGGCCGCGTTCATCACCAGCACATTGGGCACGCGCACCATCTGGGTGATGCCGGCGAAGTCCTTGCCCGCGTCATAGGGCATCTTGGCGTACAGCCAGGGATTGACGGCATGGGTGGCCGTGGCGGCCAGGCCGATGGTCATGCCGTCCGGCGTGGCGCGGGCAATGGCGTCGGCACCGATGTTGCCGCCGGCGCCGGCCTTGTTGTCGATGATCACCACTCCCAGGGAGTCACGCACCCGCTCGGCCAGCGCGCGCGAGGTGATGTCCAGCGGACCGCCGGGCGCATAGGGCACGATCAGGCGGATGGGCTCTTGCGCCAGGGCAAGCGGGGAGGCCAGGGCAGCAGCGGCCGCCATGACCGAGAGAAGGCTGTTTCTACGGTTCATAGGGGCGCTATTGTGCAAAAAAATTGCGACACCTGGCTGCGCGCAGGTATGCAGAGCAGTTTTTCTGCGTATTGATTGATCTGCCCTGGCTTCAGGCTGCCTTGTCGGCTTCCGTGGTGAATGCGTCGGCGTAGAACTCTTCGTCGGGCAGTCCACGCTGGTGCACATAGGCCTGGTGCGCGGAATCGACCACGATGGGCGCGCCGCAGGCATAGACCTGGTGGCCCGAGAGGTCGGCAAAATCGTCCAGCACGGCCTGGTGCACGAAGCCCGTGCGGCCGGTCCAGGCGTCTTCGGGCAGGGCATCCGAGACCACGGGCACGTAGCACAGCTGCGGCATGGCTTCGGCCTGTTCGCGCACCCAGGCATCCATGTAGAGGTCTTCGGGGCGGCGGCCGCCCCAATACAGGGTGACGGAGCGGTGGATGTCCTTGTGGCGGATGTGCTCCAGCAGCGCCTTGATGGGGGCGAAGCCCGTGCCCGAGGCCAGCAGGATGACGGGCTTGTCGCTGTCCTCGCGCAGGAAGAAGCTGCCGAACGGTCCTTCCACGCGCAGGATTTCCTTTTCCTTCATGGCGCCGAACACATGGTCGGTGAACTTGCCGCCGGGCATGTGGCGGATGTGCAGCTCCAGCCCCGGTGCCGTGTCCTGCACGTGGGGGGCCGTGGCCATGGAGTAGGCGCGGCGGGCGCCGTCGCGCAGGATGAACTCCACGTATTGGCCTGCGTGGTAGCGGAACTTGTCTGCGGCGGGCAGTTGCAGGCGCACCTGCATCACGTCGTGCGACTTCTTCTCCAGCGTGGCCACGCGCACGGGCATTTTCTTGATGGGAAAGGCGCTGGCATCGGTGACCTGGCGCGACTCCAGCACCACCGAGGTGGCCGGCCTGGCGCAGCAGGTGAGCACATAGCCGTCGGCCTCTTCCTGGGCGGTCAGCGCCTTGTCGGCATGCGGGCCATGGGTGACATCGCCACTGAGCTTCTTGCACTTGCAGGAACCGCAGGCACCGTCCTTGCAGCCATAGGGCAGGCCCACGCCGGAGCGGATGGCGGCGGCCAGGATGGTCTCGCTGCCCTGCGTGGCGAAGGCGCGGCCGCTGGGCTGTACGGTGATTTCGTGGGAAGCGTTGGCTATCTCGGTCATGTTCTCGGTATCCTCGGGGGCGCTGGCGGGCGCGTGGAGCGCGCCGGCGATCTTCTTTCCCGGACGGACATGCCGCTGCCGCGACCGGCGGCGCGCGGGTGGCCGCCCTCGCAACAGGCCAGGATTTTGCCCTCAAACCAAAACCCATTGGGCGCGCTGCCGGCGCGCTTTCGACGCGAACGCGTGCTCATCGTCGGCTGCGGCGACGTGGGGCTGCGCGTGGCTGGTGCATTGGCGGGCGCGCCCGGCGCGCGCTCCGGTGCCGCACGACGGGGCCCGCGCGTGCTGGCCCTGACGCGTGGCGCCGAGCGCCTGCAGGATCTGCGCGGGCGCGGCATCACGCCGCTGCTGGGCGATCTGGACGCGCCTGCCACGCTGCGCCGTCTGGCCGGCCTGGTCACGCGCGTCGTCCACCTGGCGCCGCCACCCAATCCGCCTGCCGGCGAAGAGGGCTGGTGGCTGGACCCGCGCACCACGGCCCTGCTGCGCGTGCTGCGCCGTCGCGGCCGGCCGGCGAGCCTGGTCTATGGCTCGACCTCGGGCGTCTATGGCAACTGCGAGGGCGCCTGGATCGACGAAAGCCGCCCGCCCGCACCGGCCACGGCGCGTGCCCAGCGCCGCGTGAACGCCGAGCGTGCCGTGCGCTTTGCCGGGCGCGGCGGGCTGCGCGCCAGCATTTTGCGCATCCCGGGCATCTATGCGCCGGACCGGGAAAACGGTACGCCGCGCGGGCGCCTGCTGCGCGGCACGCCCCTGCTGTGCGCCGCAGAGGATGTCTACACCAACCACATCCATGCCGACGATCTGGCCCGCGCCTGCGTGCGGGCGCTGTGGCGCGGCCGGCCGCAGCGCATCTACCACGCCAGCGACGATACGCAGCTGCGCATGGGGGACTATTTCGACTTTGCGGCCGATCTCTACGGCCTGCCGCGCCCCGCGCGCATCACGCGCGAGCAGGCACAGCGCGAGCTGCCGGCCAGCCTGCTGAGCTTCATGGGGGAGTCACGCCGCCTGCGCAACCAGCGCCTGAAGGCCGAGCTGGGCCTGCGCCTGCGCTACCCCACCGTGGAGCAGGGCCTGCGCGCGTGAATCAGCGCGGATGGATGCCGCCGTTGGTGTCGTAGCAGCGAAATACGTTGCAGTGCGAGATGGGCGCCGAAGGCGGCAGCGGCTGCGGCGGCACGGGGCGCCCGACGATCCACGGCCGGTTGATGGCATTGGGCTGCAATGCGCGCGATTGCTGCAGCTGCTCATAGGCCTTGGGGCCCAGGCAGGCCATTTCCATTTGCTGCTGGGCGGCCTGACTGCGCGGGCCCCAGGTGGCGGGATCGGGATTGGACTCGGCCAGGATGGTGTCCAGACGGCGGCGCGCCTGCTGGCAGGCAGGTGAGTCGCCGCTGTCGCGCTGCGCCGAGTTCTCGCGCTCGCGCCGGCTGCGCGCCTCGCGCTCCTGCTGTTGGGCGCGTGCGCGGCGCTCGGCCTCTTCGCGGGTCAGTTGCTGGTTCTTGCGCTCTATGGCGGCGGCAGCCTGCGCGCGCTCGCGTTCCAGCTCTTCGGGGCTGGGGGCTTCCTGCACCTGCACGCGGTTTTCGCCGTCCTTGCAACTGCTGTTGGTGTAGGTGACGCGGCCGGTCTTGGCGTCCGTGCAGCGGATGACCTGGGCCGAGGCCGGGCCTGCGGTGAGTGCCACCACCAGCGTTGCAAGCATCGGTACAAGCGCCGCCAGCGCCCGGCGCTGGCAAAGGTCTTGGGTGCGGTGCATGGCGGTTTCCTTTCCCATCACAAACGGCACAGGGATGTGGTGCATTGCCGATTATGGTGCGCAGCGCAGGGGGCTGGATATGCCGCTGGTCAGCCGTTCAACGCCAGTGGCGCGGATCCTGCGTGGGGTAGGGGTTGCCGCCGCCCTGGCTTTCGCGCTGCATGCGCTCGATGGCGCGTTGCTGCTGCTCGCGGTCACGCTGCTGCTGTTCCCGGTCGCGTTGCTGGCGTTCACGATCGCGTTGCTGCTGGCCCTGGTCGCGCTCGCGGTCCCGCTGCTGGCGCTCGGCTTCGCGGCGCTGCTGCTCCTGCATGCGCTCGCGCAACTGGCGGTCGCGGTCCTGTGCCTGGCGGTCACGGTCCCGGTCGCGCTCGCGCATTTCACGCTCGCGCTCCTGGCGGTCGCGCCAGGCGTCGCGGTTGCGCTCCTGCTGAATGCGCTCGCGCTCGTACTGCAGGCGATCGCGCTCACGCTGCAGGCGCTGGCGCTCGTACCAGCCGTTGTCGGGATAGGCGGGCTGCGTGGGATAGGAGGGGTAGATGACGCCGCCGCCAGAGGGGTAGCTGGGGTAGGTCGGATAGCTGGGATAGCTGGGGTAGCCGGAGCCCATGTCCGAGTAGCCATCGGGCGGCACGGCGCAGGCGGTGACCAGGGCGGCGAGGCCAAGGCCGGCCAGCAGGCGCAGCGTGCGCAGGGGGCGCAGGTCACGCTGCTGGTGTGACTGCGCGGTGGGGGCGTTGGAACGGGGCATGGTATGGGGTCCGGGCAAAGGCGTGTTTCCTGTCTGGATCTCTTCCTATGACGTTTGACAGGCCGTATTGGTTGACCTGGGTCGTCCTTGCAAGGCAACAAGGGCGACAGCGGAGCTTCTATTTTGATAGCAATTCGCCCATATTCTGTAGGTGTTGCCAGATGAATTGCGCAGGCGTGGTGCGCAAGGGCGCCTGCCGCCCCGATTGCGGCAATGGCTTGCGGGCGCGGCTAGAATGGCCTCTGTCTTTGGCGGTGCGCAGTCCGTGCGCCGCAAAGCAGCGTTCTCAGGGCGGGGCGAAATTCCCCACCGGCGGTATCTGGATCTGTCGTTCGGCATGTGTCCAGGAGCCCGCGAGCGCCCGGCAAGCCGCAAGGCCGGCCGGGGTCAGCAGATCTGGTGAGATGCCAGAGCCGACGGTCACAGTCCGGATGAAAGAGATCGCGCAGCACCTGCATGGCAGGCGCCATGCCAATGGTTTTCCCATGGGCTGCGCCGCGCCATGCGGCGCCATGGCGCGCGCCCTGATTCATTTGTCTCATCTTGAAAGAGCACCATGAATCAGACTCCTGTCTCCTTGAATTTCTCCGCACACGGCACGGCCTCGGGCACGCCGTGGAGGGCCGTCGCGGGCCGCAGCCGCGTGGCCGTCATCTGCGCGAGCTGGCATACCGATGTCGTGCACCAGGCGCGCGACTCCATGGCGGCCGAGCTGCAGGCCCAGGGCGTGGCCGCGCAGAACATCAGCCACTTCAATGTGCCCGGCGCCTTCGAGATCCCGCTGCTGGCCAAGAAGCTAGCCGACACTGGCCGCTTCGACGCCATCGTCGCCTGCGCTCTGGTGGTCAATGGCGGCATCTACCGCCATGAGTTCGTGTCCTCGGCCGTGATCGACGGGCTGATGCGCGTGCAGCTCGACACCGAGGTGCCGGTGTTCTCCGCCGTGCTCACGCCGCGCGACTTCCACGAGCACGGCGACCATGTGGAGTTTTTCCGCGCCCACTTCGTGAAGAAGGGCGTGGAGGTGGCACATGCCTGCCTGGCGGCCCTGGACCAGCTGGCCCAGGTGCAGGCGCTGGGCCAGGCCCGCGCGGCCTGAGTTGCAAGCGTCGCCTGCGTCGCCGGTTGCGGCGCGCCACCCAGCACAGCTTTGGGTGGGGATGGATGCTCGTAAACACTGAGTTGGAGCCGAGTGTCGCGGCCCCGTCACGCGGCATTGCCAAGCCGCGATGACGGGAATAACGTGACGGCCTGTTTCAACTGAGGAGTGCGCGATGAAGATGTCCCGGAAGTTGTGTATTGCGGCCGTCGTGGCCGGCATGGGTGGCGTGGCCATGGCCCAAGAGCAGGTGATCCGCATCGGCCACATCGGCCCGGTGTCCGGTCCCCAGGCCAATTTCGGCAAGGACAACGAAAACGGCGTGCGCATGGCCATCGACGAGCTCAATGCCAAGGGCATGGAGATCGCCGGCAAGAAGGTCAAGTTCCAGCTGGTGGCCGAGGACGATGTGGCGGATCCCAAGCAGGGCACGGCCGCCTCGCAGAAGCTGTGCGACGACAAGGTCGCCGGCGCCGTGGCCTTCCTCAACTCGGGCGTGGCCATTCCCTCGTCCAAGGTCTTCCAGGACTGCGGCATTCCCATGATCACGGGCGCGGCCACCAACCCCGACCTGACCAAGCCCGGCTGGAACACCACCTACCGCGTGATCGCCAATGACAACGCGCTGGGCGCGGCACTGGCCAAGTACGCGGCGCAGACGCTCAAGCTCAAGACCGTGGCCATCATCGATGACCGCACGGCCTACGGCCAGGGCCTGGCCAATGTGTTCAAGAAGGATGCGGAAAAGCTGGGCGTGAAAGTCGTGGCCTCGGAGTTCACGAACGACAAGGCCACGGACTTCATGGCCATCCTGACCTCGATCAAGGCCAAGAAGCCCGATGGCATCTTCTACGGCGGCATGTACGGCCAGGCCGGCCCCATGCTGCGCCAGATGGCCCAGCTGGGCCTGAACGATGCCAAGTACTTCGGCGGCGACGGCCTGTGCGTGCCCGAGCTGGCCAAGGTGGCGGCCGGTGCCAAGCCTCTGGACAACGTGATCTGCGCCGATGGCGGCGCCTCGCTGGCCAAGATGCCCGGCGGCACGGAATGGAAAAAGCGCTACGACGCCAAGTACCCCGGCCAGTTCCAGGTCTACAGCCCGTACTTCTACGACGCCACCATGATGCTGGCCGACGCCATGAAGCGCGCCAACTCCTGGGACCCCAAGGTCTACATCCCCTTCCTGCAAAAGGCCGACTACTCGGGCGTGACCTCGAAGATCGCCTTCGAGAAGAACGGCGAGATGAAGAACCCCTCGTACACACTGAGCGTGTTCAAGAACGGCCAGAAGACAGCCCTCGACTGAGCGAGCGTCCTTCCTTCGTTTTCATGCCCGCCCCGTGCGGGCTTTTTTTCGTGCGCTGTCCATGATCCTCAGGCCGGGGCCGGCGCATCGACCACGCCCGGCAACCGGGCCAGATAGGCCTGCAAGGCAGCGATGGCCTGGCGCACCTTGGCGGGCTGGGCCTGGCGCTGCGGGGTGACGGCCCAGATGTCGAGGCCGCCGAAGTCCCAGTCGGGCAGCAGGCGCACCAGGCGGCCTTCGGCCACCGTGTCGGCCACGTCCATGCTGCCCAGCAGGGCCAGGCCAAGGCCCGCCTCGCACATCTGCTGGATGGACAGCTGGTTGTTGCTGGCCACATGCGGCAGCACCTGCAGGCTGTAGGTCTCGCCCGTGTCAGGGTGGCGCGCCTCGGCACGCAGGGCCTGGCCCTGGCCCTCGCGCGCCAGGCCCAGCCAGCGCATGCTGGCCAGCGGTGCCGGGTGGCGCCAGGCCGCGCCGCCCCCCTGGGCCTGTATCCATGCGGGCGAGGCGCACAGCCAATTGCGCATGGCGCCCAGGCGCCGGGCGGCCCAGCCGGAATCGGCCAGCCGGCCGAAGCGCAAGGCCAGGTCGATGCGGCTTTGTATGAGGTCGATGGGCGCGTCGTCCACATCCAGGTGCAGGCGCAGTGCGGGGTGCCGGGCCAGCCAGTGGCCCAGGGCCGGCGCGATGTGGCGGGCAAAGCCCACGGTGGCTGACAGGCGCAGCTCGCCGCCGGGCTCGTCGCGCGCGGCCGCCAGCTCGGCCCGCGCCTGGCTGGCGGCCTGGGCCATGGCGGCGCACTGCTGGTAGTAGCGCTCGCCCGTGTCGGTCAGCGCGATCTGCCGGGTGGAGCGGTGCAGCAGGGTGACGCCGCCATCGCGTTCGAGCTGGCGCACCTGCTGGCTCACGGCCGAGGGGCTCATGCCCAGGGCACGCGCGGCGGCGCTCATGGAGCCGTGCTGCACCACGGCGGCGAAAACGGCCATGCGTTTGTAGTCATCCATGGGCTGTATTGTGAAGCTGCACTTCAAGGTCTTGGTAAAAATTGCCGTCTACCGCATGCATTGTGAACGGCGTAATCTCAATGCCATCGTGAACAGGCGCCCTGGCGCCATAAAGGACCGAAGATGAAAGTGGCATTGATTGGCGCAACCGGCTTTGTGGGTTCGGCGGTATTGAAGGAGCTGCTGCAGCGCGGCCATGAGGTCGTGGCCCTGGTGCGCGACCCCGCCAAGCTGGCGGCCCAGCCGCGGCTGCAGGCCGTGCAGGCCGATGTACTGGACGCCGCCGCCGTGCAGCGCGCCGTGGCGGGCGCGGACGCCGTGGTCAGCGCCTACAACGCGGGCTGGGGCAATCCCGACATCTATGAGGATTTCATGCGCGGCTCGCGCGCCATCGTGGCGGGCACCAAGGCGGCCGGCATCAAGCGCTACCTGGTGGTCGGCGGCGCAGGCAGCCTCTACATCGCACCCGGCAAGCAACTGGTGGACACGCCCGAGTTCCCGGCGGCCATCAAGCCTGGCGCCTCGGCTGCCCGCGATGCCCTCAACGATCTGCAAAAGGAGCAGGGCCTGGACTGGACGATGCTGAGCCCGCCCATTGCCCTGCATCTGGGCGACCATGGCGAACGCACAGGCCAATACCGCACGGGCAAGGATGAGCCGCTGATGCAGGCCGATGGCCAGCCCGGCACGATTTCGGCAGCGGACCTGGCCGTGGCCCTGGTCGACGCGCTGGACAAGGGCCTGCACCTGCGCCAGCGTTTCACCGTCGCTTACTGAACACCTGCGCCAGTCCACTGGTGCCGCAGCGGTCTCCATGGCATGCTGGTGTCCGTCATGAACAGGCAGGAGCACAGCCATGATCGACCACACGGGAATCCTCGTATCGGACTTCGAGCGCAGCAAGGATTTCTATGCACGCGCCCTGGCGCCGCTGGGCTATGAAATCCTCATGGAGCTTTCTGCCGAAGTCACGGGCCATACGGACACTGCGGGCTTCGGCGAGCCGCCCAAGCCCGATTTCTGGATCAGCGGGGGCACGCCCAATCAGCCTCCCATCCATGTGGCCTTCCGCGTGGACAACCGTCACATGGTTGACGACTTCCATGCGGCGGCCCTGGCGGCAGGCGGGCGCTGCAACGGCGAGCCCGGCCTGCGACCGCACTACCATGACGACTATTACGCAGCATTTGTGCTCGACCCCGACGGCCACAACATCGAGGCCGTCTGCCACCTGCCGCCGGCCTAAGTCCCCCTGGCGGCACTGGGGCCTGCGCGGCAGCTGACATCAGGCGGTCGCATGGCGCAGCACAATATTGCGCTGCAACAAAAAAGGCCCCACGTTCCCCATGCCCCCTTCCGTCTCCGCTGCGGCCGGCTCCGTTTCCGCGTCATCCACACCCACGGCCGCCCAGGCCTGGCTCAGCGTGATCGCGCTGGCGCTGGGCGCCTTCGTCTTCAATACCACCGAGTTCGTGCCCGTGGGCCTGCTCAGCAGCATTGGCGCGAGCTTTGGCATGCCCACCGAGCAGGTCGGGCTGATGCTGACCATCTATGCCTGGATCGTGGCCCTGGCCTCGCTGCCCTTCATGCTGCTCACGCGCAATGTGGAGCGGCGCAAGCTGCTGATGGGCGTGTTCGCGCTGTTCGTGGCCAGCCATGTGCTGTCGGGCGTGGCCTGGAGCTTTGCCTCGCTCATGGTCAGCCGCATCGGCATTGCGCTGTCGCATGCGGTGTTCTGGTCCATCACCGCCTCGCTGGCCGTGCGCGTGGCGCCGCCCGGCAGGAAGGCCGTGGCGCTGAGCCTGCTGGCCACCGGCACCTCCATGGCCATGGTGCTGGGCATTCCGCTGGGCCGCATCGTGGGCGAATGGCTGGGCTGGCGCACGACGTTCCTGGCCGTGGGCGGGGTGGCCGCCATTGTCATGGTGGCCCTGGCCCGGCTGCTGCCGCGCCTGCCCAGCGAGAACGCGGGCAACCTGGCCAGCGTGCCCATGCTGCTGCGCCGCCCGGCGCTGCTGTCCATCTACATCCTGCTGGTGGTCGTGATCACCGGGCAGTTCACGGCCTACAGCTATATCGAGCCCTTCGTGCAGGACATCGCGGGCTTCGAGGGCAAGGTGACCACGGCCGTGCTGCTGCTGTACGGCGGCATGGGCATCGTGGGCAGCGTGATGTTCAGCTGGTGGGGGCTGCGCCATCCGCGCGGCTTTCTGCTGGCCGCCATTGGCGTGCTGTCGGCCAGCCTGCTGATGCTGGTGCCGGCCTCGGGCCATGAGGCATCGCTCTACGTGATGAGCTCGGTCTGGGGTGTCGCCATGATCTGCTTCGCCCTGGCCATGCAGTCCCAGGTGCTCAAGCTGGCGGCCGACGCCACCGATGTGGGCATGTCCATGTTCTCGGGCATCTTCAACATCGGCATTGGCGGCGGTGCGCTGCTGGGCAGCCAGGTCAGCATGCATGCGGGCATGCAGAACATCGGCTGGATCGGCGGCGGCCTGGTGGCGCTGGGCCTGGCCTGGTGCATCTGGGCCTTCGTGCGCTGGTCGGCCGGCTTCCAGGCCGCGCACTGAAGCGGGTCAGTCGCCGGGTGCCCGCATGGCCTGGGCGTAGCGCTGCGGCGCCAGGCGTGACACCAGTACGCAGACCACGAGCACGGCGGCCATCTGGGCCAGCCAGCCGGCGCCGAATCCGCCCGTGAACTGGTGCAGCCGGGCGATCACATAGGGCGCCAGCGCCGCAATCAGAAAGCCGCCGCCCTGCATCAGTGCGTTGAGCGCACCGGCCTGCGTGGGGTGGGGAAGATGGTCCAGCGCCACCACCATCATCAGCGCGAAGCAGCCACCGAGGCCGATGCCGAGGATGACGATGTTGAGCAGCGGCGCCGCATCAGGCCACCAGGCCAGCGCGGCCAGGCCGATGATCTGGCACAGCAGCGTGAACCCCAGCCACGGCCGCCGGTCGGCATGGCGCGCAGCCAGCACGGGCAGTCCCAGCGCGGCGCTGGCCTGGGCCACCGACAGCAGGGCCACCAGGCCGCCGCTTTGCGCGGGGCTCCAGCCGTGCGTCTGGTAGAAAGGTGCAAGCCAGGCCACCATGGCCGCATAGCCGCCATTGATGAGGCCGAAGCAGGCCATCAGCAGCCAGGTGCGCGGGCGCCGGCGCAGCCAGCCGGTGTCTTGCGAGGCATGGGTCGCCATGGGCGCCGGACCCGGCAATGTGCTCAGCGCATGCCGCGCCAACACCAAGGCCAGCAGGGCGGGCGCAGTCCAGAGCGCCAGCGCAAAGCGCCAGTCCAGTCCCCATTGCACGGCCAGCGGCGAAATCTGGGCACCGAGCGCCCCTCCGCCCATGAGCGCGGCCGAGTACAGCCCCATCATCTGGGCCATGCGTGCGGGCGACTGGCGCTTGATCAGGCCCGGCAGCACGCCTTGCACCAGGGCCACACCAGCGCCGCACAGCGCGGACGTGGCCAGCAGGGTGGCCGCACTGGAGCCCGCCACGCGCAGCGCGCAGCCCAGCGCAATCACCGCCAAGGACCCGACCACGGCGCGGCGCGGACCCAGGCGCCGCAGTGCGGCCGGGGCCAGCCAGGCGCCCACACCCATCAACGCCATGGGCAGCAGCGTCAGCCAGGACAGCGTGGACAGATCCATGCCGGTGGCGGACTGTATCTGCGGGCCCAGCGGGCCGATGGCCGTGAGAAACGGGCGCAGGTTCAGTGTGACCAGGACCACGGTGGCCAGCCACAGCGCCGTTGGAATGGCGTGCGCTGCGGCAGGCGCCTCGGTGCGTGCAGGCGCAATGGACGACATGGCTTCAGGCCCAGGGGGCGTTGCCATACAGCTGGGCCGCCGTGATGCCCGTGTCCAGCCGAACCAGGGGCAGCGGTGGCGGCTGCAGCGGCATGCGCAGCCGCTGGTAGGCGCCTTCGCTGGACAGGCCGTAAGGCTGGGCATCCGCGTTGTCGAAGGCGAAGAAAACCTGCTCGGCCCCGGCCATCACCAGCGCCGCCAGGCACATGGGGCAGGGGTGGCCGCTGGCGTAGATGGTGCAGCCAGCCAGGCTGGGGTTGGCCTGGGCGCGCGTGCCTGCGCGCAGCGCCTGCATTTCGGCATGGGCGCTGGGATCATGGCTTTGCACGATCTCGTTGACGCCCGTGGACAGGATCTGCCCCTCGCGCGCGAGCAGGGCGCCGAAGGGCCGGCCGCCCCGCAGGCGGTTGTCGTGCGCCAGCTGCACGGCATGGCGCAGCAGGCGGATGTGTTCTTGTTCTTGCATGGGGATGGCTGGGCAATCGGGAGCTGAGGCCGCAGTCTAGGACGGGGGCCATCAATTGGAAAATTAAATGATCAAATGCTGGGCAGTGACAAAGCCACTGAAATTTGCCTAAGCCCCATGCAACCCTCTTCCATAGACCCCACCCTGCTGCGCAGCTTCTGCGCCGTGGCCGAAACCGGCAGCTTCACGCGCGCGGCGCAGGGCGTGCATCTGACCCAGTCCACGGTCAGCCAGCAGATCCGCAGGCTGGAGGAGCAAATGGGCTGCACGCTGCTGGACCGCAGCGGGCGCCATGTGGAATGCACGCTGGAAGGAGAGCGCTTGCTGGCCTATGCGCAACGCATCCTGGCCCTCATGGACGAGGCCGTGGAGCAGTTGGCAGGCGCCACCGAGGCCGTGCTGCGCATCGGCGTACCAGAGGACTTTGCCGGCCATGCCTTGATGCCCGCCTTGGGCGCGCTGGCGCGCAGCCAGCCGCAGTTGCGCCTGGAGCTGACCAGCGGGCTGTCGCAGGCGATATGGCAGCAACTGCAGGCCGGCGAGCTGGACATGGCCATCGTCAAGCAGCGCAGCGGCAGCACGCCCGGCATGGCGCGCTGGCCTGAACCGCTGGCCTGGATAGACAGTGCGCGGCATCCCTGCCACGGGATGGATCCCTTGCCCCTGGTGGTATTTCCGCAGGGCGGCCTGTACCGCAGCGAGATGACGCATGCGCTGGATACCGCAGGCCGGCGCTGGCGCCTGGCCTATGTGAGCGCCAGCCTGGCGAGCCTGGACGCCGCCGTGGAGCAGGGACTGGGCATCAGCCTGCTGCCGCGCCGGCTGGTCGGGCCCGGCCACCGCCTGCTCGACGGCATGGCCGGCTTCGCCCCCGTGCCTGATGTGGAAGTGGCACTGCATGTGCGCGCCCAGTTGTCGGCGCCGGGCCGGCGTCTGGCTGAGCGCCTGTGCGAGGTGTGCGAGGCGTTGCTGTCGCCTGCCGCTGGCGAAGCCTGAAAAAATCCCCGCCGTGGCGGGGATGGTCGGTGGGTGACGCGCAGGCTCAATCCATCGTCAGGTTCTGCTTTTGCACCACGTCCTTGTAGACCGCCAGTTCGGCCTTGATCTCTTCAAAGAAATGCTCGGGCGTGTCGGCCACGATCAGCGAGCCGGTTTCCTCGATGCGCTTCTTGATGGCCGGGTCCTGCAGCACCTTGCGCGTGGCGGCGTTGACCTTGTCCACGATGTCGCGCGGCAGGTTCTTGGGGCCTACGATGCCGTAGTAGGCCATGCGGTTGACGGGGGCCAGGCCCACTTCCTTGAAGGTGGGCACATCGGGCAGGGCGGCCAGGCGCTGGGGCGCGGCCACCACGATGGGCACCAGGCGCTTTTCCTTGACGAAGCCCAGGGCCGAGGGCAGGTTGTCGAAGATCAGCGGAACCTGGCCGGCCACGGCGTCGTTCAGCGCGGGGCCGCTGCCACGGTAGGGCACGTGGGTGATGTCGGTGCCCGTGGACAGCTTGAACATCTCCATCATCAGATGGGTGATGCTGCCGTTGCCGGGCGAGGCGTAGGAGTACTTGCCGGGGTTCTTCTTCACCTCGGCCAGGAACTCCTGGTAGTTCTTGCCCGCGAACTTGGGGTTGGCCGCAATGATGTTGGGCGTGGCCGCGATGTTCACGATGGGCGTGAAGTCGGTCAGCACGTTGTACGGGATCTTGGGGTTGATCGCCGGGTTGGTGGCCGTGGTGGACACGGTGGCGATGCCCAGGCTGTAGCCATCGGGCTGGGAGCGCGCCGTCTCGGCCGCGCCGATGCTGCCGCCGCCGCCGCCCTTGTTCTCGACCACCACGGGCTGGCCCAGGGCACGGCCCAGCGGCTCGGCCACGATGCGCGCGATCAGGTCGGTGGTGCCGCCGGCCGCGAAGGGCACGAGCAGCTTGATGGGCTTGGTGGGGTAGCCCTGGGCATGGGCTGCGCCCGAAAGCGCGAGGGCGCCGAGGATGCCGGCGAGCGCGATGCGGGAGGTGTGAGTCATGGTGTTGTCTCCTTGAATGGATGTTGTGGACGTTTGTTGTGAGGCACCGACGGGTGGGAGGGCGTGATTCTTTAGGACATTCGTATGGCGGTGCTTGGGCTGAGAAATGTGGAGGCGGTGTTGCGCGGCGCTGGCGATCAGACCACGCCGCGCGAGCGCAGCGCCTGGATGGCCATGGGCGCAATGCCCAGCTCGCCCAGCACTTCATCGGTGTGCTGGCCCAGGGAGGGCGGTGCGCTGCGCAGCACGGGCGGGGTATCGCTCAGCCGCATGGGGCTGGCCACGCCGGCGATGCGCGAGATGCCGTCGCCGGCCTCGCGCGGCAGCTCGACGCGTATGCCGCGTGCGCGCACCTGCGGGTCGTCGAATGCCTGGGCGATGGTGTTGATGGGGCCGCAGGGCACGGCCTTGTCTTCCAGCAGCGCAATCCATTCGGCCGTGCCGCGTGTCTTCATGAGGGGCACCATCCGCTCCAGCAGCGCCTGGCGATTGCGCACGCGCGCGGTGTTGGTGGCAAAGCGCTCGTCCTGCGCCCAGCCGGCTTCGCCGACGGCGGCGCAAAAGCGCGCGAACTGCCCGTCATTGCCAATGGCCAGCAGCACGTTGCCGTTGGCCGTGGCGAAGTCCTGGTAGGGCGCCAGGCTGGGGTGGATGTTGCCGGCGCGGCCCGGCGATTCGCCCGTGGCCAGAAAGCCGGCGGCCTGGTTGGCCAGCACGGCCATGCCCACGTCGAGCAGGGCCATGTCGATGTGCTGGCCCCGGCCCGAGGCCTGGCGCGCATGCAGCGCGGCCAGGATGGCATTGCTGGCATACAGGCCCGTGAAGACGTCGATCACGGCCACGCCCACCTTGAGAGGGCCGCCTCCGGGCGCCTCGTCGGCATGGCCGGTGATGCTCATCAGCCCGCACATGGCCTGCACCATGAGGTCGTAGCCCGCGCGCTCGGCATACGGGCCGGTCTGGCCGAAACCCGTGACCGAGCAATAGATCAGGCGCGGGTTGAGCGCCTTGAGGCTTTCGTAGTCCAGCCCGTACTGCGCCAGGCCACCGACCTTGAAGTTCTCCACCAGCACATCGGCCCCGGCCGCCATCTGGCGAATCAGCTGCTGCCCATCAGGGGTGGACATGTCGATGGTGACCGAGCGCTTGTTGCGGTTGCAGGCCGTGAAATAACTGGCCTCCTGCGTGGCCTGCCCATCGTCGCGCGGCAGGAACGGAGGCCCCCAGTGGCGCGTGTCATCGCCGGCCACGGGCCGCTCGACCTTGATCACATCGGCACCCAGGTCGGCCAGTGTCTGCGTGCACCAGGGCCCGGCCAGCACGCGGGAAAGATCAAGCACCTTGATGCCGGCCAATGCGGCCGGCGCGGGGGATGTGGAGGACATGAGAGGGAAGAAATATGAGCGCGCCCGATGCCGCTGGTAGTTCAGCTCAGGGCTTGAGCTTCCATCACCCATAGCGTGTGACACGGGCGTGGAACAGGCCAGGGACGCCGAGCAAGAGCCGCCTCGCGGCGAGGGCGTCGTCCCCCTCCCTTGCGGAGCAAGTAGAGAGGGGGAAGCCGCGCAGCGGCTCAGGGGGAGCTTCAGTTCGAAAACGCTGCGATGCCGGTCTGGGCGCGGCCCAGGATCAGCGCATGCACATCGTGCGTGCCTTCGTAGGTGTTGACCACTTCCAGGTTGACCAGGTGGCGGGCCACGCCGAACTCGTCGCTGATGCCGTTGCCACCCATCATGTCGCGCGCCATGCGGGCAATGTCCAGCGACTTGCCGCAGTTGTTGCGCTTGATCAGCGAGGTGATCTCGATCACGTTCTGGTGCTCGTCCTTCATGCGGCCCACGCGCAGCGCAGCCTGCAGGCCCAGGGTGATCTCGGTCTGCATGTCGGCCAGCTTCTTCTGGATCAGCTGGTTGGCAGCCAGGGGGCGGCCGAACTGCTTGCGGTCCAGCGTGTACTGGCGCGCCGTGTGCCAGCAGAACTCGGCTGCGCCCAGGGCGCCCCAGGCGATGCCGAAGCGTGCGCTGTTCAGGCAGGTGAAGGGGCCCTTGAGGCCGCGCACCTCGGGGAAGGCGTTTTCCTCGGGAACGAAGACGTCGTCCATCACGATCTCGCCCGTGATGGAGGCGCGCAGGCCCACCTTGCCGTGGATGGCCGGGGCCGACAGGCCCTTCATGCCCTTGTCCAGGATGAAGCCGCGGATCTCGCCCACATGGCCGTCCTCGGTCACTTCCTTGGCCCAGACCACGAACACGTCGGCCACGGGGCTGTTGGTGATCCACATCTTGTTGCCCTTGAGACGGTAGCCGCCGTCCACCTTGTAGGCCCGGCTGGACATGCTGCCGGGGTCGGAGCCGTGGTCGGGTTCGGTCAGGCCGAAGCAGCCGATGAACTCGCCGCTGGCCAGCTTGGGCAGGTACCTGTTCTTCTGGTCTTCGGTACCGAATTCATTGATGGGCACCATCACCAGCGAGCTTTGCACGCTGGCCATGGAGCGGTAGCCCGAGTCCACGCGCTCGATCTCGCGCGCCACCAGGCCGTAGCTGACGTAGTTCAGGCCCGCGCCGCCGTACTGCGTGGGGATGGTGGGGCCCAGCAGGCCCAGCTCGCCCATCTCGCGGAAGATGCTCACGTCGGACTTTTCGTGGCGGAACATTTCCAGCACGCGGGGGGCCAGCTTCTCCTGGCAGTAGGCATGGGCCGCGTCGCGGATCATGCGCTCGTCTTCGCTCAGTTGCTGGTCGAGCTGGAAGGGGTCATCCCATTGGAAGCTGTTGCGGGCCATGGCGTGGTTTCTCCAAAAAACAAAGAGGTCAAGGGCGGGTCGCTGCCATATGCCAAAGCCGGGCAGGCTGTGGCCATGGGGCGTTGTTGCGACGCATCTTAGAAGCGGGCCTGCGCGTTGCGCAAACGATGTTTGTTCATCCATGAATGCGTAAAGCGCATGTATGGATCCCATGTTGCGGGTTATTCCCTATGATGTGTGCCATTGGAGTGCGTTGAATTCATGAGATATGCGTAGAGCCCTGCCATCCACCCAAGCCCTTGCCTGCTTCGAGTCGGCCGCCCGGCACATCAGCTACACGCGTGCGGCGCAGGAACTGTCGCTCACGCAAAGCGCGGTATCGCGCCAGATCATTGCGCTGGAGGAGTTCCTGGGGGTGCAGCTGTTCCGGCGCACGCGCCACGGCGTGCTGCTGACGGAGGCGGGCACGCAGTACGCCCAGCAGGTCTCGCGCTGGCTGCACGGCCTGGAGCGCGACACGCTGGACATCATGGCCCACCAGGGCGAAGGCGGCCCGCTCAACCTGGCTGCCGTGCCCACCTTCGCCACGCGCTGGCTGCTGCCGCGCCTGCCCCAGCTGGCGCGCGAGCATCCCGAGGTCACGGTGCACATCGACGTGCAGACGCGGCCCTTCCTTTTCGCCGATACCGTGTTCGACGCCGCGCTCTATGCAGGCACGCCCGAGCAGGTGGCGCGCTGGCCCGGCGTGCAGGCGCAATGGCTGATGGATGAAGAGGTGGTGCCCGTGTGCAGCCCGCAACTGCTGGCCACGGCGCAGGCGCGCGAGCCGGGCCGCGCCTGGCTGCCCGTGGGGGCAGATATCGTGGCCCGGATGCCGCTGCTGCAGCAAAGCACGCGGCCCTACGGCTGGCAGCAGTGGTTCGATGCCATGGGCGTGGTCGCGCCGCGCGCGCTGGATGGCATGCGGCTGGAGCTGTTCTCCATGCTGGCTGTGGCCGCCAGCCAGGGCCTGGGCGTGGCGCTGATGCCACCCATGCTGATCGAGCAGGAACTGGCCCGCGGCGACCTCATCATTGCCTGCCCCCAGCCACTGCGCGGCAACCGTGCCTACTACCTGGTCACGCCGGCCCTGGCGCCCGATGCGCAGCCCGCGCCCGCCCTGCGCGTGTTCTCTTCATGGCTGCAGCAGCGCGCCAGGGAGCACCGGCCTGCCTGAAAATTAAGCAGGCTTTGGATTGTTCAACGATGACAGTCACTTAACTGACTTATCCTTGCTGCTGGCGGCGCTTGTCCACAGGCTTGTGGGGGTGTCTCTGGGGAAAACCCGCAATCGCGCTCAAAACCAGGGCAGCACGGCCAGGCACAGCGGCATGACCACGGCCGTGGCCACGCCGTTCAGGCCCATGGCCAGGGCCGAGAAGGCGCCCATGGTCGGATTCACCTGCAGCGCGCGTGCCGTGCCGATGGCGTGGGCCGTAAGCCCCAGGGCAAAACCCTGCACGGCCGGGTCATCGCTGCGCACCAGGCGGATCAGCAGCGGCGCCATCATCGTGCCCGCAATGCCGGTGATGGCCACGGCCACGGCCGCCAGCGAGGCCGGCCCGCCAAAGCGCTCGGCCATGGGCAGGGCGATGGGAATGGTGGCCGACTTGGGCGCCAGCGCCACCAGTGTCTGCACCGTCGCTCCCAGGCTCCAGCCGATCAGCAGTGCCGACAGCAACGCCACCACGCAGCCCACGGCCAGCGCCACGCTGATGGGCAGCCACAGCGCGCGGATGCGCTCGCGCTGGGCGTACAGCGGAATTGCCAGCGCGACGGTGGCCGGGCCGACCAGCAGCCCCAGCAGCGAGACGCCGCTGCGGTAGCTGGCATAGGAGGTACCCGTGGCCAGCAGCACGCCCACGATGACGACCACGGCCGTGAACACGGGAATCAGAAGCGGATGGTTGCCGCTTCTGCGGTACAGCGCCATGGCCGCCAGGTAGACGGCCATGGTCAGCACCAGCCAGGGCAGATGGGCGGTGGAGGCGTTGCCGGACAGCGACTGCCAGGCGCTGTGCCAGTGGGTGGTGAGCGCGCTCATGCCTTGTCTCCCTGGCTGGCAGCCGCTTCGCGGGCGCGCTGGCGCTCCAGGCACCAGCGGAAGGTGAAGGCCGTGGCCAGGAAGGTGATGGCCGCACCGGCCACGCAGGCGATCACGAAGGGCTGCCATTCGCGCGACAGCCGGTCGAACTCCAGCATCACGCCTGCAATGACGGGAATGAACAGCAGCATCATGTTCTGCAGCAGCACGCCGGCGGCCTTCTCCAGCGACTCGGGCAGGCGGCCGTGCAGCAGCAGCGCCGCCAGCAGCAGCAGCGTGCCCACGAGCGCGCCCGGAAGCGGCAGCCCCGTGAGCTGGACGATGGCCTCCCCCAGCAACTGGAAGGCGAACAAGGCGGTGATGGCGTACAGCATGAAAACCTGAATTCCTGGGTCAGATGGTGAGGGAGCGGCCAATGGGGCGGGTGCGGCAAGAGCGTGGATCGCCCGTTGTCAGGCCGGGGCCTGGCCCTGGCGCCTGTGGGACGCCGCCGCAAAGCGTGCAATCATCGCCCACAACTCGAAAAAAGGTGCGGCCACCGATTGCGCGGCTCCCGGGCCAAGGCTATGTTTGGGTCCGTGCCCCCTAGAGTCCTGGGGCATGAGACTTTGAATAGCGAAGGAGTAGCGATGGCCGAAACCACATATCACGCACCCGTGTACGAGCCGACGGTGGATGAACTCGAAGTGCTCAAGAAGCTGGAGATGGGCGAGCCCGTGTCGCTGGAAAGCGCGGCGCGCGAGCATCTGTCCAAGAGGCTGCGCGAGCGTGGACTGGTCGAAGTGGACAGCAGCCATCAATGGCACATCACGGCGGCAGGGCGCGCGCAGATCCGCCGCACGGATGCCTGAGGCGAGGTGTGTCAGGCGCCTTCCGAATCGAGGGTTTTCCCTTGGATCTGGAGGTTGCCTGATTTGCAGGCAGCTTAGCCTGCGGCCAGTGAATGCAAGCACTTGGACGCCTCGTTCACTTGCTGTTCACTGATTATCCACAGGGTTGTTCAATGGATCTGTGGAGAAAGAAAGCCACCTCAGGGTGGCTTTTTTCATGGGCTTTTACAGGACCGAACCGTGGGCGCACCGGGCTGGTGCCCGCGCTGGGCAAGGGCTGCATGACGGTGGTGCAAGTGGCGGTTTTCAGAGGGAAAGTGCTGAATTTGACGCAGGGCTGCAGCCCTGCTTGCGGGCTGGGATGGTGCTGCTTCAAGCAGGCTTCAGCATGGGCTAAGGTCCAGGCCTGGCAGGCCTTGAGAGGCGGTTGATGCCAAAGTTGTACACAGGTTGGGCCCTGTGCGGCGAAAAGCGCGCAGGCGTCATCCCGCCCAAGGCATGAGGACGCAGGATCGGTGCAGGCTGGAAGGCCTTGAAATGCAGTGCAGCCGTTGAACACGGCTGGATGCAAAGGGGCTTGAGGTTTGTGCGGACGCTGTGAAGACAGCGGCCGGAAAAGAAATAGCCGAAAAAGCAGGGGACTGCTTTTTCGGCTACGTAATCTCTGGTGCCCGGGGCCGGAATCGAACCGGCACGCCTTGCGGCGGGGGATTTTGAGTCCCCTGCGTCTACCAATTTCACCACCCGGGCTACTTAGCGCAGGGGCGAATTATGGCACAGTGTGAGGCTATGAAAATTTATCCGACCATCGAAGACGCCATCGGCCGCACGCCCCTGGTGGCATTGCAGCGCATCGGTGCGCAGTCTCGCCAGGAACGTGGCAACGTGGTGCTGGGCAAGCTGGAAGGCAACAACCCGGCCGGTTCGGTCAAGGACAGGCCGGCCCTGTCGATGATCCGCCGCGCCGAAGAGCGCGGCGACATCAAGCCCGGCGACACGCTGATCGAGGCCACCTCGGGCAATACCGGCATTGCGCTGGCCATGGCCGCCACGATCAAGGGTTACCGGATGGTGCTGATCATGCCCGAGGATTTGTCCATCGAGCGTGCCCAGACGATGAAGGCCTATGGCGCCGAGCTGATCCTCACGCCCAAGAGCGGCGGCATGGAATATGCGCGCGACCTGGCCGACCAGATGGTGGCCCAGGGCAAGGGCGTGGTGCTCGACCAGTTCGGCAACCCCGACAACCCGCGTATCCACTACGAGACCACCGGCCCCGAGCTGTGGGAGCAGACCGGCGGCGAGATCACCCATTTCGTGAGCGCCATGGGCACCACGGGCACGATCACCGGCGTGGCGAAGTTCCTCAAGGAAAAGAACCCGGCCATCCGCATCGTGGGCGCCCAGCCGGCCGAGGGCTCGCGCATCCCCGGCATCCGCAAGTGGCCCGAGGAATACATGCCCAAGATCTACGACGCCTCGCTGATCGACGAGACCGTGCTCGTGGGCCAGGACGATGCCGAGGACATGGCGCGCCGCCTGGCGCGCGAGGAAGGTATCTTTGCCGGCATCTCGGCGGCGGGCGCCTGCTGGGTGGCCCAGCAGATTGCCGAGCGCGAGAACAACGCCACCATCGTCTTCGTGGTCTGCGACCGCGGCGACCGCTATCTGTCCACGGGCGTCTTTCCCGCCTGACGCAGCGACAGGCCCGCCTTCCGGCGGGCCTTCCTGTTTGCATAGAGCCAGGACAGCAAAAAACCAGGAACAGCCCCATGCACTATGAAACCCGCTATTGCACGCACTGCGCAACGCCCCTGCAGTGGGTGATCCAGGCCGAGGACGGCGGCGATGTATCGCGCCTGCGCTGCCCCGAGTGCGGCTGGACGCACTGGAACAATCCCACGCCGGTGCTGGCCGCCATCGTGGAGCTGGACGGCAAGGTGCTGCTGGCGCGCAATGCGGCCTGGCCCGAGAAGGTCTTCGGCCTGATCACGGGCTTCATGGAAGCTGGCGAGTCGCCCGAGGAGGGCGTGGCACGCGAGGTGGCGGAGGAAACCGGCCTGCAGGCCGAGTCGCTGGAGCTGATCAGCGTGCATGAGTTCCTGCGCATGAACCAGGTGATCATCGCCTTCCATGTGCGCGCCAGCGGCCAGGTGCGGCTGTCGCCCGAGCTGCTCGAGTACCGCCTGCTGGAGCCTGAGAAGGTGCAGGCCTGGCCTTCGGGCACCGGCATGGCGCTGGCCAAGTGGCTGCGCAGCCGGGGGCATGATCCTGTGATCCGTGACTTCTGGAAGCGTGCCGAGCAGGCCCAGGAGGCTGAAGCGAGTCGCGCCGATCAAGACACTGCTGCCGGCCTCAGCCGCGATGCCGCCTAGAATCCCAGGCTCAAGAGGTGCATCCGATGGAAATTCACAAGGAAATCGACACGCGCGGGCTCAACTGCCCGCTGCCCATTCTCAAGGCCAAGAAGGCGCTGGCCGAACTGGACAGCGGCCAGCTGCTCAAGGTGGTGGCCACTGACACGGGCTCGCTGCGCGACTTCCAGGCCTTTGCCAAGCAGACCGGCAATGAACTGGTGGAGCAGCAGACCGTGGGTGCGGAGTTCATCCATATCCTGCGCCGGCGCTGAGCGGCTGCACGCGGTTCGCTCCAAAGAAAAAGGCCTGCTTTCGCAGGCCTTTTGCATGGGGCAGGGGCGGCTCTGAGGCCGGGCCTCAGATGCTCAGGCCCTGCAGGTATTCGCGGAAGCTCGCGCCCACATCCTCGTGCTGCAGCGCCAGTTCCACCGTGGCCTGCAGAAAGCCTTCCTTGCTGCCGCAGTCGTAGCGCTTGCCCTGGTACTGGAAGGCGTAGACGGCTTCATGGGCCATCAGGCGTTCGATGGCGTCGGTCAGCTGGATCTCGCCGCCCACGCCCTTGGGCTGGTTGCGGATCTCCTCGAAGATGGCCGGTGTCAGCACGTAGCGGCCAGCCACGCCCATGCGCGAGGGGGCCCTCTCGGGCGCGGGCTTTTCCACGATTTTCTCGATGCGCATCAGCGAACCGCCGGCCGGCTCGCCAGCCACGATGCCATAGCGCTTGGTCTGCTCCAGCGGCACTTCCTGCACGGCCAGCAGGGAGCGGCCCTGCTTGTGGAAGGCCGATGTCATCTGCGCCATCACGCCGGGGCCGCCAGGCTCGCCCACCATCAGGTCGTCGGCCAGCAGCACGGCAAAGGGCTCGTTGCCCACCAGTGGCTCGGCGCACAGCACGGCATGGCCCAGGCCCAGGGAGCGCGGCTGGCGTACGAACAGGCAGTTCATGTCGGCCGGGCTGATGCTGCGCACCAGCTCCAGCATGGCCTGCTTGCCGGCGTTCTCCAGCTCGTTTTCCAGCTCGTAGGCGGTGTCGAAATGGTCCTCGATGGCGCGCTTGCTGCGGCCGGTGACGAAGATCATGTCGCGGATGCCGGCCTCGTAGGCCTCTTCCACGGCGTACTGGATCAGCGGCTTGTCCACCACGGGCAGCATCTCCTTGGGAGAGGCCTTGGTGGCGGGCAGAAAGCGCGTGCCGAGCCCGGCAACGGGAAACACGGCTTTGCGGACACGGGTCTGATTACTCATGAAAATCTTGGGATTCAGGTGATGGAAAAAGCGTGCGGCTTTGCGTCTTCTTCGCTAAGTGTCTCAGCTTTCATTGTGCGACTTGATGCCCTCGGACGATGAAACTGGCGCAGCCCAAGATCAGGGACACCGAGGAAGGGCCGCCCCGCGCCGAGGGTGTCGTCCTCCTCCCGCGAAGCGAGAGAGGGGGAAGCGGCACAGCCGCTCAGGGGGAGATTCCATGTCAACCCAGGCGGGCGAGTTGTTCCTGGATGCGGATCAGCGTTGCGCCGAAGTCGGCCACGCGCTTCTTTTCCTGGTCGATGACGGCCGGGGGCGCCTTGGCCACGAAGGCCTCGTTGCCCAGCTTGGCATTGGCCTTGGTGATCTCGCCTTCCAGGCGTGCGGCTTCCTTGGACAGGCGGGCCTTTTCGGCGGCCACGTCGATCTCCACGAACAGCGCCAGGCGCGCCTCGCCCACCACGCAGACCGGGGCGGCCTGGGCGGCCTCGGCCCAGGCGGCCTCGTCGTCGAACACCTTGACCTCGCTGAGCTTGGCCAGGTTTTGCAGCACGGCAGCATTGGTGCGCAGGAACTGCGACTCATCGGCCGAGCTGGCCACGGCCAGCAGCGGCAGGCGCTGTGCGGGCGACACGCCCATCTCGCCGCGCAGCGTGCGGCAGGCGTCGATCATCTGCTTGATGCGGCCCACGTAGGCGATGGCGGCCTCGTCGATCTTCTCGGGCTGGGCCTCGGGGTAGCGGGCCACGGCCACGGACTCGCCGGGCAGGCCGGCGACCGGGGCGACCTTCTGCCACAGGGCTTCGGTCACGAACGGGATGATGGGGTGGGCCAGGCGCAGGATGGCCTCCAGCGTGCGGATCAGCGTGCGGCGCGTGGCGCGCTGCTGGGCCTCGTTGCCGGTCTGGATCTGCACCTTGGCGATTTCCAGGTACCAGTCGCAGAACTCGTTCCAGACGAAGTCGTACAGCGCGTTGGCCACGTTGTCCAGGCGGAATTCGGCAAAGCCCTTGGCCACTTCGGCCTCGACCTTCTGCAGCTGCGAGGCGATCCAGCGGTCGGGCTGGCTGAACTGCATGTAGCCCGCGAACTCGCCGCCGGCCTGGCATTGCTCCTTGGTGTGGGGCAGCAGGCCGCAGTCATGGCCTTCGCAGTTCATCAGCACGAAGCGGCTGGCGTTCCACAGCTTGTTGCAGAAGTTGCGGTAGCCCTCGCAGCGCTTGCTGTCGAAGTTGATGGAGCGGCCCAGCGAGGCCAGGGCCGCGAAGGTGAAGCGCAGCGCGTCGGCGCCGTAGGCGGGAATGCCCTCGGGGAATTCCTTTTGCGTGTTCTTGCGCACCTGGGGCGCGGTCTCGGGGCGGCGCAGGCCCTGCGTGCGCTTGTCCAGCAGGGTGTCCAGGTCGATGCCGTCGATCAGGTCCACGGGGTCGAGCACGTTGCCCTCGGACTTGCTCATCTTCTTGCCCTGGGCGTCACGCACCAGGCCATGCATGTAGACATGGCGGAAGGGCACGCGGCCCGTGAAGTGCGTGGTCATCATGATCATCCGGGCGACCCAGAAGAAGATGATGTCGTAGCCCGTGACCAGCACCGAGCTGGGCAGGTAGAGGTTGTAGTCATCGTCGGCCGCCTCGGTCTGGTTCGGCCAGCCCATGGTGGAGAACGGCACCAGGGCCGAGGAGTACCAGGTGTCCAGCACGTCCTCGTCGCGCGTGAGCGTCTTGCCGGGGGCCTGGGCGCGGGCTTCTTCCTCGGTGCGGGCCACGTAGACCTTGCCGTCCTCGTCGTACCAGGCGGGAATCTGGTGGCCCCACCACAGCTGGCGCGAGATGCACCAGTCCTGGATGTTGTTCATCCACTGGTTGTAGGTGTTGACCCAGTTCTCGGGCACGAACTGCACCTGGCCGCTGGAGACGGCATCGATGGCCTTCTGCGCGATGGACTTGCCCGTGGCATCGCCTTCGCCGACCTTGTTCATGGCCACGAACCACTGGTCGGTCAGCATGGGCTCGATCACCTGGCCCGTGCGCGTGCAGATGGGCACCATGAGCTTGTGCTTCTTGGTCTCGACCAGCAGGCCGGCCGCGTCCAGGTCGGCCACGATGGCCTTGCGCGCCACGAAGCGGTCCATGCCGCGGTACTTCTCGGGCGCCTCGTCGTTGATGGTGGCCGTCAGCGTCAGCACGCAGATCATCGGCAGGCCGTGGCGCTGGCCCACGGCGTAGTCGTTGTTGTCATGCGCAGGCGTGACCTTGACCACGCCCGTGCCGAACTCGCGGTCCACGTAGTCGTCGGCAATGATGGGGATCTCGCGGCCCACCAGGGGCAGGATCACGGTCTTGCCGATCAGCGCCTGGTAGCGCTCGTCCTCGGGGTGCACCATCAGGGCTGCGTCGCCCAGCATGGTTTCCGGGCGCGTGGTGGCCACCACGAGCTGGCCCGAGCCGTCGGCCAGCGGGTAGGCGATGTGCCACAGCGAGCCGTCCTTTTCCTCGTTCTCGACCTCGAGGTCGGAGACGGCGGACATCAGCTTGGGGTCCCAGTTCACCAGGCGCTTGCCACGGTAGATCAAGCCCTGCTGGTACAGGCGCACGAAGGTCTCGTTGACGATGGACGACAGCTTGTCGTCCATGGTGAAGTACTCGCGGCTCCAGTCCACGCTGTCGCCCATGCGGCGCATCTGGCCGGTAATGGTGTTGCCGCTCTGGTTCTTCCACTCCCAGACCTTGCTCACGAAGTTCTTGCGCGCCTCGGGAGGCGTCGCGCCCATGTCGTGGCGGCTGGCGATGCCCTGCTCCTGCAGTTGGCGCTCCACCACGATCTGGGTGGCGATGCCCGCGTGGTCGGTGCCGGGCACCCAGACCGTGTTGTGGCCCTTCATGCGGTGGTAGCGCGTGAGGCTGTCCATGATGGTCTGGTTGAACGCATGGCCCATGTGCAGCGTGCCCGTCACATTGGGCGGCGGCAGCTGGACGGAGAACGATGGCTGGGATGCATCTGCCTGGCCCGTGCCGCGCACGCCGGCTGCGCCGTAGCCGCGCTTTTCCCATTCAGGGCCCCATTGGGCCTCGATGGCTGCGGGTTCAAACGATTTGGACAGGCTGTCGAGGCCTGGCTGGGCAATGGTGTCGCTCATGGCTTGCTTGCGGGGAATTGTGCGAATGGCGTTTGGCAAATGAAAACGGCATCCGTTGAAGGGATGCCGTCTGCATATGCGAAATGGATGACGGTTTGACGGGGATTCTACCGACCCCGTCCGCCTGCCTGTTCGCCGGGTTTTATTGAGAGCGTGTTGTGCACTCTAAAGTGCACAACACGCTCTAGGCCGCATCGGGCACGAACTCGGGCCTGTCGTTGCTCTGGGGTTTGAGCGGCTGGGCGGCCTTGCCTTCGGCGCGCTCCTTGCGCCATTGCTCCTTGCGTGCCGTCCACTCGTTCAGGCGGGCGTGGGCGGTGGTGCTTTCGCGCGCCATCTGCACTTCGTCGGCCAGCTGGGCCGACAGCTCCAGGCGGATGCCGTTGGGATCGAAGAAATAGATGCTCTTGAAGATGTGGTGGTCGGTCACGCCCAGCACCTCGATGCCATGCGCCACCAGGCGGGCCTTGGTGTTCTCCAGTTCCTCGACGGTGTCCACGCGGAAGGCGATGTGGTTGATCCACAGCGGCGTGTTGGGCGAGGGCAGGGCCTTTTCGTCGTCGCCGATGTCGAAGAAGGCGATGAACGACCCATCCTTCAGGCGGAAGAAGAAGTGCGTGTAGGGGCAGTACTCGCCCGTGCTGGGCACGTAGTCGCTCTGGATGATGTGATAGAGCGGCAGGCCCAGGATGTCCTCGTAGAAGTGGCGGGTCTCCTCGGCATCGCGGGCCTTGTAGGCGTAGTGGTGCAGCTGCTGCACGGCGGCGGGCGGTGGCAGTGTGGACAGGTCGGGACGGGCGCTTGTGTTCATCGAATGTCTCCTTGGTGGATGATTTGATTCTACTATTCGTAATCAATTTACCTAAATGAAATGTTGCGATGGATGCAGGGATATGCGCGCTACGGCGTCCGGGCCACCTGCGGTGCCAGGTTGCCGGCAGCACTTGACCTTCAAGTCACTTCACGCTTTCTCATGGAGGTCCGTGCCCCTGCCTGCCATGGACGCCATCGGTGCAGCGGCCCTCTGTTCACAACCGTTTTCAAGTCAAGGAATCTCATGAGCGACAGCCATCAGCACGGCGACGTGCGTGCCCTGCCGGAATCCCGCCTCTGGTTTGCCTTCGGATTGACCGGCACCTTCATGGTGGTGGAAATCATCGGCGGCATGGTCACGGGCAGCCTGGCCCTGATCTCCGACGCCATGCACATGCTGACCGATGCGATGGCGCTGCTGCTGGCCCTGGTGGCCATACGCGCCGGCCGCAAGGCAGCCGACCTGATGCGCACCTACGGCTATGCGCGCTTCGAGATCCTGGCCGCCGCCATCAATGCGCTGGTGCTGCTGGGCGTGGCCTTCTACATCCTGTATGAGGCCTACCGCCGGCTGTCGGCGCCTGCAGAAATCCAGTCCCTGGGCATGATGGCGGTGGCGGCCGTGGGGCTGGTGATCAACCTGCTCTCGATGCGCCTGCTGTCGGGTGGCAAGGATGAGAGCCTGAACGTGAAGGGCGCGTACCTGGAGGTATGGGCGGACATGCTGGGCTCGGTCGGCGTGCTCGCCGGTGCCGCGCTGATCTGGCTGACGGGCTGGCGGTGGATCGACTCGGCGGTGGCCGTGGGCATCGGCTTCATGGTGTTCCCGCGGACGTGGACCCTGTTGCGCGAGTGCATCAACATCCTGCTGGAAGGCGTGCCCTCGGGGATGAGCCTGCAGGCGGTGCGCGAGACGATTGCGGGCACGGCGGGCGTGGCAGCGATCCACGATGTCCACCTGTGGGCGGTCACGCAGAGCAAGCCCATGCTGACCGGCCATGTGGTGCTGCTGCCCGGCGCGGACGGCGAGCAGGTGCGCCGCGATATCGAGGACAGGCTGCAGGCCGGCTTCGACCTGCACCATACGACGCTGCAGATGGAGCGCGAGGACCGCTCACTGGCAGAGCACATCCACTAGGATGCCCAGTCTTCATGGACCCCACCCGGAGTACACCGATGCTTGAGCTTCGACCCAACTGCGAATGCTGCGACAAGGACCTGCCGCCAGAGTCTGCCGAGGCTCGCATCTGCACCTTCGAGTGCACGTTCTGTGCCGGCTGTGCGGATCATGTGCTGCACGGCGCCTGCCCCAACTGCGGTGGGGAGCTGGTGGCCAGGCCGCGCCGGCCGATGGACAAGCTGGAGCGGCATCCGGCCTCGACGAAGCGGGTGCTCAAGGCCGGCGGTTGCGCTGTACGGGCCTGATCCGGCGCGGAGCCATCGATTGCAGTACCAGTACCACGATGGATTGCTGGAGCAGGTGCGCCTGGATGTGGCGGCCCGGAGCGTGGAACTGTGCTTCTTTCTCTATGCCGTGTTCGACAGGCCGCAGGCCAGGGTAGCCATTCGCTTGGAGCGGATCGTCAACTTTCCTGCCGTGCAGGCGTACTTTGCCGACGTCCAGCGCGACGCAGCCGCAGAGATGGATGACTGCCTGGACCGCTGCGAAGTGCTGCAGCGGGATACGAAGAGGCCTTCGTCAGCAAGGGCGCAGCATCTGTTCTTGCAGCTGTCCCACTATGGGCGGCTGAAAATCCACTGCGAATCCGTTGTCGAGGAGCTTGTTCCAGAGCCGTAGCGGACCGCTGCGGGTTTATGCCGTGAAGGCGGGGCGCCTGCGGCCACGGAACGCAGCCTCCACCACCAGCACGGCTGCAAAACCCATCACATAGGCCAGCACATCCCACCAATCGGCCGTGCTGCCCAGCACGATGCGCAAAGCGCGGTTGGGAATGTGCAACTGGAAGGTCGATGCCAGGAACTGGCCCAGTTCCACCAGCAGGCCCACGCACAGCGCGGCCGACGCCAGCGGCAGCACGCGCGCGGCGATCACGGTCTTGAACACGGCATAGACCCAGGCCACGGCCAACACGTCGCCGAAGAAGCTGCGCACCCAGCCCCAGTGCGCGCCGACGGTGGCCAGCAGCACGAGCAAGACAAACAGGGCCACCGCCCACGCCAGGGAAACAGGATCAAAACGCCATCGCATGGCCGCCATCATCGGGCCAAAAGCGGGTCCGGTCAGCGAGCCGGGTGCGCAGTGCCTTGCGCAGCGGTGGCCAGCGGGTGCGCTATCCCGCCATCGCCGTAGCTGCCCACCACCTGGGCGATCACCACCTGGTAGCCCTTGAGCCAGCGCGCCTGTTGCTGCTTGGCTTCGAGGTGCGCAGGGTGGCGCATCAGTTGCTGCAGCGCCTCCCAGGTCTGCCAGTAGTAGACGTTGGAGACCAGGCCTGTGGCGGGGTTCTCCCAGGCCTCTTCGCCCAGGTAGCCGGGGATGGCGCGGGCGATCTCGGCGATCCGGCCGTCAAGGGCGTGGAATGGCGCGTCGTATTCGCCCGGCGCGAAGGTGAAGGTGGAGGTGTACATGGGTGGTTGGCAATCTGTGTGAGTGTGGCTGGCGCTAGATGCGCGGCGCCGCATCCATGGCGCTGGCCAGCGGCTCCTGTCCGCGCTCGCGCAGCGCGCCGATGGCGCCTTCCAGGTCGCGGGCCTGCCGGTTCTGGCTGAGCTTGGCCTTGCCCTCCAGGCGGGTGATGCGGATCTGCAGGCCGACGATGGCCTGCAGCATGCCGTCGATGAATTCACGCGGCGAGTCGGACATCTTCCAGGGCTGGGCCTGCGATGCCTCATGGACCCGCGTGAGCCGCCCGACCAGGCCGCGCACGAATTTCTCGTCGTCATGGATGCTGATTTGCCCGTGCACATGCACGGCCTCGTAGTTCCAGGTGGGCACCAGGCGGTGCGTCTCGTGCTTGCTTGGATACCAGCTGGGCGAGATATAGCCTTCGGCGCCACGGAAGACGACCAGCACCTCGGCGCCGTCGCGGCACTGCTGCCACAGCGGATTGGCGCGGGCCACATGGGCGCTCAGCGTGCCCATCTCCCCGGGGTCCGCATCCAGCAGGAACGGCAGGTGGTTGGCGTCCAGCACGCCGTTGGCCTGGGTGACGAGCGTGCCCAGGGGGTGGCTGCGGATCAGGCCGTGCAGGCTGTCGGAATCGGTGAGGGAGAAATGGGCGGGCGTGTACATGGGCGCTTCCTGGGCTGGTGTGCCGGCATCGGGGGAAACCGGACTATCCACCATCCCTGGCACAATGAAAAATCCAATTTCGTGATTTTTTGGCAGACCAGTTGAAATCCGCTTTCACCCGCCATGCCGGCGCAGCGCCCGGCGCCCGCACCCTCCACGAATGGCTGAAATCACAGGTGGCCGACGGCAGCCTGGCCGTGGGCGCACGCCTGCCCTCCACCCGCGCCCTGGCGCTGGACCTGGGCGTGTCGCGCACCACCGTCACAGCGGCCTACGAGCAGCTTGCGGCCGAAGGCTATCTGGAGACCGCTCCAGGCAGCAGGGCGCGCGTGGCGGCTGGCGCGGCGCAGCGCAGCCGTGCGCGCAGCATGCCGTCAGCGGCCCAGCAGCATGGCCGTCCCCGGCTGTCTTCCTATGGGCAACGGGTGGATGCGCTGGCGTCAGCCCTGCCACCGGCAGCAGGCGATGGTGGGCCGGCCCCGATCGACTTTCTCTACGGCGCCCTGGCCTTTGACGACTTTCCAACGCTGGCCTGGCGGCGCGCCTACAACCGCGCCATCGTGCAGCGCCAGTCTTCCCTGTCCTACGACGCGCCCGAAGGCGAGCCGGCGCTGCGCACGGCGCTGCAGGGCTATCTGCGCCGGGCGCGGGGGCTTGTCTGTTCGGCCGATCAGATCGTGGTGGTGCAGGGCTCGCAGCAGGCCATCGACCTGTGCGCGCGCGTGCTGGTCGATCCGGGCGAGACCGTGCTGATGGAAGAGCCCTGCTACCTGATGGCGCGCCGCGTGTTCGAGGCCCAGGGCGCATGCCTGCAGGAAATGGCCGTCGATGAACAGGGCCTGGATACCTCGGCGCTGGCCGGGCGCCAGGCGCGGCTGGCCTATGTCACGCCCTCGCACCAGTTTCCGCTGGGCGGCGTGCTGCCCATAGGCCGCAGGCAGCAACTGCTGGCCTGGGCGCGCGCCACGGGTGCCTGGATTCTGGAGGACGACTACGACGGCGAATTCCGCTACGGGCTGCGCCCCATCGACGCCCTGCAGTCCATTGACGAGGTGGGTTGCGTCATCCATGTCGGCACTTTCTCCAAGGCCTTGTCCCCGCAGATGCGCATGGGCTACCTGGTGCTGCCGCCGTCCCTGGTGCCCGTGTTCCGGGAAGCCCGGCAGCTGGCCGACCGGCATGCGCCGCGCCTGGACCAGCTGGTGCTGGCCGCGCTGATCGAGGACGGCAGCTACGAGCGCCATGTGCGCGCTGCCCGCCGCCGCAACGAAGGCCGGCGGGCGGCATTGCTGCAGGCGCTGGAGCGGCACTTGCCGGGCGCGGTGCAGGTCGAAGGCTCGGCCTCCGGCCTGCATGTGGTGGCCTGGGTGCCTGCCGTGCATCAGCGCGATGAGATTGCCCTGGTGCGGTTGGCGCGAGAGCGTGGCGTGGGCGTTCGCCCCATCTCGCCGCTCTATGCGGCCGGCGATGCCCATCGCCGCCAGTCCTGCGCCGGGCTGGTCCTGGGTTATGCGAGCCTGCAGCCGGAGGCCATAGAGCAAGGGGTGCGCAGGCTGGCAGGCGTGGTGCGGGATGGACAGAAAAAAGGCGGGGCCTTCGAGGCCCCGCCTTGCCGACGCTGAGGTTTCCGGGTGTTGCCGCAGCGCCTGCAATCAGGTGGCGCTGCAGAGAACGAGCGTGGAACTCACGCTGCCAGCGGGCTTCCCGCCTGTGCCCGCATAGCCGTTGGGCAGCGTCGTCGAGCCATTCAGCGTGAAGGCGACGCTGATGGACAGCGTGGTTCTGAACGCGATCGTGGCCCCAGCCGGCAGTGCCGAGGTCAGGGTGACCTGGCGGGAGGTTGCGGAAAGTACCGCCACACTGGCTGTGCCTCCCGTCACACTGAACACACCGATGTTGGCAACTCCCGAACCGATGATGGTCACCGTGGTGCCGACGGGAAGCGGCGCAGAGCCTGCCGTGAGGGTGAAGCCGGGGCCAAGGACGCCAAGCACACCACAGCTGCCATCGAGGTGGTAGGCGCCAATGTCGATGGAACCCGAGACCGTGATCGACAAGGCTGCGGTGTCGGTGTTGCTGCCCTGGATGGTGACATTGGTCGGCCCCTCGTCCGCACCTGCGGTGAAGGTCACCGTGCAAGTCCCCCCGGCCGGCAGCGACAGCCCGCAGGTGTTGCCGGAAACGGACAGCCCACTGCCGCCGGGGATGGTGGCGCCGATATTGGCGGCGGCATTCGATCCCGTGTTGGTGATGGTCACGAAGCCCGTGCCGCCAGGAGCAATCGTCAGGGTCGATGCGGAGATCCCCAGCGTGGTCGTGGTGCTGGGCGCCGTCACGGTGAATAGCACGGTCGTGGCAGACGTGTTGCTGCCCGCAAAGCTGACCGGCGTAGGACCTTCCGCTGCGCTTGCGGTCAGCGTGATGATGCAATTGGCCCCCGCTGCCAGCGATGAACCACAGGTGTTGGCCGACACCGTGATGCCGCTGCCTGCCGGAATCGTGGCCTGAACGTCGAGCGCAGGGGCCCCACCGTTGTTGGTGATGGTCACCGAGCCCGTTGTCCCTGTGTTGAACGACACGGGCGTGGTGGACATGCCCAGCGTGGTCGGGGTGACGGGCGCCGTCACCGTGACCGGCACGGTCGTGGCCAGCGTATTGCTGCCGCCGAAGCTGATGGCCGTGGGGCCTTCGGCGGCGGCCGCAGTCAGGGTGATGCCGCAGCTGGCCAAAGAGGCGAGTGCGGCACCGCACGTGTTCGACTGCACGGTGATTCCGCTACCGGCCGGCGCCGTGGCGGTCACGTTGAAGGCCGCAGAAGCGCCGGTGTTGCTGATGAGGACCGTTGTCGAGCCGCCCGCAGCGAACGACAGCGGAGCGCTGGGTATCGAAAGCGTGGCCGTGGGAACGGGCACCGTCACCGTGACCTGCACGGTCGTGGTGGGCGTATTGCTGCCGCCAAAGATGACCGCGGTCGGGCCTTCTGCGGCCGCAGCCGTCAGCGTGATCGTGCAGTCGGCCCCGGGGGCCAGGGAGATGGGGCAGGTGCTGGACGCCACCGTGATGCCGCTGCCGACCGGAATGGTGGCTTGCACGTTGAACGCCGGTGCGGATCCGTTGTTGGTGATGGTCACCGTGCCCGCTCCGCTGGTGCCAAACGACACGGGTGCGGCGGGAATGTCCAGCGTAGTCGGCGCGACGGGGGCAGTCACTGTCACAGGCACGGTCGTGGTCGGCGTGTTGCTGCCGCCGAAGCCGATGTCGGTCGGGCCTTCGGCCGCAGCGGCCGTCAGCGTGATCGTGCAGCTGGCAGCGGGGGCCAGGATGGCGGGGCAGGTGGTGGTGGACACCGTGATGCCGCTGCCGGCCGGGATGGTGGCCTGTACGTTGAACGCGGGTGCGCTTCCGCTGTTGGTGATGGTCACCGAACCTGCACCGCCGGTGCCGAACGACAGGGGTGTCGTGGGAATGTTCAGCGTGGTGGGCACGACGGGGGCTGTCACCGTGATCGGCACGGTCGTGGCCGGCGTGTTGCTGCCGCCGAAGCCGATGTCGGTCGGGCCTTCGGCCGCAGCGGCCGTCAGCGTGATCGTGCAACTGGCAGCGGGGGCCAGGATGGCGGCGCAGGTGGAGTTGGACACCGTGATGCCGCTGCCGGCCGGAATGGTGGCCTGTACGTTGAACGCGGGTGCGCTTCCGCTGTTGTTGATGGTCACCGAACCGGCGCCGCCAGTGCCGAAGGACACGGGGGCAGTGGGAATGTTCAGCGTAGTCGGCGTGACAGGGGTCGTCACCGTGACAGGCACCGTCGTGGCCGGCGTGTTGCTGCCGCCAACGCCGATGTTCGTGGGGCCTTCCGGTCCTGCCGCCGTCAGTGTGATGGTGCAGCTTGCGCCCACCGGCAGTGACGCCGGGCAGGTGGAGGAGGCCACCGTGATGCCGCTGCCGACCGGAATGATGGCCCGCAGATTGAACGCAGGCGCCGTTCCGTTGTTGGTGATGGTCACCGAGCCTGCGCCGTAGGCGCCGAACAGCACGGGTGCCGGGGGAACGGTAGGCGCGGTTGGCGCGACGGGTGCGGTGACCGTGACCTGTGCGGTAGCGGCGGGCGCATTGCTGCCGCCGAAGCCGATGTTGGTCGGGCCTTCCGCCGAGGGGGCTGTCAGCGTGATCGTGCAATTGGCCGAGGGGGCCAGGATGGCGGCGCAGGTGGTGCTGGACACCGTGATGCCGCTGCCCGCCGGAATGCTGGCCTGCACATTGAACGCAGGTGCGCTGCCGCTGTTGGTGATGGTCACCGAGCCAGCACCGTTCGCTCCGAAGGACAGGGACGCCGAGGGAATGGTCAGCGTCGCGGGCAGGACGGCAGTCGTCACCGTGACGGGCACGGACGTGGAAGCCGTGTTGCTGCCGCCGAAGCCGATGGGGGTCGGGCCTTCCGCCGAGGGGGCTGTCAGCGTGATCGTGCAGCTGGCCGAGGGAGCCAGGATGGCGGAGCAGGTGGTGTTGGACACCGTGATGCCACTGCCCCCTGGAATGCCGGCCTGCACATTGAGCGCAGGTGCGCTGCCGCTGTTGGTGATGGTCACCGAGCCGGCGCCGCCCGCTCCGAAGGACACGGAAGTCGCAGGAATGTTCAGCGTGGTGGGCGTGCCGGTTGCCGACACCGTGACCGGCACGGAAGTGGACGCCGTATTGCTGCCGCCGAAGCCGATGGCGGTCGGGCCTTCCGCCGAGGGCGCGGTCAACGTGATCGTGCAGTTGGCAGAGGGTGCCAGGGCGGCAGGGCAGGTGGTGTTGGACACCGTGATGCCACTGCCTGCAGGAATGCTGGCCTGCACATTGAGCGCATTTGCGCCGCCGCTGTTGGTGATGGTCACCGATCCCGTGCTGCCCGCCGCAAACGACAGCGGCGTGGCGGGAATGCTCAGCGTGGTGGTCGGGGCCGGGCCACCTGTCACGGTGACCGGGGTGGTGGTGGCTGCGGCGTTGCTGCCGGCAATGCTGACCGTGGTCGGGCCTTCCGCCGCGGGTGCCGTCAGGGTGATGGCGCAGCTGGAGCCCGCAGGCAGCGTTGCCGCGCAGCTGTTGGAGGCGATGGTGATGCCGCTGCCTGCGGGAATGGTGGCCTGCACATTGAGCGCTGCCGAGCCGCCGCTGTTGCTGACGTTCACCGTGCCGGTGCTGCCTGCGGCAAATGACAGGCCCGCGCCGGGAACGCTGAGCGTGGTGGGGCTGGCGCCGGCCGTGGCCTGGGCTGCCTCGGCGCGGCAAATGGTTTCCACATTCACCCGGCATGTGCCATTGGGCGCAATGGTGTTGCCCACGGCGCAAAGAGGCGGGGGCGATGCGGGCGGTGCCCCTGGCGGCATGAGATGGGTGAAGCCCGAGGGAAAACACTGATTCAAATTCGGTGGCTGAATGGCGGTGATTTTGAGTGCCACACCGGAATCATTGGTGAAATCTTCTGCAGAAAATCCATTGATATTGCCGCCATTGACAATTTGCGCAACGAGCAATGGCCGTGTCTCGCCCGCCGGGTTGGTAAAGCTGCCCGTCAATTGGGCACGCAGATCGGGGCTGTGCCACAGCGTGGCGCACACGATGGCGCTGGTGCACAGCGCCATGAAGAGCGCCCGGTGCTGCCGGTTGCGCAGCACCAGCCAGGCGGCCATGGCCAGCCCTATGGCAAGGGCCAACAGACTCCAAGGGTTGTCCACCGGAATCGCGGTTGCCGCGACGGCGGCAGCCGGAGCGACCGTGATGCTTTGGGCATTGGCGGCCATTGGGAATGAATGGGCGGCAATGGCGGCGACAACGGCGGGGGCAATGGAGATCTGCTTCATGGGTGAATGCCAGGGAGTGATCGGAAAATGAAATTTAAAGTAAGTTTTTTGGGGTATGTCTATTTGTATCTATCGATATCGAGGAATCGTTATGCTGCGACTTCTCAATGACCGTGAAATCGCTATCAATTTGATGCATTTGCAAAGGCCGCCAATGTGCTTGCTGTACCTCTGTGGAGCGGGTGCGAATGGAGGGCATTGGCAAGGTCTTTTCCGGGAATTCAGAAAAGGCAAAAAAAAGCCCGTGACCGGCTTGCGGATCACGGGCTTTGAGCGGCAGCGCCCTGAAAGGCACTGCGGCGAATGCGGTTTTACTGCTGCTTGACCGCTTCGATGGACATCACCAGGCGCACTTGCTTGGGGAAGCCATAGTCCACGCCGTAGTTCACGCCGAAGGCGGTGCGGTCGATCACGGCTTCGAAGTCGCCGCCGCAGGTCTCACGCTTTTGCAGCATGGCGTTGGGGTAGCAGGTGAACTTGTTGGCCTTGATGGTCACGGGCTGGGTCTTGTCCAGGATGGTCAGGTGGCCGGTGACTTCCTTGAGCTTGTCGCCGTCGAAGACGAACTTGTCGGAGACGAACTTGGCCTGGGGGAACTTGGCCACGTTGAAGATGTCGGCGCTCTTGAGGTGCTTGTCGAAGGCGGCGGTGCCCGAGCTCAGCGATTCCATTTCCAGCACGACTTCGACCTTGCCGGCCTTGGCGTCACGGTCGAATTCCACGGTGCCGCTCTTCTTGTCGAAGCGCACGCGGTTGGTCGAGGCGCCGTTGTGGTCGATCTCGAACGTGGCGAAGGTGTGCGTCGGGTCGATGGCGTAGGTTGCGGGAGCAGCCTGGACAGCGGTGGCGAACAGGCCGGCAATGGCCAGGGCAAACACGGAAGTGCGCATGAAAGAACTCCTAGGTTGGGGTTGCACGAAACGGGAAAGAAAATGGCCGATCTTGGGCAGGGACGCGGCTTACAGCTTGCCCACGCCGGTCAGTGCCAGCTTGAACTGCACCTGCACCTCGTCGGCCACCATGGAGGTATCGCCCCATTCGCCTTCGCCGATCTTGAATTGCAGGCGCTTGAGCGGCAGCGTGCCGGTGGCCGTGGTCGTGGTGCCGGACTGGGCCAGTTGCACGGGAATGCTCACGTTCTGGACCTGGCCCTTGATGCTGAGCTTGCCGTCCACCTGGTACTTGCCGCCGCCCAGCGCCTTGACGGCGGTGGAGTCGAACACGGCCTGCGGGAATTTGGCGACGTTGAACCAGTCCGCCTTGGGCAGTTCGGCGTCGGTTTCCTTGGCGCCCATGGTGGCGCTGCCGGTGTCCACGGTGAAGCGGATCTTGCTGGTATCGGGCTTGGCCGTGTCGAACTGGACCTGGGCATCGAACTTCTTGAAGTGGCCCTGCAGGGGCACGCCCATCTGCTTGGCCGTGAAGTTCACGGCGCTCTGGGCGGGCACGAGCTTTTGCTCGGCCAGTGCCGCTTGGGAAGCCAGGGCCGCAGCGGCCAGGGCGATGGTGGTCAGCGTGGAGGAAAAGCGCATGGCGAGACTCCTAGGGGTCGGGAAAATCCGGTCAGGGGGTGGCTGGGGCCGGATGGACACCGGCCCTGGCTGGCGAGAGGTTGGCGAAAGGTTCAGGCGCGGCCCGGCAGCATGCGGGAGATCAGGCCGTCGCGGTCGATGAACTGGTGCTTGAGGGCGGCGCCCACATGCATGGCAATCAGCACGACCAGGGCCCAGGCTGCCCAGCCGTGCAGGGGCTTGAGGGTTTCCGCCAGTTCAGGGCTGGCGCTCACGAAGTCAGGCAGGGGCAGCATGCCGAGGAAGACGATGGGAAAGCCGGCCGCCGAGCTGTAGGCCCAGCCCAGCAGGGGCACGGCGAAGAACAGCAGGTACATGGCGTGGTGGGTGCCGTTGTGGGCCCAGTGCTGCCATTGCGGCATGGCGCGGGCCACGGCGGGCGGCAGCTCGGGCGGGCGGTGGGTGACGCGCCAGAGCAGGCGCAGCAGGCTCAGCGTCAAAAGCGTGACGCCCAGCCACTTGTGCCAGTTGTACAGCTTCAGGCGCGAGGGGGAGAACGGCAGGCCGGTCATGTACCAGCCCAGGCCCAGGGCGGCGATCAGGCCCAGTGCCAGCACCCAGTGGGCGGCCATGGCCACGCCGGTATAGCGCGTGGCTCTGGAGGAGGATTTTGCTGGCGCGTTGGCGCGGGCTGAGGACTCTGTCATGGATGGCGGCAGGCTTTGGAACCGTTCAGGGCCCCTGTGAAGGGGCCCTGGATGGCAAAAAGGGTGCGGTGCGCTCTGCGAGAACTTCGTGCACTGCGGACAACGTGCAGTGTAGGAAGCGGCAAATCCAAAAGAGTTCAGCGGTATTGACGGCTCAATTCAAAAAAGATGAAGGCCGCACCACCGGTGGTACCCGCAGTACCCGCAGCACCCGCGTTACGCGTGGGCTGCAGGAGTTCAGGGCCGGGCGGGATCGGCGGGCAGCATGACCAGGGCCTGCGCCGCCTGCTTCCAGGCGGCGGCTGCTGCGTCGGCATCGCCCCGGTGCTCGGCCATCAGGGCCAGGCGCTGCCAGGCACGGGTGCGCAGTGCGCTTTCCTGCAGATGGGGCGCAGCGCGCAGCAGCAGTTGCTGGGCCTTGCCCCAGAGCTGGCGCTGCACGCAGGCCATGCCGGCCAGGTATTGCAGGCGGGGTTCGCGCGGATGGCTGTTGGTGGCCGCCTCGATGCGTGCCAGCCAGGTGCCGTCCAGGCCGTCCAGGCAGGGCTCCAGCACCTGGACCAGGCGCGGCAGATGCGATTCGCTGCGCGGGCCGGCATGGGACAGCAGGCGTTCCCACACGGGCAGCAGCCAGGCGCGGGCCTGCGCGGCCTCGCCGCCCAGGGCCATGAGGCGCGATGCGGCCGGCAGCGCGATCTCGGGCATGGCACGTTCCTCACCGTCCAGCGACAGCCAGAAGTGCTGCAGCTGCGTTGTGTCGCGTGCCTCGTTGATGCTCTCCAGCACCAGGCCGCGCACCACGCTGGCGGCGGCCGCGGGCGAGAAGGCGCGGTGCTTGGCCAGCAGGCGCGCCGTGTCCAGCGCCGTCGATGTCTGGCCGGCCAGGCGCGAGGCCTTCAGGCGGATGCGCAGCGCGATCGTGCGGCGTGCCGCGCCCTGGGGCAGTTCGGCCAGGCGGCGCAGCGCGTCAGCTGCGTCGCGGTCGTCCAGGGCCCAGCGCGCGGCGCGCATCTGGGCGCCTTCGCGCATTTCCTGCTCCTGGGCATTGCCCTGGGCCGGTGCATTGGCCAGGACTTCGCGCCAGTGGTGGTCGCGCTGCGGGCTGTCCTGCAGGGCGTGGGAGGCATCGGCGGCCACCATGTGGGCGGCCGCACGCAGCCGCGTGCCGTGTGGCACGGCGGCATGGGCCTCGGCCAGGGATTCCTCCATCGCCAGGGCGGCCAGTGCCGACTTGCGTGCACGCAGAAAGCGGCCGGCCTGCTGGTGCGACAGGGCTTCCAGCAGGCTGTGGTGCATGGCGCGCTCTTTTTGCTGGCTGCGCCAGCGCCGTGCCTGGTGCGGCATCTGCAGCAGCGCAGCCAGGGCGCGCAGCGCGGCATACAGCAGCACGAAGGCCAGCACGATGATGGCAATGGCCAGGTTCAGGGACAGGTCCAGCCGGTAGGGCGCCCAGAACAGGGTCACCGTGCCCTGGTTGGAGCCCGCGAACAAGGCGGCCGCAACGGCCATGCCGAACAAACCGATCAACCACAGTGCAGCGCGCATTCGTCTGTCTCCCGGCTGCTCAGCGGCCTGCGGCGGCCGTTGCCAGCGCCGCCAGGGTTTCCTGCAGCGCAGGCTGTTCGGTGGTGCGCAGATTGGCCTGGATCTGCTGCAGCTGGGCCTGCACGATCTGGGTGCGGCGCGCGGCAGGATCGAAGTATTTGTTCACGGCCATGCCCGAGGCGGCCAGGTCGGCACGCGCCGCATCCCACTGGCGCGACAGCAGGGCCAGGCGCGAGTTCAGCAGCTTGAGCTTGAGGTTCTCGCGCAGGAAATAGGCCTGCTCGGGCGCCAGCAAGATGGCATCCGGGTGGTCGATGCGGCTGACGCGCAGCAGGTCCTGGGCCTCTTCGCGCACGGCCGTCCAGCCGCGCTCGCCCCAGGACTGCCACCAGCTCCACTCGGTGGGGCTGCCCTCGATGGGGGCGGGCTCGGGCTGGCGGGCCGCCTGGCCGGCCACGCCGCGATGGCGGCTGGCGCGTGGCTGGGCCACGGCGTTGAGCAGGGGCATCTCGTCGACCAGGCGCACCAGATCCTCGATGCGGGTGAGCAGGCCGGCCGTGTCGGTCACGCTCATGCGGGCCAGCCGCTCCAGGTCGCGATCCAGCGCGCGCATCACGGGAGCCAGACGGGGCTGTGCGGCACGCTCTATGCGCTGGCGGGCGTTCTTGAGCGTGGCCACCAGCGGCTGCAGGCTGCCGGACAGCTCGGCCTGCTGCTGGGCCAGGCGGATGGAGGAATCTATGTCCACCACCAGGTTCTCGTCGCGCGAGCGCGACATGCTTTGCAGGAGTTCGTCGAGCTGCGTGCGCTGCAGCGACAGCTCGGCAATGCGCGCTTCCATGACCGAGGTGCGCGCCGCGCTGTCGCGGGCCAGGTCCTGGGCGTCGCGCGCCAGGGTGCGGGCCTCGACCGACTGGGAGCCGGACTGCGCTGACTGGCGGGCCAATTGTTCCTGGATATTGCCCAGGCGCTGCCAGAGCATGCCGCAGGCAATGAGCGCCGCCACGGCCACGGCGCCCACGCCCAGGACCAGGGCAGAGGAGCCGCTGCGCAGGTCTGCAGCGGGGCTGCTTTGGGCGGAGCCGGCAGCGAATGCTGCGGCGGAGGCTGGGGGCGTCAGGTTCTGCGGGGTGGGGCGGTCTTGCGCTGCGTCGGAACTCATGGCGTCGATTCTATCGACGCAACCACGTCCTCCAGAGCCGGCCGACATTGCTTGACATATCCGAATCCCAGTTGTTTGGCCTGGGCGGCGATTCGCTCGTGCGTAGCAAGCGCTCGCGCCTTTTGCCACGATTGGCCCGGCAAGAGCTGTTGCAGGTTGGCAACGGATTCGGCGCTGCTGAGCAGCCAGAGCGAGCCATCTTCGGCCGCCTGGCGTGCCAGTGCCGTCTGGGCTGTATCCCAGGCAGGCAGTTCGCGCTGGTAGACGGCCAGCATTTCGACCTGGGCACCCGCTTCGCGCAGTCGGGCAGCCAGCCAATCGCGGCCGGCGCCTGCCGTGGCCGGCACGGTCCTGGGCGCTCCTGCCTGGCTGTCGCCGCGCACGATGAGCACGCGGTCGCCCGCATGGATCTGGTCATGCACGCGCTGCCATAGCGTTTCGGATTCGAACTGGGCGGCGTCCGGTGGCGGGCCGTCGATCTGTGCTGGCGCAATGCCCAGGGCCAGCAGCGCCTGGGCCGTGCCGGGGCCGGGCGTCCAGGCGCGGGTGGAGGGCGGAAGCCGTGCGGGGTCGGTGCCGAAGAAATGCTGGACGGCATTGCCGCTGACGAACATCACGGCGCGGTAGCCTGGGCCTTCGCGCAGCGCGTTGCGGGCGGCCTGCAAGGCCTGTTGCGTGGCCGCATCGCGGCAGGGGCCTATGGCCATCAGCGCCAGCGGCTGGGCCGGCAGGCCCCGGGCCTGCAGCGCATCCACCCACGCGGCTGCGTCATGGGCCGGGCGGGTGACGAGTATGCGCGGCGGCATGTGGGCGTGCCGTCTAGAGCTTGGGGGCCGGTTGGGCGCCCGCCGCCTGCAGCAGCGCAGCCACGTGCTGGCCCAGCGCGTCTGCGCTGGCGAAGTCGGTGACGGTGGCGCCGGCGTGCACCTGCACCAGCGGCAGCCGGCCTTCCGGGTCTCCCCAGGCAGCGTCCAGGCGCAGTTGCTGGCCGTCGAATGTGCCGTGCGCCGCCAGCGGCATGGAGCAGCTGCCGCCCATGCAGCGGCTGACGGCGCGCTCGGCGGTCACGGTCAGCCAGGTGGTCTGGTGGGCCAGCGAGGCCAGCGCGTCGATCAGGTCCTGGCGGTCGGCGCGCACCTCGATGCCCAGCGCGCCCTGGCCTGCGGCCGGCAGCATGCCGGTGGGCTCGAACCTGGCGCGGATGCGGTCGGCCAGGCCCAGGCGCATCAGGCCTGCGGCGGCCAGCACGATGGCGTCGTAGTGGCCTTCGTCCAGCTTGCGCAGGCGGGTGTTCACGTTGCCGCGCAGCGGCTCTATCTTCAGGTCGGGGCGCAGGGCCTGCAGCAGTGCCTGGCGGCGCAGGCTCGATGTGCCGACGACGGCGCCCTGCGGCAGCTCGGCCAGCGTGGCGTAGCGATTGGAGACAAAAGCGTCGCGCGGGTCTTCGCGCTCCATCACGCAGGCCAGCACAAAGCCTTCGGGCAGCTCCATGGGCACGTCCTTGAGCGAGTGCACGGCGATGTGGGCGCGTCCTTCTTCCAGCGCCACTTCCAGCTCCTTGACGAACAGGCCCTTGCCACCGACCTTGGACAGCGTGCGGTCCAGGATCTGGTCGCCCTTGGTGGTCATGCCCAGCAATTCCACTTCATGCCCCCGGGCGCGCAGCAGCGCCTGGACATGCTCGGCCTGCCACAGTGCCAGCTGGCTCTCGCGCGTGGCGATCACGATGGAGTGGGGGAGAAGTGGTTTGGTGTTCATCAGGTGCCTCGGGGGGAGCGCGGGATGCTAGCATGCTGCGCCGCAGTAAACCCGGCACCAGGACCGAAGCCCAAGCAAACCGATACGCTGACCGATTCCAGGAGATTCGTTGATGGCCACCGCCCCCCGCAAGAGCAATGCGCGAGATGACAGGCGTGATGACAAGCCTGTCCGCAAGACGGACAAGGACCTGCCGCTGATCGAGGACATACGCCTGCTGGGGCGCATTCTGGGCGATGTGATCCGCGAGCAGGAAGGCGTGGCGGCCTTCGAGCTGATCGAGCAGGTGCGCCAGCTGTCGGTGACCTTCCGCCGCGATGCCGACGAGACCGCCGACCGCGCGCTCAAGCGCCTGCTCAAGGGCCTGACGACGGACCAGACGGTGAGCGTGATCCGCGCCTTCACCTATTTCAGCCATCTGGCCAACCTCGCCGAGGACCGCCACCACATCCGCCGCCGCGCCGTGCACGAGCGCGCGGGCAACACCCAGGAAGGCAGCATCGAGGTGGCACTGGCGCGCCTGCGCTGGGCCGGTATCTCGGCCGGCACCGTGGCGCAGACGCTGGCCAAGAGCTATGTGGCACCCGTGCTCACGGCCCACCCCACGGAAGTGCAGCGCCAGAGCATTCTGGTGGCCGAGCGCGACATCTCCCAACTGCTGGCTGCGCGCGAGGACATCGTGGCCCGCGCCCAGCTGTACAACAGCGCCAAGGACGCGCTCACCCCGCGCGAACTGGAACGCAACGAGGCCCAGCTGCGCGCCCGCGTCAGCCAGCTGTGGCAGACACGCCTGCTGCGCTACTCCAAGCTCACCGTGGCCGACGAGATCGAAAACGCGCTGTCCTACTACGAAGCCACCTTTCTGCGCGAGATCCCCAAGCTCTACGCGCAACTGGAGCAGGAGCTGGGCAACACCCTGCCCGTGCACAGCTTCCTGCGCATGGGCCACTGGATCGGCGGTGACCGTGACGGCAACCCCAATGTCACGGCCCAGAGCCTGGAGCTGGCGCTGTCGCGCCAGGCCGATGTGGCGCTGCGCCACTATCTGCGCGAGGTGCACTACCTGGGCGGCGAGCTGTCGCTGTCCCAGCGCCTGACCGACGTGTCCACCGAGATGCAGGCCCTGGCAGAGCGCTCGCCCGACACCAACGAGCACCGCTCCGACGAGCCCTACCGCCGCGCGCTCACCGGCATCTACGCGCGCCTGGCGGCCACGCTCAAGGGCCTGACGGGCGGCGAGGCTGCGCGCCATGCCGTGGCGCCGCAGAACGCCTATGCCTCGCCCGAGGAGTTCCTGGCCGACCTGCGCGTCATCGATGATTCCCTGAGCCGCAACCACGGCGAGGTGCTGGCGCCCCAGCGTCTGCGCCCGCTGATGCGCGCCGTGCAGGTCTTCGGTTTCCACCTGGCCACGGTGGACCTGCGCCAAAGCTCGGACAAGCATGAGGAAGTGGTGGCCGAGCTGCTGGCTGCCGCGCGCCTGGAGCCCGACTACTCGGGCCTGCAGGAAGACGCCAAGTGCGCCTTGCTGGTGCGCCTGCTGGAAGAGGCGCGGCCGCTGCGCGTGGTGGGCGCCGACTATTCCGAGCATGCGCGCGGCGAACTGGCCATCTTCGAGACCGCGCGCCGCCTGCGCGCGGCCCTGGGCGCCGAGGCCATACGCCACTGCATCATCAGCCACACCGAATCGGTCAGCGACCTGCTGGAAGTGCTGCTGCTGCAAAAGGAGGCCGGGCTGCTGCGCGGCACGCTGGACGACGGCGCCATCTGCGATGTGATCGTCGTGCCGCTGTTCGAGACCATTGGCGACCTGCGCAGCGCCTCGCCCATCATGCGCCGCTACTTCCAGCTGCCCGGCGTGGCGGCCATGGTGCAGCGCAGCGGCGGCGAGCAGGACATCATGCTGGGCTACAGCGACAGCAACAAGGACGGCGGCATCTTCACCAGCAACTGGGAGCTGTACCGCGCCGAGATCTCTCTGGTCGAGCTGTTCGACGAGCTGGCCGACAGCCATGGCATCAGCCTGCGCATGTTCCATGGCCGCGGCGGCACCGTGGGCCGGGGCGGCGGCCCCAGCTACCAGGCCATCCTGGCCCAGCCTCCGGGAACGGTGCGCGGCCAGATCCGCCTCACCGAGCAGGGCGAGGTCATCGCTTCCAAGTACGCCAACCCCGAGATCGGCCGGCGCAACCTGGAGACCCTGGTGGCCGCCACGCTGGAGGCCACGCTGCTGCAGCCGACCAAGCCGGCCACGCGCGCCTTCCTGGATGCGGCGGCCTTCCTGTCCGACGCCAGCATGGGCGCCTACCGTGCCCTGGTGTACGAGACCCCCGGCTTCACCAGCTACTTCTTCAGCAGCACGCCCATCCGCGAGATTGCCGAGCTGAACATCGGCTCGCGCCCGGCCTCGCGCAAGCCCTCGCAGAAGATCGAGGACCTGCGCGCCATTCCCTGGGGCTTCAGCTGGGGCCAGTGCCGGCTCACGCTGCCGGGCTGGTACGGCTTTGGCGCCGCGGTCAAGGCCTTCATCGACCAGCCGGGCAAGGATGGCAAGGCCCAGCTGGCCCTGCTGCAGAAGATGTACCGCCAGTGGCCGTTCTTCCGTACCCTGCTGTCCAACATGGACATGGTGCTGGCCAAGAGCGACCTGAACCTGGCATCGCGCTATGCCGACCTGGTGCCGGACGCGCGCCTGCGCCGCCGTATCTTCAGCGCCATCGAGGCCGAGTGGCACAGCACCGTCGATGCGCTGGCGCGCATCACGGGCGACAAGCAGCGCCTGGCCCACAACGAAGCGCTGGCGCGCTCCATACGCCATCGCTTCCCCTACATCGATCCGCTGCACCATCTGCAGGTGGAGCTGGTGCGGCGCTGGCGCGCTGGCCAGACCGATGAGCGCATCAAGACCGGCATCCACCTGTCCATCAACGGCATCGCGGCCGGGGTGCGCAACACGGGCTGATCCTGCTCTCTGCAGCCGCAACAGCCCTTTGCGGCCGGCGTTGTACGATGTGCTCCGGACAGGAGCGCCTGACTTCTGCCGGGAAGAAAAGGGTGGGAGCCATGGGCAACAAGAGGTCACGGGCCGGCTTTCCGGACGTGCAACTGTTCCTGACACAGCGCCTGGCCAGGCTGGCCGGCGCCAACTCCATGCGGGCCATACGCGAGGGCCTGCTCTGGCTGGTTCCCTGTCTGCTGGTCTCGGCCCTGTTCCTCATCCTGTCGGCGCTGGCGCAGATGTCCGGCCAGCCCGAACCCGTGGTGCGGGTGCTTGCGGGCCTGCACGCGGAGATCGGCAGCATCCTGCCGCTGCTGGTGGCCGCGTCCATCGGCTACATGCTCTCCATACGCCACCGGCTGCCGCGCCTGCCGGTGACCTTTCTGTGCTTCGCGCATGTGCAGATGGCCATCTATCTGCTGAGCGAGCATCCGCGCGCGGCGGCCACCCTGGTGCTGTTCATCTCCATCGCCTCCCCCCTGATCACCGTGCCCCTGATGGCGCGCCTGAGCCGGCTGCGCTGGACGCGCATCGCGCGCACCGGCTTCGTCAGCGAGAACGTGCGCGAGGTCATGAACCTCGTCGTTCCCGGCGCCCTTGTCGCCGTGCTGCTCGTGCTGCTGCTGCTGGGCCTGCAACAGGTGCTGCCGGATCTCACGCGGGCCGAACTGCCGCTGGCCATCGCGGGCCCAGAGACCCCCTACCGCAGCGGGCTGACGCTGGCACTGCTCAATTCCGTGCTCTGGTTCTTCGGCGTCCAGGGGTATTACGCCATGCAGCCCTTCTTCCAGGTGCTGGATCAGGCGGTGGTGGCCAATGCCGCCGCGATGGCGCAGGGGCTGCAGGCGCCCTGGGCGCTCAGCGGCGGGCTGATGGGCTCCTTCGTCTTCATCGGCGGCTCCGGTGCAACGCTGTCGCTGGCGCTGGCCGTGCTGCTGTTTTGCCGGGGGCGGGGCCTGCGCGTGCTGGCGCTGGCGGCGCTGCCCATCTCCTTGCTCAACGTCAACGAGATCCTGCTGTTCGGGCTGCCGATCATCCTGAACCTGCGCCTGCTCGTGCCGTTTCTCGCGGTACCCGCCATCAACCTGGTCGTGGCCGTCACGGTGGTGCAGGCCGGCTGGGTGGCACCGGCCTCCATGGTGCTGCCGCTGACTGCGCCCGTGGTCTTCAATGCCTATGTGAGCACGGGCGGGGACATGGCGGCCGTGGTGCTGCAACTGGCATTGACGGCCCTGGGAGCACTGATCTATGCGCCCTACGTGCGGGCCATCGACCGGCTGGGCCAGGACGACGGTGCCATCGTGCTGCACGCGCTGGACACCACGTTCTCGCGCCTGCCCGAAGAGGCCGGCCTGATCGTGCGCGATCCGCTGGTGCAGGCGCATCAGGCGCAGGCCCGGCGCGAGACCATGCTGGCGCATATCCGTCGCATCAGCGAGTACGAGTTCCACCTGGAATTCCAGCCCCAGGTCTCGCACCGCAGCGGCCTGTGCCTGGGCTGCGAGGCCCTGCTGCGCGCGCGGGACGCGCAGGGCCGCTTGCAGCAGCCCGGCAGTTTCCTGCGCTGGCTGGCCGATGCGGGGCTGATGCGCGAGGTGGACCTGTGGGTGGCGGGCGCTGCCGTGCGCCAGAGCCGGCACTGGCGCCAGGAGGGCTTTGCCATGCCGATCAGCATCAATGTGTCGGGTGCCACGTTGACCTCGCCCGAGCACTGCTCGCGCCTGATGCTGCTGCTGGCCCAGGCCAGGGGGCAGGTCGGCGTGGAGATCACGGAGGAAGAAATGGTGGGCGACGTGGAGGCGATCCGCCGCGCCATAGGGCAGATCCATGCGCTGGGCGCCAAGGTGTCCATCGATGACTTCGGCACCGGCTTCTCGTCCATGAGCTACCTGCACCAGTTCGATGTGGATGCCATCAAGATCGACCGCAGCTTCGTCGTGGCCAGCGGCCATGCCAAGGGCGAGCTGGTGCTGGACGGCCTGCTGCGCTTTTGCGAGGCGCTGCAACTGAACGTGGTGGCCGAGGGCGTGGAGACCGAGGCGCAGTTGCAGTCCCTGGGCTTCGAGGGCGATCTGCTGGTGCAGGGCTGGTACTTCAGCCGCGCCCTGCCGGGCGAGAAACTGCCGCAGTTCGCCAGGGACTGCGCCGCCAGGGCAGGCGGCGGGACGGTCTAGAGTTCTGGATTCCTGTGGCGGCATCGCGGGTGCGATGCGCAGTGCAGATCGTCAGTGCAGCATCAGCGAGCCGGCGCTCTTGCTCTTGCCGGCGCGTGCGGGCGGATTGCACAGGCCGCACTGGTAGTGGCGCTCGTTCTCGTAGGGCTCGGTCACGAACTGGCCCTTGCACACCGTGCACTGGGTGCGGGTCAGCATCTGCGCGTCGACGAACTTCACCAGGCGCCATGCGCGGGTGAAGGACAGCAGCGCTTCCAGTTCGGCGGCCTGGATCTGCTCGGTATAGAGACGGTAGGCCTTGGTCAATTGTTCAACGGCATCCAGCTCGGCGCCCTTGGACAGGTATTCGTAGATATTCAGGAACAGCGAACTGTGGATGTTCTCCTGCCAGGTCAGGAACCAGTCGGTCGAGAACGGCAACTGGCCCTTGGAAGGCGACTTGCCGGCGATCTCCTTGTACAGGCGGATCAGGCGCTCGTAGGACAGCGTGGTCTCGGATTCGAGCACCTGCATGCGTGCACCCATCTCGATGAGCATGGCGGCGCGCTCGATCTGCTTGGACTCGTTCAGGACACTTTTGGCGGGGGTGGACATGGCGGGCTCCAGAGTTCTTCAGGCGGATCAGAGGACTTCGGAGACGCGGCTGGCCATCAGGATGTTGGCGTGCAGCGTGTTGGTCGCACCGTTGCCGATCTTGTTGCTGCTGTGGTTGGTCAGCAAGCTCCAGACCATTTCGTCGTCGACCCGGAAGCTGGCGAGCAAGGTGTTGCGCGAGGCCAGCTTCAGCACCTGGGCTGCCGACAGTGCGGCCAGCAGGTCGCACGATTCTTCGTTCAGTCCCAGGCGGAACACCGCTTCGGCCTTGTCCTGGCGGATCAGGGTCTGGGCCAGCATCAGGTAAGTGAGGTTGGCTTCGCGGATTTCGGCAAGCAGCTGTTCATTGTTCATAGGACCATCCTTTGCATCTCGGCAGCCGCAACGCCCGGGTAGAAACAAGATGTTCAACCTGTTGCGATCTGTTGAGATGGATTGTGGAGGAGGGCCCTTCGCCGTTGAAGTCGGGGCAGGTCTGCGCCGGATGTCTGGTTGTGAGACGGCGTTTGTAAGATTTACCTTACACCTGTAGCAAGGTTTGGATGACTCTATTTCGCTCTGGCCCCGCCGTCTGGGGGCTTGGGAGCAGGCCGCTGCAGTGGTGTTGTTGCATGTCGGCCTTTTGACACAGTGCTGTCATTGTGCAGCCTCCCCAAGGGGAGGCATAAGCCGAATTAGCCGCGCTCCACCGGCCTCTTCGGGTCACTGCACCACTCGCTCCAGCTGCCCGCGAACAGCCTTGCAGGCGGCAGTCCCGCAATGCGCATGGCCAGCAGGTTGGGCAGCGCGCTCACGCCGCTGCCGCACTGGTGCACCACGCTGGCCGGATCGCGGCCTGCCAGCAACTGGTCGAACTCTGCGCGCAGCAGGGCGGCAGGCTTGAAGCGGCCGTCGGCAGCGATGTTCTCGGTGAAGGGCCGGTTGAGCGCGCCCGGGATGTGGCCGGCCACAGGGTCCAGCGGCTCGACCTCCCCGCGGTAGCGGGCCGGGGCGCGTGCATCGACCACGGTCTGGCCTGCGCTGCCCAGTGCATCGAGCACCTGCTGCGCCGTTGCCAGTTGCTGCAGCGGCTCGCGCAGCTCGAAGTTGGACTGGAAGCGCGCGCTTTCCTCGCCCGATGCCACGGGCTGGCCTTCGGCCTGCCAGGCCTGGAGACCTCCGTCGAGCACGGCCACATCGCCATGGCCGGCCCATTGCAGCATCCACCACAGGCGCCCGCAGTAGTTGGCGCCGTTGCGGTCATAGACCACGGCCTGCATGTCGTTGGAAAAACCGATGCTGGACAGCCACACGGCAAAGCGTTCGCGGTTGGGCAGCGGGTGGCGGCCGCCCGAGGCGGCCTGCTCGCTGGCCGCCACGCTGCCATGTGCGCCGGGCACGCCATGCTTGGCGCTGAGGTCATGGTCCAGATCGGCGAAGACGGCGCCTGGAACATGCGCCTGCAGATACTGGGCCTTGCCGGCCGCAGGCTGGGCCAGGTCGAAGCTGCAGTCGAAGACCATCAGCGGACGGGCGCTGGCCTGCAGCGCGGCCAGCTCCTGGACGGAGATCAGGGTCTGGTGGGTCTGGTAGGTGGTGTTGGAAGTCATGGATGCGGAACTCCGAAGGCCTGTGCAGGCGGTGGTGCGCCTGCGGCAAAAAGATCCGATCCATTATGCGACGGCCCCATGCGGGCCGGCGGCGTCAGCCGCGCGAACGCAGGGCCGTGGCCAGGGCGCCGCTGGCCACGATCAGGCCAATGCCGGCCCAGCCGATCAGCGGCACGCTTTCGCCGAACATCGCCAGGCTCAGCAGGGCCGCGAAGACGATGCCCGAATACTGCAGGTTGGCCACGACCAGGGTGTTGCGGCTGTTGCTGGCCGAGGCGTAGGCCGCCGTCATGCAGACCTGGGCCACGGCGGCCAGCACGCCCACGGGCAGCAGCCACAGCGCGCGCCAGCCCGGCCAGGCGGACACGCCCGTGAAGCACATGGCCAGGGCGCCGGCCACGGCCGAGCCCAGTGCGAAGTAGAAGACTACGCGCGCCTCGGGCTCGCCCATGCGCGACAGCGTGGCCACCTGCATATAGGCCATGGCGGCGAACACCCCGCCGATCAGGCCGCCCGCGCTGGCCACGAATTCCTGCGGCGCCGCGCTGGGGCGCAGCACCAGGATCACGCCCACGAAGCCCAGGGCCACGGTGGCGACCAGGCTCCAGGGAAACGGCGGCAGCGCGCGCAGCGCATGCGATTCGGGCTGGCGGCGCAGCTGGTGGCGCAGCAGCAGGCCCTGGCCGATCAGAAAGACCGCCATCCAGATGCTGCTCATGGAGTTGAAGGTGGCGGCCGTGGCCAGCGGCAGATGGCCGATGGAGTAGAACCAGGCGCCCATGGAGGTCACGCCCACGAAGCTGCGCCAGGCATGCTCGCGCGGGTAGCGAGTGGCCAGCGAGATGCCCTGGTGGCGCGCCAGCCACCACAGCGCCACCATGCTGACCAGCCCGCGGTAGAAGACGATTTCCGCCGCGTTGAAATCCTGGGAGGCGAACTTCACACACACACTCATGACCGCAAAAACGAATGCGGCCGCCACCATCCACAGGGCTTGCATATAAATGACCGGATAGAGCCGCACAAGGACCGCGGCGCTGGACGAGAAAAGGGTTGGGTTTTGTTTTTGGCGCATGCCGCCTGGCTGCGTACGGCCCAGGGCCGTGGCAGGGACACGCGCAAGGAACTGTATTGCATAAGCCAAGACATTGGACTTGCCTCGGGATGCATTGCCGCCGCCAGCCCTGCCCATTGGGCACATCAGGGCGCTTGCATTCAGAGGAGCTGGGCAGCGGGCCTGCCGCCTAATACAGACGGCCCGATGCAGACGGCCCAATGCAGACGGCCCGCACGAATGCGGGCCGTCGGGAGAGCCGGAGCAGATCAGCGTGCGGGGACTGCGTCACCCATCACGCCGCGATACCACTCATGGAAGTGCTGCATGCCGTCTTCCATGGGGCTCTGGTAGGGGCCGACCTCGTTGTCGCCGCGCTCGTACAAGGCCCTGCGGCCGGCGTCCATGCGCTCGCCGATCTCGTCGTCCTCGATGCAGGTCTCCATGTAGGCGGCCTTTTGCGCCTGCACGAATTCGGGCTCGAAGGCCGCGATCTCCTCGGGGTAGTAGAACTCGACCACGTTCAGCGTCCGGTCCACCGCCAGCGGGTGCAGGGTCGAGACCGTGAGCACGTGCGGATACCACTCCACCATGATGTGGGGGTAGTAGGTCAGCCAGATCGCGCCGCGTTCGGGCAGCTCGCCGTTGCGGTAGGCCAGCAGCACGTCGTGCCACTTCCTGTAGGTGTCCGAGCCGGGCTGGGCAAAGCCGGGCGCCACGCCCACGGTCTGCACCGAGTACTCCTTGGCAAACTCCCACTGCAGGTCGTCGCAGGTCACGAAGTTGCCCAGGCCCGGGTGGAAGGGGCCCACGTGGTAGTCCTCGAGGTAGACCTCGATGAAGGTCTTCCAGTTGTAGTTGCACTCGTGCATCTCGACATGGTCGAGCACGAAGCCCTCGAAGCTCAGCTGCTCGCGCAGCTTCATGCCGGCGAGGTCGGCCTCGATGTCGCGGCCGTTGTCCTCGAACAGCAGGCCGTTCCACTCGCGCAGCCGGTAGTTGTTCAGGTTCAGGCAGGGATCGTGGCTGAAGTGCGGTGCGCCCAGCAGCTCGCCGCTGGTGCTGTAGGTCCAGCGGTGCAGCGGGCAGACGATGTTGCCCCCCGCATGGCCCTTGCCTTCGGTCATCAGATTGCCCCGGCCCTTGAGCATCACGGCCTGGCGGTGGCGGCAGACGTTGGAGATCAACTCCACCTGCCCCTTGGCGTTGCGCACCAGAGCGCGGCCTTCCTTTTCCTGGGGCAGGGCGTAGTAGTCGCCTATCTCGGGAACGGCCAGTTGGTGGCCCACGTAGCGCGGGCCGCGTTGAAAGATGGTCTCCAACTCGCGCTGGAACAACGCAGGGTCGAAGTAACTGGAAACTGGTAGTTGGCTTGCGGCCTGCTGCAGTTGAAGACTTAAATCAGACATGGGTGACCTGACCTAAAGACTCCCCACAGGGAGGGTGCGCGTGCGCACGGGATTGGAAAAAGCAAAACCGGCCGTTCCTGGACATGGAGGCAGGCTTCACGACGTGAAAAGAAGTGGCGCCCGAGGCGCTGTCTCTTGTCGATGAGCCCGACCGTATGCCCAGGCAAGGGGCCGGTTTGACGGGGAATGGGATTATAGCCCGTGGGGTTATTTCCGGATGCCCGGTACGTGTATTGCGCGCGCCGGATGCCGCCTGTCAAGGGCTGTCCGGTTATTGGCGGCACGGTCATGGAGGGGCGCCTAGAATCGTCGGTTCCCCACAACGCACCGCCATCGCACCATGCCCAAGGCTGCTCCCAAGGCTCTTGCCGAGCCCACCAGTTACGAATCCGCGCTGCAGGAGCTGGAGCAGCTCATCGCGCAGATCGAGTCGGGCCAGCTGCCTCTGGAGCAGATGCTGACAGGCTACCAGCGCGCGGCGCAGCTGCTCGGCTATTGCCGCGGCCAGCTCGACGCGGTGCAGGAACAGGTCAAGGTGCTTGACGAGGGGACGCTGGCCCCGTGGAGCCAGGATTGAAGATTGCCATGAGTGCCGTGATGACTTGCGCTTCCGATGTTTCCCAGCCGGCCGGCCCCGGCGCGCTGGATTTCCCCTGCTGGATGACCGATCGCCTGGCGCGCACCGAAAGCGCGCTGTCGCAATGGGTGGGCGTGGATGCGCCTGCGGGCCTGGGCGAGGCCATGCGCTACGCCGTGCTCGATGGCGGCAAGCGCCTGCGCCCGCTGCTGGTCTGGGCCGCCGCGGAGGCCGTCGATGGCCTGCAGCCCGCCGCCGTGCGTGCCGGCTGCGCGGTGGAGTTGATCCATGCCTATTCGCTGGTGCACGACGACATGCCCTGCATGGACAACGACGTGCTGCGCCGTGGCAAGCCCACGGTGCATGTGCAGTTCGGCGAAGCCTCGGCCCTGCTGGCTGGCGATGCGCTGCAGGCGCTGGCCTTCGAGCTGCTCGTTCCCGAGCCCGATCAGGCCGGCAGCATGCCGGACGCCCTGCAGGCGCGGCTGTGCCGGCTGCTGGGCCGTGCCGCAGGCGCGCAGGGCATGGCCGGTGGCCAGGCCATCGACCTGGCCAGCGTGGGCCTGCAACTGAGCGAGGCCCAACTGCGCGAGATGCACCGCCTCAAGACCGGCGCCCTGCTGCATGCCAGCGTGCTCATGGGAGCGGCCTGCAAGGAGGGCGTGGATGCCCAGGCCTGGCAGGCGCTGTCCGACTACGGGCAGGCGCTGGGCGTGGCCTTCCAGGTGGTGGATGACATCCTCGACGTGGTGGCCGACTCGGCCACCCTGGGCAAGACGGCCGGCAAGGACGCGGCCAACGACAAGCCGACCTACGTCTCGCTGCTGGGCCTGGACCAGGCCCGCGCCCATGCCGACGAGCTGTGCGCCCTGGCGCACGCGGCGCTGGCGCGCAGCGGCCTGCCTGATACCCGCGCGTTGGCGGCGCTTGCCGACATGGTGGTGAGCCGCACCCACTGACAATACGGACCGCGGCCTTGCCGCTCCAAGATACCTAGCATGACCACGAACACCTACTCCCTGCTGCAGACCATCGACGATCCCGCGGATCTGAGGCGTCTGTCGCGTGCCGAACTCAAGGCCCTGGCCCAGCAACTGCGTGCCTATGTGCTCGACAGCGTCTCCAAGACCGGCGGGCATCTGAGTTCCAACCTGGGGACGGTGGAGCTGACGGTGGCGCTGCATGCGGTGTTCGACACGCCCTACGACCGCGTGGTCTGGGACGTGGGCCACCAGACCTATCCGCACAAGATCCTCACGGGCCGGCGCGAGCGCATGGCCTCGCTGCGCCAGTTCGGCGGCCTGTCGGGCTTTCCGCAGCGCGCCGAGAGCCCGTACGACACCTTCGGCACGGCGCACTCCTCCACCAGCATCTCGGCCGCCCTGGGCATGGCCCTGGCTGCCAAGCAAAAGGGCGAGGACCGCCGCGCCATCGCCGTCATCGGCGACGGCGCCATGACGGCCGGCATGGCCTTCGAGGCGCTGAACAACGCCGGCGTGACCGATGCCAACCTGCTGGTCATCCTCAACGACAACGACATGAGCATCAGCCCACCCGTGGGCGCGCTCAACCGCTACCTGGCCCAGCTCATGAGCGGGCAGTTCTACGCCAAGGCACGCGACATGGGCAAGAGCGTGCTCAAGCAGGTGCCGCCGCTGCTGGAGCTGGCCAAGCGGCTGGAGCAGCAGGCCAAGGGCATGGTCGTGCCGGCTACGCTGTTCGAGAACTTCGGCTTCAACTACATCGGCCCCATCGACGGGCATGACCTCGATTCGCTGATCCCCACGCTGGAGAACATCAAGAGCCTCAAGGGCCCGCAGTTCCTGCACGTGGTCACGAAGAAGGGCCAGGGCTACAAGCTGGCCGAGGCCGATCCCGTGGCCTACCACGGCCCCGGCAAGTTCGACCCCAGCGTGGGCCTGGTCAAGCCGGCCACGCCCCCGAAGCAGACCTTCACCCAGGTCTTCGGCCATTGGCTGTGCGACATGGCGGACAAGGACCAGCGCCTGGTGGGCATCACCCCCGCCATGCGCGAGGGCTCGGGCATGGTGGAGTTCCACAAGCGCTTTCCGGGCCGCTACTACGACGTGGGCATTGCCGAGCAGCATGCGGTCACCTTCGCGGCCGGCATGGCCTGCGAAGGCCTCAAGCCCGTGGTCGCCATCTATTCGACCTTCCTGCAGCGCGGCTACGACCAGTTGATCCACGACGTGGCGCTGCAAAAGCTGCCCGTGGTCTTTGCGCTGGACCGCGCAGGCCTGGTCGGCGCCGATGGCGCCACGCACGCAGGTGCGTATGACATCGCCTTCGTGCGCTGCATTCCCCACATGAGCATGGCCTGCCCGGCCGACGAGCGCGAATGCCGCCAGCTGCTGACCACCGCCTACGAGCAGGACCATCCCGTGGCCGTGCGCTACCCGCGTGGCGCGGGCGTGGGTGTGGCGCCGCTGGAGAGCCTGGAGGGCCTGCCCTTCGGCAAGGGCGAGGTGCGCCGCGAGTCTGCCAAGAAGCAGGTCGCCATCCTGGCCTTCGGCACCCTGCTGTATCCGGCCCTGGCCGCGGCCGAGGCGCTGGACGCCACCGTGGTCAACATGCGCTGGGCCAAGCCGCTGGACGAGGAACTGCTGCGCCAGGTGGCCTCCACGCACGAGCTCATCGTCACCGTGGAAGAGGGCTGCATCATGGGCGGCGCAGGCAGCGCCGTGGCCGAGTCGCTGCAGGCCGCCGGCATCACGCGCCAGCTGCTGCAACTGGGCCTGCCCGACGAGTTCATCGAGCACGGCGATCCCGCAAAGCTGCTGGCCCTGCAGGGCCTGGATGCGGCGGGCATCGAGGCCTCGGTGCGCGCCCATCTGGCACCCGAGCGCGCGGTGGCCTGAGCGGCGCCGGGCAGCCGGCCTGCCGAGCAGAACTACGCGGGGGAAAACCCCGTCCGCGCTTGCTTTGCGGCGTTTTTAGAATCGATACCACCTGATACAGTGTGAATGCACGTGCGAACGTGCGTTTTTTTTGCCGCCGGGTCGCCCCAAGGCAAAAAGCGGCCCCCTCGGGGTGGCCGCGGACCTTGCGCAGCAAGGGGGCGCGGGGGCTTTTTCTGACTGAAACAACACATCGCGGAGAGACATTCATGGACCGTCGTTCGATCATCAAACATGCGGGAATCGCTGGCGTGCTGGCTGTGGGAGCCGCACCCGCAGTCCATGCCCAGGAGGCGATCCGCTGGCGTCTGGCCGCGAGCTTTCCCAAGTCGCTGGACACCATCTTCGGCTCGGCCGAAATGTTCTCCAAGACGCTCAAGGCGATGTCGGGCGGCAAGTTCGAAGTCTCGGTGCATGCGGCCGGTGAGTTGATGCCCGCCTTCGGCGTGGTCGACGGCATTCAGAACGGCACCATCGAGATGGCGCTGACGGCGCCCTATTACTTCACCGGCAAGGACTACATCTTCGCCTTCGGCTGCGCCGTGCCCTTCGGCCTGACCGCCCGCCAGATGGATGCCTGGATGGAGCACGGCGGCGGCCGCAAGCTCATGGACGAGTTCTATGCGCAGTACAACATCAAGAGCCAGAGCGCCGGCAACACGGGCACCCAGATGGGCGGCTGGTTCCGCAAGGAAATCAAGTCGGTGGCCGATCTCAAGGGCCTGAAGATGCGCCTGGGCGGCGGCCTGTTCGGCGACGCCATGCTCAAGCTCGGCGTGGTCGCCCAGAACATGCCCGTGGGCGAGGTCTACCAGGCGCTCGAAAAGGGCACGCTGGATGCCGTGGAATTCGTGGGCCCCTACGACGACCAGAAGCTGGGCTTCAACAAGGTCGCTCCCTACTACTACTACCCCGGCTGGTGGGAAGGCGGCGCCGAGCTGGAGTTCTTCATCAACACCAAGGCGTATGCGGCCCTGTCGCCCGAGTACAAGGCCATGGTCGATGCAGCCTGCAACGTGGCGGCACGCGACATGACGGCCAAGTACGACGCCAACAACCCCGTGGCGCTCAAGAAGCTGGTGGCCGACAAGACCCAGCTCAAGGCCTTCCCCAAGGACTTCATGGATGCCGGCTACAAGGCCGTCATGGAGATCATGGCCGAGCATGACGCCAAGTCGCCCATGTTCAAGAAGATCAACCAGAGCCTGCGCACCTTCCAGCGCGACCAGCTGCTGTGGGAGCGCTTCTCGGAGTTCCGCTACAACAGCTACATGACCACGGCCAAGCTGTAAGGCCAGGTCTCCCCAGCCAGCAGCACGCACAAGGACGGTCCATGCCTTCCAAGCCTGCAGGCCAAGCCCGCGTCCCCTCTGTTGAATGCAGCAGGGGACAGCGGGCTTTTTTTGTTGTTCCGAGAAAGTATGTGGGCCGGGCTGCCAAGAGCAGTCCGGCCTTTTTTGAATGCTCTCAAGCAGAGCGAACCAGGAGGAGACAGTGATGGACAGAAGAAAAGCACTCAAGCACGCCGGTCTGGCCGGTGTGTTGACTGCCGCAGCGGCACCGGCCGTTCACGCTCAGGCGGCAATACGCTGGCGCCTTGCGTCGAGCTTCCCGCGCTCGCTGGACACCATCTACGGCTCGGCCGAGGTGTTCTCCAAGGCGATCAAGGAGATGTCGGGCGGCAAGTTCGAGGTCTCGGTCCATGCGGCCGGCGAGCTGATGCCCGCCTTCGGCGTGGTCGATGGCGTGCAGAACGGCACGGTGGAGATCGCGCACACGGCGCCTTACTACTTCTTTGGCAAGAATGAGGCCTTCGCCATTGGCGGCGCCATTCCGTTCGGCATGAACTCGCGCCAGCTCACGGCGTGGATCGTGGACGGCAACGGCGGCAAGCTGATGCGCGAGTTCTATGCCGAATACGGCATCGTCAACTTCCTGGGCGGCAACACGGGCGCACAGATGGGGGGCTGGTTCCGCAAGGAGGTCAAGACACCCGAGGACATCAAGGGCCTGAAGTTCCGCATCGGCGGCTTCGCGGGCCGGATCATCGAGCGCATGGGCGGCGTGCCCCAGAACATCCCGGGCGGCGAAATCTACCAGGCGCTGGAAAAGGGCACCATCGATGCGGCCGAATGGATCGGCCCCTATGACGACCTCAAGCTGGGCTTCAACAAGGTCGCTCCTTTCTACTACTACCCCGGCTGGTGGGAAGGCAGCCTGAACCTCGAGTTCTACGTGAACCAGAAGGCGCTGGCCGCGCTGACGCCCGAGCAGCGCGCCATGGTGCAGGCCGCCTCGCACGAGGCCCACGTGGTCACCCAGGCCCGCTACGACGCGCGCAATCCCGGCGCGCTCAAGCAACTGGTGGCCAGCAAGGCCAAGGTGCTGGCCTTCCCGCAGACCGTGCTCGATGCTTCCTACAAGACCACCATGGCGGTCTATGCGGAGCTGGCCGAGAAAAATCCTGCGTGGAAGAAGATCTACGGCGACTACCGCAACTTCCAGCGCGACGAGGTGCTGTGGTTCCGCTTTGCCGAGGCGCGCTACGACGCCTTCATGTCGGCGCAAAAGCTGTGAAGTCGCGGCGCCCTCGGGCGTCATGCGGGAAAGCCGGGCACTGCCCGGCTTTTTTCATGGGCGCAGGGGACCGGCGCACGCCGGGGTCCGAACGAAAAAAGGCCCCGCGGTTGCGGGGCCTTTGCTGTCCTTGAGGGAGCCTGCGATCAGCTGCCGGACTTGCTCTCGCCCGGCGTGGCCGGTTGCTCGCGCTGCAACTGGTCCTGCAGCGCCTTGAGTGCATCGTCCTCGCTGCCCGGGGCCGAAGGCTCGCCAGGCGTTGCTCCGGGGGCAGGCGACTGGTTCGCGCCGTCGCCGTTGAACATGGGGTCGTTGAAGTCGATGGCCTCGGGCATGGATGCCTCCATCTCCTGGCGCACCTTGTCCAGGTCGTACTCCACCTTCTTGTCCAGCCCGCTGGAGACGATGCCGGGGAAGATGATGATCAGGGCCACCATGAACAGCTGCAGCACCACGAAGGGGATGGCACCTGCATAGATCTGCATGGTGGTCACGGGCTCGGTCATCTTCTTGGTGACCTTGTCCACGTAGGCCTTGGCCGGGGCCACGCTGCGCAGGAAGAACAGCGCGAAGCCGAAGGGCGGGTGCATGAACGAGGTCTGCATGTTCACGGCCAGCAGCACGCCGAACCAGACCAGGTCGATGCCCAGCTTGTCGGCCACGGGAGCCAGCAGCGGCACGACGATGAAGGACAGCTCGAAGAAGTCCAGGAAGAAGGCCAGCACGAAGATCATGATGTTGACCACGATCAGGAAGCCGATCTCGCCGCCGGGCAGGGACACCAGCAGTTCCTCCACCCACTTGGGGCCGTCCACGCCCTGGAAGGTCAGGCCGAACATGGTCGCGCCGATCAGGATGAACATCACGAAGCACGACAGCTTGGTGGTGGACATCAGCGCCTGCTTGAGCAGGTCCATGTTCAGGCGGCCGCGAGCGAAGGCCATGATGGCCGCGCCCAGCGCGCCCATGGCGCCGCCTTCGGTGGGGGTTGCAACGCCCAGGAAGATGGTGCCCAGCACCAGGAAGATCAGCAGCAGCGGCGGGATCAGCACGAAGGTCACGCGCTCGGCCATGCGGCTGAGCAGGTGCAGGCCCGTGAGCTTGTTGAACATGGCGGCGATGAAGGCCAGGGCCACGCCGAAGCACATGGACACCACGATGGTCTCGTCCAGCGCGACCTTCTCCACCACATCGCCGGACCACCAGGTGTGCAGCTGGGGCATGTACTGTCCCACCACGATGGAGGCGGCCACGCACAGCAGCGTCAGCACCAGGGTGGAAGGCAGGCCGGAATTGCCATTGGGCTCGCGCAGCGTGCGCGCCTCGGGCGGCAGGGCGGGAACCATGGCGGGCTTGAAGATGGCCAGCACGACGATGAACAGCGCATAGCAGCCCGTCAGCATCAGGCCCGGCAGGAAGGCGCCCTTGTACATGTCGCCCACGCTGCGGCCCAGCTGGTCGGCCAGCACGATCAGCACCAGGGACGGCGGAATGATCTGCGCCAGCGTGCCGGAGGCCGCGATCACGCCCGAGGCCACCCGGCGGTCATAGCCGTAGCGCATCATGATGGGCAGGGAGATCAGGCCCATGGAGATCACCGATGCCGCGACCACGCCCGTGGTCGCCGCCAGCAGCGCGCCCACGAAGATCACCGCAAAGGCCACGCCGCCGCGCACGGGGCCGAAGAGCTGGCCCACGGTCTCCAGCAGGTCCTCGGCCATGCCGCTTCGCTCCAGTATCAGCCCCATGAGGGTGAAGAACGGTATGGCCAGCATCGTCTCGTTCTGCATGATGCCGAAGATGCGCAGCGGAAGGGCCTGCAGCAGGGCTTCGGGCAGCACGCCCAGTTCGATGCCGACAAAGGCGAAGAACAGTCCGCAGGCGCCCAGGCTGAATGCCACGGGAAAACCCACGAGCAGGAAAAGTATCAGCCCCGCGAACATGATCGGGGCCAGGTTGTGGATCACGAATTCCATGATGTCTGTTTCCCCGATCAGGCGCTTTGCCCGCTTTTGTCCTTGGCACCTGCCAGCCCGCGCAGGGCGTCGGCCAGGTCTTCCTCGGCGGTCTTCTCGCCCTTCTTGGCCGTGGGATCGTCGATCAGGCCCTTCAGGAAGGCGATGCGCTTGATCAGCTCCGACATGCCCTGCAGCAGCAGCAGCCCGAAGCCGATGGGGATCATCAGGTAGACGGGCCAGCGCACCAGGCCGCCTGCATTGCCCGACATCTCGCCGGTCTGCATGGCCTGGATCACGAACGGCGTGCCGAACCACAGGATGGCCAGCGCCATGGGGGTCAGGAAGAAGACGAAGCCGAAGATGTCGATCCAGATCTGCGTGCGCTTGGACAGGCGGCTGGCGATCACATCCACCTTCACATGCTCGCCCTGCAGCAGCGTGTAGCCGGCGGCCAGCAGGAAGGAGGCCGCGAACAGGTACCACTGCACTTCGAGGTAGGCGTTCGAGCTGGTGTGCAACACCTTGCGAACGATGGCATTGATGCCGCTGATGACCGTGGAGGCCAGGATCAGCCAGATAAGCCATCGCCCGACCAGGCTGTTGAGCCAGTCGACCCCCCTTGAGAATTTGAGCAAAGCCTGCATGGTGTCTCCAAAAAGTAGGCTGTATTGGGTCCGTCGCCGTACGCCAGCCTGTAGGCCGGCGCGCAGCGCTCTTGTCGGCGCATGGACCAAAGCCGTCGATTCTACGGAGACCCGACCGCCGCAGGCGGCCTGCTCCCCCTAAAAGAAATCCGTGTGAACCCGAGGAAACGTCCCGTTCAAGTGGTGGTGTGTGGCTTGCGGGCCCCCAGTTTGCGGTACAGCGTGGCCCGGCTGATGCCCAGCGCGCGGGCGGCCCGGGTCACATTGCCCTGGGCGTCCTGCAGGGCCTGCTCGATCAGCACGCCCTCGCTGGCGCGCAGCGGGCTGGCCTGGGCGGCGGCAGCGAGTGCCGCCGTGCCCAGCGCAGGCAGCAGCTGGCGCAGCTGGGGGCCGGGCTGCACCAGGGCCTGCAGCCGCAGGCCCGACCACAGCGGCAGGCGCAGCGGCTCGTTGGGGCGCTGGCGCGCATGGTCCACCAGCGCCGTCCAGGGCATGGCCAGCAGTTCGCTGCAGTGCAGCGGCTGGCCCGGCAGCGACAGCGGCTGGGGCACCAGCTGGCGGGCCAGGGTATTGCTGCCCGCCACATGCCCTTCGGCGTCCACGGCCAGCAGGCCTTCGCCCTCCTGGCCCAGCGGCCCGCCGGGCCAGTTCAGGTGCAGCAGCAGCGCGTGGGGCAGGGCGCGCAGCAGGCGGTCCTCGATGGCGCGGGCGCAGCGCAGCGCCAGGTGCATGAGTTCGGGCCGCTCCGGCACATCCACGCCCGTGATGTCCAGCATGCCCAGGCAGCTCCCGTCCGGGCCGGACAGCGGCGCACCCGCGCAGCTGTAGTGGCGGTTGGCCTCGAAGAAATGCTCTGCCCGGTGCAGCCAGACGGGGCCGTGTTCGGCCAGGGCCGCGCCAATGGCCGTGGTGCCCACGCCCTGCTCGGACAGGTCCACGCCCACGCGGGCGATGGCCTGCACGCGGATGTCGCTGCGCTCCAGCGGCCCCTGCACCTCCAGCACCGTGCCGCGTGCATCGGTCAGCAGGCTGAAGTAGTGCATGGCGCCCACGGCGCCCACCAGCTGGGCCATCACGGGGCGCGCGGCCTGCAGCAGCACCTCATGGCCATCACGGGTCTGGCGCAGCGCATGCGGCCCCAATGCTTCGTAGACCACGCGCTCGTCCGGGCGGCGGCCTGCCGCCAGGCAGCGCTGCCAGGAGCGCCACAGCCAGGGTGCGATGCCGGGCGGTGAGCCGGCCAGCGCCTGATCGCCGAAAACCAGGCTGCGGGCCCGGGCGACCTGCTGGTGGCGCGGATCGGCGGGGCAGGGCTGCGCGGCGTCGGGGCTCAGGGCGAACATGGGGCGGGGACTCCTGTGGCTGGCTGGCAAAGATTGCGAACGGGCTGGCAGGCTGGCACGGTCGAGGCCGGGGCGCGCAGGCGCAAGCGGTGCGGGCTGCGGCTGCGGTGAAGACTGTGTCATTTTGAGAATATCCGCGCCGCCCGGCCCGGGCTTGCGGGTCAACCCTAGAACGGGCGCCTGCGGGCAGGGCGACCATGGCAGGCGAGGTTCCCGGCGTTCCCCCACCTTCCAGATCACCGCCGATCACAGGCAGGAGACAGCACGATGAATGTCCAGCTCACCGTCAACGGGCGCGCGCAGCGCATCGACGTTCCGCCCAACACCTTGCTCGTGCATGCGCTGCGCGAGCACCTGCGCCTGACCGGCACGCATGTGGGCTGCGACACCAGCCAGTGCGGGGCCTGCACCGTCATCGTCGACGGCCACGCCGTCAAGTCCTGCGCCATGCTGGCCGTGCAGGCCGAAGGCTGCGAGGTGCGCACCATCGAAGGGCTGGCGGATATCGACGGCGGCCTGCACCCCATGCAGGCGGCCTTCAAGGAGTGCCACGGCCTGCAATGCGGCTTTTGCACGCCGGGCATGGTCATGAGCGCCGTTGACCTGTGCCAGCGCCAGCCGTGCGCGGGCGATCGCGAGATCCGCGAGGCGCTGGAGGGCAACCTGTGCCGCTGCACGGGCTACCAGAACATCGTGGCCGCCGTGAAAAAGGGCAGCCAGGCCATGGCAGGGCCTGCGGCCTGAGCGCCGCAGGCCACCACAAGGAGACAGCCATGGGTGCATCCGACTTTTCCAAGCTCCCCCACATCGGCGAGCCCGTCAAGCGCAAGGAGGACTACCGCTTCCTCACGGGCGCGGGCCAGTACACCGACGACATCGCGCTGGCCGCCCAGGCCCATGCGGTGTTCGTGCGCTCGCCGCACGCGCATGCGCGTGTGCGCTCCGTTTCCACCGATGCGGCCAAGGCCGCGCCCGGCGTCATCGGCGTGCTCACGGGCGCCGACGTGGCGGCCGACAAGATCAACGGCCTGCCCTGCGGCTGGCTGATCACCAGCACCAACGGCGAGCCCATGAAGGAGCCGCCGCACCCCATCCTGGCGCTGGACACGGTGCGCTACGTGGGCGACCAGGTCGCCATGGTCGTGGCGGAGACGCTGGAGCAGGCGCGCGACGCGGCCGAGCTGGTGGAGGTGGACTACGACCCGCTGCCCGCCGTGGTGCTGGTGGCCGACGCGGCGGCCGGCAGCGTGCCCGGCGCGGTGGTGCATGACATCGCCCCCGACAACCACTGCTACAAATGGGCCATCGGCGACAAGGCCGCCGTGGATGCCGTGTTTGCGGGCGCCGCCCACATCGCCCAGCTGGACCTGGTCAACAACCGCCTGATCCCCAACGCCATGGAGCCGCGCGCGGCCATCGGCAGCTACAGCCGCGCCAATGACGAGTACACGCTGTACGTGGCCAACCAGAACCCGCACGTCGAGCGGCTGCTGATGACGGCCTTCGTCATGGGCCTGCCCGAGCACAAGGTGCGCGTGATCGCGCCCGACGTGGGCGGCGGCTTCGGCTCCAAGATCTTCCTGTATGCCGAGGATGTCTGCCTGACCTGGGGTGCGCGAAAGCTCAACCGCAACATCAAGTGGACGGCCGACCGCAGCGAGTCCTTCCTCACCGACGCGCATGGCCGCGACCACGTCAGCCATGCCGAGATGGCCATGGACGCCAGCGGCAAGTTCCTGGCCATGCGCGTGCACACGGATGCCAACCTGGGCGCCTACCTGAGCACCTTCGCCAGCGCCGTGCCCACCATCCTCTATGCCACCCTGCTGGCCGGCCAGTACGCCACGCCCCAGGTCTATGTGGAAGTCGATGCCTGGTTCACCCACACCGCCCCCGTCGATGCCTACCGGGGCGCGGGCCGGCCCGAGGCCACCTACCTGCTGGAGCGCCTGGTCAGCCGCTGCGCCTGGCAGCTGAACCTGTCCCAGGCCGAGATCCGGCGGCGCAACTTCGTCACCAGCTTTCCCTACCAGACGCCCGTGGCCCTGCAGTACGACGTGGGCGACTATGGCGCCTGCATGGACAAGGCCGAGGCCCTGGCCGACGTGGCCGGCTTTGCCGCGCGCCGGGCCGACAGCGAGGCGCGGGGCCTCAGGCGCGGCCTGGGCTACAGCAGCTACATCGAGGCCTGCGGCCTGGCGCCCAGCAACATCGCGGGCGCCCTGGGCGCGCGGGCAGGCCTGTTCGAATGCGGCGAGGTGCGCGTGCACCCCACGGGCAGCGTCACCGTGTTCACGGGCTCGCACAGCCATGGCCAGGGGCACGAGACCACCTTTGCCCAGGTGGTGGCCGCGCGCTTGGGGATACCCGTGGAGAACGTGGACATCGTCCACGGCGACACGGGCCGTGTGCCGTTCGGCATGGGCACCTATGGCTCGCGCTCCATCAGCGTGGGCGGCGCGGCCATCATGAAGGCGCTGGACAAGATCGAGGCCAAGGCCAAGAAGATCGCAGCCCACCTGATGGAGGCCAGCGACGCCGACATCGACTTCGCGGGCGGCGAGTTCACGGTGCGCGGCACCGACAAGAAAATCCCCTTCGCCCAGATCGCGCTCACCGCCTATGTGCCGCACAACTACCCGTTGGACAAGCTGGAGCCCGGCCTCAACGAAACCGCCTTCTACGACCCCACCAACTTCACCTTTCCCGCAGGCACCTACATCTGCGAGGTCGAGGTGGACCCGGCCACGGGCGTGGTGCGCGTGGACCGCTTCAGCGCCGTGGACGATTTCGGCACCATCATCAATCCCATGATCGTCGAGGGCCAGGTGCACGGCGGCGTGGCCCAGGGCATAGGCCAGGCGCTGCTGGAAAACTGCGTCTACGACCGCGAGACCGGCCAGCTGCTCACCGGCAGCTTCATGGACTACGCCATGCCGCGCGCCGATGACTTCCCCGAATTCAAGCTAGGCACCGTCTGCACGCCCTGCACGCACAACCCGCTGGGCACCAAGGGCTGCGGCGAGGCGGGGGCCATCGGCTCGCCGCCCGCCGTCATCAATGCCGTGCTCGACGCACTGCATCCCCTGGGTGTCAGGGACCTGGACATGCCGGCCAGCCCGCACCGTGTCTGGTCGGCCATCGACGCCGCAGCCACCTCCTGAGGAGAGCGCCATGTACGCATTCACCTATGAAGCCCCCGGCACCACGGCCGACGCCGCCGCGCTGGCCGCGCAGGGCGGCCAGTACCTGGCCGGCGGCCAGAGCCTGCTGCCATCGATGCGCCTGCGCCTGGCGCGGCCCGAACAGATCGTGGACCTGAACCGCGTCCAGGGCCTGGCCGGCATTGCCGTCAACGGCCAGACCGTGGAAATCCGCGCCATGACGCGCCATGCCGATGTGGCCGCCAACCCGCAGGTCCAGGCCGCCATCCCGGCCCTGGCCGAGCTGGCCGGCGGCATCGGCGACCGCCAGGTGCGTGCGCGCGGCACCATCGGCGGCTCGCTGGCCAACAACGACCCCGCTGCCTGCTACCCCAGCGCCGTGCTGGGCCTGGGCGCCACCGTCGTCACCGACCGGCGCGAGATCGCGGCCGACGACTTCTTCCAGGGCATGTACACCACGGCGCTGGGCAGCGGCGAGCTGATCACGGCCGTGCGCTTTCCCGTGCCGAAGAAGGCCGCCTACCTCAAGTTCAAGCAGCCCGCCTCGCGCTTCGCCCTGGTGGGCGTCTTCGTCGCCCAGACCGACAGCGGCGTGCGCGTGGCCATCACGGGCGCCGGGCTCAGCGTGTTCCGCCATGCGGGGCTGGAGGCCGCGCTCAACCAGAGCTTCACGCCCGACGCGGCCGCCCAGGTGCTGATCGACCATGCCGACCTCAACAGCGACCTGCATGCCAGCGCGCGCTACCGGGCGCAGTTGATCAGCGTGCAGACGCAGCGTGCGGTATCGCAGATGCTGGGGTGACACGGCGGATGCCTTCCGAGCAAGCCATTGCCTCCATAGACGCCCTGGTCGCCGCGCTGCAGGCCGAAGGCTATTTCGCCGACCGGCGCCTGGCCACGGCCGTCTTCCTGGCCCTGCGGCTGCAGCGGCCGCTGCTGCTGGAGGGCGAGCCCGGCGTGGGCAAGACCGCGCTGGCCCAGGCGCTGGCACGCGTGCTGGCGCGCCGCCTGATCCGGCTGCAGTGCTATGACGGCATGGAGCAACGCGAGGCGCTGTATGAATGGAACTACGCGGCCCAGCTGCTGCACCTGCGCGCGGCCGAGCTGGCCTCGGCGCAGCCCGCGGCCGCACCGCAGCAGGACCGCATGCAGCGCGCCGAGCAGGAGGTGTACCAGGAGCGCTACCTGGTAAGCCGCCCGCTGCTGCAGGCCCTGCAGCAGCCCGAGCCCGGCGCCGTGCTGCTGATCGACGAGATCGACCGCGCCGACGAGCCCTTCGAGGCCTTCCTGCTCGAATACCTGGGCGAGTACCAGGTCAGCATTCCCGAGCTGGGCACGGTGGCGGCACGCGTGCCGCCCGTGACCGTGCTCACCAGCAACCGCACGCGCGACCTGCACGACGCCGTCAAGCGCCGCTGCCTCTACCACTGGCTGGACTATCCCGGGCGCGAGCGCGAGCTGGCCATCGTGCGCGCCCTGGTGCCCGGGGCCGGGCAGGCCCTGACCGCCCAGGTGGCGAGCTTCGTGGGGCGGCTGCGCAGCCAGCCCTTTGCCGACGCCTTCCAGCGGGTGCCCGGCATTGCCGAAAGCGTGGAATGGGCCAAGGCCCTGGTGGCGCTGGACACCCTGGTGGTCGATCCCGAAGTCGTGCACGACACGGCCGGCATCCTCTTCAAGCAGCGCGAGGACGTGGCCGCGCTCACGCCCGAGCGGCTGCAGCAACTGCTGGCGCCGGAGCCCGCGCCGTGAAGGCTGGTGCAGCCGGTGCCGCCGATGGGGGCGAGCGCACCAGCTGGCTGGGCGATGCGCGCAGCGGCAAGCTCGCTGGCAACCTGGTCGGCTTTGCGCGTGCGCTGCGCCGCGCGGGCGTGCCCGTGGATGGCGGGCGCATGGCGCTGGCCCAGCAGGCCCTGTCCCTGGTCGGCCTGGCGCGCGAGGACATGGCCGCAGCGCTGGAGGCCGTATTTGTGAGCAACGCCCAGGACCGCGCCGTGTTCCACGAACTGTTCGACGCCTACTTCCGCAATCCCGACGTGGCCCGGCAACTGCTGGCCCAGTTGCTGCCGCAGGCGCCCCGGCCGTCCGCGCCGCGCCACCGCCCGCGCGTGCAGGAAGCCCTGTCGCCCCGCCAGGCAGGCGAGGGTAGGGCCGCCGTCGATGAAGAGCTGAAGCTGGACGCCGCCATGACGGCCAGCGAGCGCCACCGCCTGCGCCATGCCGACTTCAACCAGCTCAGCGCCAGCGAATACCTGCTGGTGCAGCGCCTGGCCAGGGACATTGCCCTTCCCTTGCCCCGCTACCGCAGCCGCCGCACGCGCACCGGCCAGCGCGGCGCGGTGCCCGACTGGGCTGCCAGCCTGCGTGCGGCATCGCACCATGGCGGCGAAATGCTGCAGCTGCTGCGGCGCGAACGCCGGCGCCTGCCGCTGCCCTGGCTGGCCCTGGTCGATGTCTCGGGCTCCATGGAGCGCTATGCGCGGCTGTTGCTGGCCTTTCTGCACGCGGCCACCAGCACGCAGCGCCATGCGGGCCTGCGCCGCCAGGTCTTCAGCTTCGGTACCGAGCTGCGCGACCTGGGCCCGGCCTTTGCCCAGGCCGATACCGACGCCATGCTCGAGCGCGCCAACGCCGCCATTGCCGACTTTGGCGGCGGCACGCGCCTGGGCAGCAGCCTGGGCGAACTGCGCCGCCTGCATGCGCGCCACCGGGTTTCAGGCCTGGTGGGCCGGCGCACCCTGGTGCTCATCATCAGCGACGGCCTGGACACCGGCGATGCCGCCGAGCTGGACCGCGAACTGGCCTGGCTGCGCCGCCACAGCGCGCGGCTGCTGTGGCTCAACCCGCTGCTGCGCTTTGACGGGTATGCCCCACTGGCCCAGGGGGCGGCCGTGCTGCATCGTCATGCCCATGCCATGCTTGCGGTACACAACCTGGAATCGCTGCAGCAGCTGGCCGGTCACCTGGCGCGGCTGCTGGCGGCGCCAGGCCGCTGAGCCGCTTGCGGCCACCCCCATCGCAGAAAGGAATTGCCATGGAAATGCAAGCCAGCCGTTCCCTTGCCGTCAGCCAGCAGCAGGCCTGGGAGGCGCTCAACGATCCCGAAACGCTCAAGGCCTGCCTGGCCGGCTGCGACCGCTTCGAACCCCTGGGCGATGATCAGTACGCCGTGGGCATGGCGGTCAAGGTGGGGCCGGTATCGGCCAAGTTCAGCGGCAAGGTCACGCTGTCCGACATCACGCCGCCCGAGCGCTACCGCATCGCCTTTGAAGGCCAGGGCGGCGTGGCCGGCTTCGGCAAGGGCGAGGCCGACGTCACCCTCACCCCCGAGCCCGACGACGCCGCAGGCCAGCCGCGCTGCCTGCTCAGCTACAGCGTGCAGGCCCAGGTCGGCGGCAAGATCGCCCAACTGGGCCAGCGGCTGATCGACGGCGCCGCGCGCAACATGGCCGACGACTTCTTCGCGCGATTCGACACGCTGATGCAGCAGCGCCACCCGCGCGCGCCGGCAGCGCCTGCCGATGCAGGCGACACCGCCGACCTGTCCCACCTGCCTGCCGGCCTGGCCGATGAAACCGGCCACATCGAGCCCACCGTGGACGCCCAGGCCTGGGAGCACGACGCCGCAGCCGGCGTGGCCACGCCGCTGGATGCCGCACCGGCCACCGAGGCCGAGGAACGCTCGCGCCGCGCCATCCCGCTGTGGTGCTGGGGGCTGGCCATCGTCGTCGTTCTCGGGGCTGGCTGGCTGCTCTCGCGGTACTAGGGCGCTCCCCCTGAGCGGCTGCGCCGCTTCCCCCTCTCTCTCGCTTCGCGGGAGGGGGACGACGCCCTCGCCGCGAGGCGGCTCTTGCTCGGCGTCTCTGGCCTCAGATTTGTTGTGGCTTCTACGCTTCGCCCTGCGCTACCAAGCCCTTTTTACATGCTGCTGCACCCTTCTTGATGCAGAGAGACAATAGCCGCCGAAAAACGCCAGGCGCCCAGCTGCACAGGCAAGCCAGGTGCCGGCGTGGAGATTTGCAATGGAAAACCTGGATGTTCATGTTCTGCGCCACCTCGCGCAATGGCGCGCTCAGGGCGAGCGCGCGCTGCTGGCCACGGTGGTGCGCACCTGGGGCTCGTCGCCCCGGCCCATCGGCTCCATCATGGCGCTGGGGGCCTCGGGCGCCGTGGTCGGCTCCGTGTCCGGCGGCTGCATCGAGGACGACCTGATCGCCCGCTACAGCCACGCCTCGGACGCCGACGCCCTGCGCGACGGCGCACCCCGGCTGCTGCGCTACGGCGTCAGCGCCGACGAGGCCCACCGCTTCGGCCTGCCCTGCGGCGGCACGCTGGAGCTGCTGCTCGAATTCAATCCCGACGCTGCTGCGCTGCAGCAACTCGTCCAATGGCTGGACGAAGGCCGCATGGTGCGGCGCACCGTGGACAAGGCCACCGGCCAGGTCGCCCAGCAGGTCAGCGACGCACCCGAGCCGCTGGTGCATGACGGGCAGCAGGTCGCCAACAGCTTCGGGCCCGAGTACCGCATGCTGCTCATCGGCGCAGGCCAGCTGTCCGAATACCTGGCCACCATGGCGCTGTTCAACGGCTTTGCGGTCACCGTCTGCGACCCGCGCGAGGAATACAGCCGCCACTGGAGCGTGGCCGGCGTGCAGCTGTCGCGCGAGATGCCCGACGACCTCGTGCGCACCATGCGCGCCGATGCGCGCACCTGCATCATCGGCCTCACGCACGATCCCAAGCTCGACGACCTGGCCCTCATGGAAGCCCTGGAATCCCCGGCCTTCTACGTGGGCGCCATCGGCTCGCGCCGCAACACCGCGCTGCGCCTGCAGCGCCTGAGCGAGCACTTCGGCCTGGGCGGCGCGCAGCTGGCGCGCCTGCGCGGCCCCATCGGCCTGTACATAGGCAGCAAGACGCCTCCCGAAATCGCCGTCAGCATCATGGCCGAGGTCCTGGCCGCCAAGAACGGCGTGGCCCTGCCGCGCGGCATGACGGTGGAAGAAGGCAAGCTCGCCGCAGCCCAGCCCCCGCAGCCGCTGGAGGATGACGGACCCGAGGGCATTACGCCCCTGGTGTGCGGGGTGGGTTAGACCACCGCATGGAAGGCCTTGTTGGCAATCTTCCAGCCGGCCTCGGTCTTGAGCAGCACGAAGTAGTCGATGAAGGTGATGGCACCGTGCACCAGGGTGATCTTGGCGCTGGCCGCCGTGCCGCCGATGTCGATGGCGTCGATGCTGCGGCGGCGCGTGGCCTCGTCGGCGGCGGGCTGGCCCTTGAAGCGGGCGCAGTAGGTGTCGATGTCCCAGGAGGTCAGCGGGCCTTCGCGCACGCTTTCGATGCGGGCGGTGGGCATGAAGGCGGCGCGCATGTGGGCGCTGTTGTCCTCGGCATGGCCGCGCATGTACAGCTCCAGCGGCACGCGCACGGCGGCTTCTTCGGGGTGGTCGGTCAGGCGTGGGTTGGCAGTCGTCATGGTGTTCTCCTGGGACGGATGGATGGCGGCCTGCGCTTGCAGGCCGGCGGCCGCGCATCGTAGCCACAAGCGCGGGGGGCAGTCCAACGGGGGGTGAGGCGCGGGCCGCGCCGGGGTGCGGTGCAATGCCTTGTTTTCAATGGACTTTCGGGCTGATGCGCCCCGCATTGGCCGTGCCTGGGTCAACAGTGTTTTGAGCGCCGTGCCCTGTCTGAGACCCTGCCGACGGGTGCTCGACCTGTTCCGAAAACGACCATGTCAGAGCGGGTAAAGCCGGGGTAAAGCGGGGGTAATGCCTGCGTAAAACGGCGATCTGCCTCGTTTTGGAGAGCATGGGACTGGCTACCATAGCCGCATCCGCCGCCGTTCCCCGTTCCGGGGCCGGACCCACGGTTTCCTCCCACGACTTCCCGCAGTGACCATGAAACGCCTGTCAAGCAGCCCCTTTGTTGCAGATGCCCACGGCGTACGCCAGCGCGGCCGGGTACGGCCCGCCCTGATGTGGGGCGTGGTGGCACTGGCCCTGGTGGCGGGGGGCGGGCTGTGGTGGTGGAACAAGCGGGCGCCGGCCCAGGGCGAGCAGGCCTCGGCCGGTGCGCCCGGCCCGGGTGGCGGGCGTGCGGGAGGCGGCCGGCGCGGCCCCGGCGGGCCGGGTGGGCCTGGCGGCCCCGGCGCCATGGGTGCCCAGGCGCAGCCGGTGTCCGTGGGCGTGGTGGAGCGGCGCGACATGCGCGTGCTGATCAGCGCCATCGGCACCATGAACCCGCGCGCCACGGCCGTGGTGCGCGCCAAGGTGTCGGGCGAGTTGCTGCGCCTGCATTTCAAGGAAGGCGACGAGGTCAAGGCCGGCCAGCTGCTGGCCGAGATCGATCCGCGCAGCTTCCAGGCCAGCTTCAACCAGATCCAGGGCACGCTGCAGCGCGACCAGGCGCTGCTCAAGAACGCCCAGCTGGACCTGCAGCGCTACAAGGAGCTGCAGGCCCAGGATTCCATTGCCGGCCAGCAGGTCGATACCCAGGCTGCGCTGGTGCGCCAGTACCAGGGCACGGTGGCCGCCGACCAGGCCCAGGCCGATGCGGCCAAGCTGCAACTGAGCTACACGCGCATCACGGCGCCCATTGCGGGCCGGCTGGGCCTGCGCCAGGCCGACCGGGGCAATGTGGTCAATCCTTCGGATGCCAACGGCATCGTCACCATCACCCAGGTCAAGCCCATCGATGCGGTGTTTTCCGTGCCCGAGGCCCATGTGGGCACGCTGGCACGGCGCCTGGCCGAGGGGCGCGAGCTGCCCGTGGAGCTGTGGGACCGGGACCTCAAGCAGCAACTGGGGCGCGGCCGCCTCAATGCGGTGGACAACAGCATCGACATCGCCACCGGCACCATCAAGGCCAAGGCCGCCTTCGACAATGCCGAGGGCCGGCTGTTCGCCAACCAGTTCGTCAACGTCAAGCTGGAAGTGGACCGGCTGGAGCAGGCGCTGACCGTGCCGACCACGGCCGTGCAGAACAACTACGTCTACCTGGTCCAGGAGGATGGCACGGTGACGCAGCGGCGCATTGCCGTGGGCGTGACCGATGGCGACCGGGTGAGCGTGAAGGGCGAACTCAAGCCCGGCGAGCAGGTGGTGGTCGATGGCATTGACCGCCTGCGCGAAGGCGCCAAGGTCACGGTGATCGAGCCCGACAAGGTGCAGAAGGTGGACCAGGCCGTGCAGGATGCCTCCGGCCAGCCGCGCGGCATGCGCAACCTGCCGCCCGATGTGCGCGCCAAGCTGGCGACCATGAACCCCGACGAGCGCAAGGCCTACCTGCAGAAGCTGCGTGCCGAGCGCGGTGGGCAGCGCAATGGGGGTAACGGTGGCAGTGGCGGTAACGGCGGCAACGGCGGCAACGGCGGAAACGTGACCGCGCCGGCGGCCGAAGGCTCCGCGCCCGCAGGCCGGTCGCCGGCACCGTCGCCCGGATCGCCCCAGCCTTCGCCCGGCCCGGCACCTGCCGCGCCTTCTGCTCCCTCTGCGCCTGCTGCTCCGGCAACTCCCGCAGCTCCCGCTCCGGCCGGGCGCTGAGCAGCGCCCCGGCACCTGAAGACTGCAAGCCCTTCCAGGCGGCCCCATGAATCTTTCCCGCATCTTCATCCTGCGACCCGTCGCCACCTCGCTGCTGATGGTGGCGGTGCTGATCGCCGGCCTGCTGGCCTACCGGCTGTTGCCGATCTCGGCCCTGCCCGAGGTGGACTATCCCACCATCCAGGTCACCACGCTGTACCCCGGTGCCAGCCCCGACGTGATGACCTCCAACGTCACGGCGCCGCTGGAGCGCCAGCTGGGCCAGATGCCGGGACTGTCGCAGATGTCGTCCACCAGCTCGGGCGGCGCCTCGGTGATCACGCTGCGCTTTGCGCTGGACATGGCCATGGACGTGGCCGAGCAGCAGGTGCAGGCCGCCATCAACGCGGGCTCCAACCTGCTGCCCAGCGACCTGCCCATGCCCCCGCTGTACAGCAAGGTCAACCCGGCGGACGCGCCCATCCTCACGCTGGCCATCACCTCGCCCTCGCTGCCGGTGATCCGCGTCAATGACCTGGTGGAAAACCGCCTGGCGCCCAAGCTCTCGCAGGTCAACGGCGTGGGGCTGGTGGCGATTGCCGGCGGGCGCCGGCCTGCCGTGCGCATCCAGGCCAACCCGACGGCGCTGGCTGGCCTGGGCATGACGCTGGATGATGTGCGCACCGCCATCGCCGCCGCCAACGTCAAGCAGGCCAAGGGCGGCTTCGACGGCCCGGCGCGCGCCTCCACCATCGATGCCAATGACCAGCTGCAGTCGGCGGCCGAGTACCGCAACCTCATCATCGCCTTCAAGAACGGCCTGCCCGTGCGCCTGTCCGACATCGCCCAGACCGTGGACGATGCCGAGAACACGCGCCTGGCCGCCTGGGCCGGCACGCCCGAAGGCGGTTCGCGCGCGGGCGTGATCCTCAACATCCGGCGCCAGCCCGGCGCCAATGTGATCGAGACGGTGGACCGCATCAAGGCGCTGCTGCCCCAGCTCAAGGAGACGCTGCCGGCCTCGCTGGACGTGCAGGTGCTGACCGACCGCACGGTGACCATCCGCGCCTCGGTCAACGACATGCAGCTGGAGCTGATGCTGGCCATCGCCCTGGTGGTGGCGGTGATCTTCGTCTTCCTGCGCAGCGCCTCGGCCACGCTGATCCCGAGCTTTGCCGTGCCGCTGTCGCTGATCGGCACCTTCGGCGTGATGTACCTGGCCGGTTTTTCCATCAACAACCTCACGCTGATGGCGCTGACGATCTCCACCGGCTTCGTGGTGGACGATGCCATCGTGATGATCGAGAACATCGCGCGCTTCGTGGAAAAGGGCGAGCCGCCCATGCAGGCCGCGCTCAAGGGCGCCAAGCAGATCGGCTTCACCATCATCTCGCTGACGATTTCGCTGATCGCCGTGCTGATCCCGCTGCTGTTCATGGGCGACGTGGTGGGGCGGCTGTTCCACGAGTTCGCCATCACCATGGCGGTGGCCATCCTGATCTCGGCCGTGGTCTCGCTGACGCTCACGCCCATGCTGTGCGCACGGCTGCTGCGCCACCAGCCCGAAGGGGCCGAGGAGGAAAAGCACGGCCGCCTGTACCACGCCACGGGCCGTTTCTTCGACCGCACCATCGCCGGCTACGGCCGCATCCTCACCTGGGTGCTGGACCGCCGGGGCCTGACCTGGATCGTCTTCCTGGCCACGCTGGCCGTGACCGTGCTGCTGTACTTTGCCGTGCCCAAGGGCTTCTTCCCGGACCAGGACACGGGCACCATCCAGGCCACGACCGAGGCCGACCAGTCCATCTCGTTCGCCGCCATGGCCGAGCGCCAGCAGGCCCTGGCCGAGCTGCTGCTCAAGGACCCGGCCGTGCAGAGCATCTCGTCCTTCATCGGCGTCGATGGCAGCAACACCACGCTGAACACGGGCCGGCTGCTGATCGACCTCAAGCCCCATGGCCAGCGCGATGGCGTGCCCGCCGTGCTGCGCCGCCTGTCCGACGATGCGCTGCAGATCCCGGGCATACGCCTGTACGCCCAGCCCGTGCAGGACCTGACCATCGAGGACCGCGTGGCGCGCACCCAGTACCAGCTGCTGATGTCCTCGCCCGACATGGCGCAGCTGGCCAAGAGCACCCAGGCCCTGGTCGAGCGCATGCACGGCCTGCCCGAGCTGGTGGACGTGGGCAGCGACCTGCAGGACCAGGGTCTGCAGGCCTTCGTGCAGATCGACCGGGCCCAGGCCAGCCGGCTGGGCGTGACGGTCTCGGCCATCGACACGGCGCTGTACAACGCCTTCGGCCAGCGGCTGATCTCCACCATCTTCACGCAGTCCAACCAGTACCGCGTGGTGCTGGAAGTGGCGCCGCAGTTCAAGATCGGGCCCGAGTCGCTGCAGGCCATCTATGTGGCCTCCAGCGCGGGCGCGCCCGTGCCGCTGTCCTCGGTGGCCACGGTCAGCGAGCGGCCCATGGCCCTGGCCGTGAACCATGTGGGCCAGCTGCCCGCCGCCACCATCTCGTTCAACACCGCGCCCGGCGTGTCGCTGGGCCATGCGGTCAAGGCCGTGCAGGACCTGATGGCCCAGCTGCGCACCGAGGGCCATATGCCGCTGTCGGTGGACGCCGCCTTCCAGGGCGCGGCCCTGGCCTTCCAGGCCTCGCTGTCCAACACGCTGCTGCTGGTGCTGGCGGCCGTGATCACCATGTACATCGTGCTGGGCGTGCTCTATGAGAGCACCATCCACCCGGTGACCATCCTGTCCACGCTGCCCTCGGCCGGCGTGGGCGCGCTGCTGGCCCTGCTGCTGGCGGGGCTGGACCTGGACATCATCGCCATCATCGGCATCGTGCTGCTGATCGGCATCGTCAAGAAGAACGCGATCATGATGATCGACTTCGCGCTGGAGGCGCAGCGCGAGGAGGGGCATACGCCGCGCGAGGCCATCTACCAGGCCTGCCTGCTGCGGTTCCGGCCTATCTTGATGACGACCTTGGCGGCTTTGCTGGGGGCACTGCCGTTGATGCTGGGGACGGGGGTGGGCAGTGAGTTGCGGCATCCGTTGGGGGTGACGTTGGTGGGGGGCTTGCTGGTGAGTCAGTTGCTGACTCTGTTCACTACGCCTGTGATTTATCTGACTTTTGAAGGGTGGGCGCAGAGGTGGCGGGATCGTCGGGGTGCTTCTTCGGAGCAGGCCCATGCTTGAGCTTGATCTGCGCTTTTGGCTGGCGCCGCTAGCCGGGGTTCGGCCCGGCGGCCGACCTACTTTCTTGTCGCGCGACAAGAAAGTAGGCAAAGAAGCGCGCCCCACTGCCCGCGACCCCTTCGCTTCGCTGCGGGGCCACCTGCGTCGTGGCGCTTGCGGGGTTCGCCGTGAAACTCACTTCGCGCTGGCGCGCTGCGTTCAGACAATCACGGCGAGTCAGATGACGAAGCAGTCCTGTCCTTCGGCAGGACTGCAACCCCGCAAGCGCCACGACGCAGGCGCGGGCAGAAGGGGAGTTTGCTCGGGCCATCGCTTCGCTCGGCCTGGGGTTTTTGGGGCTGGGTCATGAGCCAGCTTTCCAATCTCTCGGCGCCGTTCATCTTCCGGCCCATTGCCACCATGCTGATGACCATCGGCCTGGCGCTGGCGGGGGCGGTGTCGTATTTCCTGCTGCCGGTGGCGCCGCTGCCGCAGGTGGACTATCCGACGATTTCGGTGTCGGCCAGCCTGCCGGGTGCAAGCCCGGACACCATGGCTGCCACGGTGGCGACGCCGCTGGAGCGGGCGCTGGGGGCGATTGCGGGGGTCAATGAGATCACGTCCAGCTCCAGCCTGGGCAGCACGCGCATCACGCTGCAGTTCGATCTGTCGCGCACGGTGGACAGCGCGGCGCGCGATGTGCAGGCCGCCATCAATGCGGCGCGCACGCTGCTGCCTTCGGGCATGCCGGGCAATCCTACGTATCGCAAGGTGAATCCGGCCGATGCGCCGATCATGATCCTGGCACTCACGTCCAGCGCGCTGACGCGCGGGCAGATGTATGACGCGGCGTCCACCGTGCTGGCGCAAAAGCTCTCGCAGGTGGAGGGCGTGGGCCAGGCGTCCATCAGCGGCGGGGCGCTGCCGGCCGTGCGCGTGGAGCTGGACCCGGTGAAGCTGGCGGCCAATGGCGTGTCGCTGGACCAGGTGCGTACCGCCATTTCGGCCACGAATGCCAACCGGCCGCTGGGCGCGGTGGAGCGCGAGGACCATTATTGGCAGGTGACCGCCAATGACCAGGCGCGCGTGGCGGCCGACTATGCGCCGCTGGTGCTGCGCTGGAGCAATGGCAATGCGATCCGGCTGCAGGACGTGGCCGATGTCACGGATTCGGTGCAGGACGTGCGCAACTACGGCGTGGCCAATGGCAAGCCCGCCATCCTGCTGCAGATCTTCAAGCAGCCGGACGCCAACATCCTGGAGGCCGTGGCGCGCGTGCGCTCTTTGCTGCCGCAGCTCAAGGCGTCCATTCCGGAGGCCATCGATCTGACCATCGTGTCCGACCGCACGCCCACGCTGCGTGCCTCGGTGGTGGAGGTGGAGCGGGCGCTGTTGATCGCCGTGGCGCTGGTGATCCTGGTGGTGTTCCTGTTCCTGCGCAATGGCCGGGCCACGCTGATTCCGGCCGTGGCCGTGCCGGTGTCGCTGGCGGGCACGTTCGGCGTGATGTACCTGGCCGGCTATACGCTGGACAACCTGTCGCTGATGGCGCTGACCGTGGCCACGGGCTTTGTGGTGGACGATGCCATCGTGGTGCTGGAGAACGTGATGCGCCACATGGAGCGCGGCAAGACCGCGCTGCGCGCGGCGCTGGACGGGGCGCGCGAGATCGGGTTCACCGTGGTGTCCATGAGCCTGTCGCTGATCGCGGTGTTCGTGCCCATCCTGTTCATGGGCGGCATCGTGGGGCGGTTTTTCCGCGAGTTCGCGGTGGTGATGTCGGCGGCCATTCTGATCTCCATGGTGGTGTCGCTGACCACCACGCCCATGATGTGCGCGGCGCTGCTGCGCCCGCAGCGTGTCGCTCAGCCGGGCCGGCCGCGCAATGGCCTGCAGCGTGCCTGGGACCGCTTCGGCGCCTGGGTGGGCCGGGCCGAACGGCGGGCCATGTCCGGCTACCGCGCAAGCCTGGCCTGGTGCCTGCGCCACCAGCCGCTGGTGCTGCTGGTGCTGGCCGGCGTGGTGGCGCTGAACGTGCACCTGTACATGGCCATCGACAAGGGTTTCATGCCCAGCCAGGACACGGGCCGCGTGATGGGCTTCATCCGGGCCGACCAGTCCACCTCCTACCAGGCCATGGAGCAGCGGCTCAAGCGCTTCCTGTCCATCGTGCAGGAAGACCCGGCCGTGGAGTACGTGACGGGCTTCACGGGCGGCGGCCAGCGCAATGCGGCCAACATGTTCATGTCGCTCAAGCCGCTGGCCGAGCGCAAGGTATCGTCCGACGAGGTGATCAACCGCCTGCGCGACAAGCTCAAGAACGAGCCCGGCGCGCGGCTGTTCATGGTCACGCAAAGCGATATCCGCATCGGCGGGCGGCAAAGCTCGGGCTCGTATGACTACACGCTGCAGGCCGACGACATCCAGGACCTGCGCACCTGGGAGCCGCGCATCCGCCAGGTGCTGTCGCAGCTGCCCCAGCTCACGGACGTCAACAGCGATGTGTCCGACTTCGGCCTGCAGACCTCGCTGGTGATCGACCGCGACGCGGCCACGCGCCTGGGGCTGACCGTGTCGCAGATCGACGGCACGCTCAACAACGCCTTCGGCCAGCGCCAGGTGGGCGTGATCTACAACCCGCTCAACCAGTACCGCGTGGTGATGGAGGCCGCGCCCCGCTACCTGCAAAGCCCAGAGACGCTGCGCGGTTTCTTCTTCGTGAACAACCAGGGCGTGCAGGTGCCGCTGACCTCGTTTGCGCGTATCACCACCACCAACACGCCGCTGGCCGTGAACCATGACCGGGGCACACCGGCCAGCACCATCAGCTTCAGCCTGGCCGAGGGCGTGGCGCTGTCGGACGCCAGTGATGCCATCCGCGCGGCCGTGGCCGATCTGGGCGTGCCCGTGTCGGTGCGCGGCAGCTTCAGCGGCACGGCCGGGGCCTTCCAGCAGGCGCTGTCGGGGCAGCCGCTGCTGATCCTGGCGGCCATCATCACCATCTACCTGGTGCTGGGCGTGCTCTATGAGAGCCTGGTGCATCCGCTGACCATCCTGTCCACGCTGCCTTCGGCCGGCGTGGGCGCGCTGATGGCGCTGATGCTGTTCAAGACGGAGTTCTCGCTGATCGCGCTGATCGGGGTGATATTGCTGATCGGCATCGTCAAGAAGAACGCCATCATGATGATCGACTTCGCGCTGGAGCGGCAGCGCGCCGGCCATGCCACGGCCGCCCAGGCCATCTACCGCGCCTGCGAGTTGCGGCTGCGCCCCATCCTCATGACCAGCCTGGCGGCCATCTGCGGCGCGCTGCCGCTGGCCCTGGGCCGGGGCGATGGCGCCGAGCTGCGCCAGCCGCTGGGCATTGCCATCGTGGGCGGCCTGATGCTGAGCCAGCTGCTCACGCTCTACACCACGCCCGTGGTCTATGTGCTGCTGGACAGGCTGCGCCAGCGTGTCATGGGCCTGCGTGGCCGCGTGCAGGGCAAGGACCGTGGCACCCCTGTGCCCGCCGCATCACCCCAGTGAACCGAATCCGAAAGCCCAAGCTGATGCAGTCCAAGACACTTCACTCCCCGGCGATCTGGCTGGCCGCCGCGCTGCTGGCCGGCTGCTCCACGCAGAGCGCCTACCAGCGCCCCGCACTCGAGGTGCCGGCCCAGTTCAAGGAAGCCACGCCCGAGGCGGCCGAGGCCGGCATCTGGCGGCCCGCCGATCCGTCGCGCGCGCAAGTGCCCGACAACTGGTGGGAGCTGTTCGGCGACGAGCAGCTCAACCGCCTGCAGCAGCAGGCCGCCACCGGCAACCAGAGCATTGCCCAGGCCGCCGCGCGCCTGCGTGCCGCGCAGGCGGCCGTGGCCAGCAGCCAGGCCGGGCTGTTCCCCACGCTGGGCAGCACGGCCGGCGCCACGCGCTCGCGCAGCGGCGGGGCCTCCGGTGCATCGGGTGGATCAGGCACGGGCGGCAACACCGGCAGTAGCGGCAGTAGCGGCAACATCTCGACCAACTACTCGCTGGGCCTGAACGCCAGCTGGGAGCTGGACCTGTGGGGCCGCGTGTCGGGCACGGTCAGCGCCAGCCAGGCCAGCGCCCAGGCCAGCAGCGACGACCTGGCCGCCGCGCGCCTGTCGGCCCAGGCATCGATCACGCAGACCTATTTCTCGCTGCGCGCGGCCGATGCCAGCGTGCGGCTGCTGCAGGAAACGCTGCAGGGCTACGAGCAAAGCCTCAAGCTCACCAACAACCGCTACCGCGCGGGCGTGGCCTCGTCGGCCGACGTGGCCCAGGCCGAGGCGCAGTACAAAAGCACCCAGGCCCAGCTCATCGAGGCACAGACCAGCCGCGCCCAGCTGGAGCACGCCCTGGCCGCGCTGCTGGGCCTGCCGCCTGCGGCCTTCAGCCTGGAGGCCGGCGCCGAACTGCCGCTGCCGCCCGAGGTGCCGGCCATGCTCTCGTCCCAACTGCTGGAGCAGCGCCCAGACATTGCGGCGGCCGAGCGCCGCGTGGCCGCCGCCAACGCCCAGGTAGGCGTGGCGCGCGCTGCCTTCTTCCCGGCGCTCACGCTGTCGGCCACGGCCGGCTACCGGGGTGCATCGCTGTCCAACCTGGTGAGTGCGCCCAACCTGTTCTGGTCGCTGGGCCCGTCGCTGGCGCTGGCGCTGTTCGACGGCGGCGCGCGCACGGCGGCCGTGGAGTCGGCGCGTGCCTCGCTGGACCTGGCCGCCGCCACCTACCGCCAGACCGTGCTGACGGCGTTGCAGGAGGTGGAGGACAACCTGGTCACCGCATCCGCCCTGGCGCGCGAGCAGCAGGTGCAGATCGAGGCCGTGGCCGCCGCGCAGAAGGCGCTGGATGTCGTCAACAACCAGTACCGCGCGGGTACGGTGGCCTATCTGAATGTGCTCAGCGCCCAGACCACGGTGCTGTCGGCACGGCGCAGCCTGATCGATGTGCGCAACCGGCGGCTGGCCGCCGTCAACACCTTGCTCAAGAACGTGGCCGGGCGCTGGGAGCCGCTGGGGCCGGCCTCCGTGCAGGGGCCGCAGGCTGTCGCGCGCTGATGTTCAGTCCTGCAGCTCGAAGGCCTGGCGCAATGCTTCGCCGAAGGCCGCGCTGCCGCTGATCGACAGGTTCACCGTGGTGCGGCCATCCCCGGCCGCCACGGATTGCAGGCGCGCCGTGGCTGCGTCAAAGCGCCAGTCCAGCGGCTGGCCGCCGTCGTCCTGGGCCTGCAGCTCGTAGTCCCAGTCGCCGCCTTCCTCGATGGGGCCGCGCCGGCCCTTGAAGCGGCGGTGCGCCCAGGCCAGCAATTGCTCCACCTCGGCCGCCAGCGCCGGCACGCGCGTGGCGGGCACGCTGGCCATGGCGTCCCAGCAGCCCGTGCCTTCGTCGTCTTCGCTGTAGTCGAAATCCAGGTAGTCGAGGGTCATGTTGGGGTCCGCCTGCGTGATGGGAAAAGAGAAAGCCCGGCATTGTGCCGCGTGCACAATCGCCCGCATCGCAGAACCGGAAAGACATTCAGATGGACACCGCACAGCAAACGATGGCGCCGCCGATGGTGAGCGCGCAGTCCCTGCGCTTCGGGCAGCCGGGCCTGCTGCTGTGGGATGGCGCCTCGCACGACTGGCCCGTGGGCCTGTGCCTGGTGCGCGGCGGCGAGGGCTGCGGCAAGACCAGCCTGCTGCAAATGCTGGCCGGCCAGTTGCCCTTGCAGGGCGGGCGCCTGGCGTATCCGCAGCAGCCGGACCCCTCGCAGCGCCCCGCGCTGTTCTGGCGCGACCCGCGCGCCGAACTGTCCAATGCCGAGCGCGCCCGGCCCGCGCAGGAATGGGTGCAGGCACAGCGGCAGTTGCACCCGGCGTGGAGCGAGGCGGCATGGCAGGCCCATGCCGACGGCCTGGGCCTGGAGCCCCACCTGCACAAGCCCCTGCTGGCCCTGTCCACGGGCAGCCTGCGCAAGCTGTGGATGGCGGCGGGTTGGGCCAGCGGCGTGCCGCTGCTGCTGATCGACGAGCCACTGGCCGCGCTGGACCGGGGGTCGATCGACCATGTGCAGCGCACGCTGGCGGGGCTGAACCGGGCCGGCCAGCAATCTGCGCCCGTGGCCGGGCATGGCCCCCGCTGCGTGATCGTCGCCCACTGGGACGAGATGCAGGGCGTGGCCTGGGACGACGTGCTGGACCTGCCCGATCAGCCGCCGCTGCGCTGACGGAGCCGGCGTCTACATCGCCACCTACATCGCCTTGAACCGCTGCGCGTAGAGGCGGCTCACGGCCAGTTTTTCCCCTCGCTCGCGCAGCTGCAGCCACAGCCGGCCGGCCTCGTCGCGCTGGGCATTGGCAATGGCCGCCGCACGCACCACCGTGCCGCGGTGCACCTGCCAGAATTCCTCGGCATCCAGCCGGGGCAGCAGCTCCTTGAGCGGCGTGCGCACCAGGTACTCATGCGAGGCCGTGAGCACGCGCACGTACTTGTCGGCCGCCTCGAAATAGACGACGTCCTGCACGGGCACCATCTGGATCTGCGTGCCCACGCCGGCCTGGATCATCTGCAGCGGCGGCTCGGTAGCGGTGGCGGCGGGGGCCGTGGCACCGGCCAGGTGCCGCAATTGCTCCAGCGCCTGCGCCAGCGCAGCGCCGGCCGGGGCCGCCGTGCGCTGGGCCAGCAGCTCGCGCAGGCGCTGCACGCTGCGCGCCAGCCGCTCGGGCTGCACGGGCTTGAGCAGGTAGTCCACGGCCTGGGCCTCGAAGGCGTCCATGGCGTACTGGTCATAGGCGGTCACGAAGACCAGGATGGGGAAAGGCTGCGCCTCTGGCCAGGCGTCGGCCAGTTCGGCGGCGGCCTCCAGGCCGCTTTGGCCCGGCATGCGGATGTCGAAGAACAGTACATCGGGCTGCAGCGCCAGCGCCTGCCGGGCAGCACTCAGGCCGTCGCCCACCATGGCGGCAATCTGCAGCTCGGGCCAGGCGCGGGCCAGGGCCTGGCGCAGGTCCTCGGCCAGCAGGGGTTCGTCTTCGGCGATCAGGGCGCGGGGGGCGTAGGTCATTTCAGTCTTCTATTTCACTTGCGCATTGCCGACAGCGTATGAAACTGGCGCGGCCCAACTCAGGGACACCGAGGAAGGGCCGCCCCGCACCGAGGGTGTCGTCCCCCTCCCGCGCAGCGAGAGAGGGGGAAGGCGCGAAGCGACTCAGGGGGTGCATTTGAGGGTGATTCTGGCCAGCGTGCCGCCTTCGGGCAGGGCGGCCAGTTCGAAGTGCGCGGCGTCGCCATAGCGGCTGGCCAGGCGCTCGCGCAGCTGGGCCGTGCCGAAGCGGCTGCCGGGCAGGGCGGGCGCACCGGAATCCAGGCCCATGCCGTTGTCGGCCACGGTCAACTCCAGCTGGCCACCGGCGGTGCGGCGCGCGCGCACGGCGATATGCCCGCCTTCCAGCTTGGGCTCCAGTCCGTGGCGTATGCAGTTTTCCACCAGGGGCTGCAGCAGCAGCGGCGGCACGGGTACCTGGGCCAGGTCCTCGGGCAGGTCCAGCGTGTATTGCAGGCGCGGGCCCATGCGGATGGACATCAGCGCCAGGTAGTCGCGCAGGCGTGCGAACTCTTCGCCCAGCGCATGCTCGGTGCTGCGCGAGCCGCCCAGCGTGGCGCGCAGGTAGGCGATCAGATGGTCCAGCATGGCCTGGGCGCGCTGCGGGTCGCTGGCCACCAGCACGCGCAGGTTGGCCAGGGTGTTGAACAGCATGTGCGGCTCCAGCTGGGCCTGCAGCAGGGTGAGTTTGGCCTCGGCTGCCTGGCGTCGGGCCTGTTCGGCCTGCATCTGCAGGTGGCGCGAGTAGCCCAGCAGGAAGAAGGCCAGCGACATCACCGTGCTGGCGACGATGGTGACGGCCAGCGGTATCCACAGCCGGTGCATCAGGGCCGTGCTGGCGTCGGGATCGGCCCACTTCCTGTAGGCCGTGCCGATCAGCGACCCGATCACGAACCCCGTCACGATGCCGGCCACCACCAGCGCGGCGCCGCGCCAGCCGCCGGGCCAGGGAATGTCCTGGCCCCGCGTCAGGCGCCAGCGGCCCAGTTCGATGGTGAGCCAGCTGGTCAGGCCGATCGACAGCGAATAGATGAGGTTCACGTCCCAGCGGCCGTGGTTGCTCAGGCTGAATGCGGCGGCAATCAGGGCGCAGGCCGAGGTCGTTGCGATGCCGTGGCGCAGCAGCGTGGTCCGTTCCACGATGTGGCCCTGTGCGGCCCGCTGGGATGGGGCGTTGGATGCGAGGTCGGGCATGGAGAGCAATGGTAGTCCCATGGCGTCGTTCAGCGGGTGCGGTCCTGGCGTGACTGCAGTGCCTGCCGCTCGCGCTCCACCATGCGCCCGTGCCAGCCGTTGCCCGGCAGGGCCAGCCAGACCACGGCCCCGTGGATGGCCAGCCCCAGGCCCCAGCCCAGGGCCGGGAAGATGGCCCAGTGCCTGCCCTGGGACAGCGACAGCGCTGCCAGCCCGAGGTTGACCAGCACATAGACGCTGGCGTGGATCATCCAGCCCATCTTGGCGCCTGCGCGGCGGCGCGCCATGCGCTCCAGGGCATCGTCGTCGTGGCGGGCAGAGGGATCGCGGGGATCAAGGGTATCGAGGGTGCGCATGGGAAGTTCTCCGTCAGGAGGAAGGAAAGCGGCTTCAGGCCAGGCCCAGCTGCTGCCACAGCAGGTCGCCCAGGTAGCGGCCGGGCAGCAGGGTGAACAGGCCCGCCACGACGCAGGCGCCGATGTAGACGCTGCGCATGATCTTGCGGTGGCCGGCGATGTTGCCGTGGTACAGGTGCCAGAACGAGCGGCCCAGGCCGGCAAAGGTCAGCGGCACCAGCAGGTGGACGGGCGTGTAGCCGGCCCAGTTGGGCAGGCGGTAGTCGCGGATGAAGCAGGCGGACACCGCCGCGCAGACCATGAGCGTGACGAAGGCGTAGCCGGCCGCGCGGTGCAGGCGGGGATGGACGGCGGCCTGGCGGCGTGCCAGCAAGGCGATGGCACCCGTGGCCGTGGCCCCGAGGGCGGCGCTCATGTGGATGGCGATCAGCGGTGTCATTTGCATGGCGGTGTCCTGGCGTGCGGCCCGGTTCTGCGGGCCTGTATGGGACAGGACTGTCGCTGCCGGGCGCCGCCGGGGCCAGCGCCATGCGACGGACGGGCGCGGGCAGGGTGCCAGATGCATCGGGGCGCCGCGAGCTGCAGGGATCTCCGTGGTCGTTGGAAGATTGCGGCTATGGGGAGTGCGCACAAACTATTGCGAAGGGCCTTTGAATTCAATCACTTGGAGGATTGCTTCGATGCAACAGATTGAGAAAATTCATAGCAGCGCCCTAACGTGGTTGGTAAGCTAACGGATTCTGTAAATCATTCTCAGTATCATCCTCATGCCCTCCATTCGCCCGATTTCCCTGGCCGTTCTCTGCCTGTGCAGCCAGCAGGCCCTGATTGCCCAGACCCGGGGCGGCGACCCCGTGCTGGAGGCCGTGACGGTGGAGGCCAGTGCCGACGCATCGGCCCAGGGCCTGTCCAAGCCCTTCGCAGGCGGCCAGGTGGCCACGGGCGCGCGCAACGGCGTGCTGGGCACGCTGGACTGGAAGAACTCCTCGTTCTCCACCACCAGCTACACGCAGCAGCTGATCGAAGACACCCAGTCCAAGAGCGTGGGCGATGTGCTGCTCAACGACCCGGGCGTGCGCCAGGCGCGCGGCTTCGGCAACTTCCAGGAGCTGTATGTGCTGCGCGGCTTCCCGGTGTACTCGGACGACATCGCCTACAACGGCCTGTACGGCCTGCTGCCGCGCCAGTACATCGCCTCGGAGTTCTTCGAGCGCGTGGAGGTGCTGCGCGGCGCCAATGCCTTCCTCAATGGCGCAGCACCGGGCGGCAGCGGCATTGGCGGCACCATCAGCCTGCTGCCCAAGCGCGCCGGCAACGATGCGCTGACGCGCGTGGGCGCCGGCATACAGACGGGCGGCCAGGCCTTTGTCTCCACCGACATCTCGCGCCGCTTCGGCCCTGACCAGAGCACCGGCATCCGCCTGAACGCCGTGCGCCGCGACGGCGGCACGGGCGTGGATGGCGAAGACCGCTCGCTCACCGCCCTGGGCGTGGGCCTGGACTGGCGCAGCCGCAACGTGCGCCTGTCGGGCGATGTGGGCTACCAGCGCAACAGCTACAACGGCGGCCGCCCCAGCGTGACGCCGGGCAGCTTCATCCCGGCCGTGCCCGACAACAAGACCAACTACGGCCAGAACTGGTCGTACTCCACCGAGCGCGACCTGTTCGCCACGCTGCGCGCCGAATGGGACATCAACGACACGACCACGGCCTGGGCCGCCGGCGGCCTGCGCCGCGGCAAGGAAGACAACTCCCTGAGCGGCGTGACCGTGAGCAATGCGGCCGGCGACACCACGGGCACGCGCTTCGACAACAAGCGCAAGGACAGTGTGGGCACGGGCGAGGTCGGCATCCGCACGCGCCTGGCCACGGGCAGCGTGGGCCACGAGCTGGTGGCCACGGCCAGCACCTACTCGGCCACCGAGCGCAATGCCTGGGGCATGGGCTTTGGCGTGGTCAACAACATCTACAACCCCTGGAGCAGCGCGCGCCCCGCCATGACGCTGTTCGGCGGCAACCTGGCCGATCCCACGCGTGCGGGTGAAACCCAACTCAACAGCTTTGCCATCGGCGACACGCTGACGATGCTGGACGAGCGCCTGCGCCTGACCGTGGGCGTGCGCCGCCAGAGCATCGAGCAAAGCAGCTACGACTACAACACGGGCGCGCAGACCGACAACTACAAGAAGTCGGCTACCACGCCCATGCTGGGCCTGGTGTTCAAGACCAGCGAGAACACCTCGGTCTACGCCAACTACATCGAAGGCCTGACCAAGGGCGCCGTGGCGCCGCAGACGGCCAACGACCTGCCCGTGTCCAACGGAGGCCAGGTGTTCGCGCCCTACAAGTCGCGCCAGAAGGAAATCGGCTTCAAGTGGCAGGGCCAGCAGCTGGGCGCCACGGTGGCGCTGTACACCACGGACATGCCTTCGGCCTATGTGGCAAACCAGGTCTTCGGCCAGTACGGCAAGCAGCGCAACAGCGGCCTGGAGGCCACGGTCTTCGGCGAACCCGTCAAGGGCCTGCGCGTGCTGGGCGGCGTGACCTTCAGCGAGGCCAAGATCCGCGAGGCCGCCGATGCCACCACCATCGGCAACTACGCCATCGGCGTGCCCAAGCGCCTGCTCAACCTGGGCGTGGACTGGGATGTGCCCGGCGTCTCGGGCCTGGCCCTCAATGCGCGCGTGATGCACACCTCCAGCCAGTACGCCAACGGCGCCAACACGCTGAAGGTGGCCTCGTGGACGCGCACCGACATCGGCGCGCGTTATCTCATGGACATCGGCAACAACCGCCTGCTGACCCTGCGCGCGCGCATCGACAACCTGTTCGACAAGGGCTACTGGTCGTCCGTGGGCGGCTACCCGGGCGCCAACTACCTGGTGCAGTCCATGCCGCGCACCTTCTCGCTGAGCGCATCGGTGGACTTCTGAGCCGGAGCGATCTGAAGCATGCGCGCGTTGTGGACGGTGGTGCACCGCTGGATAGGCCTGGTGCTGGCCGGTTTCCTCACCATGGCCGGCCTCACCGGGGCCGTGCTGTCCTGGGACCATGAAATCGACGAATGGCTCAACGCCGACATGCTGGAGACCCCGGCACGCGGCCCGCTGAAGACCCCGCTGGAGCTGGCCGCCGCCGTGCAGGCCAGCGAGCTGCGCGCCGAGATCAGCTACATGACCCTGGGCCTGGTCGAGGGCGAAGCCGCCATGTTCATGGTGCGCCCCCGGCCCGACCCGGCCACGGGCCAGGCGCCTGCGCTGGGCTATGACACGGTCTTCGTCGATCCCGTCAGCGGCCACATCACCGGCCAGCGCAACGGGCGCAGCTTCGCGCTCAGCCAGCGCAACCTCATGCCCTGGCTGCGCCACCTGCACGAAAGCCTGCTGGCCCCGCGCTTTTGGGGCACGGACCGCTGGGGCTACTGGTTCATGGGCAGCCTGGCCCTGCTGTGGGTGGCCGACAGCTTTGTCGCGCTGCTGCTGACCTTTCCCGTCAAGCTCAGGAAAGGCGCCCCGCGCCTGACGGCGGCCGTGGGATCGTGGTGGCGCCGTTGGCTGCCCTCATGGCGCGTGCGCTGGGGCGGCGGCGCCTACAAGCTCAACTTCGACCTGCACCGCGCGGGCGGCCTGTGGGTCTGGGCCGTCATCGTCATCGTGGCCTTCACCTCGTTCTCGCTGAACCTGTACCGCGAAGTCTTCTACCCGGTGATGAGCACCGTCTCCACCACCACGCCCGGCCCCTACGAAACCCTCAAGCCCGCGCCCCAGGGCACGCTCCTCGTGCCCCAGGTCTCGTTCGCTCAGGCCATCGCCATCGCCCAGAGCGAGGCCAAGCGCCTGGGCTTCGCCCAGCCCGCAGGCGGCATCTGGTGGGGCGGGGACTTCCCGTTCTACAACATCTCCTTCTTCGACCCGCACGACGAAACCGGCGCCATGGGCATGGGCCTGTCCAACATCTACGTCAGCTCGGACAACGGCGAAGTCCTGGGCACCTACCGCCCCTGGCACGGCACGGCCGCCGACGTCTTCGTCCAGCTGCAACTGCCCCTGCACAGCGGCCGCATCCTCGGCACCCCCGGCCGCGTGCTCATGTCCTTCGTCGGCGTGCTCGTCGCCGTCCTGTCGATCACCGGCGTCATCATCTGGTGGCGCAAGCGCAGAGCTAGGAAGATGACCCCCTGAGCGGCTGCGCCGCTTCCCCCTTCTCGCTTCGCGGAGGGGGACGCAGCCCTCACTGCGGGGCGGCCCTTGCTCGGCTGCCCGCGCTTGAGCCCTGCGAGTTTGAACGGCTGTCGGTAGTGCACGGCTCCATTGATAGCCAAATCAGAAAACTATCCGCCTAAACAGCAAAGCCACCGAAAACGGTGGCTTTTTGCAATGCTTGACGGGCTCAAGGCCATCCCGACTGGCGCGCCCTAAAGCGAGGGACACCGAGGAAGGGCCGCCCCGCACCGAGGGTGTCGTCCCCCCCGCGCAGCGAGAGGGGGAAGGCGCGCAGCGCCTCAGGGGGTCAGTCCTTCTTCAAGCATTCACTCATGAACGCCTTGCGCTCATCACCCTTCTTGCCCGTGGCGTCCACGTTGCAGGTCTTCATGCGTTCCTGCTGGCGCTTCTTGCCGTCGGACAGGCAGGACTTCATGAACTCCTTGCGTTCGTCGCCTTTCTTGCCGGTGGCTTCGGTGTTGCAGGTGCCCATCAGCTTTTGCTGGGCCGTGGGAGCCTTGTCCCCTGCGGCCATGCCCATGCTGCAGGCCAGGGAGACAACTGCCAGAACAACGATTTTTTTCATGATGGAATGGTTTTGAAGGCGCGCTGAAGTCCAGCGCACCCACATTGCAGCACAGTGCCGGGCGCGCAGCAACGTCGCGGGCCCGGCGTTGTAAAAGTTTGCGATTGCCGCTGACAGGCGGGCAGGCGGACACCGGCAGGCCATGGCCAGCGCAGATAATGGCCCACTTTTGCATTGCGACAGGACGCTTGCCGTGGACATTCTTTTGCTGGTCAAGGCCGCCATCATGGGCATCGTGGAAGGGCTGACGGAGTTCCTTCCCATCTCTTCCACCGGGCACCTCATCCTTGCAGGCTCGCTGCTGGGCTTCGACGATGCCAAGGCCAAGGTCTTCGACATCGCCATCCAGACCGGCGCCATCTTCGCCGTGGTGCTGGTGTACTGGCAAAAGATCCGCTCCACCGTGGTCGACCTGCCCACCAGCCGCCAGGCGCAGCGGCTCACGCTGAACGTCATCATCGGCTTCCTGCCGGCCGTGGTGCTGGCGCTGATCTTCGGCAAGTTTATCAAGGCGCACCTGTTCACGCCCACCGTGGTGGCCACCACCTTCATCCTGGGCGGCTTCGTCATCCTGTGGGCCGAGCGCCGACCCGCCTCGGCCATGCGCGTGCAGACCGTGGACGAGATGACGCCGCTGGACGCCCTCAAGGTCGGCCTGGTGCAGTGCCTGGCCATGATTCCCGGCACCAGCCGCAGCGGCGCCACCATCATCGGCGGCATGCTGATGGGCCTGTCGCGCAAGGCGGCCACCGACTTTTCGTTCTTCCTGGCCATTCCCACGCTGATCGGCGCCGGCGTCTACAGCCTCTACAAGGAGCGCGCCCTGCTGTCGGTGGCCGACATCCCCATGTTCGCCGTGGGCCTGGTGTTTTCCTTCATCAGCGCCTGGCTGTGCGTGCGCTGGCTGCTGCGCTACATCTCCACCAACAGCTTCGTGCCGTTTGCCTGGTACCGCATCGCCTTCGGCATCATCGTGCTGGTGACGGCCTTCACCGGGGTCGTGTCCTGGAGCGAGGCCTGACAGCCTGCGCCGCCCATGCAAAAAGCCACCCCAAGGGTGGCTTTTTTTGTCGCCGGGCCGCCCCAAGACAAAAAGCGGCCCCCTCGGGGGGCAGCGGACCTTGCGCAGCAAGGGGAGCGTGGGGGTCTTTTTTGTGCCTGAAGGTCCGGTTCAGGCCTCGGAGCCCAGCAGGTTCAGCAGCGAGGCCTCGATGGCCGCGGCCGTGGCGTGGGGCCGCTCCATGGGGAACAGGTGGCTGCCGTCCAGCATCATCACGCGCCCGCGCGTGATGCGGCGCGTAAGGTCCATGCCCACCTGGCGCATCTCCACCGAGGCACGCCCGCCGATGAAGGCCGCCGGGCAGCGCAGCGGATGGTGGTGCAGCAGCGAGGCCAGGTTGTGCGGCAAGGTGTTGTAGATGGCGGTCTCCACCTCGCGCGTGAAGTTGAGCATGCGCCGGCCGTCCACATCGGCCAGGCCGCCCTGCACATAGTCCTGGAGCACCTGCGGGTGCCATTGCGCAAACACCTTCTTGGCGCGGAAGTAGGCCAGCGCCTCCTCGTCGCTGTCCCAGGCATTGCGGCGGCGGGCGCTGATCTTGCCCGGCGAGACCGAGCCCACCAGCTGGGTGCGCTTGGCTACGCCCACGGCATTGGCACGCCAGCCGCTGAGCAATGGCGAGTCGATCAGCAGCACGCCGCGCGCCAGTTCGGGGTGGCGCGCAGCCGTCATCACGCTCAGGAAACCGCCCAGCGAATGCCCGACCAGAAAGACCGGACCGCCCACGCGCTCCACCTCGGCGCGCGTGAATTCGGCCAGTTGTTCGACCAGGTGCGGCCAGTTGTTGGTGACGGGAAAGCGCGGGTCATGGCCGAAGCGCTCCACCCCCTGCGCCGCGATCCCGCGCTCGGTCAGCAGCGAGAACAGCAGCCGGTAGGTGGGCAGCGCAAAGCTGTTGGCATGCGAGAAGACCACGGGCAGCGGTGCCGACCCCGTGCCCGCATCGCTGTCGGCCCGCAGCGCGGGCCGGGCCGCGTTCACGGCTGGGGCTCCTGGCCGGTTCGGTCCGCAGCATCCGGCATGCCTTGCTGGTGGCCGGAGGGTTGCCCGGCGTCCGGCCGCATGGGCGATGCCGGGCCCGGCTGCAGGGGCGTCATGGGCGAGGTGGCCAGCCCGTCGGCCGTGGAGGTGCCCAGGCCTGCACCCGTGCCGCTGTGATAGGGCTGGCGCAGCGCCGCAGGCGGCAGCCGGCCCATGGTGCGCGCGTTGGCGCGCAGGGCGCCGGCCGGCGCGGTGACCTTGGTCAGCGGCTGGGCCTGGCGGCTGTGCACGCGAATGGGCACTGCGGAATCGCCGCCATCCCAGGCCGGGTCCTCGATGCTGTCGAAGACATGGCGCAGGCGCTCGCCCCAGCTGTCGTGCAGCATGCGGAAATACGGATTGCTCTCGTCGATGCTGACGATCTTGTCGGAGGCGAAGCGGTCCTTCTCGTACACGATCAGGTCCAGCGGCAGGCCCACCGAGAGGTTGGACTTGAGCGTGCTGTCCATGGACACCAGGGCGCACTTGGCGGCCTCGTCCAGCGGCGTGCGCGGCGTGATCACGCGGTCCAGCACAGGCTTGCCGTACTTGGACTCGCCGATCTGGAAGTAGGGCGTCTCGCTCGTGGCCTCGATGAAGTTGCCTGCCGAGTAGACCTGGAACAGCCGCATGTTCTCGCCCTGGATCTGGCCGCCCAGCACCAGCGAGATATTGAAGTCCACGCCCGACCGGGACAGCGCCACGCCGTCGCGCTCGAACACATGGCGCACGGCCGCGCCCAGCACGCGGGCCGCGTCGAACATGCTGCGCACGTTCCAGATGGTCAGCATGTCGCCCGTGGCCTCGTCGCGCAGCTGCTGGCTCTCCAGCAACTCGCGCACCGATTGGGTGATGGACAGGTTGCCGGCCGACAGCAGCACCATGAAGCGGTCGCCGGGGTTCTCGTAGACCATGAGCTTGCGGAACGAGCTGATCTGGTCCAGGCCGGCATTGGTGCGCGAGTCGGCCAGGAAAACCAGGCCGGCGTTGAGCTTGATGGCAACGCAATAAGTCATGGGAACATCCGAAACTGCGGGATCGACAAGTTTAGTGGGAGGCGATTGACCGCGTTCAGGCGGCGATCTTCTTGAGCTGGTAAAGGGCTTCCAGCGCCTCGCGCGGGCTCAGTGCGTCGGGATTGATGGCGGCCAGTGCCTGGGCCAGCGGGTCGTGGCGGCTTTCGGGCTCGGGCATGTCGGGCGCATCGAACAGGTCCACCTGCAGGCGGCCCTCGTCGGCATGGGCCTCCAGTGCCTCCAGCGCATGGCGCGCGTGGTGCAGCACGCCGGCCGGCATGCCCGCCAGCTTGGCCACCTGGATACCGTAGCTGCGGCTGGCCGGGCCGGGCTGTATCTCGTGCAGGAAGACGATGTCCTGGCCCGACTCCGCAGCGCTCACATGCATGTTCACGGCCGCGCGTGCCTTGGCCGGCAGCTCGGTCAGCTCGAAGTAGTGCGTGGCAAACAGCGTGAAGGCGCGCGTCCTGTCGTGCAGCTGGGTGGCGATGCCGCTGGCCAGCGCCAGGCCGTCGAAGGTGCTGGTGCCCCGGCCGATCTCGTCCATCAGCACCAGGCTGTGCGGCGTGGCCGAATGCAGGATCTGGGCGGCCTCGGTCATCTCCATCATGAAGGTGGACTGGGCATTGGCCAGGTCGTCGGCCGCGCCGATGCGCGTGTGGATGGCGTCAATGGGCCCCAGCCGGCAGCTGGACGCCGGCACATGCGAGCCCATGCTGGCCAGCAGCACGATCAGCGCCACCTGGCGCATATAGGTCGACTTGCCGCCCATGTTGGGGCCCGTGATGACCTGCATGCGCGTGTTGGCGTTCATGCGCGTGTGGTTGGCGATGAAGCTGCCGCTGGAGGTCTCGGCCATGCGGGCCTCCACCACGGGGTGGCGCCCGGCCTCGATCTCGATGCAGGGATGGTTCACGAACTCGGGCGCGCACCAGTTCAGCGTCAGCGAGCGCTCGGCCAGCGTGCACAGCACGTCGATGGCGGCAATGGCGCCGGCCACGCGCGTGAGCGCGGGCACATGGGGCTGCAGCTGGTCCAGCAGCTGCTCGTAGAGGAATTTCTCGCGCTGCAGCGCGCGCTCCTGCGCGGACAGGGCCTTGTCCTCGAAGGCCTTGAGCTCGGGCGTGATGTAGCGCTCGGCGTTCTTCAGCGTCTGGCGGCGGCGGTAGCGCTCGGGCACCGCGTCCTTGTAGCTGTTGGTGATCTCTATATAGAAGCCGTGCACCTTGTTGAACTGCACGCGCAGGTTGGGAATGCCGGTCAGCAGCTTTTCCTTGGCCTCCAGCTCCAGCAGGAAGTCGTCGCAGTTGTTCTGGATGGCGCGCAGCTCGTCCAGCTCGGCGTCGTAGCCCGTGGCAAACACGCCGCCGTCGCGCACCAGGGCGGCCGGCTCTTCCATGATGGCGCGCACCAGCAGCTCGGCGCAGCCCTCGGGCGGCTGCAGGTCGGCGAACAGCTGGGTCAGGTGGGCCGAGGGCGTCTGCCCGGCCTGGGCCAGCACGGCGGCCTTGTGCAGCGTGCGGCCCAGTCCCACCAGCTCGCGCGGGCGCACCTGGCGCAGCGCGATGCGCGCGGTGATGCGCTCCACATCGCTCACGCCCTTGAGCTGCTCGCGCAACTGCTGCCAGGGCGCGGCCATGCCGCCTGCGCTGGCGCCCTGCAGCGCCCGCGTGGCCTCCAGCCGCGCCATGGCCTGCGTGCGGTCGCGGCGCGGCTCCAGCAGCCAGGCCTTGAGCAGGCGGCTGCCCATGCCCGTCATGCAGGTGTCCAGCAGAGAGAACAATGTGGGCGAATCCTCACCGCGCAGCGTCTTGACCAGCTCCAGGTTGCGGCGCGTGGCCAGCGGCAGCGCAATCAGCTCATCGTCGCGCTGCACCTGCAGAGCGTGGATGTGCGACAGGCTGCGGCCCTGCGTGTGCTCCGCATACGACAGCAGCGCGGCGCTGGCGCCATGGGCCAGCGGCAGGTCCTCGGCCTCCCAGGCCTTGAGGCTGGCGGCGCCCAGCAGCTCCAGCAGCTTGCGCTCGCCCAGGCCGCCGTCGAACTGCCAGTCGGGCCGGGGCGACAGCGGGCAGGCAATGGAGCCGCCATGGCGCAGCGCGAACAGGCTCTGCTCGAAGCGCTCGGTCACGCCCGCGCTGTAGATCAGCTCGCTGGGCGCAATGCGCGAAATCCAGGCGCCCAGCTCGTCGTGGGAGCACTCGGCCAGATGGATGCGCCCCTGCGTCACCGCCATCCAGGCCAGGCCGCAGCGCTGGCGCCCGGCCGTGTGCAGGGACAGCAAAATGGCCTCGCTCTTGTCCGACAGCAGCTCACTGTCGGTCAGCGTGCCCGGCGTCACCACGCGCACCACCTTGCGCTCCACCGGGCCCTTGGCTGCGCCCACCTCGCCCACCTGCTCGCAGATCGCCACCGACTCGCCCAGCTTGATCAGCCGGCCCAGGTAGTTCTCCAGCGCATGGAAGGGCACGCCCGCCATCGGAATCGGCTGCCCCGCCGTCTGCCCGCGCGTGGTCAGCGTGATATCCAGCAGCCGCGCCACCTTCTCCGCATCCCCGAAGAACAGCTCGTAGAAATCCCCCATGCGGTAGAAAACCAGCGTGTCGGGGTAGTTGATCTTGATGCCCAGGTACTGCTGCATCATGGGCGTGTGCGCCGACAGATCAGGGGCCGGAGAGGGCTGTGTGCTTTGCGAAAGGTCGCTCATTGGCTTGGGAATCAACAGGTTGCGGCGGCGCGAAGGCGCCGGGCAAGGCCTGCCTGGGAGGCGCGGGGCCGCAGGAAGGCGCAAATGTTCTTGTGTCGTGCTGCCCGCCTCGGGCCGTATCCATCGTGTGGGGCATGGTGGCGGGCAAAGGTCACATTATTGACTACCCGAGGTTGGACGCCGCGCCAAGGGGGCGTAGATCGCGGCACACAAATGCGCTGCGCTCAATCCAAGGGACCATTTCCGCCGTACGTCGTCACAGGGCTCCTTCTGGCAACTGCTTGGCTCCTTGGTACAGGGCGTGCTGCGCATCCGCCAGGGTGATCACTTCGTCCCCGGTGAGATGGCTCATCAGAACACTGTTGAGTTTCGCGATGCGTGCGCCATAGCAGCGAATCAGTGAGGCGATCTGAATCTGCTCCGGTTCCGTGATCTGATCGCCCAGCGCTGTCACGGCGTGGGCTGCTGCCTCGATGTCGAACGAGCAACGAATGAGCAACTCACTGGCCCGGTGGCCGCTTCCAAGCAACGGCGATGCCGCTGTGACTGGTGATGCTGTATCTGCCTGGCTGCCGAATGTATTGATACCGTTGCCAGCCTCCTTGGCTGCAGCAAAGCTGGCCAGGAAACGCAGGTCGTCCAAGGAGTGGGGCAGCTCGTTGTAGGCCCCGAACAGCCTGTCTGCAAATTCAAAGGCGTGTTCCAGCAGTCCATGAACAAAGGCCGTTTCGTCTGCTGCACTGAACCGGTTCTCTCGGAATGTGTCGCTTGCGAACTCCAACTCCGAGCTGATGAGTGCGAGCGGTGAAAGCAGATCCACCCGCACCAGCTCATGCGGACTGGTTGCCGGGTAGCAACCGGGAGCAGGAAGCTGGTTGAGCGCTGCAAATGCCCGGTTGAGGTGAGGGCAGGAGTAGCGCTCCTGTGCTCCGTCGTACAGGATGCTTTTCACCGTGTGCTTGAGCACTCCTGCTGCGAAGAGGACTGCTTGGTGGGCATCGGCAAGAGAGGCTCGGGCCATGCTGTTTCTGGATGGGGTGGGCTTGCTTGCAGAGGCTGATGGGTCATTCCTTGCCATGGTTCTCCTCCATTGCCGGGTGCTGTGTGAAGGGGGCTGCACGGATTGCGCGAAGCCCTATACCTGCTCACTGCTTGATGTTTGGCTTCAAAATGAAGTCAATTTTGAATGTATTTTGACTTCATTTTGGTGTCAATACTATTTTGAAGCCGACCCATAGAATTTGTGCCATGGCACAAGACGACTACATCCGCACCGCACTGCGCGTGCCACCTGAGCTGCATCAGGCCCTACACGAGGCGGCGGACAGGACCAGCAAGAGCTTCAATGCCGAAATCAACGAGCGCCTGCAGAGGACCTTCGATGACGAGCGCTTGGCCGCCCAGCGCTTGGCGGCTGAAGCCGGTCTCATGGGCCTCCAAGCCATGCTGGCGATTCATTTGAAGGAGTTCTTCGAACTCCTGCCCGTGGAGGAGCAAGGTAAGCCCGTCAATAAGGCCGTACGGGACGTGGCACAGGCGATCAGCCAGAGCTCTGCGAAGGAGATCGAAGATGCTCTGGGTCACTATGTCCGCATGGAGGATGAGGAACCCATCAGCCGCATGGCGAGCGCGATTGCGCGTCATCGGGTGGGTTCGCGGGAGCAGGGCGAGCCTATGGTGGACGGGTCTGGCGTAAAGCGGGTGAAGCGCAACACCAGATCCTGAGGGGGAGCCCGCTGGCCGGAGTTTGCAGGCAGAAGTTAGGCAGCTGTGCCGCTTAGGTGAGCCTGACATCCAACAGGAGATGGACGGTTTGCCTCAATACGGGGGGACCGTGCAGTCAGCCATCCTCAACGAGGCGGCCACCCTGCTTCCCAGGCGCAATTACAAAAGGGAGATTTTCCATGGCCCAGCAACAGTATCCGGTCGAAGTTCAATCGGATTTCTTGGAGAAGATCACTCGCGCGAAGCCGGTGCAGGCTTTGGCGGAACTCATTTGGAATGGCTTGGACGCCGATGCCGGCCGAGTTTCCGTCTCGTTTGAGCACAACGAGATGGGCACCTTGTCGGAAGTCATCATTCGCGACGATGGCAATGGCATTCCGAGGGCGAGCGCTCCTGAGTTTTTTCGACGCCTCGGCGGCTCATGGAAGAAGCCGGGAGGCTCCACCGAGACCGGAAGGTTCTTGCACGGCCAAGAGGGCAGGGGCCGCTTCAAGGTGTTCGCCATTGGGACCCGAGCCGAATGGGCCGTCGCATACAAGCGCGACGGGAAGCTCTGGAAGTATTCGATCACGATGTCGGCCAACGACATCCGCCATGTGAACATCTCCGACGAGATCGAAGTCGCCAAGCCGACCGATGCCGGCGTCACGCTGACGATCTCCGATCCGCACAAGGACTTCCGCTCCTTTGTGAGCGACTCGGGCATCCATGTCTTGGCCGAAGTCTTCGCCCTCTATCTGGCCGACTATCCCGATGTCAACGTGACCATCGGCGGCAGGCGCATCGACCCGGCCCAGATGATCGCCAGCAGGAAGGCCTTCAACCTCGCCGACATCGAATCAGGCGGCAAGGCGCATCCCGTCCGGCTTGAGATCGTCGAATGGAAGGGGCTGTCCAACCGGGCTCTGTTCCTCTGCAACGAGAAACGCTTTCCTCTCGTGCAGGTCGATCGCCGATTCCACATTGGCGACTTCCAATTCACCGCGTATCTTGAATCCACGTATCTGACGGTGGCGCAGAAAGATGGGACCGTGGACCTCGCGGAGATGCAGACGCCGGTCGTGGCTGCGATCGACGAGGCCCAGAAGACGATCAAGGACTACTTCCGGCAGCGCTCCGCGATAGAGGCCCGCAGCTACGTCGAGGAATGGAAGACCGAGAAGGTGTATCCCTTCGATGGCGATCCGGCCACGCGCGTGGAGGAGGTCGAGCGGCAAGTGTTCGAGATCGTGGCCGTCAGCGTCGCCAAGAACCTGCCAGAGTTCGCCAGCTCCGCCCAGCAAAACAAGTCTTTCCAGCTTCGCATGCTCAGGCAGGCGATCGAAAAAAGCCCCGAGGAGCTGCAGGTCATCTTGAACGAAGTCCTGCGGCTGCCCAAGCGCCAGCAGGAGGAGCTCGCCGAGCTGCTGCGCGACGTGTCGCTGTCTTCGATCATCAGTTCCGCCAAGATTGTGGCGGATCGTTTGAAGTTCCTGACCGGCATCGAGGCGGTGCTGTTCGATCCCGCGCCTAAGAAGAGGCTGCGCGAGCGAACCCAATTGCACCGCATCGTCGCCCAAAACTGCTGGATGTTCGGCGAGGACTTCATGCTGTCTGTCGATGACCAGTCGCTGACGGAAGTCCTACGGTCGCACAAGAAAATCCTCGGGGAGGATATCGTCATCGACGCCCCGGTCAAGCATGTCTCGCAGGAGCGTGGCATCGTGGATTTGATGCTGTCCCGATCCACGCGGCGGCACAACTCGGACTCGATCACCCACTTGGTGGTCGAGCTCAAGGCGCCCAAGGTCAAGGTCAACACCGATGAGATATCGCAGATCGAGGGCTACGCCGCATCGGTCATGGATGACCAGCGGTTCCGCAACGTCAAGGTGTCATGGGTGTTCTGGGTCATCAGCGACGATGTCGGCCCGCACGCGAAATTCCGCATGACCGACGAGTCCGGGCTGATCCACAAGAAGGACGACGTCTGCATCTACGTGAAGACTTGGGGCCAGGTCTTGGCGGAGAACCGGAGCCGCATGAAATTCTTCCAAGAGCGGCTCGAATACCAAGCCGACAAGGGCGCCTCCCTCAAGCATCTGCAGGAGCATTACGCCAAATACTTGGAAGGCGTCTTCGATGCTGAGCCGGTTCCGGCCAGCGGAGAGGAAGTCGCGGCGGCCAAATGAGCAGGCCGCCTCCTTGCGGTCGCCTGCAAGCGTCGATTCGCTGGCGGTTATTGGGCAAAGTTTGAGGATGGTGTTCGTGGCGGCGCTGCTCCAGAGCAACGCGTGGAACTGGGAATGTTTCCCATCTCCTGCAGATGCTAGGATGCATGAAACTTCAATGAAAAATCCAGCCATCATGCGTGTCGCTCGTTCTTCTGTTGAACCCTTGCGGGGAGGCGCTGCACTCCTGGCGGAAGAGCTGCGCCCCGGCGGCGTGTACCGACGCGAAGACCTGGCACCGCTTTCCACGGCAGTCGACCGGCATCTGAGTGAGTTGGTGGCTGGCGGAAGATTGAAGAAGTTGGCGCAAGGGCTGTATCACGCACCCAAGCAGTCCGATTTCGGGCCGCTGCCACCTGCTGACGATCAAGTGGTCCAGAGCTTTCTGCGGGACAGCGATTTCCTGTTGTTTTCGCCTTCCGCCTTCAATGCGGTGGGTGTCGGTACCACGCAGCTGTACAACAGCACCTGGGTCTACAACCGCAAGCGGCACGGCATCTTTCGGTTGGGCAATCGTGATTTCGACTTTCGGGTAAAGCCCCGTTTTCCAAAGAAACTCAGCCCCGAGTTCCTGTTCGTGGACTTGCTCAACAACCTGGATGAGCTGGCTGAAGATGGGGAACTGGTTCTTGGGCAGGCGCGCAAAAAGATGCCGTCCTTTGATGCCGAGCGCCTGCGTCAGGCGATTGAGCGCTATGCCAACGCGGCTACGCGAAAAATCTTGAGGGAGTGGAGCGGTGGCTGATTTTCTTCACGAGCGCAGGGATTTCGATCAACTCCTCTCGTTGGTGGCCGACGAGCGTGGTTTGGCTCCTGTGCTGGTGGAAAAAGACTACTGGATCATGCATTGCCTCTGGGGTCTTCAGGCCCAGGGGGTGCGGTTCGAGCTGAAGGGCGGCACATCGCTGTCCAAGGGCTTCGGTGTCATCCATCGTTTTTCCGAAGACATCGATATCCGCATCGACCCGCCGCAAGGAATGGACGTCAAGACAGGCCGCAATCACGACAAGCCCGCTCACGTCGAATCACGGCGAGCCTATTACGACGCGCTTGCGCAAACCATCTGCATTCCGGGGGTGGTCGAAGTTCAGCGGGATCGCCTGTTTGACGATGACAAGATGCGCAGCGCCGGGATCCGGTTGATCTACACGCCAAGAACGGCGGCGCTTGCGGGGATCAAGGACGGCATCCTGTTGGAATTGGGATTCGATGACACGGCACCCAATCGCGCAGTGACCATCTCTTCGTGGGCCTTGGAGGCTGCCATGGAGCGCGATATCCCGCTGCGGGACAACCGTGCGGTGAATGTGCCTTGCTATGCACCGACGCACACTTTCGTCGAAAAATTGCAGACCATCTCCACCAAGTACCGCAGGCTGGATGCAAGCCGGGCATTTCCTGCCAACTTCCTGCGGCATTACTACGATGTGTATTGCCTCCTGGGCATGGAGGAAGTGCAGGGCTTCATCGGAACACCGGCCTATCAGCAACGCAAGATCGAGCGGTTCCGTTCCGGAGATGAGCTGGCCATCTCCCTCAACCCGGCATTTGTGCTGGCCGATGCTGCTCAATGCGACCGTTTTGCGCAGGAGTACCGCAAGACACGGGCCTTGTATTACCAAGGACAGCCGGATTTCGACCTTCTTCTGGCCCGCATCCGCGAGCACATCCATGTGCTGTGATGGGCACAGGAATCCTTGATGAAAAAGGACTCAATAGTCCTCATGGGCTTGCATAGGAATGGCCCGCCTGCCTGACTGGCAAGTCTCCGTGTTCCCTAAGCCCGCAGCCCCGCCACCACCCACTCCTGCGGAAACTCCATCCCATCATCCTTGGCAATCTTCCTGAGGATATGCAGGCAGGCGCTTTGCAGGTCCTGCACCACGGCCTGCCGGGCGGCGGGGCCATCCCTTTGCTCCAGCGCATGGATCAGCCGGATGTGCGGATGTTCGGCCGCGCGGGCGTAGGTGCCCCGGTACAGGTAGCGCACGGAGGGGCCGCACTTGAGCCATAGCAGGCCGATGAGGCTGGCCAGCACGGGCTGCTGCGCGGCTTCGATGATGGAGAAGTGGAAGCGCTCGTTGGCGATCAGCGTGGCGTCGTCGTCCACGGCAATGGATTTTTCCAGGTCCTGGTGCAGGCGGGTGAGGGTGTCGATGAAGCCCTGGCCCGGATGGCGGCTGGCGGCGGCTGCGGCGGCGCGGCCTTCCAGTTCGATGCGCAGGGCGATGATTTCCACGTACTGCTCCACGCTGAGCACGGGCACGGTGGCCACGCCGCGGTCGTCCAGGTCCAGGGCGCCTTCGGAGGCCAGCCGCTGTATGGCATCGCGCACGGGCGTGGGGCTGATGCCGAACTCTTCGGCCAGGCTGCGATAGACGAGGCGCTGCGCGGGTTGCAGCTGGCCTCTCACGATGGCGTCACGGATCTGCAGATAGGTTTTTTCGGCAAGGGTCTGATTGGTTCGGATCTGTGAAAAAACGCTGGACATCGGGCCTCCGCAACTGCTTGGGCGCAATGGTACCTCCCGAGGAAGGACGGTTTGCCCATGGCCACGGAGTGCGGCTGTGCCAAGGGCTAACCCTGTAATTGGTGTTTGATGCATCAAGTACCATGCATCATATCTAAGGGGGGGTGCATGCGGACATACACGTTGGAAAAAGCAGAACCAAGGATTCGTGAGCTGGCCGACGGCCTGGAGTTTCCCGAAGGCCCGGTGGCCCTGCCCGATGGAGCGGTCGTGCTGGTGGAGATCGCCAATGGCTGGCTGACCCGGGTGACGGCCGATGGCACAAGGCGGCAGCTCTTCCACCTGGGTGCAGGCCCGAACGGTGCCGCCATAGGCCCCGGCGGCAAGCTGTTCATCTGCAACAACGGTGGCTTCCAGTGGCACCGCAGTGCGGAGCATGGGCTGCGGCCCATAGGCCAGGCCAACGACTATTCAGGCGGGCGCATAGAGGCCGTGGATCTGGCCTCGGGCCAGGTCGAATGCCTGTACACGCAAAGCGGCAGCGGACCCTTGAAGGGGCCCAACGACCTGGTCTTCGACCGGCATGGCGGGTTCTGGTTCACCGACCACGGCAAGGTGCGCCCGCGCGAGGTGGACCGGGGCGGCGTCTGCTACGCGCTGGCCGATGGCAGCGCCATCCGCGAGGCCGTCTTCCCGCTGTGGTCGCCCAACGGAATCGGTCTTTCTCCCGATGAGAAGACGCTCTATGTGGCGGAGACCTTCACGGGGCGGCTGTGGGCCTTCGACATCGGCGAGCCCGGGCTCATCCTGGCCCGGCCCTGGCCCGATTCGCCCAATGGCGGGCGGCTGGTCTGCCGCCTGCCGGGCCTGCAGAACATCGATTCCCTTGCCGTGGATGCCGAAGGGAACATCTGCCTTGCCACGCTGGGCGAGGGCGGCATCACCGTGGTCTCGCCGGCTGGGCAGGTGCTGCACAGGGTCGAGTTGCCCGACCCCATGACCACCAACATCTGCTTTGGCGGCAAGGACCTGAAGACGGCTTTTGTCACCCTGTCTTCCACGGGGCGGCTGGTGGCGCTGGACTGGCCGTGTCCTGGATTGCCTTTGAATTTCCTGAATAGATAAGTTCCCCCTGGCTTCCCTTTCCGTATCGCTGGCGATTGCCATGGCGAGGGAGCCGCTACGCCTTTTTTTGTTGAACGGAAACCGCAACCCATGTCGAAACCCCTGAGCAACCCTGGATTGAACAAGCAGGACACCGTAGGCCACCTGGTGGCCCGGGTCCTGAAGCGGCACGGCATCACGCAGTTCTTCGGGCAGAGCCTGCCCAGCATGTTCGTGCTGGCCGCCGAGGAACTGGGCCTGCGCCAGATCGCCTACCGCACCGAGAACGCGGGCGGCTACATGGCCGATGCCCATGCCCGCATGAGCGGCAGGCCGGCCGTGATCACCGCGCAGAACGGGCCGGCCGCAGCGTTGCTGGTGGCGCCGCTGGCCGAGGCGCTGAAGGTCTCCATCCCCATCATTGCGCTGGTGCAGGACGTGGCGCGCGACCAGACCGACAGGAACGCCTTCCAGGACCTGGACCACATGGGCCTGTTCAAGCCCGTGACCAAGTGGGTGCGCCGCGTGGACCAGGCATCGCGCGTGGAAGACTATGTGGAGCAGGCCATCATCGCCGCCTGCAGCGGCCGGCCTGGCCCCGTGGCGCTGATGCTGCCGGCCGACCTGCTCACCGAGCCTGCCCAGCCGTCCAGCGTGCCCCGGCCCGCCGCACTGGCCCGCTTTCCGCTGGACCGCGCCGTGCCCGAACGGCAATTGCTGGAACAGGCCGTGGGCGCGCTGCTCCAGGCCCGCGCGCCGGTCATCGTTGCCGGTGGCGGCGTGCACATCTCGGGTGCCTGCGAGGCACTGAGCGCCTTTGCCGATGCGTTGAGCCTGCCCGTGGCCACCACCAACATGGGCAAGGGTGCCGTGGCCGAGACGCATGAGCTGTCGCTGGGCGTGGTCGCCAACTGCCTGGGGCCCAATGGCTCGGGCCGCTACCTGAAGGATTTCGTGGCCGGGGCCGACGTGGTGTTCCTGATCGGCAACCGCACCAACCAGAACGGCACGGACAGCTGGACGCTGTACCCGCGCGATGCGCAATTCATCCACCTCGATATCGACGGCCAGGAGATAGGGCGCAACTACGACGCCATGCGCCTGGTGGGCGATGCGCGGCTGGCGCTGCAAGCCATGCTGGACATCGCCGGGGCGCTGGATCTGTCGGCCCGTACCGGCCAGCGCGCTGCCTTGGCCGCACGCATTGCCGAGGGCAGGGAAAGGCACCGGGAGGAGTCGGCCGAAGTGCGCCTGTCCAGCGCCGCACCCATACGGCCCGAACGCATCATGCATGAGCTCGACGCCCTGCTGACCGCCGAGGACACCGTGGTGGCCGATGCCAGCTACTCCACGCTGTGGGTCACCAACTACCTGACCGCGCGCCGGGCCGGCCAGCGCTTCCTCACGCCGCGCGGCCTGGCGGGCCTGGGCTGGGGCATGCCCATGGCCATGGGCGCGCGCCTGGCGCAGGACGGCGGCCAGGTGTTCTGCCTGGTGGGCGACGGCGGCTTCGGCCATGTGTGGTCGGAGATGGAGACCTGCAGGCGCATGGGCATCAAGGTCATCACCGTCCTCATCAACAACGGAATCCTGGGCTACCAGAAGCATGCCGAGCATGTGAAGTTCGGAGAGCACACCTCCGCCGTGAACTTCAGCGGCGTGGACCATGCGGCCATCGCACGGGCCTGCGGCATCCACGGCGTGCGCGTGGAATCGGCCGATGCCATCGCCCCCGCGCTGCGCGCCGCCAGGGCAGCCGAAGAGGCCACGCTGATCGAGGTCATGTGCACCGAAGACGCCTTTCCCCCCATCACCTTCTACACGCCGGAGAGCCACTGATGAGCGCGCCTGAGAACTTCCCCATCCGCACGGCCCTGGTGACCGGCGCCGCACGCGGCATCGGCCTGGCCACCGCCATCGAACTGCTGCGCGACGGCCGCCGCGTGGTACTGGCCGACCTGGCTGCGCCCGACCTGGAACTGGTGCCGCAGGAACTGCGCGCCCGGGCCAGCGCCGTGGTGCTCGATGTCTGCGACGAGGCGGCCCGCCAGCGCGTGGTCGCGGACATGGTGCAGCGCCATGGCGGCGTGGACATCCTGGTCAACAACGCCGGCATCAGTCTCAAGAACGCTAGCGGCCAGTCCAACGGCATCCTCGACGTGGGGCTGGACGAGGTGCAGCAGATCCTGGACGTCAACCTGCTGTCCATGCTGCGCCTGTGCCAGCTGGCGCTGCCGGGCATGAAGCAGCGGGGCTGGGGGCGCATCGTCAACGTGTCCTCCCTGGCCGGGCGCGGCAAGTCCATCGTGGCCGGCCCCGCCTACATGCTGAGCAAGTCCGCCGTGCTGGGCCTGAGCCGCTCCATCGCCTCGGAGATGGGCCAGTACGGCATCACCACCAACTGCGTGGCGCCGGGCCGCATCCTGACGCCGATGGCGCAGCAGGCCGGCGACGAGGTCAACCGCCGCTATGCCGAGCAGATCCCCGTGCGGCGCCTGGGCGAGGCAGCCGAGGTCGGCGCTGCCATCCGCTATCTGTGCGGCGAGTCTGCGGGCTTCACCAATGGCGCCGTGATCGACGTCAACGGCGGCTTCTTCATGAATTGAGGAAGGACGACCCCCTGAGCGGCTGCGCCGCTTCCCCCTCTTGCTTCGCGGGGGGGGGCGGCACCCTCGGTGCGAGGCGGCCCTTCCTCGGTGCCCCCACTTCCAGGGCGTGCCTGTTTCCCGGTCAGTGGGTAGTACGCAGCACCGTGAAATCACGACTTCCAAAGACGACAGAACCCAAGATCGCAACGAGAGACAACCATGCATGCATATCCATCCCCCGCATCTCGCAGATGCCTGCTTTCGGCCTTCTGCGCGGCAGCGCTGGCGGCCGCAGCCGGCGCCCCGGCGCTGGCCCAGGGCACGGACGCGTTTCCCGAGCGGGAACTGACCCTGATCATCAACTACGGCGCAGGCGGCAATACCGACGTGGCCTCGCGCGCCATCGGCAATGCCATGGAGGGCCTGCTCAAAAAGCCCGTGGTGCCCAACAACCGCGCGGGAGCGCAGGGCACGCTGGGTGTCTCGTCGCTGGCCCGGCAAAAGCCCGACGGCTACACGCTGGGCGTGGTGACGTTTTCGACCATCGCCATCACGCCCCACCTCATGAAGGTGGACTACAAGGTCGATGACTTTGACTTCATCGCAGGCGTGGCCCGCTACCGCTATGGCGTGGCCGTGCGCGCGGACTCGCCCTACAAGACCATGGCCGACCTGGTGGCCGCGTCCCGCCAGGGCAAGGGCATCTTCTTTGGCGCGCCGTCCGCGCCCAACAACCTGGCCATGTACGAGCTGGGGCGCAAGACGGGCGGCAGGTTCGAGGAGATCAACTACAAGTCCGGCGCCGAGACCGTGGCCGGCCTGATCGGCGGGCAGGTCGATGTCATCGTGCAGAACCCTTCGGACATCGTCCAGCACGTCAAGGCCGGAAAAATGCGCCTGCTCGCCAGCGCCAGCCCCATGCGCTGGAAGGAGTTGCCGGAGGTGCCCACGCTCAGGGAGCAGGGCTACGACGTGGAGATCGACTCCTGGATCGGCCTGGCCTACCCCAAGGGCGTGCCCCCGGCCCTGCGCGACAGGCTGGAGCGCGTCGCCATGGCAGCCGCCGAGGGGCCCCAGGTGGCGCGCATCTTCGAGTCAGCCGGTGTGGACCCGGCGCCGCTCACCGGCGCCGAATACCGCAGAAAGCTGGTCCAGGGCCATGAGTCCATGGGCGCGGCCATCAAGGCGGCGAATCTGCCGCGCATGAACTGAGGGCGGTCCGGCTGCCCTGGGGGAATGGTGGAATGCAAACCATTCTTATTGCGGACGGCTAAAATACCGCCCCATGTCCGTGCCGCACACGCCTCCAGAATCCATGCTCCAGGTCCAGCAGCTGTATGTGGGCCACCATGCCTGGCTGCTGTCGCGTCTGAAGGCCAGGCTGCGCGACACGGCCGAGGCGCAGGATGTGGCGTCCGAGACCTTTGTGCGCGTGGTGGCCGCGCGCCCCGCTGCCGTGGTGCAGGAGCCGCGCGCCTTTCTGACCACCATTGCCAAGCGCCTGCTGTTCACGCTGTGGCGCCGGCGCGAGCTGGAGCGGGCCTATCTGGAGACCCTGGCCCTGCAGCCCGAGGAGCTGGCGCCTTCTCCCGAAGAGCGTGCCGTGCTGCTGGAGACGCTGGAGCACATCGCCCAGGCGCTGGACGGCCTGCCGCTCAAGGCGCGCCAGGCCTTTTTGCTGAGCCAGATCGACGGCCTGACCTACCAGGCCATTGCCGACCAGCTGGACATTTCCCTGAGCACGGTGCGCCGCCACATGGCCGAGGCCTTCCGGCGCATCGCCATCGCGCTGGCCCGCCAGCAGGCCGGCATTGCGGTGGCGCGCGGCGGCTGACATGGCGGCCTCTCTTTCGCAGGACGGCAGCAGTCTGGATGCCGCCACCGAGGCGGCTGTGGGCTGGCTGGTCACGCTGAACTCGGGCACCGTCAGCGATGGTGAGCGCCAGGGTTTCGAGCAATGGCTGCGGGCCGATGTTGGCCACCGCCTGGCCTGGGAGCGGCTGCAGGCACCGCTGCAGCAGATGCTATCGCCGCTGCGCACCGGCGCGCCTGCGGCCTCGGGCAGCCTGATGGGCCAGGCGCTGCAGCGTGCCGAATCGCGCATCCGCCGTCGCCGCAGCCTGCTGCGCGGCGCGCTGGGATTGGGCGGCATGGCCGTGGGCACCGCCTTCGTGGCCCACCGCCACGCACCCATCAGCCAATGGGCTGCCGACCTGCGCACCGGCACGGGCGAGCGGCGTGATTTTGCGTTGCCCGATGGCAGCACCATCACGCTGGATGCGCGTTCGGCGGCTGACCTGGACTTCAGTGGTGGCCGCCGCACCGTCATCCTGCGCCAGGGCACGCTGCTGGCGCATGCAGCGCCACAGGCCTGGGAGGCAGGGCAAGGCGCCGCCGCCTTCATCGTGCGCACGGCCCACGGCCAGGTGCGCGCGCTGGGCACGCGCTTCGTGGTGCGCCAGGAGGCCGGCAGCAGCCTGGTGAGCATGCTTGAGCACAGCGTGGAGATCACCACGCCACAGGGTGCAAGCCAGGTGCTGGCCCAAGGCCGCAGTGCACGCTTCGGTCCGGCGGGCATTGCCGAGGATGCGACCGAGCCCGGCACCGCCTCGGCTTGGCAGCGCGGCATGCTGGAGGCGCATGACCAGCCGCTGGGCGATGTGGTACAGGCCCTGCGCGCCTACCGCGCGGGCTTCATCCGCGTGGCGCCGCGTGCGGCGGCCCTGCATGTCTACGGCACCTTCTCGCTGGACGACACCGACCGCGCCCTGGCGGCGCTGGCCGAGACCCTGCCCATTGCCGTGAATGTCTACCAGCGTGGCTGGCTGGTGACCATCGAGTGAATGTCGAGTGACTATCGGGTGAGGTCGGTGCCTGCGCGCAAAAAAATGAACACTTTTTGCGGCGCGCTCGACAAGCCTTGGAAACCTGCTTTTCAGGCCCTTCCAACCTCCTTGTCGAGAACCCGCATGCTGCTCTCCTGCCCCTTGCCCTTGCGCACCTTGGCCGCTGCCGCCCTGGCCTGCGCGCTGAGCGCCCACGCCCAGACTTCCCCTTCCGCGCCCGCTGCGCCAGCCGCCTCGTCCGTGCGCAGCTACGACCTGCCGTCCCAGCCGCTGGGCAGCGCGCTGGCGCGCATAGGCGCCGAAAGCGGCCAGCAGATCGGCATTGACGCCGAGCTGGTGCGCGGCCTGACCGCGCCCGCCGTGCGCGGCAGCTACACGCCCGAGCAGGCCGCGCGCGCGGCGCTGCAGGGCAGCGGGCTGGAGCTGGTGCGCACGGGCTCGGGCAACTGGGGCCTGCGCACCGCAGCGCCTGCTCCAGCCTCCGCAGCTGCCGCGGCACGCACCGCAGGCACGGCCCAGGCCATGGCCGAGGTGCGCGTCACGGCCCAGGCCATCACCAGCCCCACCACCGAGCAGACCGGCTCCTACACCACGCGCGCTCTGAGCATCGGCAAGATGGAGCAGTCCATTCGCGAGACGCCGCAGTCCGTGACCGTGGTCACGCGCCAGCAGATGGATGACCAGAACCTGTCTTCCGTCGAAGACGTGATCCTGCAGACCACGGGCGCCACCAAGTCGCAGCGCAACTTCGGGGCCCACGTCTACATGATGCGCGGCTACGAGATCCCGGACTCCAACTACCTGCTCGACGGCGTGGCCGGCGGCACCTACAGCCCCACGGGCTGGGTGCCCATGGACACGGCCATCCTCGACCGCGTGGAGGTGCTGCGCGGCGCGGGCGCCCTGGTGGTCGGCGCGGGCGACCCCAGCGGCGTGGTCAACATGGTGCGCAAGCGCCCGCGTGCGGAAAAGCACTTCGAGTTTGCCCAGAGCATCGGCTCCTGGAACAACTTCCGCACCGAGATCGATGGAGGCGGCGCGCTCAACGAGGCCGGCACGGTGCGCGGCCGCGTGGTGGCCGCCTATACCGACCGCCACAGCTTCATCGACCTGGTGCATTCGCGCTCGCCCATGCTCTACGGCGTGATCGACGCCGACCTGGGCGCCGGCACCAAGGTCACGGCGGGCTACCGCCATGAGCAGACCGACATCGACGGCTACAGCATCTTCGGCCTGCCCAGCTACTCCAACGGCGCCTCGCTGGGCCTGCCGCGCTCCACTTCGCTGGGCCAGCGCTGGAACCGCCACGAGGCCCAGGTGGACGATGTGTTCGGCGAGGTCGAGCACCGCATGGGCGGCGACTGGGTGGCCAAGCTCACGCTCAACCACGGCAAGACCACCATCGACCAGAAGCTGGGGTCGGCGCGCGGCGCCATCGATCCCGTTACCCTGCAGGGCCTGCGCTACGTGGGCAACGATTTCATTGCGCGCGACATCGATGCCACGGGGCTGGATGCCAACGTCACCGGCAGCTTTCAGGCGCTGGGCGGCACGCACAAGGTCATGTTCGGCACCAGCTGGTCCCAGCAGAAGGTGCTGACCCAGTCGGCCTCCTCTGGCGAGGCCATGCCCCTGGACGTCTTCCGTTTCGACCATTCGCGCATCCCCGATCCCGTGGCCCCTCCTTATGACTTCGGTCTCAGGGAGCGCAAGCAACTGCTGGGCATCTACGGCAGCGGGCGCCTGCAGCTGGCCGAACGCCTGCACCTGCACCTGGGCGGGCGCCTGAACTGGTTCAAGTTCCGCTCCAACGACACCTTCACCGGCGCCCTGACCAACGACTACCGCGAAAACGGCCGCTTCACGCCCTATGCGGGCCTGGTCTACGACATCGATCCGCTCTGGTCCGTCTATGCCAGCTACACCAGCACCTTCCAGCCCCAGTCGCAGTACGCCACCGTGCAGGGCAACCGCCTCAAGCCCGCCGTGGGCGCCAACTACGAGGCCGGCATCAAGGGCGAACTGTTCGAGCGCAAGCTCAACGTGGCCTTCTCGGTCTTCAACATCAAGAAGCGCGACGTGGCCGTGTTCGACACCGGCAACGAAGGCCTGTGCCCCGGCGTGACCACCAATGACTGCTACCGCAACTCCAGCGTGCTGCGCAGCAAGGGCTTCGATGCCGAGATCGGTGGCGAGGTCGCGCGCGGCTGGCAGGTCTCTGGCGGCTACACCTGGCTGAACACGCGCGACGACGAAGGCAGCTCGCTGAGCACCGACACCCCGCGCAGCTTGCTGCGCGTGTCCACCAGCTACGCGCTGCCCGGCGAATGGTCGGCCTGGAAGGTGGGCGCCAACCTCAGCGCGCAAAGCCATGCCCGCGTGGACACCGTGCAAAACCCCGGCCATGCCGTGCTGGACCTGCGCGCCTCGTACCGCATCAACCGCAACTGGACGGCCGCGCTCAACATCGGCAACGTGACCGACAAGGTCTACTGGGCTGCCGTGGGCGGCGCGCGCAACGGCACCTACTACGGCATGCCGCGCAATGCCACGCTCACGCTGCGCGGAACCTTCTGAGCGGACTGCCCCTGTGCAGTCTTGCCGCTGCTCCTGTGGGGCGGCAAACGCGCGCAGGGGGCGATTGCCTGAGCCTCAGCGCGGCGCCAGGAACAGCTCCATGCGCTGCAGCTCCTCATCCAGCGCGCTGCGAAAGGCGGCATCGCCGGGCGCCGCGCCGGCCACATAGCCGAATGACGGCTCCAGCCGGCCCTCGCGCGCCTGCAGGTTGGCCCAGCCGATCACATGGCCGCGCCAGAGCATGGGCAGGGCGTAGTAGCCGAGCTGGCGCCGGGCCGGTGGCGTATAGGCCTCGAACTTGTAGGTCCAGCCCCAGAGCAGCGTGAAGCGGCGCCGGTCCCAGACCACGGGGTCGAAGGGCGCGAGCAGGCGCAGCCGCTCGTCGAAGGCATGGCGGCGCGAGCGTGGGTTCTCGTCGGCGGGCCAGTACCAGGTGGTTCCGTCTATGCGGCAGCTGGCCAGCTGCTCGCGCGCCAGCCGCAGCGCCGCCTGGGTCTGCTGCGCCAGATGGGGTGCGCCATAGCCCAGCAGGCGCACCAGGTAGGTCAGGCTGGGAGCCGGCAGCGGTGCGTACTTGCGCACCACCAGGTCGATCAGCGCGGCGGCGCGCCGGGCGCTGGCGGCGGGGCTGTCGTCGGCCGGCGGATGGGCGATGGCCTCGTAGACGCGCGTGCCGCTGTCACGGCGCTTGACGCGCAGCAGGCCGCGGTAGTGCATGCCGTCGAGCAACTGCGTGCTGGCGCTGCCCGAGCCGCCCCAGTAGTTCTTCACGCTTCCGTGCGAGAAATGCTGCTCCACCTCGCGCGGATGCGCGGCGCCGCGCTCGTGCACAAACGCCAGCACCTCGGCGGCCTTGCGCTGCGTCTCGGCATCCCAGGCCTTGCGGGCCTGGCGCGGGTGCATCAGCGCCAGGTGCTCACTGGGCAGAAAGCCGTAGTTGACCAGGCAGTCCTCGTCGATCGCCAGGCGCGCGTAGCGGCGCTCCAGGTCGCCGGCGCGGTAGTCCTTGACGCGGTGGCGCAGCGTCAGGTCCTGCGCCCGGGCCGGGGCGCGGATCGGGTCTGCCTGCACAAAACCCAGGCGCTGTATGGCCGCAGGCAGGGTGGTCGGCGTGAACAGGGTGCGCGCCACGGCATGGCGGCGCAGGTCGTCAAGGCTCGGTTCGGTGGGCATGGCTTGATTGGAGCACGGCAGGGCTGCCGGGCTGGCTGGTCGCCGTGCCGCCGTACTTCCTGATCCTGCCGTGCCGCTCAGGCCTTCCTGGCACGCCTGCGTCGCCACAGCGCGCGCAGCACCCAGCCCAGCGGCAGCACCACCAGCACCAGCCAGGGCAGCACGGCCGCCACGAAGGTGATCAGGGCGGCCATGCTCTCGCCCAGCACATGGCCGGCATCGCGCAGCGCGCGGCCTATGGGGCTGTAGCTGGTGCCGCCCTGCACCAGGGCGCGGGTGGGCGTGAACTGGATCTGTATGTGCTGCTTGCTGGTCTGCTGCTCCAGCACCTTGCGCTGGGCGGCCATGGCGTCCAGCTCGGCCTGCGTGTCCGACAGCGTGCGCTGTATCTCCAGCAGGTCGGACATGGTGCGCTTGGTCGTGGTGTCGCGCAGCATCAGGCGCAGGCTGTCGCGGAACTCGGTACGGTTCCTGATGCGCGCCTCCACGTCGATCACCTCGGCCGTCTTGTCCTCGCTGATGGTGTTCTGCGACACGATGGTGGCCACGCCGGCCAGCGTGCCCAGCAGCCGCTGCACATCGGCCGGCGCCACGCGCATCTCCAGCATGGCGTTGCCGGGCTGCTGGGGCGTCTCGCGCAGAAGGGATGCCGACAGCAGCTCGCAGCGCAGCGTGGCACACAGGTCGCGCACCTGGCCCCAGGCATCGGCCAGCTGTGCCTGCGGCACTTCCACGTTCAGCTCCTGGCGCACGGCCAGAAAGCGCTGGGCCATCTCGTCCTGCGCCGATGTCTCTGGTGCGGCTGCTGCCGCATCCTCGGCCTGCACGGTGGCGGCGCGGCCTTGCTTCATGCCGGCGCCGCCCGCCATGGGCGCGGGGGCGGGCGCAGATTCCATGGCTGCTGTGTCATGCCGCTGGTTGCAGCCCGCAAGGGCCAGCGTGGCAGCCAGTGCCAGCGCGGCCGGCAAGGCCATGCGGGAAGACAGAGTGGAAGGCCGGGGATGCGTCATGAATTTCCTCTTGAAAACAGGCAAGAACAGGCCGCTGTCAGGACTCAAAGCTCAAGGCTCAAGGCTCAGGGCTTGCCGCCGGGGCCGAACATGGTGTCCACCTCGGACTGCAGCTCGAAGATGTCGGACACGGTGTAGAGCCAGTCGCCCTTTTGCAGATGGCCGGGGTCCGGCGGCGTCTCCACGCAGGCCTTGACCAGGGTGAACTGGCCTGCCGGGTCGGGCAGGAACTTCAGGCCCGATATGGAAAACCGCGCCACCCGCCCCACGCCATCGTTGTAGCGCCGGCCCCGGGCGCGCACGTCGGCCAGCTCCGCCATCTGCGGCAGGTGGTCGAACACCGCGTCGTAGAACTCGACGATGGGGCTCTGGTTGGTCCGGGCGCAGCCGTGCACGTACAGGGCGTGGAAGCGCCCGTCCAGCTCCATGGCCACCACGTCGGCCGCGCGGTAGAAGGTAAGGCTGTCGGGCAGGCCCGGCGAGCGTTTGGGCGGCGCGGGCGGCGTGTCCAGGAAGTCCTGGCGGATCTGCGCCGACTTGCGAAAGAAATCATCGCTGAGCGCCACCTCGGCATTGAGCACATCGATGGCCGTGCGCGCGGCCGCGTTCAGGCCCGCGTCGGCCAGGCCGTTCCTGTGCAGCACGATGGCCAGGGCCAGCGCCGTCTTGTGCCGGTACAGCGCCGTTGCCTTGGCGTCGCCTGCGTGCAGCACGCAGCTCCAGCGCCGCAGCAGGGGCGGCAGGGCATGGCCGCCGTAGTTGGCCGCGATAGCGGCATCGTGCCGGCCCAGCGCAAACGTGCGCGCCATCACGCGCGCCACGTCTTCCTCCAGGGTCTGCACCAGGGTGTCGGCTGCCAGCTTGGACAGCGCCTGGGTATGGGTCATGGCCATGGCGTCACTGGCTCCAGTTCGATGGCAGGTTCCTGAAATCCGGCCGGCAGGCCATAGCCGCCGGTGCTGCGTTGTTCGTTGCGGTGCTCGATGCAGTGTTCGATGCTCAGGTCATGGGCTTGCATGGGTCTGTCGCAGGCGCCTTCGCGCCGGGGCAGTTGGAACGCCGGCCAGTGTGCCCCAAGCCGGGCCGCTGGCGGGGTGTGGGCGCCATCGGGTCTGTATCGATCCGCTACCGGCGCGGGCTGCCGTGCTGACGTCTTGCCGTCACATGAAGCGGCAAGACTGGTCATTTGCTTTTCATGCGGTTCATGCGGTTCATGCGGGTCATGTCAAAAGGGGGGCGCCGCCAGCCCCGGGGAGATGCACGATGTTCTGGGACAAGAAGCTCAGGCGCTGGGCCGAGGCCGTGCGTGCGCGGGCCGATCTGCCGGCGCGGCTGGTGCTGTGGAATGGCGAGCAGTTCGACTTCGGCCGCTTCGAGCAGCCGCGCGTCACGCTCACCGTGCGCAGCGCCTCGGCCCTGCCGCTGCTGCTGGACCCCAGCCTGGACCACCTGGGCCAGGCCTATGTGAAGGGCCAGATCGACATCGACGGCTGCCTGCCCGACATCATCGACTTCGGCTATGCGCTGGCTCGCCGCATGTCCAAGACCCAGGGCGCGGGCAAGGGGCCGGGGCGGCTGGCGCTTGCGGCGCGCGCGGCAAGGCGCTTTCGGCACAGCCGCAGCACGGACCGCGAATCCATCCAGTACCACTACGACGTGTCCGACGACTTCTACCGGCTCTGGCTGGACGAGGGCATGGTCTATTCCTGCGCCTACTTCGAGAACGGCGACGAGGACCTGGCCACCGCCCAGCGCAAGAAGCTGGACCACATCCTCACCAAGATCCGCCTGCAGCCGGGCCAGCGCCTGCTGGACATCGGCTGCGGCTGGGGCGCCCTGGTGCTGCGCGCGGCCCAGCACTTTGGCGCGCACTGCGTGGGCGTGACCCTGTCGCGCAACCAGTTCGAAGCGGCCACCGAGCGCGTGCGCGCCGCAGGCCTGGCCGACCGCATCGAGATCCGCCTGCAGGACTACCGCGACGTGCAGGGGCGCTTCGACCGCATCACCAGCGTCGGCATGTTCGAGCATGTGGGCCGCCGCAACCTGCCCATGTACTTTGCGCACATGCGCGAGCTGCTGGCCGATGACGGCCTGGCGCTGAACCACGGCATCACCTCCACCGATGCCGACGTGGGCGCCACGGCGTTGGGCGGCGGTGCGTTCATCGACCGCTATGTGTTTCCTGATGGCGAACTGCCGCACCTGAGCCTGGCGCTGGAGGCCATGCAGCGTGGGGGGCTGGAGGTGCTGGATGTGGAGGGGCTGCGGCGGCATTACGTGCGCACGTTGCAGTTGTGGCTGGAGCGGTTTGAGGCTTGTGTGCCGGAGATTCGGGCGTTGGTGGATGAGGAGAGGTTTCGGATTTGGAGGGTGTATCTGGCGGGGTGTGCTTATGCGTTTGAACACGATGACGTGTCTATCTTTCAGGTTGTTTGTCGGAGGGCGGGGCAGGGGGCTGCTTCGTTGGCTTGGTCGCGGCGGTATATGTACGAGCGGGAGCTGTCCTGATGTCTTGGCGCGCGGGCGGTGTGTAGCTTGTTCTTGACCCTGCCGGGGGGGTGTTTTTTCGAGGCCGGGTCTCGGCCCGGCGGCCGACCTACCTTTCTTTGATTCGTCAAAGAAACGTAGGCCAAAGAAAGACGACCCGGATGTCCGCGACCCCTTCGCTGCGCTGCGGGGCAACCTGCGTCGGGCCGCCTGCGGGGTTCGCCGTGAAACTCACTTCGCGCTGCGCGCTCCGTTCAGACAATCACGGCGAGTCAGATGACGAAGCAGTCCTGTCCTGCGGCAGGACTGCAACCCCGCAGGCGGCCCGACGCAGGCGCGGGCATACGGGAGGGGGGAGCGGAGCGGAATGCCGGGGGCAGGGGTCGCTGGCGCGGCTGATTGTTCTGGTTTTCTGGATGATCCATCCCGGCTGCGCCGGTTTATCGCGGGGGGCTGGCTGCCTAAGCTGGGTGCTTCATCCAAGCACAAGGAGCGTTTCCATGGCAGACCATTCCATTCGCGGCAAGGTGGCGCTGATTGCAGGCGGCGGCAAGAATCTGGGCGGGCTGATTGCCCGCGATCTGACGGGGCACGGCGCGCGGGCCGTGGTGGTGCACTACAACAGCGAGTCTTCCCGGGCCGAGGCGGAGACCACAGTGGCCGCAGTGCGTGCGCTGGGCGCAGAGGCCGTGGCGCTGCAGGGTGACCTGACGCGCGCTGGCGCTGTCGAGCGGCTTTTTGCGGAGGCCGTGGACGCCGTGGGCCGGCCGGACATTGCCATCAACACCGTGGGCAAGGTGCTCAAGAAGCCGCTGATGGAGATCAGCGAGGCGGAGTACGACGAGATGGCTGCCGTCAACGGCAAGTCGGCGTTTTTCTTCCTCAAGGAGGCGGGGCGCCATGTCAACGACCACGGCAAGATCGTGACCCTGGTGACCTCGCTGCTGGGCGCGTTCACGCCGTTCTATTCCTCCTACGCGGGCACCAAGGCGCCGGTGGAGCATTTCACGCGGGCGGCGGCCAAGGAGTTCGGGGCGCGGGGCATCTCGGTCACGGCCGTGGGGCCGGGGCCCATGGACACGCCGTTCTTCTACGGCCAGGAAGGCGCGGACGCCGTGGCCTATCACAAGAGCGCGGCGGCGCTGTCGCCGTTCTCGCCTTCGGGGCTGACGCATATCGAAGACGTGGTGCCCTTCATCCGCCACCTGGTCAGCGACGGCTGGTGGATCACCGGGCAGACCATCCTGATCAACGGCGGCTACACCACCAAGTAGGCCGACCGCTGCGCGGACTATGCTGCGTCCCATGGACCGACTCGACCGATACCGGATCTTCATGCAGGTGGCCGAGATGGGCAGCTTCATCAAGGCCGCCCATGCGCTGGACCTGCCACGCGCCACGGTGTCTGCCGCCGTGCAGCAGCTGGAAGAGCAGGTGGGCGCAAGGCTCCTGCACCGCACCACGCGCCAGGTGAGCCTGACGGCCGATGGTGCCCAGTTGCTGGAGCGTGTGCGCCCGCTGCTGTCAGAGGCCGAGGATGTGGAGCAGATGTTCCAGGCCCGCACGCGCCAGGCCACGGGCCGGCTGCATGTGGATGTGCCCAGCCGCATCGCCCGCCGCCTGCTGGCGCCCGCGCTGCCGGGGCTCATGCGCCGCCACCCGGGGCTGCAACTGGTGCTGGGCTCGTCAGACCGCGCCATCGACCTGGTGCAGGAAGGCGTGGACTGCGCCGTGCGCGTGGGCACGCTGCATGACAGCAGCCTGGTCGTGCGCCCGCTGGGCTGCATTGCCCTCATCAACTGCGCCAGCCCCGCCTACCTGCGCGAGCACGGCCTGCCCGAGCAGCCGCAGGACCTGCTGCACGGCCACTGGAGCGTGGGCTATGCCTCGCCGCGCACGGGGCGGGAACTGCCGTGGGAATGGAGTGGGGCGAGCGATGTGGATGGGGTGAATGGGGTGGATGGGCCGCAGACCCTGGCCGTGCCCAGCCGCGTGGTCACCAACAATGCAGAAAGCTACATCGCCTGCTGCCGCGCCGGTCTGGGGCTGATCCAGATCCCGCGCTATGACGTGCAGCACCTGCTGGACACGGGCGAGCTGGTGGAAGTGCTGCCCGCCCACCGCGCAGCGCCCATGCCCGTGGCGCTGCTGTACCCGCACCGCCGCCAGCGCTCGCGCCGGCTGGCGGTTTTCATCGACTGGTTCGAGGCGCTGATGCGGCCGAACCTGGAGCCGTAGGCGCAACCCCGGCCGCCCCAGCCACCGCAGTCGCCCCGGCCGCAGGCTGGGGCTGGGCCCCATCGTCGTCATGAATGGGCCGGTAGCCGGGCCCGAAGGACACATCGCCCAGCCGCCAGCCCTCGCGTCGGCGAAACGCCCCCCAGAACCGCTTGAGCGTATGCCACTGCATGGCCACCAGTCCGCGCTCGTTGTCGGCATCCACCTCGGGGTCGCTCACGCCCGTGGGGCGCACGGGCTCGTTGGTATAGAGCGCCGTGCCAAACAGCATGTCCCACCAGGGCAGCACCTGCCCAAAATTGCAGTTGTGGCGCGTGGGCCGCTCGGGGTCGCGCAGCATGTGGTGGTGGCGGTGGAACAGCGGGCCCACCAGCACGCGCTCACCCATGCGGCCCAGCCAGCCCAGGCGCAGCCGCACATTGGCGTGCGAGAAGTTCTGCACCAGCTCGCTCAGCAGCCCCAGCAGCGCAAACTCCGAAGGCTCCACCCCCATCGCCAGCCCCACCGTGGCCAGGATGAAGGACTGCAGCATGCCGTCCAGGTAATGGCTGCGGTCGTTGCTCCAGCAGCTCATCTGGCGCTGGCTGTGGTGCATGCTGTGCATGGCCCACCACCAGGGAATCACATGCTGGGCGCGGTGCATCCAGTAATACACCAGGTCGTAGACCACGTAGTACACCAGGAACAGCGCCACCGGATGGTCCGCAAACCACGGCACCCAGTGCTTGAGCCCCGTGGCCTCCTCGGCCGCAGGCCCGCCGCCCAGCATGCTGGCAAACGGCATCAGCACCAGAAAACTGAACAGCGGAAACAGCCCCAGCAGCATCAACAGCGTGTAGTTGCGGTCCACTGTGGTCAGCCGCCGGTCGCTCCAGCGCTCGGCCGGAAACAGGCTCTCCAGCGGCCGCATCACGCCTGCGATCAGGAACAACTGCAGCCCGGCAATCAGCACCGCTTCGGCAATCTCACGCGGATCACCGGCCGCCTGGGCGATGTCCAGCCAGTGGACGGTGGGGGTTACGGCGTGGGTGGCGAGCCAGGTGATGGCTGCCTGCCACAGCTCGGTCAGTGAAGTCATGTCTTGTGCCTGCAAGAAGGGCCGGGGGAAGGCTGGGGGTTGCGGGCGGGATTATGGGGTGGGGGTGTGGAGGGAGTGTGTGGGGGCAGGGAGCATGTTGATATTGAGGGGCTAGCAATAGACCTATTTACGCCCGGCGTCTATCGCTCATCTATCGGAGATAGTGCGCTGGTTTCCGATGGGCTGTTCATGCCATGCCCAGTACCGCCGCCAGCGATTGAGGTCCTCAAGCGGACTTCCCCGCGTTCGATCAACTCTTTCAGTGCATACATGACTTGCTCGGGATCAATCTCGCTGCGCGATGCGCGGGTGGATGTCGCTGATGGCCGGCATGGGGTAGCACTGTAGGTGTTCCAAGACCAGCGTGGCCAACCGTGACGGCTCAATGCCCTTGAGGGTGATCTCGCTGGTGAGCTGAAGGCTGCGAAACAGGCGCGGCGCTTGATAAATTTGATCGTGTTATAGAGCCTTGCCAAGATGCTGGTGTTCAGCTTTTCCAAGAATTCAGCGATGAGCCTTAACTTAGCCAATCGTGCATGCAATCTGGGATCAGTACATATACCGGCATGTAGCTGCCGCCTCCGCCGAAAAAGCCAACGCCGGGTATCACTCGACGTGCATTCCGGACCTCCCGGATCACCCGCATTGCCTCACGCCACATCAGAATCGGTGCCTCTGCTACAGCGTTACTTACGTCTTCGAGCGCCCAGGACGGCAGTTGGCAGCCGTTTAGGAATTTAAGTCCGATATCTGGATTTGAAAGATGGACATTGAAAAGCGCATCTTGGTGCGGCATTCCTGCGAGGGGGAACCAGTAGGTTTTGAACGCGCGGCCTAGTTCGAAGAGGTCGCTGACTGCCGGGAAGGCGGCGACGCTGGGTAAACCATACACGTTTGCCCTATCTGCGAACTCAAAAAGTTCCCGGTTGATTTTTCCCAGCATGTTCTGACCTTCGAGAACCTTAGGCCGTCGAGCGAACACTACTAACACCCTGAATTGCTGCTTGGCATGTCGCTCCTGCGCAACGCTGTTACCCTCGCGCGTAGCCCAGAAGTACATCGGCACAGCGGCACCGAACCTCTGCTTCAGGTGCGAGAGGAGTAGAGGCAAGATGGCGTACTCTGCAGTCCGCTCGGTGAAGAAGCTTGGCATAGGTTCAGGCCTGCAAGGCTGTAGTACTACTAAAAGGGTGTGACCGCGTAGATGGAATTTCCCATATGGGAAATTTCTAGTGAGGGAAGTTTTTCTTGAATACTCCAATCTCGATTCTGTTATCTTTGGTTACACAAGTCTATATTTTTCTCGGAGAGCTTTCCCGAGTCTTCAATAGTGCCAAGGAGGGTTGCCGTGCCAAGAGATTCGCTACAGCTTCGCAACGACTTAGTCGCATGCCTTCCGAGCCTTGTGATAGATAGGTCGCTTGCCGAGTCAGGGCAGCGCGTTGTCTATTTGGCTCACTTTGTGGACTCCAAAATTCCGGCAGACGTTTTGCCTACAGGTGAGGATGAGCCCGGCCAGAGGCCATTCCTCCAAGGCTGGGAAGCATGGGGCGTAGTTGTCGTGAAGGTGGTGTCCGGCGCGGACAACACTACTCTGGCCAGACTTCAAGCTGAAACTGCCATCCTTGAGGATGTCAGACCAGCTAGCTTTCCAAAGCTGTTGTTCTGTAACCTGTTCACAGAAAACCCAGTCACCGATGAGAGGCTCACCGAGCGTCTGTACGTCTCAGTCGAAGAGTTCGTAGACTCGATCCCACTTTGCGACATGGCAGATAAGTACAAGGGTGACGAGAGGGGGATCGCGACACTCGCGCTGGGAATTTCCAACGCGCTGATGCCACTGTGGGTTCACCACCGCAAGTTCGTTCATCGCGACATCAAACCTGCAAACTTGCTGATCCGGCCGTCGGGTGAAGTTGTTGTCATTGATCTCGGGATAGTGCGCGAGACGGGCTCGCCCGGGGTTACGCGTGACGGCCCTGGTCCTGGGCCATTCACACCCGGGTATGGCGCACCCGAGCAGATGGCAAATGAGAAGGAGGCAGTGACCTTCAAGACGGACTTTTTCTCTATCGGAGTAGTCATGTACCAACTTATGGCTGGCTTGGAACCTTTCGCCTCTAAGCCGGGCATGCAGATCCACGAAATCATGATTGCTGCGGCTGGATACGAACCTCCATCACTGGAGAAAGTCGCGGGCGCGTCGCAGGCTTTCTCTGACTTTGTTGCTAAAGCAATGATGAAGATGCCTTGGCAACGGCAGCGCACGCCAGCGCTGTTCATCGAAGAACTTCAGGCGATACTGGCAAATTAACAGAGGAGCACACATGGCGCTGAGACTACTCCATCAGGTCGGGCACAACAGCAACTGGAATGTGGATTCATTCCAGACGGACGGGTGTGGCGATGGCCTTATCCTGAGCCCGCTTCACCAGACGAAGACCACTGTGGAAAAGCTGCCGCTTGTGACTCGCTCAGCATCCATTTTCGACCCTCAATTTTATTTGCCCAGTTCGCGGAAGCCAAAGCTTCTGACGTACCCCTTCTTCCCGGAACAGGTCGATGGCGGGTTTCAGACTTCCACTTTTGTCGCGCATGCCTCTGAGGTGGCCAAAGCCTGCATAGATTTTCAGATTGAGCAGGGATTCAGAAAGGTCGTCGTGCCCACTAGGTACATCAATCAGATGTACCCGTCGTACTTCGATCAGCAGCGGATGTTTACCATTGATGCCTTCATGGAGCATGCGGGTGACCGACCTCTTTGTCTTTCGGTGGCACTCACGGCACCCATGATCCAGGATACGGACTGGCGCCGGCGCGTTCTGAACTGGATTACCTCGTTCCCAAATGTGGATGAGATTTATGTGATGTACGAGTACGAGCGCAACACAAAGCAGGTTCAAGACGCGCAGTTTCTGACCGACTGCATGACCTTCTGCTCCGATGTGCTGAACACAGGTCTTGGCCTAGTCTTGGGCTACACAAATACTGAAGGGCTTCTTTACTCCGCAGCCGGTGATCTAACCATCACCATGGGTGCGTTTGAGAACACGCGCATCTTCTCGGTGGACAAATTTTTAGAATCGGAAGGGGAGCGGCGTGGTCCCAAGGCGCGCATTTACCTTGCCGGATTGCTTAACTGGGTTCAGTTCGAGGATGCCAAGCGAATCCGTGACCGGGTGCCGCGCGTTTGGCAACAGGTTTATCGTGCGACGCCCTGGGCTGACGAGGCGTTGGCTCGCTTGATCGAGCCCACGTTTAATCAGCCGCCGCTATACAAGCACTACTTTCGCAACATGCAAGACCATGTCGACGAGCTTCGCCCTTTATCGATCGCTGAGCGTCGGGCATTTCTCATTCGCAAGGTCAATGCAGCGCTGGAGGCTTACCGGGAAATCGATCGAGCAGGCGTGCCGCTTGAGAAGCATGGTCAAGCTGGCCACCTGCAAGAATGGCGACGAGTTCTAACTAATGCCTGAAGCCAGCTTACGAGTGAGTGCTCGGGACGATAGCACCGCCTGTGCATGCCATCGTTTAGCGAGGCTCATAGGGCCTTGCGTAGCGGCGGCGTGGTGAATGAACAGGCCTTGCCCGCGCTCGATGGAAGCGAGACCCACGCCGGCGATTCGAAAACGGTCCAGCTGAGCAATGGCTGGTCTGGCGAAGGTGTGGTCCAGTACGACCCAGGACTCATCAGCGAATTGCAGATTTCTGTATGCCTGTACCAGTACACGCTGCCAGTCACTTATCTTGGCCTCGACCGCCACGAGTCGCTCGAACGGAGGCGTTCGAAGGCCGGAGATGGTCAATGAATCCCTTGACTGAGCTGCGACGCCCGCTGCTACTAGTTGCGCTACGACTCTCTGCGCGGCGGGTTCGGAGGTTCCCAAAAAGGCTGCGAGTTCGGTCCGGCTTTTAATGGCGTCGCCTACGCCTTGTCTGAGCAGAACGGCAAGACGAGGGGAGACCATTGCGGCAGCCCGCAAGGCCTTGGTACTACGCGGTGAACGTTTGGCTAGAACAAGGTCCGCGACGCCCACGCCTGCATCCACTTCTAGCTCCACACAATACTCTTGGCGCCGTGCGCGCGATACACAGGCGATGATGGCCTTTACGAGGGCTGCTTCCGATTCAAATCCAGTGCTTTTCACGTCTCTGTGCTCGTTCTCTTTTTGTTGGTGGGTTGTCGGCGCGACATTGGCATGACGACATGGGCTAGTGCTTGGCCTCGTCAATGTTCGATATCGGCGAGGAAGGTCAATGACTGGCGGTCTTGCTGCGTGCCTTGATCAATTGCACTCAAGGCCATGAGTTAAAGAAAACGTGGCCCAGCGCACCCTGCAAACCAAGAATTGTGAGCCATGACTCACGCACAACCAGGTTCGATGGGACAAGCAACCTTCGCCACCACTCCCCAACCCAAACTTGAAGACTTGGCCATCGACGCCGTCCTGCACCTGGGCGCTGCCCTCGAAGTGCTGGAGCTGCACGCCAGCCACAAGGTCACGGCCATCAATTGCGTCTGCCGCGACCTGCTGCGCATCTACTACGCCAAGGCCGATCAGGCGCAGTCGCTGGAGCCGCAGGACAAGGAACTGCTGGGCCTGCTGCACGACACGGCGGTGGATTTAGGCTATGCCGTCGAGGTGGTGGACCATCTGAATGGCGACGAGGCCGACGACCCCATCCTCTATGCCGTGAGCTATCTGCTCAAGGCGGCCAAGCGGTTTGCGGATGAGGGCGTTGCTGCGGCGCTTGCCGTGAAGGGGTAGGGCGCAGGGCTGCCGCCTGCGTTGCAGGGGCGGGGCATCAAGGGCAGGGTTTGAGGTGCGCGGCCGTGGCCTGTTCGGTGAGCGGGTCTTCGGCCAGGGCCTGCAGCAGCGCGTCCAGCAGGCCGGGAAAGCGCGCGTCCAGGTCTTCACGGCGCAGGGAGAGCAGGTTTTCGCGGCCGTCGGGGCGCTGCCAGATCACGCCGCTGTCGCGCAGCACGCGCCAGTGGTGGGTCATGGTGGATTTGGACTGGCCCTGCAAGAGCGAGCCGCAGGCGCGCTCATGGCCTGCGGCCAGCGCGCGCACCACGGCCAGGCGCAGGGGGTTGCCCAGGGCGTTGAGCAGGTTTTCCAGGCGTATCTGTTCGCGGTCGGGGTGGTTGGCAAGCATGAATCGTCCAGTCGATGGGGCGCCACTGTGCCATGGAAGCAATGCCGCACGTCGCTGATGCGGCGTGGCGCGGGCAGTTATCTGGCAGACAGGGGCATGGCGTGGTGAAAACATGAATCGTTCTGCAAGAAGTTGCGGAAGATAGTACGATTGTCTTCGTACATTCCAATTGTCATCAACCCTCATTCAACCCCCGCGAGAATCCGACCCTTCGAACCGGCAGATCACGCACTTACGCTTTCGTAGCACCCAGGAGTCCTTTCATGGCCCGCCATACCCCCATAGAACGCTATCGCAACATTGGTATCTCCGCGCACATCGATGCCGGCAAGACCACCACGACCGAGCGCATCCTGTTCTACACCGGGGTGAGCCACAAGCTGGGCGAGGTGCACGAAGGCGCCGCCATCATGGACTGGATGGAGCAGGAGCAGGAGCGCGGCATCACCATCACCTCGGCGGCCACCACCTGCTTCTGGAAGGGCATGGACGGCCGCTTTGACCAGCACCGCATCAACATCATCGACACCCCGGGCCACGTGGACTTCACCATCGAGGTGGAGCGCTCCATGCGCGTGCTCGACGGCGCCGTGATGGTCTATGACGCCGTTGGCGGCGTGCAGCCGCAGTCAGAGACGGTCTGGCGCCAGGCCAACAAGTACAAGGTGCCGCGCCTGGCCTTCGTCAACAAGATGGACCGCACGGGCGCGGATTTTCTGCGCGTGCGGCAGATGATGATCGACCGCCTCAAGGCCAACCCCGTGCCCATCGTGCTGCCCATTGGCGCGGAGCAGCAGTTCACCGGCGTGGTGGACCTGCTCAAGATGAAGGCCATCATCTGGGACGAGGCCACGCAGGGCATGAAGTTCGAGTACCAGGAGATTCCCGCAGCCATGGTGGCAGACGCCAAGAAGTGGCGCGAGTCCATGGTGGAGGCGGCTGCCGAGGCCAGCGAAGACCTGATGAACCGCTACCTGGAAGAGGGCGACCTGCCCGAGGCCGACATCCTGCGCGGCCTGCGCCTGCGCACCATTGCGGGCGAGATCCAGCCCATGCTGTGCGGCTCGGCCTTCAAGAACAAGGGTGTGCAGCGCCTGCTGGACGCCGTGGTCGAGCTCATGCCTTCCCCGCTGGAAGTGCCGCCCGTGGAAGGCCACGCGGAAGACGGCTCCATCATCGTGCGCCATGCCGATGACCGCGAGAAGTTCTCTGCCCTGGCCTTCAAGCTGATGACCGACCCCTTCGTGGGCCAGCTCACCTTTGTGCGCGTCTACTCGGGCGTGCTCAACAAGGGCGACAGCGTGCTCAACTCCGTCAAGGACAAGAAGGAGCGCATTGGCCGCATCGTGCAGATGCATGCCAATGAACGCTTGGAGGTTGATGAAATCCACGCCGGCGACATTGCCGCCTGTGTGGGCCTGAAGGACGTGACCACGGGCGAGACCCTGTGCGACCCGTCCGCGCCCATCGTGCTGGAGAAGATGGTCTTCCCCGAGCCCGTGATCGCCCAGGCCGTGGAGCCCAAGTCCAAGGCCGACCAGGAAAAGATGGGCATTGCCCTGTCGCGCCTGGCGGCCGAAGACCCGTCGTTCCGCGTGCGCACCGATGAGGAATCGGGGCAGACCATCATCGCCGGCATGGGCGAGCTGCACCTGGAAATCATCGTGGACCGCATGAAGCGCGAGTTCAACGTGGAAGCCAACGTGGGCAAGCCCCAGGTGGCCTACCGCGAGACCATCCGCAAGAAAGTCACCGATGTGGACGGCAAGTTCGTGCGCCAGTCCGGCGGCAAGGGCCAGTACGGCCACGTGGTCTTCACGGTCGAGCCTCAGGAACCCGGCAAGGGCTTCGAGTTTGTCGACGCCATCAAGGGCGGCGTGGTGCCGCGCGAGTACATCCCTGCGGTGGAAAAGGGCGTGGTAGAGGCATTGACCAGCGGCGTGCTGGCCGGCTACCCCGTGGTGGACGTCAAGGTCACGCTGACCTTCGGCTCGTACCACGACGTGGACTCGAACGAAATGGCCTTCAAGATGGCGGCCATCTTCGGCTTCAAGGAAGCGGCCAGGAAGGCCAGCCCCGTCATCCTGGAGCCCATGATGGCCGTGGAAGTCGAGACGCCCGAAGACTACGCCGGCACCGTCATGGGCGACCTGTCCTCGCGGCGCGGCATGGTGCAGGGCATGGACGACATGGCCGGCGGCGGCAAGTCCATCAAGGCCGAAGTGCCCCTGTCCGAAATGTTCGGCTACGCCACCTCCCTGCGCTCGCAAACGCAAGGCCGTGCCACCTACTCCATGGAGTTCAAGCACTACGCCGAAGCACCGCGCAACGTGGCCGAGGCGGTGATCAACGCGCGGGTCAAGTAAAAGAGTCTGCGCCACAGGCCAGGCCGTGAGGCCATGGCCGTGGCCGTGGCTCTCACCCTCCCGTATGTCCACGCCTGCGTCGGGCCGCCTGCGGGGTTGCAGTCCTGCCGCAGGACAGGACTGCCTCGTCATCTGACTCGCCGTGATTGTTTGAACGTAGCGCGCAGCGCGAAGTGAGTTTCACGGCGAACCCCGCAGGCGGCCCGGCGCAGGTTGCCCGCAGCGAAGCGAAGGGACGTGGACATTCGGGTCGTCTTTCTTTGGCCTACGTTTCTTCGGCCGGCGTACCGGTGACGAATCAAAGAAAGGTAGGTCGGCCGCCGGGCCGAGACCCGGCCTCGAAAAGCAACCCCCCGGCAGGGGCAAAAAGCGCACCGAACCCACGCCCAACGAAAAACAGCTCCTTGAAGGAGCTGTTTTTCATAAGAGAGGAGAAGCCGGAATCAAGCCTCAGGCTGCTGCTCAGACTCAGCAGTTTCAGCATCAGCGACGGGAGCCGCCTCACCAGAATCCGCCAAAGCCTGCCGCACACCAGCCTTCTCGCCAGCCGAAGCAAACTTGCTGTACTTGCCAACGATGCCGACCAGCGCACCATAAATGCGCGGATTGCCCGCCAGGCATTCCTTCTGCTCCAGGAAATCCGCCTCGCCCGTGAAGTTGCCGACCAGGCCGCCGGCCTCGGTCACCAGCAGGCTGCCGGCGGCCACGTCCCAGATCTGCAGGCCGCTTTCGAAGAAGCCATCGGCAAAGCCGGCTGCCACGTAGGCCAGGTCCAGCGCGGCGGCGCCGGGGCGGCGCACGCCTGCGGTTTCCTGCATCACGTCGCCCAGCATGTTCATGTACTGCTTGAAGTTGTCACCACGGCGGAAGGGGAAGCCGGTGGAGATCAGGCTGTCCTTGAGCTGGATGCGCTTGGACACGCGGATGCGGCGGTCATTCAGGTAGGCGCCGCGGCCGCGCGTGGCCGTGAACAGGTCGTTGCGCGAGGGGTCGTACACCACGGCGTGCTCCACCTTGCCCTTGAAGGACAGGGCAATGCTCACGCAGTACACGGGGAAGCCGTGGATGAAGTTGGTGGTGCCGTCCAGCGGATCGATGATCCAGACGTAGTCGGAGTTCTTGGCGCCGAACTCGTTGCCCGATTCCTCGGCCAGGATGCCGTGGCCCGGGTAGGCGCCCAGCAAGGTTTCGATGATGGCCTGCTCGGCCGCCTTGTCCACCTCGGTCACAAAGTCGTTGACCTGCTTTTGTGCGACACGCACGGATTCCACGTCAAGAGCCGCGCGGTTGATGATGGCGCCGGCGGCGCGTGCGGCCTTGATGGCCACGTTGAGCATGGGATGCAGGTTGGTCGACATAGATTGTGAGGCGTTGGCGGAGCAGCGGCTGTGCAAGGAGAGGACGGTCCTCTCTGGCAAAAGCAGGCTGTTTGACGCGGGTAAGAACGGAAAAAGCCGCGTCCGGCGATGCGGGGCGGCGACAATAGCGCGCAATTTTACCCGCCTTGTCCGTTTTGTGCTGCGCAACCTGTCCCGTCTTGGGGGCTCTGCCGGCGCCGGCAGGCCAGCGACGCCATGAAAACCCGATTCGTACTGATAGAAACCAGCCACGCCGGCAATGTGGGCGCCGCCGCCCGCGCCCTGAAGACCATGGGCTTTGACGACCTGGTGCTGGTGCGCCCGCGCTGGCCCAACGTGCTGCGCAAGGAAGAGACCATCCAGCGGGCCAGCGGCGCGCTGGACGTGCTGGGCAATGCGCGCGTGGTCGAGACGCTGGAGGAGGCGCTGGACGGCATCAGCCACCTGTGCGCCACGGCCATGACGCCGCGCGACTTCGGCCCGCCCACGCGCACGCCGCGCCAGCATTTCGAGCTGCTGCTCAGCGGGGCGCTGGATGTGCTGGCTGCGCCCGATGAAGCGGCGCCGCCCACCGATGCATCCGTGTCCGCACCGGCTCCCGCGCCGCGCTGCAACCAGTCCGGCGTGGCCTTCCTGTTCGGCTGCGAGCGCTTCGGCATGAGCAACGACGATGTCTACCGCAGCGATGTGGCGCTGTCGATTCCGTCCAATCCGCAGTTTGGCTCGCTGAACCTGGGGGCGGCCATCCAGGTGGTGGCTTACGAATGGCGCCAGGCGCTGGGCGGCTTTCCCGTGGTGGAGCACACGCCTGCGCCGCAGCGCGCCGACGCGGCCCAGGTGGCCGGCATGCTGGGCCATTGGGAGCAGGCGCTGGCGCATATCGGCTTTCTTGATCCGGCCGCGCCCAAGAAGCTGATGCCGCGCCTCAACCAGCTTTTCAACCGCTCGCAACTGACCACCGAGGAAATCCACATCCTGCGCGGTGTTGCGAAGGCCATGCTGCAGAGCACCCCACCGAAACGCTAGACTGAGCGGTCTTGTCAACAATAACCAGCCCCTAGATGCTTGACCGCCTGCGCTCCGATATCCAGTGCATCCTCGACCGCGACCCTGCGGCACGCAGCACCTGGGAGGTCATCACCTGTTATCCGGGTCTTCATGCGATCTGGCTGCAGCGCCCGGCGCACTGGTGCTGGAACCATGGCCTCAAGTGGCTGGGGCGCTTCATCTCGCACATCGGCCGCTGGCTCACGGGCATCGAGATCCACCCCGGCGCCGTCATCGGCGAGCGCGTCTTCATAGACCACGGCATGGGCGTCGTCATCGGCGAGACGGCCGTGGTCGGCGACGGCTGCACCATCTACCACGGCGTGACCCTGGGCGGCACCTCGCTGTACAAGGGCGCCAAGCGCCATCCCACGCTGGGCCGCGATGTGGTGGTCAGCGCGGGCGCCAAGGTGCTGGGCGGCTTTGAGGTGGGCGACGGCGCCAAGATCGGCAGCAATGCCGTGGTCATCAAGCCCGTGCCCGCAGGCGCCACGGCCGTGGGCATTCCGGCGCGAATCATCGCCAGCAAGAACGGCCACAGCGCCGACGTGACCGAGCACGACCTGGCATCGGCCAAGGCCGAGTCCATTAAGGTCCCGGCCTCTGCCGCGCCCCAGCCGTTCACGGCCTACGGCATCACCCAGGAAATGGACCCCGTGGCCCAGGCCATGCGCGGCCTGAGCGATGGCGCGGCCGCGCACGAGCAGCAGATCGCGCTGCTGTGGGAGGCCATTGCCAAGCTCTCTGCCGGCAGCAAGGTGGGCGACTGCGTGCCCTGCGAGTCCGAGCGCCCGCAGGCCTTCCAGAAGGACAAGATCGACCAGATCATGGGCAAGTAGGCCTGCAGAAGATCACCAAAGATCCCCCAAGATCCCCCAAGAAGACCGGAGACTCCGACCAGCATGAACGTTGAACAGGCCTTGCATGCGCGCCGCTCCGTGCGCGCCTTCCTGCCCCAGTCGCCCGATGCGGCCCTGGTGCGCTCCCTGATGGAACAGTCGGCACAAGCGGCCTCGGGCGGCAACCTGCAGCCCTGGCGCGTGCTGGCGCTGACGGGCGAGCCGCTGCAGCAGCTGCTCACCGCCGTTGCCGAAGCCGAGCCCCAGGACGCCCAGCCCGGCCTGTCCTACCCGCCCAACCTCTGGGAGCCCTACCGCAGCCGGCGCTTTGCCAATGGCGAGGAGCTGTACCAGTCGCTGGGCATTCCGCGCGACGACAAGCCCGCGCGGCTGGAGCAGCTGGCGCGCAACGGCCAGTTCTTCGGCGCGCCCGTGGGCCTGATCGTGGCGGTGGACGAGCGCATGGGCCTGCCGCAATGGGTGGACCTGGGCATCTACCTGCAGTCCTTCATGCTGCTGGCCTGTGCCAATGGCCTGGCCACCTGCGCCCAGGGCTTCTGGCGCCGCTACAACGACGCCGTGACCCAGGCGCTGGCGCTGCCCGAGGGCTACCACGTGGCCTTCGGCATTGCGCTGGGCTACGAGGACAAGGATGCCCCCATCAACGGCTGGCGCGCCACGCGCGCACCGGTGGCCGAATGGGCACAGATGCGCGGCTTCGACTGAGCAGGGCTTTCAGGCCCCTGGGCAAACCCGCAGGGCAAGGGCGTCTTGCCATCCCCTATACTGCGCTCTGCTCCGGGGTGTGCTGATGCACTGAGATGCCAACCGGTCCATGCGCTGCATGGGCCAGGCGGCGAACCCGACGAACTTGATCCGGTTGATACCGGCGGAAGAAGAGCGGGACCCTGAAGCGGGGCCGAAGTCAGAGGATGGAAGTCCGCCACGGCGGATACACGCAGGGCCGCAACGGCCAGGCAGGCCACCATCCGATGCGCATCGACCCTTGCCAACCAAGGCTGCTCGTGCGCCTTGGCGTGCGTGGCAACCAGGGGCCAAGGCCATACGGCCCTGGCAGGCCCACACTGGCATAGCCCGGTGCGCGGCCTTTGGCACAGCCCAAGGAGTGTCCGGTTCCCGGAGCGTTGTTGATCGACGCTTTGAACGCAAGGAACCCGACATGAACGCTCCCGATTCCATCTTCACCCCCGCAGCCGGCGAAGCTCCAGACGCACAGCGTTTTTCCGACCTGCTGGCGCAGTCGCGCAAGCCGTTCCCGGCCTCCACCAAGAGCTATCTGCAAGGCAGCCTGCACAGCGGCCTCAACGTGCCCGTGCGCGATATCCAGCTGACCAATGGCGAGCAGGTCAGCGTCTATGACACCTCGGGCCCCTACACCGACCCGGCCGTGGCCATCGACGTGCGCAGCGGCCTGCCCGGCGTGCGCAATGCCTGGATCGAGTCGCGCGGCGACAGCGAGTACTACGCCGGGCGCCTGCGCCAGGCCCTGGACGACGGCGGCAAGCGCGGCGAGGAAGACGAGCGCGTGGCCCGCCTGCGGGCCGAGGCCGCATCGCTGCAGCGCCAACCGCGCCGCGCCAAGAGCGGCGGCAACGTCACCCAGATGCACTACGCGCGCAAGGGCATCATCACGCCCGAGATGGAATACGTGGCCCTGCGCGAGAACGGCCGCCGCGAATGGATGGCCGAGTACCAGAAGGACGCCGCGCGCGAGGCGCGCCTGGCCGGCAACGGCCTGGGCGCCGCCATCCCCAAGATCATCACGCCCGAATTCGTGCGCGACGAAGTGGCGCGCGGCCGCGCCATCATCCCGGCCAACATCAACCACCCCGAGATCGAGCCCATGGCCATCGGGCGCAACTTCAAGGTCAAGATCAACGCCAACATCGGCAACTCGGCCGTCACCTCCAGCATCGAGGAAGAGGTCGAGAAGCTGGTCTGGGCCATCCGCTGGGGTGCGGACAACGTGATGGACCTGTCCACCGGCAAGAACATCCACACCACGCGCGACTGGATCATCCGCAACTCGCCCGTGCCCATCGGCACCGTGCCCATCTACCAGGCGCTGGAGAAAGTGGGCGGCATCGCCGAGGACCTGACCTGGCCCATCTTCCGCGACACCCTGATCGAGCAGGCCGAGCAGGGCGTGGACTACTTCACCATCCACGCCGGCGTGCGACTGGCCTACATCCACCTCACGGCCCAGCGCCGCACGGGCATCGTCTCGCGCGGCGGCTCCATCATGGCCAAGTGGTGCATGGCCCACCACCGCGAGAGCTTCCTGTACGAGCACTTCGAGGACATCTGCGACATCATGAAGCAGTACGACGTCAGCTTCTCGCTGGGCGACGGACTGCGCCCCGGCAGCGCCTCGGATGCCAATGACGAAGCCCAGTTCGCCGAACTCAAGACCCTGGGCGAGCTGACCCAACTGGCCTGGAAGCACGACGTGCAGACCATGATCGAAGGCCCCGGCCACGTGCCCATGCACATGATCCAGGCCAACATGACCGAGCAGCTCAAGCACTGCCACGAGGCGCCGTTCTACACCCTGGGCCCGCTGACCATCGACATCGCCCCCGGCTACGACCACATCGCCAGCGCCATCGGCGCGGCCATGATCGGCTGGTTCGGCACCGCCATGCTGTGCTACGTCACGCCCAAGGAACACCTGGGCCTGCCCGACCGCGACGACGTCAAGCAAGGCATCATCGCGTACAAGATCGCAGCCCACGCGGCCGACGTCGCCAAGGGCCACCCCGGCGCCCGCGCCCGCGACGACGCGCTGAGCCAGGCCCGCTTCGACTTCCGCTGGCAGGACCAGTTCAACCTGGGCCTGGACCCCGACACCGCCCAGGCCTACCACGACGAAACCCTGCCCAAGGACAGCGCCAAGGTGGCGCACTTCTGCTCCATGTGCGGCCCCAAGTTCTGCTCCATGAAGATCACCCAGGAAGTGCGCGAATTCGCCGCTGCCAAGGGCGTGGCCGAGCAGGAAGGCATTGCCGCCGGAATGCAGGCCAAGGCCGAGGAATTCAACCGCGCGGGCGGCGAGTTCTATATCCCCATCGTGGCGGCCAGCAGCGATACGACGGCGCGTTGAAATCCGCTGGCTCCTGATCGGTATTGCACTGTGTAGGCTGTTCTTTCCCCACGGTCGATCCAGTTCTGGATCGCATCCCTGACACCGCAGGCGCTGATGTGCCTGCGGTGTTTTTGCTTTGGGGTTCAAGGCGAAGGGCGCAGCCGCTGATCGAGGGGCCTGATACGAGAGTTGCCGCCCAAGCCCTTCGCAAGGCTGAATATTTGCAGAATTTAAATAGTCATCAACTATCGAAATTAAATTATCAATAATTGATGAAGAACTCATGCCACGAAGCGTCGCACAGGCGACACGTTTTTAGAAACTGCTAGCCAGGCGGCCGCTTGTGCCGTTGCTTCATATTGAAGATAGATGTGGTGCCATGCTTTTTATTGAGGTAACATGAAATGCGGTAAGAGGTGGCGCGACGTATGCGGCATACCGATAGAAAAATGAATTCCCGAAAAGGGTATTGAATTCCTCTCGAGACAAAGAATACGCCTGGAATAATGCTGAAACAGGATCCATGAATAGTGACCATGCGCATTCTCCTGATTGCTTACGAATTTCCCCCGATAATTTCAGGTCAATCGCTGCGATGGTTTTATCTGGCAAACGAGTTTGCAAAACAGGGTATTGAAGTCCATGTGCTCTGTCCGAATATGCCGGCGCTACCTCCATTCAGTGAAGAACTTCATGGTGATGTGATCGTGCATCGAACATGGGCCGGGCCGTATGTGGGTGTTTCGCAGAGCATCTATCTGCTCATGTCCAGATTGAAGAATCAGAAGGACTCTCCAGGCAAGGTCGTTCCAGTGGATCCATCGCACCAGTCCACCACCTTGTTGAAAATATACCGTTGGGGTCGGCAGTTTCTCGATCGAATCATATTTCCCGATCTCCGAAGTGAATGGGTTTTTTCTGCCTCGCTGCGATTGATCCAGTTGCTTGGATCGAAATCATATAACGCAATTGTGTCTTCCCATGAGCCTGGTGCGAGCCTGATTCTGGGATTGCTAGGCAAACGGATCTCCCAGCTACCCCTCATTGCCGATCTGGCCGACCCGGTTGTTGCGCCACATGCGCCAAAATGGCGCTACCGCTTTGACCTTGCCTTTGAAGCCATGGTGCTCAAGCGGGCTGACGCCGCCGTTGTGACAACGGAAGCTGCTTCCGAACTGTTCATGAATCGCCATGGCCTGCAGGATATCCGTGAAAAATTCTCATGCGTGACACAAGGCTTTCCAAGCAGAGGTGAGAAAAGCACTCATATCGGTCATCGGTGCTCAGAACTGCTGAAAATAGTCTACACAGGGAATTTCTACGAAGATTTCCGATCGCCAGCGCAACTTGCCATCGCTCTGAAGTCGCTGGAAGACTTGACTATTCAGGTTGATTTCTACGGAAATCACACCGCCTATCAATCGCTGTTCGAAGGAATCGGGAAGGTCATATTCCATGGGGCCGTGGATCATCACATCTGCCTGATGGCTCAACAGAGCTGTGACGTTCTTCTCAGCCTGGGTAACCGACAGGCATTTCAGGTCCCGGGGAAAATTTATGAATACTTGGGCGCGGGAGTTCCCATACTGCATATTGCCATGTCCGAAACGGACGAGGCCGGACTGTTGATTTCGAATGTTGGCGCCGGATGGGCTGTGTGTAACGAATCAGGCCATATAGCGGGGGCAATAAGAGATCTCCATGCAAAGTGGCTGGAGAATGGTTTGAAAGGCGCGCTGGCACGCCGTGAAGATGCCATTGAAGAATATTCCTGGAATCGAAGAGCAGCCCAATATGCAAGAATCATAAGGCGAGTCGCTGATATTTCGGATGGCATCAACTGATTGATTTTGCGAAGAGCAATGAAAATCAAGTCGCTAACGACATTATTATTTGAGCTTAGGTAGCACCACACTTTGAATACGAAAATATGACTAAACTTGAGTCAGATACGCAAGAAAAAAAGAGGCCATGGCGCATAGGCATCTTTGGTACTTTTGACGTTCAAAACTATGGAGATTTGCTTTTTCCGATACTTGCGGAGATGGAGCTTTCGCAACGGCTGGGTTCGGTGGAACTGATTCCGTTTTCATACCATGCCAAATCTCTGGAGGATTGGCCATACAAGGTGGTTTCTCTTGCCGATCTGCCCAACATGGCGATTGAACTCGATGCCATTTTGATAGGTGGTGGTTTCATCATTCGCTTCGACTCATTCGTCGCGCCTGGATATGTGCCGACCGAAGCGTGGATTCATCATCCCACAGGATATTGGTTGACCCCAGCCTTGATCGGGGTCCAGCTTGGAATACCGGTCATCTGGAACGCTCCGGGCATGCATTGCAATGAAATACCGCAGTGGAGCCATCCGTTGCTTTCCTTGGTGCTGCAGTGCAGCCCCTACATTGCGGTGCGTGATGAGCCCAGCAAGAAGGCACTGGAACAATTCGTGGATCATGACCGTGTGAAGCTGGTTCCCGACACGGCATTTTCGTTGGGTCAGCATATGAATGGCCACCCTGCGCAAGAAGCGGCCAGAATTCTTAGGGAGCAACTGGGCCTGAGGAAGCCTTATGTAGTCATTCAGGCGACCCAGAATCTGGAAAAATTAACAGACCACATCAAACGGTTTCGCTCCGAGTTGCCAGACCTCGAATTTCTTCTCTTGCGTCTGGGCCCGGTGCTGTGTGACCATGAGGCATTCATTGATCGAGAATTGCCAAATACCTACAGCCTGGCTGAATGGCCATCGCCCATGGTTCTCGCGGCACTGGTTGCAGAATCAGAAGGTGTTGCTGGGCATAGTTATCATCTTGCAATAACTGCACTTTGCGCAGGAATTCCTGTATTTACGCCCAGCGATCTTTCAATAGGGAAATTTACCGCACTCTCGAGGTTCAGCAGCGTGTATCCATTGTCTACGATGGATTGTGATGATCCACACTGGCTGAGCAGTCGTATTGGCCGAAAGAGTCCATTGGATTTGATGGCGAATGCGCGGGACGAAGTAAAGCTGCATTGGGACCAGGTGGCTGATTCCATCAAGTCCAGCGGCTCGAGTTCAAGGATCGCAATGAACAAATTCCTGATGTCACTGCCGTTTTTTCTTGAGAGTGATAAAAGCGGAACAGCGGAGACGGGATTGCAGGAAAAAAGTTGATTGAGTCAATGCAGGGCTGCTGCTGATTCGTTGGAAAAGCGTCCGAGGTCACACCAACCAGCCATTCGATTCGGATCCATCCTATCAATTTCCATGAAAAATAATACTGAAGAGCAATCGCTATGTTCCTCCACTGTCGGTATCCCAGAAGGGGAGGTCGATCAATCCGGCATGGAGGGACAATCTGGAGTTTCACGCGGGGAAATCCTCGCCTTGCGACAGACCATTGATGAGCTGGAGCGGGAGCTGAAACACAGCAAAGATATCATTGCGTCGCGTGATGTGGGGATTGCATGGCTCAGGAGCGAAGTTGCTGCAATAAAGTTGACGCTTGAGCGGCGAAGGAAAAGCTTCCGATACCTGATGGTCGATGGCCTGCACCTGATTGCAGACCGCTCTCGATTGGCTCGAAACCTGGGGAACATGCTGCTACCCAGCCGGTTAAAGGCCCTGTTGCACTCGGAGTCTCTCAAGAATCAACTGTCAAGCCAGCTGCACGCCCTTCAATCTCTGCAAGGAGATGAGCAAGCATTGTTTCCTGGGGTCAGCAACGGGAAAATGGATATTGTCTGTTTTGCCAACATCGAGTGGTCTGCTCGCTACCAGCGGCCGCAGCATATCATGTCTCAATTCGCGGCCAAGGGACATCGCATTTTCTATATTGCGCGCTCCATCATGCCGGCACAAGGCGAACCGTATGTCATGAAGCAGGTTGCCTCGAATATCTATGAAATAGGGCTTGAGTTTCATGATTCCGAAGACTTCTATGCGCACAGGATGTCTCAGGAAAATCTGAGCGCCGCCAACAGGTCATTGGCACGGTTGATGGTGGACGCCAAGATCAGAGAGGCGCTGATTGTTGTTCACCTGTCCTACTGGACAGCATTGGCGGTCGAACTCCAGCAGAAGCGAGCCTGGCGCCTCCAATACGATTGCATGGATGAGTGGGCAGATTTTCCAGATATAGGTCAGCAACTTCTCCAGGAGGAAGAAATCCTGATCGACAAAGCTGACCTGGTGACTGTCACGGCTTCCTTGCTTGAGAAGAAGTGGCAGGCCGCCAGCAAGAAGTGCATCCTGGTCAGAAACGGGGTGGAGTTTGAATTTTTCTCGTCCAACTGTGTGAAGAATGAGCTTCTGGCACACTTGGAAAAACCAGTCATCGGATTCTACGGTGCACTGGCTCCCTGGGTTGATTTCCAACTTGTGCATTACTTGGCGACAAATCGCCCGAACTGGAGCTTTGTGCTTGTCGGCGATTGCTTCGTCAAGGATATGGCTGGGATAGATCGATTGCCCAATGTGCACTTGCTTGGGAAGAAGGCCTATGAATACATGCCACGCTATCTGCATGGCTTTGATGTCTGCCTGATCCCATTCAAATTGAACAAGGTCACCCATGCGGTGGATCCTGTGAAATTCTATGAATACATAAGCGTGGGCAAGCCCGTTGTCAGTGTTCCTCTGGAGGAGATGGCAATATATGGAGACTACGTTTACTTCGCCCGGGAATATGCGGATTTCCTGAACAAGGTCGAGGTTGCGCTGAAGGAAAATGATCCAGGTCTGACCCAGCGCCGAATTCAGCTGGCCAAAAATAATGGCTGGCACCACCGCTATCTTTCAATGGAACAGGCGCTGCAGACCTTGTATGAAAAATGTTCCATCGTCGTCGTCAGCTACAACAACGCCGATCTGACGCGACAGTGTATTGAGAGCATTGTGGCCCGTACGATGTATCCCAACTACGAAGTGATCATCGTGGACAATGCTTCCCAGGATGACACTCGTGACATGCTACGCAGCATGCAGCGTCAATTCCCGGGCTTGAAGTTGAAATTGATCATCAACGATCAAAACCGTGGCTTCGCTGCGGCCAACAACCAAGGCATTGCGCAGGCCGAGGGGAAGTATGTCGTACTCCTCAACAACGATACCGTGGTCACCAACGATTGGCTGGAGTCCATGCTTCGGCATTTGCAGAACAGTGACATAGGTCTGGTGGGGCCGGTAACCAACTCCGTGGGAAATGAGGCGAAGATCGCCGTTGACTACGTCAATATAGAGCAAATGCACGAGTTTGCCGCTCGCTATACGATTGCAAACGAGGGGCGTCACTTTGAAATTTCCGTATTGGCCATGTTTTGCGTGGCAATGCGTCGTGAGGTGTTCGATGAAATCGGTGAGCTTGATGAAGCGTTCGGCATTGGCATGTTTGAAGATGATGACTACTGCCGCCGAATACAGGCGGCTGGGTATCGGACTGTGTGTGCGGAAGACTCCTTTGTTCATCACTATGGACAAGCTTCGTTCAAGAAGCTGATTGACTCAGGTGAGTATCAGGCGATCTGGGACCGGAATCAGGCGTATTTCGAGAAAAAGTGGGGTGCATGGACGCCCCATACCAATAACCGCAACACCGAAAGGCTCACATGATTTCTGACGAAGAAATTACCGCGGCGCACTGGTCAAAGAATGTGGCGAGCTCCGATGCGTTTTCTCCGCAACTGTACTGGCTTGCCATTCCGGCCGTACAGCGGCGTTTTCAGAGAAAGGCCTGTGCCGGTACCCGGCATGAATGGTGGGGAACCTATTGCATGGAGGAATTTTTTGATCGCCCGCAGTCCTCCGCAAAAATGTTGAGCATTGGTTGCGGAAGTGGCTCTCTGGAACGCGAACTGTTCCGGTTGAACGCTTTTGGAGAATTTGATGCCATTGATATTGCCTCTGGCGCCATCGATATTGCCAGAGCCGAGGCTCGTTCAATGGGGGCAGACAATATCAACTATTTTGTCAGGGATGTTCAAAGCGTCCCGCTGGGAAGCGGGATCTACGACGCTGTCTGGTTCAATGGATCTCTGCACCACATAAAGCATCTGGAATTGGTTTGCCAATCCGTTCGTGCGGCACTTAAGCCTGGGGGATGGGTGTTTTTCAATGAATACGTAGGAGCAAATCAGTTTGCGTTCAACGAATTCCAGCGTACCGTCATCTCCAGCGCGTTTCAATTGCTGCCACCTGCGTATCGTCGGTCTTTTCAAGTGGAACATTTTGGAAAGGTGCAGCATGCAGTCCAACTGCCCGATCCGATTGAAGTGGCAAGGGTTGACCCGTCCGAGGCCATCAGGTCACAGGATATACGAAAAGTACTGTCCGAGAACTTTGTTGAATGTGCATTCAATCCCTGTGGTGGGAATATATTGCAATTTGCCTTGCACGGAATTGCTGGAAATTTTGTGGAAAGCAACCCGCGTTCAATGGCATTGCTTGAAATGCTGTTTCAGATAGAGGATGCGTTGATCTCGAACAGTTTTCTTGAATCGGATTTCGCTGTCGGTGTCATGAGGGCTCCCTGATCCATCAGGTTGATTTCTGGTTGTTGGGCGCCGATGTATCCAGCTCAATCCCCAGATCTACGATTCCGAGAAATGGAGTATTGCGCCCGGTGACCGTGTCAAAGCTCAATAGCCCCACTTGTTTGTCGATCAGCAGAGATGTCTCTTCAGTATGTCCATTCATCAATTTGATGGTGATGTGATACCGACCGGGTGTCAGCTTGGCTGGAAAGCGGAAGGTGAGGCTTGCTTCCAACCATTCGCCACACGGCATGCGGGAAGAGATTTGAAAGTTTTTCCCACCCACCACAAGAAGTCTTGCCTCTTGTACGGTGAGGCTGATATTGGGCAAGAGGACGGATTGATGAAATCGACAATTGATTCTGATGTCGATGGTCTCGCCAAATACGAATGATGAGTAGTGACTGCCTGTGTTGGTGAAGTGGGCGGAGATGATTTCACCCTCTGTAGTGCCGAAGGCGATACGCGCATCATTCACTGTGGTCTTCAATGCTACAGGCGTGGCGCCGCCGCTGGCCCATTGGCGTTGCTCATCCCTCATATCGAGTAAGTACATTTCCGCCATCTCTTCAGGGGAGCCTATTGATTTCAACCTTCCTTCACTGAGGTAAATGGCCTTGTTGCAGAATCTCTTAACCATGCTCATATCGTGAGATACAAAAAGCAGTGTCGTCCCTTTTTGTGCCAGTGCCTCCAGCCGCCCGAGACATTTGAACTGGAATGAGGCATCTCCCACCGCCAATGCTTCATCAATGACCAGAATATCTGGGTCGATACATACAGACACGGAAAACGCCAGCCGAACAAGCATTCCGCTTGAATAGGTTTTGGTGGGTTGATCCATGAAATCACCGATATTTGCAAAATCAGCGATTTCATCAAAGCGGGCATCCATTGCCGCTTTGTCCATGCCGAGCAATGCGCCATTGAGGTAGACATTTTCTCTGCCTGTGAACTCGGGGTTGAAGCCTGAGCCCAATTCCAGCAAGGCTGCGATCTTCCCTCTGGTCACGATATTTCCAGCACTGGCATTGAGTGTGCGACAAATCAGCTGCAATAGAGTGGATTTGCCGCTCCCATTTCGACCAATGATCCCGACGGCATCGCCTTTGGTGACGCGAAAAGAGATATCCTTCAGTGCCCAAAACTCGCGAAATCGCCGCCGTCTCCCAAAGGGAAGCATCTGCATGAACCGGTCCTGCGGGCTGTCATAGACCCGGTAGCATTTGCTCAGCGCTTCAACCTCGATGGAGAAATCAAAGGACATCGGCAAACCCCTCACGGCTTTTCTGAAAGAAGCAGAGTCCCAGGAAGGCGAAAAGACCGGACGCAAGAGTTGATGCAAGCAAAGGCATCGCATCCGGTGTTTTCCCCCAATAGAGCACCATCCGTGCATTCTCGATGACTTGAGCCAATGGATTGAGTTCGATCAGGCTTTTCAGCTCAGCAGGCAAAGTGCTCGTTGGATAGAAAATGGGAGTCAAAAACATCAAAGGCAATAGTAGCGCACCAATGATGTGCCCAACATCCCTAAAATAAACGCCGATGGCACTGAAGATCCATGAAAGTCCCGCCGTCATGAGTATCAGCGGCAGCAATATCACAGGGTAGAGAATGACAGTCCAATGAGGCAGCCCGATCACCAGGCTGTAGAAAGCAAGCAAGACCAGCAGGCTGATACCCATGTGAAATACCGCTACTCCAAGGCTTGTCCATGGCAAGATCTCAAGAGGAAAGACTATTTTCTTCACATAGTTGGGTGTGGATGTGATCAATGCCGGCGCACGGGTGACACATTCTGAAAATAGCCCAAAAACCGTCATTCCAATGAATATGAGAATTGCAAACTCAAAAGATGAGCCGTTACCTCCGATCCATTTGACTGAGAATACATTCCTGAATACCAGGGTATAAACCATCAGCGTAAAAAATGGGCTGATGATTGACCATAGCCAACCCATGACCGAGTTTCTATAGCGCGAATCTATTTCGCGCATGACAATGGCTTGTATCAAATGCCTGTGTTGCCACGGAATAAATGGCTTGGCGATGTCTCCGAATGCTGTTTTTGGCATATGCTTCTAGTTTCGAGACAGGCCGAAGAAATGCTCATCAATATGCAAACGGCGCTTGTGCTGGTTGGTGCAAGCTGCTTCAGCCTGCAACATAGTCGTGCAATTCCAATTCCGAGCCAGGTGGCCACATTGAGCTGATGGACCCCGGCTGATAGAAAGTCACTGTCACACTGCGACGCGATTCACGTACCCGTGCAGAGACCTGGGTCACCTCATGCCAGGAATCATCTGAACGCACGAAGGCTGCCGAGTTCCCGACAATGGGGTTGACAAGGGCTGCGACGTCCTTTGCATCTGATGAGTTCAATATTGCAAGGCAACCACCGTCTGCCGGAAGCCAGTGCTCATTGAAATAGAACACATGCGTAACCTTTTTCTCGGGAAGATCACGGTGTGGCCCGAGAAGTGCCCCGGATCCATAGTGGTAAAGATTCGCCTCCATGGGGAAATTGGACAAATCGATGCCTGTGAGGGATGACATGGCATTGCGGTAATTGTTGGAAATCAAGTCTTGAGCGAACCTTACCCAGCTAGGACTTAGGTATTCTGGGCGGGATAGGCGATTTTCGCCCATGGGAACCAAGGAGCGGGCATCGTATCGATAGTCCTTTTCTCCACCATAGGCCTCTATGGTCCGGAAGTGATCGAATGGGTAAGTCTGAGCAAGCGAAGCGCAGTCCTGTGCTGAATACAGATCAGATATTTCCGCCCAGCGGAAAGGAGTTGTATTCAATTGGCAATTCAAAATTTGATTGAAATCGAGCATCGCTTTGAATTGTGGAGTGGTAATTAAATTATACGATTTTCATAAAAATAATCAACGCCCGAACTGCAACTCTTGCGTTAGGTGATGCATGACTTCACAGTGTGATGAAGCTATTAGTTTTTAACCAATAACACGGCTGTGCGAAAGATGGAATGGGGTTGTCTACCTGTTTGGTGCGGTAGCGGCACATGCGTCCCTGGCTGTCCATGCGCCCGGCAAGTCTCGCTTGCCAACCCTCATCCTTCACCGTGCGTTTGCCTGTTGAGTGATAGCTGTCCCGTGGCCTGCAGCAGCAGTGCACGCGCAGCGTCCAGCGAGGGACCCGCATGCTCATCGATCCGCCGGATATAGGGAGATGTGAGCACAGCCATGGCCTGACCATCGGGTCCGAGGATGGGGTAGGAGATGTCCACCACACCATAGGACTGCAGGCTTTCGCTCTGCCTGTAGCCCGTGCTGCGTATCTGTTCCAGCATGTCGTGCAGCTGTGCCTCGGGCAGATGTACCTCGCCTTCCAAAGGCGTGTGCTCGGCCAGCATCTGCGCGCGGCGTTCGGGTGTCTGGCAGGCCAGCAGCACATGGCCTGACCCGGTGTCCAGCAGCCCGACGCGTGCGCCCAGCCTGATTGACAGGCCCCAGTTCCCGGGGCCGGGGACCTGGGCCACGATCAGGACATTGCCACGGTCGTAGAGGCCCAGGTGGCAGGACTGCTCGGCCTGCCGCGCATAGGCATCCATGACGGGCAGCGCCTGGGTCACGAGGCGGTTGACGGGCGGGTGGCGGTGCGCCAGCGCGAACATCTTGAGGCTGAGCGCATGGCGGTCGCCGCCGGCCGAGCGCATCACATATTGCCGGGCCACCAGCCGCTCGAGCATGCGGTAGATCTCGCTGGGGCCCCGGCCCAGTTCCTTGACGATCTCGGCGCGTGTCAGTCCATCGGGGTGCTCGGCCAGCAGCTCCAGGATGTCCAGCCCCTTGTCCAGTGCCGGCGCGCGGTAGCGCTCGCTGTCTTCTGCGTTGTCCAGTGCTTTGCTCATGCGTGCAGATCTTACGTTCGGGATAGGACTGATCCTGTTTTGGAGGATGCCTTGCGCATCGGGGCAATGCTCTGGGTAAACCATAGGTGCCGAGTTTGAATTTATTCATAAATAATAAATTCATGGATGAATGATTTTGCCGAACCAAGGCATTTTGGTCATAGGCAAGAGGCGATCCCGTCACACCGCCGCACCGCCGGAGTCCCGGCACACATGAGGAGGCCAGTTCCATGGCAGCACTGCATGGCGTTTCCCAGGCACCGGCCAAACGGGTCGGCATGGCTTGGCGGTTCTCAGCCGCTGTTGCGGCGTTGGCATGCGCGGGGGCAGCGCTGGCGGCGGAACCCGGCGCGGCGCAAGGCAGGATCGGGGTCAACCTGCCGCTGCTGACCTCGCCGTTCTGGCAGGCCTACAACGGCTACCTCCCGCAAATGGCGAAGGCCCTCGAGGTCGACGTCCTGGCGCCGGTGAACTCCAACCAGGACCCGGCCCAGCAGATCACCGATGTGGCCAATCTGATCAACCTCGGCGCCAAGGGGTTGGTGGTGGCACCATTGGATTCGGCGGCCATTGGTCGCGCGCTCGCCTTGGCCGAGCAGGGGAAGATTCCTGTGGTGGCGGTGGACGTGGCGCCTACCCGGGGCAAGGTGGCGATGGTGGTGCGTGCCGACAACCGCGCCTATGGCACGCGGTCCTGCCAGTACCTGGGCGCGCAGGTGAAGGCGGGCAAGGTGGTGCAGATCATGGGGGACCTGGCATCGGTCAACGGCCGTGATCGGGCCGAGGCTTTTCGCAGTTGCATGAAGGATTTCCCGGCGCTGCAGGTGCTGGAGATTCCCGCGGCCTGGAAGTCCGATGCCGCCGCCGCCGCGCTCGATGGCCTGCTGTCCGCGCATCCGGACCTGAAGGGCATCTACATGCACGCAGGCGGTGTCTATCTGGCGCCTACGTTGCAGACGCTGCGGCGCAGGGGGCTGCTGCATCCGGCTGGCGATCCGCGGCACATCGTGGTGATCAGCAACGACGGCATCGCGCAGGAGCTGGACGCCATCCGCAAGGGCGAGATCGACGCCACCATCTCGCAGCCCGCCGATCTTTACGCAAAGTACGGCCTGTACTACATCAAGGCAGCGCTGGCCGGGCAGTCGTTCAAGCCCGGGCCCACCCCGCATGGCAGCCGCATCGTGGAGGTGGCTCCGGGCATTCTGGAGGACCAGTTGCCCGCGCCCGTCGTGACGCGCGACAACGTGGAGGACAAGTCGCTGTGGGCCAACCAGCCATGACGATGCCCCCCGGATTCATGGCTGACAGACCGGGCACGCCGGTGATGGAGGCGCGTGGGCTCGGCTTGCGTTTCGGCTCCACGACGGCCTTGCACGATGTGAGCCTGGCGGTCATGCCGGGCGAGTCGCATGCACTGGCTGGCCGCAACGGCGCAGGCAAGTCCACCTTGGTCGCCCTGCTGACCGGCCTGCACCAGCCCGGCACGGGAAGCATCCGCTTCAACGGCCAGCCCGCGCCTGCGGTGACCGACCGCATGGCCTGGCGCCAGCATGTGGCCTGTGTCTACCAGCATTCGACCATCATCGGCAAGCTGTCGGTGGCCGAGAACCTGTTCATCAACCGGCAGCCGCTGCGCCATGGCTGGATTTCCTGGCGCGTGCTGCGGCGCGAGGCAAGGGCCTTGCTGGATGCCTGGCAGATCGATGTGCACGAGGATGCGCTGGCCGGGGATCTGACGGTGGAGGCGCGCCAGCTGGTGGAGATCGCACGGGCGCTGTCGCTGGGCGCGCGCTTCATCATCCTGGACGAACCCACGGCGCAGCTTGACCACGACGAGACGCGGCGGCTGCTCAGGCGCGTGCACGATCTGCAGCAAGGCGGCGTCACGTTTCTCTTCATCTCGCACCACTTGCAGGAGATCTATGAGATTTGCCAGACGGTGACCGTGCTGCGCGATGCGCGCCATGTGGTGACGGCGCCGGTGGCGCAGTTGCCCCGGCAGGCACTGATCGAGGCCATGACGGGCGAGCGGGACAGCCTGGCCGGCTCGCCTTGCACCGCCCACGCACCCCCGGCAGGCTGGGGCACGGGCGTTGCCCCCGTGGTGCTGGCGCTGCAGCAGGTGTGCGGCAAGGGTTTCGGGGCTGTCAGCCTGCAGGTGCGGCGTGGCGAGATCGTGGGGTTGACGGGCTCCACCAGCAGCGGGCGCACGGCCGTGGGCGAGGCGGTGGCGGGTCTGCGGCGCACGACGGCGGGCCGGATTCTGGTGTCGGGCCGCGTGCTGCCGCCCGGTGATGTGGGCGCCGCACTGGCGCACGGCGTGGGTTGCGTGCCGCAGGACAGGCACCGCCAGGGCCTGGTGCCGGGGCAGTCCATTGCCGAGAACGCCACCATGACCATCATGGACAGGCTGGGCCGGTTCGGCTTCGTTGCGCCGGCGCGCCGGCAGGCGGCGGCGATGTCGGCCATGCGTGCACTCGATGTGGCGGCCAGCGGGCCGCAGCAGGCCGTGTCCGGCCTGTCGGGCGGCAATCAGCAGAAGGTGGTGATGGCGCGCGCGCTGGCCAGCGAGCCCGATGTGCTGGTGCTCATCGATCCCACTGCGGGTGTGGATGTGAAGTCCCGGCAGGCATTGCTGGCCGTGGTGGAGGGTGAGCGACTGCAGGGCCGGGCCGTGCTGCTGGCGAGCAGCGAGCTGGACGACCTGCGCACCTGTGACCGCGTGCTGGTGATGTCGCATGGCCATGTGGTGGCCGAACTCGCCAGAGGCTGGGACGACGGTGAACTGATTGCATCCATGGAAGGAGTGAGCCTGCATGCGCACTGACGCCTTTGTCTCGCCGAACACGGCTGTGCCCGTGCCGGCCGCCGGGCGGCTCGCCCTGCACCGGCTGCGCGACTATGCACTGGTGCCTGCGCTGGCCCTGCTGTTCTTGCTGGGAGCCTTGACCAGCCCCAGCTTTCTGACACCGGCCAACCTGGTCAGCATCCTGGGGGCCTCCGCAGCCCTGGCGCTGGTGGTGCTGGCGGAGTCGCTGATCATCATCACGGGCAAGTTCGATCTGTCGGTGGAGTCCACGGTGGGCATTGCGCCGGCGGTGGGCGCCATGCTGGTGATTCCTGCAGCCTCGGGAGGCTTTGGCACGGAATGGCCGGTGGCGGCGGGGCTGCTGGCCATCGCGGCCGTGGGCGCGTGCACGGGTTTTCTCAATGGCCTGTTGGTCGTCAGGCTGCGGCTCAATGCCTTCATCGTCACGCTGGCGATGCTGATCGTGCTGCGCGGCGTGCTGGTGGGCGCGACCAGGGGCGGCACCCTGTTCGACATGCCGCAGCCTTTCTTCGCCCTGGCCACGGCCACGCTGCTGGGGCTGCCGCTGTCGGTCTGGCTGGCGGCGCTGGCGTTCGGCACGGCCGCCGTGGTGCTGCGCCACCACCGGCTGGGCCGCGCGCTGTATGCGATTGGCGGCAACCCCCATGCGGCGCGCGCGGCGGGCATCAATGTGGACCGTATTACCTGGGGCGTCTTCGTGCTGGCCGGCGTGCTGGCCGCAGTGGGCGGGCTGGTGGTCACGGGCTATGTGGGCGCGATCAATGCCAACCAGGGCAGCTCGATGATTTTCACGGTGTTCGCGGCGGCCGTCATCGGCGGTATTTCGCTCGATGGCGGCAAGGGCTCCATGTCGGGCGCGCTGTGCGGCGTGCTGCTGCTGGGCGTGGTGCAGAACCTGTTGACGCTGGCGCAGGTGCCATCGTTCTGGATACAGGCCATCTACGGCGCCATCATCCTCGGCGCCCTGATGCTGGCCCGGCTCGCAGGTGAGCAGCAGCAATAGGCGCGGCCCGCGAATCGCCCGTGCAGAACCCTTTTCAAGCAAGGGAAGGAATGGCTCCATGAGACTCGCCGGAAAACACATTCTCGTCACCGCAGCCGGGCAGGGCATAGGGCGTGCCTGCGCGCTGATGTTTGCCCGCGAAGGTGCCTGCGTGCTGGCCACCGACATCGACCTGCAGGCGCTGGCCGAGCTGGAGGGCAGGGATGGCCTGCGCACGCGGCGGCTGGATGTGACGGATGCGGCCGACATCCTGGCACTGGCCGGGCAGGAGAGGGCTTTCGATGCTGTGCTCAACTGCGCGGGCTTCGTGCACCACGGCAGCATCCTGGACTGCAGCGACGAGGACTGGGCCTTTGCGTGGCAGCTCAACGTCACCTCCATGCACCGCATCATCCGCGCCCTGCTGCCCGCCATGCTGGCCCAGGGCGGCGGCTCGATCATCAACATGTCGTCCGCGGCCTCCAGCGTGAAGGGCGTGCCCCTTCGCCATGCCTATGGCGCCACCAAGGCTGCCGTGGTCGGGCTGACCAAGGCCGTGGCGGCCGACTTCGTCACGCGGGGCATACGCTGCAACGCCATCTGCCCTGGCACGGTGGAGTCTCCGTCGCTGCAGGCGCGCATCGCCAGCCAGGCCCGGCAGCAGGGCGTGCCGCTGCAGCAGGTGCGCGCCGCCTTCGTGGCGCGCCAGCCCATGGGGCGGGTAGGCCAGCCCGAGGAGATCGCCGCGCTGGCCACCTATCTCGCCAGCGATGAATCCCGCTTCGTCACCGGCACGCTGAGCGTGATCGACGGCGGCTGGTCCAACTGAACTGCACAGGACTGCTCCATGAAATTGCTGCGATACGGCCCCAGGGGCCATGAAAGACCGGGCCTGCTCGATGCGCAAGGGCGTGTGCGCGACCTCTCGGGCGTGGTGGACGACATTGCCGGCCCTGTGCTGCTGCCGGACAGCCTGGCGCAACTGGCCGCCCTGGACCCCTTGCAGCTGCCCCTGGTGGAAGGCGTGCCGCAGCACACGCTGCGTCTGGGCCCCTGCGTGGGGCGGGTGGGCAAGTTCGTGTGCATAGGCCTCAACTACTCGGACCATGCGGCCGAGGCCGGCATGCAGGTGCCGCCCGAGCCCGTGGTGTTTGGCAAGTGGACCAGTGCCATCTGCGGCCCGGACGACGCCATCGAGATTCCGCCCGGCTCCGTGAAGACGGATTGGGAGGTGGAGCTTGGCGTGGTCATAGGCCAGGGCGGGCGCCATATCGACGAGGCCCGGGCCATGCAGCACGTGGCGGGCTATTGCGTGGTCAACGACATCTCCGAGCGCGAGTACCAGCTCGAGCGCGGCGGCACCTGGGACAAGGGCAAGGGCTGCGACGGCTTCGGCCCGCTGGGGCCCTGGCTGGTCACGGCCGACGAGGTGCCCGATCCGCAGGCGCTGCGCATGTGGCTGGATGTGGACGGCCGGCGCATGCAGGACGGCAGCACGGCCACCATGGTGTTCGGCGTGGCCTTTCTCGTCAGCTACCTGAGCCGCTTCATGAGCCTGCAACCGGGCGATGTGATCTCCACCGGCACGCCGCCGGGCGTGGGCATGGGCCAGAAGCCGCCCATGTACCTGCGTGCCGGGCAGGCCATGCGGCTGGGCATCGCCGGCCTGGGCGAGCAGCGCCAGACCATGGTGGCGGCCCGCGTGCAACCGAATCCCTCGACAACCGGCAAGGCCTGAGAAGACCATGACGCGAATCCTGTCCCTGCGCGTGCTCGATGTGCGCTTTCCGACCTCCAGGCACCTGGATGGGTCTGACGCCATGAACCCGGACCCGGACTACTCCGCCGCCTATGTGATCCTGGAGACGGACACGCCTGGCCTTGAGGGGCACGGGCTGACCTTCACCATCGGGCGCGGCAACGAGGTCTGCTGCGCCGCCATCGAGGCCATGCGGCACCTGGTGGAGGGCGTGGAGCTTGACTGGGTCCGCCAGGACATGGGGCGCTTTTGGCGCCACATCACCTCCGACAGCCAGTTGCGCTGGATCGGCCCGGACAAGGGGGCGATGCACCTGGCCACCGGCGCCGTGGTCAATGCCGTGTGGGACCTGTGGGCCAAGGCCGAGGGCAAGCCGCTGTGGCGCCTGGTGGCCGATTTCACGCCCGAGGAGTTCGTCCGCGCGCTGGACTTCCGCTACATGACGGATGCCCTGACCGAAGCCCAGGCGCTGGAGCTGCTGCATCGCCAGTCGCCGCGCAAGGCCGAGTGCATCGGCGTGCTGGAGCGCGAGGGCTATCCCTGCTACACGACCTCGGCCGGCTGGCTGGGCTATGACGACGACAAGCTGCGCCGCCTGTGTCGCGAGGCGGTGGCCGGCGGCTTCAACCACGTCAAGCTCAAGGTGGGGCGCAGCCTGCAGGACGACATCCGGCGCGTGTCCATTGCGCGCGAGGTGCTGGGGCCGGACCGCCAACTGATGATCGACGCCAACCAGGCCTGGGAGGTGGGGCAGGCCATCGGCTGGGTGCGGGAGTTGGCCTTTGCCAGGCCCTGGTTCATCGAGGAGCCGACCAGCCCTGACGATGTGGAGGGCCACCGCGCGGTGCGCGAAGCCGTTGCCCCGGTCCAGGTCGCCTCTGGAGAGATGTGCCAGAACCGCATTCTCTTCAAGCAGTTCATCCTGCGTGGCGCCATCGACGTGGTGCAGATCGACGCCTGCCGGCTGGGAGGGGTCAACGAGGTGCTGCTGGTACTCCTGCTGGCCGCAAAGTACGGTCTGCCCGTGTGTCCGCATGCCGGGGGCGTGGGCCTTTGCGAGTATGTGCAGCATCTGTCCATGATCGATTTCGTCTGCGTGTCCGGCACGCGTGAGGGGCGCGTGATCGAGTACGTGGACCATCTGCACGAGCACTTCGTGGATCCCTGCGTGGTACGCAATGCGGCCTATATGCCTCCCGGTGCGCCCGGCTTTTCCATCACGATGAAGCCGGAATCTCTCCACAGATACCGCTTCCCGGCCTGAGCGATGGACGAAGCACCTTCCCTGCAGCGCATAGACGCGCATCTGCACTTCTGGCATTACAGCGCCCGGGACTATCCCTGGATAGGCGAGGGCATGCAGGCGCTGGCGGTGGATTGCACGCCGGAGCAGGTATTGCCGCAGTTGGAAGCCTGCGGCCTGACCGGCGCCATTGCCGTGCAGGCCAGGGGCAGTGTCGATGAAACGCGATACCTGCTGGATCTGGCGCGGCGGCACAGCGGGATTTGCGGCGTCGTGGGATGGGAGGATCTGGCCTGCGACGGCATTGGCGAGCGCCTGCAGTCCTGGCGTGCCGAGCCGGCGCTGTGCGGGTGGCGCCATCAGGTGCAGGATGAGCCTGATGCCTCGGCTTTTGTGTGCTCTGCGACATTCGCACGCGGTCTGTCCGTGCTGCAGCGCCAGGGCTGGACGTACGACGTGCTGGTGTTCGACCACCAGATGGATGCGGCCGCCGCCTTGTGTGCACGGCATGACGCGCACTGGATGGTGCTGGATCACCTGGGCAAGCCGCCACTGGCCGGGCTGGCCCGGGACCAACACAAGGGCCAGGCCCAGGCCGCGTTCGGCCGCTGGCAGGCATCGCTGCAGCGCTTCGCCCCGCTGTCGCATGTCGCGTGCAAGCTCTCGGGCCTGGTGACCGAGGCCGACTGGCGATCCGGCCTGCGCGAGCCTGACCGGGCCTGCCTGCTTCAATGCCTGGACACGGCCTTGCAGGTGTTCGGTCCGCAGCGGCTGATGTTTGGCTCCGACTGGCCGGTCTGCCTGCTGGCCGCGCCATACGCCACGGTCTTTGAGCTGGTGGATGGTTGGGCGTCGTCGCGGCTGTCGGTGTCCGAGCGCGAGGCGCTGTGGGGCGGCACCGCCGCGCGCTGCTACGGCCTGCAGCCGCAAGGCATGACCTGACCACATGGGAGGCAGCATGGACCTGAACCTGAAAGACAAGACCTTCATCGTCACGGGCGGTGCCAGCGGCATCGGGGCGGCCATCTCGCTGCGGCTGGCCGGCGAAGGTGCGGTTCCGCTGATCTGCGGCAAGGACACCATGTCCGCGCGGTTTGAGGCGCAGCTCATGGAGCTGCAGCCCCGGGCCCGCCACTTCCGCTTCGACCTGGTCGATGAACAGGCATGCGGGGAGATGGTGGCCCGCGCTGCGGCGGACTGCGGCCACATCGACGGCCTGGTGAACAACGCGGGCATCAATGACGGCGTAGGCCTGGAGGCAGGGCGCGACGCCTTCGTGCGCTCGCTGCAGGCCAACCTGGTGCACTACTACGTCATGGCCCACCATTGCCTGCCGCACCTCAAGGCCAGCCGTGGCGCCATCGTCAACATCTCGTCCAAGACCGCGCTGACCGGGCAGGGCCAGGCCAGCGGCTACTGCGCGGCCAAGGGGGCCCAGCTCTCGCTGACGCGCGAATGGGCTGCCGCGCTGGCAGCCGATGGCGTGCGCGTCAATGCCGTGGTGCCCGCGGAGGTGATGACGCCGATGTACCTGCACTGGCTGGGCCGCTTCGACGACCCGGGGCGCCAGCTGGAACAGGTCAGCGCACGGATTCCGCTGGGCCGGCGCATGACGGCGGCCGAGGAGATTGCGGACACGGTCGTCTTTCTTCTGTCCGAGCGGGCATCGCACACCACGGGGCAATGGCTGTTTGTCGATGGCGGCTACACCCACTTGGACCGCGCGCTGACCTGACCACCATGGAGACACCATGCGCCAATGCCTTGCACTCGACCTCAGGGATGACCCGGCACTGATCGCCCGCTATGAAGCCCTGCATCGCAGGATCTGGCCGGAGGTGGCGGCGCATCTGCGCAGCCATGGCGTCACCGGCATGGAAATCCACCGCCTTGGAACGCGCATGGTGATGGTCATGGAAACCGATGACGCGGTGCATGACCCCCGGGCCATGTCCCTGGCCGCTGCCATCGACCCGAAGCTGCGCAAATGGGAGGCGCTGATGTGGACCTTCCAGGCGCCCACGCCCTGGACACCTCCCGGCGACAAGTGGACTCCCATGGCCTGCATCTTCCGGCTGGCAGATGCTGCGGCGGACTGAGCATCCGGCGGCCATGCCCCATCCCCGAACGTCGCTCGCCCCCCTTCCAGGGGAAAACACCGGGGCGCCCGCGCCGCAAATGCATAGGTCTGCGCATGAATCGTTCAGGCCTGGCGCCATCCCTGCGGAGAATTCATGAAAGCAGCCTGCAGGGCATCGCAACCACGGGACTGCATGCGCCCGCAAGAACAAGAAGCACAAGAACAAGAAAAAGGGCTGGCGACTGGTTTCAAGCTGCTCCCCATGGCAGCCGTGCTGCGGCCATGGGGATTTTCGCCAATCGGCAATGTCAAGGAGGAGAGGGAGATGAATAAACGCATGATCCGCAGCGCTGGCCTGGCCGCGCTGGCGCTGGGCACGGCCCTGGCGGCCCAGGCCCAGAGTTCGGTCACGCTCTATGGGCGTGTGGTCGCGGGGGTGGACTACCAGAGCAATGTGTACGACCCGGCCACGGGGGGCTCTGGCAATCTGTGGCGGGCCGTGGGCAACCAGTGGGGCACGAGCATGCTGGGTTTCAAGGGGGAGGAGGATCTGGGCGGCGGGCTGCATGCGCTGTTCACGCTGGAGTCGGGCTTCAGCATCGACGATGCCAAGTTCAACGGCGCAGGTTTCTTCAACCGCCGCACCTTCGTGGGCCTGCGCAGCGGCTGGGGCACGCTGAAACTGGGCAAGGACCTGTCGATCTCGGATGCGCACTGGGCGCTGGACCCCACGGGCCAGCAGTTCATCGGCTCGGCCACGCTGGTGCGGGGGCGCAACTGGGGCGGGCATGACAACATGATTTCCTACGAAACGCCCAGCTGGGGCGGCCTGCGCGTGCTGGCGCTGACCGGCCTGGGCGAGCAGCCGCAGGGCGCATCGCGGCTGCGCAAGGATGCGCTGTCCGTGTCCTATACCGCGCCCACGTTCGAGTTGCGCGCCATCTACGATGTGGCCCGCGACGCCAATGGCCGCTTCAGCGATCTGTACACCACCTCCCGCAACCTGACGCTGGGCGGCACGGTGACGCTGTCCGCGCTCAAGCTGTTCGCGGGCTATGAGCAGTTGTCCGCGCCCGACAGCGCGGCTGGCGTGCCCAACAAGGCGCGGCAGTACTGGATGGGCGCGCGCTACAAGGTGTCAGGCCCGCTGACGCTGATCGGCGCGGGCTACCGCACCACGGTCAACAAGGGCGGCGGCAGCGCCAACCTGTTCATGGCGGGCGCCGACTACGCGCTGTCCAAGCGCACGCTGCTGTACGCCAGCGTGGGCAATGTGCGCAATGGCGGCAATGCGAACTTCTCGGTGGAGACCACCAACAACAACCCGGCGCCGGGCGGCAGCCAGACCGGCTTCTACGTGGGCATGGCGCATTCGTTCTGACTCTGGCGGACCCCGGGTGGTGGCTTCAGGAAGCCGGCCACCCTCCGCCTAGGGCCTTGTGCAGCGTGAGCTGGTTCTGCAGGCGTGCCAGGTGCAGCGCGGACAGGGCCAGCTGCGCTGCGCGGCGGCGCTCCTGGGCGTCCAGCCAGGTGCGCAGCGGCACCTGGCCGGCGCGGTAGCGCGCTTCGTACAGCCGCGTGATTTCCACGGATTCCTGCGTGGCGCGCTGCTGGGCCTCTTCCTGGCGGGCCAGTTCGGTGCGGGCGGACAGGGATTTTTCCGTTTCGGCCAACGCGGCGTACAGCGTTTTGCGGAAGTTGACCACCGCCTCTTCGTACTGGCTGCGTGCAATGGCGGTGTTCAGCCGCATCTCGCGCACATTGAGAAACGGCAGGGCCAGGTTGGCGCCCAGGGCCGCCACGGGATTGGCCAGCACATCGAGCAGGGTGCTGCTGGAGGTGCCCAGGCTGCCGGTGAGCGACAGCCGCGGGTAGTAGCTGGCTGCCGTGGCATCGCTGCCGGCCAGGGCGCCGCGCAGCCGCAGTTCGGCGGCGCGCAGGTCGGGGCGGCGTCCCAGCAGGTCGGCGGGCAGGCCCGCCTGCACGGCGGGCAGGTCGGCCACGGGCAGCGCCTGGGGCTCGCCACCGGGCGGCTCGGCGCCCTGCAGCAATTCGGCCAATGCCTGGCGCAGTTCGGCGCGGGCCTGGGTGTATTGGCTCAGCAGGGCCTGCTGTTCGGCCAGGGCCTGCCGGGCCTCGCGCAGCTCCAGGCCGGACACTGCGCCGCTGCGGTACTGGGCCTGCACCAGGTCGATGGTGCGGCGCACGTACTCCAGGCTCTGGCGTGACATGTCCAGGCGCTCGTTGGCCAGCGCCAGTTGCCAGTACAGGTTGGCCGTGGTGGTGGTCAGCGACAGCGCCACGGCATCCTTGTCCTGCACGCTGGCCTGTGCTTCGAAGACGGCGGCATCGCGCTGCGCGCCCAGCCGGTCGAACAGGTCCAGCTCCCAGGCCACGCCCAGTGTGGCGCTGGCGTTCTCCAGGGTGCTGCGCTGGCTGCCCGACAGCGGGCGGCTGGCGCCCGTGCCTACGCTGCCGCTGGGCTGGGGCAGCAGCGCATGGCCTGCCAGTTGCGCCTGCAGCGCGGCACGCCACACGCGGATGCCGGCCGTGGCCATGTCAGGGTTGCGCGCCAGCGCCAGGTCAATCCAGGCATCGAGCCGCGGATCGCCGAAGCCGCGCCACCAGGCATCGGGCATGGGCGTGGCTGCCGGGGGCGATGCCTGTGCATGTTCGAACTGCGCGGGCAGCGCCACCTGGGGCGCTTCGTAGGGGGTGCGCGTGATGGCGCCGCAGCCCGCAAGGGCCACGGCGCATGCCAGCGCGCTGGTCTTGAGCATATGCATGTCAATCTCTGGAGAGGGCCTGGACGGGGTCCAGGCGCGCCGCGCTGCGCGCGGGCAGGAAGCCGAAGGTGATGCCTATGAGCGAGGAGCAGGCGACGGCCAGCACGATGGAGGCGGCCGAGAACGACAGCTGGAAGCTGGAGCCCGACAGGCTCACTGCCAGGCCCAGGCCCAGCGCCAGAGAGACACCCAGGATGCCGCCCACGATGCAGACCAGCACGGCTTCGATCAGGAACTGCTGAAGGATGTCCGACTGGCGCGCGCCGATGGCCATGCGCACGCCGATCTCGCGCGTGCGCTCGGTCACCGACACCAGCATGATGTTCATCACGCCGATGCCGCCCACCAGCAGCGCGATCATGGCGATGGCCGAGACCAGCAGCGTCAGCGTGGTGCTGGTGCGCGTGATGGCCTGGCGGATCTGGTCGGAGTTCCAGACGAAGAAGTCCTTGGTGCCGTGGCGTTCCGTGAGCAGGCTGGTGGCCGCCTTCAGCGCGATCTCGGCCGGCACCTCGTCCTTGATGCGCAGCGTGATGCTGTCCAGGTGGTACTTGCCGACCAGGCGCGTGGCGGCTGCCGTGTAGGGCACGAAGAAGGTGGGCGTGGAGCCGCCGAAGCTGTTTTGCGCGGGGCGCAGCACGCCCACGATCTCCACGGGCATCTCGCCCAGCATCACCACCTCGCCCAGCGGGCTGGGGTTGCCGGGAAAGAGCGCGGTGGCGGCCTTCTGGTCGATGACCGCGACCTGGGCGTGCAGGTCCACGTCGCGCTGGTCGAAGAACCGCCCTGACGCCAGGCGCAGGCCCTTCACGCGGAAATGCTCGAAACCCACGCCCGTCACCTGGGCCATGGCCGCGTTCTCGCGGTACAGCGCCGTGACGCTGACCGATACGTTGGGCGTGGCGCTGTCCACGTAGGGCTGCTCGGCCAGGGCCTGGGCATCGGCGGCGACCAGGGTCTCGATGGCGGCGGCGCGCGTGTCTCCGAAGTCCTTGCCGGGGAAGATGTCCAGCGTGTTCGTGCCCAGCTCGCTGATCTGGTTCATCACCTGCTGCTGCGCACCGCGCCCCAGCGCCACCACCGAGACCACGGCAGAGATGCCGATGATGATGCCCAGCATGGTCAGGAAGGTGCGCAGGCGGTGCGCGTTCATGGCCCGCAGCGCCATGCGCAGCGCTTCGCCGAAGCGGTCGCCGAACATGCGCCAGGAGGCGGCGCGCGGGGCGGCTGTGGCCTCCAACGGGGGCTTGCTTTCATGCGGGGCGCTGCGCCGGTCCGCGATGATGGCGCCGTCGCTGATCTCGATCACGCGCGAGGCGTGGGCCGCCACGGCCATGTCGTGCGTGACCAGGATGATGGTGTGGCCGTCGGCATGCAGCTCCTGCAGGATGCGCATGACCTGCTCGCCGCTGGCCTTGTCCAGCGCGCCCGTGGGCTCGTCGGCCAGGATGACGGCGCCGCCGTTCATCAGCGCGCGGGCAATGGACACGCGCTGCTGCTGCCCGCCCGACAGCTGGCCCGGCCGGTGCTGCATGCGGTCGGCCAGGCCCAGGCGTTCGAGCAGGGCGGCCGAGCGCGCATGGCGGTCCGTGGGCGCCGTGCCGGCGTAGACCGATGGCAGCTCCACATTGCCCTGGGCCGTGAGGTCGGCCAGCAGGTGGTAGCGCTGGAAGATGAAGCCGAAATGCTCGCGCCGCAGCGCGGCCAGCGCATCGGGGCCCAGCTCGCCGGTCTCGCGGCCGGCGATGCGGTAGCTGCCCGAGGTCGGATGGTCCAGGCAGCCGAGGATGTTCATCAGCGTGGACTTGCCGGAGCCCGAGGCGCCGACGATGGCCACCATCTCGCCGGCCTCGATGGTCAGGTCGATGTCCTTGAGCACGGCGACCGTGGTGTCACCCGCGGGGAACTCCCTGCGCAGTCCCCGCATTTGCAGCAATGGCTGGTCCATGCTCACATTCCCATGGGGTCGGCGGCGGGGGCGTTGTTCGGGCCCGCCTCGCCGATCACCACCTGCTCGCCGGCCTCCAGGCCCGACAGCACCTGGGCCTGGGCATTGGTGCGCAGGCCGATGCGCACCTTGCGCTCGGCGACCTTGCCTTCGCCGTCGCGCACGCGCACGGTGTAGCTGTCGTCCTCTGCCCGGCTGCCCAGTGCGGCGGCCGGCACCAGCACGGCCTTGTCGGCCTGGGCCACGCGCACGGTGACCTGGGCGGTCATGGAGGGGCGCAGCTTGCCGTCCGGGTTGGGCACGTCGAACTGGGCGTTGTAGTAGATGGCCTTGGCGGCGGGCGTGGCCGCAGCGGGCGAGGCGCCGCCGCCCGCGTCATTGACGATGGAGGTCGGTGCGGGCTCGATGCGCTCTATCTTCGCCATGTGTTTTTGGCGGTTGCTGCCCAGCGTGGTGAACCATGCGGTCTGGCCGAGCTGGATCTTGTCCACGTCGGCCTCGGCAATCTCGGCACGCACGGTCATCACGTCGAGCTTGGCCAGCATGACGATGGTGGGCGTGGTCTGGAAGGAGTTCAGTGTCTGGCCCTGCTTGGTGACCACGGCCACGATCACGCCGTCCATGGGCGCGACGATGCGGGTGTAGCCCAGGTTGATGCGCTCGGTCTCCACCTGGGTGCGTGCCTGCTCGATCTGGGCCTGCAGGGCGCCGACCTCGGCCTGGGCCGTGTCCAGCGCCGCCTTGGCGGCCTCATGGTCGGCGCGCGAGGTGGCGTCGGCCTGCAGCAGTTCCTGCTGGCGCTGGAAGGTGAGCCGGGCCTGGACGAGGGCCGCGCGCCGCGCGGCCAGTTGGGCCTGCAAGGCGGTGACGGACGCCTCGGCATTGCGCAGCTTGATGCGCTGCGGCTGGGCATCGACTTCGGCGATCAGGTCGCCGGCCTTGACCTGCTGGCCCAGTTCCACATGCAGGCGCTTGACCTGTCCGGAGACCTGGGCGCCCACGGCAACCAGCTCCTTGGCATGCAGCCGGCCCACGGCCAGCACGGTTTGCTCCAGGTTGCCCACGGTGACGGCGGCCGTCGCGTACCGGGTGGCGGGCTTGGCGCTGGCCTTCCACAGTGCGCCCCCGGCGATGATGCAGGCGCCCACCACGGCGCCAATGGTCCACTTGCGATTGAACTTCATTCTTCCCCTGCCGCGCGGTCGGCCGCAGGGGAAGAAGTTCCTGCCCGGCGCCGCGCCCAATGCTCGAACTTACCAGTCTGGCGCGGTTCGATGTCCCGGCATTGACCAAGGCATGGAGATTCAGTGGAGAAAAGCGAGGGGCGGGAGCAGCCGGGCTGCCCCTCCCAGCTCACCGCAAGTTCAGCGCCAGTTCAGCGCCAGTTCAGCGCCAGTTCAGCGCCAGTATTGGCACTTGCTCTCGGCCTTGGTGGTCCAGACCTGCTCGGCCGGCAGCTTCTTGACCAGCTTGTAGTAGTCCCAGGTGCCCTTGGATTCGGCGGGGGATTTCACTTCCATCAGGTACATGTCGTGCACGTAGCGGCCGTCCTCGCGCAGGTAGCCGCTGCCGAAGAAGTCATCCATCTTCATGCCGCGCCAGGTGGCCATGACCTTGTCGGCGTCCAGCGTGCCGGCCTTCTCCACGGCCTTGAGCCAGTTCATGGTGGCCGAGTAGTCGGCCGCCTGGATCTCGCTGGGGCGGCGCTGGGTCTTGGCCATGAAGGCATCGGCGAACTTGCGCGAGGCATCGTTCATGTCCCAGTACCAGCTGGTGGTGAACTGCATGCCCTGGGTGTTCTTCAGGCCCAGGCTGTGCACGTCGGTGAAGAACACCAGCAGGCCGGCCAGCTTCATGTCCTTGGTCACGCCGAACTCGCGCGCGGCCTTGATGGAGTTGATGGTGTCGCCACCCGCGTTGGCCAGGCCCAGGATCTGGGCCTTGGAGTTCTGTGCCTGCAGCATGAAGCTGGAGAAGTCGCTGGCGTTCAGCGGCGTCTTGACCGAGCCCAGCACCTTGCCGCCGCGCGCCTCGATGATCTTGGTGGTATCGGCCTCCAGCGCATGGCCGAAGGCATAGTCGGCGGTCACGAAGTACCAGCTCTTGCCGCCGGCCTCCACCACGGCCGCACCCGTGCCCTTGGCCAGGGCCACGGTGTCGAAGGCGTAGTGCACGGTGTAGGGGCTGCACTGCTCGTTGGTCAGCGCCGAGCTGCCCGCGCCGTTGTCGATGAAGACACGCTTTTTCTCCTGCGCCACCTTGGCCATGGACAGGGCCGTGGCCGAGTTCGTGCCGCCAAACACCAGGCTGATGCCCTGCGTGTCTATCCACTCGCGCGCCTTGCTGGCGGCAATGTCGGCCTTGTTCTGGTGGTCGGCCGTCAGCAGCTCGATGGGCTTGCCCAGCAGCTTGCCGCCGTAGTCGTCAATGGCCATCTGTATCGCCACGGCGCCGTTCTTGCCCTCGACATCGGCATAGAGACTGGACATGTCGGTGATGAAGCCGATCCGAACCTTGTCCTGCTGCGCCAGGGCCGGCGTTGCCAGTGCGGCGGCGCACAGTGCCAGGGCCAGCGGTGTCATCAGCGATGTCTTGGGGCGTTGCTGCATGAAGTCTCCTTGCTTTGGATGGAAAAAGCCCGCTGCTGTTGCGCAGGGGCCGGGGTGATTCCATGCTGGCAGGGACAGGGGCCTGCCGCATTGGGGCAAGCACGGGCTTGGTGGCCCCGGTGCGACAGTCAGGCCGTGCGGCCGCAAAAAAGGCAGCCCTGAGGCTGCCTTGTTGGATGCACCTGAGGGGCCTCCTGGCCCTGGACCTCAGTCAGCAGTGCGCGGCGCGCGCACGGCATTCTTGGGCCGGAACGCCTTGCACACGCTGTCATCCGTTTCCAGATAAGGCCCGCCGATCAGGTCCACGCAATATGGCACGGCCGCAAAGATGCCGTTGACCGTTTGCGTGCCATCAGGGTTTTGCAGGCCTTGCAGAGTCTCGGCAATCGCCTTGGGCTGGCCCGGCAGGTTGATGATCAGGCTCTTGCCACGGATCACCGCCACCTGGCGCGACAGAATCGCCGTGGGCACAAAGGCCAGGCTGATCTGGCGCATCTGCTCGCCAAAGCCCGGCATTTCCTTGTCGGCCACGGCCAGGGTGGCTTCGGGCGTGACATCGCGCAGAGCGGGGCCGGTGCCGCCCGTTGTCAGCACCAGGGAGCAGCCTGCATCGACCAGTTCGATCAGCGTGGCGCTGATGCCGGCCTGCTCGTCGGGGATCAGGCGCGGCTCGAACGTGATGGGGTTCCTGAGTGCGCGGGTGAGCCAGTCCTGCAGGGCCGGCAGGCCCTTGTCCTCATAGACGCCGCTGCTGGCACGGTCGCTGATCGAGACGATGCCGATGCGCACAGCGTCATGGACGGGTTCACTCATCGTCAGCTTCCTCGCCAGCGCCGTCACCGTCCTCGGCAGCCTCGCGGCCCGTGCCGCCCAACTGCTGGCGAACCAGCTGGAACAGGTCGCGGTAGGCGCGGCCCTTGCGCTGGGCCAGGCCGGTGGATTCCTGCACATTGGCCTCATGGGCGCCCGGCATGTCCTTGCGGACCTGGCGGATCAGGGCGCGCAGCTGCTGGGTGTCGGTGTCGGGGAAATGGTCCAGCCAGATAGACAGGGCCGATTCCTCGGCAATCAGGCGGTCGCGCCATTGCTCGGCGGCGTGCAGGGCCATCTTCTCGGCGGCCGAGCCGTTGTGCTGCTCGTCCAGCGCGGCGCGCACGGCGGCGATCTCGGTCTCGTCCAGCTTGCGCATGAGCTTGCCGACGAATTGCATCTGGCGGCGCTTGCCTTCGAAATTGGTGATGCGCTTGGCCTCGGCCAGGGCATCGGCCAGCTGGTCGGGCAATTGCAGGCGCTTGAACAGGTCGGAGCGCAGCGTCAGCAAATCCTTGCCGAGGTCCTGCAAGGCGTCGGACTCGCGCTTGAGATCCGTCTTGCTGGAGTCGGGGGTGCCTTTGAGTTCGGCCTTGAGCTGCAGGTCGAGTTCGCTGCCTTCGGCAACGAAGTGACCTTTGACGTAGTAGCCTTTTTTGGGTTTGCGTGACATGGGGTAGGGGACAAATGCAGTGGCGGCGCGGAGAGCGCTGCAGTGGCGGCTATCATAGCCGCCGCTATGAAAAAACCCCGTCCCCGCTCGGCAAGCACCGCCAAACCGCAGGCTGATTCCGGCTTCAGCTACAGCCAACCGTTTTTTGAAGACTTGGTGGACCGTGCCCTGGTCCACGCCAAGAAGCTCGGCGCCACCAACGCCGGGGCCGAGGCTTCCGAGGGCTGCGGCCTGAGCGTGAGCGTGCGCAAGGGGGCTTTGGAGACCGTGGAGCGCAACCGCGACAAGTCGCTGGGCGTGACCGTCTACCTGGGCAACCGCCGTGGCAACGCCAGCACCTCGGACTTCTCGGATGCCGCCATCCAGCAGACCGTGCAGGCCGCCTACGACATCGCACGCTTCACGGCCGAAGATCCCATGGCCGGCCTGCCCGATGCAGCCGACATCGCCCAGCCCGGCACCCACCGCGACCTGCAGCTGTTCCACCCCTGGGACCTCACCAGCGAGGCAGCGGCCGAACTGGCGCTGCAATGCGAGGAAGCCGCGCTGCGCACGCACAAGCGCATCACCAACAGCGAAGGCGCGGGCGTTTCGGCCCAGCAAAGCCATTTCTTCAGCGCCCACACCAATGGTTTCCGTGGCGGCTACGCCAGCTCGCGCCACAGCCTGTCGGTGGCGCCCATCGCCTCGCTGCCCGGGCGCAATGGCGAGATGCAGCGCGACGCCTGGTACAGCTCCATGCGCAACGCGGCCGACCTGGCCTCGCCCGAAGCCGTGGGCCGCTACGCCGCCCAGCGCGCCCTGAGCCGCCTGGGCAGCCGCAAGATCCCGACCACCGAATGCCCGGTGCTGTTCGAGTCCACGCTGGCCGCAGGCCTGCTGGGCAGCTTCGTGCAGGCCGTCAGCGGCGGCGCGCTGTACCGCCGCAGCACCTTCCTGCTCGACTCGCTGGGCAAGCCCGTCTTCCCCAAGCACATCGAAATCACGGAAGATCCCTTCATCCTCGGCGGCAAGGGCAGCTCGCCCTTCGACGAGGAAGGCGTGCGCGTGCAGGCCCGCAAGGTGGTGGATGCGGGCCGCGTCGAGGGCTACTTCCTGTCCAGCTACTCGGCCCGCAAGCTGGGCATGAAGACCACCGGCAATGCCGGCGGGTCGCACAACCTGGTCATGACCTCGCGCCGCACCAAGGCCGGCGACGACCTGCCCGCCATGCTCAAGAAGCTGGGCACGGGCCTGTTCGTGATCGAGCTCATGGGCCAGGGCGTGAACTACGTGACGGGCGACTACTCGCGCGGTGTTAGCGGCTTCTGGGTGGAGAACGGCGAAATCGCCTTCCCCGTGCATGAGATCACCATCGCCGGCAACCTCAAGGACATGCTCAAGGGCATCGAGGCCGTGGGCGCAGATGCCTACAACTACGGCGCCAAGACCGTGGGCTCGATCTTGATCAACCGGATGAAGGTGGCGGGCAGCTGAGCGCTGGTTCAGCTCAAAAAAAAAAGCGGCTTTTTGAAGCCGCTTTTTTTGTGGATCTACACCACTCGCTGCCTCTGCACGCCCAGCCCCTCGATCCCCAGCTCCATCACATCGCCAGCCTTCAGATAGCGCGGCGGCTTCATGCCCATCCCGACTCCCGGGGGCGTGCCGGTGATGATGAGGTCGCCGGGCTCCAGCGTCATCACGCGGCTGCAGTGGCTGATGAGTTCGGCGCAGCCAAAGATCATGGTGCGCGTGCTGCCGCTCTGGCGGCGCTCCCCGTTCACATCCAGCCATAGCTGCAGGGCCTGCGGATCGGACACTTCGTCGCGCGTGACCAGCCAGGGGCCGATGGGGCCGAAGCGGTCGAAGCCCTTGCCCTTGCTCCATTGGCCACCGCTGCGGTCGATCTGGTATTCGCGCTCGGACACATCGTTGGCAAGGCAGTAGCCGGCCACATGCTCCAGCGCATCGGCCACGGACACATTGCGCGCGCGCTCGCCGATGACGATGCCCAGTTCCACCTCCCAGTCCATGCGTGTGCTGCCTTCGGGCAGGGGGATGTCGTCGTCGGGGCCGCAGGCGCAGCTGGGCCATTTGGCGAAGAGGATGGGCTCCTTGGGAATGGGCATGCCGGCTTCCTCGGCATGGTCGCGGTAGTTCAGGCCGATGGCGACGAACTTGGACATGCCGCTCCAGGGCATGCCGATGCGCACCGGGCCTTGCACCAGGGGCAGCCTGGCAGGGTCGATGGCGGCCAGGGCCCGCAGCGCCTCGCGGCCCAGCAGGCGGGGCGTGTAGTCGTCCAACAGGGCGGAAAGGTCGCGGATCTGGCCTTCGGCATCCAGCAGGCCGGGCTTTTCCTGGCCCTCGGGGCCGAATCTCAGCAGTTTCATGGAGTCTCCTTGGAATGCTCTGGAATGACTTGAAATGGGCCGGCTGCTTAGTCCACCTGGATGCCTGCCTGCCGGATCAACTGGCTCCAGCGTGCCAGGTCGGCTGCCGTCTGCAGCCGCAGTTCTGCAGCCGTGGGGGCGTAGACGCTGGCGCCCATTTTGCGGAATTTCTCGCGCAGTCCGGGTGATGCCTGGGCCTTGTCCACGGCCTGGCGCATGCGCTGCACTTCCTGCGAGGGTGTGTCCTTGGGCGCGTACAGCGCAATCCACAGGTCGCCAACCAGGCCGGCAACGGTGTCGCGGGCCAGGGGCAGGTCGGGCAGGAACTCGCTGCGCTGGTCGGAGAACACGGCCAGGGCTTTGACGTCGCGGCTTTGCAGGTAGGGCATGGCCGAAGGCAGGGTGCTGATCAGCATCTGTATGCGCCCGGCCATCAGTTCGGTCATGGCCGGGGCCACGCCACGGAAGGGGACATGGGAGGCATCCACCTTTTCGGCGCGCTTGAGGAATTCCATGAGGATGTGCGAGTAGGTGCCGTTACCGGCAGAGCCGAAGAAGTACCTGCCCGGCTCCCTGCGCAGCAAGGCCAGCAGCTCGGGCAGGGTGGACGGCGCAAAGTCCTTGTTGACCAACAGCACATGGGGCACGCTGGCAATGCCGGCCACGGGCACGAAGTCGCGCAGCGTGTCGAAGCCCGGGTTGGCGAACAAGCCGGGGTTCATGGTGACGATGCTGGCCGATGTCAGCAGCCAGATGTTGCTGCCGGCTTCGGCGCGTGCCACGTAGGCTGCGCCGACATTGCCCCCGCCGCCGCCCCGGTTCTCGACCACCACGGGCCGGTCGAGTTCGCCGCGTAGCAGCGGCTCCATGACACGCGCCACGATGTCGTTGGAGCCGCCCGGCGCGGCCGGCACCACCAGGGTGACCAGTTGCGCAGGAGCCGCGTGGGCTGGCACAGAGAGCAGGGCGGCATGGCCCAGGGCTGCCGCCGTGGCGACCCTGGTGAGCAAAGTCCTGAGAAAGGCCATGGTATGTCTCCTTCGTTGTATGGGCAGAGGGTTCATTCGGTCGGGGCAGGGTGATCGCTCCAGGCGCCCGGTGGCACCAGGTGCTGGTGCTCGCCCAGCGCAGGGCCCAGGCTGCGGATGGACCCGGGTGTGCGCGACAGGCGCGGAAAGACGTTGTGCATGGGCAGGGGCTGGCCGTCGGCATCGGGGATGCGGGTGATGCAGGCCCTGGCGCGCACATGCTCGTCGGCCAGCAACTGCTCCACGTCAAGCACCGGCCCCACGGTCACCTCCCATTGGCCGAAGTGCAGCAGGTTGTCCTGCAGGCTGCGCTGTGCCACAAAGCCGGCGATCAGCGCGTCCAGCGCATCGACATGTCGCAGCCGTGCCGCGTTGGTGGCGAAGCGGGGATCGCTGCACAGGTCCTTGCGGCCCATGGCCTCGAAAATCCGTTCGGCCATGCGCTGGGTGGAGCCCGACATCACCAGCCAGCGCCCGTCTGCGCACTGGTAGGCATTGCGCGGTGCGGCGATGTCGGCACGGTTGCCCATGCGCCGTGGCCGCTGGCCGGTGCGCTGGAAGATGGCAGGGTCGGGGCCGAGCACGGCCAACATGGGTTCCAGCAGCGACAGGTCCACCACCTGGCCGCGGCCACCATTGGTTTCCACTTCGCGCAGTGCGAACATGGTGGCGCCCACGCCCGCCAGGCCCGCGATCATGTCGGCCAGGCCGAGGTTGGGCAGGGCGGGCGGCTTGTCGGGAAAGCCATTCTTCTGGGCAAAGCCCGAGAAGGCTTCGACCAGGGTGCCAAAGCCGGGCCGTTGCGCATAGGGACCGGTCTGGCCCCAGCCTGAGATGCGCACGATCACCAGGCGGGGATTGCGCTGCAGCAGGACATCGGGTCCCAGTCCGAACTTTTCCAGTGCGCCGTGGCGAAAGCTCTCCACCAGGACCTGTGCCGATTCGGCCAGCTGCAGAAGACTTTGCACATCGGCCCCGTCATGCAGGTCCAGGCAGATGCTTTTCTTGTTGCGCGCGTAGATCTGCCACCACAGCGGCTGGCCGTCGTTCTTCCAGTCGCGCAGGGTATCGCCGCTTGGCGCCTCGACCTTGATCACTTCGGCGCCGAAGTCGGCCAATTGCAGCGTGAGCATGTTGCCTGCAGCCAGGCGCGACAGGTCTAGCACGCGGATGCCGCGCAGGGGCAGGGCGCCTGTGTTGTCCGTGGCGTTCATGCGGCTTCCCCGGTGCTGCGCAGCAACTGGCGTGCGCGCTCTGCAATGGGTGCATCGACCATGCGGCCGTCAACGGCCGCGGCGCCCTGTCCCTGCGCCAGCGCCTGTTCATAGGCCAGCACGGTGTCGCGCGCCTGGCGCAGATCCTCTTGGCTGGCTCCGAAGGCTGCGTGCACGGCCGCCAACTGGGCCGGGTGGATGCAGGCGGCACCTTGCATGCCCAGTGCGCGGGAGATCCGGGCCAGTTCGCCGAACTGCGCAAGATCCGCATAGCCGCCGATGCTGCCTGCCAGCCCCACGGGATGCAGCCCGGCTGACACGGCTGCGATGACCACGGCCTGTGCCGGCATGGCAAGGGCCTGGGGTGTGGGCGCCACGCCCAATGCAGTGGCGAAGTCCTCGCCGCCAAAGGCCAGCGACACCAGCCGGGGCGAGGCCCGGGCAATGTCCTGCAGACGCATCAGCCCGGTGGGCGTCTCCACGATGGCCTGCAGCAGCACCGGCGGGCTTCCGTGGATATCGGCCAGGGCTGCGATGCGCTGCACATCGGCGGCAGATTCCACCTTGGGGATGACCAGGCCATCGCAACCAGCCTGCAAGGCGGCCTCGGTATCGGCCTGTGCCAATGCCCTGTCCGCGTTGATGCGCACCAGCACGGGGCACTGCCCGCGCAGGCTGGCGATGGCCGGTTGCAGCATGGCACGGGCCTGCTCCTTCTGCGCGGGGGCAATGGCGTCTTCCAGGTCCAGCACGAGGGCATCGGCACCGCGCCGCCCTGCGCTGGCCAGCATGCGTGCGGAGGTTGCAGGAACATATAGCAGGGATCGGGGGTGGAACGGCATGGGGCTTGGGTAGCGGAGTGGCGGTAAGCACAATGTAGGCAGCACCTCGCAGCGCATGGCTGAGGAATTCAGAACCGGCCTTCGTGCAAATCGAACCCCTCTTCGGACCTGACATGGAATTGCGCCAGCTCAGATACCTGATTGCCGTGATCGATGCCCAGAGCATCACCCGCGCCTGTGATGTGCTGCACGTGGTGCCATCCGCCGTGAGCCACCAGCTCAAGCTGCTAGAGCAGGAACTGCAAAGCACGCTGCTGGTGCGTGGCGCGCTGGGCGTGCAGCCCACGGCCACGGGCCGGCTGCTGTACGGCCAGGCACAGGCCATCCTGCGGCAGGTGGCCGATGCGCGGGCCTGCGTTCAGGTCGAGGAATCGCAGGTGGCCGGTTCTGTATCGGTGGCCATTGCGGGCAGCATCGCCCAGGTGCTGGCCGTTCCCCTGCTGGCCGCCTGCCGTGAGCGCTGGCCGGCCGTCATCCTGTCCATCCACGAAGGGCTGAGCGGCCATCTGGTGGAGGGCGTGCACAGCGGCCGCTTCGACATGGGGGTGCTCTATGCCTCGGAGGCCACGGCCAAGCTGGAGACGCGGCCCGTGGCACGCGAGCCTTTCTTCTTCGGCTGCGCCCGCGCCCTGGCACCCGAGGCGGATGGCAAGCCCATGTCGCTGCAGGATCTGGCACGGCATCCACTGCTGCTGCCCAGCCTGCCCAATGCCACGCGCGGTGCGCTGGACCGGGCCTTTGCGGCGCTGGACACCGGCTACCAGGTGGCAGGCGAGGTGAACTCCACTGCCACCCAGATCGGTGCGGTGCGCGCAGGGCTGGGCGCCAGTGTGCTGCCGTGGATCAGCCTGCGCATGCTGCGGCCACGGCGCTCCACGGTGATCCGCCCCCTCGACGTCGAGCACCTCTACCGCGACGTGCTCACGGCCACGAAGCCGCAGGCCGTCCGCAGCCGGGCCAGCGCCATGGTGCTGGCGCAGTTGGAGCACCTGCTGCGGGATATCTACGCGCCCCTGGCTTCCCATCGCTGATTGCAGACCGCTGGCAGCGCCATGCCTGCATGCCGGCAAGGCGCTGTCCTACTGGATGTGCAGGGTTTGGGAAGGCGACACGACTGATTCAAATTGTCAAATTTGTTCCTGAATGTGTTTCTTCCGTGCCAGCAGTCTGGCCGGTTTGCGTAGGTGGTTCGAGGGAGAGCGACGTGGGTTTTCTGAGGCGTATGAAGTTGGGAACCATGCTGGGCATGGGTTTTTTCGCGGTGATCGTGGTTTGCGTATGCGTGGCGGCCTTCGGCTGGATGAAGTTGCGTGACCAGGGCGAGCAGCTGCGCGTGCTGGCCGAGGACCGCATGGGCAATCTGGCCCGGCTGCAATCGCTCAAGGACAACGCCAATGCGTCGGCACGGGTGGTGCGCAATCTGGCGCTGATCACCGACCCGGCGCAGATGGCCGAGGAGAGCCGCCGGCTGGATGAGGTGGTTGCCAGGAACGGCCTGGTCATGAAGGAGTTGGACCAGCGCCTGCAGACCGAGCAGGCGCGCCGGCTCTTTGCCGACATACGTCAGGCGCGCCAGCCTTTCGTGGAGACCATGCGCCAGGCCGGTGACCTGGGCCTGGCCAACCAGGGCGATGCCGCCAGGGATCTGATCATGGGGCGCCTGCGCTCCTTGCAGACCACCTATTTCGATGCGGTCGAGGCACTGGTCGATTACCAGAAGGCACAGACGCAGGCCACGGTGGACGGCTCGCTGCGCCGCGTGGCCGAAGACGGCGTGGCCATGCTGGTGCTGACGCTGCTGGCCGCCGCGCTGGGCGGTCTGGTGGCCTGGATGATCACCAGGACGGTCAAGCAGCAGTTGGGCGGAGAGCCCTCCTATGCCGCCGGGGTGGCACGCCAGATCGCGCAGGGCGATTTGTCCGTGCGGGTGCAACTGGCGCCCGGCGACACCTCCAGCCTGCTGCGCGCCATGGAGGACATGCGGGCCGGCCTGGCGCGCGTGGTTGCCGATGTGCGGCAAAGCAGCGAATCCATTGCGACCGGCGCCAGCCAGATTGCCTCGGGCAATGCGGACCTGAGTCAGCGCACGGAAGAGCAGGCCAGCAACCTGGAGCAGACCGCCGCCTCCATGGAGGAGATGAACGCCACCGTCAAGCTCAATGCCGATACGGTGCGTACCGCCACCCAGCTGGCCGCTTCGTCGAGCCAGGCCGCCACCGGCGGCGGCAAGATCGTGGACCGCGTTGTCGCCACCATGGAGCAGATCACCGCGAGTTCCCGGAAGATCGAGGACATCATCGGCGTGATCGACTCCATTGCCTTCCAGACCAACATCCTGGCGCTCAATGCCGCCGTGGAGGCGGCGCGGGCCGGCGAGCAGGGGCGAGGCTTTGCCGTGGTGGCATCCGAAGTGCGCAGCCTGGCCCAGCGCAGCGCGGGGGCAGCCAAGGAGATCAAGGCCCTGATAGGCGAGAGCGTGTCCAAGGTGGACGAGGGATCGGGCCTGGTGAGCGAGACGGGTTCCGCGATGAAGGACATCGTCCAGCAGGCGCAGCGCGTTGCCGACCTGATCGGCGAAATAGGCGCGGCCACGGCCGAGCAGGCCGACGGTGTGGCGCAGGTGGGCGATGCCGTCGTACAGCTTGACCAGGTCACGCAGCAGAATGCGGCCCTGGTCGAGGAATCGGCGGCGGCTGCCGCAAGCTTGAACGCGCAGGCTGCCAGGCTGGTCGATCTGGTCAGTCTGTTCAAGCTGGACGGGGTGTCCTCGTCCGTCTCCCTGCCCGCGTCCTCACCGGCCCAGGCGCCAGCGCCGGCCGCCGCAGGCAGCAAGGGCGGCCAGCGGACGAGGGCCTCCGCAGCGGCACCCAGGGTTGCTGCAGCGCCTGCCAAGGTCACCCCGCTGCGCAATGCGGGCGAGCGTGTGGACGAGAACTGGGAAGTGTTCTGACCGCGAGCGCGGCAATGCCGCGCTGTGCGCGTGGAACCGGGGGACTTGCCGGCCTCATGCCGTCGGATGGGGTGGGGTCTGCCCAGGTGCATGCCCCGGCGCCTGCCCAGATGCCTGCCCAGGTGCCTGCCCCGGTGCATGGGCCGGCATGTTGCGCACATGCAGGTCCAGCTGCGGGAAGGCCACGGCAATGCCAGCGTCCTTGAGCCGGTCGTTGACGCGGCGGTTGAGGTCGTGGCGCACGGGCAGGCGGTCTTCGACCTTGCCCACGTAGGCGCGCAGCTCGAAGCGCTGGCCGTTGCCTTCCAGCGCCATGAACCAGCAGTTGGGCTCGGGTTCGCGCAGCACCTGGGGGTGTTCCCTGGCAATGCCCAGCAGCATGTCGCGCACTCGCTCGGGGTCATTGCCGTGGGCCACGGGCACGTCGATCACCAGGCGGGTCACGTCGTCGCTCAAGGTCCAGTTCGTCACCTGGCCCGTGATGAAGGTCTTGTTGGGGATGACGATTTCCTTGTTGTCGAAGTCCAGCACCGTGGTGGCCCGCGTGCGGATGCGCGTGACGGTGCCGGTGAGGGTGTCGATGGTGATGACATCGCCCACGCGGAAGGGCCGCTCCACCAGCAGGATCAGGCCCGAGACGAAGTTGGCGAAGATCTCCTGCAGGCCGAAGCCCAGACCCACGGTGAGCGCCGCCACCATCCACTGCAGCTGGCCCCAGCGCAGGCCCAGCAGCGTGAAGGCGCTGACCGTGCCCGCGATGGTGATGGCGTAGCGTGCCAGCGTGGCCAGGGTGTAGCGCGCGGAGCTGCTGATGCGGTTGGAGGCCGACAGCGTCACTTCCAGCAGGCCCGGCAGGTTGCGTGCAAAGCTGAAGGTGAGCAGCAGGATCATCACGCCCAGCAGCGCGTCCATCAGGCTCACGGGGGCGGCATGCGCGATGCCGTCGGCGCCGGTGTTGGTGGTGTACCAGAGCACCACGCCTTCCGAGCGCAGCAGCGCAGGCAGCACGGGCAGCCAGGCGTAGACCAGGGTCAGCACGACCAGCACCTGCTGCAGCAGGCCCAGCAGCCGGTGCGCCTGGGCGCCCACGGTGACCAGGGCCATCTGGGTGGCTTCGTCGGTGGGTGCTTTGCCGGTGTCCACGCCCGAGCCGCTCTGGGCCAGCCTGGCGGCTTCGCGCAGCCGGTTCAGCGCCAGGCGCCGTTCGCCCAGCAGCAGCCAGCGCCGCAGCAGGTTGACCACGACCTCGACCGCGCCCAGGAACACGAAGCTGGCCATCAGGGCCTGGATGAATTCGGTGGCCGTGTAGACATAGCCGAGCACGATGCCCACGGCCAGCGCGCTGAGCATGAGCATCAGCACCACGCTGACGATCTGGCCCCAGTGGATGCCGGGCCGCTTTTGCTGCATGACACGGCGAAAGTACAGCCAGGCCATCCAGGCCAGGCCCAGCGACAGCATGAGGATGGAGATGCGCCCCCAGGTGCTGATGGCGTGGTTGTCATGGCTGTAGAAGGCCAGGCCGCCCAGCAGTTCTGCAGGCACGATCAGCCAGGCGGCGCGGCGCACCATCTGGCGCAGCATCTGCACGCGAGCGGCCGGCCAGCCGAAGTGGGCCAGTGCCAGCCCGCCCGGGCAGAACAGGGCGTTGAGCAAGGTGGCCACGAAGATGAAATCGCTGAGCTGGACCAGGGTGGCGCCCAGCGGCTCCAGCGCCGTGCCCACGGTTTCCGGGCCTTGCAGCAGGCTGCCCAGCGCCGCGGCTGCAAAGCTCCAGGGCAAGGTGTAGAGCAGGCTCCAGCCCAGCGCGAGCAGGCTCAGCCCGAAGTTGTCGCGCATGAAGTCGCCCACGCGCACGGCGATGGACTGCAGCTGGCGCAGCGCATAGCGGCGCAGGCCCAGCAGCAGGGCCACGATCAGGCCGACGGCGCCAAAGGCCCAGGGATCGTTCCAAATGCTGGCGGCCAGGGCGCGCGCGGTTTTCCAGGGGGAGCTGCTGCCTTCGATGTCCTGCTCCAGCGCCTGCCACTCGCTGAGCCAGGTGCGGTCCATGGGGCGGTGGCTGGGGAACCACAGCAGTTCCTTGTCCAGCACCTGGCGCAGTTCGTTGCCGCTGCGCAGGGCGGCGCGCAGGGCTTCATCGGTCTGCTCCAGCACGGCAATGCGGCGCAGCAAAACGGGCTGCAATTGATCGGTGAGCGCCACCTGCCGGGCCAGCAGGGCGGTCTGCTGTGCCGAGGTGGAGGCATTGCTGGCAGTGGTGGCGCTGGCGGCAGGTTCAGGTGCCCCCACGCCGCCTGCATCCGCAGCGTCGGCCGGGGCCTGTGCCGCACTGTCCGCGCCGGGGTTCTGGCGCCATTTGCTGGAGTTGAACAGCATCAGCCGCAGCTCGGCCAGCTGGCGCTGCACGGCGCGGTGCCTGGACTGCAAGGTGTTGCCGGAGGACAGCTCCACGCGCTGCTGCCACAGCCACTGGCCCACGGCCGCACTGCCACCGCCCAGCCTCAGGCGTGCCTGGGTGTCGCGCAGCGTGGCGCTCAATTGGTCGCGGACATATTCGTCATTGGCCAGGGTCTTGCGCTCCTGCGCCAGTTCATTGGAGTTCTTGAGGATCTGCGCGGCCAGCGCCGCATTGCGCTGGGCCAGGTCGCGTATGGCGGGATCGGCGGCGGAAGCGTGCTGGGCGGCCAGCTCCATCTCCTGCACCTGCTGCTCCAGTTGCTGGCGGCTGCGCTCGGCAATGCGCTGGGTCAGCCAGGCGGCGCGCGGCATGCGCTCCAGCAGCTCGCGGCGCTGGGCCTGCAGCTGTGCGGCCAGCAGGCGCTGGCGGGCTTCGATGGTGGACTGCTCTTCCTGGCGCAGCGCCAGCTCCAGCAGGGCGCGGCGGTGCTCTGCGCTGCGCCGTGCCTGGCGGGCCTGGGTGAGGTCGGGGGCTTCGCCGGGCTCGGCGGTCACGGGCTCGGCGTTTTCCTGCGCGCGTTGTTGGAGGATGGACAGATCGATGCGTCCCGGGCCGGGCTGCGAGACCAGGTTGGCCTGGTCGGCCGCGGATTTTTCGATGCCCACCTTGAGTGCGGCGATGGCATCGCGTTCATCGGCCAGCAGGCGTTCCAGCACTTCCTGGCTGGCGTTGGCGGGAACGCGTTCCTTCCAGCGATCGAACAGGCTGCCCAGCTGCTCGTCGCTCAGCGGCGCGGGCAGGGCCGGCACGGGCGTGCGTGCCCTGGCGCGCAGGCGGTCCAGTTCCTGCGCCAGCGCATCGGCTTCCTTTGTGGCCGATGCGGCGGCATCCAGTTGGGCCTGAATGGCGTTGCTTCGTTCCTTGTCGGACGCGGAGCCACCGCCCAGCGTGCCCTGCAAGGCACCCAAAGGGCCTGCTGCCGGTGCGGCCTTGGCCAGGCCCGGTGCCAGCAGGGCGAGCAGCAGGCCGAGCACCAGGCACATGGCCCGCAGCAGGTGCATCGGCGTCACGGCAGCCAGTTTGCGCGATGGGCGACCGGCGGCAAGTAGGGGGTTGTCGGCAGGAGACATCGGTTCTGAATTCGGGCCTGTGCCGCTGTGTGAGTGCGGACTATCATTTGTCAAAAGTGGGAGCGTCAGGCGCTGTATTCACGGGCCTTGCTGCAGGCCCGGCTGGCTCAAGCCCCTGTCCCGGCGCCGCAAAAAGCGGGGTAGTCCAGGAACCTGACATTGTGACCTCGCGCGCAATGCAGACATGTGGGACGTATGAGCTATTCAAAGCCGATGCAAGGTGCTACAACAGTTCCACACGGTAGCGAATGCCTTGCAACTTCGCGGCACTGTTCGCCCTCGGGTGCCGCCGGGAGAGGTCGTATGGATGTCATCAGCAACTCGGCTGCACGTTACGTTCGCCTTCGCGAAGAAGAGATGTCGCTGGACGAATTTCTCGCCCTGTGCCAGCGCGATCCCATGGCTTACGAAGGTGCTGCCCAGCGCATGCTGGCAGCCATCGGCGAACCTGAAATGGTGGACACGCGCAATGATCCACGCCAGTCGCGGCTGTTTGCCAACAAGGTCATCCGGCGCTATCCGGCCTTCGCCGAGTTCTATGGCATGGAAGACTCCATCGAGCAGGTGGTGAGCTTCTTCCGCCATGCGGCCCAGGGCCTGGAAGAGCGCAAGCAGATCCTCTATCTGCTGGGCCCCGTGGGCGGTGGCAAGAGTTCCATCGCCGAGCGCCTCAAATACCTGATGCAGAAGGTGCCGTTCTACGCCCTCAAGGGCTCGCCCGTGAACGAGTCGCCACTGGGCCTGTTCGACCCCGTGGAGGACGGGCCGCTGCTGGAGGAGCAGTTCGGCATTCCCCGGCGCTGCCTCAACCATGTGCTGTCGCCCTGGGCCGTCAAGCGCCTGGAGGAGCTGGGCGGCGATATCCGCCAGTTCCGCGTGGTCAAGCGCTATCCCAGCATCTCCAGGCAGGTGGGCATTGCCAAGACCGAGCCCGGCGACGAGAACAACCAGGACATCTCCAGCCTGGTGGGCAAGGTGGACATCCGCAAGCTGGAGAACTTTGCCCAGGACGACACCGACGCCTACAGCTACTCGGGCGGCCTGTGCCTGGCCAACCAGGGCCTGCTGGAGTTCGTGGAAATGTTCAAGGCGCCCATCAAGGTGCTGCACCCGCTGCTGACGGCCACGCAGGAGAGCAACTACAAGGGAACGGAGGGCTTTGGCGCCATTCCCTTCGACGGCATGGTGCTGGCCCACAGCAACGAGAGCGAGTGGAAGGCCTTCCGCAACAACCGCAACAACGAGGCCTTCCTGGACCGCGTTTACATCGTCAAGGTGCCGTACTGCCTGCGTGTTTCCGAGGAGGTGCGCATCTACGAGAAGCTGATCCGCGAGTCGTCCCTGGCCAGCGCCGTTTGCGCGCCCGGCACGCTCAAGATGATGGCCCAGTTCGCCGTGCTCACGCGGCTGAAGGAGCCCGAGAACTCCAGCATCTTCAGCAAGATGCAGGTCTATGACGGCGAAAGCCTCAAGGACACGGACCCGCGCGCCAAGAGCTTCCAGGAGTACCGCGACTATGCGGGCGTGGACGAGGGCATGTCGGGCATCTCCACGCGCTTCGCGTTCAAGATCCTGTCCAAGGTCTTCAACTACGACAGCACCGAGGTGGCGGCCAACCCGGTGCACCTGATGTATGTGCTGGAGCAGCAGATCGAGCGCGAGCAGTTCCCGGCCGAGCTGGAGACCAAGTACACCAGCTACATCAAGGAGTACCTGTCGCCGCACTATGCCGAGTTCATCGGCAAGGAAATCCAGACCGCCTATCTGGAGAGCTACAGCGAGTACGGCCAGAACATCTTCGACCGCTACGTCACCTACGCCGACTACTGGATACAGGACAGCGAGTACCGCGACAACGATACCGGCGAGGCCTTCGACCGCAACGCGCTCAATGCCGAGATGGAGAAGGTCGAGAAGCCCGCGGGCATTGCCAATGCCAAGGACTTCCGCAACGAGATCGTCAACTTCGTGCTGCGCGCGCGGGCCAACAACCAGGGCAAGAACCCCAGCTGGACCAGCTACGAGAAGCTGCGCGTGGTGATAGAGAAGAAGATGTTCTCCAATACCGAGGAGCTGCTGCCCGTGATCAGCTTCAACGCCAAGGCCAGTGCCGAGGACGCGCGCAAGCACGAGGACTTCGTCACCCGGATGGAGGCCAAGGGCTATACGTCCAAGCAGGTGCGCCTGCTGTGCGAGTGGTACCTGCGCGTTCGCAAGAGCAACTGACGGGTGGGTGCGCCGCCCTTCGGCGCGCCCGGGCTGGGGGGAACAGATGGCATTGCAAATCATCGATCGCAGGCTGGCCGGCAAGAACAAGTCGGTGGGCAACCGCGAGCGCTTCGTGCGCCGCTACAAGGCGCAGATCGCCGAGGCGGTGCGCCGCGCGGTGGACAAGCGCGGCATCCGCCACATGGAGGAGTCCGAGAGCGTCTCCATCCCGCGCAAGGACATCCGCGAGCCCGTGTTCCACCACGGGCAGGGCGGTGTCCATGACACGGTGCACCCGGGCAACACCGAGCATGTGCGCGGCGACCGCATTGCCCGGCCGCAGGGCGGCGCAGGCGGCGGCTCCCAGGCCAGCGACAGCGGCGAGGGCGAGGACGACTTCACCTTCACCCTGACCAAGGAAGAGTTCATGGAACTGTTCTTTGAAGACCTGGCCCTGCCGCGCCTGCTGCGCACCCACATCGGCAACACCATGCAGTACAAGACGCGCCGCGCCGGCTACAGCCACGACGGCACGCCGCACAACCTGGCCCTGCTGCGCACCATGCGCGGCGCCCTGGGCCGTCGCATTGCGCTGACCAAGGCGCCGCACCGCGAACTCAAGGCACTGGAAGAGCAGCTGCAAGCGCTGCTGGCGCAGGACGATGGCACCAGCGAGGCGGCGGCCGAGCTGCAGCAGCGCATCGATGCGCTGAAGCTGCGCATGGGCACGGTGGCCTTTCTCGACCCCATCGATCTGCGGTTTCGCAACCGCACGCGCGTGCCTGCGCCCATCAGCCAGGCCGTGATGTTCTGCGTGATGGATGTGTCCGGCTCCATGGACCAGGACCGCAAGGACCTGGCCAAGCGCTTCTTCATCCTGCTGTACCTGTTCCTGACGCGGCACTACGAGAAGATCGACATCGTGTTCATCCGCCACCACACGCAGGCGGCCGAGGTCAGCGAGGACGAGTTCTTCCACTCCCAGGAAAGCGGCGGCACGGTGGTCAGCAGTGCGCTGGTGCTGCTGGACCAGATCATCCGCGCGCGCTACCCGTCCGGGGACTGGAACATCTACGTGGCCCAGGCCAGCGATGGCGACAACTTCGGCGACGACGGCTCCAACTGCCGCAACCTGCTGGTCGAGAAAATCCTGCCGCTGGTGCGCTACTTCGCCTATGTGCAGGTGGTGCAGGAAGAGCAGAGCCTGTGGCAGGAGTACAGCCAGGTGCTGCCGCTGTTCTCGCACTTCGCCATGCGCAAGGTGTCGGACGCCAGCGAGATCTATCCCGTGTTCCGCGACCTGTTCAAGAAAGAGGGGGTATCGGTATGAACCTCTCTCACTATCCCGTGCTGGCGCCCCGCCATGCCACGCCGCAGTGGAAATCCCATCTGGCCAGCGACCGGGCCCAGCGCATCGTGCCCTCCGCGCCGCTGCCGGCGGGGGCGCGGCCGGCCGAGCCTCTGCCCGATCCCAGCGACTGGACCTTCGAGCTCATCGAGCGCTATCACGCAGCGATTGCGGCCGCCGCCGAACGCTACGGCCTGGACACCTATCCCAACCAGCTGGAAGTGATCTCGGCCGAGCAGATGATGGACGCCTACGCCAGCGTGGGCATGCCCGTGGGCTACCGCCACTGGAGCTATGGCAAGGAATACATGGCGACGGAGCGGCGCTACCGGCGCGGCCACATGGGCCTGGCCTACGAGATCGTCATCAACTCCAATCCCTGCATCAGCTATCTGATGGAGGAAAACACCACGGCCATGCAGGCCCTGGTGATCGCCCATGCGGCGTACGGCCACAACAGCTTCTTCAAGAACAACTACCTGTTCGGCATGTGGACGGATGCGGGCAGCATCATCGACTACCTGGTCTATGCGCGCGACTTCATCTCCCAGTGCGAGGAGCGCCACGGCCTGACGACGGTGGAGCAATGGCTGGACTCCTGCCACGCGCTGTCCAACCTGGGCGTGGACCGTTACCGCCGCCCCTCCAAGAAAAGCCTGGCGCGCGAGCGGGCCGAGCGCGAGCAGCGCGAGGCCTATGCCCAGCAGCAGGTCAACGAGCTGTGGCGCACCCTGCCGGCCCGCCCCGGCAAGGACAGCGCGGCGCAGCACAGCGAGCGCTTTCCCAAGGAGCCCGAGGAAAACCTGCTGTACTTCATCGAGAAGAACGCCCCGCTGCTGGAGCCCTGGCAGCGCGAGATCGTGCGCATCGTGCGCAAGATCGCCCAGTACTTCTATCCGCAGCGCCAGACCCAGGTGATGAACGAGGGCTGGGCCACGTTCTGGCACTACACCCTGCTCAACACCCTGTACGACGAAGGCTGGCTGACCGACGGCGTGATGATCGAATGGCTGTCCTCCCACACCAACGTGATCTACCAGCCGCCCGCCGGCCACCGCGCCTACAGCGGCATCAATCCCTATGCGCTGGGCTTTGCCATGTACCGCGACATCCGCCGCATCTGCCAGGACCCGACCGAGGAAGACCGCCGCTGGTTCCCCGACCTGGCAGGCACGCCCTGGCTGCCGGCGCTGCACCATGCCATGCAGAACTTCAAGGACGAGAGCTTTGTCGGCCAGTACCTGAGCCCGCAGCTGATGCGCGACATGCGCCTGTTCTCCATCCATGACGATGCCAGCGAACGCGAGCTGCTGGTCAGCGCCATCCACGACGACGACGGCTACCGCACCCTGCGCCAGACCCTGTCGCAGCAGTACGACCTGGGCGCGCGCGAGCCCAATATCCAGGTCTGGAACGTGAACCTGCGCGGCGACCGCTGCCTGACACTGCGCCACACGCGCTACCAGGGCCGGCCGCTGTCCGACGATGCGCTGGAAGTGCTCAAGCACGCAGCGCGCCTGTGGGGCTTTGGCGTGCAGATGGAAAGCGTCAACGGCGATGGCGACGCGCCCGTGCTGCTGCACTCCGTGCCCGCGCCACCGGCCTGATCAAGCAAGACGCTAGCGCAGCGTGCCCACGTACTTGCGGTTTTCCGCACGCTGGCGCATCAGCTCGCCGGCGCGCTGCATGAGCGGCGAGCGCTCGGCGGGCCCGGCCAGCGCGGCGTTCCAGGCCGCTTCGAAGCGGTGGGTCCAGTCCACCAGTTCGGGCGTGCTGCGCGCCCCTTCCTGCTCCCGGGCGAAGCGGATGATTTCGGCGGCGTACTCGGCATTGGCTGCCAGCCATTCGGTATCGGTCACGCGGCCGCAGCTTCTGCGCAGCAGCACATGCAGGTGCGCGGCGATGGCCAGGAGTTCGCTTTCGGGCATGTAGTGGGCACTCCTTCGGTTTGACGATCATCGGGCGCCGGGCCGCTTTGCGGCTCGGCCGTTCATCCACTCAGGCGTTCGCGGTGCAGCGCCAGGTCCAGGCCCTGCAGCTCGCTTTCCTCGTCCACGCGCAGGCCGATCAGCATGTCCAGCAGCCACAGCAGCACGGCCGTGGCCACCAGCGTGAACAAGGCCACGGCCAGCACGCTCACGGCCTGGGTGAGCACGCTGCCCTGTACGCCGCCGATCTGCGGGCTGGCAAACACGCCTGTCAGCAGCGATCCCACGATGCCGCCCACGCCATGCACGCCAAACACATCCAGCGAATCGTCCGCGCCCAGCAGCCGCTTGAGGCCCGTGGCGCCCCAGTAGCAGGCGACACCGGCGATCAGGCCGATACACAGCGCCGACAGCGGCGTCACGAAGCCGGCCGCCGGCGTGATCGCCACCAGGCCGCCGACCAGCCCCGAGCACAGCCCCAGCAGCGTGGCCTTGCCGCGCACCACATACTCGGCCAGCGACCAGGCCAGGGCGCCCGCGCTGGCGGCAATGTGGGTGACGGCCAGCGCCAGCGCCGCCCGGCTGTCCCCGGCCAGCGATGAGCCGGCGTTGAAGCCGAACCAGCCCATCCACAGCAGGGCCGCGCCCATCATGGTCAAGGCCAGGTTGTAGGGCTCGAAGGGCTCGTGCCCGTAGCCGCGGCGCGGCCGCAGGAACCAGGCGCAGACCAGGCCGGCCACGCCCGCGTTCACATGCACCACGGTGCCCCCGGCAAAGTCCAGCGCGCCCATGCGCGCCAGCCAGCCGCCGGGCTCCCACACCCAGTGCGCCACCGGTGCATAGACCAGCAGGCTCCACAGGCCCACGAAGATCAGCATGGCACCGAAGCGCATGCGCTCCACCCAGGCGCCCACCAGCAAGGCGGCGGTGATCACGGCAAAGGCCAGCTGGAACATGGCATAGGCTGCTTCAGGCACATGCGGCGCCAGGTGGCTCACGGCCACCAGGCCCTTGGCGGCGTTGAAATCCAGCCCCGCGAACCAGGCGCGCGAATCACCGCCTATCCACGCATTGCCTGGCGTGAAGGCCAGCGAGTAGCCGAGTGCAAACCACAGAATGCTCACCAGGCAGGCAATCGCCACCACGCTGGCCATGGTGTTGAGCACGTTCTTGCGGCGCACCATGCCCGCATAGAACAGCGCAATGCCGGGCAGCGTCATCAGCAGCACCAGCACCGTGGCCGTCATCAGCCAGACCGTGTCCACGGCGCTGATGGATTCCACCGCCACCAGCGACGGCCGCGTGATCGCCTGCTCGGCCGCCTGCGCCGTCTGCGCCGCACCCAGGACCGCGACCCATCCTCCCCCCACCAATGTTCTCAATGCCCGTGCGCACCTGTGCATGCAATGACTCCCTTGTTTGTTGTGGTCATGGGGCCGTCTGCCGTTGCCGCCATGGCTGCATTGGCCGGCCTGCAGCGGCCTTGCACAAGTCGTGCCAGCGCATACGGGGCCCCTGGGGCCCGAGCGATGCGGCCGGAACACCAAAACGGGAAAACCGCGAGTCAAAACAGGGCAGCCGGGCAGGCGGTGCACCATCGCCGTGCGGTGGTGCAGCTCTTAAACTGCCTGCATGAATCGAAGAAATCTGATGTGCGCCGCGCTGCTCGCCTGTCTGTCACAGGCGGCTCTGGCGGCTGCCGAATTGCAGGACAAGCCCGAATGGGACCGCTTCTTTGCCGATGCCAAGGTCGATGGCAGCATCGTCGTGGTCGATGCCAGAGGCCAGGCTGAAGCCGTCTACGTCCACAACCGTGACCGCGCGGCGCGGCGCTACTCGCCCGCTTCCACCTTCAAGATCCCGCACAGCCTGTTCGCGCTGGACGCCGGGCTGCTGCGCGATGAATTCCAGCGCATTCCCTGGGATGGCGTGAAGCGCCAGTTGCCGGCCTGGAATGCCGATCAGGACCTGCGCTCGGCCATGCGCAACTCCACCCTGTGGGTGTACGAAGGCTTTGCCAGGGAGCTTGGCAGCGCGCGTGAGGCTGCCTACATGCGCAAGATCGACTACGGCAATGCGCTGGCCACGGGCGAGGCGCCTTTCTGGGTGGAAGGCGACCTGGCCATTTCGGCGCTGGAGCAGGTGGCCTTCCTGCAGCGGCTGTACCGCAATCGGCTGCCATTGCCGGCGGAGCACCAGCGGCTGGTGAAGGACGTGATGATCAACGAGGCGGGCCCGGACTGGATACTGCGCGCCAAAACCGGCTGGACGGGCCGTATCGGCTGGTGGGTGGGCTGGGTGGAATGGCCGGCCGGCCCCGTGTTCTTCGCCATGAACATGGACACGCCCCACCGGCTGGCCGACCTGCCCAAGCGCCAGGGCATCACGCGCGACATCCTGCGCTCCATCAACGCGTTGCCCAAGGCGCCGTAGCGCGCGGGACAAGGGCTATGCGTCAGCCCGTCAGCCCATCAGCCCATCAGCCCATCAGCCCATCAGCCCTGGAGGCCGCTTGTCGGCCTTGCGCTCCACCGGATTGGCGGTGAGCCAGTTGGACGGGTACTGGCGCATGAACTCGCGCGCCTTTTCCACGCGCGCGTTGAGCCAGGCGTCGTAGGCGCCTTCGTTGAGAATCGCCGGCATGCGCTTTTCCGCGCCGGGCTGCTGGTAGCGGTGCAGCAGCGCATGGCTGTTGGCGTTGACCGTGAGCAGGGCGTAGCTCAGCAGCACCTCGCCGTCGGGGCCCGTCCACTGCGCCCACACGCCGGCCACGCCCATGGGCTTGCCGTCGATGCGCGAGATGCGCGTGGGCAGGGCCTTGCCGTTGCGGTAGTCATCCTCGAAAAAGGCGGCCATGGGCACGATGCAGCGCTGGCCATTGAGCCAGGCATCGCGGAAGGCCTGGGCCGTGGAGACGGTCTCCGAACGCGCATTCACCAGCTTGAGCGCGCGCAGCCGGCCGTCCGAAGCCGACTTCACCCAGTGCGGCACCAGGCCCCATTGGGCGGCAACCAGCTCGCGTGCGGGAGTGGTGGGTGCTGCAGGCGGTGTGTCGGGAGCTGCAGGTTCTGCCTGTTCAGCGGCTGCCTCTGCAGCCACGGCGACGCTGCGGATGAAAAAGCCGGACTTGCGCGGCGTCATGTTGCGCTCGCTGGCCGCGGGCGCTTCCACGTCGAAGGCGTCGCGGTAGGCGTCGGCTTGCGACAGGGATTCGTAGTGGGTACTCATGCGCGGATGGTACCTGCGTGTCCCGGGGGTAACGGCAAGGCGAGAGACTATTCCCTGCGCATTGCGAGCCCGGCGCCGCTGCCGGGTCGATACACTGCCGCGGATTCCATGGCCTCAGGAAAGGAAGCGTGAATGCGGATATGGGTACTGGGCCTTGCAGGCCTGTTGAGCGGCTGCGCAATCTCTGCAGGCATGTGCGATGCCCTGGGTCCCGGCACAACCGCGTCGCTGGTCCTGCCCCAAGGCGCCTCGGCCGAGCAGGCCTTTGCCTGCCTTGACGAAGCCGTGGCCGGCGAAGAGGGCGCCTACCACCTTGGCAACGGCCATGCCATCCGCGACACCAGGGCGGGCGTGCTGGAGACGGCCGACTACGGCGCGCCCAACGTGGCGGGCTTTCGGCTGAGGGCCGAGGTTTCCAGGAGCAAGCCTGCCACTCTGGATCTGTCACTGCGCGGGGCGGGCGCCTATTGCGCCGACCTGGGCGTGGACAGGGAAATGGCCCGGCTCATCGATGGCGCCGGCCGCTGCCTTCGGCGCTGATGCGCCTTCCGCGTCGGCTCCATCGGGACGGGCCCGGAGTCAGACGGTGATCGTCCCGGTCAGGTAACGCGCGCAGTGGCCGGCCACCTCGACGCTGGCATCCGTCACTTCGCAAAACAGCGTGCCCGTGCGGCGCGAGGCCTGGTGGCCGATCAGACGGTTCTTGCCCAGCCTGCCCGCCCAGTAAGGCGCAAGCGCCGCATGGATGGAGCCCGTGACGGGATCTTCCTCGCCGCCATTGGCGGGCCAGAAGTAGCGGCTGACGAAGTCATACGCGGCGCCCGCATCCGCAGGCGCCGTCACCACCACATCCAGCGGCCCCAGCGATTTAAGGCGTTCCAGATCCGGCTTGACGGCCAGCACATCGGCCTCGGCGGCGTAGACCGCCACGTAGGCCTGCTGGTTCACAAGATAGGCCGTGGGCGCGGGCGTCAGGCCTTCGCGCAGCGCGGCCGGCACCTCATCCAGCGGCTTGGCATCGCGGCGCGGGAAGGTCATGACGATGCGTCCGCCATCCTCCTGCGTGGCGGTGACCTTGCCCACGGCAGCGGCCCAGAACGTGATGCTGCGCAGCGCGGGATCGGCCTCGAAGAGCACGAAGGCGCTTGCCAGCGTGGCGTGGCCGCAGAACGCGATCTCCGTGAGCGGGGAGAACCAGCGGATCTCGAAGGCGGCGCGCTCGGCACTCCAGACCAGGAACGAGGTTTCCGAGAGATTGTTCTCTGCCGCAATGGCCTGCAGCGTGGAATCGGCAAGCCATGCATCCAGGGGAATGACGGCGGCCTGATTGCCCTTGAATCGTTCCGATGTGAATGCGTCGATGACGTGGATGGGGAGTTGCATTTGCAAAAAGCCTTTGGGTCGGATTCGTGTGCAGCCCGTCATTGTTGTCTCTGTCTCCAATGGCTGCGCGCGGATTCTACGGTCCCGCAGGACAGAGCTGAGGCACGCATGCCCGGCATGCCGTCCCGCGCGGCTGCGGGGCGCCGCGTGGGATGCCTCGCCCCATCCCTTGCTTGAAATGCCCGCTCCCGGCTGCAAGGCTCACTCAATGCCCAGAACCGTTTTCATGGCAGTCCAGGCCACGCCGTTCAGGCGGGTGGAATAGCTGAGTGCCTGATCTTCACTGGCAATGGCGGCAGGCAGTCGATAGCCGAATACGCTGCCGTCGAATTCCGTATAGCCCCGCGTCACGCCTTGCATGAAGGTCTTGCCAGGGAAGTCGGCAAAGCTCAGCAGGCGCACGCCCTGGGAGGTGGAGAGGGTGTAGGCGCTTTGCGAATGCGCGGTGCAGGCGCCCAGATCGCTGTAGGCCGGAGGGGTGGACTCACAGCTGTAGAACTGGGCGTTGGCCGCGTCGATGAAGGCCACGCGCAACACATGGTTGGCATCGACCGGCCCCGCCGCCCCGACTGTCGAGGCGCGCACGGTGGCTGGAGTCGACAGGTTCACCGCGCTGGCCGGGCGGCCGGCAATCATGGCTTCCAGCGTGGCGAAGCCGAAGCGGTCCGCGGCCGTGTTGTTGATGAAAGCTGGTGACCGGTTCAACTGCACCGACAGTGCAGTGCGTATCTGTGCGCCCTGCGGGAAGACGGCCGAGCCCAGCGTGGCGGGGTCCATTTCGATGGAGCGGTCATGGCGGATGCCCTCAGCCTGCAGCGTTGTGTCTCCGGCACGCAATTGCGTGATGACTTCGGCCATGGGCTTGCCGCTGACGTCCTGCGAAGCGGTGGTAAAGCCCAGGTAGGCGGTGGACTGGTTGCACAGCAGTGTGCGCGAGGGAACCCCCTGTGTCGTCAGGCGCGCAACGGAACTGTCGCAGCGCGTCCATCCGGTGCTGGTGAGCGTGACGGACGGGAACAGCGCTTCCTGCGTACTGGGCGCACCGTTGGTTTTTCCGCTGCGTGTCTCGAACTGGTGGGCAAAGCCGTCTGCCTGGACGACGCCATCGGACCTGCGTTCACGCACGGAGTAGTTCTGCGCGTTGCCGTAGTTCAGGAACGCCAGTTGGTTCGATGCCACGGCCGCTGCGCCAGGTGCCGTCACCTGGATAGGCACGCCCAACTCAAGCGCGTAGGCGGTGACCTTGGCGGCTGTGCGCGCGGTATCCGCAAGCACGGCGGCACTGGAGGCCGCGTCGCTCTGGTAGTCGTAGATCCTGGCGGCGTCGATGCCGAGCTGGCGGGCCACTGCAGCCTCGGCCACTTCCCTGGCCGTGCCGGCCGCGATGGCCTTTTGCACCAGGCTGGTCAGTGGATTGATCTGCGCGGATTTGCCAGCCGGTGCAGACAGCACGAACGCCTTGGCTGTGGCGGTGCTGGTGGGGTCCGCAGTGTCCACGGATTCGGGTGTGATGCGAGCCAGCACGGGAGCCTGGTTGAAGGCAGCGGTGGCTGCCGCATCGCCGGGTTGATAGGTCAGGCTGAACTTGCCGTCGCTGCCGGTGGCCGCTGCGCTGGGTTCGCCCGTGTCGCAGGCTGCATTGGCGTTCAGATCCACGCAGACTGCAGCGTTGCGCACGGCCTGGTCGATGGCGACGGTGCCTGACAGCGTGATGGCCGGCTGTGTCACGGTGCCGCCGCCGGTGCCCCCGCCGCTGTCGGTACCGCCGCTGCCTCCTCCACAGGCATAGAGGCTTGCAACAAGGCCGCACAGCAGCAAAGGGCGCACGGCGGGAAGGGAAGTGGATGCACGGGATTGAATTTGCATGGTGTCGGTACAGGAATGTGTGTGGCAAGCCAACTCTATTTGTGACACGCAACAAACAAAATGATGCAATTGCACTATCCTGAAGCGCTGCCGGGGTGGGACAAGAGGGCACGGCACGCGCAACACCCGCCCGTGCAGTTGTTCTCAACGTATCGAAGAGAGGCAGGCAAGCCGCCATGGACGCTGCGTACAACCACCTGCTGCTGAACCTCTACCGGCTATCGCACGAGCAGCCTGTCGAGCATTTCCAGGACCAGGCGCTGGACCTGCTCAAACCCGTGCTGCCCTTCGACTCGGCCATGTGGGGCTCGGCCACCATGACGACGGCCGGCATCGATATCCACACCATCCATCTTCACCTGCAGCCGCCCGAAATGCTGCAGGCCTATGAAGAGGTCAAGCACCTGGACACGGCGGCGCAGGCCATCGCCAGGCACCCCAGCGAGACGCTGGCCTTTGAAGCGAGGACCTGGTTCGGTGGCAGGCACCAGGGGGCGCTGCGCGACTACGGCAGGCGCTTCGAGCAGTCGCACTTCTTCATCGGCGGGATGGTGGACCCGGCCACTCTTTACACGCGCTGGCTCACGCTGTTTCGCGCCCGCACGGATGCGCATTGCACCGAGGGCGAGCGCCAACTGCTGGCCGCGCTGCTGCCCCATGTGCAGCAGGCGCTGGAACTCAACCGCCTCACGCATCTGGGGCAGCTTCGACAGGGCCTGGCCCGTGATCCGTTGGGCTCGGCACTGGCAGACCCGCGCGGCATCATCCACCACATGGACGTCGTCTTCGAGCACGCCTTGCGCGCCGAATGGCCGGGCTGGCAAGGTCCTCGCCTGCCTGCGGCCGTGCAGACTGCGGCACAGGGTGGCGTCCATCGTCTGGTGGCCCACACCCTGGTCATCACGCTGTTCACGCAGCACGGCCTGCTGTGGCTGCGAGCGCGCCCCCGGTGCGCAGCCGACGGGCTGTCCCCCCGCGAAGCCACGGTTGCCCGGCTTGTGGTCCGGGGCCTGACGCACAAGCAGATTGCAGTCCAACTCCAGCGTGCTCCTGCCACGGTGCGCAATCAGATCCGCTCCATCTACGAAAAGCTGGGCATTGCCAACGTGGCGTCGCTTGCCGAGGCACTCCGGCTGATGGATTGAGGCCAAGGTCCAGGAAAACCCTGGTGTAGTTTGCAAGTGCTTGTGAAAAATAGAATGAAGATTCGTTCTACTATCGGTTCCCATGCAAGACGAGGCCTGGACCTTCTTTCCGCACGCGGGATCGCGCCATGTGCAGACGCTGCGCGTGGCGCTCAGGCTGTTTGTGGAGCGGGGCTTCTTCAATACCTCGATACAGGACCTGTGCGCCGAGGCCGGCGTGTCCATCGGTTTCTTCTACAACCACTTTGCCGACAAGGAAGGCATTGCGCGCGAGCTGTACCGGCATTTGCTGGCGCGCATGAATGTGCTGCTTGACGATATCGAGGAGCGGCACGCGGGCAGCGCCCAGCGCTGCCGCGAGGTGCTGCGCATGCTGTTCGGGCTGGCCGAGGCCGAGCCCGAGGCCATGGGCTTCGTGGTCAATGCGCGCCACCGCGAGTTTCTGCCCGACGAGCAGGCCATCTGTTCGGCCTCGGCCTTCGTGCGCATGCGCGGCTTTGTGTTCGCCGGCATGACCGATGGCGAGATCCGCCAGATGGAGCCCATGGTGGCGGCCAGCCTGATGTATGGCAGCGCGATCCGCATGATCTGCCTGCGGCTGGACGGCATCATCGACACGCCCATAGAGCCCCTGTTCGACGCGCTCTGGGACGGGGTATGGCGATCGCTCAAGCCTGACTGAGCGGCGCATTTTCCGGCGCTGGCGCCGTGCGGCGCCAGCGGTTGTTCCACTGAGGCGAAAGCACAAGGAGTAGCAGGGATGGCGCATCACATCTTGATCATCGGAGGGGGCATTGGCGGCACCATGACCGCCAACCACCTGGTCAGCAAGCTGTATCCGGAGGTGGTCACAGGCAAGGTGCGCATCACCATGCTGTCGAACTCGCCCTGGCATTACTACAAGCCGGCCTTCATGTACGTGGCCTTCAATGCCTTCTTCCGCGACGAGTTGCGGCGCAGGCAGCGCGGCCTGCTGCGGCCCGAGATCGACTTCCTGGTGGAAGAGGTGGAACGCTTCGACTTCGCACTGCAGGCCGTGCACTGCAGGAGCGGCAAGCGCTTCGGCTACGACCATCTGGTGATCTCCACGGGCTGCGTGCCCTCGCCCGAGCGCATCGAAGGCCTGGCCGAGGCCGGCGACCACTTCTACCAGCACGCGCCCGCGCGGCAGCTGGCCGACAAGCTGGCGCGCATAGAAAAGGGCCGCATCTTCGTCACCGTCACCTTTCCAAAGACGCCCAATGTGCCGCACCAGTGCGGCATCGCGCCCATAGAGACCACGCTGATGCTGGACGACCTGCTGCGCCGGCGCGGCGTGCGCGACAAGGTGGAGATCGTCTACACCTATCCCACGGTCTCGCAGCTGCTGCGCAACTGCCTGTTCCTGCAGAAGGACACCTGCGAGATCCTGCCCACGGTGTTCGAGCAGCGCGGCATTCGCCACCAGCGCGGATTCACGCTGGCGCGCGTGGACCCGGAGGCCAAGGTGGCCCACTCGGAGGAGGGCCAGGCCGAGGACTTCGACATCCTCATGGCCACGCCGCCCATACGCGCCGTGCAGGCCGTGCGCGACTGCGGCCTGTCGCAGGCGCAGGACGGCGAAGGCTGGCTGCCCACCGACCACGAGACCATGCAGGTGCTGGGCCAGAGCCATGTCTATGTGCTGGGCGATACGGTGGACCTGCCGGTGAGCAAGGCCGGCGGCGCCTGCCACAACCAGTCGCCCGTGGTGGTGAACAACATCGCCTCGCAGATCCGCTTCGGCCGCACCAGCGATGGCTACGACGGGCGCGTGGTGGCCATCGCCCAGATGGGCCTGGACGGCGGCATGCCGCTTTGGTACGACTACCAGGTCGACGTCAAGCCCACGCCGCCGACCAAGGTCGGCTCGATGATGCGCAAGGGCTTCAACCGCGGCATGTACTGGGCCGTGGCCCGCGCCCTGGTCTGAGGCCAGGGCCTTTGCATTGTCATTCCAAGCACGAAGACAAGGAGCACCGAGATGAACATCGTTTCCGACATTCCCGTGGCGCAGCCCGCCGCTGGCGGCCTGCTGCAGGACGACGCCGCGCTGCAGGGGCTGGCCGAGCTAATGGGCAAGCTGGAGCCGCTGCTGGCGGGCCGGCGCCTGAACCGCGTGGTCGATCTGCTGTCGGCCACGGCGGACCTGGTGGACATGGCAGACGACTACATGGTCGAGAAGGTCGCCAAGGCCTTCGAGGATGGCGTGGGCGGGGCCTGGGCCGCGGGCAATGCCGCGCGCCTGGCGGCGGCCCAGGTGCAGGCCATGGAGGAAACGCCCACCCTGATCGGCCTGATGCGCATGGCACGCGAGCCCGATGTGCGGCGCGGCCTGGCCTTCATGCTGGCCATGGCCGGCGCGCTGGGGCGGCAGCATGCCCACGATCCCATCGACTACGCGGCGGACTGAAACGCAGGGCCGAGCCACGGCCGCCCGGCAGCGCACGGGCTGCGGTGGTACAAACGCCGGGGGCGGATGTGATCCGCCCCTTTTCTTTTTGCCCATTGCCTGCCATGCCTTCTTCCTGTTCCTTGCCGGTGCTGCCGGCCGCTGTCCCTGACCATTGCAGGCCCCGCTGCACCGAGGGCAGGGCATGACCGCGCAGCACCTGAGCCGTGGCGACTGGGCGCGTGCGCTGCTGGTCATCCTGATCTGGGGCACCAACTTCGTGGCCATGAAGTTCGGTCTGCTGACGCTGTCGCCCATGCTGCTGAGCGCGCTGCGCTTCGTGGTGGCGTCGCTGCCCTTTTTGCTGTTCGTGCGCCCGCCCAAGTCGGTGGGCTGGCGCTATCTGGCCGCCTATGGGCTGGTGCAGGGCGTGGGCCAGTTCGGCATGCTGTTCCTGGGCCTGAAGCTGGGCATGCCGGCCGGCATGGCCTCGGTGGTGCTGCAGACGCAGGCCTTCGTCACGCTGCTGCTGGCCGCCTTCCTGCTGGGCGAGCCCGCGCGCCTGTGGCATTGGCTGGGCCTGGTGGTGTCGCTGGGCGGGCTGGTTGCCATTGGCAGCGCCCATGGCGAAGGCGACAACGCCATGACGCTGGCCGGCTTTTTGCTGACCGTGGGTGCAGCCTGCATGTGGGCCGTGTCCAACATGATCACGCGCTATGCGGCGCGCAGCGGCCCCTACGAGCCCTTCCCCTTCATCGTCTGGAGCAGCATCTTCCCCATCGCGCCGCTGATGGCCCTGGCCGTCTGGACCGATGGCGCGGATACGGTCGTGCAGCAACTGGCGGGGATCGACCTGACCGCCGTGGCCTCCATCCTGTACCTGGCGCTGCTGGCCACGCTGCTGGGCTACGGCCTGTGGACGCGCCTGCTGCAGCGCTATGCGGCCGGCACGGTGGCGCCGCTGTCTCTGATGGTGCCCGTGGTGGGCCTGGTCTCGGCCATGCTGCTGCTGGGCGAGCGGCCCACCTTGATGCAGTGGATGGGCACGCTGGCCGTGCTGGCGGGCATGGTGATCAACCAGTTCGGCGGGCGCTGGCTGGCGGGGCGGGCGCGATAGGGGAAAAGGCGCCAGGGAGATGGTCGGGGCCGGTGGCAGGAGGCCGGCTTTGCATTTCTTTAAATGACTCGGGTAATAAAAATCATTATCATTCCCGCTCTTTGAAAGGCGGCGTGCTTCAGGCGCGCGGCCAACGCCCGGCGCCGCACAGACCTTGGACTGTTGTGGCGCCTTTGTCCGTCCGGGCCTGCGCTGCGGCCGCGGCGTCCGGAACGGGCAACGATCCGCAAGAAAGGTCATCTCCATGCAAGCCTCGACCCCGGGAGGGTCCTCTCCATCCTTGCTGCGCTACCGCGTGGCCGTGGCCTCGCGCGCCTTGGCAGCGATCGGCGGCGGCTATCTGCTGTCGGCCGCCTGCGCCGCCACGGGCGCGCGCGCCATGGTCTGGCTGGGCGTGGAACGGGCCGATGCGGCGCTGGGCTCGACGCTGCTGGCCTTCATCATCTACGCCGTGGCGGCCATGTGGGCCTTCGGCTGCGCCAGCGCCTGGCGCGCCTGGGCCGTGATCGGCCTGCCGGGCGCGGGCCTGGGACTTCTGGCCTGGATGCTGTCGAACGGAGCCGCCGCATGAGGGCAGACGGCAAACCCGAGGGACTGCGCCAGTCCATGTCCTGGCTGCACACCTGGAGCGGCCTGCTGCTGGGCTGGCTGCTCTACGCGGTGTTCTTCACGGGCACCCTGAGCTATTTCCGCGACGAGATCAACGACTGGATGCGGCCCGAGCTGCACGGCTCGGTGCAGGACGCCGACACCGCGCAGCGCGCGCTGAACGCCATGCAGCGCATCGCGCCGGAAGCCACGACCTGGACGCTGGGCCTGCCCGGCCCGCGCCAGGTAGCGGTGGCCGCATCCTGGCGCGAGCCCGGCGCCGCCACGGGCCGCGCAGGCACCAAGCGCGCCGAGATCGACGCCGCCACGGGCGAGAAGCTGGAGCCGCGCGAGACACGCGCAGGCAACTTCTTCTACCGCTTCCACTTCGAGCTGCACGCCATGCCGCGCATCTGGGGCCGCTGGATCGTGGGCTTCGCCACCATGCTGATGTTCGTGGCCATCATCACGGGCGTGATCACGCACAAGAAGATCTTCACGGACTTCTTCACCTTCCGCCCGCGCAAGGGCCAGCGCTCCTGGCTGGACGCGCACAACGCCACGGCCGTGCTGGCATTGCCGTTTCACATCGTCATCACCTTCAGCGGCCTGGTGCTGCTGATGTTCATGCTCATGCCCTGGGGCATACAGGCGGCCTACAACGGCGACACCAATGCCTACTTCGCCGATGTGCGCGGGGCACGCGGGCAGGCGGCCAACCAGGGCCCGGGCGCGCGCGGTGGCAAACAGGAGCGCCAGGCGGCCGCGCTGGCCGATATCGCGCCCATGATGGCCGAGGGCGCGCGCCGCTGGCCCGAGCACGGCGTGGGCAGCATCACCGTCAACGCGCCCGGCACCTCGCGCGCGGTGGTCGAGCTGCGCGAAGGCGGCGGCATGAGCCTCATCAACCGGGGCCAGTCCGAGACCCTGCGCTTCGACGGCGTGACCGGCCAGTTGCAGGCCAGCCCCGAGGCGCCCGCCATCTCCTGGGTGCGCGCCACCAGCAACGTGATCACCGGCGTGCACCTGGGCCGCTTTGCCGAGCCCGCCACGCGCTGGCTGCTGCTGCTCAGCGGCGTGGTCGGCACCTTCATGGCCGCGTCCGGCATGGTGCTGTGGGTGGTCAAGCGCATGCCCGAGCGCCGCAAGCTGGGCCGCACGCCCTTCGGCCACCGGCTGGTGGAGGTGCTCAACGTGGGCTCCATCGCGGGCCTGTCGGTGGCCGTGGCCGGCTTCTTCTGGCTCAACCGCCTGCTGCCCGTGCCCATGCAGGCACGCAGTGATTGGGAGATCAACGGCTTCTTCATCATCTGGCTGCTGTGCCTGCTGCATCCGCTGCTGGTCTCGCACCGCAATGCCTGGCTGCAGCAGATGGCGCTGGCCGCCGTGCTGTACGCGCTGCTGCCCCTGCTCAACCTGCTGACGGGCGGCGCTTCGCTGGTGCAGACCCTGGCCAACGGGCAGTGGAGCATCGCCAGCTTCGAGCTGCTGATGCTGGGCCTGGCCGCCATCCACGGCGTGGTGGCCTGGTGGCTGCTGCGCGGCAAGCCGGCAGCGGCTGCATTGCCTGCAGCCGCCCGCACGCAAACCCGCACCACCAGCCATGCCCCCACGCTGGAGCGCGCGTCATGATGATTCTTGCCGCCTTTTTTCTGGCCTTTGCAGGCTTTGCCGTCATCGCCGCTTCCATGGACCGGCACCAGGACCAGCTGGGCACCGAAGGCCTGGCACCCGCGCGCCTGAAGGCCTGGCGGCTGGCCGGCTACGCGCTGCTGGCCCTATCGCTGGCGCCTTGCCTGCTGCGCTGGAATGCCTCGGTGGCCTTGGCCGCCTGGCTGGGCCTGCTGACCTTTGCGGCCCTGGCCCTGGGCCTGCTGCTGACCTATGCGCCGCAGTTCGCGCGGCGTGTGGCCGCTGCTGCAGCGGCGGCGGGGCTGCTGGCCTGGCTGGTGGCTGGCTGATTCAATAGGCGGCAGCTGCCTGCTGTGCAGGCGCGGCCACCGGCGAATCATCGAACTGCGCGCGCAGCCTGCGCGCCGCATTCGCAAACAGCAGCACATCCACGCCCACGGCCACGAAGCTGCAGCCCAGATCCAGGTAGCGGCGGGCCAGGGCGGGGTCCGAGGTCAGGGTGCCGGCCGCCTTGCCGCTGGCGATGATGGTCTTCATGGCGGCTTCGATGGCGGCCTGCACTTCGGGGTGGCCCGGGTTGCCGCGGTGGCCCATGGAGGCGGCCAGGTCGGCGGGGCCGATGAAGACGCCGTGCACGCCGTCCACCGCGCAGATGGCTTCAAGGTTGTGCAGAGCGGCCACGGTCTCGGCCTGCACCAGCAGGCAGATCTCGTCGTCGGCCACCTGCAGGTAGTCGCCGCGTGCGCTCCACTGCGATGCGCGGCCCACGGCGCTGCCCACGCCGCGCACGCCCAGCGGCGGGTAGCTCGTGGCGGCCACCACGGCGCGCGCCTGTTCGGCCGTGTCCACCATGGGCACGAGCAGGGTGGTGGCGCCTATGTCCAGCATCTGCTTGATCAGGGCCGTGCTGCCTTCGACCACGCGCACCACGGCCTGGGCCGGGTGCGGGGCCACGGCCTGTAGTGCGGCCAGGGTGCTGCGCACGTCGTTGGGCGCGTGCTCGCCGTCGATCAGCAGCCAGTCATAGCCGCAGGTGGCGGCAGCCTCGGCCAGGTAGGGGTCGGCCATGGACAGCCACAGGCCGATGCGGGGCTGGCCTGCGGCCAGGGCGGTCTTGAAGGGGTTATGGGCTGGCATGGTGTCCGGTGATTTCGTTGAGGGAAAGATTCAGTCCAGCAGGCCCTGGCAGACGTACTTGGTGTGCAGGTAGTCGTCCAGGCCGTGGGTGGAGCCCTCGCGGCCGTAGCCCGATTCCTTGACGCCGCCGAAGGGCGCTGCCTCGGCGGCCAGTGCGCCTTCGTTGATGCCGACGATGCCGGTCTCCAATGCATCGGCCATGCGCCAGATGCGGCGTGCGTCGTTGCTGTAGAAGTAGGCGGCCAGGCCGAAGGGCGTGTCGTTGGCGGCGGCGATGACCTCGTCCTCGCTGTCGAAGACCGTGAGCGGCGCCACGGGGCCGAAGGTTTCCTCGCAGGCGCAGGCCATGGAGGCATCGGCGCCCGTGAGCACGGTGGGCGCGTAGTAGTTGGCGCCCAGGGCATCCAGGCGCCTGCCGCCCGTGAGCACCCTGGCGCCGCGCGCCACGGCGTCCTGCACATGGCGCTCGATCTTTTCCACGGCACGCGCATTGATCATGGGGCCGATCTGCGAGGCCGGGTCGCTGGCCGGGCCCACGTGCAGCGCGGCCACGCGCGCGGCCAGCTTCTGTGCGAACGTGTCGTGCACGCTGCGGTGCACGAAGACGCGGTTGGGACACACGCAGGTCTGGCCGCCATTGCGGAACTTGGCGGCCATGAAGCCATCGACGGCGGCCTCGATGTCGGCGTCCTCGAAGACGATGAAGGGCGCATTGCCGCCCAGCTCCAGCGAGAGCTTCTTGAGCGTGTCGGCGCTGCGCCGCGCCAGGTGCTTGCCCACGGGCGTGGAGCCCGTGAAGGTGATCTTGCGCACGCGCGCGTCGTCAAGCCAGACATCCACCACCTCGGGCGTCTTCTCGCGCGAGGCCGTGACGATGTTGAGCACGCCGGCCGGCACGCCCGCCTCCTGGGCCAGCAGCACCAGGGCCAGCGAGGTCAGCGGCGTGTCTTCCGCGGGCTTGCAGACCACGGTGCAGCCGGCGGCCAGTGCGGGCGCGATCTTGCGGGCGATCATGGCGGCCGGAAAGTTCCAGGGCGTGATGGCAGCCACCACGCCCACGGGCTCGCGCAGCGCAAACATGCGCCGGCCCGGCACGGGTGCGGGAATGATCTCGCCGTTCATGCGCGTGGCCTCTTCGGCAAACCATTCGATGTAGCTGGCCGCGTAGGCGACCTCGCCCTTGCCCTCGGCCAGGGGCTTGCCCTGCTCGCGGCTGATGAGGCGGCCCAGGTCGTCCTGGTGGGCCAGCACCAGGTCGTTCCAGCGCTTGATGATGGCGGCGCGCTGTTTGGCAGGCGTCTTGCGCCAGGCGGGGAAGGCGGCATGCGCGGCGTCCAGCGCGGCGCGGGCCTCGGCGGCGCCGGAGTCGGGCACCTCGGTGATCAGTGCGCCCGTGGCGGGGTCGGTCACGGCCAGGCGCGGGGCAGGTGCGGCGGGCGTGGCCGTCGCGGTCGTCCATTGGCCGGCGATGAAGTTGGCGCTGCGCAGCAGCTCGGGGCGGGTCAGGGTCAGTGGCATGGAATCGGTGGATACAAGGTTTGTAAGGGGCGGCTCAGCTCACGATGCCCAGGTGCCAGGGCACGAACTCATGGTCGCCCAGGCCCAGGGCCTCGCTCTTGGTGGGCTCGCCGCTGGCGTGGCGCAGGATCTGCGCGAAGATGCGCTGCCCCATCTCGGGCACGCCGCATTCGCCGTCCACGATCAGGCCGCAGTTGATGTCCATGTCTTCCTCCAGGCGGCGGTACATGGGCGTGTTGCTGGCCAGCTTGATGGTGGGCGCGGGCTTGCTGCCGAACATGGAGCCGCGCCCCGTGGTGAAGCAGATCAGGTGCGCGCCGCTGGCAATCTGGCCCGTGGAGGCCACGGGGTCGTAGCCCGGCGAGTCCATGAACACAAAGCCCGGCTCGGTGATGGGCTCGGCATATTCGTAGACGGCGCGCAGCGGCGTGGTGCCGCCCTTCATGGCCGAGCCCAGCGATTTCTCGAAGATGTTGGCAAGGCCGCCGGCCTGGTTGCCGTGGCCGACCACGCCGTTGAACTGCGCGTTCTGGCCGGCCGCGTAGCGCTCCCACCAGGCCAGGCGGTCCAGCAGCTTCTGCCCCACGGCAGGCGTGATGGCGCGGCGCGTGAGCATGAATTCCACGCCATGGATCTCGGGCGTTTCCGACAGGATGGCCGTGCCGCCGTGGCGCACCAGGATGTCCATGGCCGCGCCCAGGGCCGGGTTGGCCGTGATGCCCGAAAACCCGTCCGAGCCGCCGCACTCCAGCCCGATCTTCAGGTGGCTGGCACTGACCGTGCTGCGCCGCGCGGCATTGGCCTCGGGCAGCATCTCTTCGATGGCGCGTATGCCTGCCTCTATGGTCACGCGCGTGCCGCCCACTTCCTGCATCACCAGCGTCCGCATGAGCCGGCCTTCGCTCAGGCCCTGCGACTCCACCAGGGCATCGACCTGGTTGCGCTCGCAGCCCAGGCCCACGATGAGCACGCCGGCCAGGTTCGGGTGGCGCGCATAGCCGGCCAGCGTGCGGCGCAGCACATCGAAATGCTCGCTGGGCGAGGACATGCCGCAGCCGCTGGTCTGGGCGAAGGCCACCACGCCGTCCACGTTGGGGAATGCCGCCATGCGCTCGGCCGTGAAATGCGCGGCAATGCGCTTGATCACCGTGGCCGAGCAGTTCACCGACGACAGGATGCCGATGAAATTGCGCGTGCCCACGCCGCCGCCGGCGCGCACAAAGCCCTGGAAGCTGGCGCGCTGCGCCTCCGGCACATAGTCCACGGGCCGCACATCGGCGCCGAAGGCCGGGTCGCGGTAGTAGTCCACGATGCGCAGGTTGTGGCTGTGCACATAGTCGCCGGCCTCCAGCTCGCGCATGGCCACGCCGATCACGGTGTCGTACTTCTTCACCTGCTCGCCCTCGGCAATGCGGCGCGCGGCGATCTTGTGGCCCGCAGGCACCTGGGCGCGGGCGCGCACGCCCAGTTCGGGAATCTCCTGGCCCAGCGACAGAGCGGTCTTGGCGACCAGCACGTTGTCGTTGGGATGCAGGTGCAGCAGGGGGCTATCGGTGCGGGACATGCGGGACATGCGGGGCTTTCATCGGTGTGGGTTCGCGGGCTGTCAGCCCTTCATCAATTCGCGCAGCTTGAGCTTGTCGATGAGGACGGTCTCCTTCTGGTAGACCGTGTTCACGTACTTCTCGTAGTCCGGGCCGTCCAGGTAGAGCAGCGGCGCATCCAGCTTCTCGGCCACGGACTTGAACTCGGGGCTGGCCACGGCGGCGCGGAAGGCCTCGCGCAGCCTGGCCGCCACGGCCGGGTCCAGGCCACGTGGCGCGCCAATGCCGTTGGGCGCATCGACCACCACGTCGTAGCCGCATTCGCGCAGCGTGGGCACGTCCTTGAAGCGCGCCGTGCGCTGCTCGCCCCAGGTGGCCAGCAGGCGCAGCTTGCCGGCTTCCACATGGGGAGCCCAGGAGCTGGAGTCGGCCAGCGCATCCACGTGGCCGCCCAGCACGCCCTGCAGTGCCTCGGCGCCGCCCTTGTAGGGCACATGGTTGAGCTGTATGCCGGCCACGCCCGCAAACTCCTCCATGCCTACATGCGTGGCACCGCCCACGCCTGCATGGGCATAGGTCACCTGGCCAGGCCTCGCCTTGGCGGCGGCCACGAAGTCCTTGAGCGTCTTGAACGGCGAATTGGCGGGCACGGCAATGCCGAAGGTCTGGCCCGAGGTGCGCGCGATGTAGGTGTAGTCCTTGCGCGGATCGGCCTGCAGGCTGCCCAGTTGCGAAAAGCGCGTGACCGAGATGGGAATCTGGCCGATGGTGTAGCCGTCCGCCCTGGCCGAGGCCAGCGCCTTGGCGCCGATCATTCCCGATGCGCCCGCACGGTTCTCCACCGCAATCGGCTGGCCCAGCAGCTTGCCGGCCACGGTGCACAAAGCGCGCATGGACTGGTCGGCCGTGCCGCCCGCAGGCCAGGGGCAGATGAAGGTGATGGGGCGTTCGGGCCAGTTCTGGGCGAAAAGAGGTCCGGTGGCGGCCAGTGCGCTGGCGCCGAGGGTGGCGAGCACGAATTCGCGCCGGCTTGCATGGCGTGTGCGTGGGGTGTTCATCGCTTGTCTCCTGTATTGGCTTTTTGCAGCCCTGTGATCCGGGCCTTGGGCTGACTGGCGCGATTGTTCAGCGCCTGATCATGACAATCCAATGAAAAGATAGACTGGCTTCATAACCTCAAAGCTATGAAGACCCCATGAGCAAGATAGACCGCGTGCTGCGCTCCAACCTCAAGCTGCGCCACCTGCAGCTGCTGGTGGCCCTGGACCAGTTCCGCCACCTGGGCCGCGCCGCCGAGTTCCTGGCCGTGACCCAGCCCGCCGTCTCCAAGACCCTGGCCGAGATCGAGCGCATGCTGGACATGACGCTGTTCGAGCGCTCCACGCGAGGCACCGAGCCCACAGCCGCCGGCGTCAGCATGGTGCGCTTTGCGCGCTCGGTGCTGGCGGGCTTCGAGCGCACGCGCGATGAAATGGCGGCCGAGGCCAGCGGCACACGCGGGCGCACCAGCGTGGGCGCCATGGTGGTGGCCACGCCCGTGCTGCTGGCGCGGGCCGTCGAGCAGTTGAAGGCGCGATCGGCCCAGACCACGGTGCTGGTCGAGGAGGGCGATCTCACGCGGCTGCTGCCCAAGCTGCGCATGGGCGAGCTGGACCTGTTCGTGGGCCGGCTCGAACCCGGCTATGCCTCGCCCGACCTGGAAACCGAAGCCCTGTACGACGAGCCCATGGTCGCCGTCGTGCGCCCCGGCCATGCGTTGCTGGCGCAGCCTGCCAACTGGCAGGCGCTGGCCGACATGCCCTGCGTCATGCCCCCGCCCTGGGCATCGCTGCGCGTGAAGCTGGAGCAGCAGTTCTTCGCCCACGGCCTGCATCCGCCGGCCGATCTGGTCGAGTCCGCCTCATTCCTGTCGCAGATCAGCTTCCTGCACCAGCGCGGCGCCGTGGCCTTCATGGCGCGCGGCGTGGCCGAGCATTTCGCGCAGCAGGGACTGGTCGCCGTGCTGGATCTGCCCGTGCCCATCGACCTGCCGGCCGTGGGCCTGATCACCCTGCGCGGCCAGCCGATGACGGCGACGACGCGGTTGCTGGTGGAGTGTTTGCGGGCGGTGGTGGGCAAGTCGTTGGCTACAGCACGCCACGGCGAGCAATTGCAACATGGCAGATAAGGAAACGCAGCAATGTCTGAAGATAATCCATGGCCCAGCGGCGAATCAAAGCCGGTCATCCTGTTGTCTGATGGGCCTTCGGAGCTGTCCAGAAAGCACGGACTGCATTTTGTGAGAGATGTTGACGATCTGGATGTCTGCCATTATTGCTATGCCTTGGATAAGGATGTTGGTACCATCCTCTTTCATTTCTACGTGAATTCGCCAGCCAAAGGCACAGCGATCTATGTGGACAGAGGTGTTGAGACGGTTTTTGCCATCAACAAGCTGATGGCGAATTTTTCCATTCACCCATCTGAGGTGAAGTGGGTTCAGTCGGACATGTAGATGCGCCCATGAAGAACATGCTTGTAGTATCGAAAACCTGCGATGCGGGCAAAATTCAATCCAGTCCGCTTCCGCATGGCTGTTTCGTTGTGACGGGGAAGGGTAAGGACCCCGGATTCAATCTTGCAATAACGAGGTTGCTGGAGATCGGGTGTGAATTCTTTGCGACGTGGGGAGACTACTCCGACGCGGAAGAGATCATTGATGACTTGATTCTGGACGCCGGCGATATGGATGCTGTCACTATCTCCCTGAACGAGAGCTTGGAGGATGCCGTTGAATTCTTCGCTCATGGCGCATTTCCCGGGCTCAATTGCGTGAGATTTGTATTGCTGATTTGCCAAGATGCACCAGAGAATCTGATGTTGAAAGCAATATCTCTGTTTGAAAAGGAGTTGAATCTGTAGGAATGTCTTGGGTTTCTGTTGGCTGAAGATGATTTAAGAATCCATCTGGATGAGATTCAATTCATGATCTGGAATAATTTTCTTGTAGACGGCGTTCATGAGGCTGCAGCACTGATCGGTTATCTTGCGAGTTCTTTGGATCTTTCTCCTGGTGATTTTTGTGCAATAGATTCAGTCGAGCAGCTCGTGGAGCAAAAGGCAAAAATTGTTTTGCTGATTGAAGATTCTCATGAATTCCAAGGGATGAAAATGGTCACTGTATATCTTGAAGAGGATGTTGTGGTGGAGAATTCAACCTTTGCTTTTATGGCAAGGAATTTCAAGATTGATATTTATTTGCCTGACGAAGATTCCGGATATTATCGTGATCTTGTTTTGCTGGATAAAACGGGTGGGATGAAGAAAGTCACCCTTCAGGGGAGTTGACTCAATGAGTACAATTATCCAGGATATTGCGGAACAGGTTCTGGTGAAATATGGTTCATTGCGTGAACCCAATTACTTTGAATTATCTGCTCCATCTTGTGATGCCAGTGCGCTGAAAGAATCGATTGAGCATATCGCTGAGTCACAAGACTATTCAGATGTGAACGATGATGTGTGCTATCGCCTTGACATCAATGGCAGTATTGGTTGTTATGAGATTTTTATTTCCTGGGTCGGAAATTATGTGGCCATCCTGGAAAATTCTGACAAATCAGGCAGGCAGGTGATTTCAGGGGCAGGGTGCGATCATTTGTTGAATCAAATAATTGAAAAGATAGTATCGGCTGGATTTGTCATTCTGGAAAAGAGTGTTCTTTTGATGAATATGGATTTCACGCTGATAAATTCAGACGATGATTTTGCTCCGGTATACAAGGTACTATTTACCGACCACGATCTCAGGTTCTCTTGAGGTATTTGATTACCCAATGTAGTGGGCTGAGATAGCCCTTCGCCCTCTCGATTCCAGGCAATGGCTTGCGGTGCCGCTTGACGCGTTCCGGAACCCACGGCCTTGCGTTAGGTGACATGGGTGGTGCGCGATTGCGGGGCGGGCTGTCCGGGGTTGCATCCCCATCTGCACAGCCCTCAGCTCTGCGCCACCGGCATGCCCACCACCAGCCCGTCGAGCTGCGGCGATACCGTGATCTGGCAGGCCAGCCGCGAGTCGCCGCGCACGTCGAGGGCGAAGTCCAGCATCTCCCTTTCGCCGCCCTGGGCCGGGCCCACGCGGTCCAGCCACTCCGGTTGTATGTAGACATGGCAGGTGGCGCAGGCACAGGCGCCGCCGCACTCGGCATCGATGCCCGGCACGCCGTTGGAGACAGCGGCGCGCATGAGGCTCTGGCCGTCGGTGGCCTGCACCACGTGCTCGCGGCCGCTGTGTTCTATGAAGGTGATGGTGGTCATGGCGTGGGTGGGGCTTTTGGGGGGAGGGGCGGGAAACCGGGGTCGGCGCAGTGCGTGGCGGCGATGGCCTTGCGCGCTGCCATGAATTCGCCCGGTGAGTTCACGCATTCGGCGGCGCACAGCTGGCCACCGCGCAGGTGCAGGACGGCGAACCTGCCGCTGGCCGGGTCGCCGCGCAGCACGGTCTGGTCGCCATGGCCGGGCAGGCCGGCGATCTGCAGCTTGGTGTCGTACTGATCGGACCAGAACCAGGGCGCTTCATGGGCGGGCAGTGCGCGGCCCGTGATGGCGCAGGCTGCGCGCCGGGCCTGTTCGAGCGCGCTGGGCACGCTTTCGAGCCGGTGCAGCCCGGGGTAGCCGGCCAGGGGGCGGCGCGTGGCATCGCCTATGGCGTAGATGCCGGCCATGGCGGTACGGCCTTCGCCGTCCACGGCAATGCCGCCCGCGCAGTCCAGGCCGAGGGACTGCGCCAGCTCCACGCTGGGCGCTGCACCCACGCCGATGAGCACGGCATCGCACTCCAGGCGGGAGCCATCGGCCATCCTCAGGCCCGTGATGCCGGTGGGGCTGTCGCCCTGGATGGCGGTGACCGAGGCGTTGAAATGCATCTCCACGCCCTGGCCTGCATGCAGGCCGTGCAGATGTGCGGCCATCTGGGGCGAGGCGCTGCGCGACAGCAGCCTGCCTTCGCGCTCGATGACCCGGACCTGCACCCCCAGCTTGCGGGCCGTGGACGCGACTTCGAGACCCACATAGCCGCCGCCGATGATGGCCAGGCAGCGGGCGGTCTGCAGGTGGCCCCGCAGCGCCTGCGCGTCTTCCATGGTGCGCAGGTAGGTCACGCCGGGCCGCTCACCCCCGGGCAGGGCCAGCCAGCGCGGTGCGGCGCCTGTGGCAATGACCAGGTGGTCGTAGTGCAGTGCCGACCCGTCGTTCAGCGCTACCTGCCGCGAGCCCGGCTCTATGGCCATGGCGCGCACGCCCAGGCGCAGGGCAATGGCCTGGTCGGCATAGGCGCTGGCGGGCCGCAGCAGCAGGTCGTCCGGGCCCATGGCCTGCTGCAGCCAGGCCTTGGACAGCGGCGGGCGCTGGTAGGGCGGCAGGTCTTCGCCGCCGACCAGAGTGATGGGACCCGGGTGGCCGTACTGGCGCAGCAGGGCGGCCAGGGTGCCGCCGGCATGCCCGGCGCCGATGATGACGGCGTGGCCTTGGGGGTGTTGTGCGGGGGTCATGATGCACCTTTGCACGAGGCCTGGACTGCGGGGCGGGCGCAGATCTCGTCCCAGGCTTGCCGCATGAAGCGTGCGGCCGCCACGTTCTGCGCCAGCAGGTCATAGCGTGCGCCCAGGCCGTAGTCGGGCAGGTTGATGAATTCGGTGGTGAGGTGGCGCAGCGGGCTGTGCGGGTGCGCGTGGTGGTAGGCCAGCACCTTGCGGATGGCCTCTTTGGAGGGCTCCAGCAGATAGGCGTGCCAGGGCGAATGCCATTCGCCGGGGCCGGGCCGCAGCATGGGGTACTGGATGCCCCGGCCCGGGCTGCCGTCCTCGTTGCGGTGCCACAGGTTCAGGGGTTGGTTGGGGCCGGTTGCGCGCAGCTGGGCCCAGCGCACGATGCCCATGTCCAGCCATTGTTCGCACAGCGAGCCGGGCTCGAAGGGGTCCAGCACCAGTTCGCCGCTCTCGACCAGTTCGCGCACGCCCGACAGTTCCTGCTCGGCCGGGTTGCCGATCTTGAAGTTCACATGGCTGTAGTCCAGCGTGAAGTGGAAGGGCACGCCATGCGCCTGCACGCGCCGGGCCACCTCGCGTACGCGCAGGAAATCCTCGGTCCACATGTTGACGTGCAGCTCGAAGCTGGGCTCCACGCCCAGAGACATGGCGTCGTCGTAGACGCGCAGGTAGTGGTCGGTGATCTCGGCATCGTCCAGCACATGGCCGTCGCGGTGGTGCTTGAAGGTCATGATGTTGTGGCAGCGCGCGCCTATGGCCTGGCAGATGCGCAGGTTGTGGGCCAGCAGGGCCTCGTCCTCGCCCAGGCGGTAGAACCAGCTGGCCGTGTGCACGGGCAGATTGAACTCGGCGATGGCGGCCTCGTACTCGGCCATTTGCGTGCGCAGAGGCAGGCGGTCGAAGCAGTCGAAGGCGCCGGTTTCACTGACCAGGCGGAACTGCTCGCGTATGGGCAGCTCCTGAAGGCCGATGGGCTGGTGGCGCGAGGAGCGCTGCACGCCACGGCCGTTGCAGCCGATGGGCGGGAGGGTCGGGTGGGTGTCGTCGTGCATGGCCCGCCCCTCAGCCGCCCGTGGGCGCGCCCTCGATCATGCGGTCCACCATGCGGCGCATGCGCCGGGGGGCCGCATCGATGGCGATCTTGATGGTCTTGCGCGTGGCAAAGCGCTTTTCGTTGCGCTCTATGGCTTCGAGGATGGCCTTGTCCTCGGCGAAGGCTACGCGGAAGTCGGCAGAGAGGGCCGCATTGGTGTCGGCATCGGCCGTGAAGTTCTTGACGTGCAGCCAGTGGTCGATGGAGGTGTTCCGGTCCACGGGCGTCATGAAGTGGCAGGCATAGATCTGCATGCAGTTGTCGCGCCGGCCCTCGGGGGCGCCCGTGCCCGTGGCGGCACTGCCGAAGTCGATGATGGCGATGCTGGGCGCGTGGTAGTGGTAGTAGTGCCAGCGGTCCACGTTGCCGCTGAAATTGCCGTACTTGGCGAACAGCGGAATGGCCGGCGCATCGATGATCCAGCGCCAGGTGACGATGCGGCCGTCCAGCTCCTCGTGGTGCACGGGGATGTCCTCGCTGGCCGCGTTGCCCAGCGTGCTCAGGTGCACGAAGCTCACATGGGCCGGATCGCAGAGGTTGTCGGCCAGGTTCAGGTAGTTGGCCTGGATGCGCAGCGCATCGCCTTCGACGGCGCTCCACGCCGGGTCGTGGTACTGGGGCAGGTCGAACACCGGCACGCTGTCGGCGCGCGAGGGATCGCCCATCCAGATCCAGACCAGGCCCATGTTCTCCTTGACCGGATAGGTGGTCACCACGGCGTTGCCCGGGATCATGTACTGGCCCGGCACGCGCGTGCAGCGGCCGCTGCAGTCGAAGGTCAGGCCGTGGTAGCCGCATTCGATGGCATCGCCCTTGAGCTTGCCCATGGACAGCGGCAGCAGGCGGTGGGGGCAGGCGTCCTCCATGGCCACGACGGCGCCGGCCTCGGTGCGGTAGAGCACCACGTCGCGTTCGACGATGCGGTGCGCCGACAGCTGGCGGCCCACGTTGCGCGACCAGGTCAGCGGGTACCAGGTATCGAGTACATAGGTTTCCATGGGGACTCTCCTTGTTGAGTGTTCACTCAATTTTGTTTGAGTGAACACTCAATTTCAATATGGCGTTTTTCCCTAGAATGGCCGACGCAACGCCCCCTTCACCTGACGCCGCGCCCATGACCACTGATCCCGAGGAAGTTCCCGCCACCCCGAAGCGCAAGGCTGCGCCCGCCAGGAAAGCCGCTGCGAAGTCGGCCCCTTCCAAGGCCCCTTCCAAGGCGTCTGCCAAGGCGTCTGCGGGGCGCAAGCGGACTGCCAAGACCGGCAAGACGACCAAGGAGGCCATCTTGCTGGCGGCCGAGATCGAGTTCGCCAGAAGTGGCTACGACGGCGCCAGCGTGCAGCGCATCGGCAAGCAGGCCAAGTGCTACGAGAGCCTTCTCTACTACCACTACGGCAGCAAGGACAAGCTGTTCGCCGCCGTGCTGGAGAACGCCTACCGCAAGCTGGTGGAGGCCGAGGCGAAGCTGGTGGTGGACTTCGACGATCCGCGCGCGGCGCTGGAGGCCGTGGTGCGCTTCATGTGGCGCTACTACCAGGAGCACCCGGAGCTGATCTTCCTGCTCAACACCGAAAACCTGCTCAAGGGCAAGCACCTGAAGAAGGCCTCGGGCATACGCGACTTCTTTCCCAACGCCATCACGCTGCTGCGCAAGGCCGTGGAATCGGGGATGGCCCAGGGCCTGTTCCGTCCCGATGTGCACATCGACGATCTCTACATCACGGTCATGGGACTGGGCTACTTCTACCTCTCCAACCGCCACACGCTGAGCGCCTTCTTCGACAAGGAGCTGCTGCAGCAGGCCGAGCTGCAGCGCTGGGGCGACCACATGGTGGAGACGGTGTTGCGCGTGGTGCAGCAGCCACCGGCCCAGCCCCAGCCCAGGACTCAGAAATAGTGACGCAGGCCCAGGCCCCAGGTCTGGCCGCTGCCGGCGCCCGTGCCCGTGATGCGGTCGTGCAGGCTGTTGAGGTAGATGTCCGTGCGCTTGGACAGGGGGTAGTCATAGCCCACGGCCCAGGTGTTGCGCCTGGCGTCTTCGGCGCCCGAGGTGCGCGCATGGCCATATGAGGCCAGCACGGCGCCCGGGCCTGCGGGAATGGACAGGCCGAACTGGCCGCTGTTCCTGCGGCGGTCCGCGCCGGCCACGGTGTCGGCCAGCCGCTGGTATTGGGCGAACAGCTTGACCATGCCCAGATCGTAGGAGCCGCCCAGCAGCCAGGCGCTCTGGCGGTCAAAGCCGGTGGCGGTAGCGGTGGTGGCGGCATTGGGATAGGCCACGCTCTGGTAGGCGAGGGCGGCGGCGAATGCGCCGCCCGCATAGCTGAGGCTGGCGCCGTACTTGTCCGCATCGCGGCGCTGGGATGCGGGCGTGCCGGCCGGCGGCTCGAACGAATACTGCAGCCGTGCCGTGAATCCGCCCCAGGACGGGCTGGTGTAGAGCAGGCTGTCGCTCCAGCCCGAGTCGCCCCGCAGCGGCGCGGCGGCCGTGCCGTTGGGCCCGAAGCTGTGCAGCACCGCGGGTGAGAACGAAAAGGACCCTGCATACGGGTTGAAGGCGATGGTGGCCAGCCAGTAGGGCGTGGTGTTGCGCCCCAGTTGCAGCGTGCCCCAGCCGCTGCTCAGCCCCACATAGGCGCTGCGCGCAAAGAAGGCGTCATTGGCAAAACGCCCTTCGGCGCCGCTGTCCGCGCGGTAGAAGGCCTCCAGTGCAAACACGGCCTTCAATCCAGAACCCAGGTCCTCCGTTCCGCGCAAGGCCCAGAAATTCGTCTGCATGCCGCCTGGCGTGAGCACGCCCGTGCCTTTGTCCGCGCCCAGCGGGCGCGAGAACCCCGCGAAGGCATCGATCTGACCCTGCAGCGTGACCTGCGCGCCCGCCGGCAGCGGGGCGATGGCATGGAGCAGGGCAAGTGCCGGGGTGGCCAGGGCAATGGCGTGTCCTGTCCTTGATTGCAGTCTGGGCATGGGTTGTCTCCTCGGTTCTGATCACGGATTTCATTCCGCAGATTCGGGGTTTTGAAGCGTATGCACTTGAATTGAGTCGTGTTCACTACAAAGGAGCACCAAGGCATTGCGTGAGTTGACGCCCCTTGTTTCCCTTGCGTACAGGGATTTTTGTGCGACTTGATCGATGATGGCTATCGGGAAACTACTTGATTTGTTTTTGACTATCGTGCGTAGCATTGAGCGTAGGCACTTGAAATTTCCACTGCAGACAGATGTTTCCGCCGGATCCGGCTGCAGTGCGCCAACGCGGCGACGCAGGGCCATGAACGGTGGCAATGGTCAACACAGCAATGAGCTGAAATGTCAGTTCACAGCAATGCAGGCATTGGCGGTATGCAGGGGCAGGGGGTCCATTTGCGGGAGCAGGAGAAGGAGCAGCGGCAGCTGTACGGGCGCGTGACGTGGCGGCTCGTGCCCTTCTTCTGCCTGTGCTACCTGGCCGCCTATCTGGACCGCATCAACGTGGGGCTGGCCAAGCTGCAGATGCAGCAGGACCTGGGCTTCAGCGAGACGGTCTACGGCCTGGGTGCGGGCCTGTTCTTCGTGGGCTACATCCTCTTCGAGGTGCCCAGCAACCTGGTGCTGGCGCGCATGGGCGCGCGGCTGTGGATCGCGCGGATCATGATCACCTGGGGCCTGATCTCGGGCGCGACCATGTTCGTGAGCACGCCCATGCAGTTCTATGTGCTGCGCTTTCTGCTGGGTGTGGCCGAGGCGGGGTTCTTTCCCGGCGTCATGCTGTACCTGACCTACTGGTATCCCACGCGCATGCGCAGCAAGATCATGGCACTGTTCCTGATCGGCCTGCCGCTGGCCAGCCTGGTCGGGGCGCCGCTGTCGGGCTGGATCATGACGGCCTTTGCCGGCGTGCGTGGCCATGCGGGCTGGCAGTGGCTGTTCTTCCTGGAGGCGATTCCCTCGGTGGTGCTGGGCCTGCTGGTCTTCGTCTACCTGCCCAACAGCATCGAGTCGGCCAAATGGCTGTCGCCGCGCGACAAGGGCGTGCTGCGCGCCAACCTCGACAGCGACAGGCTGGCCGAGTCCCACCATTCGCTGTGGGCGGCGTTGTCCAGCGGCCGGGTCTGGCTGCTGGGCCTGATCGACCTGAGCCTGATGATGTCCACCTATGCCATCAGCTTCTGGCTACCCACCATCATCCGCGAGGCCGGGGTCAGGAGCACGGCCGAGATCGGCCTGCTCACGGCCGTTCCCAATGCCTTTGCCATCGCTGCGCTGCTGCTCAACGGCATCAGCTCCGACCGGCGCCGCGAGCGGCGCTGGCACATCGTGCTGCCGGCACTGGCGGGCGCGGCCGCCATGGCGCTGAGCACGCTGTACACCGGCCATGTGTTCGCCACCGTGCTGCTGTTCTCTCTGGCGACGGCGGGCATCATGGCAGCCTTTCCCGTGTTCTGGTGCCTGCCCGCCACGTTCCTGACGGGGCCGGCGGCGGCCGCAGGCATTGCGCTGATCGCCTCCATTGCCAACCTGGGAGGCTTTGCGGCCACCTATTTACTGGGCTGGCTCAAGGATCTCACGCACTCGTCGAGCGCAGGCCTGCTGCTGTTCGCCGCCTGCCTGGTGGCCGGCAGCCTCTTGACGCTGGCCCTGCCCAAGGCCGTGGTCAACCGCTGAGGTCAGCCTGTGCGCCTGTTCAGCGCATGGTCACGAACTCCTCGGCCGCCGTGGGGTGGATGGCCACGGTGTCGTCGAAGTCGCGCTTGGTGGCGCCCATCTTCAGGGCCACGGCAAAGCCCTGCAGCATCTCGTCCATCCCCAGGCCGATGCCGTGTATGCCCACGATGCGTTCCTCTGGGCCCACGCAGACCAGCTTCATGCGCGCGGGCTGGCGGTGGCGCGTGACTGCCGTGTACATGGCGGTGAAGGCCGATTGGTAGACCTTGACCTGATCGTCGCCAAAGCGCTCGCGTGCCTGCGGCTCGGTCAGGCCCACGGTGCCGATGGGTGGGTGGCTGAAGACCACGGTGGGTACGTTGTCGTAGTCCAGGTGCTCGCCGGTCTTGCCGTTGAACAGGCGCTCGGACAGGCGCCGGCCGGCGGCCACGGCCACGGGCGTGAGTTCGATGCGGCCCGTGATGTCGCCCACGGCGTGGATGCCGGGCACATTGGTGTCCTGGAACTTGTCCACCTCGATGTGGCCGCTGTCCTGCAGCGCCACGCCTGCGGCCTCCAGGTTCAGGCCCGAGGTGTCGGGCCTGCGGCCCACGGCCCAGACCACGCAGTCCACGGTGTGGCTGCTGCCGTCCTGCAGTTGCAGGTCCAGGCTGCCGTCTGCGTTGCGGACCACGGCCTTCGGGGTGGCCTGGCGGTGCACGGCGGGGCCTTCGGCCTCCATGATCTCCATCAGGGTCTGGCTCAGCAGCGGATCGAACCCGCGCAGTGCCGAGTTCTGGCGCAGGAACAGATGGGTCTGCGATCCCAGCGCGTGCAGCACGCCGGCAATCTCCACGGCGATATAGCCGGCACCCACCACGGCCGTGCGCGCAGGCAGGGCCTTGAGGGCGAAGAAGCCGTCCGAGTCGATGCCCAGCTCGGCGCCCGGAATGTCGGGCCGTGCCGGGCGCGTGCCCGTGGCGATGAGGATGTGATCGGCACTGAGCCGCTGGCCGCCCACCTCCACGGTGCGTGCATCCACGAAGCGGCCAAAGCCCTGGATCAGCTCGACCTTGTTGCGCGCCAGGCCGCTTTCATACGAGGCATGGATGCGGTCGATGTAGGCGCTGCGGCTGTCCAGCAGGCGCTGCCAGTCCAGGCGGTCGACGGTGGCATCCCAGCCGTAGTCGGGGCCGTAGCGGTGCATGGCCTCGCCGATCTGGGCCGCATGCCACATGACCTTCTTGGGCACGCAGCCCACGTTGACGCAGGTGCCGCCGATCTCGCCGGCTTCGATCAGCGCGCAGTGGCGCCCGTGCATGGCGGCGCGGTTGGCCGATGCAATGCCGCCGCTGCCGCCGCCGATGACGATGTAGTCGTAGTGCTTCATGGAGATTCCGTGCTGTGTCTGAGCGGCCCGAATGCCGCAGCCGGCCATCTTGCCCTGTTCGCCGGCCAGGGGCCTGCGGCGGGGGCAATGCCGTGATCTCCAGGCGGCAGGCTCAGCTGCGCTGCGGCTCCAGCGTCTTCGTGTACAGCGCCTTGCCGTCCAGGTCCTTGAGCACCACGGTCAGCGCCTGGCTGCGGTGGTCTATGTCGAGCTGGCCGAAGAACTGGAAGCCTTCGCTGGGCGCGGAGTTGGCGTGGCCCGCGCTTTTCTGGAACACGACTTCGCCGCCAAAGGTCTTGTCCATCTCGTTGGGGCCGAAGCCGCCCGCATTCAGCGGACCGGAGACGAATTCCCAGAACGGGTCGAAGTCCTGGAAGCTGGCGCGCTCGGGGCTGAAATGGTGGGCGGCCGTGTAGTGCACGTCGGCCGTGAGCCAGACCACGTTGCGGATGCCCGCATCCTTGATGCCCTTGAGCAGGCGCGCCATCTCCAACTCGCGGCCCCGGGGCGCGCCGTGCTCGCCATTGGCCACGGCCTCCCACTGGGCGCGGCCTTCGGCATCCTTGCCGTCGGGCACGAAGAGGCTGATGGGCATGTCGCTGGCGATCAGCTTCCAGGTGGCGCGGCTGCGCTTGAGGCCGTCCAGCAGCCACTGCACCTGGGGGCGGCCCAGCATGTCGGTGTCCGGGCCTTCGGCCGCCTGCAGGTTGTGGCTGTTGGGGCCGCGGTGGCTGCGCATGTCGATCACGAAGATGTCGGCCAGCGGGCCCTGGGGCAGGCGGCGGTACAGGCGCTGGTGCATGGCCGCACCGAAGGGACGCATGGGCGCGTATTCCATGAAGGCGCGCTGGCCGCGCGCCGCCAGCAGCTGCACGTTCTTTTCGGTGTAGCGCGCGTCGTTGGCCACGCTCTTGCTGTCCGAGTAGTTGTTGGTGACCTCGTGGTCGTCCCACTGCCAGATCTGGGCGACCTCGCTGCCCAGGGCGCGCACGTTGGCGTCCATGAGGTTGTAGCGGTGGCGGCCCCGGAATTCGTCCAGCGTCTCGGCCACCTTGGCGACCTCGGGCGTGACCAGGTTCTTCCACAGCGTGCCGTCGCGCAGCTTCATCTGCGCGGCGATGGGGCCGTCGGCATAGATGGTGTCGCCGCTGTGCAGGAACACGTCGGGGTCGGTCCTGCGCATGGCCTCGTAGATGCGCATGCCGCCAAAGGCCTCGTTGATGCCGAAGCCCTGGCCTGCGGTGTCGCCGCTCCACACCAGGCGCAGCGGCCGCGTGGCGGGCATGCCCGCCGCCAGCGGCGTGCGAAAGTGCCCCTGCACGGCGGGCGAGCGCACATTGGCGCTGGCAAAGTCCTCCAGCACCACGCGGTAGAAGATGTCCTGGCCCGCAGGCAGGCCCTGCAGGTCGATGCGGCCCGTGCCGTCGCTGCTGTCCATCAGCAGATCAGGCCCGCGCACGCGCGTGGGGTTGGCAAAGCCGGAGGTGGTGGACCATTCGATCCACATGCGCGCATCGCGGCTGGCGCGCGCCCAGACGATGGCGCGGTCAGCCAGCACATCGCCGCTTTGCAGGCCCGAGGGCAGCAGCGGCCGCGCCGCGTCGCGCGTGATGGCGGCGGGGGCCACCTGGGCCTGGAGGATGGAGGGCAGCAGCGAGCCGCCAGCGGCGGACAGCAGAAGATGGCGGCGGAGCATCATGGCGGGGGAGTGGGCGTGGCAAAGCGTTTGGCAGGGCGTTTGGCAGGGCGTTTGGCAGGGCGTTTGGCAGGGCGTTTGGCAGGGCGTTTGGCAGGGCGTTTGGCGACCCAGCCTAGCGCCCACCGATGACCGGGCCGTGACCGTGCGTTGGCCCGGGATGGATTGCAGGCACAGCCGTGCCGCACACGATGGATGGGATGGGCATGGATTCTCTGATCACGGCGGCGGCCCGTGCGCTCGCGGTTGGCGACCCCCTTGGTGCGCTGAACCGGGTGGCGCTGCGCGACGATGCGCCCGCGCTGGCACTGCGTGGCATCGCCATGGCGCAACTGGGCGATCTGGTACGGGCCCGGGCCTTGCTGCGCAGCGCTGCGCGCGCCTTCGGCACCCATGAGGCCGTGGCCCGCGCCCGCTGCGTAGTGGCCGAGGCCGAGATTGCACTGGCCCTGCGCGAGCTGGCATGGCCGGCCCGCAGGTTGGTTGCGGCGCGGGCGGTGCTGCAGGCGCATGGCGATGCTGTGAACGCCGCGCATGCAGGCTATCTGGAAATACGCCGGTGCCTGCTGCTGGGCCGGCTGGGCGAGGCCGAGGGTCTGCTGGGCGGACTGCGGCCCGCGCTGCTGCCTGCCGCCTTGCAGGCGTTCCATGCCCTGGCCCTGGCGGGTATCGCCATGCGCCGATTGGACATCCGTGCGGCGCACGGTGCGCTGGCCGATGCCGCGCAGGCGGCCGGCGCCGCCGGCATTGCAGCACTGGCCGCCGAGGTGGGGCAGGCCGCCCAGGCCCTGCACGCGCCTGCTGCGGTGCTGCTGGAGCGGGAGCCGGCCGGACCGCAGGCTCAGAAGCTGCTGTCGCTGGATGAGGCCGGGACCCTGCTGGCTTCGGGCGCGCTGGTGGTGGATGCCTGCCGCCATGCGGTGCGCGCCGGAGCGGTGGCGGTCTCGCTGGCGGGGCGCCCGGTGCTGTTTGCGCTGGCGCGCGCGCTGGGCGAGGCCTGGCCCGGCGATGTCTCACGCGAGGCGCTGGTGGCGCAGGTATTTCGCGCCCGGCAGGCCGATGAGTCGTACCGTGCGCGTCTGCGTGTCGAGATCGGCCGCCTGCGCCGCCTGCTGCGGCCGCTGGCCGAAGTTCACGCCACGCCCCTGGGATTTGTGCTGGCGCCCCGGCAGGCCCGGGTGGCCGTGCTGGCACGGCCCGTGGAAGGTGCGCCGGGCGTGCTGTGCGGGCCGGTGCTGGCGCTGCTCTCCGATGGCGAGGCCTGGGCCAGTTCGGCGCTGGCCCTGGCACTGGGCGCGAGCCAGCGCAGCGTCCAGAGGACCCTGGAGGCGCTGGAGCGCGACGCGCTGGCGCAGCCCGTGGGCCGGGGGCGCGCCCGCCGCTGGGTGGCCCGGCCTGCGCCGGGATTCACGACGACTTTGTTACTCCCCGCTGTGCTGCCGGCTGGCTAGCATGGGCCGACCAACGCAACCAGGAGTTCAGCATGAAGACAGAAGCTGCAGAAATCATCCGCGAGTACGGTCCCTTTCCCGGCATCGATTGCGTGCACGGGGTGTCCTACGACGGCAGCCAGGTCTGGTTCGCCACCGGCACCCAATTGCAGGCGCTGGACCCCGACAGCGGCCGGATCGTGCGCAGCATCCCTGTGCCGGGCGATGCCGGCACGGCCTTCGATGGCCGGCATCTGTTCCAGATCGCCAATGACCGTATCCAGAAGATCGACCTGTCCACCGGCCATGTGCTGGCCACCATTCCTGCACCCGGGGGCGGCGGCGATGCCGGCGATTCGGGAATGGCCTGGGCCGAGGGCTCGCTGTGGGTGGGCCAGTACCACGGCCGCAAGATCCATCAGATCGATCCCGACACCGGGGCGGTGCTGCGCACCCTGCAGGCCAACCGCTTCGTCACCGGCGTCACCTGGGTGGACGGCCAGTTGTGGCACGGCACCTGGGAAGAGGGCCAGAGCGATCTGCGGCGCCTGGACCCGGACAGCGGTGCCGTGCTGCAGCGGCTGGAGATGCCGGCCGGCACCGGCGTGTCGGGGCTGGAGTCCGACGGCGGCGACCGCTTCTTCTGCGGCGGCGGAGAAAGCGGCCGCATCAGGGCCGTGCGCCGGCCCCGGCAGGCGCAGCAGCCCTGAGGCCTACCTGCCCGCGATCTGTGCCGCGATGGCCTGGCCCACTTCGGTGGTGCTGGCCGTGCCGCCCAGGTCGGGCGTGCGGGGGCCGTTCTTGATGACTTCCTCGATGGCCGAGACGATGGCGTCGTGCGCCGCGCGGCCTGCGCCCTGGCCGTGGGTCAGGAAGTCCAGCATCAGCGCTGCCGACCAGACCATGGCGATGGGGTTGGCGATGTTCTTGCCGTAGATGTCGGGCGCCGAGCCGTGCACGGGCTCGAACAGGCTGGGGAAGCTGCGGTCGGGGTTGAGGTTGGCCGAGGGGGCCAGGCCGATGGTGCCCGTGGTGGCCGGGCCCAGGTCGCTGAGGATGTCGCCGAACAGGTTGGTGGCGGCCACCACGTCGAAGCGGCCCGGCTGCAGCACGAAGCGCGCGGTCAGGATGTCGATGTGCTGCTTGTCCAGCGTGACGTCCGGGTAGGCCTTGGCCACGTCCTCGGCGCGCTGGTCCCACCAGGGCATGCTGATGGCGATGCCGTTGCTCTTGGTGGCCAGGGTGACGTGCTTGCGCTCGCGGCTTTGGGCCAGGTCGAAGGCGTACTTGAGCAGGCGCTCGGCACCCTTGCGCGAGTAGACCGATTCCTGGATCACGATTTCGCGGTCCGTGCCCTCGTACATGATGCCGCCCAGCGAGGTGTATTCGCCTTCGGTGTTCTCGCGCACCACGTAGTAGTCGATGTCGCCGGGCTTGCGGCCGGCCAGCGGGCAGGGCACGCCCTCGAACAGGCGCACGGGGCGCAGGTTGATGTACTGGTCGAACTCGCGGCGGAACTTGAGCAGCGAGCCCCACAGCGAGACATGGTCGGGCACGGTGGCGGGCCAGCCCACGGCACCGAAGAAGATGGCGTCCATGCCGCAGAGCTGCGCCTTCCAGTCGTCGGGCATCATTTTTCTGTGGGCCAGGTAGTAGTCGCAGTGGGCCCAGTCGAAATGGTGGAATTCGAGCTTGATCGCAAAGCGGCTGGCGGCGGCCTCCAGCGTGCGCAGGCCTTCGGGCATGACTTCCTTGCCAATGCCGTCACCGGCGATGACGGCGATCTTGAATGTGTCTTGCATGGTGTCTGTCCTTGGATCGAATGGATGGATATGAAGCGGCGCCGCTGAAAGCCTGGCCGCATGCATGGCATTGTTGGCTGCGCCAGGGCTAAATACAATCGGCCAACTGTGGTTCCATTGTTTACAGATCGTGAATAAACAACCGGCTCCCGAAGACCTGCGTGTCTTCACCGTGGTGGCCCGCAAATCCGGCTTTGCCGCTGCGGCCGAGGAATTGGGTGCATCGCCCGCCTATGTGAGCAAGCGCATCCGCCTGCTGGAGCAGGAGTTGGGCGTGAAGCTGCTGCACCGCACCACGCGCCGCGTGGCCGTGACCGAGGAGGGCGAGCGCGTATTCCACTGGGCGCAGCGCATCCTCGACGACATGGACCAGCTGATGCAGGAGGTGGCCATCACGCGCAGCGAGCCGCGCGGCCTGCTGCGCGTGAGCAGCAGCTTCGGCTTCGGGCGGCATGTGATCGCGCCGGCGCTGTCCCGGCTGGTGGAGCGCCATCCGGGGCTGCAGGTGCGGCTGGATGTGTTCGACCGGCTGGTGGATGTGGCGGGGGAGGGCTTCGATCTGGATGTGCGCGTGGGCGACGAGATCGCGCCCCACCTGATTGCGCGGCGGCTGGCCGACAACCACCGCGTGCTGTGCGCGGCGCCTGCCTACCTGGCGCGCCGTGGCACGCCGCGCACGCCGGCCGAGCTGTCGGCCCATGACTGCCTGGCCATCAAGGAGCGCGACCAGGCCTTTGGCGTGTGGCGGCTGCGCGCGGGCGCCGCCGAGCAATCGGTGAAGGTCACGGGGCCGCTGTCGGCCAACAACGGGGAGATGGTGGTGCAGTGGGCCGTGGACGGGCGCGGCATTGCGCTGCGCTCGTTGTGGGATGTGGGCGCCCATCTGCAGGCCGGGCGCCTGGTGCAGCTGCTGCCCGAATGGCGGCAGGAGGCCAATGTCTGGGCGGTCTATCCGACGCGGCTGCAGCTGTCGGCCAAGGTGCGGGTGTGTGTCGAATTCCTGCAGGAGCACTTTCAGCAGGAATGGGCGGCCGCAGCGTCCTGAAAAGGGCGCGGCTGCCGCAGCAGGCTCAACCTGCCAGGGCGGCCTTGACGGCAGCGGACACCTGGCCCATGTCGGCCTTGCCAGCCAGTTGCGCCTTGACCGCGCCCATGACCTTGCCCATGTCGCCGGGGCCGGAGGCGCCCAGCTCGGCCACGATGGCCTTCACGGCGGTGGCCACTTCCTCGGCCGACATGCGTGCGGGCAGGTAGGCGGTCAGCACGGCCATTTCGGCCTTTTCCTTGTCGGCCAGGTCCTGGCGGCCCGCGCCCTCGAAGGCGGCGATGCTGTCCTTGCGCTGCTTGATCAGCTTGTCCACGATGGCGATGACGGCGGCGTCGTCGAGCTCGACGCGCTCATCGACTTCCTTTTGCTTCATCGCGGCCAGCAGCAGGCGGATGGTGCCCAGGCGTTCGCTGTCCTTGGCGCGCATGGCGGTCTTCATGTCTTCGGTGATCTGGGCCTTGAGGCTCATGGCATTTCTCCTGAGGTAGTGGCGTCGGAAAACAAAAACCAAAAAACAAAAACAAAAAACCCGCGCCTGGCGTCCCGAGCGCGGGTTTTGCGGCTGACGAGAGCCGGCTGGTCAAGGGCTGATCAGTACAGCTTCTTGGGCAGCTGCATGCTGCGAACGCGCTTGTAGTGACGCTTGACGGCGGCAGCCTTCTTGCGCTTGCGTTCGGATGTGGGCTTCTCGTAGAACTCGCGAGCGCGCAGGTCGGTCAGCAGGCCGAGCTTTTCGATGGTGCGCTTGAAGCGGCGCAGGGCAACTTCATAGGGCTCGTTTTCTTTTACGCGGATGGTGGTCATTAGCTAGATTTCCAGATATCTGTGCTGACAGCGGGTTCTCGGGAAGATCGGGCCTGAGAGCCATGTTCAGCGGTTGGTCCCCGTCAATAGTTAACTAGTATTGGCCGACGGGGCAATTGCCAGCAAAGCGGGCGATTATACGCGAGACGAAAGCGATCTGACAAATCACGCACAAGGCAAGGCCTGCGCGCACGCATACCCGCTGGCCCAGGCCCATTGGAAGTTGTATCCGCCCAGCCAGCCGGTGATGTCCACCACCTCGCCGATGCAGTACAGGCCGGGCTGTGTCTTGCATTCCATGGTCTGTTGCGAAAGCGCACGCGTGTCCACGCCGCCCAGCGTCACTTCGGCCTTCTTGTAGCCTTCGGTGCCGGTGGGCACGATCTCCCAGCGCGACAGGCGCTCGGCCAGCTGGTTCAGGGCCTTGTCCGAGGCTTCGGCAATGGGGCGCTGCCAGGCCGCGTCCTGCTGTACCCAGGCATCGGCCAGGCGCGAGGGCAGCCACTGCGCCAGTTCGTTGGCGATGAGCTTGCGCGAGCGCGACTTGGCCTTGAGCAATTCGTCCTGCAGGTCCACCTCGGGGGCGAGGTTGATGCACAGGGGCGTGCCGGGCTTCCAGTAGCTCGAGATCTGCAGCACGGCGGGACCGGACAGGCCGCGGTGCGTGAACAGCAGGTCTTCCATGAAGGCCATGCGCTCTTTCTTGCTGCCGGTGCTGATCTCCACGGGCAGGGCCAGACCCGCGAGCTGGGCGTAGGGGGCCCAGGCATCGCCGTCGAAGGTCAGCGGCACCAGGCCCGGCGTGCGCTCGACCAGGGGCAGGTCGAACTGCTGGGCCAGGCGGTAGCCGAAGTCGGTGGCGCCGATCTTGGGAATGGACAGCCCGCCCGTGGCGATGACCAGGCTGGGCGCCTGCACGGCGCCACGGCTGGTCTGCAGGCGGTACTGGCCTTCCGCATGCGCGACGGAATCGACCTTGCAGGGCTGCCAGCGCTGCACGCCGCCGGCCTGGCATTCGGCCAGCAGCATGGCGATGATGTCCTCGGCCGAGCGGTCGGCGAACAGCTGGCCCTTGTGCTTTTCATGGTGGGCAATGCCGTGCCTGTCCATCAGCGCGATGAAGTCGGACGGCGTGTAGCGCGACAGGGCCGAGCGGCAGAACTGCGGGTTGCCGCCCACGAAGTGCTTGTGCGGCGCACGCACGTCCAGATCGCGGTTGGTGAAGTTGCAACGGCCGCCGCCCGAGATGCGGATCTTCTCGGCCACCTTCTCCGCGTGGTCCAGGAGCAGCACCGACAGGCCCCGCTGTCCGGCCTGGGCCGCACAGAACAGACCGGCCGCGCCAGCGCCGATGACGATGGCGTCGAAAGAGAGGGAAGAGGTCACAAAAACGTCACTCGGGGGGCAAAAGGGCGCCCATTCTCGCGCACTTGTGCCAGCCCTTCGCGTGCCCTGTGAAACTGGCGTGTCCTGAAGCCAGGGACACCGAGGAAGGGCCTATGCCGGCCGCGCCGCCCCGCACCGAGGGTGTCGTCCCCCTCTGGGGGAAGGCGCGCAGCGACTCAGGGGGACCTAAAATCCAGCGATGAATTTCCCATCGCACCAGCTGAGCATGACCGTGCTCATGTCGCCCGACATGGCGAACTTTTCGGGCAACGTCCATGGCGGCGCCGTTCTCAAGCAGCTCGACCAGGTGGCCTATGCCTGCGCCAGCCGCTACGCGGGCCGCTATGTGGTCACGCTGAGCGTGGACCAGGTGATGTTCCTGCAGCCCATCCACGTGGGCGAGCTGGTGACCTTCCTGGCCAGCGTCAACCACACGGGCAAGTCGTCGATGGAAATCGGCATCAAGGTGGTGGCCGAGGACATCCGCACCCAGGTGGTGCGCCATGTCAACAGCTGCTTTTTCACCATGGTGGCGGTGGACGAGAACAAGCAGCCTGCGCCCGTGCCCACGCTGGTGCCGGCCACCGACGAGGAAAAGCGCCGCTGGCAGGCCGCGCTGATCCGCAAGGACCTGCGCCGCGAGCTGGCCCAGCGCTTCGAGCAAAGCCGCGTGACGGCCAGCAGCTCGGTCAAGCCGGGCTGAGCGTGGAGGGGGCGGCCGGTGGCCGATGCCAGGTGCCGGGCGCGCTGCCCTGCAACTCGTCCCGCACCTGCTCGATGACGCGCCTGAGGTCTTCCATGGAAGCCGGCTTGGACAGCACCTCGTCGGCACCGGCCTGCAGGTAGCGCAGGGCTTCGGAGGCCTCGGGACTGGCGGTCAGCGCAATCACGCGGCAGCGGCGCAGCTGGTTTTCGGCTTCCCGCCGACGCAGGCGCCGGATGAACTCGAAGCCGTCCATGATCGGCATGCGGCCGTCGGTGATGATGAGATCAAAGGACTCGACCAGGCAACGCGCCCAGGCCTCCTGTCCATCGCCGGCCAGCGAGATGCCGTGGCCCAGCGCGGTGAGCTGGCTCTTGAGCAGCTCGCGATTGAACATATAGTCTTCCACGGCCAGGATTCTGAGTTCGGGCTCGGCTGGGACTTCGGGCTGGGGCTCGGTGCCTGTATCGGCCTTTGCACGCAGCTCCAGGGGCGCGGGCATGAGCCGGGGCAATACTTCTTCGGCCGACGGCCTGTCGTCCGGCTCCACCAGCGGCAGGCTCAACCTGACCGTGAAGCGTGAGCCCCGGCCCGGCACGCTCTCCAGGGTGATGGTCCCCCCCATGTGCTCCAGCAGGCGGCGCGTGATGCTCAGGCCCAGGCCGCTGCCGAAGGCCTGGTCCTGATGGGCGCCCGGCACCTGCGAAAAGGGCTTGAACAGCCGGGCCTGGTCCTGCGGGGCAATGCCGATGCCGGTGTCCTCCACCTCCATCTGCAGCAGCAGGCGGTCATGGCGGGGGGTGCCTTGCGCGCGCAGGGTGACGCTGCCGCGTTCGGTGAATTTGATGGCATTGCTCAGCAGGTTGAACAGCACCTGCTTGAGGTGCAGCGGGTCGGCCGTCACGCTGTGGTCCACGCCCTTGCCAACCTGGGTGCGCAGCGACAGCCGCTTGCCGTGCGCCAGGCCCTGCAGCAGCGGGGCCATGTCTTCGATCAGAGGCCGCAGCGCCACGGGCTGGGGCGTGGAGTCGATGTGGCCCGACTCGATGCGGTGCAGGTCCAGCACATTGCCCAGCAGCAGCAGCATGCCCTGTGAGGCCTTGTGGGCCGCGGCCAGCGTATCGCGGTGGGGCAGGCCGAGTTTTTCGCGGTCCTGAGCCAGCTCCAGCAGGCCGATGATGGCGCTCAGGGGCGTGCGTATCTCGTGGCTGGTGGTGGACAGGAACAGGCTTTTGGCCCGGTTGGCGGCCTCGGCGCGCCGCTCGGCACGGCGCGTCCTGCGCATCTGGCGGCTCAGGTAAAAGCCCCAGACCAGGGAGGTGGCCGTGGCCAGCGCCAGCGCTGCCAGCAGCAGCAGCAGGCGCTGGCGGTGCTCGCGCCAAAAGCGCGTGCCGCTGCCGCTATCGCGCGGCGCCCACAGGCGCACGATTTCGGCCATTTCTTCGGGTGAGATGGACAGTTGGGCCTTCTCCAGAATGCTCAGAAGCTCGGGCTCGGCGGCATGCACGGCCAGGCTCACGGGGCGGGTGTAGTCCTCCAGGATCCCGGTGAGCTGCAACTGGTTGCCCAATTGCTGGGCGTTGGCATAGCGCGCTGCGTAGTCGTTGCCGACGAAGGCATCGCTGTCATCGGCCGCCACGCTGGCCAGGGCCTGGGCCAGGTCGGGATACAGCTGCAGCCGTATGCGCGGATGCTCGCGGCGCACCGTGTCTTCCAGGAAGAAGCCAGCCACCATGGCCACGCGCTTGCCCTCCAGTCCCTGCAGGTGGTGTATGCCCTTGTCGCGCTGTGTGCCCGCATTCGCCTCGGGCCGGGCCAGCACCACCACCGCGCTGCGCAGGTAGGGCGGCAGCAGCTTGATATCGGGCGATGCAATCGGCGGCGAGGTGTAGACGGGAGTGAGCAGGGCCTTGCCCGAGCCCAGAATGGCCTCGAGTTCGGTGTAGTTGCGTGCGGTCACGTAGTCGAACTGCAGGCCGGCTCGGTGGCTGATCAGGTCCAGGTAGTCGGGTCCTATGCCCTCGGCCTGGCGGTCGGCATTCAGCTTTCCCAGCGATCCCAGCGAGCTGTTGAGCACCACGGGAATGCGGGGATGGGCATCCAGCCACTGCTTTTCCGAGGGTGTCAGGGCCACGCGGTCGCTTCCCAGCAGCGGACGGCGGCTGCCGCTCCAGCTGTGCAGAATGTCGTCGCCATGCTGCAAGGTGATGGCGGGCAGTGCCTGGTCCAGATAGGCCTTCAGCTGCGTATCGTCATGCCGCACCAGCATGCCGAAGCCCCGGCTTTCTATGGGGGCAAAGCCCTGCACGCGCAGGTTGAGCAGGTAGTTGGCCTGGATCAGGTAGTGCACCGTGACCGTGTCGCCGACGAAGCCGTCGATCTCGCCCAGGCTCAGCGCCTCCAGCGCGCGGCGGGGTGTTTCATAGGTCAGCAGCTCGCTGAGAGGATAGGCGGCCGCAACCTGGGAGCGCAACAGCTGGTCGGGCGTCATGGCCAGCCGCGCGCCCCGGCGCTCCGCGTCGAAGGGCGCATGCGAGAGCGACACCAGCACGGGCTGGCTGGGCAGGTAGGGCACGCTCAGGGCCAGGTCGGCGCGTTCGGCCTCCAGCTCGGTGCCCTCGCAGGCCAGGTCGATCTCGCCGCGCCGCAGCGCATCGAGCACGGCCACGCGCGATCCATAGGTCTTGAAGCGCACCGGCGTGGGAAACAGTAGTCCCAGGTGGTCGGCCGTGATGCCCTGGAAGCGCTCGCCATCGATCATTTCCAGGGGAGGATGGTCGGGCAGGGAAATGCCCACGGTCAGCGGCCCGCGCGCCTGCAGCCACTGGCGGTGCGCGGGTGTGAGCCAGGGCTTTGCAGCGGCCGTGACGCGCGTGGCCAGCACCATTTCGGCGCCTCCAGCCAGGCCGGGCATGAGCAGGGCCATGCCCAGCGCGCAGCCGGCCAGCAGCGGCGACCACGTGCGCCGCCATGCGGACAGCCGTATCTGCGCAGCTGTGGAAGTGAAAATAAGGCCTGGTGTTTTCATGGAATCCCCCGATGGCGCTACCGCCGCCTGGCGGAGCTGACGGTCTGCCAAAACGGTCTAAACGCCGTTTCGGCAGCCAACAGGGGATTTTTAATGAAAACTAATGACTTTTATGAATCGATAGATTTTTGATTGCAGCAATCTCGCACTCAGGCGGCTGCAACCGCAGCGGTGAGCTGCGTCTGAGGTTCGGCCATTGCCCGTACGCCATGGATCACATCGCCAACGACGATGACGCTGGGGCTGCCCAGGCCCGTGTCGGCAATGCACTCCACCAGCGCGCCCAGCGTGGTCAGCGCGTGGCGCTGTTGTGGCAGGCTGGCGTGCTGGATCACGGCCACGGGCGTGGCTGCGGGCAGGCCATTGAGCAGCTCGGCGCGGATGTGCTCCACGCTGCTCACGCCCATGTAGATCACCAGGGTGAGCCGCGCATCGCGCGCGGTGGCGGCCAGCTGGCGCCAGTCGGTGCCGCTGTCGCCGGGCTTGGCGTGGCCCGTGATGAAGACCACGCCGTGCGCGCGGTCGCGGTGCGTGAGCGGGGCGCCCAGGCTGGTGAGCCCGGCCAGGCCAGCGGTGATGCCGTTGATGACCTGGACCTCGACGCCCGCTTCGCGCAGGTGCTCCACCTCTTCGCCGCCGCGCCCGAAGATGAAGGGGTCGCCGCCCTTCAGGCGCACCACGGTCTCGCCCTCCTGCACGGCGCTCAGCATGAGCTTTTCGATGAAGGCCTGGGGCGTGCTCTTGCAGCCGCCGCGCTTGCCCACGTAGACGATGCGCGCCGTAGGCGCGGCATGGGCCACGATGGCGTCGCTGACCAGGTCATCGACCAGCAGCACGGTGGCGGCCTGTATGGCCTTGAGGGCCTTGATGGTCAGCAGCTCCGGGTCGCCGGGGCCGGCGCCGACCAGGGTGCAGGTGCCGCGCCGGGCGGTGTTCGCGGGGGTGTGGGACGGGGTCGTCATGGCGGGGCTCCGTTTTTTCTGGGGTATTCAGCGAATCTGATCGGCAAGGTGGACGATGTGTTCCACCTGGCGTGTGAGCGCGGGCGGCACGGGCAGCCGGCCCGCGAGCACGTCTTTGGTGTAGCGCGCCGTGGTGTCCACGTCGATCTCGGCGGGCAGGCCCGGCACGTCGGAGGCGGTGCCGCTTTGCTGCTCGGCCAGCAGCTGGTGGGCGCCTGCCACAAAGCCGTCGTAGCGCGGCAGCCGGCGCGGGTCGGCCGCGACCTCGCCTTCCAGCCCGCGCGAGAGCAGGACATTCATGCCCAATGTCCCGAAGGTGCCGTGCAGCATGGGCAGGTACTCGGGATGGGTGTAGGCCGTCACCAGCAGGCAGGGGCCGTCGCAGGGCGCCAGCAGCTTGACCACGCTGTGGCCCGGGTTGCGCAGGCCGATGACCTCGCGCACGGACAGCAGGCGCGCCAGGGACGGGTGCAGATGTTCGGTATGGATATGGGCCACCTGGCCGCCGGCCAGGGCCTGGGGAGATGGCAGCGGCGCAATGCCCAGGGCCTGCAGCACATCGCTGGCCAGGATGCGGCGCGCCTCGGTGCGCATGCCGTGCAGCAGCACGGGCAGGCCTTCGCGTGCCAGCAGCAGGGCCAGCAGGGGCGTGAGCACGGGCAGGCGGCGCGCGCCGTTGTAGCTGGGCAGCACGATCACGGGGCGGCCATTGGCCGAGGCGGGAAAACGGGCGGCGCGCGCATGCACGGCGTCCAGGAAGCCGCTCATCTCCTCGACGGTCTCGCCCTTGATGCGCATGGCGATGCAAAAGGCCCCGATCTCCAGGTCGCTGACGCCGCCGTCCAGCACCTGGCCGAACAGGTCGGCCGCCTGCGGGCGCTCCAGCGCCTTGGCTCCGCGTGCGCCGCGGCCTATTTCCTTGATGTATTGGCTGATGCCCATGGCGTTGCAATCGTGGGTGGAATCCTGTGGGGGCATATTTTCCCGCAGGTTTCATTACTTTTCGCTATATATGCAAACCCGTTGTTCAATCGCCTCTTTCATGCGGCCTCCTGGCTCTTCGCCAGGGGGATGTGGCGCACCAGGCGCTTGAGCTCGGGCAGGCAGGAGCCGCAATTGGTGCCGCAGCGCAACTGGCCCTGCAGCGCGGCCAGGCGCGCGTCGTCGCTGCCCTCGCAGCGCGCAAGCGCGCCTGCGATGGCGGTCTCGTCCACATCGAAGCAGGTACAGACCTGGCGCGCACGCGGCTGGATGGCCAGCGGCGCCGAGCCCGAGGGCATGAGCAGCAGGCGGCCATAGTCCTGTGCCGGCACCTGGTCCTGCAGCAGGGTGGACAGCCAGCTGCCCGCGCGCGTGTCGCCGGCCAGCAGCAGGGCCGCGACCGTGGTGGACAGGCTGTGGCGGTCCAGCCGCAGCGCGCGGCTGTGCTGGCGGCGGCGGTCGGTGTAGCGCAGGGTGTCGGCGGCATCCAGGCCCAGCAGGGATTCGATCCGTGCGAGGACGGCCTCGCCCGGCGCCTCATGCGCGGCGGCGCGCAGCAGCACGCCGTGCCGGGCCCGGGCGGCGTCCTGCAGCGGGACGGCATTGCCGAAGGGCACGCAGCTGGCAAAGCCGAAGTGCGGCATGAGGGCGGACAACTGCTCGCGCACGGCCAGCACCCGGTCCTCGGGCAGCCAGGCCATGGCCAGCAGGGTCCAGGGCAGTTCGGCCTTTTGCAGCTTCACGGCCGTGTGCTTGAGTTCGGGCTGCTTGGAGCCGGGGCACAAGGCCGGTGTGGTCAGGGCGTTGATGCCGCCCATTGAAGTGCCGCCCAGGTACTCGCCGCCCCAGTGCATGGCCATGAAGAGCTGGGAGGGCGTCAGCGTGCCATCGGGCTGCACCGGCACCAGCAGGGCGCCGCGCCGGCTGCTCATCTGCACCAGGTCGCCCGCGCGCAGGCCGCGCTCGGCCATGTCCCGCGGGTGCATTTGCAGGCAGGGCTCGGCGGCATGGCCGAACAAGCGGCCCAGCTGGCCCGTGCGGCTCATGCCGTGCCACTGGTCGCGCAGCCGGCCCGTGGTCAGGCTGAAGGGATAGTGCGCATCGGGCGGCTCGGCCAGCGGCTGCCAGGGCAGCAGGGCAAAGCGTGCGCGGCCATCGGGCGTGGGAAAGCGGCCGTCTTCGTAGAGCCGTGCGCGGCCCTGGGCTGCGCCTTCGGGCAGCGGCCATTGCTGGGGGCCTTGCGCGTCCAGCAGATCCCAGGACAGGCCGGTGATGTCCAGGTCACGCCCGCGCGTGCTCTCGCGGTGCTCGTTCCAGATGGCCTGGGCGCCGGCAGCGGCGTCTTCGGTGTCGTAGGGAAAGAGGCTGGGCCGGCCCGGGCGCAGCCGTGCCTCCATGCGCCGCGCGCAGTCCACGGCAATGCGCCAGTCATGGCGCGCGGCGCCGGGTGCGGCCACGGCGGGGCGCACGCGCGAGATGCGCCTTTCGCTGTTGGTCACCGTGCCGATCTTCTCGCCCCAGGTGGTGGCAGGCAGAAGCAGGTCGGCGTAGGCGCAGGTGGCGGTGGTGGCAAAGGCCTCCTGCACGATGACGAATTCGGCCCGCTGCAGCGCGCGCCGCACCAGGGCCTGGTCGGGCATGCTTTGCGCAGGGTTGGTGCAGGCTATCCACAGCGCGCGGATCTCGCCCTCGGCGGCGGCCTCGAACATCTCCACGGCGGTCTTGCCGGGGCGGGGCGGCACGGCGTCCACGCCCCACAGTGCGGCCACTTCGGCGCGGTGGGCCGGGTTGGCCAGGTCGCGGTGGGCCGACAGCAGATTGGCCAGCCCGCCCACCTCGCGCCCGCCCATGGCATTGGGCTGGCCCGTGAGCGAGAAGGGTCCCGCGCCTGCGCGCCCGATCTGGCCCGTGGCCAGGTGCAGGCCGATCAGCGCGGCGTTCTTGGCCGTGCCGTTGCTGCTCTGGTTCAGGCCCTGGCAGTACAGGCTCAGCGTGGCGCCACGGGCGGCGCCGTCGCGTGCATCCCCGCCCAGCGCAAACCATTGCGCGGCCTGGAACAGATCGTGCCGGGGCAGGCCGCAGAGCTCGCCCACGCGCTCGGGCGTGGCCTCCCGCACCAGGGCCTGCAGGTCGGCAAAGCCGCTGGTGTGGCGCGCGATGTAGGCCTGGTCCAGCCAGCCTTCCAGTTCCATGATGTGCAGCATGCCGTGGAACAGCAGGGTGTCGCTGCCGGGGCGCAGCGGCAGGAAGAGGTCGGCCATGCCGGCCGTGTCGGTGCGGCGCGGGTCGGCCACGATGATCTTCATCTGCGGCCGCGCGGCACGCGCCTGCTCGATGCGCCGCGTGAGCACGGGATGCGCCCAGGCCGCGTTGCTGCCCGCGATGAAAAGGCAGTCCGCATGGTCCACATCCTCGTAGCAGGCCGGTGGCGCGTCGGCGCCCAGCGTGAGCTTGTAGCCGGCCACGGCGCTGCTCATGCAAAGGCGCGAATTGGTGTCGATGTTGTTGGTGCCGATCAGGCCCTTGGCCAGCTTGTTGAAGACGTAGTAGTCCTCGGTCAGCAACTGGCCGCTCACATACAGGCCCACGGCGTCGGGGCCGTGCTCCTGCACGATGGAGGCCAGCCTGCCGGCGGCCAGGTCCAGTGCGGCATCCCAGCCCACATCCTGGGGCGCCGCGCCGCGCGTGGCACGCAGCGCGGGCTGCAGCAGCCGCGTCTGCTGTGCCAGGGCGGGCGAGGCCGTCAGGTGCAGGGTGCTGCCCTTGGTGCACAGGCGGCCGTGGTTGGCGGGGTGCGCCGGATCGCCACGCACGCCCGTGATGCGCGCACCATCGCTTTCGATGAGGACGCCGCAGCCTACGCCGCAATAGGGGCAGGTGGATCGGGTTTCTTGCATGGTGGGCCTGGGGTGGATGAGGGAAGGGCAGGGCACGGGGGCGGGCGCCGTCACGCGCCGCTGGCCGGGTCGGCCTGGCTGGCCTTGCTGGCTTGGCTGGCTTGGCTGGCTTGACTTTCGCCGAACATGAGGCGGTCGCGCAGTTCCTGCACTGCCACGCCATCGCGCAACAGGCGGAAGTACCAGCCACCGTCCTCGGTGTCGCCATACAGGCAGGCGCCGACCAGCCTGTCACCGCGCAGCACCAGCTTGCGGTATACGCCCGCGCCGGGGTCGCTGAGCACGATTTCCTCCGTGCCCTCGTCGCCGCGGAAGTCGCCCGCGCTGAACAGATGGATGCCCGTGACCTTGAGCTTGGCCGAGGTCTGCGAGCCCGGATAGCGGCCGATGCCCATCTCCGCCAGGTGGTTGGCCAGCACCTTGCCCTGCTCGAACAGGGGCGCCACCAGCCCGTAGGCCACGCCCCGGTGCGCCGCGCACTCGCCCACGGCGTAGATGCGCGGGTCGGTCACGGTCTGCAGCGTGTCGCTGACCACGATGCCGCGCTGCACGTGCAGGTGCATCTGCTCGGCCAGCGTGGTCTCGGGCCGGATGCCCACGGCCATGACCACCAGCGAGGCCGGTGCCTCGCGCCCGTCCTGCAGGTGCACGCAGGCCACGCGGCCCTGGCCGTCGCCCGTCAGCGCCCGGGTCTGGGCCTGCATCAGAAAGCGCATGCCGCGCTCGGCCAGCGAGGCCTGCAGCAAGGCGGCGGCGGTCTCGTCCAGCTGGCGGTCCAGCAGGCGCTCGCCCGCATGCACCACGGTAACGTCCATGCCGCGCTTCATGAGTCCGTTGGCGGCCTCCAGGCCCAGCAGGCCGCCGCCGATGACCACGGCATGGCGGTGGCTGGCGGCCGCCGCGATCATGGCCTGGGTGTCGGCAATGTCGCGGTAGCCCAGCACGCCTTCCAGCTCGCGCCCGGGCACGGGCAGCATGAAGGGGCGCGAGCCCGTGGCCAGGATCAGCCGGTCGTACTCGGCGCTCACCGGCTGTCCGGCCGCGTCCACGGCGTGCACCACGCGGCGCGCCCGGTCGACTGCGTGCACGCGGCAGCCCGCATGCAGGGTAATGCCGTGCTGCGCATACCAGGACCAGTCGTTGAGGATGATCTCGTCTAGCTGCTGCTCGCCCGCCAGCACGGGCGACAGCATGATGCGGTTGTAGTTGGGGTGGGGCTCGGCCCCGAATACCGTGATCTCGTAGAGGTCGGGCGCGATCTTGAGCAGCTCCTCCAGCGTGCGCACGCCGGCCATGCCGTTGCCCACCATCACCAGCCTGGATTTTTTCATCGTGCCCCCGTTGCGGTTCGGAAAACAAAAAAGACGTCCCCACGCTGCGCGGCCGATGGCTGCGCGCGGGGTGACGCCTTTGTCCCGGGCCGTGGCACGTCGTTGCGCCTGGCCCTGCGGCCCTCCATGGCCACGCCCGGGATTTAGCAAGCTGCGTGCCAGGCCTGCTGCCCTGTGGCGACTGATCGCCCGGGGACGCGAGCCCGCGCGGCCGTGCCAGGCTGGTGCGCCGCATGCATCAAAGCGGTGCGCGTGCTATCGATACGGTCCTATCAGATGTCTGAATCCAATGGAGGTTTTGTTTTTATTTGTTTCAAATGTGGCGATTCGGGGTAAAAACTGTGAACTCCGGCCAGCGGTTCGCTGGGCCGGATGGGGCACGCAGGATTTTTCTTCTTCAAGGGAGGATGCCTATGAGAGTGAATCTGCCGGTCAGTACGCGCGAGTACTCGTTTCCCAAGGGCCAGACCCTGGTCTCCACCACGGACCTGAAGGGCCGCATCCTCTACTGCAACCCGATGTTCATCGAGGTCAGCGGCTACGAGCGCGAAGACCTGCTGGGCCAGCCCCACAACATGATCCGCCACCCCGACATGCCGGAGGAAGCCTTCCGCGACATGTGGGAGACCATCTCGGCGGGCCTGCCCTGGTCCGCCCCCGTGAAGAACCGGCGCAAGAACGGCGACTTCTACTGGGTCATGGCCAATGTCACCCCGCTGATGGATGGCGACCGGCCCTCGGGCTACATGTCCGTGCGCACCGAGGCCACGCGCGAGCAGACGGATGCGGCCGAGCGCCTCTACGCCACCATGCGCGCCGAGAAGGACGCCGGGCGCCGGGTCCACGTGCTGCGTGCCGGCCACCTGTTGCGCAACAACCTGCGCGGCCGCCTGGCCAACGCATTGAGCCTGGGCCTGGCCGGCAAGCTGGTGCTGATCTTCTTCATGGTGGTGGCGGCGGCCTTTGGCGCGGCGCTGGCGGGAGGGCATACGCTGGACGCATGGTCTGCGCTGGCCTGGCTGGCGGTCTGCATCTTCACGGGCCTGGCCGGGGCCTGGGCCTACCGGCTGACCGTGGCGCCGCTAGCGCAGATGGTGCTGCTGGCCAACCGCCTGGCGGCCGGCGACCTGACGCAGACCATACGCATCACGCGCAAGGACGTGGTGGGCGATCTGCAGAAGGCGCTGAGCCAGCTCAACGTGAACCTGCTGTCCATCGTGCGCGATGCGCGCGAGGAAAGCGACAAGATGCAGATCTCCAGCCGGGAAATCGCGCAGGGCAACCATGACCTGTCCGCGCGCACCGAAACCCAGGCGGGCAACCTGCAGCAGACGGCGGCCTCCATGGAGGAGATCACGGGCACCGTCAAGCACACGGCCGACTCGGCCCGCCAGGCCACGGACCTGGCCGCCCAGGCCAGCGAGGTGGCCGAACGCAGCAGCGGCGCCGTCGATGGCGTGGCCGCCACCATGAAGCAGATCCAGGCCGCGTCGGGGCGCATCGGAGAGATCACGCAGCTGATCGACTCCATCGCCTTCCAGACCAATATCCTGGCGCTGAACGCTGCGGTGGAGGCCGCGCGCGCAGGCGACCAGGGCCGGGGCTTTGCGGTCGTGGCGGCCGAGGTGCGCAGCCTCTCGCAGCGCACGCTGGCGGCGGCCAAGGAGATCCGCGAGCTCATCGACGACTCCGCCGCCAAGGTGCTGGACGGCAACCAGAGGACCGAGGTGGCGCAGAAGACCATGATCGAATCGCTGGATCTGGTGCGGCGCGTGAGCCTGCTGATCGGCGAGATCCACAGCGCCTCCAGCGAGCAGCTCAGCGGCATCTCGCAGGTCAACGCGGCCGTGGCGCATCTGGACAGCATCACGCAGCAGAACGCGGCCCTGGTCGAGCAGAACGCGGCATCGGCCATGGCCTTGCAGGCCCAGGCGCAGACCGTGTCGGAAACCGTGCAGGTGTTCCGGCTGGACGCCACGGGCCGCTCGCCTGCCGCAGCGGGCGATGCCGTGGCCCTGCGCCGCTCCATGAAGGCCCAGGCACAGAGCCCGGCAGGCGGCCAGGCACGCAGCCAGGCACGCAACCAGGTGCAGAGCCCGCCACAGATGCGGCAGGCGCGCGCGCAGCCGCAGAGGGTGCTGACCACGAGCTGACCCCTGCGGGTTCCTGCGGCCGCTGGAAAACATCGTTGACACTTGGACGCGGCGCCGTCATGTGCGCTGCGCAGGCTTGCGCATACCATGTGGCTTTGTGTTGACCGGGCGACCGGATGAAGGAACGACCATGAACTCCAGCTCTTCCCTGGCCGCCGAACTGATGGCCCAACTGCAGGGCGCGCCCATGCAGCAGATGGCGGACCAGATCGGCGCCAGCCCCGCCCAGACCGAAAGCGCCGTGGGCGCGGCCTTGCCCGTGCTGCTGGCCTCGCTGGGCCGCAATGCGGCCGATCCGCAGGGCGCGGCCAATCTCTTCGGCGCTCTGCAGCGCGACCATGGCGCGGCCAGCGGCGGCGCCGGTGGCGGCCTGGACCTCGGCGGCCTGCTGGGCTCGCTGCTGGGCGGCGGCGCAGGCGCGGGCGGCAATGCAGGTGGCGGGCTCGATGGCGCAGCCATCCTGGGCCACATCCTGGGCGGCAACCAGCAGCGCGCGCAGGACGGACTGGGCCAGGCCACGGGCCTGGGCAGCGGCGGCGCGGCCCAGCTGCTGCAGCTGCTGGCCCCCATCGTCATGTCCTTTCTTGCACAGCGCGTGAGCGCAGGCGGCATGGATGCCGGCGGCCTGGGCCAGGTGCTGGGCCGCGAGCATGCGCAGGCGCAGCAGCAGGGCGGCCTGGGTGGTGGTTTGCTGGGCAGCCTGCTCGATCAGGATGGCGACGGCCAGGTAGGTCTCAGCGATCTGATGAAGATTGGTGGCAGCCTGCTGGGCGGCCGCCGCTGAAATGATGCAACACCCCCTGAGCCGCTTCGCGGCTTCCCGTTGCACGGCGCCCCTCTCTCGCTTCGCGGGAGGGGAACGACGCCGTCGGCTAGGCGCCCCCGCCGCGAGGCGGCTCTTGCTCGGCGTCTCTCGCTTAGGTAGCGCCAGTCGTATGCGCTGCAGGCGGCTCTATTGCAGGACCAACGGATAGGTTGGGATCAGGGGAACGGGCAGGGCCGGTGCGTGTGCATACACGCGCTGGCCCTGTTGCTTTTTGGGCGCAGTTCGGATGACACTAGAACCGAATTGGCGAACGACTGAAAGGCACCCATGACAGCAGTTGCAGACATTCTCAAGTCCAAGGCCAGCGGCGCGGTGTACAGCATCGCGCCTACCGATTCCGTGCTCGACGCGCTGCGGCTCATGGCCGACAAGGGCATTGGCGCCCTGCTCGTGATGGAGGGCAGCGAGATCGCAGGCATCGTCACCGAGCGCGACTACGCGCGCAAGATCGCGCTGCTGGGGCGCACCTCGGGCGCCACCCTGGTGCGCGACGTGATGACGCGCGACGTGCTCTTCGTCGGCCCCACCCAGACCACGCAGGAATGCATGGCGGTGATGACCGAGAACCGGCTGCGCCACCTGCCCGTGGTGGACGAGGGCGGCAAGCTGCTGGGCCTGATCTCCATCGGAGACCTGGTCAAGGACATCATCTCCGAGCAGAAGTTCATCATCGAGCAGCTGGAGCACTACATCTCGGGCCGGCACTGAGCCGGGGCTCGGCCGGCCCGCAATGTGCAGGGCCTGGAAGGCGGCAGGACCGGCGAAGGTTCAGGCCGCCTTTTCCACATGCCCCTGGCGCGTATAGAGGAAGTCGATCACCGCCTTGCGGCACTCGCGGTAGCGGTCGTCCTCGGCCAGCGCCACGCGGTTGCGCGGCCGGGCGATGCCGACTTCCAGCACCTCGCCGATGGTGGCTGCCGGGCCGTTGGTCATCATCACGATCTTGTCGGACAGCAGCACGGCCTCGTCCACGTCGTGGGTGACCATGACCACGGTGCTTTGCGTGCGCGCCACGATCTCCAGCAGCTCGTCCTGGAGCTTGGCGCGCGTGAGCGCATCGAGCGCGCCGAAGGGCTCGTCCATCAGCAGCACCTGCGGCTCCATCGACAGCGCGCGCGCAATGCCCACGCGCTGCTTCATGCCGCCCGAGATTTCACCGGGACGCTTGTGCGCGGCATGGGCCAGGCCCACCAGCTCCAGCGCGGCCAGGGTGCGTGCCTTGAGCTGGGCGCGGCTTTCCGTGCGGCCATAGACGCGCTCCACGGCCAGGTGGATGTTGCCCTCGCAGGTCAGCCAGGGCAGCAGCGAGTGGTTCTGGAAGACCACGGCGCGCTCGGGCCCGGGGCCCTTGATCTCCTTGTTGGCGCACAGCAGCACGCCCGTGGTGGGCGTGGTCAGGCCCGCGATCAGGTTCAGCAGGGTGGACTTGCCGCAGCCCGAGTGGCCGATCAGCGAGACGAACTCGCCCCGCGCAATGGTCAGGTCGATATTGCGCAGCGCCGGAAACAGGCCCTTGGCGGTCTTGAAGCTCTGCTCCACGCCCTGGACCTCGATGAACTTGGACGATGCATTCATGCCTTCACCTCTTCGAACGTAAATGCCGTTGCCAGCTTGACCAGGGCCATCTCCAGCAGCAGGCCCACGATGCCGATCACGAAGATCGCGATGATGATGTTCTTGACGTTGAGGTTGTTCCACTCGTCCCAGACCCAGAAGCCGATACCCACGCCGCCGGTGAGCATCTCGGCCGCGACGATGACCAGCCAGGCCGTGCCCACGGCCAGGCGCACGCCAGTCAGCATGTAGGGCAGCACGGCGGGGAGCAGGATGGTGGTGGTGATCTTCCATTCGCTGAGGTTGAGCACGCGCGCCACGTTCATGTAGTCCTGGGGCACGCGCTGCACGCCCACGGCGGTGTTGATGAGCATGGGCCAGATCGAGCAGATGAAGATGGTCCAGATGGCCGCCGGGTTGGCGCCCTTGAAGACCAGCAGGCCGATGGGCAGCCAGGCCAGCGGCGATACCGGGCGCAGCAGGCTGATCAGCGGGTTGAACATGCGCGACAGGAAGTTGAAGCGCCCGATCACGAAGCCGGCCGGAATGCCGACCAGGGCCGCCAGGCCAAAGCCCACGGCCACGCGCTGCAGCGAAGCCAGCACATTCCAGCCCACGCCCTGGTCATTGGGGCCGTTGCGGTAGAACGGGTCGCTGAAAATCTCCACCGCCTGCTGCCAGGTCGCCAGGGGCCCCGGAATGCTCTGGCCCGAGCCTGCAGCCACCAGGGACCACACGCCCACCAGCAAACCCAAGCCGCACAGCGGCGGCAGCACGGCCAGCCAGAAGGCACGCGAGAGCGCTGCCCAGTCGCGCGGGGCGGCGGGTGCCCGGGCCTGGGGGGCCGGCGCGGCTGGAGCGGCGGGCCCTGAGACCTGCGCGGAGATCGGTGTGGAAGCGGCTGCCGGTGCGGCAGCGGATTCGGCCGGGAAGTGGAAGACGGCGCTGACCATGGTGTGTTCCTCTGTGGGGTGGGGCTTCAAAGGGGATCTCTCAGGCCTTGATGGCAAAGCTGTCTGCGTACTTGCGCGGGTCCTTGCCGTCCCAGACCGTGCCATCCATGAGCTTGCTGCTGCGCATCTCCGCCTTGGGCAGCGGGGCCTTGGCGGCGGTGGCGGCCTGCTGGTAGATGTCCAGGCGGTTGATGGAGCGGGCCACGCCCAGGTAGTCGGGGTGGTCCTTGAGCAGGCCCCAGCGCTTGTGCTGGGTCAGGAACCACATGCCGTCGGACAGGTAGGGGTAGCCCACGCTGCCGTCGCCGTAGAACTTCATGTGGTTGGGGTCGTCCCAGGTCTTGCCCATGCCGTCCTGGTAGCGGCCCAGGATGCGCTGGTTGATGGCATCCACGCCCGTGTTCACATAGGCCTTGCCGGCGATGGTCTCGGCCATGCGGGTCTTGTTGGCCAGGCTCTCGTCGATCCAGCGGCCGGCCTCGATGATGGCCGCCGTCACGGCGCGTGCCGTGTTGGGGTTCTGGCGTGCGAACTCGGCCGTGGTGCCCAGCACCTTTTCGGGGTGGTCCTGCCAGATGGACTGGGTGGTGGCGGCCGTGACGCCGATGCCGTCCATGATGGCGCGGTGGTTCCAGGGCTCGCCCACGCAAAAGCCGTCCATGTTGCCCACGCGCATATTGGCCACCATCTGCGGCGGCGGCACGGTGATGACCTTAGCATCCTTGAGCGGGTGGATGCCGTTGGCCGCCAGCCAGTAGTACAGCCACATGGCATGCGTGCCCGTGGGAAAGGTCTGGGCAAAGGTGTATTCGCGCTTTTCGCTGGCCATCAGCTTGGCCAGGCCCGCGCCATTGACGGCACCCTTGTCGGCCAGTTTCTTCGACAGCGATATGGCCTGGCCGTTGTGGTTGAGCGTCATCAGCACGGCCATGTCCTTCCTGGCGCCGCCCACGCCCAGGTGCACGCCGTAGACCAGGCCGTAGAGCACGTGGGCAAAGTCCAGCTCGCCGTTGACCAGCTTGTCGCGCACGCTGGCCCAGCTCGCTTCCTTGGAGGGAATGATCTTGACGCCGTACTTCTGATCGATCCCGAGCACCGAGGCCATCACCACGCTGGCGCAGTCGGTCAGCGGGATGAAGCCGATGCGCACCTCTTTCTTCTCTGGCGCATCCGAGCCGGCCGCCCAGGCGCCATGGTGGCCCAGCTGGGTGTAGAGCGCCGCACCGCCTGCCAGCGTGCCGGCCTGGCGCAGAAAGTCGCGCCGGGGCAGGGCCGGGCCGGCGGTGAGAGGGCCTGTGGTGGGCTTGGGGCTTGACGCCATGGCGGAACTCCTTCGATCGTCGGGAATGGAACACTTGCAAACGGGCCCTGTTCCAAGCAAAACGGCGTCCTCTCCAGCCGCGCTGCGCGGGGAGAGTGACGCCGTTGTCCTGGGGCCTTGAATCAAGACCGGGGTCCCGGCCGCCTTTGGCCGGGAGTTGCCAGAGTCAATGCAGAAAGCGTGCCAGGCCGTGTTCACAGGGGGCCATGCCGTCCATCGGCCTTGCCAGCCTCGCCGGGCCACCTTCTGGTGCGTTCCATGGCACCAAGTCGGTGCTGCACTGCAGCATGGCTCGCACCGGCCCGGCGTTCAATGCGCAGGTGGTAGGAGATCGGCCATGGAAAGCACGGCCTGCGCCACATCGGCCAAGCGGCGGTTCTGGTTCATGGCGGTCTGGCGCAGCAGCTTGTGGGCCTCGCCTTCGCTGAGCTGGCGCCGCGCCATCAGCAGGCCCTTGGCGCGTTCCAGCAGCTTGCGCTCCGTGAGCGTGGCGCGCACGGTCTCCAGCTCGGCCTGCATGGCCTGCAGGCGCTGCGACTGGTCCTGCACCAGGTCCATCACGGAACGGTCCAATTGCGGCCCCAGCCGTGCGGCCGGGGGCTGCAGCTCGCCCGGCGCCAGCGTGGCCGAGACCGGCGTGGTTGCCAATGCCTGCGGCGCCTGCAGCAGCGTCTGCAGGGCGGCGCGGGCATCGGCAATGCGGTGCTGGCATTGCTGCTGCAGCTCGGCCGTCAGGCGGGCCTCGACGGTCTGCAGCGCGTCCATGCGCTGCGAGCAGCTGTCGAACCAGGGCTCGGCCATCTCCACGGACAAAGGCGCGCCCGCCGTGGCCGTGCAGCCCACGCGGCGCAGCCGCTCGATCACGGCCAGCGTGGCGTCGGCCGCGCTGCTTTCTTGCCACAGGGCCAGGGAATGGGGCGGCGCGAACTCCGCAAAGACCTGAAAGCAGCGCTCCTGCGAGGCTATCAGGTGCAGCCAGTGCTGCTGGCGCGGCGCATCGCTCACGCCCGCGCCGAACGCAGCCACGCCCGTGGCGCGCTCCTGGCCCGCGAACTCCTTGCCCTGCATGAAGTTGAACAAGGCCACCAGCAGGCGCGAGATGCCGGGCTCGGGTGCGCTGTCCGCCGCCTCGAAGACCACGGCCAGCAGGCCGGCCACCAGATCGATATAGAGGGCCGTGGCCGCCTCCGGCGACAGCGCGCGGCTGGCGACGCGCTCACGCAGCGCGGGCAAGGCGTCCAGGCACTGCAGCACATGGGCGATGCGGCTGAACAGCCGCGCGCCATGGCCGGGGTGGCCGGTGAGTCCCGCACCACCGGGCTGCATGTCCACCAGCTCGAAGCCGTCGCGCGCCGCAGCGGCCATGCGGTCGCACTCGGCCATCTGCGCCAGCCTGGCCGGGCCGCCGCGCGCGCCTGCGCTGGCCAGAAAGACGTTGGACAGGCCGCGCTCCTTTTGCAGCGCATGGATGAGGCGGCTGAGCAGATCCACCAGGGCGCTGGTGCGCTGCAGTTGCTCCAGCTCGCCGATTTCGCACTGCCGCGCGGCCACAAGAAAGTTGAGAGCGGTTTTCATGGGAGCTTGGTCCTGTCTGCCTGCCTTGATGCAGTTTGCCTTGGTGCAAGGGACCTGGATGCAATTCCCATGCCGGGGCGTCGCGCGGTGCTTGCATGGGCACGGGATCGATGATTTGATAGAATTTTTTTAATGATTTGAAATTTTCGATACACAAACTGACGTGTAAGCGTGTCGAATGTTTGCAAAGCGAATGGGGCGGTATTTCAAGAAAAGCCCCGTTCATCCGGCGCACATGGCAGCGCAGACCACGGCATTGGGCTGCGCAATGCGGCAGTGAGGCTGAATCGGCATGAGTTTGAAATATCACGAGAAGATCGGTTTTTCCCCATGCATTGGCTGTTCATGACCGAGGGGGTGTCCCGGTGGATACCTGCGCGCTGGCGCGGCCCGACATTTGCGTGCTGGCTGGCTTCGCTGCTGCCCTGCATGGCGCAGGGTCAGGTGCTTGCGGCTGCCCAGGACGGCGTCGCGTCGGCGCAATTTGCCGATGAGGGCCTCTGGTTCGCTGGATGGCATGCCCTCGGCCCGTGGGGTGCCGGTGCGTTCGTGGCGTTCCTGCTGGTGTGCTCGGTGCTCTACATCCGCATGCGCTGCAAGGCGCAGCGCCTGACGCAGTCGCTCAAGCAGAGCAATGAGAAATTGCTGCGCGCCAATGTGAAGCTCAAGCGCATCGCCTTCCGAGACCCGTTGACCGGTACGGCCAACCGGGCGCTTTTCGAATACCGGCTGGGCCGCACGATTGCGCGCGCCGACAGCTCGGTGGAGCAGCCGGGGCCCTGCGGGCCGGTGCGCGTGGGCCTGCTGTACATCGACCTGGATGGATTCAAGCCCATCAACGATGTGGAAGGCCATGCCGCAGGCGATGCGCTGCTGTGCCAGGTGGCCGTGCGCCTGGGCCATATGACGCGCAAATCGGACACGCTGGCGCGCGTGGGTGGCGACGAGTTCGTGCTGCTGCTGGGCTGCCTGGCTTCGGTGGACGACGCCGTGGCCATGGCAGGCCGCGTGCAGAAGGCCTTGAGCCAGCCGTTCGACCTGCCAGGAAAGGCGGTCTCCATCAGCAGCTCCATCGGCGTGGCCATCTATCCCGACCATGGCAAGAAGGAAAAGCTCATGGCGGCGGCCGATGCCGCCATGTACACGGCCAAGCGTGCCGGCGGGAACACCTACGCCATCTTCAAGGAAAGCATGCGCCAGGGCGTGGTCGCGCAGTTCGACCTGCAGCAGGCCCTGCGCCGCGCCGTGGCCAGCCAGCAGCTGGTGCTGTTCTATCAGCCCAAGATCGATACCCGCACGGGCCGCATCCGCAGCGTGGAGGCGCTGGCGCGCTGGAACCACCCGCAGTTCGGCCTGATCAGTCCCCGCGTGTTCATCCCGCTGGCCGAGCGCTTCGGCCTGATCAGCGAGATCGGCGACTGGGTCATCGACGAGGCCTGCCGCCAGACCGCGCAATGGGCGCGCGAGCGGCGCTTCATGCGGGTGTCCATCAATATCTCGGGCTACCAGCTCTTTCAGACGCGGCTGGCGCAGTTCATCGCCGAGGCGATCGCAAGGCACCGCATCCGGCCCGAGCAACTGGTCTTCGAGATCACCGAGTCCGTGGCCATGGAGGACGACAAGACCACCATGGCCGTGATTGCCGAACTCACGGGCATGGGCGTGCAGATCTCCATCGACGACTTCGGCACCGGCTACTCCAGCCTGGCCCTGCTGCGCCAGCTGTGCGCCGACGAGGTGAAGATCGACCGCAGCTTTGTGCGCGACGTGGCCCTCAAGAGCGATGCGCGGGCGGTGGTCGATGCCATCGTGCGCCTGGCCCATGCGCTGGAGCTGCGCGTGGTGGCCGAAGGCGTGACCAACCAGCAGCAGCGCGAAGTGCTGCAGGCCCTGGGCTGCGACGAGCTGCAGGGCTTTTACTTCGCCCGCCCCATGGATGCCCAGGCACTGATCGCCAGCGAAATCTGGACCTCCGACGGCTTCGAGCCCGTGCGGTTCTCGCGCTCTTCGTACATAGACAACCTGTAGCGGAGCGCCGGCCGTGCAACTGCCCGCCTGCCAGGGGCCATTGAGGCCTGTGGCCGTGCGCCGCGCCCGCAGGTTCTACACTTCAGCCCCATGAGTTTGCTGATTCTGGGGATCGAATCCTCCTGCGATGAAACCGGCGTGGCCCTGGTCGAGGCCCCCGATGGCACGGGCGTGCCCACGCTGCTGTCCCATGCGCTGCACAGCCAGATCGACATGCACCGCGCCTACGGCGGCGTGGTGCCCGAGCTGGCCAGCCGCGACCACATCCGCCGCGTGCTGCCGCTGACCGAAAACGTGCTGGGCGAGTCCGGCCGCTCGCTGGACCAGGTCGATGTGATCGCCTTCACGCGCGGCCCCGGGCTGGCCGGCGCGCTGCTGGTGGGCGCGGGCGTGGCCTGCGCCATGGCTGCGGCATTGAACAAGCCCGTGCTGGGCGTGCACCACCTGGAAGGCCATCTGCTGTCGCCCTTCCTGAGCGCCGATCCCCCCGAATTCCCCTTCGTGGCCCTGCTGGTCTCGGGCGGCCACACGCAGCTGATGCGCGTGGACGGCGTGGGCAGCTACGCCATCCTGGGCGAGACCATCGATGACGCGGCCGGCGAGGCCTTCGACAAATCGGCCAAGCTCATGGGCCTGCCCTATCCGGGTGGCCCCGTGCTCTCGCGCCTGGCCGAAGGCGGCGATGCCCAGGCCTTCAAGCTGCCCCGGCCGCTGCTGCATTCGGGCGACCTGGACTTCTCCTTCGCCGGCCTGAAGACGGCCGTGCTGACCCAGGCGAAGAAGCTGGGCGATGACCTTGAGGCGCGCAAGGCCGACCTTGCCGCCAGCACGCAGGCCGCCATCGTCGAGGTGCTGGTCAAGAAGACCCTGGCCGCGCTGCAGCAGACCGGCATGAAGCGCGTGGTCGTGGCCGGCGGCGTGGGTGCCAACAGGCTGCTGCGCTCCCAGCTGGATGCGGCCTGCGCCAAGCGCAAGCTGCGCGTGCACTACCCCGAGCTGCACCTGTGCACCGACAACGGCGCCATGATCGCCATGGCCGCCGCCATGCGCCTGCAGGCGGGCCGGGAAGTGGCCAACAGGCACTACGCCTTCGACGTCAAGCCGCGCTGGCCGCTCGATTCGCTGGCCTGATTCTTCGGCCGCCTCTGCCTTCCCCATCACCGCGCTGTGCGGCGAGCCATCTCGATGCGCAGCCTGTGCCGCACAAAAAAAGCCCGGCATGTGCCGGGCTTTGAAAACGGGCTGTCACCTTGCTAAGAGGAGGGAAGAAAGGATGGTTGACAGCCCGGGTGCACAAACTCGATGACCGGATTTACTGGATGCTCAGCGTGGTGGCCTTGCTCTGCGGCTCCAGGCGGGCCAGGGACAGCGTGAGCACGCCGTTTTCCAGCTTTGCGCTGCTGGCGGCAGTGTCGATCTCATGGTCCAGCTCCCAGGCGCGCTGCACCTGGCGGGGCGCACCCTCGACGCTGGACAGACGGACCACGGCGCCTTCGATGCTCAGCTGCAGCTGCTCGCGGGACAGGCCGGGCACATCCAGCTGCAGCGTCGTGGCCTTTTCATCGCGCTGCACCTGCACCGACGAGGGAGAGTGGGCGGCGTTGCCCAGGGTGCCTTGCAGGAAGCGCTGCAGGGCCAGATCGGCGGCTTGGGGGTTGAAGGCGTTGCGGCGGAGAACAGGCGAGAAGATCATGGTGAAGTGGCTCCTATAAACTGCGCGGCTTCATCGAAGTTGTCGCCGCATGGAGCGTAGTTGAGCGGCGTTGAACGCATTTCAAGAGGGAAAAGCCATGAATAAATTGCGCCGCAAGGTCTTGAAAAGCGGTGCCATGGCGCTATTTGCGGCGCCCGCGCTGGCGGCCTGGGCCGCAAACGAACGCGGACAGCCCGTGCCCCCGCCGCGCGGCGAGCCCATACGGCTGGCGCTGATCGAAAGCCTGTCCGGCCCCTTTGCCAATACGGGCGAGGCCGTGTTCCGCAACCTGTTGTGGGCCACCGAGCGCGTGAATGCGCGCGGCGGTGTGCCACTGCCGGCCGCGCAGGGCGGCGCCCGGCCCCTGGCCATCGAACGCCATGACAGCAAGGGCCAGAACGAGGAGGCGCTGTCCGCGCTGCGCGCAGCCATCGACGGCGGTGCGCGCGTGGTCATGCAGGGCAATTCTTCGGCCGTGGCCGCCGTGCTGGTCGATGCCATTGCCAAGCACAACGAGCGCGATCCGGCCCGGCGCGTGCTGTACCTGAACTACTCGGCCGTCGATCCTGCGCTCACCAACGAGCGCTGCAGCTTCTGGCACTTTCGCTTCGACGCCCATGCCGACATGCGCATGGCCGCGCTGATGCAGGTGCTGCGCGAGGACGCGGCCGTGCGCAGCGCCTACCTGATCGGGCAGGACTACAGCTTTGGCCAGGCCGTGCTGCGCGAGGCACGGCGCCAGCTGGCCGCGCAGCGGCCCGATGTGGCCATCGTGGGCGACGAGCTGCACCCCGTGGGCCGCGTCAAGGACTTTGCGCCCTATGCCGCCAAGATCAAGGCCAGCGGTGCCCAGGCCGTGATCACGGGCAACTGGGGCAACGATCTGATGCTGCTGGTCAAGGCCGCGCGGGAGGCGGGTTTTGACGGCCGCTTCTACACCTTCTACGGCAATGCGCTGGGCGCGCCAGCCGCTTTAGGCGAGGCCGGCGTGGGCAAGGTGCTGGCCGTGGCCGACTGGCTGCCCAACGTGCCGGGCCCCGACAGCCAGGCCTTCTACAAGTCATTCCGCGAGCGCTTTCCCAGGCCTGCCGATGACTATGTGCACATGCGCATGCAGCTGATGATCGAGGCCCTGGCCCAGTCCATGGCGCGTGCGGGCAGCACCGACACGGTGGCCGTGGCGCAGGCGCTGGAAAGCGCGGACGTGACGCTGGCCGGGCGCAAGGGCCGCATGCGCGCGGCCGACCACCAGTTCCAGCAGGCGCTGGTGGTCGGTGTCATGGACAGGCAGGGCGCGCCCGGCGTGCCCTTCGATGTGGAGGGCTCGGGCTACGGCTTCCGCGTGGTGCGAGAAATCGAGGCGGCGCGTGCCGAGCAGCCTGCGATGTGCCGCATGCGGCGGCCCTGACGGCCTCGACGGTTTGGATGGCCGGATCAGCGGCCCATGGCCGCAGCGACTTCCTGGCCCAGTTCGATCACGGACAGCGCGTAGTAGCTGGACCAGTTGTAGCGCGTGATGGCATAGAAGTTCTCCGTGCCCGCGATGTACAGCGGCTGGCCCTGCGCGCCGTTCTCCAGCTTGACCAGGGCCAGCGGCCCTTGATGCGCCGCGCCGCTGCCCGGCAGCTGTACGCCGCGCGCAGCCATCTCGTCGGCCGTGAACTGGGGCAGGATGTCGGGCGCCAGCAGGGCGGCCAGGTCGGCGCCCTGGGCCTGCATGATCACAGGGTAGTGGGTGGGCATGCCGCTTTTCCAGCCATGCGCGACAAAGTAGTTGGCCACCGAGCCGATGGCGTCGGCCGCGCTGCCGAACAGGTCGATGCGGTCGTCGCCGTCGAAGTCCACCGCCCACTTCACCCAGCTGCTGGGCATGAACTGGCCCATGCCCATGGCGCCCGCGTAGCTGCCGCGCAGCGAGAACGGGTCCGTTGCGGCGCGGTGCGTGAAGCGCAGGAACTGCTCCAGCTCGCCGCGGAAGTACTCGGTGCGTGCCTGCGCGCGGGGGTGGGCTGCGGGGAAGTCGAAGCTCAGCGTGGCCAGGGCGTCGATCACGCGGAAGTTGCCCATCTGCTGGCCGTAGATGGTCTCCACGCCGATGATGCCGACGATGATTTCGGCCGGCACACCGTACTGCTTTTCGGCACGCGCCAGCGCGGCGGCATTGGCCTGCCAGAAACGGGTTCCGGCGCGTATGCGCACAGGCTCGACAAAGCGGCTGCGGTAGACGCCCCAGTTCTTGGCCGTGCCCTGGGCAGCCGGCGTCATCAGGCGGGGAACCTGGGGCAGAAAGTGCGCCTGGGCGATGGTGTCGCGCACCCAGTCCACCGGCAGGTCGTGGCGCATCGCAATGTCGGCGGCCATCTGCATGGCATCAGGCCGTTCTCCGTAGGGCGTGCTGCCCTGCACGGTCCTGGCCACGGCGGCGCCGCCTGCCGCCGTGGCGGCGGCAGCAGCGGCCGTGCGCTTTTTCGTGGAAGGTTTGGCCGTGGACTTGGTGGCAGTCTTGGCTGCGCCGGTCTGGGCGGGCGCCGGCTTGCTGGCCAGCGCGCCGCAGGGCAGGGCGGCGGCCGCGAGCAGCAGCAGGGCGGAAGGGATCAGTCGTTGCTTGGTCATGGTGTGCTTGTCGTGGGGCCGGCAGCGGCGGCTTGTGGCCGTGGCTGCGGAGTGCGTGGCCAGTCCAGCGCCCGCCATTGGCGTCGCAGGGCGGGCAGGCCGGGGGTATCGGGTGCGGAATTGGGTGCGGACTGGGGTGCGGATCGGGGGACGGATTGGGGGGCGCGTGCGTAGCGCTGGCGCTCCATGTCCAAAAGCCAGTCGTGCAGGGCCTTGGCGGCCGTGGCGTCGTCCTGGCCCCAGCGGTCCATGACCTGGGCTGCCAGCGCGCGCGGGGGCAGGCTGGCATCGGCATCCAGGCCGATGCGGCGCAGCCGGGCGCGGGTCCTGTCCATCAGGCGCAGCCATTCATCGCGGCTGCTGCGCTGGGCGCGGGCCATCCAGGCCAGCCAGGCCAGTGCGGCCACGCCGGCCAGTGCGCCCAGCAGGCGCAGCATGTCCACCCACGACGGCGACTGCACGCCCAGGTTCTTGAGCAGGTCCAGCTGGCGGCTTTGCGTGTAGTTCAGCACCCACTGGTTCCAGCCGTTGTTGACGGCCTCCCACACGGCGCGCATCTGCTGCAGCATGCCCACGCCCACGAAGTTGCCCACGGCGCCCGCAATGGCACCCTGGGGGGCGCGCAGGCGCTGGAACTCGCCCACGCGCGACGGAGCCACGGCGCCGGTGGGGTCGATGCGCACCCAGCCCTCGTCCGCCAGCCAGACCTCGGTCCAGGCGTGGGCGTCGGCGTTGCGCACGGTCCAGTAGCCATCGACAGGGTTGCGCTCGCCGCCCTGGTAGCCGGTGACGATGCGGGCAGGCACGCCCATGCCGCGCATCAGCACGGCGAAGGCCGAGGCGATGTGCTCGCAGAATCCCTGTTTGCTGTCGAACCAGAAGTCATCGGCCGTGTGCACGCTGTCCACCACGCCAGGATCCAGCACGTAGGTGTAGCCGCCCGTACGCAGGCGTTCCAGTGCGGCCTGTACCCAGGCGCGGGGCGGGGCGTCGGCCAGTTGCGGGTCGGCGCGCATCTGCCGCGCCAGCTCCAGCGTGCGCGGGTTGCTGCCCTGCGGCAGCTGGGTGTACCGGCGCAGGGCGCGGGTGGGCTGCAGCGGCCCGTAGCTGAACTTCACATGGCTTTGGGCGCTGATGCGCACCACGTCGGTGATGGGGCGCCAGGTCAGCCATTGCAGCTGGGGCGTCATGCGGGCGGTACCCATGCCCTGGGGCAGTTCGGGGGGCTGGGGCGTGGCGTCGAGCATGGTCAGCCAGGGGCGGCGGCTGGGCTCGATGGTCATCTGATAGCGCACGCCTTCACCCGATACGCGCAGCTGGGCGCCTTCCAGTCCGGCCTCCACATCCATTTCCCATTCCTGGCCATCGAAGCGCGACAGCACGGGCCCCCGGAAGTAGAGGGCGTTGGCCGGCGGCGGTGCGCCGTCGGGCGTATCGAAACGCAGGCGCAGGGCCACGTTTTCGTCCAGCACCAGCGAGGCCATGGAGCCCACGCGCATGTTTTCCGACAGGCCGCTGCGGCCGGCCAGGTCGTTGCTGGGCACACCCCACAGCGGCGCCATGCGCGGGAAGAACAGGAACAGCGCCACCATGACCGGCGTACCCCACAGCGCCAGCAGGGCTGCCGTGCGCAGCGCCTGTGTCAGCGGCGGGCGGCCGGCGGTCATGTGGGCATTGACCAGGGCCGTGAGCAGGCCCAGCAGGCCCAGCACCATGGCCAGGGCCAGCAGCAGGGACTGCGAGTAGAAGAAGTTGGCCAGCAGCGCGAAGAAGCCCAGGAAGAACACCACCATGGCATCACGCCGGGCGCGCAGCTCCAGCGTCTTGAGCGCCAGCAGCAGCACGATCAGGGTCACGCCCGCATCGCGCCCGATAAAGGTGCCGTGCGAGACCCAGGTGGCGCCCACGGCCAGCAGCAGCAATCCACCCAGCACCCAGCGGCCGGGCAGGGGCTGGCCGCGCCAGGCCATCAGGCCGCGCCACAGCAGCAGGCCGGCCACGAAGACCATGGTCCACCAGGGCGTGTGGGCGGCCTGGGGCATCAGCACCCAGGCGACCACGGCCAGCAGGAACAGGGTGTCGCGCGCATCGCGCGGCAGGGCGGCCAGGCGCTGGCGCCAGGTGGCCGCGGGCTGCGCAATGGCTTGGAAGGAGGAGGGCATGGACGTGCGATTCATGGGCAGGTCGCCAGGGCTTCCAGGCAGAGCGTGGCGTGGGCCGCGCCCTGGTCGGGGGCGATCTCGCGGCCGTCGGGCAGGCGCAGGCCCCAGGTCAGGTCCTGCTGGCGTGCGACCAGCACCCAGGCGGTCAGGCGGCTGAGGCGGGCCTCGGGGTCGGCCAGGCCGGTGGCCTTGGCGTCCAGCCACAGGCGGTGCTGCTGGGACAGCGGGCGGTCGCGGCTCACCAGCTGGTCACTGCCCGTGGCAAAGGCCTGGGCAGCCTTTTTCCAGACCACCAGCTTGAGTGCATCACCGCGCCGGTAGGCACGCACGCCATCGAACTCGTCGCCGTGGCGCGTGGAGGCCGCGCTGCGGCCACCGGCATCGGCACTGGCCGCAGGCAGGGGCGGAGGATTGTGTTCGGGCGCCGGGTAGATCCAGGCCTGGGTCTGCGCGCGCCACAGCGCCCAGACGCGGAAGGTGCCCAGCGGGTAGCGTGTGGCCGCCGTGATCGTGGGCAGCGATTGCAGGCCTCGGCGCAGTGGCGTGAAAGCCAGTTGCGCCGTGGTGCTGCCCTGTGCCGGGACATCGATCCAGGTCCAGTCGGTGGCCGCCGTATCGCCCTGCACGGCCAGGCCTATGCCCCAACGCGTGCTGCGGCGCGTGTTGTGCAGCACCACGTCGAAGCGGCAGGGCTGGCCGGCAAAGCTGCCGGCCGGAGGCAGCAGATGCAACGCCAGGCCGCGCAGATTGCCGTGGCCGACCACCATGCCCGCTGCCGCGCTGCCGGCCAGCAGGAACGTCAGCAGATAGCCCAGATTGAGCTGGTAGTTGATGGCGGCCACCAGCAGCACGCACAGCGTCAGCGCCAGGGCCCAACCTGCACGCGACGGCATGATGTAGACATTGCGCTGGGTCAGCTTCAGGCTGTCCGTGCGGGGCAGGCGGGCATGCCACCACTGGCGCACGCGCCGCGCGGGAGACCAGCGCTGGCGCAGCGATGCCCCCGGCTGGGGGGCGCCGGGCGAAGACGCGGGAGCGGCCGGCATCAGCGCAGCGCCACGGCGTCCAGCATGGCGCGCACCTGCTCCACGGCGCCCCGGCCGCTGGAGCCTATCGGCACCAGGCGGTGGGCCGCCGTCTGCGGCAGGATGGCCTGCACATCGTCGGGCGCCACGTAGTCGCGCCCTTCCATCAGGGCCACGGCCCGGGCCGCGCGCAGCAGCGCAATGCCCGCGCGAGGCGACAGGCCCTGTATGAACCACTGGCCCGAGCGCGTGGCTTCCAGCAGGTCCTGCACATAGTCGAGCAGGGCATCGCTGGCATGCACCTGCAGCACGGCAGCCTGCAGGTCCTGCAGCTCCTGCGTGGTCAGCAGCGGTGCCAGCGCGTCGGCCTGGGCGCGCCGGCCATTGCCGGACAGCAGGGATCGCTCGGCCGCGCGGTCGGGATAGCCCAGGCTGATGCGCATCAGGAAGCGGTCCAGCTGGCTTTCGGGCAGCGGGAAGGTGCCCAGCTGTTCCTGCGGGTTCTGGGTGGCGATCACGAAGAAGGGCTCGGGCAGGCGGTGCGTGCGGCCCTCGGCCGAGACCTGTCGCTCCTCCATGGCTTCGAGCAGGGCGCTCTGCGTCTTGGGGCTGGCGCGGTTGATCTCGTCGGCCAGCAGCACCTGGGCGAAAACGGGGCCCGGGTGGAAGACAAAGGTCTCGCTGGCGCGCTCGTAGATGGACACGCCGGTGAGGTCGCTGGGCATGAGGTCGGCCGTGAACTGCACGCGCGAGAACTGCAGCCCGAAGCTGTGTGCCAGCGCATGCGCCAGCGTGGTTTTGCCCACGCCGGGAACGTCTTCCAGCAGCAGGTGTCCCCCAGCCAGCAGGCAGGCCACACTGTCGCGGACCTGAGCCGGTTTCCCTACAACCACCGTGTTAAGCTGATCCAGAAGCGCCTTGATCTTGTGTGTTGCTTGCATGGCGCGACGTTATCCTAAAAAAAACATCGCGGAGACATCACTGTGGGCAAGACGGGTTATTTCACCCATAGGGAGTGCTGGCGGCATGAGATGGGGCCGGGGCACCCGGAATGCCCGGCCCGGCTCGACGCCATCGAGGACCGGCTGCTGGTGACCGGCGTGGCCGATGCGCTGGAGCGGCACGAGGCCCCCCAGGCCTCGCTGGCCGACATCGAACTGGCCCATGACCGCATGCATGTGGCTGCGCTGCAGGGCCTGACCCAGCGCCTGGTCGAGGAGCAGCAGGCCGGTGGCCCCGAGTACTCCCAGATCGACACCGACACCTCCATCAACAGCCACACCTTCTCGGCCGCCCTGCATGCGGCCGGCGCCGCGCTGGCGGCCACCGATGCGGTGATGGCCGGCGAGCTGGAGAACGCCTTTTGCGCCGTGCGCCCTCCGGGCCACCATGCCACGCGCCACCAGGCCATGGGCTTTTGCTTCTTCAACAACGTGGCCGTGGGCGTGAAGTACGCGCTCAGCCGTCACCACCTCAAGCGCGTGGCCGTGATCGATTTCGACGTGCACCACGGCAACGGCACGGAGGACATCCTCTCCGGCGACGACCGCGTGCTCATGTGCGGCATCTTCCAGCACCCGTTCTATCCCTTCAGCGGCGACCAGCACCCGGCCGCCAACATGGTCAACGTGCCGGTGGCCGCCTATACCAAGGGCATGGACATCCGCGAGATCGTCGAGATGATGTGGATCCCGCGCCTGGAGGCCTTCAAGCCCGAGCTGATCTTCATCAGCGCCGGCTTCGACGCCCACCGCGAGGACGACATGGGCCAGCTGGGCATGACCGAGCAGGACTTCACCTGGATCACCTCGCGCATCAAGGACATCGCGCGGCGCTTTTCCAAGGGGCGCATCGTCTCCTGCCTGGAAGGCGGCTATGTGATGGGGCCGCTTGCGCGCAGCGTGGAAGCGCACGTGCGCGTGCTGGCCGACCTCTGAACCGGATCTGGAGCACCATGAACGCGAGCACCCATCCTTCTGAAGCCAGCCCCCTGCTCGACGTGCAGCGCGACGCGCGCGGCGTCGTGCGCCTCACGCTCAACGACCCGCAGCGCTTCAATGCCCTGGGCGAGCAGATGCTCACGCAGCTGCAGCAGGCGCTGGACGACGTGGCGCGCGACGAGTCCGTGCGCGTGGTCGTGCTGTCTGCGGCCGGCAAGGCCTTTTGCGCGGGGCACAACCTCAAGGACATGGCGGCACATCCGCAGCTGGACTACTACCAGAAGCTGTTCGCCCAGTGCAGCCGCATGATGCTGTCCATCCACCGGCTGCCCGTTCCCGTGATCGCGCGCGTGCACGGCATTGCCACGGCGGCAGGCTGCCAGCTCGTCGCCCAGTGCGATCTGGCCGTTGCTGCGCAGGCGGCACGCTTTGCCACCAGCGGCATCCACTATGGCCTGTTCTGCGCCACCCCCAGCGTGCCGCTGGTGCGCAATGTGCCGGCCAAGCAGGCCATGGAGATGCTGCTCACGGGCGACTTCATCGACGCCCAGCAGGCGCTGGAGCAGGGCCTGGTCAACCGCGTGGTGGCCGATGAGGCGCTGGACGATGCCGTCGAGCACTTCGTGCAGTCCATCGTCAGCAAGCCCCGTGCGGCCGTGGCCATGGGCAAGGCGCTGGTCTACCGCCAGCGCGAGATGGGCATCGAGGCGGCCTACCAGCTGGCCGGCCAGACCATGGCCGCCAACATGATGGATGCCGACGCCCAGGAGGGCGCCCAGGCCTTCGCCGCCAAGCGCGAACCGGCCTGGAAGACGGGCCGCTGACCGACCTGCATGTAGGTCCCGGTCCGGTCGGCCTGTCCTGGATCTGGGCGATGATGGCGGCCTGCGCCCTTGCGGCGGAACGGCCCTGACCCATGGATATCTTCGACAAGCTCATCAACGACTTCCAAAGCTCCAGCGCCTGGCTGGAGTTCTCCGTGCTCATCGCCTGCCTGCTGCTGGCCTACGGCGCCATGCGCGGCCTGCATGCGCGCTACGGCCATCTCAACGATGGAAAGCCCTCCGTATGGATAGGCCGCCATGCGCTCGATGGCGCCCTGTTCCCGCTGCTGGCGCTGGTGCTGGTCTTCACCAGCCAGGAGATCCTGGCGCGGTTTTCCACGGTGTTCTGGCTGCGCGTGGCCGTGTCGCTGCTGGTGTCCCTGTCGGTGATCCGCTTCGTGGCGCGGGTGCTCAGCCGGACCTTCCCCCACTCCACCGTGGTGCGTCTGATCGAGCGCATCTTCTCCTGGCTGGCCTGGGGCGCGGCCGTGCTGCACAGCATCGGCCTGCTGCCGCAGGTCATGGAGGAGCTGGAGGCCCTGCAGTTCAACATCGGCAAGACGCCGGTCAGCCTGCTCAACCTGATCGAGGGCACGCTGTCGGCGGGCCTGATGATGGTGGCCGTGCTGTGGGTGGCAACGCTGTTCGAGCAGAAGGTCATCAACCAGTGGGTCAGCGACCTGTCCATGCGCAAGGTGGCCATGAACATCACGCGCAGCGTGCTGATCCTGGTGGGGCTGCTGGTGTCGCTGTCCATGGTGGGCGTGGACCTGACGGCGCTGTCCGTCATGGGCGGCGCCATCGGCGTGGGCCTGGGTTTCGGTATGCAGAAGATCGCCTCCAACTACGTCAGCGGCTTTCTGGTGCTGATCGAACGCGCGCTGCGCATCGGCGACAACGTGCGCGTGGATGGCTTCGAGGGCCGCATCACCGACATCCGCACGCGCTACACCATCATCCGCGCGCTCAACGGCCGCGAATCCATCGTGCCCAACGAGACGCTGATCACCCAGCGTGTGGAGAACCTCACCGGATTCGACGTCAAGTTCGGCCTGTCCACCAACATCGTCGTGGGCATGGACAGCGATGTGGAGCAGGTGCGCGGCATCCTGCTCGAAGCCGCAGCCGCGCAGCCGCGCGTGCTCAAGACGCCGGCGCCTTCGGTGGCTCTGGTCGACTTCGTCGAGCAGGGTCTGCAGTTCAGTCTCAGCTACTACATCAACGACCCGCAAAATGGCCAGGGCAATGTGCGCTCCGAGGTGAACCTCGCCGTGCTGCGCGGCCTGCGTGCCGCGGGCGTGAGCCTGCCGGTCCCCAAGCAGGTGGTACAGATCACCGAACGCGGGGGCGTGGTGGCTCAGGCAGCAGAGAAAAGCAGCTAGGATTATTCCTAGGTGCATACCCTGAATTCAGGCTGTTCCCCCGCAGGAAATCTCAAGGGTCGTGCTTAAAATGGCACGATCGTTCTTTTTTGTGAGCGCGCATGCGGCCCTCGGCCGTCAGGGAAACCTGCCGCAGCTGCTGCAGCGCCGCATACAATGATTTCGGTTTACGTAAACGTCAATCTATCAATCAATCAGGAGCCGCTGCAATGAAGGTTTTGGTCCCGGTCAAGCGCGTGGTGGACTACAACGTGAAGGTCCGCGTGAAGTCGGACGGCACGGGCGTGGACATCGCCAACGTCAAGATGAGCATGAACCCCTTTGACGAAATCGCCGTCGAAGAAGCCGTTCGCCTCAAGGAAAAGGGCGTGGCCACCGAAGTCATCGCCGTCTCCTGCGGCGTGGCCCAGTGCCAGGAAACCCTGCGCACGGCCATGGCCATCGGTGCCGACCGCGGCATCCTGGTGGAGACCACCGAGGAGCTGCAGCCCCTGGCCGTCGCCAAGCTGCTCAAGGCGCTGGTGGACAAGGAACAGCCCGGCCTGATCATCCTGGGCAAGCAGGCCATCGACGACGATGCCAATCAGACCGGCCAGATGCTGGCAGCCCTGGCCGACCTGCCGCAAGCCACCTTCGCCTCCAAGGTCGAAGTCGCTGGCGACAAGGTCAACGTGACCCGTGAAGTGGACGGCGGCCTGGAAACCCTGGCCCTGAGCCTGCCGGCCGTCATCACCACCGACCTGCGCCTGAACGAGCCGCGCTACGTCACGCTGCCCAACATCATGAAGGCCAAGAAAAAGCAGTTGGACACGGTCAAGCCTGAAGAGCTGAGCGTGGATGTGGCCCCGCGCCTGAAGACGCTCAAGGTGGCCGAGCCCGCCAAGCGCGGCGCTGGCGTGAAGGTGCCCGATGTGGCGACCCTGGTCAGCAAGCTCAAGAACGAAGCCAAAGTGATCTAAGGAAGACAGCGACATGACATCCCTCGTTATTGCAGAACACGACAACGCTTCCATCAAGAGCGCCACGCTCAACACCGTCACTGCGGCCCTGGCCTGCGGCGGCGACGTGCATGTGCTGGTGGCGGGCGAGAATGCCGGCGCCGCTGCGCAGGCCGCGGCCCAGATCGCTGGCGTGTCCAAGGTCATCCACGCCGATGGCGCCAGCCTGAAGGACGGCCTGGCCGAGAACATTGCAGCGCAAGTGCTGGCGATTGCTTCGAACTACAGCCACATCCTGTTCCCCGCCACCGCCAGCGGCAAGAACGCCGCGCCGCGCGTGGCCGCCAAGCTGGATGTGGCCCAGATCAGCGACATCACCAAGGTGGACAGCGCCGATACCTTCGAGCGCCCCATCTACGCAGGCAACGCCATTGCCACGGTGCAAAGCAGCGACAAGATCAAGGTCATCACCGTGCGCGGCACGGGCTTTGACGCAGCGGCCACCACGGGCGGCAGCGCCCAGGTGGAGCAGCTGGCAGCCGCTGGCGACAACGGCAAGAGCAGCTTCGTGGGCCGCGAGGTCACCAAGAACGACCGCCCGGAACTGACGGCTGCCAAGATCATCGTCTCCGGTGGCCGCGCGCTGGGCAGCAGCGAGAAGTTCCAGGAAGTCATCACACCCCTGGCCGACAAGCTGGGTGCCGCCATCGGCGCTTCGCGCGCTGCGGTGGATGCGGGCTATGCGCCCAACGACCTGCAGGTCGGCCAGACCGGCAAGATCGTGGCGCCGCAGCTGTACATCGCCCTGGGCATCTCGGGCGCCATCCAGCATTTGGCCGGCATGAAGGACTCCAAGGTGATCGTGGCGATCAACAAGGACCCCGAGGCACCGATCTTCTCGGTGGCCGACTACGGCCTGGAGGCCGACCTGTTCCAGGCCGTGCCGGAACTGGTGCAGGCGCTGTAAGCGGCTGAAGCTGAAAAATGAGGGGCACAGGCCCCTCTTTTTCCGTCATGGATTCCGGGATGGTCCGCTGGTCACGGCGCGCACCACCGACTACAACAACGGACTTGGCCGCCAGCCGGTGCTGGCGATGGCATGAACCGAGAGGGAGATTGAAATGAAGATGATGCGCTTGCGCCTGGCCCGCACGGCCGTGGCCTTTGTCTGTGGCGCCATGGCGCTGGCCGCCGAGGCCAACGCCTGGGTGGTGGGGCAGGTGGCACCCATGTCGGGAGCCGGTGCGACGCAGGGCCGTGCCTATGCCCAGGGCATGCGCCTGTACTTCGACCAGATCAACAAGGCCGGCGGCGTGCAGGGCCAGCCCGTGCAACTGGTCACCGTAGACGATGTGGGCCACCCCGAGGAAACCGTGGACAAGACCCGCAAGCTGCTGGACGAGTCCAAGCCCGTGGTGCTGGCCGGCTACTTCGGCAACCGCAACATGGCGGCGCTGCTGGACAGCAAGCTGCTCGACCAGTCCCAGATCTCCCTGGTGGGTTACCAGAGCACGGACACGCGGGTGCTGAGCAATCCCCAGATCTTCAGCACGCGCGCCAACCTGCCCGAGGAAATGGCCAAGATCGCCTCGCACCTGGCCACCGTGGGCATCACGCGCCTGGCCCTGCTGCATGACGAACGCCCGGATGCCAAGGCCGTGGCGGAACTCGTGGACAAGGCGATTGCGCCTTCCAAGGCCAAGCTGGTGGTCAGCGCCTCGCTGAGCACGGGCAAGGGCGCCATGGACAAGGCCGTGTCCCAGTTGCAAAAGGCCCAGCCTTCGGCGCAGGCCGTGATGGTGGTGGCCTCCAGCCCCGTGACCTCGGCCTTCGTCGAGGCGTACCGCATGGCGGGTGGCACGGCCCAGATCTACGCGACGTCCGAAGCCGATATCGAGCAACTGGCCAAGCGCCTGCCCGTGGAGTTCATGAGCGGCCTGTCCATTGCCCAGGTCGTGCCCAGTCCCTACAAGGTGACCATGCGCCTGAACAAGGAGTTCAGGGACGCGGCCACCGCTGCCGGCAAGTCGCTGACCGTGCCGGTCAGCTACGCCATGATGGAAGGCTATGTGAACGCCCGCGTCATCGTGGAGGCCATGCGCCGCACCCAGCCGCTGACGCGCGACAAGCTGGCCGCTTCGCTGCGCGGCCTGGACGCCTTCGATCTGGGCGGCTACTGGGTTACCTATCGTCCGGGCTCGCAGGCGGGCTCGAAATTCGTGGATTTGTCCATCGTCAACGCATCGGGCCGCGTCACGCAATAACGCAGCAATGCAGTAGTGCTGTGGCGGCGCGCCCGCTGTCCCAGGTCGCCGCGCGCTGCGCGCCGGCGGTCCAGGCTCTGTTCAGGAAGGTTCAACAATGACTTACTCGGCTCCCCTCAAAGACATGCTGTTCGCCATGGAGCATCTGGCGCAGATCGACCAGGTGGCGCAGTTGCCCGGTTTCGAGGAGGCTGGCCTGGAGACGGCCCAGGCCGTGCTGGAGGAATGCGCCAAGCTGTGCGAAGGCGTGGTGGCACCTCTGAACCTGCCGGGCGACGTGGCGCCTTCCAGCCTCAAGGACGGCGTGGTCACCACCACGGCGGGCTTCAAGCAGGCCTTTCGCCAGTACGCCGAAGGCGGCTGGCAGGGCCTTCAGCATCCGCAGGATTTTGGCGGCCAGGGCCTGCCCAAGACGATTGGCGCGGCCTGCGTGGAAATGCTCAACAGCGCCAACCTGAGCTTTGCGCTGTGCCCGCTGCTGACCGACGGCGCCATCGAGGCCCTGCTGACGGCCGGCAGCGATGAGCTCAAGGCCACCTATCTCGAGAAGCTGGTGACCGGCGAGTGGACCGGCACCATGAACCTGACCGAGCCCCAGGCCGGCTCCGACCTGGCCCTGGTGCGCACCAAGGCCGATCCGCAGCCCGATGGCAGCTACAAGGTCTTCGGCACCAAGATCTTCATCACCTATGGCGAGCACGACATGGCCGAGAACATCGTCCATCTGGTGCTGGCCCGCGTGGCCGGGGCGCCCGAGGGCGTCAAGGGCATCAGCCTGTTCGTGGTGCCCAAGTTCCTGGTCAACAAGGATGGCTCGCTGGGCGCGCGCAACGATGTGCACTGCGTGAGCATCGAGCACAAGATGGGGATCAAGGCCTCGCCCACGGCCGTGCTGCAGTACGGCGACAACGGGGGCGCCATCGGCTATCTGGTTGGCGAGGAGAACCGCGGCCTCGAATACATGTTCATCATGATGAACGCGGCCCGCTACGCCGTGGGCGTGCAGGGCATTGCCGTGGCCGAGCGCGCCTACCAGCACGCCGTGGCCTATGCCCGCGAGCGCGTGCAAAGCCGCCCCGTGGACGGCAGTGTGAAGGCTAGCGCCACCATCATCCACCACCCCGATGTGCGCCGCATGCTCATGACCATGCGTGCCTACACCGAGGGCTGCCGCGCCATGGCGGCCACGGCCGCCGCGGCCTACGACGCATCCCACCACCATGCCGACGCCCAGGTGCGCGAGGCCAATGCGGCCTTCTATGAATTCATGGTGCCCCTGGTCAAGGGCTACAGCACCGAGATGAGCCTGGAAGTCACCAGCCTGGGCGTGCAGGTGCACGGCGGCATGGGCTTCATCGAGGAGACGGGCGCCGCCCAGTACTACCGCGACGCCAAGATCCTGACCATCTACGAAGGCACGACCGCCATCCAGGCCAATGACCTGGTGGGCCGCAAGACGGCGCGCGATGGCGGCCAGACCGCGCTGGCCATTGCGGGCCAGATCGAGAAGACCGAGGCCGAGCTGGCCGCCAGCGGCACGCCCGAGGCACTGGCCGTGGCCCGCCAACTGGCCGCTGCGCGCCAGGCCTTCGTGGAGGCGGTGCACTTCGTCTCGGGCCAGGCCAAGGCCGAGCCCAATGCCGTGTACGCCGGCAGCGTTCCCTACCTGATGCTGGCGGGCAACCTCGTCGCAGGCTGGCAGATGGGCCGCGCCCTGCTGGTGGCCGAGCAGCTGTTGCACAAGGGACAGGACGAGGCCTTCATGCGCGCGAAGATTGCGACGGCGCGCTTTTATGCCGAGCACATCCTCGTCAAGGCGGCGGGCCTGCGCGATGCCATCGTGCACGGCGGCGACAGCGTGATGGCACTGCCCATGGACGCCTTCTGACCCGGCGCTCCCGCACGGCACAACGCAGACAAAGACACCGAGAACCAACGGAGACAACGCATGTCCAAGCTTCCCCCGGCGCTGAAGAAACTGGCCCTGCCAGTGATCGGCTCGCCGCTGTTCATCATCAGCAACCCCAAGCTCGTGATCGCCCAGTGCCAGGCCGGCATCGTGGGTTCCATGCCCGCGCTCAACGCGCGCCCGGCCGAGCAGCTCGAAGACTGGCTGGCCGAGATCACCGAGACCCTGGCCGCCTGGGACAAGGCCCATCCGGACCGGCCCTCGGCGCCGTTCGCCATCAACCAGATCGTGCACAAGAGCAATGACCGGCTCGAGCACGACATGCAGATGTGCGCCAAGTACAAGGTGCCCATCGTCATCACCAGCCTGGGTGCGCGCGAGGACGTGAACCAGGCCGTGCACAGCTGGGGCGGCGTGGTGCTGCACGACATCATCAACAACAAGTTCGCGCACAAGGCCATCGAAAAGGGGGCCGACGGCCTGATCGCCGTGGCGGCGGGCGCGGGCGGCCATGCGGGTGTCAAGAGCCCGTTCGCGCTGATCCAGGAAATCCGCGAATGGTTCGACGGCCCCGTGGCGCTGTCGGGCTCCATCGCCTCGGGCGGTGCCATCCTCGCGGCCCAGGCCATGGGTGCGGACTTCGCCTATATCGGCTCGGCCTTCATTGCCACGCATGAGGCGCGTGCGCACGACGCCTACAAGCAGGCCATCGTGGACGGCACCTCCGATGACATCGTCTACAGCAACCTGTTCACGGGCGTGCACGGCAACTACCTGGCGCCGTCCATCCGTGCGGCAGGCCTGGACCCCGACAACCTGCCCGAGTCGGACCCCAGCAAGATGAACTTCGGCGGCGACGCCAAGAAGGCCTGGAAGGACATCTGGGGCTGCGGCCAGGGCATTGGCGCCATCCGCGAAGTCACGGGTGCGGGCGAGCTGGTGGAGCGTCTCAAGCGCGAATACAACCAGGCGCGCGACCGCCTGCTGTCCACGCCGTAAGGTCGGGGAGTCCAGGACGGGCTCTTCTCCTACCCTGCCAGACGGCGCCTTCGGGCGCCGTTTTCTTTGGGTATTACCCACGCTGTGCGGGTCCGGTTCTCGAAGTTGTTTGCGCAAAACCCCTTGCGCACGCTTGACTGCTTCACTCGGCTTCCCCCTACGAGCGACTTGCCTGGAGCAAGTTTGTTTAGAATTCTTTGCGTAATTTCAGTAAATACTGAAATTACAGAATAAATGAACAAACCTTGTACCCCGTCATTGCCTGAGTTCCACCAGCTGGCGCGTCGTCCGATGGCGGGTACGGGGCGCCTGGTGCTGGCCTCGCTGCTGTGGCTGCCCCAGGCGCTGCTGCTGGCGCTGGTCGTGCAGTCCATGGCCGATGGCGCGGGCGCGGGCGTGGAGCCACTGTGGCAGCTTGCGGCAGGCGTGGCACTGCTGGGCGGATTGCGCGCCTGGTGCGATGCCAGCGGCACACGCCGCGCCAACCTGCAGGCGCGCAGCCTGGTGAGTGCGCTGCGCGCGCAGGTGCTGCGCACGCTGGCGGGCACCTCGCCGCTGGACCGCCAGCGCGCGGCCTCGGGCCAGGCGGCCAGCGCCATGGCCGAGCAAGCCGAGGCCATCGTGCCCTGGCTGTCGCGCTACCAGACCGCCATGTGGCGCGTGCGCACCGTGCCGCTGGTGATTGCGCTGGCCGTGGCCAGCCAGAGCTGGGTGGTGGCGCTGATCCTGGTGGTGGCCGCACCGCTGATCCCGCTGTTCATGGCCATCGTCGGCTGGCGCGCCAAGGCGGCCAGCCAGGCGCAGATGCTGGAGCTGGGCGGCATGAACGCCTTCCTGCTCGACCGGCTGCGCGGCCTGTCCACCCTGCGCGCCCTGGGCGCGGTGGATGCCACGGCGCAGCGGCTGCGCGCCAATGCCGAATCCCTGCGCGAACGCAGCATGCGCGTGCTGCGCATCGCCTTTCTGTCCTCTGCGGTGCTGGAGCTGTTCTCGGCCCTGGGCGTGGCCATGGTGGCCGTCTACGTGGGCTTTCACCTGCTGGGCCATCTGCCCTTTGGCAGCTGGGGCCAGACACTGAGCCTGGGCCAGGCGCTGTTCGTGCTGCTGCTGGCGCCCAGCTTCTTCGATCCCCTGCGTGAGCTGTCTGCCGTCTGGCACGACCGTGCCAGCGGCGAGGCTGCGCTGCAGGCCCTGGGCGAGCTGGGCCGCGATGCGCAGCCGCTGCCCGGCGCGCTGAGTGCGCCCGGCAGGGCGGCCGGCCAAGCCTGCGCCCTGCACCTGGAGCAGGTGCGGCCCCAGGCGCCAGGCGGCGCGGTCACGCTGCCGGCGCTCACGGTGGACGTGCGGCCTGGCGAGCATGTGGCGCTGTGGAGCCCCAGCGGCAGCGGCAAGTCGCTGCTGCTGGCGCAGATTGCCGGCCTGCTGCCTGTGGCCGAGCCTGGGCGCATCCATATCGATGGCCAGCTGCTCGACGGCGAATCGGCCGGCCGGCTGCGCGCGCGCATGGCCTGGATGGGGCAGAGCCCGCATGTGTTCGCCGGCTCGGTGGCCGAAAACCTCCGGCTGGGCCGCCCGGGATTCACCTTCGGCGAACTGCGCCAGGCCCTGCGGCTGGCCGGGTTGGGCAAGCTGGCCGAGACCCGGCCCGGCGCCACGCTGGGTGAGGGCGGAGCCGGCCTGTCGGGCGGCGAAATCGTGCGCCTGGCACTGGCGCGCCTGGCCTTGTCGCGCGATGCAGGCCTGCTGCTGGTCGATGAACCCACGGCCCACCTGGACCCGGCCACGGCCGCCCAGGTCACCGATGCCCTGCTGCAGCTGGCACGCGGGCGCACGCTGATCGTCGCCACCCACGATGCCGAACTGGCCGCCGCCATGCACCGCGTGGTGGAGCTGGCGGGCCATGCCGCCCCGCAGGAGCTGGCCGCATGAAGCCCCGCTCCACCCTCTGGCCCGTGCTTGCCGCCCTGGCGCGCATGGCGCCCCGGCGCCTGTGGCTGGGTGGCGCGCTGCTGGCCCTGCTCACGGTGCTCATGGGCATGGCGCTGCTGGGCCTGTCGGGCTGGTTCATCACGGCCACGGCGCTGGCCGGGCTGGTGCCGGCCACGGCCATCGTCTTCGACGTCTTCATGCCCTCGGCCGGCATCCGCCTGCTGGCCCTGGGCCGCACGGGCACGCGCTATGCCGAACGGCTGGTCACCCATGACGCCACCCTGGCCGTGCTGGCCGCCCTGCGCGAGCGGCTGCTGCGCAGCTGGGCCACGCCCGCCGCCGCCCTGAGCCTGCGCCTGCGGCCCGCGCGCCTGCTGCAGCGGCTGACGGCCGACGTGGATGCGCTGGACAGCCTGTACCTGCGCCTGTTCGTGCCCTTGCTGGCCGCCACGGGTGCCACGCTGATGGCCGCCCTGGCACTGGGCCTGATGCGCTGGTGGCTGGGCATGGCCTTGGCTGCGTGGCTGCTGGCCACGGGCCTGGGCAGCGCCCTGTGGCTGGCCCGCAGTGCGCGCCGGCCCGCCGTGCGCCGCGCGCTGGCGCTGGAGTCCCTGCGTGCCCGCACGGCCGACCTGGTGGCCGGGCAGGCAGAGCTGGCCATGGCCGGCACCCTGGCCGCGCATTGCGAACGCATTGCCGCCCTGGACGCCCGCGTGGCCGAGGCCGACGCCGAGCTCCACGGCCTGGAGGCCCGAACCTCCTTCGTGCAGGGCCTGTGCGGCGCCCTGGCCCTGGCCGGTGTGCTGCTGGGCGTGGGCTGGCTGGCCGAGGCCGGCCTGCTGGGCGCCCCCGTGGCCGCGCTGGCCCTGTTGCTGGCGCTGACGGCCATGGAGCCCTTTGCTGCGTTGCGCCGTGGCGCGCTGGAGGCCGGCCGCAGCTGGCTGGCCGCGCGCCGGCTGGCGCCCGCCCTGCGCGATGGCGCTGCGCAAGGCGCCTGCGAACCGGCTGCGCCCAGGCAAGGCTTGGCGGTTGAGCTGGAGCAGGTCGTGGCACCCCGTGCCGCCGTGCTGGCCCAGGACATCCGTATCGCCGAAGGCGAGCGTGTCGCCCTGCTGGGCGCCAGCGGCGCGGGCAAGACCACGCTGCTGTCCCTGATGGCCGGCGAGCTCCAGCCGCTGGCCGGCGCCGTGCGTGCCCGGCGCTGCACCTGGATGACGCAGCGCACCGAACTGTTCGAGGACAGCCTGTGCGACAACCTTTTGCTGGCTTGCCCCGAGGCCGCCGAGGACACGCTGTGGGCGGCGCTGGAAATCGCCGGGCTGGCCGGCGATGTGCGCGCCATGGCGCAGGGCCTGGACACGCGGCTGGGCGAGGGCGGGCTGGGCCTGTCCGGCGGCCAGGCACGGCGCCTGGCGCTGGCGCGGCTGCTGCTGAGCCCCGCGCGCTGCTGGCTGCTGGACGAAGTGACCGAGGGCCTGGATGCACGCACGGCCGCCGACCTGCTGGTGCGGCTGGACAGTGCAGCCCAGGGCCGCACCCTGGTGCTGGCCACCCACAAGCTGCGGGAGGCGCAACTGGCCGACCGGCTGCTGTGGGTGGAGCAGGGCCGCGTGGTGTCCGAGGCGCTGCGCGGCACACCGCCGTTCGAGGCGGCCCTGGCGCGCCTGCGGCAGGACGGCTGATCAAGGATTTCACCAAGTACCCCCGAGAGAAAGGATCTCACCATGGACCTCGACATCGTCGATCTATCGCGGCTGCAGTTCGCGGTAACGGCGCTCTACCACTTCCTGTTCGTGCCGCTGACCATCGGCCTGGCCGTGATCATCGCCATCATGGAGACCGTCTACGTGATGACGGGCCGCACCATCTGGCGCGACATGACGAAGTTCTGGGGCACGTTGTTCGGCATCAACTTCGCCATGGGCGTGGCCACGGGCATCGTGATGGAGTTCCAGTTCGGCATGAACTGGAGCTACTACAGCCACTACGTGGGCGACATCTTCGGCGCGCCGCTGGCCATCGAGGGGCTGATGGCCTTCTTCCTCGAAGCCACCTTCGTGGGCCTGTTCTTCTTCGGCTGGGACCGCCTGAGCAAGGTCGGCCACCTGGTGACCACCTGGTGCGTGGCCCTGGGCTCGAACTTCTCGGCGCTGTGGATCCTGATCGCCAACGGCTGGATGCAGAACCCCGTGGGCGCGGCGTTCAACCCGCAGACCATGCGCATGGAGGTCACCGACTTCTTCGCGGTGCTGACCAACCCCGTGGCCCAGGCCAAGTTCGTGCACACGGTCTCGGCCGGCTACGTGACGGCAGCCATCTTCGTGCTGGGCGTCTCGGCCTGGTATCTGCTCAAGGGCCGGCACATCCAGCTGGCGCGCCGCTCCATGACGGTGGCCACCTCGTTCGGCCTGGCCGCCGCGCTGTCGGTGGTGGTGCTGGGCGATGAAAGCGGCTACCTGTCGTCGGAGCACCAGAAGATGAAGCTGGCCGCCATCGAGGCCATGTGGGACACCGAGCCCGCACCGGCCGCCTTCACGGCCTTCGGCTTCCCCGACAAGGCCGCACGCGAGACGCACTACGCCGTGCACATTCCCTGGGTCATGGGCCTGATCGGCACGCGCTCGCTGACCACCGAGATCCCTGGCATCAACGACCTGGTCCAGCGCACCGAGCAGTACATCCGCAACGGCATCGAGGCCTATGGCGCGCTGGAGGCCATCCGCGCCGCCGGCCCCACGGGCCAGGTGCCGGCCGAGGCCAAGGCCGTCTTCGAGGACAAGGGCGGGCAACTGGGCTACGCGCTGCTGCTCAAGCGCTACGTGGACGACCCGCACCAGGCCACGGACGCGCAGATCGCCCAGGCCGCCTGGGACACCGTGCCGGCCGTGGGGCCGCTGTTCTTGGCCTTCCGCATCATGGTGGGGCTGGGCATGTTCTTCATCGCGCTCACGGCCGCGTTCTTCTGGCTGTCGGTGCGGCGCAAGCTGGACGCCCATCCGTGGATGCTCAAGCTGGCTGTGATCGCCATTCCCCTGCCCTGGATTGCGGCCGAGTGCGGCTGGATCGTGGCCGAGGTGGGCCGCCAGCCCTGGATCATCGAAGGCGTGCTGCCCACGGCGCTGGCCGTGTCCAACCTGGGCGCGGGCACGCTGCTGCTGACGATTGCAGGCTTCATCGCCATCTACTCCGTGCTCTTCGTCATCGAGATGAAGCTCATGGTGAAGGCCATCCGCAAGGGACCGCAGGAGGAAAGCGCACCGCACCTGACCACCTACTTCCCTCTGATGCAAAAACTCGCCCGCGGGCAATGACCAAGGGAGATTGTCACCATGATTCTTCACGAACTGATCAGCTACGACATCCTGCGCCTGCTGTGGTGGGGCCTGCTGGGCGTGCTGCTCATCGCCTTTGCCGTCACCGATGGCTTTGACCTGGGCGCTGCCGCGCTGCTGCCGCTGGCGGCCAGGACCGATGTGGAGCGCCGCGTCGTCATCAACTCTCTGGGCCCGGTCTGGGAAGGCAACCAGGTCTGGCTCATCCTGGGCGGCGGCGCCATCTTTGCGGCCTGGCCGCAGCTGTACGCGGTCTCGTTCTCGGGCTTTTACCTGGCCATGTTCGCGGCCCTGGTGGCGCTGATCCTGCGGCCCGTGGCCTTCAAGTTCCGCAGCAAGCGCGAGGAGCCGGCCTGGCGCGCGCGCTGGGATGCCGTGCTGTGCATGGCCGGCGTGGTGCCCGCGCTGATCTTCGGCGTGGCACTGGGCAATGTGCTGCAGGGCGTGCCCTTCCGCCTGGCGCCCGACATGCGCATCTACTACGAGGGCACGTTCTTCGGCCTGCTCAACCCGTTTGCGCTGCTCGCCGGCCTGGTCTCGCTGTGCATGCTGCTCATGCATGGTGCGTCCTGGCTGGTGTTCAAGACCGAGGGCGATGTGGCCGCGCGCGCGCGCCGCTTCGGCATGGTGGCTGCCGTCGCCACCACGGTGCTGTTCGCGGCGGCCGGCGTGTGGCTGGCCGCGCTCAATGGCTACCGCATCACCAGCGAGATCAACACCACCGGACCGTCCAATCCGCTGTTCAAGACGGCTGCGCTGCAGGCGGGCGCCTGGTTTGCCAACTACCAGGCCCGGCCCGTGCTCTGGGCCGTGCCGGCCATCGGCCTGCTGATGCCGCTGCTGGCGGCGCTGGGCCTGTGGCTGCGCCGCGAGTGGCTGGCCCTGCTGTCCAGCGGCCTGGGCATCGCCGGCATCATCGCCAGCGTGGGGGCGTCCATGTTCCCGTTCATCCTGCCCTCGTCGCTGAACCCGCAGCACAGCCTCACGGTCTGGGACTCTTCGTCCAGCCATGTGACGCTGTTCATCATGCTGGTGTGCGCGCTGATCTTCGTGCCCCTCATCGTGGCCTACACCAGCTGGGTCTACAGCGTGCTGCGCGGCAAGGTCGACCCGATGTCCATCATCGAGGGCCGTGGCCACTCGTACTGATCCACCGAATCAAGAAACGACAGTCAACGTCAAGAAAGGACACAACACCATGTGGTACTTCGCCTGGTTGCTCGGCCTGCCGCTGGCGGCCGCCTTCGCGGTGCTCAACGCGATGTGGTACGAACTGATGGACGACGAGGCCACGCGCCGCGAACTCCTGGCCCGGGAGAAATAAAGCTCCCCCTGAGGCGCTTCGCGCCTTCCCCCTCTCTCTTCGGGAGGGGGACGACACCCTCGCTGCGGGGGCGGCCCTTGCTCGGTGTCCCTCGCTTTGGGCTACGCCAGTTTTTGCACGCGCTTACCGCTAATGAAGCATTGCTGTAAACACAATGAGCTCCCTCGGGAGCTCATTTTTGTACGCAGGCTTGCCAGGTTCAATCGTCGGTGTCGTTCGCCTTGGCGCGGCCCTTGCCGCCCGTGATGCGGTCCTTCAGATCCAGCAGCCGCGTCACGGCCGTGCCCATGCCCATGAGCTGCATGGCGGTCTCGGGCGACAGGCGCTGCACGTCGTCGAACCAGTTCATGAGCCGGTCGATCAGCTCGTACATGTCGCGCATGCGCTGCTGGGCGTAGCGTTCCTCTTCGGTGGTGACTTCCTCCAGCATGGCGGCGCGCAGCATGGACTGGGTGGGCTCGATCTCGCGGCGGCGGCGTTCCTCGGCCAGGCGGCGGAAGATTTCCCAGACATCCTGCGGCGCCTCGAAATACTCGCGCCGGTCGCCGGGCTGGTGGCGCAGCTGCACCAGGCGCCAGGCCTGCAATTCCTTGAGCCCCATGCTCACGTTGGAGCGCGAGAACTCCAGCGTCTCGGCGATCTGGTCGGCATTGAGCGGCTCGGGCGAAAGAAACAGCAGAGCGTAGATCTGGCCTACCGTGCGGTTGATGCCCCAGCGGCTGCCCATCTCGCCGAAGTGCGAGACGAACTGCCGGTTCAACGCCGGAAGAGGTTTGGATTGCGTCATGGCATGCATTGTGCCTTCGCGTGCCGGCATGTCCTGGGCGGCTTGGAAAGCGGTGCGTCAGCTTTCTGCAAGACGCGGTCAAAAGGCGCACAATGGCGCCTTTGCGGGCTTGCGGCCAGGCGGCCCGGGCCCAGCGCCTCCCGCTTACCGACCCGTTCGCAGATTGCAGATTGCCCCATGTCCCACGCTAGCCGCAGTGCGCTGATCGACTGCACCAAGGGCCTGGCCTGTGCCGCCATCGTCTGGCACCACCTGGCCTTCTACGGCCCCATGTCCGATATCGCCCATCCGGCCGCGCCGGACCTCATCGACTGGCTCTATGAATATGCGCGCATGGCCGTGCAGATCTTCCTGGTGCTGGGCGGCTACCTGGCGGCAGCCAGCATGGCGCCGCAAGGCCACGGCCAGCACAGCGATCCGTGGTCGCGCATCGGGCGCCGCTTCGTGCGTCTGGTCGTGCCCTATGCGGTGGCGCTGGTCGTGGCCATCGTGGTCTCGGCCGCCGTGCGGCCCTGGTTCGACCATGCCTCGGTGTCGGGCGAGCCCGATCTCTGGCAACTGGTGGCGCATGCGCTGCTGCTGCAGAACATCGTGGGCGAGGAGTCGCTGTCTGCGGGCGTCTGGTATGTGTCCATCGACTTCCAGCTTTTTGCGCTGACGGCGCTGCTGCTGGCCGGCACGCGCTGGGGCGGTGCCTTGCTGCGCCGCCGCTTTGGCGGCGACGCCCTGTCACGCTGCTGGCCCTGGACGCTGAGCGTGGCGCAGGCGCTGGTGGTGATCGGCGTGGCGGCCTCGCTGCTGGGCTTCAATCTGGATGCGCAATGGGATGTGTGGGCGCCGTACTTCTTTGGCGCCTACGGCCTGGGCATGCTGGCCTACTGGGCCGCGCATGCGGACAAGTCCTCGACGGCCTGGAGCTGGTCCCTGCTGATCGTGGCCCTGGTCGTGGCGGCGCTGGCACTGGAGTGGCGCGACCGCATCGCGCTGGCCGGTGCCACGGCGCTGGCCCTGGTCGCGGCCATGCGCAGCCCCGCGTTTGCCCAGGCACAAGGCTGGGCGCCGCTGCGCCGGCTGGGCAAGATTTCGTACTCGGTGTTTCTCGTGCACTTCTCGGTCTGCCTGCTGGTCAATGCCGTGGAAAGCCATTTCTGGCCACATTCCATTCCCGCCGCCCTGCTGGGCATGTGCACGGCCTTCGTGCTGTCGATTGCGGCCGGCCATCTGCTGTACGAGCGCGTGGAGCGCCACGTTCCCAGCTGGCACATGGCGCTGCGCTGGCAGGCGGGCCTGGTGGGCACCGGCCTGATCGCGGCGTTTCTGGCAGGCCTGCGCTGAGGCGCCGTGCGTCAGTCCACAAACAACAAAGGCAGCCGGTTGGCTGCCTTTTTCGCTTCACGCCGGTCGGCGTTCAACGGTGCAGCTCGCCTGCGCTTTCCGGCTGGAACTCGATGGCATCCACGCGCACGGTGACCTGGCCCGAGGGACCGGCCATGCGCGACTGGTCGCCCACGCTCAGGCCCAGCAGGGCAATGCCCACGGGCGCGAAGACCGACACCTTGTCGGAGCTGCCATCCATCTCCTTGGGATAGACCAGGGTCAGCGTATTGGACTTGCCCGACTCCAGCAGCGTGAAGCGCACGGTGGAGTTCATGGTCACCACATTGGGCGGCATTTCCTTGGGTTCGAGCACGTCGGCGCGGTCCAGCTCGGCCTCGAGCGCGTCGCGGCCGGGGAAGGCGGGTTGCTTGTCCAGCAGGGCCTCGATGCGCTCCAGGTCCAGGGACGAAAGAATGATGTGGGGCTTGCGCTCCATGGTGTTGGCTCCCTTGTGTGCTTGCGCCGTGGCTGCAGTGAAGGGCAGCGGCGCCCAAACGGACAAAAGCCCGGGCAACGCGGTTGTCCGGGCCAAGGCATCTTCAGAAAAGAGAAAAGCACCAAGTTGGTGCGATAGGCCCATTGTGCAGGCCCGTGTGGGTTCTGCCAAGCGAACCCGCACGGTGCGGTGCGGATTGGCGTGGGCACTTGCCAAGCCGGCAAAACCCACTTCGCAACTGCAGGCATGCGGGGAGTGCTTGTTGGTATGACTGTATTTTTATACAGTTGCCCCATGCTGCCCAGTCCTCCCACGCCTCATCACGACACGGCCCGGGTGCCCCTGCACGCCATCAAGGGCCGGGGCGCAGCCAGCCAACTGGCCCACCGCTTCACCACCGACCCGCGCGAGGCCTTTGACGACGGCTGGGGCAGCCTTGAGGCGCCTGCCGAAGGCGAGGAAGCCGCGACCCTGCGCACCGAACTGCGCTGGGAGCAGGCCCGCTCGGCGCTGAGCCGCCACCAGTCGCCCGACCTGCCGTTTCACATGGGGCTCAATCCCTACCGGGGCTGCGAGCATGGCTGCATCTATTGCTATGCCCGGCCCACGCACAGCTACCTGGGCTGGTCGCCAGGGCTGGACTTCGAGACCCGGCTCATCGCCAAGCAGAACCTGCCCGAGCTGCTGCGCGCCGAGCTGTCGCGCGCCAGCCATGTGGCCGCGCCCGTGATGCTGGGCTCGGTCACCGACTGCTACCAGCCCATAGAGCGCGAGCTGGGGCTGACGCGCCGCCTGATCGAAGTGCTGGCCGAGGCGCGCCACCCGTTTTCCATCGTCACCAAGGGCAGCGGGGTGGAGCGTGACCTGGACCTGCTGGCCCCGCTGGCGCGCCAGGGCCTGGCCTCGGTGCACATCACGCTGACCACGCTGGATGCCGATCTGGCACGCCACCTGGAGCCGCGCGCCGCCGCGCCGCACCGCCGGCTGCGCAGCATCCGCGCGCTGACCGAGGCGGGCGTGCCCGTGGGCGTGAGCCTGGCACCGCAGATTCCCTTCATCAACGAAGACCTGGAGAAGGTGCTGGAGGCGGCCGCCGACGCAGGCGCGCGCCACGCCTTCTATGCCGTGCTGCGCCTGCCCTGGGAAGTGGCGCCGCTGTTCGAGCAATGGCTGCAGGTGCACTACCCCGACCGCGCCCGCCGCGTGATGGAGCGCGTGCGCGACCTGCACGGCATCCAGGGCGAGCAGCGCGAGGCCGGCCGCGTGTACAACGCCGAGTTCGGCCAGCGCATGAAAGGTACCGGCCACTGGGCCGAGCTGCTGCGCCAGCGCTTCGCCCTGGCCTGCCGTCGGTACGGGTTCAACCGCGAGCCGCTGCGGCTCGATTGCAGCCTCTACCACCCGTCGCTTTTGCTGCCGCAGCGCAGCTTGTTCTGAGAGCCTGCGTGCCAGGCACAGGTCAGGGCATGGTCCGCTAGCGGGAATCGATCAGCTCGGACAAGGCGGCTGCCAGCGGGGAGCGCACCGAAGAGCGCAGCCACACCATGCCCACTTCGCGGGACGGGCTCGGAGGGGGCAGCGGCCATCGGCGCGTTCTGGCATCCGGCGGTCCCAGCACGGGCCAGTCCGGCAGGATGGAGACACCGAAGCCTTCCGCAACCAGCTGTGCGATCTGCTCGATGCCGTCCAGCTCGAAGCGCACTTTCGGCTTGATGCCGTGGCCCCGCAGGTATTCATCCGCCATTTTTCCTGCCACCACCTTGCGGTCGTACTGGATGAAGGGCTCGCGTGCGGCCGTGAGCAGCGGATCGCGCACCTTCATGTCCCGGGGCGCGAGAAGAATCAGCGCCTCGCTGCGCATCAGCCGCCATTCGCAGGTCTTGGGCATGGCGAAGGCCGGGTGCACAATGATGGCCGCATCCAGATGGCCGGCCTGCACCTGGTCCAGCAGCAGTGAGGAGGTGCCGGGTTCGATGTAGACGCGCACGGCCGGATGGGCGCTCATCCACCGGCGCAGCAGCGGGGGCACCAGGCCCATCAGCGCCGTGGGCGTTGCCCCCAGCCTCAATGGGCCTGCGGGAAGCTCGGTGGCCGATGCGGCCGACCTCAGGTTCTCCACGGATTTGAGCACCTCCCGCGCATGCTCCACGATCCGGGCGCCAACGACGGTGGGCCGTACCGTCCGGCCCACCCGCGTGAGCAGTGCGCAGCCCACGTCGGCCTCCAGCGCACGCATCTGCTGGGCCACGGTGGTGGGCGGCAGGTCCAGCCTGCGCGCGGCGTCGGCCATCGAGCCGCAGTCCACGACGGCAATGAAGCTCTGGAGAAAGCGCGAATCCATGCGACGCATTTTGCGTCATCTGAACCATGGGACACCATCTTTGTTGCGGATCTCCTGAAGCGCAAAGTTCGCTCGTTCCCGCTTCCAAACCATGTCAGGAGAGCTCATGCCCCTCATCGAATCCATTGAAGTCTGCGTTGCCCGCGTACCGCTGGACAAGGTCACCTATCTGTCGAACCGCACCGTGGTCGACCGCCACTACGGGCTGGTCAAGGTCCGCAGCAGCGACGGCGTCGAAGGCATCGGCTTTTGCTATGTCGGCAATGCGGCGGGCGAGCTGTTCCGCGTCGCGGTCGAGCAGCTGCTCGGTCCTGTGCTGCTGGGCCGCGAGTCCCTGGCCGTCGAAGGGCTGTGGAAGGAGATGTACCAGGAGGCGCTGCTGCAAGGCCGCATGGGCACCGTGATGCGCGCACTCAGCGCTCTCGACATTGCGCTGTGGGACCTCAATGCCCGCACCGCCCAGTTGCCTTTGCACAAGTACCTGGGCGCGGTGGAGCTGGACACGGTGCCGGCCTATGCCAGCGGCGGCTACTACGTGGACGGCAAGACCGCCGGCCATGTCGGCGAGGAGATGGCCGGCTATGTCGAGCTGGGTTTCAAGGCGGTCAAGATGAAGACCGGCCGCTGGTCGCCCCAGGGCGAGGAGTCGCGCGTGAAGGCGGCGCGCGAAGCCATCGGCCCGGACGTTGAGCTCATGCTGGACTGCAACAACGGCTGGGTGGACACCGTGCAGGCCATGCAGTACCTGCGCCGCATGGAGGCATACGACCCCTATTTCATCGAGGAGCCGTTCAGCCCCGACGATGTCGAAAGCCACGCCCGCCTGGCAAAGCTCACCCGCATTCCCGTGGCCACCGCGGAAATCGGCTATGGCCGCTGGTACCACAAGCATCTGCTCGACATGGGCGCTGCATCCATCCTGCAGACCGACGCCGCAGTCTGCGGAGGCATCACCGAGTGGAAGCGCATTGCCGCCATGGCGGCGGGCTATGGGCTGCAGATGTGTCCGCACTGGTTCCACGATGTGCACGCGCCGCTGGTGGCCGCGACCCCCAATGCGCGCTATGTCGAGTTCTTCTGGGATGACCAGGTGCTGAACTTCCGCCGCCTGCTGGACCGCCAGCTGGCGCAGCAAAAGGGCCGTGTCGTGCTGCACCAGACGCCGGGGCTCGGCTTCAATTTCGACGAGGCGCAGGTGTCCCGGTTCGGCCGCTGGACCTCGGTGGCGTAAGACCGCCGCCAGCCCATCATCCAAGGAGACAAGCCATGCAACGCAGACAGTTCCTGACCTCGGCCGCCGCAGCCACCGCCCTGCATGCCCATCCGGGCTTTGCACAGGCCAGGCCGCCAGCGGGCCCGGTCAAAATCCTCGTCGGCTTCTCGGCAGGCGGCGGCACGGACATCCTGGCGCGGATCGTCGCCAACCGGCTCAACCAGCTGTGGGCCATTCCCGTCATCGTCGAGAACCGGCCAGGCGCGGCGGGGCTGATTGCCGCTGCCGAGGCCGCCAGGGCCGCGCCCGATGGGCAGACGCTCATGATGGGCCACATCAATGCGCTGGGCATTGCCCCTGCGCTCAACCCCAGGCTCGGCTTCTCGCCGGAGCGGGACTTCTCCGCCATCGCCCTGGTGGGCCAGACCCCGCAGGTCCTGGTTGCCAGCCCCAAGGCTTCCGCCACCATGCAGGGCCTGCTGGCCGCATTGAAGCAAAAGCCGGGGGAGGTCAGCTTCGGTTCCTCGGGCACGGGCTCGGCCCAGCACCTTGCGCTGGCGCTGTTCGAGCAGACTGCGGCGGTGTCCGCGCTCCATATCCCGTACAAGGGCGCGTCGAACGTGATGACGGATCTGCTGGGCGGCCAGATCGACTACGCGTTCGAGGGAATGACCACGGCGGCGCCCTTCATCAAGGGCGGAAAAGTCCATGCCGTGGCTCAGACGGGTGTGAAGCGCGCCAAGGCCTTCGCGGAGATTCCCACCGTGGCGGAGCAGGGCTATTCCGGGTTCAACGCGAGCATCTGGTTCGGCCTGGTGGGCCCCGCAAGAATGCCCGCCGATCTGGTGGCCCGCATCAATGCGGACGTCAACCGCATCCTGGCCATGCCCGATGTGGTGGCCAAGCTCGAAGAGTTCGGCGCAGAGGATGGAGGGGGGACGCCGCAGCGCTTTGACGCCTTCATGCGCGATGAACGGGCGAAGTGGGCCCGGCTGATTCAGGCGCGCGGAATCAGGGTGGAGGGCTGAGGCGGGTGCCGAGGTGGCCCGGCGCGGCCCTCAAATCGCCTCCAGAAAAGACCTCACCAGCAGGCTGTCGCTGCGCTCGCGCATGCAATAGACATAGGTGGTGGTGCTGGCCGGGTCGCCCGCGATGCGCAGCGGGCGAAAGCGCGGGTCGGGGATGAATTCGGCTTCGGACACGGCGCCCAGTCCCAGGCCGCGCGCCACGGCTTCGCGTATGGCTTCGCGGCTGCCGATCTCCAGTTCGGTGCGCGGCTGCACTCCGGCGGCCTGCAGCACCGATTCCAGCGCGGTGCGCGTGGTCGAGCCGTGCTCGCGCAGCAGCAAAGGCTGGCCCTGCAGTTCGGACAGCGCGATTTCGCTGCGCCGCGCGAAGGGATGGGCCACATGGGCGAACAGCACGATGGCGTGGCGCGCGTACTCGCGTGCCAGCAGCTCCGGGCGGTCGTAGAGGCCGGCGAGCACGGCCACGTCGGTGTCGTAGCGTTCCAGGTCGGCCAGCACCTGCTGCGAGTTGCCCATGCGGATGGACAGCTGCATGCCCGGGTGCCGTGCGCGGTAGGCGGCCACCATTTCGATCACATGGAAGGGCCCCACGGCGCCGATCTTGAGCTCGCCCTGGTGCAACTGCCCCGAGTCGCGCAGGAAGAACTCGGCCTCGGCCTCCAGCGCCATGATTTTCTGCGCCATGGGCAGCAGTCTGGCGCCTGCGCCCGTGAGCGTCATGCGGTAGCCGCGGCGGTGGAACAGCTCGATCTGGCTTTGGCGCTCCAGCGTGGCGATCTGGGTGGAGATGGTGGGCTGGCTCACGCCCAGTGCGCGGGCGGCGGCGCTGAGGCTGCCGTGGTGGGCGACGGCGATGAAGGCGCGGTAGCGGGCGTTGCTCACGAAAGTCGGTATCTCAAGGTTTTGTCTATGGATGCTGTCAAAACCGATTCTGAAACTTTCACATGGCAGAAATATGTCGCTCCTAGCATTCAGCCATCCCCACCCGCCTGGCGATTTGGCCGGCGATTCACGGATCCACCGATCTGCCGATGTGCCTGACCTGATGCAAAGGAACGCTCCCATGAAGATGAACCGCAAGACCTGGCTGCGCCATGCCGGCGCCGTGCTGGCCCTGGCCGCCACCGCCGCCACCGCTACCACTGCCGCCTTTGCCCAGAGCGCCGAGCTGCGCGTGGGCCTGATCCCCTCGGAGGACGCGCAGGCCATGATCCGCGCCAGCCAGCAGGTCATGGACCAGCTGGCCACCCGCACCGGCATGAAGGTGCGGCCCTTCGTGGCCAATGACTACAACGGCGTGATCGAGGCGCTGCGCTCCAACAAGATCGACATCGCCTTCCTCGGCCCGTTCTCGTACGTGCTGGCCAGCCAGGTGGCGGGCGCCGAGGCCTTTGCCGTGGCCGTGACCAAGAAGACGGGCAAGAGCGCGTACCACAGCATGGTGATCTCCCGCAAGGACAAGGGCCCGGCCAGCGTGGCCGATCTCAAGGGCCGCAGCTTTGCCTTTGTGGACCCGACCTCGGCGTCGGGCCACCTGTTTCCCAAGGCCGGGTTGATGGCCGAGGGATTCGATGCGGACAAGGGCTTTTCGCGCGTGATCTTCTCGGGCTCGCACGACGCCAGCATCATGGCCGTGGCCAACGGCAAGGTGGATGCGGCGGCCGTGGCCGACCGCATCTTCGACTCGGCCGTGAGCAAGGGCCTGGTCAAGCGCGAGGACTTCCAGATCGTCTGGCGCTCCCAGCCCATTCCCGAGTCGCCCATGACCTGGCGCAAGAACCTGGACGCCGGCACCAAGCAGAAGGTGGCTGCGGCCCTGGCCGAGGTCAAGGACCTGCCCTGGGGCGACCAGGGCGTGCTCGACGGCTTCGCGGCCACGGATGACAAGGCCTACGACGTGGTACGCCAGACGGCCAAGGCGCTCAAGCTCGACCTCGGGAGCATGAAATGATCCGCATCCGCCAATTGCGCAAGAGCTATGGCAGCAACCATGTGCTGCATGGCATCGACCTGGATGTGCAGCCCGGCGAGTTTGTCGTCATGCTGGGCCTGTCGGGGGCCGGCAAGTCCACGCTGCTGCGCTGCATGAACGGCCTGGCCCGCGCCGACAGCGGCACGCTGGAGGTGGGCGGCATGGACCTGATGCTGGGCGGCGGCAGGCACAGCCGGCGCGAGCTGGCTCGCCATGTGGCCATGGTCTTCCAGCACCACAACCTGGTGCCGCGCCTGTCGGTGCGCAAGAACGTGCTGACCGGGCGCCTGGGCCAGACCGGCACCCTGGCCTCGGTGCTGCAGCTGTTCCGCGAAAGCGATATCCGCCTGGCCGACCAGTGCCTGGAGCGCGTGGGCCTGGCCCACAAGGCGCTGGAACGCACCGAGGCGCTGTCGGGCGGACAGATGCAGCGCGTGGGCATTGCCCGCGCGCTGGCCCAGCAGCCCCAGGTCATCCTGGCCGACGAGCCCGTGGCCAGCCTGGACCCCAAGACCGCGCGCAGCGTGCTGCAGTACCTGCGCGATGCCACGCGCGAGCTGGGCATTGCCGTGGTCTGCAACCTGCACCAGGTGGACTACGCGCGGGAGTTCGGCGACCGTGTGCTGGGCCTGGCCCAGGGCCGCATGGTCTATGACGGATCGCCGCAGGCGCTGGACGAGGCCGCGCTGCAGGCCATCTACCATGCGCAGCCCACTGCAGGGCAAGGCGCAGGGCAAGGAGCACGGCAGGGCGCAGAGCCGGACACACCTCCGGGCACGGCGGCCATAGGGCCTGCCGGCCTGCATGCGCAGGCGCCGGTGCCTGCCTCGTGGATGCGGGCCAGCGTGCCCGCAGGAGGACTGTGATGACCAGCGCCAATTCCTGGAGCCCCGAGCCGCGCGACCGCTGGCAATGGACCGCGCCGCGCCCCCACGGCGCCCTGGGCTGGACAGGCTATGCGGCTGCGGCCCTGGCCATCGCCTGGGTGCTGCACTGGAGCGCGGGCGGCGCGCAGATGAGCTGGGGCGAACTGGCGGCAGGCATGCCCCAGATCGCGGATTTCGTGGCGCGCTCCGTGCCGCCGGACTGGAGCATGCTGCCGCGCCTGATGGCGCCCGCGCTGGAGACGGTGCAGATCGCCATCTGGGGCACGCTGCTTTCCGTGGTGCTTGCGCTGCCGCTGTCCTTCATCGCCGCCAGCAACCTGCATGGCTGGCACTGGCTGCGGCGCATCACGCGGCAGTTCCTGAACGTGGTGCGCAGCATCAACGAGCTGATCCTGGCGCTGGTCTTTGTCTCGGCCGTGGGCCTGGGGCCGTTTCCCGGCGTGCTGGCCTTGGCCCTGCATGGCATGGGCATGCTGGGCAAGTTCTTCGCCGAGAGCATCGAAGAGATCGACGACGGCCCGCTGCAGGCCCTGCGCAGCGCAGGCGCCACGCAATTGCAGCTCATCGTCTTCGGCGTGATACCGCAGGCCATCACGGCCTGGATCGCGGTCGTGCTCTACCGCTTCGAGGTCAACCTGCGCTCGGCCACGGTGCTGGGCATGGTGGGCGCGGGCGGGCTGGGGTTCGAGCTGGTCGGCAGCCTCAAGCTGTTCCGCTACCAGGAGACGGCCACCTGCATCGTGGTCATCACCGTGATGGTGATCGCCGCCGATCTCGTCTCCCACTGGCTGCGCCGCCGCATCCAGCAAGGCACCCGCCATTGAGGGCTGCGCTTTACCCGGCGCCCCCGTTTCATTCAAAGGACCGATTTGTGTGGACCTATCACAACCCCGTTGCCATCCATGCCGGCCCCGGCCGCCTGGACCGCCTGCCCGAGCTGCTGGCCGGGCGCGACTGCCTGCTGGTGACGTTTCCCGAGGCCGAATCCCTGGGCCTGGTGCAGCAGCTGCGCCAACGGCTGGGCAGCCAGCTGCGCGGCGTGGTGGACGGCATTGCGCCCAACCCCGATGTGCAGTGGCTGGCCCCGCTGTATGACCGCGTTCATCGCGAATACGCCGAGGTCCCGTGCATCGTGGCCCTGGGCGGCGGCAGCGCCATCGACTCGGCCAAGGCGCTGATGTGCGCCACGCCCACGCGGCGTTTCGGCGAACTGCTGCAGGCCCTGGAGCAGGGGCTGGCCCTGCCGGCCGCAGGCCACAAGGCGCTGATCGCCATTCCCACCACGGCCGGCACGGGCAGCGAGGTCACGCCCTGGGCCACGATCTGGGACCAGGCCGCTGGCCGCAAGCACTCGCTGCACCAGCACTGGACCTGGCCCGAGGCCGCCATCATCGACGCGCAGCTCATGCAAAGCCTGCCGGCCGGCGCCACGCTGGCATCGGGGCTGGATGCGCTGTCGCATGCGCTGGAGTCCATCTGGAACCGGCACCGCAATCCCGTCTCCACCACCTTGGCCGTGGGCGCCGCGCGCCGCACCCTGGCCACGCTGCCCGCGCTGATGCAAGACCTGGGCAGCCTGCCGCTGCGAAGCCGCATGGCCGAGGCTGCCCTGATGGCCGGCCTGGCCTTCTCCAACACCCGCACGGCGCTGGCGCATTCGCTGTCCTACGACATCACGCTGCGCCATGGCGTGGCCCACGGCATTGCCTGCTCGTTCAGCCTGCCGCTGGTGCTGGAGATAGCCCTGGGCGCAGACGACGAGGCCGACGCGGCCCTGCTGTCCATCTTCGATGCCGCCACGGGCGAGCTGGCCGTGCAGCGCCTGCGCAACTTCCTCGAAGGCCTGGGCGTGACCACCGATCCCGCCCACTACGGCGTGCCTGGGGATGAGTGGCAGCAGCTGCTGCAGTCGGCCGCATCCGGCCCGCGCGGGCGCAATTTCATCCGCACGCTGGAATGAACAGGCGCGTACAGCCCTCTTCTGTTTGAACCTCTTTCCTAGTCAAAAAGCACCATGAACCACACCACCGTCTCCACCGCCGCCGCCGATCTGTCGCCGCTGCAGGCCGTCATCTTCGACTGGGCCGGCACCCTGGTCGATTTCGGCTCGCTGGCGCCCACGCAGATCTTTGTCGAGGCCTTTGCCAGCTTCGGCATCACCATCACCCTGGCCCAGGCACGCGGCCCCATGGGCCTGTCCAAGTGGCAGCACATCCACGAGCTGCTGCAGGACGAGGGCATCCGCGCGCAATGGCACAAGGCCTTCGGCCAGCCGCCCGTCGACGCCGACGTGGACGCCATCTACGCCCGCTTCATGCCCATGCAGATCGCCAAGGTCGGTGAGTTTTCGGCACCCATCGAAGGCGCCCCCGAGCTGCTGGGCTGGCTGCGCGCGCAGGGCCTGAAGGTGGGCTCGTGCTCGGGCTATCCGCGTGAAGTCTTGAATCAGTTGCTGCCGCAGGCCGCCGCCAACGGCCTGGCTCCCGACCATGTGGTGGCCGGCGATGAAATGGCCGCAGGCGGCCGCCCCGGCCCCTTCATGGCGCTGGCCAATGTGCTGGCGCTGGGCATCGGCGACGTGCGCGCCTGCGTGAAGGTGGACGACACCGTGCCCGGCATCGAGGAAGGCCGCAACGCCGGCATGTGGACCGTGGCCCTGACCCTGTCCGGCAACGAAGTCGGCTACTCCCCCGCCGAACTGGCCGCCGCCCCCGCCGAAGAAGTGCGCGAACGCATGGCCCGCGCCGAGGCCAAGCTGCGCGCAGCCGGCGCCCACCACGTGATCGCCAGCGTGAAGGACCTGCCGCAGGTACTGGAGCGTATTGCGCAGGACATGCGCGCGGGGCGCATGCCTGGGTGAGACGCGCCCGTTCTATGGTCTTGTGCCCAATCTTGGAAACTGGCGCGACCAAAAAACAGGGACGCCGAGCAAGAGCCGCCTCGCGGCGATGGCGTCGTCCCCCTCCCTTGCGAAGCAAGTAGAGAGGGGGAAGGCGCGTAGCGCCTCAGGGGGTGTTCAGTTGTTCTGCATGATGGCGCAGATGGTCATCAATGAAGCTCTGGATGAAGTAGTAGCCGTGGTCGTAGCCCCCGTGGCGGCGCAGCGTCAGCGGCTGGCCGGCCTGGGCGCAGGCGGCCTCGAAGGCTTCGGGCAGCAGCTGCTTTTCGATCAGGAACTTGTCGGCCAGGCCCTGGTCCACGAGGATGCCGGCCGGGTAGGGCGCCTGGGTCTGCGCGGCCATCAGGCAGCTGGCGTCATGCGCTTCCCAGGCCTTGCGGTCATCGCCCAGGTAGCCTGAGAAGGCTTTCTGGCCCCAGGGGCAGTTGACGGGGTTGGCGATGGGCGCGAAGGCCGACAGGCTCTTGAAGCGGCCCGGATGGCGCAGCGCCAGCGTGAGCGCGCCGTGGCCGCCCATGGAGTGGCCGAAGATGCCCAGCCGCTGCGCGTCGATGGGCAGGCGTGCGGCGATCAGCGGCAGCAGCTCGCCCAGCAGATAGCTTTCCATGCGCCAATGCAGTGCCCAGGGCTTGGTGGTGGCGTCCAGGTAGAAGCCCGCGCCCACGCCGAAGTCCCAGGCATCGGCCTCGCCGGGCAGGCCTGCGCCGCGCGGGCTGGTGTCGGGCGCGATCAGCGCAATGCCCAGCTCGGCTGCCAGGCGCTGGGCGCCGGCCTTGGTCATGAAGGTCTCTTCGGTGCAGGTCAGCCCGGCCAGGTAGAGCACGGCGGGCACCTTCTCGCCGGCCACGGCCTTGGGCGGCAGGAAGACCGAGAACTTCATGTTCAGGCCGATCTCGGCGGAGAAATGCTCGTAGAAACGCTGTGCGCCGCCGAAGCAGGCATGGGCGTTCTTGAGTTCCAGGGGCGGCAGTGCGGACATGGTGTTCCTCAAAAAGAAAAATGCTACGGGCACCTTGGCAAGCGGTGCGTGCAGCATTCAAAGATGGGAGTTGATACGCTATACACGGTCAACGGCCCATGAAACTGGCGCTGCCCAGGCGAGAGGCGCCGAGCAAGAGCCGCCTCGCGGCGGGGGCGCCTAGCCGAGGGCGTCGTCCCCCTCCCTCGCGTAGCGAGTAGAGAGGGGGAAGGCGCGCAGCGCCTCAGGGGGAGCTTCAGTACACGACGACGGAGCGGATGGACTTGCCTTCGTGCATCAGGTCAAAAGCCTCGTTGATCTCCGGCAGGCCCATGGTGTGCGTGACGAAGGGGGCCAGCTGGATCTCGCCGCTCATGGCCTGCTCGACCATGCCGGGCAGCTCGCTGCGGCCCTTGACGCCGCCGAAGGCCGTGCCCAGCCACTTGCGGCCCGTCACCAGCTGGAAGGGGCGTGTGGAGATTTCCTGGCCCGCGCCGGCCACGCCGATGATGACCGACTGGCCCCAGCCGCGGTGCGCGCATTCCAGGGCGGCACGCATCACGTTGACGTTGCCGATGCACTCGAAGCTGTGGTCCACGCCCCAGCCTGTCATCTCGACGATGACCTGCTGGATGGGCTTGTCGAAATCCTTGGGATTCACGCAGTCGGTGGCGCCGAAGGTGCGGGCCAGGTCGAACTTGGAGGGGTTGGTGTCCACGGCGATGATGCGGCCGGCCTTGGCCAGCTTGGCGCCCTGGATCACGGCCAGGCCGATGCCGCCCAGGCCGAACACGGCCACGGTGTCGCCTTCCTGGACCTTGGCGGTGTTCTTGACGGCACCCAGGCCCGTGGTCACGCCGCAGCCCAGCAGGCAGACCTGCTCGGGGTTGGCATCGGGGTGGATCTTGGCCAGAGAGACTTCGGCGACCACGGTGTACTCGCTGAAGGTGGAGCAGCCCATGTAGTGGTAGATGGGCTCGCCGTTGTACGAAAAGCGCGTGGTGCCGTCGGGCATCACGCCCTTGCCCTGGGTGGCGCGCACGGAAACGCACAGGTTGGTCTTGCCGCTCTTGCAGAACAGGCATTCGCCGCATTCGGCGGTGTACAGCGGGATGACGTGGTCGCCGGGCTTGACGCTGGTCACGCCTTCGCCGACCTCGACGACGATGCCCGCGCCTTCATGGCCGAGCACGGCGGGGAAGATGCCTTCCGGGTCGTCGCCCGACAGCGTGAACGCGTCGGTGTGGCAGACGCCGGTGTGGGTGATCTTGATCAGGACCTCGCCCTTCTTCGGGGGGGCCACGTCGATCTCGACGATCTGCAGGGGTTCTCCAGCCTTGAAGGCGACGGCGGCTTTGGATTTCATGGGCGTGTCTTTCTGTCGGGGTGGCTCAGGAACGGCAGTGCGCGCGCTCCGCGAAGCCTTGAATGTAGGCCATGGCCGGGCGGCCCGGCCGCATCATGGCCGCAGCCCCAGGTGATATGTCCGAATCTGAGGGGTGCGGCCGGCTTCGGCCGGGCCTGCTGGCCGTGGGTGCTTGCGTCTTTTCGTATAGTCCGCCCCATTCTTTCCACCCTGACCGCCTCCGAGCCCGCCGTTTCCCATGGACCACCGCCACGCCAGCGCCCACCGCATCGATCTTGTCGTCTACCCCGGCTTCAAGGCGCTGGAGGCCATAGGGCCCATGTCGGTGTTCGACTATGCCAACGTGCACCTGCGCGCGCGCGGCCAGAGCGACGGCTACGAGGTGCGCGTGGTCTCGCAACGGCAAGGGCCCGTGCGCTCGGACACGCTGATGTCGCTGGAGGCCACGCATACGCTGGCCGGGCTGGAGGCTGCAGGCATGGGCTGCACCGTGGTCGTCGTGGGCTCGCGCCATATCGAGCAGGTGCTGGGCGGCTCGGCCGAGCTGGTCGCCTGGCTGGGCCGCGTGGCGCCGCGCGTGCAGCGGCTGATTGCGCTGTGCTCGGGCAGCTTCTTCCTGGCCGAGGCGGGCTTGCTGGACGGCCGGCGCGCGGCCACGCACTGGAGCGTGACGGCGCAACTGGCCCAGCGCCATCCGCGCGTGCAGGTCGATGCCGATGCCATCTACCTGCGCGAGGAAATCCGCGATGGCGCAGGCAGCCGCCAGCTGTGGACCTCGGCCGGCGTGACGGCCGGCATCGACCTGGCCCTGGCCGTGGTGGAGGAGGATTTCGGCCACGCGCTGGCGCTGGAGGTGGCGCGTGACCTGGTCATGTATCTCAAGCGCCCCGGCGGCCAGTCGCAGTTCAGCGTGCCGCTGGCGGCCCAGGCAGCGCAGCACGGCGGCGTGCAGGCCGTGCAGCAGTGGGTGATGGCCCATCTGGCCGAGCCCCTGACCCTTGCTCAGATGGCCGAGCAGGCGCACATGAGTGAGCGGCACCTGCGCCGCGTGTTCCAGCAGGAAACCGGGCAAAGCCCCACGGCCTTTGTGGAGAGCGCGCGGCTGGAGGCGGCCAAGCAACTGCTGGAAAGCCAGGCCCATCTGCCGCTCAAGACCGTGGCCGCGCGCGTGGGCCTGGGCTCGGAGCAGGCGCTGCGCCACCTGTTCGTGCGCCACCTGGGCATTACCCCGGTGGCGTACCGGGATCGCTTTGGCGGGCGCGGCGGCGCGGGCTGAACCGGAAACGCTCAGTTCTTTTTTGCGGTCTCGGCTGCTTCGGCGGCCGCGGCGCGCAGCTTGTCCTTCTTGCTGGGGCGGCGGCCCTTGATGCCGCCGTTGCCGTCCTGCGCCACCGGAGGCGGCGGCACGGGCTCGGTGGGCTCGAAGCCCGGCAACTGCTCCAGTTCAAGGTCCAGCTGGTTGCGCTTGCAGATCAGCGCCCAGTGCGCCTGGTCGGCCGGCGTCACGAAGCTGATGGCCGTGCCGTCCTCGCCCGCGCGGCCCGTGCGGCCGATGCGGTGCACATAGTCGGTGGCCGAGCGCGGCAGGTCGTAGTTGACGACCAGGGGCAGCTGGGTGATGTCGATGCCGCGCGCCGCCAGGTCGGTGGTGATCATCACCTGCCAGCGCTTGGCCTTGAAGTCGGCCAGCGCTTCCTTGCGTGCGCCCTGGCTCAGGTCGCCATGGAAGGCCGTGGCAAAGATGCCGGCCTTGTAGAGCTTTTCAGCCACCAGTTCGGCCGTGTGCCGCGTGGCCACGAAGACCAGGGCACGTTCGAGCGTGACAGGGTCGGTGCCCGCAGCGGTGTCGCCCTGCACCAGCTGGCGCAGCAATTGCGTGCGGCGGGCGCGGTCCACGGCAATGGCGCGCTGGGTGATGCTTTGCGGGCTGGCGGCATCCTGGCCTTCGGCGGCATCGACGCGGGCTTGAACGGGATCGTGCAGCAGGTCCGTGGCCAGCGATTGCACGGCATCGGGATAGGTGGCCGAGAACAGCAGGGTCTGGCGTTGCTTCGGCAGCAGGGCCAGCACGCGCTGCAGCTCGTCCTGGAAGCCCAGGTCCAGCAGGCGGTCGGCCTCGTCCAGCACCAGGTGGCGCACGGCGGACAGGCGCACGGCGTTGTGCTCCACCAGGTCCAGCAGGCGGCCCGGCGTGGCCACCAGGAAATCGGCACTGCCGCGCAGCATCATCATCTGCGGGTTGATGGACACGCCGCCATAGACCACGCCGATGCGCGGCGGCTGCTTGAGCGCGCGGCCCAGGCCGGACAGCGTCTCGCCGACCTGCTGGGCCAGCTCGCGCGTGGGCACCACGATCAGCGTGGTCAGGGTTCGCACAAAGCCGCCCTGGGCACCCTGGGCCTTGCCGCCATCCATCCAGCGCTGCAGCAGCGGCAGCAGGTAGGCGGCCGTCTTGCCCGAGCCCGTGGGCGCACAGGCCCAGAGGTCGCGGCCCGCAAGCACGGGGGCGATGGACTGGGTCTGTATGGGCGTGGGATCGACCAGGCCCAGGTCTTGGAGGCTGGAGACCAGCGCCGGGCTCAGGCCGAGGGAGGCAAAGTTCATGGTGTGCAGGGAGTGGCTGGGGCCGGAACCCCGGCGCAAGAAAGGGCCGGCCACGAGGGCCGGGGGGGCATTGTCGGCGAAACCGCGCCGCTGCGTGAAGCAGGGGGCTTGGCCCCGGCGCTCAGGCCAGGCGGCGCAGCCGGCCAGCAGGTCGTTCACCAGGCCGCCAGCCGTTGCAGCCGGGTCGGTGGAGCGTGCCTGAGCGGCTATCTGGCATCGGCCGCACGAAGCGTTGAGTAAAGCGTCAGAGCCATTGCCAAAACCGGCGCGCAAGAGAAGACCAGACCGTGACTCAAGGCGGGAGCCGGCCCAGCCTCTTCAGCTCCTTGAGCCGCCTTTCCGTGGCGCGGTCCAAGGCGTCTTGCAGCAGGTGCATCTTGCGTTTGTTGCAAGGAGCGCAGTCGTAGTAGCGTGAGGGCACTCCAAGGGGTTCAAGCTTCCTGTTCGCCTCGAAGATTCTGATTCGCCCTGTTGGCTCGATATCCATGACGATGATCTTTCCGCTCTTGAACGTGACGGACGCACCTCCGGAGCATCCGGATCTATCCATGTTTTCTTCGCTGAAATAGGCTTTTTCCGAAATTCGGCGTATATGCTGCAATGCATATCGCACATCCTCCTCGGTCAGGATCACATCGTCGCAATCGAGCCATTTTTTATCCTCCCAAGCGGGGTTGCTTGATGAGGGGGCGAAGATATTGATTTTCTGGATGTTCTTTGCAGAATACCGGGCGTCAGCAGCATGAATCGGCGAGGCCATGACCATCGCTGAAGTTATTGCCCAAAAAAATTGGTGGTACTTCATGGTGTGTTCGCAGGAAGGTTCCAGTTTGCACCTTCTGCTTCGGTCAGATTTTTCCAACTTACCTCGGGATGTTTGAAGACTTCACCGGGCGACAGTTGCATGGAGTCCTGCAGTGCTTCAACAAGCCATGTCAGTGACCGGTTCTGAGCTTGGGTCGGGGCGGGATAGAGGCCGCGCTCTCCTCGCAATCGCTCGGGGGGCAAATCCGCTTCGTTGGAGGAAGGTTTGAACCCCTTCGGCAACTCCGCTCGGCCGACCATCTCGATACCTATGGCCTCCATATTGCTCGGATAGCGTTCTCCAGGAGCCTTCAGCATCTCGATGCGGTGTACCCCTTTTGCCTTCAGTCCTTCATAGTCCCTGGCCTTGCATTTCCCCACAAGCAGGCATCTCGCCTTCAGCGGGCCCACATGGTTGGCACGCTGATAGATGGCCGCAGTCTGGTAGATGGTGCCGTCCTTGTCGATCAGGAAGTGCGCCCCATTGGCCTTCGGGTTCCTGTAGCTGTTGAGCGAAGACTGGGCCGTGTTGGCATCGGTCTGGTGCACGACGATGCCGGTGATGGCGGCGGTCCGCTTTCCTCTCTCGATGGCGGGGCTGCGCGCATTCCTGACGCGCGCATGGATGAGCATTCCGTCCTTGTTGATTTCGACAAGCATGTGAGTCCCGGGGTTGCGTTGAATGGCAGCGGGCATTGCGCTGCGGCTCCATCCCGTTTGAGGGAGGGTCAACGGCCACCTTAAGGTGGATAGGCTCAATCAATGGGCATGCCACGATAGGGAAAATGGTGTTCCTAGGACTGGTGCGGCCTTCTGGAGCGGTGGGCTCGCAAATGAAAAAAGCCCCATGCAAAGGCATGGGGCTTTTGGGGGCCGGGCCGCTGAGGCCCGGACCTGCGATCAGCGCTGGCCGATCGGCTTGACGTCGCGGGACACGGAGCCCGTGAACAGCTGGCGGGGACGGCCGATCTTGTACTCGGGGTCGGCCATCTGCTCGTTGAGCTGGGCGATCCAGCCCACGGTGCGGGCCAGGGCGAAGATGCCGGTGAACAGGTTCACGGGCACGCCGATGGCGCGCTGCACGATGCCGGAGTAGAAGTCCACGTTCGGGTAGAGCTTGCGCTGCACGAAGTAGTCGTCTTCCAGGGCGATCTTCTCGACTTCCTTGGCCAGGGCGAACAGGGGGTCCTTTTCCAGGCCCAGTTCGGCCAGCACTTCATTGCAGGTTTCCTGCATGAGCTTGGCGCGGGGGTCGTAGTTCTTGTAGACGCGGTGGCCGAAGCCCATCAGCTTGACGCCGCTGTTCTTGTCCTTGACCTGTTCCATGAACTCGCCGACCTTGGCAACGCCGCCGTTGGCCTGCAGGTATTCCAGCATGTTCAGGCAGGCTTCGTTGGCGCCGCCGTGGGCAGGGCCCCACAGGCAGGCCACGCCGGCCGAGATGGCGGCGAAGGGGTTGGTGCCCGACGAGCCGCACAGGCGCACGGTGGAGGTGGAGGCGTTTTGCTCGTGGTCTGCGTGCAGGATGAAGATGCGGTCCAGCGCGCGCTCGACCACGGGGTTCACCTTGAACTCCTCGCAGGGGTTGCCGAACATCATGCGCATGAAGTTGCCGGCGTAGCTCAGGTCGTTCTTGGGGTACATGTACGGCGCACCGATGCCGTACTTGTAGGCCATGGAGACCAGCGTGGGCATCTTGGCGATCAGGCGGATCGCGGCGATGTCGCGGTGCTCGGCGTTGTTGATGTCCATGTTGTCGTGGTAGAAGGCCGACATGCCGCCGACCAGACCCGTCAGGACGGCCATGGGGTGGGCGTCACGGCGGAAACCACGCAGGAAGAACTGCATCTGCTCGTTGACCATAGTGTGCTTGGTCACGCGCTCGACGAAGTCGGCCTTCTCGGACTCGTTGGGCAGCTCGCCGTACAGCAGCAGGTAACAGGTCTCGAGGTAGTCGCAGTTCTTGGCCAGCTGCTCGATGGGGTAGCCACGGTACAGCAGCTCGCCCTTGTCGCCATCGATGTAGGTGATGGCGGACTGGCACGAGGCGGTAGAGAGGAAGCCCGGGTCATAGGTGAACATGCCGGTCTGCGCGTACAGCTTGCGGATGTCCACCACGTCGGGACCGACGTTGCCCTGGTAGACGGGCAGCTCGACGCTGGGAGCGCCGTTGCTGAATGACAGCGTTGCTTTGTTGTCTGCGAGTTTCATTTCCAAACTTCCTTCTCTAGATTGCCTAGCCTACTAGCGGGAGAGAACCGGGCTTGCGCTTGCGCACCAGTTCCAGAACTTCCCTGATTTCTTGGGTATCGAGTTCACCTTCAGGCTCCTTGCGGCGCAAGAAGAGGTCCATCAGGTCGTTGTCTGCCAGGTCCATCAAGGCAGACAGACCGCTCGCGTGTCTCCGCGTGAGCTGGTCTCCGTAGGTGGCGAAGAACTGCGCGATGAACAGGTCGTTCTCGACCAGGCCACGCCGGCAGCGCCAGCGCAGCAGGTCTCGCTCGCGTTCGTCGAGCAGAGTATTCGTCATGGTCATCAGATGGCCCGGCGGACCATCAGTTCCTTGATCTTGCCAATGGCCTGCGTGGGGTTCAGGTGCTTGGGGCACACGTCCACGCAGTTCATGATGGTGTGGCAACGGAAGAGGCGGTACGGATCTTCCAGGTTGTCAAGGCGGTCACCCGTGGCCTCGTCGCGGCTGTCCGCGATGAAGCGGTAGGCCTGCAGCAGGCCGGCCGGGCCCACGAACTTGTCGGGGTTCCACCAGAAGCTGGGGCAGCTGGTGGAGCAGCTGGCGCACAGAATGCACTCGTACAGGCCGTTGAGCTCTTCGCGCTCTTCAGGCGACTGCAGGCGTTCCTTGGTGGGAGACGCGAAGCTGTCGTTCTGCAGGTACGGCTTGATCGAGTGGTACTGCTTGAAGAACTGCGTCATGTCCACGATCAGGTCGCGGATCACGGGCAGGCCGGGCAGGGGCTTGAGAACGATGTCGCCCTGCAGGGTCTTCATGTTCGTCAGGCAGGCCAGGCCGTTCTTGCCATTGATGTTCATCGCGTCCGAGCCGCACACGCCTTCGCGGCAGGAGCGGCGGAACGAGATGGAGGGGTCCATCTCCTTGAGCTTGACCAGGGCGTCCAGCAGCATGCGCTCGTGGCCGTCCAGCTCGACCTCGACGGTCTGCATGTAGGGCTTGGCATCCTTGTCCGGGTCGTAGCGGTAGATCTTGAAAGTGCGCTTCATTTGTCTGTTCTCTCGTGGGCTGCTGGATTAGAACGTGCGGACCTTGGGCGGCACGCTGTCCACCGTGAGGGGCTTCAGGTTCACGGGCTTGTAGTCCAGGCTGTTGGTGGCGCTGTACCACAGGGTGTGCTTGAGCCATTCCTTGTCATTGCGGCCCAGCGGGAACTCGGCGTGGTCGGCAGGATGCTCGTAGTCGTACACGGTGTGGGCGCCGCGGCATTCGTGGCGGGCAGCGGCCGAGATCATGGTGGCCTGGGCCACTTCGATCAGGTTGTCCACTTCCAGCGCTTCCATGCGGGCGGTGTTCCAGACCTTGGACTTGTCCTTGAGGGTCACGGAGCCCACGCGTTCGCGGATGGCGTTGATCTTGACTTCGCCTTCGTCCATGCTCTTTTGCGTGCGGAACACGCCGGCATGCTGCTGCATGGTGGCGCGGATGTCGCCAGCCAGGTCCTGGGCGTAGGTGCCTTCCTTGGAGTCGTCGAGCTGGTTCAGGCGCGTGAGCGTGCGCTCGGAGCCATCGGCCGGCACGGCCTTGTGGTCGCCGAAGCCGTTGACGAACTGCACGATGTGCTTGCCGGCCGACTTGCCGAAGACCAGCAGGTCCAGCAGCGAGTTCGTGCCCAGGCGGTTGGCGCCGTGCACCGACACGCAGGAGCATTCGCCCACGGCATAGAGGCCATTGACCACGTTGTTCTGCTGGCCGTCCCACACCACGACCTGGCCGTTGATGTTGGTGGGAATGCCGCCCATCTGGTAGTGGATGGTGGGCACCACGGGAATCGGTTCCTTGGTGATGTCCACGTTGGCGAAGTTGTGGCCGATCTCTTCCACCGAAGGCAGGCGCTTGCGGATGGTGTCTGCACCCAGGTGGTCCAGCTTCATCAGGATGTAGTCCTTGTTGGGACCACAGCCACGGCCTTCCTTGATTTCCTGGTCCATGGAGCGGGACACGAAGTCACGCGGTGCCAGATCCTTCAGCGTGGGAGCGTAGCGCTCCATGAAGCGTTCGCCTTCGCTGTTGAGCAGGATGGCGCCTTCGCCACGGCAGCCTTCGGTCAGCAGCACGCCCGCGCCGGCCACGCCGGTGGGGTGGAACTGCCAGAACTCCATGTCCTGCAGCGGGATGCCTGCGCGTGCAGCCATGCCCAGGCCGTCGCCGGTGTTGATGAAGGCATTGGTCGATGCCTGGAAGATGCGGCCTGCGCCACCCGTGGCCAGCAGCACGGCCTTGGCGTGCAGCTCGTACAGGTCGCCGGTTTCCAGTTCGATGGCGGTCACGCCGACCACGTCGCCCTGGGTGTTGCGGATCAGGTCCAGCGCCATCCACTCCACGAAGAAGTTGGTCTTGGACTTGACGTTCTGCTGGTACAGCGTGTGCAGCATGGCGTGGCCGGTACGGTCGGCCGCGGCGCAGGCGCGCTGCACGGGCTTTTCACCGTAGTTGGCCGTGTGGCCGCCGAAGGGACGCTGGTAGATGGTGCCGTCGGGGTTGCGGTCGAACGGCATGCCGAAGTGTTCCAGCTCGATCACGACGTTGGGCGCTTCGCGGCACATGAACTCGATCGCATCCTGGTCGCCGAGCCAGTCGGAGCCCTTGATGGTGTCGTAGAAGTGGTAGTGCCAGTTGTCCTCGCTCATGTTGCCCAGCGAAGCGGACACGCCGCCTTGCGCAGCCACGGTGTGCGAGCGCGTGGGGAAGACCTTGGACAGTGAGGCCACGGACAGGCCGGCGCGCGACAGTTCCAGCGCGGCACGCAGGCCGGAGCCGCCAGCGCCGACGATGACGACGTCAAACTTGCGCTTGGTGATGTTTGCTTTGGAGTAGCTCATTCTTAACCTTCAATCGTGGAGACCGAGTCTCTATCAGATACGCCACAGGATCTGGATGCCCCAGCCGGCGCAGCCGACGAGCCAGACCAGGGTGAAAACGTTCAGCACCAGGCGCAGGCCCACGGGCTTGACGTAGTCCATACAGATGTCGCGTACGCCGACCCAGACGTGCCAGGCCAGCGAGACGATCACGGCGAAGGTCAGGAACTTCATCCACTGCGGGGCAAAGATGCCGGCCCACAGGTCATAGCCGACGGAGCCGGTGCTGAAGATCAGCTTGGCCAGCAGCACGATGGTGAACAGTGCCATCAGCACGCCGGTGACGCGCTGCACCATCCAGTCGCGGATGCCGTAGTGCGCACCGACCACGGTGCGCTTGGAGCCGTAATTCACGGACATGGTTCTTTTTCCTTATCGTGAGGGAGAGATCGTGAATCAGTACAGGCCGAACAGCTTGGCACCCAGGATCAGGGTCAGGCCAACGCTCAGGACCAGCACCACCAGGGCCGAGGACTTGCCGAACTGCTTGTTGACGGCGTGGTGGTTCACATCCATGAACAGGTGGCGGACGCCGGCGCAAAAGTGGTGCAGGTAGGCCCAGATCAATGCCAGGCACACGAGCTTGAGGAACCATCCGAAGGGACCCGCGAAAACCGAGGTGAAGCCGTCGAAGGAGATCTCCGAAGTCAGCGACATGTCCATCATCCACAGGATGAAAGGCAGCAGGATGAACATCAGCAGGCCGCTGATGCGGTGCAGGATGGACACGATGCCGGCCGGCGGCAACCGGTAGGTGGGGAGGTCCTTGAAGAAGTTGATGTTGCGGAACTCTGGCCGCTTTTTGGCTTGCTCAGTCATGGCAGGGTACTTTCGTGGATGTAACTGCTTCGTAATCGCTCAGGGGCGGCGATGCAAAATTCTATTGCAATGCAATAAAAACAGCTTTGCTGGGAATTGCGTATTTTCGCCCGCTTCTCTGGGGAACGGATCGTTCAGCTCAGCGCGTTGCGGTAGTGATGGGTGTCGGTGCGGTACAGGCCACGGCGTAACTCCATGGGAACATCGTTGTATGTGTAAGCGGTGCGCTCCACGCTCAGCAGAGGCGTGGTGCTGGGGACATCCAGCAGCAGGGCCTGTTCTGCCTCGGGCAGGACGGCGCGGATCTTTTCGTCGGCGCGCACCATGCGCACGCCGTAGTCCAGCTCGAACATGGCGTAGGTGGGGCCCTGGTAGGCGGACATCTGCTCGGCGGTCAGGCCCTTGAAGGCGTGGCCCGGCAGCCAGATGTCTTCCAAAATGGTCGGGATTGCGGAGAACGACAGCACGCGGCGCACATGCATCACGGCGTCGCCGCTGCGCAGCGCCAGGCCGCGCGCCACGTCCGCCGATGCGCGCAGGCGCCGGCAGTCGATGATGCGGCGCTCGGCACGGCCCTCGCCCTGCTGGTCGCCGCCGTCGGGCTGCAGCTTGAGAAAGCGGTACTGCACATGCTGGGCCGCGTGGGTGGCCACGAAGGTGCCCTTGCCCTGGCGGCGCATCACCAGGTTCTCCGCGGCCAGCTCGTCGATGGCCTTGCGCACCGTGCCCTGGCTCACGCGAAAGCGCGCGGCCAGCTCCATCTCGCTGGGAATCAGTTCGCCGGGCCGCCATTCGCCTGCTTCAAGGCTCTGCAGTATCAGTCCCTTGATCTGCTGATACAAAGGGCTGAAGGCCGGGGTCGATGCGCCCGCGCCGATGGTGGGAGCGGCGTTGTCTGAGGCGAGGGGAGGCAGGACTGGCATGGAAAAGTTCGGGGTGGGGAGGCTCCCGGCGACGCAGATGAAAGACTTGGAAACAGACGTCGATCATATCTTATATAAGACATAAGACAAATTGACCGGGCTTCGAAATCGGGAGTACACTTTCGCGTTGTTTGCGGAGCACGGGCTGCTGGTTTCTGACGCTGGTGCGACCTGGCGCCGATAACACCTGATTTTTTCCCCATCCCTGGAGTTTCATCATGAGCAAGAAGCCCGTTCGTGTCGCCGTCACCGGTGCCGCCGGTCAAATTGGTTACGCCCTGCTGTTCCGCATCGCCTCCGGCGAAATGCTGGGTAAGGACCAGCCCGTCATTCTGCAACTGCTGGAGATTCCCGACGAGAAGGCCCAGAACGCGCTCAAGGGCGTGATCATGGAACTCGAAGACTGCGCCTTCCCCCTGCTGGCCGGCATCGAAGCCCACTCCGACCCCCTGCAAGCCTTCAAGGACACCGACTACGCCCTGCTGGTCGGCGCGCGTCCCCGCGGCCCCGGCATGGAACGTGCCGACCTGCTGGCTGCCAACGCACAGATCTTCACGGCCCAGGGCAAGGCGCTGAACGCCGCTGCCTCGCGCAACGTGAAGGTGCTGGTCGTCGGCAACCCCGCCAACACCAACGCCTACATCGCCATGAAGTCGGCTCCGGACCTGCCGGCCAAGAACTTCACGGCCATGCTGCGCCTGGACCACAACCGCGCTGCATCGCAGCTGGCTGCCAAGGCCGGCTTCAAGGTGGGCGACATCCGCAAGCTGACCGTCTGGGGCAACCACTCGCCCACGATGTACGCCGACTACCGCTTCGCTACCGTCAACGGTGAAAGCGTCAAGGCCAAGATCAACGACCAGGCCTGGAACAAGGACGTGTTCCTGCCCACCGTCGGCAAGCGTGGCGCCGCCATCATTGCCGCCCGTGGCCTGTCCTCGGCTGCCTCGGCTGCCAACGCTGCCATCGACCACATGCGCGACTGGGCCCTGGGCTCGGGCGGCGAATGGGTCACCATGGGCGTGCCCTCCAACGGCGAATACGGCATCCCCGCCGGCATCGTCTTCGGCTTCCCGGTCACCACCGAGAACGGCGAGTACAAGATCGTCGAAGGCCTGGAAATCGACGCCTTCTCGCAAGAGTGCATCGACAAGACCCTGGCCGAGCTGCAAGGCGAACAGGACGGCGTCAAGCACCTGCTGTAAGCCGCCGGCAAGCCATGCTCGACTGGAATCCCGCGCTTTACCTGCGTTTCGCCAATGAGCGTACGCGCCCCGCAGCCGAGCTGCTGGCGCGTGTGCCCTTGGCCCAGGCCCGCCATGTGGTGGACCTGGGATGCGGGCCGGGCAATTCCACCGAGCTGCTTGCACAGCGCTATGCCGGTGCCACGATCACCGGCATAGACAACTCCCAGGCGATGCTGGCCACCGCGCGCCAGCATCTGCCTGAGGCCCGCTTCGCGCTGGCCGACATTGCTTCCTGGACGCCCGCCCCCGGCGAGAGCGCTCCCGACCTGATTTATGCCAATGCCTCCCTCCAGTGGGTGGGGGAGCATGAAACGCTGATACCCCGCCTGTTCGCCCAACTGGCGCCAGGGGGCGTGCTGGCGATACAGATGCCCGACAACCGGCAGGAGGCCACGCACCGCGTGATGCGCGAGATCGCCAGCCTGCCCAAGTTTGCCGCCTACATCGGCGACGCCGCCAAGGTGCGTGCCGACATCCTGCCCATCCGCAGCTACTACGACCTGTTGGCCGGCCCGCAGGAGCAGGCCGGCGTCGAGGCCGGCGCCGTCGATGTCTGGCACACCGTCTACCAGCATCCGATGGACTCGGCCGGCGCAATCGTCCAGTGGCTGCGCGGCACCGGCCTCAAGCCCTTCGTCGAGGGCCTGCCCGAAGCCCTGCAGGCCGACTTCCTCACCGAATACGAAAACCGCGTGGACGCCGCCTACGGCGTGCGCGCCGACGGCCGGCGCCTGCTGGCCTTCCCCCGCCTGTTCATCGTCGCCCAGCGCAAGCCATGACCGCCGCCACGTCCACACCCTCTCGCGCACACCCGGCCCAGGTGCTGCTCGATGCGCAGGGCGGTGCCCTGCACCTGCCCGTCTGTGACCACTACAGCGGCGTGGAAGTGCGCATGCGCAAGAGTCTGCAGCTGCAGGCCGAGATGATGGCCGAGTTCGGCACCTGCGTCTTCGACGTCACGCTGGACTGCGAAGATGGCGCCCCCGTGGGCCAGGAGGCGGCCCATGCGCGCCTGGTGGCCTCGCTGGCGCGCGATGCCGCGCCCGGTGCCCGCGTGGCTGCGCGCGTGCATGCCGTGGACCACGCCAGCTTCGCGCAGGACCTGGACATCATCGTCGGCGAGGCCGGCGACCGCCTGTGCCACCTCATGCTGCCCAAGGTTGAAAGCGTGGACGACGTGCTGCTGGCCGAGCGGCATCTGGGTCGCCTGGGCTGCCGCGAACTGCCGCTGCATGTGCTCATCGAGTCGCCCGCCGCCGTGCACCGTGCCTTCGACATTGCCGCGCACCCGCGCGTGCAGAGCATTTCCTTCGGCCTGATGGACTTCGTCTCGGCCCATGGCGGCGCGATTCCTGCCTCGGCCATGGGCTCGGCCGGACAGTTCGACCATCCGCTGGTCGTGCGTGCCAAGCTGGAGATCGCAGCCGCCTGCCACGCGCACGGCAAGGTGCCTTCGCACTGCGTGGTCACCGAGTTCAGGAATCCACAGGCGCTGCAGGCCGCTGCCACACAGGCGTCACGGCGGCTCGGCTATACCCGCATGTGGAGCATCCACCCGGACCAGATCCGTCCCATCCTCGCCGCCTTCGCGCCCCAGGCCGACGAAGTGGCGCAGGCCGCACAAATACTTACCGCCGCCGAGGCCGCCGATTGGGCGCCCGTCAGCGTGGATGGTGTATTACATGACCGGGCGAGCTACCGCTATTTCTGGCAGTTGCTCACACGTGCCCACCAGACCGGCCAGGCGCTGCCCCCACAGGTGCAGCCCTGGTTTGCATCAGAATCACTTGCTTAGCCCACACCGGGAATTTGCAGGAGCCCAACGTATGAAGACAGCTATCGCCTCCATCCTGATCGCAGCCCCCTTGCTGGCCATGGGCCTGGGTGCCAGCGCCGCCGAGCCCGCCACCGCAAAGAAGGCACCGGCCAAGGCCGCTGCCAAGCCTGCGGCCAAGAAGGCCCCCGCCAAGAAGGCCACCACGGCCAAGGCCGCTGCCGGCGCTGCCGCCGTCGGCGGTGCGGCCGCCGTCGCAACTGCTGCCCAACAGCCGCTGTCCGCCGAAGACCTGGCCATTTCCGAGCGCGTGCACACCGGCCGCATCCCCTGCGAGCTGGGCGCCTTCGTCAATGTGACGGCCGACCAGGCCAACCCGGGTTACTTCAACATCGACGGCAAGGGCTTCAAGTACCACATGTCGCCCGTCAAGACCTCGACCGGCACCGTGCGCCTGGAAGACAAGCATGCCGGCGCCGTCTGGCTGCAGATCGCCAACAAATCGATGCTCATGAACCAGAAGGTCGGCCAGCGCCTGGCCGACGAATGCATGAGCCCCGATCAGCTTCAGGTGGCCGAGGCCATCAAGAAGAACCCGCCTCCCAGCCTGCTGGAAGCACCCAAGCCCGCCGGCCAGTAATCCAGGCCCGGACCTGAGCGTCCCGCAAGCAGCCCCACTTTAGAAAACCATGGAGAGAGAATCATGTTGAAAGCCTACCGTGACCACGTGGCCGAACGCGCCGCGCTCGGTATCCCCCCGCTGCCGCTGGAAGCCAAGCAGGTTGCCGAACTGATCGAGCTGATCAAGAACCCGCCCGCTGGCGAGGACGCCTTCCTGCTCGACCTGCTCACGCACCGCGTTCCTCCGGGCGTGGACGATGCCGCCAAGGTCAAGGCCAGCTTCCTGGCAGCCGTGGCCCACGGTGACATCCAGGTGGCTCTCATCTCCAAGGCCAAGGCCACCGAGCTGCTGGGCACCATGGTGGGCGGCTACAACGTGCATCCCCTGATCGAGCTGCTGGACGACGCCGAAGTCGCCGGCGTGGCCGCCGATGCGCTGAAGAAGACGCTGCTGATGTTCGACTTCTTCAACGACGTGGCCACCAAGGCCAAGGCCGGCAACGCCAAGGCCCAGGAAGTCATGAAGAGCTGGGCTGACGCCGAGTGGTTCACCTCGCGCCCCGAAGTGGACAAGAAGATCACCGTCACCGTCTTCAAGGTGCCCGGCGAGACCAACACCGACGACCTGTCGCCCGCGCCCGATGCCTGGAGCCGTCCGGACATCCCGCTGCACTACCTGGCCATGCTCAAGAACACCCGTCCCGACGCGGCCTTCAAGCCCGAGGAAGACGGCAAGCGCGGCCCGATGCAGTTCATCGACGACCTCAAGAAGAAGGGCCACCTGGTCGCCTACGTGGGCGACGTGGTCGGCACCGGCTCCTCGCGCAAGTCGGCCACCAACTCCATCGTCTGGGCCACGGGCCAGGACATCCCCTTCGTGCCCAACAAGCGCTTCGGCGGCGTGACCCTGGGCGGCAAGATCGCTCCCATCTTCTTCAACACGCAGGAAGATTCGGGCTCGCTGCCCATCGAAGTCGATGTCACCAAGCTGGAAATGGGCGACGTCATCGACGTGCTGCCCTATGACGGCAAGCTGGTCAAGAACGGCGAAACCGTGGCCGAGTTCCAGCTCAAGAGCGACGTGCTGTTCGACGAAGTGCGCGCCGGCGGCCGCATCAACCTGATCATCGGCCGTTCGCTGACCGCCAAGGCCCGCGAATTCCTGGGCCTGTCTGCCTCCACCGTGTTCCGCCTGCCCCAGGCGCCCGCTGCTTCGAACGCCGGCTTCACGCTGGCCCAGAAGATGGTCGGCCGCGCCGTCGGCCTGCCGGAAGGCCAGGGCGTGCGCCCCGGTACCTACTGCGAGCCGCGCATGACCACCGTGGGTTCGCAGGACACCACCGGCCCCATGACCCGCGACGAGCTCAAGGACCTGGCCTGCCTGGGCTTCTCGGCCGACATGGTCATGCAGTCCTTCTGCCACACGGCCGCCTACCCCAAGCCCGTGGACGTCAAGACCCACCGCGAGCTGCCTGCCTTCATCAGCAACCGCGGCGGCGTGGCCCTGCGTCCCGGTGACGGCGTGATCCACTCCTGGCTCAACCGCCTGCTGCTGCCCGACACCGTGGGCACGGGCGGTGACTCGCACACGCGCTTCCCCATCGGCATCTCCTTCCCCGCAGGTTCCGGCCTGGTGGCCTTCGGCGCCGCCACGGGCGTGATGCCCCTGGACATGCCCGAGTCCGTGCTCGTGCGCTTCAAGGGCGAAATGCAGCCCGGCGTCACCCTGCGTGACCTCGTGCATGCCATTCCCCTGTACGCCATCAAGGCAGGCGCACTGACCGTGGCCAAGGCCGGCAAGAAGAACATCTTCTCGGGCCGCATCCTGGAAATCGAAGGTCTGCCCGACCTGAAGGTGGAACAGGCCTTCGAGCTGTCCGACGCCTCGGCCGAGCGCTCGGCTGCCGGCTGCACGATCAAGCTCAACCCCGAGCCGATCAAGGAGTACCTGACCTCGAACATCGTTCTGATGAAGAACATGATCGCCGACGGCTACGCCGACGCCAAGACGCTGCAGCGCCGCATCGAGAAGGTCGAAGCCTGGCTGGCCAAGCCCGACCTGCTCGAAGCCGACAAGGACGCCGAATACGCTGCCGTGTTCGAGATCGACCTGGCCGACATCAAGGAACCCATCGTCTGCTGCCCCAACGATCCCGATGACGCCAAGTTCCTGTCCGAAGTGGCCGGCACCAAGATCGATGAAGCCTTCATCGGTTCGTGCATGACCAACATCGGCCACTTCCGCGCAGCAGCCAAGCTGCTGGGCGGCCAGCGCGACATCCCCGTCAAGCTGTGGGTGGCTCCGCCCACCAAGATGGACCAGAACGAGCTGATCAAGGAAGGCCACTACGCCGCCTTCGGCACGGCCGGTGCCCGCACCGAAATGCCGGGCTGCTCGCTGTGCATGGGCAACCAGGCCCAGGTCCGCGAAGGCGCGACGGTGATCTCCACCTCGACCCGCAACTTCCCCAACCGCCTGGGCAAGAACACCAACGTGTTCCTGGGCTCGGCCGAGCTGGCTGCCATCGCATCGCGCCTGGGCAAGCTGCCCACCAAGGAGGAGTACCTCAAGGAAATGGGCGTGATCGATGCCGACAAGTCCAGCGTCTACCGCTACATGAACTTCGACCAGATCGAAGAGTACGCGGACGTGGCCAGGGGCGTGAGCGCCTGAGTCCGGCCTGATCCGGCTCCATGAGCAAAGCCCGCTTCGGCGGGCTTTGTCTTTTGCGATGGGTCTGTCTGGGCATCTGGCATGTCTGCAAGCATGCTTTTGAGCATGTGCTAACGTGGAAACCAAGTGAACCAGTGGAGCCTCGCCATGAGCCGCCTGACCATCGACATGACCCCGCAGCAGCACCAAAGCCTCCAGGCGTCTGCCGCGTTGCAGGGCAAAACGATCGAGCAATACACGCTTGAGCGGCTGTTTCCCGGCGACGCGGATGCCGGTCAGGCGTGGCAGGAACTGGCGGCCGTGCTGGGAGAGCGCATCAATGAAGGACTTGCTGGCAAGGTCTCCGGCAAGAGCATTGGCGAGATTCTTGATGAAGAACTGGGCGAGGGGCGGCGTTGAGACATTACCGGCTCACCGCTGCGGCAGAAGCCGACCTGCGCGGCATCATCCGCCATACGCGCAGGCAATGGGGCGATGAACAGGTAAGGCAATACATCAGTGCATTGGAGCGGGGGATTGCCGGCCTGGTGGCAGGAAAGGCAGGCGTCAAGGACCTCGGCGAAGTCTTCCCCGGCTTGCGCGTGGCCCGTTGCGAACATCACCATGTGTTTTGCCTGCTGCGCGAAGATGCGCCCGCCTTGGTGGTCGCCATACTGCACGAGCGCATGGATTTGATGGCGCGGCTTGCCGACAGGCTCAAGCCTTGAGGCAGTGCACGCTGGAGTCTCCGTTGGAGGCCCGCTTGGGTGGGCTTCCTGCCTTCTGGATCAATTCGCCTTCCTCAACCGCCCCAGCACCTCCTGCGTCTGCGCATCCGCTGGAAAGAACGACTCCACGGCCAGCTCCTGCAGCGTCACATCCACCGGCGTGCCGAAGATGGTGATGGTGCTGATGAAGTTCAGCCGGCCATGGTCGGTGTCCAGCGCGAAGGGCACGGCGATGTGGCTGGCGGGTGCTGCGCCATGCGAGTCCGCTTCATCTTCCTTGAACGGGTAGGCGGCAATCTCGTCGTGCAGCGTCTGCAGCTGCGCATCCGACGTGGCGGCAATCTGCTGCTGCAGGCGGTGCAGCAGATGCGCGCGCCAATGGGCTGCGTTGGCCAGGCGCGGGCCCAGGCCTTCGGGGTGCAGGCTCAGGCGCAGCACATTGACGGGTGGCTCCAGCAGCCAGGGCGCCACGCCGGCCAGCAGCAGCGGCACGATGGCGTTGGCGGCCACCAGGTTCCAGTGCCGGTCCACGGCCAGGGCGGGATTGGGTTCATGGCCCTTGAGCACCAGGTCCACGGCCTGGCGCGCGGCGGCCAGGTCAGGGTGGTCCAGCGGCCGGGCCTGGTACATGGGCGCATAGCCTGCGGCCACCAGCAGGGCATTGCGCTCGCGCAGCGGCACGCCCAGGCGCTCCACCAGGCGCAGCACCATCTCGCGGCTGGGCTGGGCGCGGCCGGTTTCCACATAGCTCAGGTGGCGCGTGGAGATCTCGGCCTCCAGCGCCAGGCCCTGCTGGCTCAGGCGGCGGTGCTGGCGCCAGTGGCGCAGATGGTCGCCGAAGGGCGAGCGCGCGGACGGGGGATGGGCGGTGGAGGTCATGGCCCGCATCGTAGCGGCGGGGCCGGCGTGGCGGCCATGACCTGCGAGGTTATCGACCCTGTGCAGCCTGCGGCGGACCATGCAGTCCATGGCATGCACGGTGTGTGCCTGTTGCTCTCAAGGAGTTCGCCATGTCGATGTTTGCTTCCCCCCGTTTCCTGCCCCGCGTGATGTGGGCCGATGCTGCTTCCTGCGCCGCCTCGGGCGCCTTGCAACTGGTGGCGGGGCAGCCGCTGTCGGATGTGACGGGGTTGCCTCTGGCGCTGCTGCAGTCCACAGGCTGGTTTTTGCTGGGCTATGCGCTGCTGGCTGCGTGGATGGCGGCGCGCTCGCCTGTGCCGCGGCGGTTGATCGGGCTGGTCGTTGTGGGGAATTTGGGGTGGGCTGTGGGCTGTGTTGCGCTGCTGGCGTTTGGTGGGTTGGGGTTGTCTGCCTGGGGGGGGGCGTGGGTGTTGGCTCAGGCGTTGGTGGTTGTGGTGTTGGCTGAGTTGCAGTGGACTGGGTTGCGGCGCACGCGCGATGTGGTTGGCGGTGCGCGTGTTGCCATGTCATGACTACAGCGGGCTTGTTTTTTGACCCTGCCGGGCCGTTGTTTTTCGAGGCCGGGTCTCGGCCCGGCAGCCGACTGCCCTTTCTTGATTCGCCAAGAAAGGTCAGGCCAAAGAAGGCGACCCGGATGCCCGCGACCCCTTCGCTGCGCTGCGGGGCAACCTGCGTCGGGCCGCCTGCGGGGTTCGCCGTGAAACTCACTTTGCGCTGCGCGCTACGTTCAAACAATCACGGCGAGTCAGATCACGAGGCAGTCCTGTCCTTCGGCAGGACTGCAACCCCGCAGGCGGCCCGACGCAGGCGCTGGCATACGGGGAGCTGGTGCGGGCCTTCGCTGCGCTGGGCCCGGTTCAGGGGGCTGTGCTGCTTTTGACGTGGTGGGAGCAGCCCACGGCGACGACTTCGCCGCTGGTTTCGCTGGCCAGCATGTCGGCGCTGTTGCGGATGGTGCGCAGGGCGCTGGCGAGCACGTCCAGGCGGTTGCTGGTCTCGGGCGTTTCCAGCCACAGCAGGGCCATGCGGGAGAGCGCAGAGATTTCGGCACAGCCTTGCTGCACCAGGCGGTCCACCTCGGTCACGACCTGGGTGAAATGCTCGGCGCTTGGTGGGGGGCTTGTTGTCATGGCTCGGCTCTCCTTGCAAAGGTGAGGCGGGCCATCGAGAGGGATGCGATGTACATGGTTCCGTGCTCCTATTCGAGACTGAACCACCAGGCCGGGTTTTCAAGCACAGCAATGGTGGACGGGATGTTGAAAACACGAGAATAGTCGTGCGGGCAGCCTTGCGGTGAGCCCCATCCCGTCCCAAACCGTTCGGATGCAGGCAAGCGCCCACGATCCAAGCAAATCAGACGTGACAAGGCCTCGCTATCGGGGAGGCCGCTCCGCTATTCTTCAAAGGTGTTTTCAAGCACCGGCCCCGTGACAGGGGGCTGGTGCGGATTGTGGCATAGCGACTGGAGTTGCTCCAGCGGGGCTGGCATGACCTGGCAGGTCATGGACTCGGGGGCGGTGGCGGCGGAGCATCGGTGGGGCCGGCTTGCGAGGTGCAGGCCCGGCAATCCACAAGGAGTGCTGATGCCGATGTTTTCCCATGCCCGTTTCCTGCCCCGCACCCTGTGGGCCGACGCCATCTGCTGCGCCGCTGCCGGCGCGGTGCAGCTGGCCTTTGCGCAGCCGCTGGCCGTTGTCACGGGGTTGCCGCAGGCGCTGCTGCTGGGCACGGGGTGCTTCTTGCTGGCCTGGGCCTGCGTGGCTGGCTGGGGCGCGTGCCGCATGCCGCGCAGCAGGCGGCTGGTGGCCATTGCCGTGTTCGGCAACTTCGGCTGGGCCCTGGCGTGCGGCGTGGTGCTGTACAGCGGCGTGCTGGAGCCTGCGCCCGCAGGCTGGGCATGGGTGCTGGGCCAGGCGGCCATCGGCGTGGCGCTGGGCGATCTGCAGTGCGCGGGGTTGTGGCGCAGCAGGGCTTCGCTGGCCGGTTCGATGACAGCCCCGTGAAAGCCTGTCGCTTTTGCCGCGCGGACAGCGTTGTCCGCGTGTGACTATCGCCAATGGACCACAGCATCCGCGGGCACTTCTGGGCACAATGGAAATCAGAGTCTTGGTACATGCCCAGCCGCCCGGAAAAAGGCGGCGCGCATGTGCCTTCCCAGAGTTTCATCCAGGAGTCTCACGATGCGCCACGAATATGAAAACACCCTCAAATCCTTTGCTGCGGCGGGGGGCAAGAAGGGCAAGTTCTTCTCCCTGCCTGAACTGGCAAGGCAATATCCACAGGTCCGGCGATTGCCCGTGTCGCTGCGCATCGTGCTGGAGTCCGTGCTGCGCAACTGCGATGGCAACAAGGTGACGCGCGAGCATGTGGAGCAGCTGGCGAACTGGAAGCCCCAGGCCGAGCGCGTGGACGAGATCCCCTTCGTGGTATCGCGCGTGGTGCTGCAGGATTTCACGGGCGTGCCGCTGCTGGCCGACCTGGCCGCCATGCGCAGCACTGCCGCCAGGCTGGGCAAGAAGCCCAAGTCCATCGAGCCGCTGGTGCCCGTGGACCTGGTGGTGGACCACTCCATCATGGTGGACTACTTCGGCACCAAGAAGGCGCTGGACCTGAACATGAAGCTGGAGTTCCAGCGCAACAAGGAGCGCTACCAGTTCATGAAGTGGGGCATGCAGGCCTTCGACACCTTCGGCGTGGTGCCTCCGGGCTTCGGCATCGTCCACCAGGTGAACCTGGAGTACCTGGCGCGCGGCGTGCACAAGACCAAGGACGGCGTGCACTACCCCGACACCCTGGTGGGCACGGACAGCCACACGACCATGATCAACGGCATCGGCGTGGTGGGCTGGGGCGTGGGCGGCATCGAGGCCGAGGCCGCCATGCTGGGCCAGCCCGTGTACTTCCTCACGCCCGATGTGGTGGGCTTCGAGCTGTCGGGCCAGCTGCGCGAGGGCGTGACGGCCACGGACCTGGTGCTGTCGGTGACCGAGATCCTGCGCCGCGAGAAGGTGGTGGGCAAGTTCGTGGAGTTCTTCGGCGAAGGCACGCGCACCCTGGCGCTGCCCGACCGCGCAACCATCGGCAACATGGCGCCCGAGTACGGCGCCACCATGGGCTTTTTCCCCGTCGATGAAAAAACCATCGACTACTTCAGGGGCACGGGCCGCAGCAAGGCCGAGATCGAGGCCTTCGAGGGCTATTTCCGCGCACAGGAGCTGTTCGGCGTGCCGGCCGCCGGCGAGATCGATTACTCCCATGTGGTGCGCCTGGACCTGGGCACCGTGGCGCCCAGCCTGGCCGGACCCAAGCGCCCGCAGGACCGCATCGAGCTGGGCAATGTGTCGTCCAAGTTCGATGAGCTGTTCAGCGCCCCTGCGGCGCACAACGGGTTCAACCAGCCGATCGAACGGCTGGGCCGGAGCTTTCGCGTAGGCGGTGGCGGCGAGGGCGAGGTGGCGCCCGAGACGCCGGCCCATCCGCCCGGCGCGCAGCGCTCGCTGGCCGAGATGGAGGCCAACAAGCCCAAGCTGGAGGCCGCCCACAGCGAGGCACCGGTCGATGCCCCCACGCCGCCCAAGCGCCTGAGCATCGCCAACGGCGACGTGCTCATTGCCGCCATCACCAGCTGCACCAACACCTCCAACCCCAGCGTGATGCTGGCCGCCGGCCTGCTGGCCAAGAAGGCGGTGAAGGCCGGGCTCACGGTGCAGCCGCACATCAAGACCTCTCTGGCGCCGGGCTCGCGCGTGGTGACCGAGTATTTGACCGAAGCCGGCCTGCTGCCCTACCTGGAAAAGCTGGGCTTTGCGCTGGCCGGCTACGGCTGCACCACCTGCATCGGCAACGCGGGCGACCTCACGCCGGAGCTCAACGAGGCCATCACCAGCAACGACCTGGTCTGCGCGGCCGTGCTGTCGGGCAACCGCAACTTCGAGGCGCGCATCCACCCCAACATCAAGGCCAACTTCCTGGCCAGCCCGCCTCTGGTCGTGGCCTATGCCATTGCCGGCACGGTGCGCCGCGACCTGATGACCGAGCCCGTGGGCCAGGGCAAGAACGGCCGTGACATCTACCTGGGCGACATCTGGCCGACCAGCGAAGAGATCCACGCGCTGATGAAGTACGCCATGAACGGCAAGGCCTTCCGCGAGAACTACGAGAAGGTGCGCTCCGAGCCCGGCAAGCTCTGGGAAAAGATCCACGGCGTGACGGGCGCCACCTATACCTGGCCCGAGAGCACCTACATTGCCGAGCCGCCGTTCTTCGACGGCTTCCGGCTTGAGCTGGAAGCGCCCGCCGCTGGCGCCGAAGGCTCCAACCCCTACGTGGTGCACGGCGCGCGCGTGATGGCGCTGTTCGGCGACTCCATCACCACCGACCACATCTCGCCGGCCGGCTCCATCAAGGAAAGCTCGCCCGCAGGCCAGTGGCTGCTGGCCCACGGCGTGCAAAAGGCCGACTTCAACAGCTACGGCTCGCGGCGCGGCAACCATGAGGTGATGATGCGCGGCACCTTTGCCAACGTGCGCATCAAGAACCTGATGATTCCGGCGCAGGCCGATGGCTCGCGCGAGGAGGGCGGCCTGACGCTGTACCGCGACGGCACGGGCCAGGTCACCAAGATGCCCATCTACGACGCGGCCATGAAGTACCAGGCCGAGGGCCGTGCCACCGTGATCTTCGCGGGCGAGGAATACGGCACGGGATCGAGCCGCGACTGGGCCGCCAAGGGCACGCAGCTGCTGGGCATCAAGGCCGTGGTGGCGCGCAGCTTCGAGCGCATCCACCGTTCCAACCTGGTGGGCATGGGCGTGCTGCCGCTGCAGTTCCTGGGCACGGACAGCTGGCAGACCCTGGGCCTGACTGGCCAGGAGTTCGTGGAAGTGATTCCCGCCGCCGACCTGGCACCGCAAAGCGAGGCCCAGCTGGTGATCACGCGTGCCGATGGCAGCAAGCAGACCGTGGTGGTCAAGCTGCGCATCGACACGCCCATCGAGGTGGACTACTACCGGCACGGCGGCATCCTGCCGTACGTTCTCAGGCAGCTCCTTGAATGAAGTTGGAAACCCCCTGAACCGCTATGCGGCTTCCCCCTGGAAGGGGGACGACACCCTGGCGGCGGGGCTGCCCTTGCTCGGTGTCCCTCGCTTTTGGGCCACGCCAGTTTTGGACATGGTGAACTGAGCAAGGGTGTGGCGTTTATGGCTGTTGTCCCAGCCTGCCCACGCTGTCGCGCAGGTGGGCCAGCAGCGATTCGACCAGGGGCTGCACATGGCCCGGGTGCCACATGGCCTGCATCTGCGACTGCGGGTGCCGGCCCTGGATGGGCACGAAGGCCAGCCCCGGAAAGCCCACGCGCTGCAGGCAGGCCGGAACCAGGGACACGCCCTGACGCAGCGACACCAGGGACAGCACGGACAGCCAGTGCCGCACCTCGTGGTGCAGGTCGGGCGTGAAGCCCTCGCTCTGGCAGATCTGCCAGATCTGCTGGTGGTAGTCGGGCGAGACCTGGCGCGAGAACAGCACCATGCGCTCGCCCGCCAGCTGGCGCACCTGCAGCGTGCGCTGGCCGGCCAGCGCATGGCCTGCGGGCAGGCAGGCCATGAACGGCTCGCTCACCAGGGTGTGTGATTGCAGGCCGGGCGCGGGGCGCGTGGCGTGCAGCAGGCCCAGGTCCAGCCGCTCCTGTTGCAGGGAGGCGATCTGCTCTGCGCTGTTGAGCTCCAGCATGTCGATGCGCACCAGCGGGTGCCGGGCGCGAAAGCTCTCCAGCGCCTCGGGCAGCCCGCGGTAGATGGCCGAACCCACAAAGCCCAGCCGGATGCGGCCCTGCACGCCGTCGGCGATGGCGCGCATGTCCTGGCGCACGCGCTGGGCCTGTTCCATGATGTCCTGGGCCTGCACGCGCAGGTGCTTGCCGGCGGCCGTGAGCCGCACCTCCTTGCTGGTGCGCTCGAACAGCTGGGCGCCCAGCTCTTCCTCCAGCTGGCGGATGGCCACGCTCAGCGGCGGCTGGGAGATGGACAGGCGCTGGGCTGCGCGGCTGAAGTGCAGCTCCTCGGCCAGCACCAGAAAGTACCTCAGTTGTCTCAGCTCCATGGTGTTCTATCCGGTTTGACTATTAATCAATACGTTATCGATATTTGACTCGAATAGGACTGTTTCCAAGAATGGGGGCATCCCCAAGACCCGGAGCCCATGCGCCCGGTCCCGGTTCCCGCACAGGAGACAGACCATGAACCCCGAACCGCAGGCGCTGGCCGCCATGCAGTCTTCCCCCGCCCAGGCTTTCCAGGCCGTGCCCGACCGCCACGGCAGCAACCTGTACACCACCGATTCGCAGTTGCAGCCGCTGCTGGCGCTGTACCTGCCGCCCGAGGTGAACGCGCACCTGCAGCCCCATCTGGAGCGCATGGGCGCCCTGGCCGGCCGCGAGATCGACGAATGGGCGCTGACCGCCGACCGCAACCCGCCCGAGCTGGAGCACCGCGACCGCACGGGGCGCGATGCGCAGCGCATCGTCAAGCACCCGGCCTATGTGGAGATGGAGCGCATTGCCTATGGCGAGTTCGGCCTGGCCGTCATGTCGCACCGCACGGGCGTGCTGGGCTGGGATGGCAAGCTGCCGCCGCTGGCCAAGTACGCGCTGACCTATCTGTTCGTGCAGGCCGAGTTCGGCCTGTGCTGCCCGCTGTCCATGACCGACTCGCTGGCGCGCACGCTGCGCAAGTACGGCGAGCCGGCCCTGGTCGAGAAGTACTGGCCGCGCATGACGCAGCTGCGCTTCGAGGACCAGGCCCAGGGCGCCATGTTCATGACCGAGCAGGCGGCCGGCTCGGACATCTCCAACACCCAGACGCTGGCCCGCCCGGCCGCCGACGGCAGCTGGCGCCTGTCGGGCGACAAGTGGTTCTGCTCCAACCCCGATGCCGACTTCGCCATGGTGCTGGCGCGCGTGGAAGGCGCGCCGGCGGGCATGAAGGGCATCTCGCTGTTCCTGCTGCCGCGCCGGCTGGACGATGGCTCGGCCAACCACTACCGCATCGTGCGCCTCAAGCACAAGCTGGGCACGCGCTCCATGGCCAGCGGCGAGATCGTGCTCGACGGCGCCGTCGCCTACCTGGTGGGCGAGCAGGGCCGGGGCTTCGTGCAGATGGCCGACATGGTGAACAACTCGCGCCTGTCCAACGGCGTGCGCTCGGCCGGGCTGATGCGCCGTGCCGTGGCCGAGGCCGAGTACGTGGCGCGCGAGCGCCGCGCCTTCGGCAAGGCCCTGCAGGACATGCCGCTGATGCAGCGCCAGCTCGACAAGCTGCGCATCTACTCCGAGCAGGCACGCACCATGGTGCTGCAGACGGCCCAGGCGCTGCAGCGCTCGGACGCAGGCGAAGACGGCGCCTACGCGCTGCTGCGCATCCTCACGCCCATGATCAAGTTCCGCGCCTGCCGCGACGCGCGCAAGGTCACGGGCGACGCCATGGAAGTGCGCGGCGGATGCGGCTACATCGAGGAGTGGAGCGACCCGCGCCTGGTGCGCGACTCCCACCTGGGATCGATCTGGGAAGGCACCAGCAACATCGTGGCGCTGGACGTGATCCGCGCCATCAAGCGCGAAGGCTCGCTGCCCGTGCTGCGCGACCACGCGGCCCAGCTGCTGGCCCAGACCGAGGCGGCCACGGACTTCAAGGCCGCGCTGTCGGCCAGCATGGACAAGGCTGCGGCCCTGGCCCTGCGCGCGGCCGAGGAGGGCGGTGACCGCCTGGCGCGCGCCGCCGCCTCGGGCCTGTACCACTGCTTCACGGCCACGGCCATGGCCTGGGAGGCCTCGTGCACACGCAGTGCCGAACGCATGCGCTGGGCGCAGCTGGTGCTGCTGCACCGCGTGCTGCCGCGCGACCCGCTGGCGGCAGGCGACCTGCCCGAAGGCTGGACACGCTGAGCCCATCGACCGCACCGACCCAGAACACACATCCCGTCCACAGGGATGACCGCACAAGTACCGGAGACAAACACCATGCCTTGCACTGACCAGAAGCCGTCCTTCCAGAAACGCCGATTCCTGTGGGCCTGTGCGCTCGCCGCCACCGCCGCGCTGCCGGCCGCCGCACTGGCCGAGCGCTTTCCCGAGCGGCCCATCAGCTTTGTCGTTCCCTTCCCGCCCGGCGGGCCCACGGACGCCATGGCCCGCACGCTGGCGATAGCGCTGACCGAGACGCTGGGCCAGAGCGTGATCGTGGAGAACAAGGCCGGCGCAGGCGGCAACATCGGCGCCGACTTCGTGGCCCGCGCCAGGCCCGACGGCTACACCATCATGTTCGGCACCTCGGGGCCGCTGGCCATCAACAAGCACCTGTACCGCAAGATCAACTACGACCCGCAGACCAGCTTCGCGCCCATCATCCGCGTGGGCCACCTGCCCAACGTGCTGGTGGTCAACCCGGCCACCAAGGCCACCACCGTGCAGGAGCTGATCGCGCAGGACAAGGCCAAACCGGGCAGCCTGGACTATGCGTCCTCGGGCAACGGCGCCTCCTCACACCTGGCCGGCGTGCTGTTCAACAAGATGGCCGGCACCTCGCTGCAGCACATCCCGTACAAGGGCACGGGCCCGGCGCTCAACGACCTGCTGGCGGGGCAGGTGAACATGACCTTCACCGACATCCTCACCGCCATGCCCTACATCAAGGCCGGCAAGTTCAAGGCCATTGGCGTGGCCACGGAAAAGCGCTCCCAGGCCATGCCCGACATCCCCACCATCGCCGAGCAGGGCCTGCCCGGCTACGACGTGAGCGTGTTCTTCGGCGTAGTGGCACCGGCCGGCACGCCGGCCGACCGCATCGAGACGCTGAACGCGGCCTTCCGCAAGGCCCTGAGCAGCGAGCGCATCCGCAAGACCTTTGCCGACCAGGGGCTGGAGCCGGCTTCCGATCTTTCGCCAGCGGGGCTGTCGACCTTCATCGCGCAGGAGGTCACGAAATGGAAGGCCGTGGTCGATGCCTCCGGCGCGAAGCTCGACTGACGAGAGTATCCCCATGAACACAAATCAACGCGCGGGAGCGCTCCAGGGCATCCGTGTCCTCGACCTCTCCCGCATTCTTGGTGGCCCGCTGTGCGGCCAGATCCTGGGCGACCACGGTGCCGACGTGCTCAAGGTGGAGCCGCCGCAGGGCGACGATACGCGCGCCTGGGGGCCGCCGTTCCAGGACGGTGTCTCTTCCTACTACCGGGGCCTGAACCGCAACAAGCGGCTGCAGTTCCTGGACCTGTCCCAGCCCGAAGGCCAGCAGGCCGTGCTGGCGCTGATGGAGCAGGCCGACGTGGTGGTGGAGAACTTCAAGATCGGCACCATGGAGAAATGGGGCATTGGCTGGGAGCAGGTGCGCGAGCGCTTTCCGCGCCTCATCTGGTGCCGCGTCAGCGGCTTCGGCGCCGATGGCCCGTTGGGTGCCTGGCCCGGCTATGACGCGGCCATCCAGGCCATGACGGGGCTGATGAGCGTCAACGGCGAGGCCGGCGGCGATCCGCTGCGCGTGGGCCTGCCGGTGGTGGACATGGTCACGGGCATGAACGGCGTCATCGGCGTGCTGCTGGCGCTGCAGGAGCGCCAGCGCAGCGGCCTGGGCCAGCTGGTCGATGTCTCGCTGTACGACAGCGGCATCTCGCTGCTGCACCCGCATGCGGGCAACTGGTTCATGAGCGGCAGGACGCCGGGGCGCTCGGGCAACGCCCATCCCAACATCTACCCCTACGACAGCTTTGCCACGGGCACCACGCCGGTCTTCCTGGCCGTGGGCAACGACCGCCAGTTCCGCCTGCTGTGCGAGCACCTGGGATGCCCGCAACTGGTGGCCGACGAGCGCTTTGCCACGGCCGGCCAGCGTTCCCACCACCGCGATGCGCTCAAGCCGTTGCTGGAGCAGGCCTTGCAGGCCAGCGACGGCCCCGCGCTGGCCGATGCGCTGATGGCCATCGGCGTGCCCGCCGCGCCCGTGCTGGGCGTGGACGCGGCGCTCAACCACCCGCATACCCTGCACCGCGAGATGGTGGTGGAGATGGAGGGCGGCTACCGGGGCCTGGGCGCGCCCGTCAAGCTCAGCCGCACGCCGGCCAGCTACCGGCATGCGCCGCTGGCCGAGGGCGACAGTTTCGAGTGAGCTGCATTCAGGGCACGATGGGGCGCAGTTGCGCGTCAGCCATGCCCACCAGCAGCGCACGCCCGTCGGGCTCCACGCGGAACTCGCCGTAGCGGGCCTGTTCCCAGCGCTGGCCATCGCCTTCGCGGAAGTACCAGGCATCGGTCACCAGCGTCCACCGGCCGCCGCGCGGGGTGAGTTCAAAGCGCTGCTCGCCCGGCGCCAGCGGCTCGCTGGCCGTGCCGGTGCGCAGCCACTGCACCACGCCCTGCTCATCGAGCTTGCCGATGGCGTAGAGGCGTCCGCTGCGCAGGTTCTCTTTCTCTACGTCCCTGTCCTCGGAAGGCAGGCGGAAGTTCAGGCGCATGTAGTCGCCCTGCATCAGGGAGCGCGGGTCCACGGGCGCCAGTTCCACGAACACCTTGCGGCCCTGGGCGATGGTGCGCTCCTTCTGCGCAATGCCGATATTGGCCACCGCCAGCGTGCAGGCCGCCGTCAGTACCACCAGCCACGGCGCCCAGCGCTGCAGGGGCACGGCGCGCGATGCGGCGGCGGTCTCCGCGCTGCCTGGCAGCGCTGTGGCGCGCGGCCCTGCCCAGGCCAGCAGGCCCAGCAAGGCGCCGCAGCCGGCCAGCACCATGGCTTTGGTGGCCAGTGGCCAGGCCAGCTGGTAGTAGAAGCTGCCCACGATCCAGGCCGCAGCCAGGGCGGCCGCTGCGGCCTGCCGCCAGCGGCCGCTGGTGCCGGTCACCGCCAGCGCCAGCAGGCAGGCGCCCAGCCAGGGCAGGAAGGCACTCAGCACGGCCAGCACCATGGCAGCCACGGCGGCGCGCGGCTGCCGCAGCGTGGGCCATGCGCGCTGGGCGAACCAGGCGGCTGCCAGGGCCAGCACGGCCGAGCCGGCCTGCGTCAGAACGCCCATGGAGATGTTCGGGGCGGCTTCCTGCGCCAGCTCGCCCGCCAGGCCGCCGCCCAGCGCGCCGGCCACCATGAAGCTCCTGCCGGACAGAAAGGCCAGGCCAGCCAGTACCGCCAGCAGCCAGCCCGTGGCAAAGGGCTCCAGCGCCGCCGCCATGCGGGTCTGTGCCGCAGACTGCCCCAGCGCGCGCCACTGGGCTGCCAGCAGCAGCATCCAGAGCAGCAGCGCCGCATGCACGATGACCCAGGTCGGCAGGCCTGCGTACAGGGTGGATGGATCGTTGTCCGGCCAGAGCATGGTGCAAAACAGCAGTGCGCAGGCGGCGCCCAGCAACACGCGCAGCCAGGGCCTTGGAATGGCGGCCGTGCAGGCCAGCGCAATGGCCAGGCCTATCGCGCCCGCAGCCTGCCCCGACAGGTCGCGCGCCAGGCCAAAGCCCAGCAGGCCGGCGCCGGTCAGCATGGCAGGCAGGGCCAGCTGCTCCAGGAAGACGGGCAGCTCCTCGGCGCGCAGCACGGCCACGGCTGCGGCCAGCATCATGGCGCCGATCACATAGGTGCCGGCGCCGCGCTCTATCCAGTCGGACAGGGCAAACGCAAACAGAATCAGCAAGGGCAGAAGGGCCAGCCAGGCGCCCAGCGCCGTGAGCAGCACCACCGCCCAATGGCGGTCGTTGGCGGCAGGGCGGCGGTCCTGCAATGCGGCAGGCGGCAGGATGCCCTGGTCCACGGCCTGGCGCAGCAGGGTGTCGTGTTCGTGGCTCATTGAAGGCCTCCTTCCGCGTTGCGTGACATTCGAAGCACCAGGCTGACCGTGGCCGCCAGCAGGCACGCAGCGCCCAGGCCGACGAGCAGCAGCATGCCCGTGAAGTCCGCCCCCAGTTTTTCCAGCAGCAGATAGACCAGGCCGCACACCAGCAGCACGTTCAGGCCCAGCGCCGCACCGCTGAGCAAAAAGATATCGAAATGCCTGCGCAGGCCCGCCAGCGCCGCCGCGCCTGCCAGCAGCACCAGCCCCAGCGGGTACTGCGGCGCCACCGTGCTGTGGAACAGCCCGCTGATGGCAGTGGAGGTGATCATCGCCAGCGCCAGCGCGCCCGCGCCGCGCAAGGCCCACAGCCCCGCGCCCGTGAAGCGCCGCAGGGCCGGTGCCATGACCGCGGTGACGGCAAGGGCGGCGCCCAGGGCCACGGCATGCACGCCCAGGTCGCGCGACTCCACTTCCCAGAACTGCGGCGTATGGGCCTGCGCCCACAGCGCAATGCCCGTCATGGCAACCACCACCCAGGGCACCCAGACGCCATCGCTGCGCGCCGCCAGGGCCAGCGGCAGGGTCAGCGCTGCCCACAGCGCAAACAGCTGCCAGGGGTCCGCTCCCGTCTGGTAGGTCTGCCCGAAAAAGGCGAACAACGCACCCGTGCCCAGCAGCGCCAGCACCGACAGCGGCACGCGCGCCGCCGCGCGCCATGCCGCGCCAAGACACATCACGAGCACGAAGCCCTGCAGCAGGGCAAAGCGCTGCATGCGGCCCATGCTCTCCCAATTGGCGGCAATCCACAGCACGATGCCCAGCCCGCCCAGCGCCGCGCCCAGCAAGGCCACCACGGGCCACAGGCGGGTTCTGAGCGCAGCCGGTTCCTGCTCGAATCCCGCCAGTGCAAACAGCTGCACGGCGGCCTTGCGGTCCAGGCCATGTTGGCGGACAAGGTCATGCAATAGGGGGCGCAGGTTCATGGTGCGGACGTTCCTTGGCTTGAAGAGTCGGATGCCCGACTGTGCCAGAACCTCGCGTGCATGGATGGCGGCGCAGGACGGCATTCCGGCGAGCCGGGGGAGCCGTGGGAAGATCGCGGCCAGAGTCCTGCCATCCTCTTGCCATTGCTCCTTTGCCCAATCCTGCCGACATGCCTTTCCTGCCTGCCCCTTGCTCCGGTGCGCAAACGCACCAGCACCAGCACCAGCACCAGCACCCGCACCCGCACCCACAACCTGCAGGGCAGGCGCGATGAAGCGCGGCGATGCGCTGGACGGGCAGATCGAGTGGCAGCCGGTCACCCGGCCTGCCGCCATCGCGCTGACGGCCTTTGCCGCCTGGATCATCTGGGGCCACTTCTTCAGCCAGGGGCACTGGCTGCTGCTGCTGGACAACGCCAACCTGGCACTGCACGAAGCCGGGCATCCGCTGGTGGCCCTGTTCTCGCAGCATCTCTCGGTCTACGGCGGCACGCTGTTCCAGCTGCTGTTCCCGGCCCTGTTCATGCGCCATTTCCACAGGCAGGGCCAGCGCACGGGCTGGATTGCCGCGCTGATGTGGCTGGGAGAGAGCCTCATGAACGTGGCCCACTACATGAAGGACGCGCGTGCCCAGGTGCTGCCGCTGGTGGGCGGGGGCGACCATGACTGGACGGAGATCTTCAGCCGCTGGGGCGTGCTCCAGGCCGATGTGCGCATCGGCACGCTGACGGCGCTGCTGGGTCTGTGCCTGGTGCTGTGGGGGCTGCGGCTTGCCGTTGCGGCGCTGCGCTCGCCGCAGGCCTGACCCGCCATCTGATACGGTCGAATCCGCTGCATCTGCTGCTACCGCCGGGGCAGGGCGCTGGGCATAGTCCAGGCAGTCCCCGGCAATTCATGACAAGCCCGCATCAAGGGCGCACCGGCCGGGGCGAGGGCCCCGCATGTCAGAACGACCGAAACCGCTTCCCGATGAAACCGCCGCAGCCCCCCGGCCGCGGCCCGCGCCACGCAAGGTGATTCCCATCACCGACGCCAGCGCGGATTCCCCGCTGTTCGAATCGCGCAGGAAGATCCAGCCGCGCTCCATCACGGGGCGCTTCACCCATTGGCGCTGGGCCATGGTCTGGCTCACGCAGCTGTTCTTCTATGGCATTCCCTGGCTGCAGATCCATGGCCGGCAGGCCCTGCTGTTCGACCTGGAGCAGCGGCGCTTCTACGTCTTCGGCTGGCTGCTGTATCCGCAGGATTTCATCTACCTGGCGGTGCTGCTCATCGTCTCGGCGCTGGCGCTGTTCCTGTTCACCACGGTGGCGGGGCGGCTGTGGTGCGGCTTTTCCTGCCCGCAGACGGTCTACACCGAGCTGTTCATGTGGGTGGAGCGCCGGCTGGAGGGCGACCGCAGCGCGCGGCTGCGGCTGGACGGCAGCGGCTGGGGTGCGGAGAAGATCGCGCGGCGCGGCGGCAAGCATGCGCTGTGGCTGCTGATCTCGCTGTGGACGGGGCTGACCTTCGTCGGCTACTTCGTGCCCATCCGCAGCCTGCTGCCCGAGGTGCTGGCGCTCACCGGCGCATGGCAGATCTTCTGGGTGCTGTTCTATGCGCTGGCCACCTACGGCAACGCGGGCTTCCTGCGCGAACAGGTCTGCAAGCACATGTGCCCCTATGCGCGCTTCCAGAGCGCCATGTTCGACAAGGACACCCTGGTCGTCACCTACGACACCGCACGCGGCGAATCGCGCGGCCCGCGCCACAAGGGGGTGGACTACCGGGCCCAGGGGCTTGGCGACTGCATCGACTGCACGCTGTGCGTGCAGGTCTGCCCGGTGGGCATCGACATACGCGACGGCCTGCAGTACGAATGCATCGGCTGCGGCCTGTGCATCGACGCCTGCAACAGCGTCATGGACCGCATGCATTACCCGCGCGGGCTGATCCGCCTGTCCACGCAGAACGGCGTGGCCCGGGGCTGGCGCCAGAGCGAGCTGGTGCGCCGCATCTTCCGCCCGCGCGTGCTCATCTACGGCACGGCGCTGGTGGCCATCTCCACGGCCATGGTGGCCAGCCTGGCGCTGCGCACGCCGCTGAAGGTGGACGTGGTGCGCGACCGGGGCACGCTGTCGCGCATCGTGGCCGGCGGCCAGATCGAGAACATCTACCGCGTGCAGATCGGCAATGCCACGGAGCAGGACCAGCGCTATGTGCTGTCGGCCTCGGGCATCGAAGGCCTGCGCGTGGCTTCTGAGACCGAGGTGGACGTGGGCGCGGCCCAGGACCGCTGGGTCGTGGTGCGGCTGCAGGCGCCCTATGGCGCGGCCGGCCCTGGCTCGCACGGCGTGGAGATCACGGCCACGGCGGTGGGTGATCCGGCGCTTACCAAGCAGGCGCACAGCACGTTCCTGGTTCCGCGCTGAAGGGCTGGTTGGATGGATTGATTCAGGAGTACAGCGCAGTTGTTGTGCACGATGCCTGGTCCGCTGCAGCGCGGACTGGCATCGGTTTTGAGGCCCCGGAAGTTTGTTCCGGGGCCTTTTTTTCCGTCCATCTGGCGCCGAAGGGCGGCCCCCCAGGCGACTCCCGGGAGACACGATCTGGTGTAAATGCTCATAGGGAAATCCGCAGACCCCGCTATGGTGGGCGGCTGTTTTCCGTCCCGCGTATGAACAAGAAACCTGCCTCCCCCGACAACGTCTTTTCCGAGTCCAGCGCCTCCGCATCGCTGGCCGCCTCCACCACCACAACCAGCACCACCGGCAGCAGCCCGGCAGCGGCCACGCCCACGCCCTTTCGCTCCGCCCTGATCCGCTCCGGCACCATCCGTGCCACCACGCGCAGCTTCCTGCATGCCCTGGGCCAGGACGACGAAGACATGGAGCGCCCGCACATCGGCGTGTTCCACACGGGCGGGGAGATGAGCCCCTGCAACCTCAACCTGCGCGACCAGGCCCAGCATGCCAAGACCGGCATTTATGCCGGGGGCGGTACGCCGCATGAATGCCCGGTGGTGTCGGTCAGCGACGGGCTGACCATGGCGCATTCGGGCATGCGGTTCTCGCTGGTCTCGCGTGAGCTGATCGCCGACAGCGTGGAGGCCTCGGTGCGCGGCCACCAGTGGGATGGCATCTTCGCCATCGGCGCCTGCGACAAGAACCTGCCGGGGCTGATGATGGGCATGGTGCGCTGCAATGTGCCCAGCGTCTTCGTGCATGGCGGCTCGGCCCTGCCGGGGCAGGCGCCCGGCGTGCACGGGCGCGACCTGAACGTGGTCGATACCTACGAGACCATCGGCCAGGTGCTGGCCGGCACCGCCACGGCGCAGGACCTGGAGGCCATGAGCCGCGCCTGCCTGCCCACGGCCGGCGCCTGCGCTGGCCAGTTCACGGCCAACACCATGGGCATGGTGAGCGAGGCGCTGGGCCTGGCGCCCATCGGCTCCAGCATGGTGCCCGCCGTGTTCAGCGAGCGCGCACCGCTGATGCGCCGCGCCGCGCGCCAGCTCATGCAGGCCGTGTGGGCCAGCGCCGAAGGCGGCGGCCCGCTGCCGCGCGACATCATCACGCGCCGGGCGCTGGAGAATGCATGCGCCGTGGTCAGCGCCACGGGCGGATCGACCAATGCCGCCCTGCACCTGCCGGCCATCGCGCACGAGGCCGGCATCCGCTTCCACCTGGACGACGTGGCCGAGATCTTCGCGCGCACGCCGCTGATCGCCGACCTGCGTCCCGGCGGGCGCTTCCTGGCGCGCGATGTGTACTACATCGGCGGCGCCGGCGTGATCCTGCGCACGCTGATGGAGCAGGGCTTTGTCCACGGCGATGCGCTCACCTTCACGGGCCGCACCCTGGCCGAAGAACTGGCCGATGCCGCGCCGCCCGATGGCGAGGTGGTGCGCACGCCCGGCAACCCCATCACGCGCGACGGTGGCCTGACCGTGCTCAAGGGCAATCTCTGCCCCGATGGCGCGCTGCTGAAGACGGCCGGCCTCAAGACCCTGGTGCACCGGGGCCCCGCGCGCGTCTTCGAGTCCGAGGAACAGGCCCAGGCCGCCGTGCAGGCCATGCAGTATGCGGCGGGCGATGTCATCGTCATCCGCAACGAAGGCCCGCGCGGCAGCCCCGGCATGCGCGAGATGCTGGGCATCACCGCGCTGCTGTATGGCCAGGGCATGGGCGACAAGGTGGCCCTGCTGACCGATGGGCGCTTCTCTGGTGCCACGCGCGGCCTGTGCATCGGCTACGCAGGCCCCGAGGCCGCCGACAACGGCCCCATTGCCGCGCTGCGCGACGGCGACCTCATCGCCATCGACGCCCGCGCCGATGCGCGCAGCATCACGGTGGAAATCGGCGAGGCGGAACTGGACGCACGTCTGGAACAATCGGCCGCCGCGCGCCGCCAGGCCCCGCCGCTGGGCGGCGTGCTGGAAAAATACGCGCTCACCGTGCGCCCGGCCCACCAGGGCGCGGTCACGCATTCGGGCCAGGTGGTCTGGCTGCGCGACGACAGTTGAAGCCGCCGGGCTGGCACGCATTTCCCCGCTGTTCCCCCACTGTTTTTTTCAGAGTTTCAATTTCAACCGGAGACATACGCATGAACATCGACCGCCGCCAATGGCTGGGCACCGCTGGAGCGGGTGCGCTGCTGGCCAGCCTGGGCCAGCAGGCCTGGGCGCAGGCCCAGGGCCCCATCGAGACCCTGAACATCATCACCGGCTTCGCGGCCGGAGGCACCTCGGACGCCATCTGCCGCCGCGTGGGCACCAAGCTGTCGGGCTATGCCAAGACCGCCGTGGTGGAAAACCGCACCGGCGCGGGCGGGCAGATCGCCATCAGCTACGTCAAGGGCCGGCCCGCAGACGGCGCCACCCTGCTGCAGACGCCCACGTCCATGCTGTCCATCTACCCGCACATCTACAAGAAGCTGCCCTATGACCCGGTGGCCGACCTGGCGCCGGTCACCGTGGGCTGCATCTTCGACTTCGGCTTCGCCGTCGGCCCCGCCGTGCCCGCCAGCGTGACCACGGTGCCCGAATTCTTCGCCTGGGCCAAGGCCAACCCCGCAGGCGCCAACTTCGGCTCGCCCGCTCCCGGCTCCACCCCGCACTTCATCGGCGCCCTGCTGGGCCAGCATGCCGGCGTGGACTTCAAGCACGCCGGCTACCGCGGCACCCAGCCGGCGCTGCTGGACATGCTGGGCGGCAACGTCTCCGCCGTCTGCGGCCCCGTGGGCGACATGCTGCAGCACCTGGCCGGCGGCAAGATGCGCATCCTGGGCGTCAGCGGCGCCAAGCGCAGCCGCTTCGCACCCCAGGTGCCCACGCTGGTGGAGCAGGGCTACAAGGACATGGCGCACAGCGAATGGTTCGCCTTCTTCGTGCCCGCCAAGACGCCTGCCGAGACCGTGCAGCGCCTGAACGGCCACATGCGCAAGGCCCTGGCCACGCCCGACGTGGTGGACAGCCTGGCCACCTTCGGCCTGGACGCCCAATCCTCCACCCCCGCCGAACTGGCCGCGCTGCTGCAGTCCGAACTCGCCAAATGGGGCCCCATCGTCAAGCGCGTGGGATTCACAGCAGAGGGCTAAAAAGACCAAAACGGGCCGAGCGAAGCGAAGGCCCGCCCCATGCCCACTCCCCGTATGTCAGCGCAGGTTGCCCGCAGCGAAGCGGAGGGTCGCGGACATTCGGGTCGCCTTCTTTGATCTGACCTTTCTTGGCGAATCAAGAAAGGGCAGTCGGCCGCCGGGCCGAGACCCGGCCTCGAAAAACAACCACCCGGCAGGGTCAAAAAAGACCGAAGTATTTAGAACGGCAACGTCCCCTGCAAATACAACGTCCGAGGCATCCCCACATACTTGCCCCCGTTGTTGTCCGTAGACCGCGTGTAGTACCTGCGATCGAACAGATTCTTGACCCCCACGGCCACCCGCAGATTGCTCAGCGACTTGCCAAAGTCATAGCCCGCACGCAGGCCCACGGTCGCAAACCCGGGAATATCACCCAGCCGCCCCGCAGCATCTTCCTGCGTCACATACTGCGTGCCCGACCCCGGAGAGCGCTGCTTCGATTGCGCGGCCAGGTCCGCATTCAGCGTCCACTGCCCCAGCGCATAGCGCGCCCACAGCTGGCCCGTGTGGCGCGAGTACAGCGGCAGGTCGCGCCCCGCGAAATCGCCAGCGCGCGAGACAGCCTCGGTATAGGTGTAGGACACACCCGCCGTCAGCCCCTTGAGCGCGGCATTCCACTGGCCCAGGTCGTAGCGCAGCGAGGACTCGATGCCGCGGTGGCGCGTGGCGCCCAGGTCGGTCCAGATGCCGTCCACGCCCACGCGGGTCAGCAGCAGTTCCTTGTCGAAGTCGATGTTGAACAGCGTCAGCTCGGCGTTCAGCGCCGGGCTGTTGTAGTGCGTGCCCACCTCATAGGTCTTGGCCGATTCGGGATGCAGGCCGCGCTCGGTCTGGGCCAGTTGCGCGTACTGCTGCGGTCCGAAGGACTTGCCCGCGTTGGCGAACAGCGACCACTGCGCATTCATGCGGTAGAGCACGGACAGCGTGGGCAGGAACTCGCTTGCATCGGCCTTGGGGAACAGCTGACTGGTGACGGTGCTGCCATCGGCGCCCAGGTTGCTGACGTTGTTGAAGGAGTTGATGCGTTCGTAGCGCACGCCGGGCGTGATGGTCCAGTTGCCGATGTCGATGCGGTCATCGATGTAGAAGGCATGGGCCGTGGTGCCGCCCTGGCTGGTCTGGTAGGGCGTGATCGGCAGGGCCATGGCGTTGGCCATGGTGGCGGGGTTGTAGTAGGCGGTGCGCAGCGCGACCTCGGAACTGCTTTCCTTGAGGTAGCGGTAGCCCACGCTGACTTCCTGCACCACGGAGCCGGTCTCGAACAGGCGCGAGTAGCGCGGCTCGATGCCGAAGTAGTGGTAGCTGCGCGGCGCGGCCGTCAGGCGGCGCTGGTTGGCGTTGTCCTGCTCGATGTAGCTGCCGCGGAACGAGTCCACGTAGTAGCCCAGCACCTCGAAGTTGTTGCGCCCGTCCTTGTGGTTGTACTTGAACGAGGCATCGGTGCGGCGGCCGTCGAAGCTGTCGTAGGAGCGCGTGGACTGGAACGGGTCGGCCGCGTACTGCGCCGTCGTCAGGCCGCCGGGCATGCGGCCCGAGCCCTCGAAGTGGTGCAGCGAGACGGCGATGTCGTCCTGGGCCGAGATGCGGTAGGCGCCCTTGAGCAGGATGTCGTCGATGTCGGTCTTGTCATTGCCTGCGCGCCAGCCGTCGCCATGCGTGCCCGAGTACAGCAGGGCCAGGCCCAGGCCGGATTCGTTGGTGCCGCCCACGAACAGGCTGGGCGTGGTCTTGGCATTGCCGCCGTGGCTGTAGATCTCGGTGCCCACCGAGGCCTCGGCCGCGAAGGTCTTGGGAATGGCGCGCGTGACGAAGTTGATGATGCCGCCCACGTTCTGGGGGCCGTAGCGCACCGAGCCCGCGCCGCGGATCACATCCACCGACTCCAGGTTGCCCAGCGACACGGGCGCCAGCGACAGCTGGGGCTGGCCGTAGGGCGCGTAGGAGACGGGCACGCCGTCCATCAGCACATACGAGCGCGGCGACAGGCGCGCCGTCAGGCCGCGCACGCCGATGTTCAGAGACACGTCGCTGCCGCCCGTGCCGTTGCTGTCCTGCACCTGCACGCCGGGCACCAGGCGCAGCACGTCGCGCAGGCTGGAGGAGCCGGTTTCCTCGATGCGCGCCCGTTCGACGATGGTGCGCGCGCCGGCATGGTCCAGCACCTTTTCCTCGGTGGGGTTGTCCAGCCAGTTGCCCGTGACGGTGATGGCGGACAGGCCGGCCTCGGGCGCGGTGGTGGCGGGGGATGGCGCCTGTGCCGACGCCTGCAGCGACAGCAGGGCGGCGGCGACAGCGGCCGCGCAGCGTGTGAGCGTGGCGCAGTGATTGCTGGAAACCATGGAAAACTTCCTTTGTGCCTCTGGGATTGGTGCAGCGCTGAAGGGTCGGCTGGCAGGCTGCAGGACGCGTGGCGGCGGGCGAGGCGGAAGCAGGAGACAAGGACCGGTCAGCATGCATGGCGGCGATGCCGGTTCGGGGTGCGAGTCTAAATGAGAATCATCCAGCTTGCACCAGGCTGACAGCAGCTGTGCCGGGCCGCGTTGCCCGGGCGCTACAGCGCAGCAGGTGCTGCCAGCGCAGCGGGCGCTTACCTTGCTGCTTTTGCTGTTGGAAGGGGCTGCATTGCGCGGGCCAGCTCGCCCAGCGTGGCCAGGGCCTGCCCGGTCTCGTCGCTCCAGTCATGGCCGTAGTTCAGCCGCAGGCAGTGGCCGAAGGCCTGCGAGGCCGAGAAGATCGGCCCCGGCGCCACGCTGATGCCGCGCGCCAGCGCCGCGCGGTGCAGGGCCAGCGCATTGCAGTACGGTGGCAGCTCTATCCACATGAAGTAGCCGCCCTCGGGCCGCGTGGCCCGCGTACCCTGCGGAAAGTGGCGGGCAATGGCCGATGCCATGTGGTCCCGCTGCAGGGCCAGGCTCTGGCGCAGGCGGCGCAGGTGGCGGTCGGCGCCGCCGCTTTCCAGGTAGTCGGCCAGCGCCTGCTGGGTGGGCGCATTCGTGGCCAGCGTGGTGGTGAGCTTTTGCCGGGCCACGGCGCGCGTGAAGCGCCCCGGCGCGGCCCAGCCCGTGCGCCAGCCCGGCGCCAGCCATTTGGAGAACGAGCTGCAGTGCAGCACCCAGCCTTCGGTGTCGAAGGTCTTGGCCGGCGGCGGGCGGCGCTCGCCGAAGTACAGCTCGCCGTACACGTCGTCTTCGATCAGCGGCACGCGGTGGCGCGTGACCAGCTCCACCAGTGCGCGTTTGCGCGCCTCTGGCATGAGGCTGCCCAGCGGGTTCTGAAAGCAGGTCATCAGCCAGATGGCCTGGGGCCGGTGGCGCTGCAGTGCTGCCTCCAGCGCAGCCAGGTCCATGCCCTCGCCCGGATGGGTGGGCACCTCGATGGCCGACAGGCCCATGCGTTCCAGCGCCTGCAGCGCGCCATAGAAGCAGGGCGATTCGATGACCACGGCGCCGCCGGGCCGCGTGACGGCGGCCAGGCACAGGTTCAGAGCCTCCAGCGCGCCGTTGGTGATGACCAGGTCGGCCGGCGTCAGCGCCAGGCCGTCGGCCAGGTAGCGGCGTGCGATCTGGCGTCGCAGCGCCAGGCTTCCGGGCGTGAGGTCGTCGATGGCGCTGCGCGGGTCGGCCTCGCGCGCGGCATGCGCCAGGCACTGGCCCAGGCGGCGCAGCGGGAACAGGCCCGGCGAGGGAAAGGCCGAGCCCAGGGGCACGACATCGCGGTCCATGGCCGACTCCAGCACCTCGAACACGCGCTCGCTCACATCGACCACCGCAAAGCTGTCGCCCTCGGGCGAAGACGGCTCGGTAGGCTCGGGCGGCGCGCTGCGCGGGCGCTGGGCCACGAAGTAGCCCGATCGCTCGCGCGCGCGCACCAGGCCGCGCGCCTCCAGCAGGTAGTAGGCCTGGAACACCGTGGAGGCGCTGACGCCGCGCCGCTCGCTGGTCTGGCGCACCGAGGGCAGCTTGTCACCTGGGCACAGAACGCCTGCGGTGATGGATGCCTCGATATCGTCGGCCAGCTCCTGGTAGCGCGTCATGGCGGCGTGCGTGCTTGGGGGCGGGCGCCGCTTCAGCCTTGCTCGGCCAGCAGTTCCTGCAGCGCCTTGATCTGCTGGCGCAGGCGCTCGTTCTCGGCTTCGAGTTCGTTCACGCGCTGCTGCAGCTCCTCGGGCGAGGCGGTCACGGCCGTGCCTTCGCCGTCGGCCGCTTCGGCTTCGGGCTTGGCGGCCTTGGGCTTTTTCTTGGCATCGCGCACGCGCTTGGCGGCCTGCTTGAGTTCGTCGGCGCCTGCGGCGGCCACGGCCTGCTGCTCGTCCACGGGCAGGCTGGCGACCACGGCGGCGGTGCTCAGCGAGATGTCGCCCGAGCGCACGGCGGCCACCACTTCGGGCGCGGCCTTTTGCTGGATGGTCTCGATCAGCTTGACCTGGCTGCTGGACAGGCGGGCCACGCGGGCCAGGGCCTCGCGCGTGTCCAGGGCCTCGTCGGGCACCTTGGCCACGCTGGCCAGGGCGGCGGCGACCACGGGGTCGGTCTCGCCTTCCCAGGGGGCTTCACCTTCGGCCTGGGGCGCATCGGCCTTGGCGGCCATCACGGCAGCGGCGGCGGCCGAGCGGCGCGTGGCAATGATCTCGCGCTTGCGCAGCGCCAGCACGCCGCGCTGGAAGTCGGACACGCTGCGGCGGCCCAGGTGCTGGTCGATCATCCACAGGTGCACGTCGTCCATGTTCTTGAACTGCGTGGCCTGCACGGTGTTGAAGGGCAGGCCGTGCTTTTGGCAGATGGCGTAGCGGTTGTGGCCGTCGATGAGCAGGTCGTTCCAGAGCACGAGCGCGTCGCGGCAGCCTTCGGCCACGATGCTGCGCTCCAGCGCGTCGAGTTCATCGGGGGTCAGCGGGTCGATGTAGGCCTTGAGTTCTTCGTTGACGACGATGTCCATGGCAGTGCAGAAATGAGGAATGAAAGGAACGGCGGCCGCTCCAGGCCATTGCAGCAATGGCCCTGGACAGCCGCCAGGAAAAAATCAAGGGCAAGGAGGGCAGGGCGGCCTGCGCCCCGGCTTCACAGCAGGCGCGAGATCAGCGCACCCTCGGCCGGCGCATCCAGCGGAATGCGCACGCGGATCGGGTTGCCCTGGGCGACCTGCACGGGTTCGCCGTCGAGGTTGAACATCTTCTCCAACAGCACCTGGCGGTTGCCCTGCGGGTGGATGATCTCCAGCGTATCGCCCACCGAGAAGCGGTTCTTGGTCTCCACCTCGGCCATGCCGTCGGCATAGCTGCGCACCTCGCCCACGAAGTGGCTGCGCTGCAGCACCGAGTGGCCGGTCTCGTAGTTCTGGTAGTCCTGCGAGGGACGGCGCTCCAGCAGGCCGCCCGTGTAGCCGCGGTTGGCCAGGCCTTCGAGCTCGGTGATCAGGTGCGGGTTGAAGGGGCGGCCGGCCACGGCATCGTCGATGGCGCGGCGGTAGACCTGGGCCGTGCGGGCCACGTAGTACAGGCTCTTGGTGCGGCCCTCGATCTTGAGCGAGTCCACGCCGATCTTCACCAGGCGCTCCACATGCTCCACGGCACGCAGGTCCTTGGAGTTCATGATGTAGGTGCCGTGCTCGTCTTCCATGATGGGCATCAGCTCGCCGGGGCGGCCCTTTTCCTCCAGCAGGTAGACCTGCTCGGCCTTGGGGTGGCGCGCGCCGTCGCCGCAGGTGCTGGTGAACTGGCTGTCGGCTTCCTCGCGGGCCTTCTCGAAGCTGAAGTCCTGCTCCATGGTCTGGGCCAGGGCCTCGCCGGTATTGGGATCCACGGCCGCGTCATGCGTCTTGTAGTCCCAGCGGCAGGCATTGGTGCAGGTGCCCTGGTTGGGATCGCGCCGGTTGAAGTAGCCCGACAGCAGGCAGCGGCCCGAATAGGCGATGCACAGCGCGCCGTGCACGAAGACCTCGATCTCCATGTCCGGGCATTCCTGGCGGATCTTCTCGATCTCGTCCAGCGACAGCTCGCGCGACAGGATGATGCGCGAGACGCCGGCCTTCTGCCAGAACTTCACCGTGGCCCAGTTGGTGGTGTTGGCCTGCACCGAGAGATGGACCTCGGTCTCGGGCCACTTTTCCTTGACCATCATGATCAGGCCGGGGTCGGCCATGATCAGCGCGTCGGGCTTGCACTCGATCACGGGCTCGATGTCGCGGATATAGGTGCGCACCTTGTCGTTGTGGGCGATCAGGTTGCTGGTGACGAAGAATTTCTTGCCCCGCGCATGCGCCTCGGAGATGCCCTGGGCGATCTGTTCGAGGCGGAATTCGTTGTTGCGTGCGCGCAGGCTGTAGCGGGGTTGCCCGGCGTAGATGGCGTCGGCGCCAAAGTCGTAGGCCGCACGCATCTTGTCGAGCGAGCCGGCCGGCAGCAGCAGTTCGGGGGCTTTGAGGGTCATGATCCTGCTATTGTCCCGCATCGCGCTTTTCACTGCGGCATGGTGTGGCTCCCGCTTGCTTGAACTACCGTGGCTGCCTCGGCATGCGCAAGTACCTCGGGAGGCCTGGTGCGCAGGTATCACAGGTGATGCTCGGAGTGGTGTCCTGCGGAGCTTGTCAATGCGGCATGGAGCCGATTTACCCTGCTCTTCTAAACCTTGGTTTATGGGAAATTAGGTAACTTGCAGGTGGGGCTGGGGCTTTTATGGATGGTTTGATTTTAATTTCCTGATTCCTATGAATAATATTCTAAGATTGATAACCTTTGTTATCTGTTCCTTTGGTCTTGTTGCATGCTCTTCCTACGGAGAAAATGGGTGGATAAAGGAAGTGGATGCAGGGAAAAAGTTGGAAATAAAAGATCCCATAAAATTCAAGGCAATTATGGGGTCTGAGGAGAATGGGGTGCGTTATCACGGATTGATGCCCGGAATCTACAAGGCTGAAGCCGAAGATGATTTGGGGGTGTTTTATCGAGGGGAAGGCTTGGCAGTTTTCCTGGACAGAGATTTTACAGCGACAGACGATGTGTATACGCGAGAGGCGGGGGGATTCTGGCTGGCGAAGAACAAGCGATTGAGTGTGGGCTTCAGGCTTTATCGATTGAACGGTGGCGGGGCAGCTGGCGGGAATTCCTCGGCTGTCCATGAGTCTGTTGCGCGCGCCATTATTTACAGTGGTCAAAATTTCTCCATTGCGCAAGCTGGGCTGGCGGGTGCTGTAGGCGGTGCGCTGGTGAGTGCGATTGTGGGAGCTAATGGGTCGACTTCGGGAAATTGGGTCGGACAATTTGTTCCGATTCAATATGATCAAAATCAAGTGGAGCAAATATTCTTGATGTTGGAATAATCTACTCAAGGTGCCTGCGCGCATCTGAGTGAGCATGGATCTTGAGAGTTAACTGACCGCCAGTCCCTTCAGATGCACCAGCAACTGCCTTGCATGGGCGGGCAACTGGTCTTCCCGGGCCGTGCACAGCAGCAGCTGGCGCCGAGCCCAGGCATCGCACAAAGGCACGGCGCGGGCGCCGCTGGCCGGGGCCAGGCGCTGCGCGGCTGCCTCTGGCATGACGGCCACGCCCACGCCCTGGCCCACCAGCTGGCAGATGCTGTCCAGGTGCTGCAGCTGGGCGCGCCAGCGCAACTGCCCTCCCGACGGCCCTTCCAGCAAGGCGGCCTGCTGGCGCACCAGCACCTGCAGGGCGGCATCGTGCGGCAGGCCTACCCAGTCTTCGGTCAGCAGGTCCTGCAAGGCCAGCCGTTTGCGCCGGGCCAGGCGGTGGCGGCGCGGCAGCACGGCCACCAGCGGGTCGGGGCGCCAGGGCGTGGCCTGCAGGCCGCGCAGGTCCTGGGCATCGCTGGCCACGCCGATGTCGCACAGGCCCTGACGCAGCCGGTCCAGCACTTCGGCGCTGCGGCATTCCTGCAGCTCCAGCGCCACGCGCGGATGGCCGCGCAGGAATCCGGCCACGGCCAGCGGCAGGTGCTCGCTCACGGCCGAGGTGTTGCCGCATACGCGCACATGCCCGGCCAGGCCCGCGCCGTACTCGGCCATGTCGCCGCGCAGGCGTTGCATCCGGGCCAGAACGTCACGCGCATGCTGGCCCAGCGTGTGGCCGGCCGCCGTGGGCCGCACGCCGCGCGCCTGGCGCGCGAGCAGGGCGCAGCCCAGTTGCGCCTCCATGCCGCGCACGCGCTCGCTGGCCGAGGCCAGCGTCATGTGCGCGCGACCGGCCGCCGCCGTGAGCGTGCCGCAGTCGAGGATATGGACGAACAGCTGCAGGTCGGTGAGGTCGAATCGCATGGACTAAGGTGCTGAAGGATCAGGCCATGCCTGAGCCTTGGTTTGAAGATTCCCGATTGTGATCCCTGTGGTGGTGAGCGAGCATGGCGCCATGAGGTTCAGGAAAGGCCTGAGCCAGGTCAGTGAAAGTGCAGGGTGGCCGTGATGTGGGATGCGTGGTGGGTGCTGGCGGCGGCGGTGGCCGTGTTCGGGCTGGCCGGTGTCGTCAAGGGAGTGGTGGGCCTGGGCCTGCCCACGGTGTCCATGGCGCTGCTGGCGCTGTTCATGCCGGCCGGGCAGGCGGCGGCCTGGCTGCTGCTGCCGTCCCTGGTGACCAATGTGGTGCAGATGCGGCCCATGCCATCGCTGCGGCCTTTGCTGCGGCGCCTGGGCTGGATGCAGCTGGGCATTGTCGCGGGCACGGTGGGCGGCATGCTGTGGTGGGGCCCGGTGGGCGAGGCCGCCGTGGCGCGCACGACGCTGGGCGTGGCCCTGGTTATTTATGCCCTGTGGGGCCTGTGGGGGCCGGACCTGCAGTTGCCGAAGAGGCATCAGGCCTGGCTGGGCCTGTTGTGTGGTCTGTTGACGGGCGGGATCACGGCGTTGACCGGCGTGTTCGTGGTGCCGGCCGTAGCCTTTTTGCAATCGCTGGCGCTGGGCCGGCAGGCGCTGATGCAGGCCATGGGCCTGTGCTTCACGGTGTCCACGCTGGCGCTGGGCGCGGGCATGGCGCTGGCGCAGGGGCCGGGCCATGCCGCTTCGTCCTGGACGGGCTGGGGGGCCACGGCCTTGGTTTCCGCGCTGATGCTGCTGCCCGCCCTGGCCGGCATGGCCTGGGGCGAGCGGCTGCGCCAGTCGCTGTCGCCCCAGGTTTTCAAGCGCGTGCTGATGCTGGGCCTGCTGGCCCTGGGCATCTACATGTGCGCCAGGGGCTAGCCCCGGGCGTTCAGGCGCGGAACACCTTCACGGGGCTGCCGCGCTCCACCTCCCAGTGCTGCTGGCTGCGCGTGCGCCGGGCCTGGCCCTCGCCCTGCGCGTTGAGGCGCGCCAGCTTCAGGGCCAGCAGCTCGCGCGCCAGCCGCTTGTTGGCGTGCTGGCTGCGCTCGCTCATGACCTTCACCGAGATCCCGCTGGGCACATGCAGGGCATGGACGGCGGAGTCCGTGGTGTTGACATGCTGGCCGCCCTTGCCCGAGGCCTTGCAGGCCTGGAAGACGATCTCTCCATCGGCCGGCAATTGCCGGGGCGGCTCGCACTTCTGCACGGCAACAAACCAGTTCCTGCGCGGGTGGTGGGGCCGCAGGGGACTGTCGAAGACCCACTGGATGGTGCCCAGCCAGGCGCCCAGCGTGCCGTGAAGCAGGCCGGTGTCGCCCTCGCAGCGCAGCAGCACGGACTTGTAGCCGGCCGGCGTGGGCGTTTCCTCCAGCACGTCCACTGCGATGCCGCTGGCGGCGCAGTCGCGCAGCAGCTCGCGCAGGGTCAGGCGCACGGCATGCTCGCACTCGGCGGGGCCGTGGGATGCGGTCAGCTGGATCAGCAGCATTGCATGGCTCCCTTCTTGTAGGTCAGCAGGGGGCGCAGCCGCGCCACCAGTTGCACCAGGCCGGCTTCCTGCAGGCTGGCGACCACGGAGTCCACGTCCTTGTAGGCCTGGGGGGCCTCCTCGTAGACCAGTTCGCGGTCGGCGCAGACCACGGCGCTGCCGAATTGGGTGCGCAGCAGCTCGTCCAGCGTGAAGCGCGGGCGCAGGCGGCCCATGCAATCGGTGCGTGCCCACTTGCGGCCCGCGCCGTGTGCCAGCGAGTGCAATGCCTCATCACGCCCGGCCACGGGCCGCACAAGATAGCTGTAGTCGCCGCGCGAACCCGGAATCACCACCAGCCCCTGGTCGGCCGGCGTGGCGCCCTTGCGGTGCAAAAAGCCATCCTCGCCGCGCCAGTGGTGGGCGATCACGTGGTTGTGGGTGATGTCCAGCAGGGCCTGGCCGCGCGTGCGCAGGGCGCGCAGCAGGCGTGCCGCAATGCTGGCGCGGTTGAGCTGGGCGAAGGCGATGGCGGCCGCGTGCTGGCGCAGGTACTGCGGGGCGTCATCGCTGCTGGCGGCCAGGCCGTCGTGGCTGAAGGCCTCCACATGGGCGCGCAGGATGGCGCCGCCCAGCCCGCGCGAGCCGCTGTGCACCATGAGGTGCACGCGTTTCCTGTCGAGCGCGCCGTCCTCGTACAGCGTGTCCACCACCTGCAGTTCGGCAAAGTGGTTGCCGCCGCCAATGGTGCCCAGGCTGTCCTGCAGATACGCCAGGTCGGCCACGCCGCTGGCCTGGGCGATGTGCTCCAGCTGCTGCATGTCCACGGCGTCCAGCAGTTCCTGGGGCAGGGGGCCGTCGATGTTGCCCACCGCCTTTTCCAGCTTGGGGGCCGAGGTCTTGTGCGCCGCCAGCTCCGTGCTGTACAGCGACATGCCGCAGCCGATGTCGCTGCCGACCAGGGCCGGGTAGAAGCGGCCCACGGAAAAGAAGGCCGCCCCTACCGGGTAGCCCCGGCCCGGGTGCAGGTCGGGCAGGCCCACGGCGGCGCGCATGCCGGCCAAGTTGCGGGCCGTCGTTTGAAGTTGTTGGATGGCGGCGTCTTCAATCCAGACGCCGCGGTTGGCGAACACCTCAATGTAGGTGTCCGAAAGGGAATTGCCCATGAATGGCTTTCGATCGAGTGCTTGGGGCACATTCCGGCAGATGCGGAATGCGCAATGGGCAGTCGCCGCAAGCTCGATAGACAGGCATCAGGAAAAGCGCACGCGCAGCCGAAAGCCGGGCCTCAGGGGGCCGGAAATCAGGTCTGCAGCGTGGCCTGGAGGCGCTAGGGCTTCAAGCGTGCACGACTGCAAAGGGACGTGTCGAATGGGACATGGGTTCTCTCCTTTGCGATGGTGGACGGGTGCCGCGAATGCGGCGAAGACGGGGATGCTAGGGACAAGCGGCCGGTGCCGCAAGCGAAGTCGCAGGCGCGTGGCGGATTGCATACAACGCAAGATGGAAAAAGCCCCGCAGGCAGGTACCGGCGGGGCCTTTTGATGAAGGGCCTGTGGCCGTTCAGTCCTGCGGACGGAATCCGATGACCAGGTCCGAAGGCACGCGGCCATCGATGTCGCGCGGCAGCGTCTCGGTCTTTTGCAGCGCGCGGATGACGGCATCGTCCCAGGCCTTGTTGCCGCTGGACTTGGCAATGGTGGCGCCGGTGATGGTGCCATCGGGCGCGGTGCGCACGCGCACCTCGGCCCGCGGATTGCCGCTGATGGCGTCCGGGTAGACGATGTTGGGCTTGACGCGCGCGGCCACCTTGGCGCCATAGCCGGCCGAGGGGCCTCCGGCCGAGCTGCCCGAGCCACCGCTCTTGCTGCCACCTGCGCCTTCGCCGGCCGAGCCGCCGCTGCCGGCCAGGCCCTGCATGCGGCGGATGTTCTCCAGGCGGCGTGCCTCGGCTTCCTTGGCCTCGCGGGCCTCCTTGGCGGCCTGTTCCTTCTTGCGCTTGTCCTCGGCGGCCTTCTTCTCGGCTTCGGCCTTGGCGGCCTTTTCCTTGTCGGCCTTCTCGGCTTTCTCGCGCTCGGCCTTGTCCTTGGCGGCTTTTTCCTTGTCCGCCTTTTCCTTTTCGGCCTTGTCCTTTTTCTGCTGCTCGAGCTTGTCGCGGCGGTCCTTCTCGGCTCTTTCCGCCTTCTCGCGCTCGGCCTTGTCCTTGGCCGCCTTGTCGGCCTTTTCCTTGTCCAGGCGCTCCTGGCGTTCCTTCTCGCGCTGCTCACGGGCGGCCTGTTCGGCGCGCTCCTTCTTTTGCTGCTCGATCTTGCGCTTCTTCTCCAGCGCGATCTCAGCCTCGCGGTCGTCGTCCACCGCCTGCGGCTTGGGAGGTGGGGGCGGTGCAATCACGGGCGCGGGCGGCGGCGGTGGCGGCTGGGGAACAGGCTCGGGTGCAGGTGGCGGCGGTGGCGCAGGCACGGGCAGGGCGGGAGCGGGTGCGGCCGTGGACCAGAACTCGGCCTCGACCATGGGCTCGTCGGCCTGCTTCGGGGGGCGCACGGTCCACAGCATGGCGGCCACAAGCAGCCCGTGCGCGGCCACGGCCATGGCCCACGAGCGCGTGCGGCCGCGCGTGCGCGGCGGTGCGAACTGGTCGTGGTCTTGCAGGTTGGGCATGGGATCGAAGGCGGGCGGCGCTGCTTACTGGGAGGACTTGACGCCGAAGGCCACGCGCTTGACGCCGGCCGCCTGAAGCTCGGACATGGCGGCCATCACGGTCTCGAAGGGCAGCTTCTTGTCCGCCGAAATCAGCACGGCGCTGTCGTCGCTTTGCTGGTCCTGCCAGCTCCTGGCGGCTGCGCCCAGCTCCTTGAGCGTGACGGTCTTGTCGGTGCTGCCGGCCTTGATGCGGATGCCGCCGTCCTTGTCGATCATCACGTCGGCGCGCTTCGGGGGCGTGCGCGCGGCCTTGCCGGCGCTGGGCACGTTGATGGAGCCCGGCGTGAGCATGGGGGCCGTCACCATGAAGATGATGAGCAGCACCAGCATCACGTCGATGAAGGGCACCATGTTGATCTCGTTGACGGTGCGGCGGCTGCGGCCGCCGCGCGAGGCTACTGCGGGCATGTGCTCACTCCTTGCTGGCTTTGAGCGACTTCAATGGCCGGACGGGGTGCTGGAGCCGGTCGCACCCACGTTGCGCTGCAGGATGTTGGAGAACTCTTCGATGAAGGTTTCCTGCTGGCTGGCCACGCGGTCGATCTGGTGGGCATAGCGGTTGTAGGCCGTGACGGCCGGGATGGCGGCGAACAGGCCCATGGCCGTGGCCACCAGCGCCTCGGCAATGCCGGGGGCCACGGTGGCCAGCGTGATCTGCTCCATGTTGGCAAAGCCGGTGAAGGCGTGCATCACGCCCCAGACCGTGCCGAACAGGCCGATGTAGGGAGAGACCGAGCCCACGGTGCCCAGGAAGGACAGGCCCGACTCGACCTCGTCCATCTCGCGCTGGAAGCTGGCGCGCATGGCGCGGCGCGTGCCGTCCATCAACTGGTTCACATCGGCGATGCGGCGCTCGCGCAGCTTCTGGTACTCGCGCATGCCGCTGGCGAAGATGCGTTCCATGGGGCCGCCCTGCTTGGCGTGGTGGGCCGCCGAGGCGTAGAGATCGTTGAGGCTGGTGCCCGACCAGAAGTCCTGCTCGAAGCCGTCGTTGAGCGAGCGCACGCGCTTCAAGGTCTGCGACTTGCGAAAGATGGTGGCCCAGCTGGCCACCGAGGCGCCCACGAGGATCAGCATGACCAGCTGCACGACCCAGCTGGCCTGCAGCACGAGGCTGAGTATGGACATGTCATGGGAGTTCATGAGAGTTGCTCCAGGATGCGGTTCGGAATTCTTGCGGGGCGCATGGTCGAGCCATCCACCCATCCAATGCGGATCGTGCCTTCGCACAACAGGGGCGGCGGCGCATTGCCATCGCCGGCGGATGCCAGCAGCGCCTGCTGCCGTATTGTCAGCGAAGCGCGCCCGCTGCTTTGCAGCTCGGCGGTAACAAGGAGTTGGTCATCGAGCCGGGCCGCCCGCAGGTATTGCAGCTGGGCCTGGGTTACGACAAACATGCCGCCCGTTTGTTCCCGCAACTGCTGCTGGCCTATGCCCAGGGCGCGCAGCCACTCGGTGCGGGCGCGCTCGAAGAACTTCAGATAGTTGGCGTAGAACACGATGCCGCCGGCATCGGTGTCCTCCCAGTAGACGCGGATGGGAAATTCGAAGGCCATGTGCGGCGGGCCTCAGGCCAGCAGGCGCTGCAGGCGGCGCACGGCCTCCTGCAGCTGTTCCATGGAGTTGGCCGTGGAAAAGCGCACGAAGTCGGCGGTCTCGAACGTGCCGAAGTCGCGGCCCGGCGTGATGGCCAGGTGGGCGCGCTCCATGACGGCGTAGGCAAAGTCCCAGCTGCCCTGGACGCCGAGCCTGGCGGCAGCGGCACGGCAGTCGGCCCAGGCGTAGAAGGCGCCGTCGGGCTGCACGGGCACGGGCAGGCCCAGGGCCTCGAGCGCAGGGATGAAGAAGTCGCGCCGGGCCTTGAATTCGGCGCGGCGGCGTTCGTACTCGGCAATGGACTCGGGCTCGAAACAGGCCAGGGCGGCGCGCTGCGAGACGGTGCTGGCGCAGATGAAGAGGTTCTGCGCCACGCGCTCGACCACGGGCACCATGGCCTCGGGCACCACCATCCAGCCCAGGCGCCAGCCCGTCATGTTGAAGTACTTGCTGAAGCTGTTGATGCTGATCACGTCCTCGCCCAGCGCCAGCGCGGTCTGGCCGAAGGCGTCGTCATGCGACAGGCCCAGGTAGATCTCGTCGATGATGGTCAGCCCGCCCCGGGCGCGCACCACGTCGAGGATGCGGCGCAGCTCGGCCGGCGCAATCGAGGTGCCGGTGGGATTGGAGGGCGAGGCCAGCAGCACGCCGCGCGTGTGCTCGTTCCAGGCGGCCTCGACCTTGTCGGCGCTCAGCTGGTAGCGTTCGGCCGCCGTGGTCGGCACCATCACGGCCCGGCCTTCGGCTGCGCTCACGAAGTGGCGGTTGCAGGGATAGCTGGGGTCGGGCATGAGGATTTCGTCGCCCGCGTCGATGGTGGCCAGGCAGGCCAGCTGCAGCGCGGCCGAGGCGCCGGCCGTGACCACGATGCGCCGCGCCGGCACATCCACGCCGAAGCGCTGCGCATACCAGTGGCTGATGCGCTCGCGCAGCTGGGGCAGGCCCAGGGCCGGCGTGTACTGCGTGGCGCCGTCCTGCACGGCGCGCGCTGCGGCCTCCTGCACCAGCGGGGGCGCGGTGAAGTCGGGCTCGCCGATGTTCAGGAAGATCATCGGCGTGTCGCTGTCCGCGCAGCCGCGCGCCATCTCCTGCGCCGCCTTGGCGATCTCCATCACGTAAAAGGGCTCAATGCGGTCGGCGCGGGTCGAAAACTTCATGACGGGTGAAATCCTGGAAGAGGCGCCCGCGCCCGGCAGGCGCGGGCGGGCCATGGATGGCCGGATGCGGCGGGGCCTGTGCCCCGAAGACCCGAGGCGCGGCGTCAGCCGGCGGCCTGGTCGGCAGCGTCGTCTGCTGCTGCGTCCGTGGCGGCATCTGCTGCCGCGTCGGTGGCCGTGTCTGCCTTGGTGGCGGCGGGCTGCGCGGGCGCGGAGCCCTTGCCCGCACGGTCATGCTCGACTTCGGCCGCGCGCAGCGTGGGCGCCAGGCCGTTGAGCACGGCGTTCACGTATTTGTGGCCGTCGGTGCCGCCGAATTCCTTGGCCAGCTCGATGCACTCGTTGAGCACCACGCGCCAGGGCACGTCGGGGCAGTGCTGGAATTCATACACGCCGATCCACATGCTGGCGTGCTCGATGGGCGAGATCTCGGCCATGGTGCGGTCCAGCTTGGGGGCGATCAGCGCGTCCAGATCCACCTGGGAGTTGATGCAGCCGCGCAGCAGCGCGTCGTAGTGCACCGAGTCGGCCTTGTGAAAGCCGGACAGGTCGCGCGTGAAGCGGTCGATGGCCTCCACGTCGTTGCCGCCCACCAGGTGCTGGTACAGCGCCTGCAGCGCGAATTCACGCGCGCGGCTGCGGTTGGACTTGGAGGCGGCCTTGCGCGCGCCGGTGCTGGTCAGGCCGCCGCGGCTTTGGCGGGGAGGGCGGCCCGAGGCCGGTGTGGATTGTTCGTCGCTCATGTTCGGGCTATGGTTTGGAGCAGGTTGGCCATCTCCACGGCGACCCGGGCCGCGTCGCGTCCCTTTTCGGTCTGGCGCGCGATGGCCTGCTCCGTGTTCTCGGTGGTGATGATCGCGTTGGCGATCGGCAGCTGGTAGTCCAGGGCCAGGCGCGTGACACCCGCGCCCGATTCGTTGGCCACCAGCTCGAAGTGGTATGTCTCCCCACGGATGATGCAGCCCAGCGCCACCAGGGCGTCGTACCGGTCGGACTCGGCCATCGCCTGCAGCGCCACGGGCACTTCCAGGGCGCCGGGCACGGTGACGTGGTCGATGTTTCCGGCCTGCACGCCCAGGGCCAGCAGCTCTTCGCGGCAGGCCTGGGTCAGGCTGTTGGTGATGCTTTCATTGAAGCGGGCCTGGACGATGCCGACGCGCAGCTGCGCGCCGTCGAGGTTCTGGGCCTGGCCCTTTTCTGCGTTCAACATTTCTTATTCCTTGGGGATGTAGCCGCTGATTTCGAGGCCGTAGCCGGCCATGCTGGGCAGGCGGCGCGGCTGGCCCATGAGCTGCATGCGCTGCACGCCGCATTCGCGCAGGATCTGCGCGCCCACGCCATAGGTGCGCAGATCCATGCGGCCGCGCTCGGGGGCCTGGGCGGCACGGGCGCTGCCGTCGAACTGGGCCATCAGCTGGTCGCCGGTCTCGCCGCAGTTGAGCAGCACGGCCACGCCGTGGCCCTGGCGGGCGATGTATTCGAGGCTGGAGTCCAGGCTCCAGGAGTGCAGGGTGCGGCCGGTCTCCAGCGCGTCCAGCACGGACAGCGGCTCATGCACGCGCACGGGCACGGGGGTGTCGGCTTCCCACTGGCCCTTGACCAGGGCCAGGTGCACGGATTGGCTGGGCAGATCGCGGAAGGCATGGGCGATGAACTCGCCATGCGCCGTCTGCAGCGGGCGCGTGCCGACCTTGCTGAGCAGGGATTCGTTGCGGCTGCGGTACTGGATCAGGTCGGCAATGGTGCCGATCTTCAGGCCGTGCTCGGCAGCGAACAGCTGCAGGTCGGGCAGGCGGGCCATGGTGCCGTCGTCCTTCATGATCTCGCAGATCACGGCGGCGGGGCTGCAGCCGGCCAGGGCGGCGAAGTCGCAGCCAGCCTCGGTATGGCCGGCGCGCATGAGCACGCCGCCGTCGACGGCCTGCAGCGGGAAGATATGGCCGGGCTGGACCAGGTCCGTGGGCTTGGAGTCCTTGGCCACGGCGGCCTGCACGGTGCGCGCGCGGTCGGCGGCGGAGATGCCGGTGGTCACGCCCTCGGCCGCTTCGATGGAGACGGTGAAGGCCGTGCTGTACACGGTGCCGTTGCGCGCGGCCATGGGCGGCAGCTTCAGGTATTCGCAGCGCTCGCGCGTGAGCGTCAGGCAGATCAGGCCGCGGCCGAAGCGCGCCATGAAGTTGATCGCCTCGGGGGTGACATGGTCGGCGGCCAGCACCAGGTCGCCTTCGTTCTCGCGGTCTTCCTCATCAACGAGGATGACCATGCGGCCCGCGCGCATGTCGGCAATGATGTCTTCCACCGGCGAGATGGGCACGGGGGACGTGGAGTTGTTCATGGAGTGCCTTCTGGAGGAGCCGGGTCGTGCGGACGGGGCGCGGCACACGCGCCGGCTCCCTCGGCCTGGCTGGCGTCAGAAGTGGGCTTCCAAAGAACGTGTGGCGCGGCGCAGCCGCTGTCGGCAATCGGCATGACCCGGAATGACCTTGCGAAAGCGCACATTCTATTCCAGCGGCCATCGGCCGCAGGCGGCGCGGGCTTTGGCCGGATTCAGGGGCCTAGGTCCTGCAGCACCACATCGCCTTCGGGATAGGCGATGCAGGGCAGCACGCAGCCCTCGGCCCGCTCCTCGCGCGTCACGCCCGGCCATTCGATCTCGTAGCGCACGCTGCCCGAGACCAACTGCCCGATGCATGTGCGGCAGGTGCCGTTGCGGCAGGAACTGGGCCAGTCCACGCCACCCTGCTCCAGCGAATGCAGCAGCGGCTGGTCGGCCCAGGCATCGACCTGCAGGCCGCTGGGCGTGAGGCGGGCGGTGAAGAAGGGCGGGGCAAAAGGGGAGGAGGCGGGGGAGTCCTGGCTCATGGTTATCAAGGGGGAATCAGGGGGGATCAGCAATTCGGTGGGGCGAAGGGTGTTTGTACCCTGTCTCGGGCCATGTCTGGCGCCAGGGGGCTGGGTTGGGGTGGGTCTCCCGGACAGCGGTCAGCGGTCGGCGGTGCGCTAGGCTTGGCGCCATGCATATCAAGCCCTACCTCCTGCCTGTGGTTGTTTTCCTGCTGGTCGGTCCCGGTGTGGGCGTGCTGACCGTGGTGCTTGTGGGCGCGGACGGTGTGCCGTCCCTTTCGGTGAACTGGCTACTCGTCCTGTTTGGCTATGGCATAGGAGCTGTTCCTGCCGCTTTGGCGGGCGTGATCTATGTGGTCGGCTGGCCTCTCAGGGGCCTGCTCCAGGTACTGAGCACCAGGGAGTTCGGCGCCGTGCTGGGTGCGGTGAGCGGTGTCGCTGCGCTGGCGGCATGCTTTGCAGCGACCTCCGGCACGCCGTTTCCCAAATCCCTCAGCGTCTATGTCTTTCCCCTGGTTGCCGGTGGCGTCTGCGGGGCGCTTGCAGCGCATGCGCGAGATGAGGCCTATGGGGGAGTGGGCTCGACTAGGGCTGAGTATTAGTTGGCTTGGTGACGAATGGGCAATTGGATATATGGTGATGCGACGAGTTGTGACCCGATCCGCATTGATCAATCCCAGGTCCTTGCAGGCGAGCTGCGCCTTCTCATCCTTCAACATATCAAGGAGCCAGGAGCGGATTTCGCCCATCAAGCAATGGGAGAGACAGAGGCCATCGGTGTGTGACTGTGGTTGCAGAGATGCTGCAGATGATCCAGCCGACGGTACGCCGGCACCTGGAGCTCCTGAAGCATGCGGGATTTCTTCATGCGACGAAGTTTTGCAAGTGGATTTTCTATTCCAGGGATGAGATCGTGCTGGACGGATAAAAGTCCTGGCTATGCAGCCAGATTTGATGCGCGAAGGCATCGAAATGGACAGTGGTGTCCCGGGCGGATGCCTGGTGATGCTCTGCTGGGGTGTTTAGGACTTCATGCGGAGTCTGCTGATCGGTTAAATGGACATCGCCGAAAAACCCCTGTGGCTCGCAACAGTGCCACCTTGTCGGTCATCTTGTGCTTGGGCGCCTGCCTGTTTTCTCGCAGCAGCTGCACTTCGATGTGGGTGTCGTGCTAGTCATCGCGTGCAGTTCTGCGGCGTGTGTTCTGGGCTGTTGTACCTAAATGAGGGGATGCAAGGCTGGCAGTCTTATGCTTGTGTCTGCAGCTGCATCAGCGTACGGTTTGGTCATTATCTTCTTGTTCATCGTGTTCTTGCGCGAAAAGCCGTCATTTGCGACCTGATGTGCTATTTTGACAATCTCATAGGCATTGCGATTCCGTCCGGCAATGTGCTTCGTAAACTGTGTGGAGGCTCTCAAGGCCTGCGCTACGCCTTGCTTGCCATGTTGGGTTTCAGTATTGCTTTCTTCATTTTGGCATATCTGCGAATAGGTCCCATGTCACCACTGACTTCTTTTGCTTGGCGTTCAGCTAAGCAGTTTCTTTCATCACTTAGGAGATTTTAGAAATGGAGCGCTGATTCAGGAGATGCGTGGATGCTGCGATTTGTGGCATTGCTTATGCAATCGCTTCTGGTCAATGCAGGGTGGGGCTCTGCATCTATGCATCTGGCGTTGGCAATCTTTCGCTTGTCGCCCCATTGGTCCGGTTTGAAGTTTGAAGGTGCAGATGTAATGGCCTCAGGCGGGGTTGGATGGGCATCGCTTTTGTGCTATAAACTGGCTTGGATAAATTTTGTTGCAAAATTTGCGTAACGTTAATTTGATTTATATGAAAAAACTAAGTGCTATTGTTTTTGTATGTCTTTTGTCTGGGTGTGCTACGCCATATCAGCCATATAGCTATTTGGGTGGTGGTGGGTATAAGGATGTCCAATTAAGTGAAAATAGTTTCAAAATTACCGTTGAAGCTAATGGTTATACAAGTAAAACTCAGGCGTCGGATTTGGCGTTGCTTCGTGCGGCAGATTTGACGCTAGAGAATGATTTTAAGTATTTTGTGATAATTGGCTCTGCGGATGAGGGAGGTGGAGCGGTATACGCAGCCCCCGCAACCACGTCAATAAATATGTATGCAAATAAATATGGAGCCACAGGAACTGCTCAAACTTACGGGGGGCAAACATTTTATGTGGCATTCCCTGCTCCTGTCTTAACCATATTGTCGTTCAAAGATAAGCCAGCCATATCGGGTATGGTTTACGATGCGCAAATTACATCGCGCTCACTTAAAAATCAAATGAATATCAAGTGATTTTATTTGAATAATTGAGTATTGCAGTGCATGGATGGCTAAAAGCATCAAATCTATCATGATATTGTCGGCTTGATAGCGCCATTCATGCCCTCATATGCGGAATCTGACATGAACTGCACTTTTCCCTGACTTTGCTTCGGATTCATTGATTCCGCTAGGACTTTCATTTGAAGCAATCGCTTCAGTGACTGGGCGTGCAACTACAATAATTTTCTAAAGAACTTAACTGTTTGTGATGGAATAAGTATCTGGAGAGTTTTTAAATATCAATAGTGCATAGTGTCGAAAAATTGATGGGATCTACTTGAATTTACTTTGCCAATCGATGGATATGGTCTTATTTTTAAGCGATTCAAGCCATGGCTGAAATTTACTGGGAGGGGCTTCGTCTCGGTTTGCGTGGGTCATTGTTGTCTTTGCAAGGCTGACCTGGGCTCGTGAAACGCCTGATTGAGGCTGTTGAACGGGCTCCAGAGCCTGCTGACTGCCTGTTTTTTGAGCAATTGGCCGGCTTGCTTGTCAAATCAATGACTTATGTTGCGAATTTGGCATTTTTGGCGGCTTGTCCACATGCTTGTCCAGTCCGAATGGGGGTAAATGCGTACATGCGGGTTGCGCGGTGGATAAGCGGGACGCGGCCCGAAAATCCGGGGTCTTCTGCCTGTTTTTTAAGCGGATTGCATGTTTTCCTTTTGAATCAATGACTTGTGTGGCTTATCCCGCCCGCTGTGAAAGTTGTTCACAAGATTGTTCAGGGTGAGACGGGATAAGTCGGGCAGACGACTTGTGGATTTGATTAAAAAATAGGCAAAAGAAAAAAATCCATTCAAAACAACCGCTTGGGTCACCAGTCCCGGGCCAGCACATGGTTGTCCACAGGCTTGTCACGCAATGGTGGGGACAAGGCTGGCGGCCCTGCCGCAGTCGCTTGGGCAACCGGAATGAAGGCGGCGTCCGTCTACATTGCTGGGTGACCGGCGCCTTGCCATCCGGCGGGCGGAGCCGGCATCCAATGCAACAAAGGGAGCATCTCCATGGCGATTGAGTTTGAGGGCCGCGTGGCCATCGTGACGGGGGCCGGCGGCGGCCTGGGGCGTCTGCATGCGCTGGCGCTGGCGGCGCGCGGCGCCAAGGTGCTGGTCAATGATCTGGGCGGCGCGGTGGATGGCAGCGGCGGCTCGGCCACGGCGGCCCAGGCCGTGGTGGACGAGATCCGCGCGGCGGGCGGCCAGGCGCTGGCCAACGGCGCATCGGTCACCGATTTCGCGGCCGTGCAGGCCATGGTGCAGCAGGCCGTCGATGCCTGGGGCCGCGTGGACATCCTGGTCAACAACGCCGGCATCCTGCGCGACAAGAGCTTCGCCAAGATGGACATGGATGATTTCCGCCTGGTGGTGGAAGTGCACCTGATGGGCGCCGCGCATTGCTGCAAGGCCGTGTGGCCGCACATGCAGGCGCAGAACTACGGGCGCATCGTGATGACCACCTCGTCCACGGGCCTGTACGGCAACTTCGGCCAGGCCAACTACGGCGCGGCCAAGCTGGCCCAGGTCGGCCTCATGCAGACGCTGGCGATCGAAGGCGCCAAGCACGGCATCCATGTGAATGCGCTGGCGCCCACGGCGGCCACCCGCATGACCGAAGGCCTGATGCCCGAGGCCGTGCTGGCCGCCCTCAAGCCCGAGGCCGTGGTGCCCGCCATGCTGGTGCTGGCCCACGAAAGTGCGCCCACACGTACCACGCTGTGCGCAGGCGCGGGCGGCTTCGAGGCGGCCTTCATCACGCTGACCGAAGGCGTGTATCTGGGCCAGGGCGATCAGGTGCCGGAGCAACTGGCTGCGCAACTGGCCCAGGTGCTGGATCGCAGCGGCGAACAGGTGCCCGCCAGCGGCGCCGCGCAGGGCACGCTGGAAGTGGGCAAGGCCATGGCCGCGGCCCGTTGATGAAGCGAGGGCCGGCAAGTGATTTCACCGCTGGCCGGCCTGCCCTTGCCCGGCGTCAAGGCAGGGCCGGCCGGGAGGGCGAAACTCTGACATATTCCTTTCGCTCGCGGCGGTGCCATGCGGGGCAACAGGCCAAAACGCGTGGTTAAGCGGACAGGCGCCATCGCGTTTCCTGCCGTTTCTCTATCATTCGGCGTCCGGGTCGGGTCCGCCGGGAATCCTGGTGGTTTCCGTGTGGGCCGGTGCCCATCAACGAATCGGTAAACAAGAATGAAAACATCGCAGGCATCCATGGCGGTTCCCGATCCCCAGCGGCTCAAGGGCATACGCCGTGGCATAGAAAAGGAGGGCCTGCGCGTGCTGCCTTCCGGCAGCCTGGCGCTGACGCCGCATCCCCTGGCACTGGGCTCGGCGCTCACGCATCCGCACATCACCACCGACTACAGCGAATCGCAGATCGAGCTGATCACGGGCGCGCGCCTGGGCGTGCAGGAATGCCTGGACGAGCTGGTGCAGATCCACCAGTTCGTGCTGCGCAGCCTGCGCGATGCGGGCGGCGAGATGCTGTGGTCGTCCAGCATGCCCTGCCAGCTGCCCACGGACGAGACGATTCCGCTGGCGCGCTATGGCTCCTCGCATTCGGGCCGTTCCAAGAGCGTGTACCGCATGGGCCTGGGCCATCGCTATGGCCGGCGCATGCAGACGATTTCGGGCATCCACTACAACTGGTCGCTGCCCGGCGTGACCAGCGACCAGTATTTCTCGCTGATCCGCAATTTCCGGCGCCATGCCTTCGTGCTGCTGTACCTGTACGGCGCATCGCCCGCGCTGTGTCCCTGTTTCGTCGAGGGGCGCGAGCATGGCCTGAAGCCGCTGGGCAATACGGGCCAGGCGCTGTACCTGCCCCATGCCACCTCGCTGCGCATGGGCCGCCTGGGCTACCAGAGCGATGCGCAGGCGAGCATCAACGTCAGCTACAACGGCCTGGAAGGCTATGCGAATTCGCTGCATGAGGCGCTGACCCATCCCTACCCGGCCTACGAGATGCTGGGCGTGCGCAATCCGGGCGGCGACTACAACCAGCTGGGCACGGGTCTGCTGCAGATCGAGAACGAGTTCTACGGCACCATCCGCCCCAAGCGCACCGTCAGCCGTGGCGAGCGTCCGCTGCATGCCCTGCGCGAGCGCGGCGTGGAGTATGTGGAAGTGCGCCTGATGGACCTCGATCCCTTCGAGGATGTGGGCATTGCCGCCCCCACCATGCGCATGCTGGACGTGTTCCTGCTGCACTGCCTGAATGCCGACAGCCCGCCCGATACGCCGGCCGAGATCGCCGAACTCAAGCACAACCAGCACCTGACCGCCGAGCGTGGCCGCGAGCCCGGCCTGCAGCTGGTGCGCGCGGGCCGCGAGGTGCCGCTGCGCGACTGGGCCCATGAAGTGCTGGACCAGTGCCGCCCCTATGCCCAGGCGCTGGACAGCACGCACGGCACGCAGGATTACAGTGCCGCGCTGGCCCAGGCACTGGAGCGCCTGGAGCATCCCGAGCGCACGCCGTCGGCCCATGTGCTGGGCGAGCTGACGGGCGAGTACGGCAACAGCTTCTCGCGCTTCACGCTGGCCCGTTCCGAGCAGGCCCGCGATTCGCTGCTGGCCCTGCCCTGGAGCCAGGCGCAGCAGCAGCGCTTCGAGCAATGGTCGGCGCAGTCCGTGCAGGACCAGCGCGACATCGAGGCCGCAGACACGCTGTCCTTCGAGGAATGGCGCCTGCGCTACATGTCGCCCGAGAACCTGCGCTGACCGTGCCTCAGCCAGGTCCGCCGCTCAGGGCCTGGCCTGCATCCTCGCACCAGAACAGCACGGCGTCGTAGAAGCCTTCCCAGACGCAGCCGTTGCAGCCGCGGCCGCAGCAACTGGTGGGCTGGGGCGGCGCCGGGCGCAGTGCAATGCCTGCAGCCTGGGCGCGCTGCTGCCAAAGCCCGATCTGGGACAGCGCCTGCTCCAGCGGGCCCTGCACCATGCTCAGCGCCGCGCCTTGCTGCGGCGCACCACAAACAGCACGATGAAGGCCGTGCCCAGCAGCAGGGCGAACCAGCCGACCAGGTACGACTGGGCCATCATCTGCACGATGCCCCCGGGTGCCATGAACTGCGGCGCCAGCAGAATCACCAGGCCGATCACGGCGCAGGTCACTCCCTTGATCAACAGTTCGATGTCGGCCTTGCGCGAGGCGGAGCGGGAAGAGGGGGTATCGGGCAAGGACATAGGCAGTGAGGCGGGGCGTAAAAGCGGGGGACAATTGCGGCTTGCGCAAGAAAGAATGAAGCCTGCGGTTTGCGCTGGGGCGCAGCGCGCCGTTCCATCCTGTCTGCGCAAGCCATGAATTATCCTTGCGCCCCTGCCAGTTCCCCCGTTTCCCAGAAAGTAATCCCATGGCCATACAGTGGTTCCCCGGTCACATGAATCTCACGCGCAAGGTGATCACCGAGCGCGTCAAGGAAATCGATGTGGTCATCGAAGTGCTGGATGCGCGCCTGCCGGGGTCGAGCAGCAACCCGCTGCTGCAGGAGCTGACGGGCCACAAGCCGCGCCTTCAGGTGCTCAACAAGCAGGACCTGGCCGATGCCGCGCGCACGCCGCTGTGGCTGGACTGGTACAACGCCCAGAGCGACACGCGCGCCATTGCGCTGGACGCTTCCGAGCCCGCACCCACGCGCCGGCTGATCGAGGCCTGCAAGCTGCTGGCCCCCAACCGTGGCGGCATGGCCAAGCCCATGCGCGTGCTGATCTGCGGCATTCCCAACGTGGGCAAGTCCACGCTGATCAACTCCATGAGCGGCAAGCGGCAGGCCAAGACGGGGGACGAGGCCGGCATCACCAAGCTGGAGCAGCGCATCGTGCTGGCCGACGACTTCTACCTCTGGGACACGCCCGGCATGCTGTGGCCGCGCATCATCGTCGAGCAAAGCGGCTACAACCTGGCCGCCAGCGGCGCCGTGGGCCGCAACGCCTATGACGAGGAACTGGTGGCGCTGGAGCTGCTGGGCTATCTGCAGAAGAACTACGCGGACCTGCTGGAGGCGCGCTACAAGCTGGGCCTGGACAACGAACGCATTGCCGCCCTGCATGACGACGAGCTGCTGGACGCCATCGGCCGGCGGCGCGGCGCCATGATGAGCGGCGGACGTGTCAATCTGCAAAAAGCTGCCGAGCTGGTGCTCACGGATTTTCGCGGAGCGATCCTGGGCCGCATCACGCTGGAGACGCCCAACGAATACGCGCAGTGGCTGGCCGTGGGCCAGCAACGCGATGCCGAGCGCCAGGCCCGCAAGGACGCCAGCAAGGCGCGCAAGCGCCCCCCGCGCGAGCGCAAAAGCGCGCCCTGAGGCACCGCCGGCCGGCGCCGGCATACCCCGTTTGGTGCAAGAGGGCGTCCGACCGGGGCGGTGGCACAACCACCACAGCCGCAGGCGGCGCCGACCGCTAGCATGTTGAGTGTTCTTTCTCTGTTGGGGCTTTTTCATGCGGCGTCATCGAGTCGAGGCGGAAATCCATTTGTCCCTGCGCCGGGTCGTTCTGGTCGGCAGCCTATGGATCACCAGCCTCACCGTGCTCCTGGCCATGGCGCTTCTGACGCAGGACCCCGTTCCCTGGCCCAGCGTGCGGCTGAACCTGGTTGCCGCCGGCGTGAGCTTCGGCGCCGTGCTGCTGGGCTGGCGCCGGCACTGGAAGCTGGCCTCCAATCTTCTGGTCTGGGGCACCTGGGTGGCAGCCGTGACCGTGGTGGCTGCCACGGGCGGCGTGCAAAGCAGCTCGGTGCTGGCCTTTCCGGCCTTGCTCGTCATGTGCGCCTGGGTGCTGGGCGTGCGCACCACGCTGGCCATGCTGGTACTGTCCGTGCTGGCCATGGCCGTGTTCTGGGTGGCGGGCCGCGAGGGGGTTGACTGGATAGGCCAGCGCGAGACCTCGCCCGTGTTCTCCATGCTGTACTTCGTGGGCATGCTGGGGCTGACGGGCACGGTCACGCTGATGGCAAGGCGCAGCCTGATCCGCCGTGCCCAGGAACTGCAGGACACGCTGGGCTCGCTGGAGCAGCACCAGGACGATCTGCGCAAGTTCTACCGCGCCGTGGAGCAGAACCCCGAGAGCATCGTCATCACCGACGTGCACCAGAACATCGTCTACGTGAACGAGGCCTTTCTGCAGCGAACCGGCTTTGCGCGCAACGAGGTCCTGGGCCAGCCCACGCACCGCTACTCCACCATGGGCCTGGACGCGCCGGCCTGGGAAGAGGCCTTGCACCAGCTGGGCCGGGGCGCGCTGTGGCGCGGCCAGATGACCAACCGCACGCGCCAGGGCGAGGACCTGCCCGAGGCCGTGCTGGTGGCGCCCATACGCGCCTCGGACGGCAGCATCGTCAACTATGTGGAGCTCAAGCAGGACCTGTCCGAGCGCATGCGCGCAGAACGCCAGATCCATGCGCTGGCGCATTTCGACGCGCTCACCGGCCTGCCCAACCGCCTGTCGCTGACCCAGCGCCTGCGCGCGCTGGCGCGCGAATTCCGCGAGGGCGGCAAGGGCGGCGAGCCGCGCCACGGCCTGCTGCTGCTGGACATGGACCGCTTCACGGCCTTCAACGATGTGCGCGGCACGGTGCGTGGCGATGCGCTGCTGGGCGCGCTGGCGCTGCGCCTGGCCGATGCCCTGCCCGACGGCGTGCTGCTGGCCCGCATGGGTGCCGACGAATTCGCCGTGCTGCTGGAGAAGGCCGGCCAGGAGGCGGCCGAGGTCGACCAGCACATGCGCGCCCTGGCACAGGTGCTGCAGGACGCTCTGGAGCGGCCGCTGTGGCTGGAGGAAACCGGCGAGGAAGTGCAGGCCAGCTGCAGCATTGGCGCGGCCAGCTTTGCCGCCTCGCGCACCGACAGCGGTGGCCACGATGTGCTGCGCCGCGCGGGCGTGGCCCTGCACCAGGCCAAGCAGGCCGGGCTGGGCCAGGTCGTCATCTTCCAGCCCGACATGGCCGAGGCCGTGGGCAAGCGCTTTCGCATCGAAAAGGACTTGCGCCGCGCCATTCCTGCCGGCGAGCTGCAGCCCTATCTGCAGTCCCAGGTGGACCACATGGGGCGCTGTGTGGGCGCCGAGGTGCTGGTGCGCTGGAACCATCCGCGCCTGGGCATGGTCGAGCCCGGTGATTTCATTCCCGTGGCCGAGGAATCTGACCTGATCGTGCAACTGGGCGACTGGATGCTGGAGCAGGCCTGCCGCATGCTGGTGCGGCCCGAGTTCGTGCAGCAGGGCTGGCGGCTGTCGGTCAACGTCAGCTGGCGGCAGTTCCGCCAGCCCGACGTGGTGGACAAGCTCAAGCGCACCCTGGCCGCAACCGGGGCCGACCCGCGCCGCCTCACGCTGGAGGTCACCGAAAGCGTGGTCATGCGCGATGTGGACGAGGCGCGCGAGCGCATGGCCGAGCTGCAGCTGCTGGGCGTGGAGATGGGGCTGGACGACTTCGGCACCGGCTATTCATCGCTGGCCTATCTGCAGCGGCTGCCGTTCCGTGAACTCAAGATCGACAAGTCCTTTGTGCAGGACTGCCATACCTCGCCGGGCAATGCCGCCATGGTCGAGGCCATCCTGCTGCTGGCCAGACGCCTGCGCCTGCGCGTGGTGGCCGAAGGAGTGGAGACCGAAGAGCAGGCCGGCACGCTGCGGGCCTGGAACCAGGACGTGCTGTTCCAGGGCTACCACTACGGCCGGCCGCTGCCGGCGGTCGAGTGGGTGGATCTGCAACTGGGGGCGCCTGCCGGCGTGTGAAAGCCGGCGTGAGGGCCTGCGTGTGAGGGCCAGCGCAAGAGCCCGCGTGTGAGGGCAGGCCCAAGAGCCTGCATGTGACGGCGTTCAGGTCCTGGACTGTTCCAGCCAGCGGCGCGCCAGCAGGTCCCAGAAACGTGCTCCGCGCCCCAGGTTGTCGTCGTTGAAGTCGTAGCCGGGGTTGTGCAGGCCCACGCCGGGCTCGCCCGTGGCGGGGCCGTTGCCTATCCAGCCATAGGCGCCGGGCACGGCCTCCAGCATGAAGCCGAAGTCCTCGGCCGTCATGGCCGGCAGGATGTCGGCGTGGGTGCGGTCCTCGCCCACCGCTTCGCGCATCACCTCGGCCATGAAGCGGGCCTCGTGCGCGTGGTTGGTGGTGTTGGGATAGCCGGGCTTGAGAATGAACTCGGCGCGGCACAGATGGGCCGCTGCCACATGCTCGCTGATGCGCTGCATGCCTTCGATGAACATCTGCTGCGTCTCGGTCCTGAGCGCGCGCACCGTGCCGAAGATGCTGGCCTCGTCGGGAATGATGTTCTCCACCGTGCCGCTGGTGATCTTGCCCACGGTGAGCACGGCGCTGTCCAGCGGATCGGTGCTGCGCGACACCAGGCTCTGCAGCTGGCCGACGATGGCGCAGGCCACGGGAATAGGGTCCAGCGTGGTGTGGGGCATGGCAGCGTGCCCGCCCTTGCCGTGCACGCGGATCTCGAAGCGCAGCGTGGAGGCCATGATGGGCCCCACGCGCACCGCCATCTCGCCGGCAGGCAGGGCAGGCCAGTTGTGCAGCGCGAACACGGCCTCGCAGGGGAAGCGGTCGAACAGGCCGTCTTCCATCATGGCCTTGGCGCCTGCGCCGCCTTCCTCGGCAGGCTGGAAGATCAGGTGCACCGATCCATCGAAATCCGGCTGCTGCGCCAGCAGCGTGGCCGCGCCCAGCAGCATGGTCGTGTGGCCGTCATGGCCGCAGGCATGCATGCAGCCCGGGTTCTGGCTGGCGTGGCCGAAGGCGTTGAGCTCCGTCACCGGCAGCGCATCCATGTCGGCCCGTATGCCGATGCTGCGGCCCGGGTTGGCGGCGCTGCGCCCCCGGCCGTGGATGCTTGCCACCACGCCGGTCCTGCCCAGCCCGCGGTGCACCTGCAGACCCAGCGCCATCAGGTAGGCCGCCACCTTGTCGCCGGTGCGGTGCTCCTCGTAGCGCAACTCGGGGTTGGCATGCAGGTCGTGGCGGAACTTCAGCAGGGAGCCGAGGTGGGGGGTGATGTCGGGTGTGGATCGCATACAGGGGCCGCGGCGGCCTGCACGCCCAGCGGGTCCGCAGGCGGTCGCAGCAATTCAATGACAAGGCGGACATGATAGGTCCTGGGGTTTGCCTGCGGCGCCTGCCGGGGCGATAGGCCTTGTCCTGCCCAGGCTTTGCGCTACGTTCCTTGCGAGCAGCCCGCGCAATGCCCGGCTGCCCAGGATGCCCGGGCGCTGGAGCAAGTGCAGGGGAATGGCGCCAGGACCGACAATCGACCCCATCATGAAAAACACCATCCTGCCCCTGCAATTGTTCGTGCGCCCCGAGCATGACGATCCCCAGCCCCTGATCCTCTACCATGGCCGCCGCTGCCCGGACGGCTACGGCGCGGCACTGGCGGCCTGGCTGTACTACGGCGGGCAGGCCGAATTCCGGGGCCTGGACCATGGCGAGATCCAGAAGGCCGACGACCTGGGCGAGCTGGCCGGCCGCGCCGTCTACGTGCTGGACTTCGCCTTCGAGCCCGAGCTCATGGCCGAGATCGAGTCGCGCGTTTCCAAGCTCGTGGTGCTGGACCACCACAAGAGCGCTGCCGAAAAGCTGAGCGGCTACCAGTGCCGCTGCGGCGTCGTGCACTTCGACATGAACAAGTCCGGCGCGCGCCTGGCCTGGGAGTTCTTCCAGGCCGACAAGCCCGTGCCCGGCCTGATCCGCTTCATCGAGGACCGCGACATCTGGAAGTGGGAATTCGCCGAGAGCGCGGGCTTTCTCGCGGCGCTGGACATGGAGCCGCGCAGCTTCGAGCGCTGGGCCGAGATCGCGGCCTTCACGCCCGAGCAGGAAGCCGCCTTCATGGCGCGCGGCGGCGCCATGGACGAAAAATTCCAGAAGCTGTGCGCCGACATTTCCGAGGCGGCCCAGCCCCTGGTCTTCAACGGCATGCAAGGGCTGATGGTCAACTGCCCCGGCATGTTCCACAGCCAGGTCGGCGACCTGCTGGCGCGCCAGAGCGGCAGCTTCGCGCTGATGTGGCATGCCAGCACCAAGGGCGTGAAGATCGGCCTGCGTTCGCGCTCGGAGTTCAACTGCATTCCGCTGGCCGAGAGCTTTGGCGGCGGTGGCCATGCCCAGGCCTGCGGCTTCAAGATGGGCAACGAACGCCTGGTGGAGCTGCTGTCTGGCGTGCTCAAGGCCGATGCCTCGGCCGACTACGCCTACGTGGCAGCGCCGCTGATGGAGCAGCCTGAAACGGGCGCGCCTGCCGAAGCTGTCTGATCCGGCTGTGCCGTCGCCGGCAGGCCCGCACAGGCCTGCCAGCCGGGAAGGGCGCACAGCGCGCGCCAGTGCTGCACATCGGCCACATGGCCCAGTTGCCGCCAGTCGGCCTCGAAGCGCAGCGTCTCGCCCGTCATCGGGTGCGCCAGCTCCAGCGCATGGGCGTGCAGCCACAGCCGCTGCAGGCCCAGCCGCTCGGCCCACCAGCGGTTCAGCGGCCCCTTGCCATGCGTGGCGTCGCCAATGATGGGATGGGCCACATGCTTGAGATGGCGGCGTATCTGGTGGCGCCGGCCCGTGGCGGGCAGGGCCTCGACCAGTGAAATCCGTGTGGCCGCGTGGCGCGGGTCAAAGGCCTCGGGCCATTCCAGGCGCGCCAGGCAGCGCAGCGAAGTCTGTGCGGGCTGGGCTGGCGCGTCCTCGGGCGCATCGTCGGGCCTGAGCGCGTGGTCCACCTCCACCGCATCCGGTAGCCAGCCCCGCACCAGCGCCAGGTATTGCTTGCGCATTTCCTGCCCGGCAAAGGCCTGGCCCAGCCGCTGGGCGGCCTGGGCATGCAAGGCCATGACCAGCACGCCGCAGGTGCCCTTGTCCAGCCGGTGCGCGGGGTACACATGGCAGCCCAATTGGTCGCGCAGGGTCTGCAGCACAAAGCGCGTCTCGTGCGCGTCCAGTCCCGTGCGATGCACCAGCCAGCCTGCGGGCTTGTAGACCGCCACCAGATGCTCGTCGCGCCAGAGGATGTGCAGCGGCGCGTCGTCGGGCTCTGGCGGCTGGGCCAGGGAGGGGATGGATGAAGGCTGGAACATGAGGGCGTGAGTGTAGGCGCTGTCCGCCCACCGCCATGCAGGCCCCGTGCACTACCCCCGTGCAGGGCAACGCAGTGCTGCCTGCCATTGCACGACTGGCGGCTTCAGGGCGATGCAAGATCGCGCCTGGTTCCGCGCCGCCGCGTGAACCGGAGTTTCTGAACCCCTCTCAAACGCAACGCACCACACCGCATGGACCATCGCAGCACCGCTCCCATCCGCATCGCCATCGTCGGCCACGGCAACCTGGGCCGTGGCGTGGAGGCGGCCATTGCCCGCAACCCCGACATGGTGCTGGCCGGCATCTACACCCGCCGTGATCCGGCCCGGCTGCGTCCGCTGCAGCCCGGCACGCCCGTGCATGGCATGGACAGCCTGCTGGCCCATCGCACCGGCATCGACGTGCTGGTGCTGTGCGGCGGCTCCAAGGACGACCTGCCGCAGCAGACGCCCGCGCTGGCCGCGCATTTCAGCCTGGTGGACAGCTTCGACACCCATGCGCGCATTCCCGAGCATTTCGACCGGGTGGATGCCGCCGCCCGCGCAGCCGGCACCACGGCGCTGATCTCGGCGGGCTGGGACCCGGGCATGTTCTCCCTGCAACGCCTCATGGGCGAGGCCCTGCTGCCCGATGGCGCCACCTACACCTTCTGGGGCAAGGGCCTGAGCCAGGGGCACTCGGACGCCATCCGCCGCATTCCCGGTGTGGCCGGGGGCGTGCAGTACACCATTCCCGTGGACGAGGCCGTGCAGCGCGTGCGCAGCGGCGTGCGGCCCGAACTGTCTGCGCGCGAGCGGCACCGGCGCGAGTGCTTTGTGGTGCTGGAGCAGGGGGCCGATGCTGATGGCGTGCGCCAGGCCATCGTCGGCATGCCGCATTACTTTGACGAATACGACACCACGGTGCATTTCATCAGCGCCGAGGAACTTGCCCGTGACCATGCGGCCATGCCGCATGGCGGATTCGTCATCCGCAGCGGCCGCAGCTCGCAGGGGCTGCACCACTCCATCGAATACCGCCTGCAGCTGGACAGCAATCCGGAATTCACGGCCAGCGTGCTTGTGGCCTATGCGCGCGCCGTGCACAGGCTGCAGCAGTCGGGGCAGACGGGCTGCAAGACCGTGTTTGACGTGGCGCCCGGCCTGCTGTCGCCCAAAACTGCGCAGCAGCTGCGGGCCGAGCTGCTTTAGCCCTGGCCCACGCGGGCCGCGTCTTCCAGCCGGTCCACATCACGCAGCGGCTTGAACAGGGTCATCCAGCTGCCGACCACGCCCAGCGTGCACAGGCTGCCCACCACGGCAGCCGGCACGGCGCCCAGCCAGGCGGCGCTGGTGCCGGCGCGGAATTCGCCCAGTTCGTTGGACGAGCCGATGAACAGCATGTTCACCGCGTTCACGCGCCCGCGCATGGAGTCGGGCGTGGAAAACTGCACCAGGGCCGAGCGGATGTAGACACTCACCATGTCGGCCGCGCCGGCCAGCATCAGGGCGGCCATGGACAGCCAGAACCAGTGCGACAGCGCAAACACCAGGTTGGCCACGCCGAAGATGGCCACGGCGGCGAACATCACGCGGCCCACATGGCGCTGGATGGGACGGGCCGACAGCCACAGGCCCATGGCCACCTCGCCCACGGTCATGGACGAGCGCAGCAGGCCCAGGCCTTCGGGGCCGACCTTGAGCACCTCGTGCGCATACACGGGCAGCAGGGCCACCACGCCGCCCAGCAGCACGGCGAACAGGTCCAGCGAAATCGTGCCCAGGATGATGGGGCGCGTGCGGATGAAATGGATGCCTTCGCCAAAGCGCTGCCACAGCGAGCCGCCCGCCGGCGCCATGGCCCCGGCAAAGCGCACGGGCACCGTGCCCAGCAGCAGCACGGCCAGCACCAGGGAGACGCCGCAGACCGCATAGGTCAGCACGGCGCCGCCCCAGGCGTAGAGCACTCCGCCCAGCACAGGCGCCGCAATGGCGGCCGTGCGCATCAGCATGCTGTTGGTGGCCAGCGCCTGGGCCAGCTGCTCGCGCGGCACGATCTGCGGCAGCAGGCTTTGCAGGGCCGGCCCCGTGAAGGCGCGGCTGCAGCCGAACAGCACCAGCACGGCATAGATCCAGTGCACATCGTGCGCGGCCGCGCCCTCGTGCCAGGACAGCCACAGCAGCAGCAGGGAGCACAGGGCAGCCACGGTCCAGCTGCCCGACAGCAGGCGCTTGCGGCTCATGCGGTCGCTGAGGTCGCCGGCCGGAATCAGCAGCGCCAGCATGGGCAGGAACTGGGCCAGTCCCACGTAGGCCAGGGACATGGGGTCGCGTGTCAGGTCATACACCTGCCAGGCCACGACCACCGCCTGCATCTGCTGGGCGAACATGGACAGCATGCGCGCCATGACGAAGGGGACGAAGGCGCTGCTGCGCAGGCCGGCAGCGGGGCTGTCGGCCGATGAGGGGGGAAGCGGGGAGGAGGGCAAGATCGGATATCCGTGGAGGAGCACGCGCAGTATCTGCGAAATGCCGGCGCCTTGCTGGCCGTTGTGCCCGCTCCACGCTGCCGACGAAGGCATGCGGTCTGCTCCCACAAACACCCGCGGCGCGGCGCGAGAATATGCCATCACGGGTCAGGCCAGAACCCCGCATCAGAGGAGCAACACACCATGTCCATGTTGTCCATGCAATACGCCGGCACATTGATCGGGCGCGAGGCGGTCATCGACTTCCCCGACAGCAAGGCTGATGTGCGGTACACGCCGCAAGGCCAGATGGTCTGGCATGTGGTCGATTCCCTGGGCCATGTATCCGATGGCTGCGAACGGCTCAGCTACCTGCAGGTCAGCGACAGCCTGCACTTCCTCAACTGGATCGAGAAAACGGGCTTCACCGTCAGCCAGGTCATCGACACGGCCCAGGGCACGGTGCAGGCCTTCTGGTCGTTTGCCGACCCGGCCAGCGAGGGCGGGCACCGCTCGTCCATGTTCGTCGAAGGCCGTTTCCGCTTCCGTTGAGGCGCCCGCCTGCACGGCGCAGCCCGGCCGCGTGAAACATTGCGGCATCTGCGCGATCTGCCTGTTTTTTCAGCGCCTGCGGCAAACCCATGGCTGGCGCGGCAATGCAGGGTTGTCCCGAAGCTTGTCCACAGGCAGGCCCACAGTCGCTGGGCATAACCGTCACGCTGCGGTCATTTTCGTCATGTAGCGGAAAAGTTCCTGGAATGTGGGTGTGCACTATCGTTGAATCCAAGGATCGGCGGGTGCATGGAATTCCGGTACATTGCCTGAGGCGAGGCCGGCCGCGCGCAGATCCAGGTTTGCCGCCGTGAAACATCCCTTCCGCCCAATCCCGTCCGCAGGTCCCCCGGCTATGCTGGCTGCATGACCTGGCTGTTTCTTGCATTGCATCTGCTGCTCATTGCAGGCTTTGGCTTGCGCATCCTGCTGCGCGACGATGTGCGGCCCGACGTGCGCATGGGCTGGCTCACCGTCATCGTGCTGCTCCCCTATGCGAGCTGCGCGCTGTACTACCTGTTTGGCGAGGTGACGCTGCGCCGCCGAGGCCGGGCCCGGTACCGCAAGGTGCAGGACTTTGCGCCCGGCGCCCCGGTCACGGGCAGCGGCGTGCCGGTGGCGGGCATCGCTCCGCAATGGCAGGCGGCCTTTGGCTATGCGGCGTCCATCAACCGCTTTCCCGTACAGCCGGGCCATGCCGCGCAGCTCATGGCCGATGGTGCCCAGGCCCGCGCCCGCATGCTGGCCGACATGGAGGCCGCCCGGCACGAGATCAACGTGCTCTACTACATCTGGCTGGCCGATGACACGGGAACGGCCATGGCCCAGGCTCTGGTGCGCGCGGCCCGGCGTGGCGTGGTCTGCCGCGCCATGGTGGACGGGCTGGGCTCGCGCGCGCTGCTGCGCTCCGACCTCTGGCAGCAAATGGCGCAGGCCGGCGTGCAACTGGCCGTGGCCCTGCCGGCCAGCCACCCGTTCAGGGTGATGTTCACCAGCCGGCTGGACCTGCGCAACCACCGCAAGATCACCGTGATCGATGGTGCCATCACATACTGCGGCAGCCAGAACTGCGCGGACGAGGCCTTCGCCGTCAAGGCCCGCTACGCGCCCTGGGTCGATATCATGCTGCGCCTGCAAGGCCCGGTGGTGGCGCAGATGCAGCAGGTCTTTGCCAGCGACTGGGCGCAGGCGCGCAGCGCAGACCATGGACTGTCCATGCCCCTGACCGCCGAACCCGAAGCGGGGCCGGCCGACACGCCCGCCGAAGGCTTTGCCGCCGTCGTCATTGCCGAAGGCCCGGCCGAGCGGCCGCGCTCCACCTCGCAGCTGGTGTCCACCCTGCTGGCCAGTGCGCGGCGCGAAGTGGTGATCTCCACGCCCTATTTCATCCCCGATGCCACCGTGCTGGAGGCCCTGTGCGCCGCCGCCTGGCGCGGCGTGCAGGTCACGCTCATCCTGCCGGCGCGCAACGATTCCTGGATCGTGGGCGCGGCCAGCCGCAGCACCTACCGCTACCTGCTGCGGGCCGGCGTCATCCTCCATGAATTCCGCCCCGGCCTGCTGCATGCCAAGACCCTGTGCGTGGACGGGCAGGTGGCCCTCGTGGGCTCCACCAACCTGGACCTGCGCAGCTTCGACCTGAACTTCGAGAACAACGTACTGCTGCAGGACGAGGCCGTGACCCGCGCCATCCGTCAGCGCCAAGCCGACTACATCCGCCAGTCCGACCGCATCACCGCCGCCCAGGTCCACGCCTGGCACTGGGGCCGTCGCATCTGGAACAACCTGCTGGCAATGCTGAGCCCGGTGCTGTGAGCCTGCAAAGAAAAAGGCCTGCGCGATGCAGGCCTTCAGGGCTGTTGGGAGGCAGGCGCGCTCAGCGGCCCACGCGCTCGCTCTCGACCACCATGTCCAGCACATAGGCGTAGGCCGATGCGTCGGCGGGCACGTTCTGGCGCTTGTAGCGCTGGATGCGCAGCACGTTGCGGATGCCGGGTTCGTGCTTGTAGCCCTCGATCTCGCTGTAGAAGTTCTCCCACTCGCCGGTGGAGGTCTTCACGCCGTTGTCGCCGTAGCGGATCTCGCGCACGCGCAGGCACTGGAAGTCCTTGATCAGCGGGTGATTGCAGGCCGTGCGTTGGGGTGCCACTTCCAGGAAGATGCGCTCGCCGGCGCTGCCGTACTGGGTCTGGGCCGTGGGCGAGCCGTCGAACTGCCAGCGCGTGCCATCGATGAAGGTGAGCGTCAGGCGCGCAGGCTGCTTGCCTTCGCCCAGTTGCACGGACCATTGCTTGGCCGTGGGCAGGATGCGGGCCACCTTTTGCTCCAGCGCCATCAGTTGGTCGTCATCGCAGGCCATCAGCGTGCTGGCGGCGCGTTGGGTGGCGATGCGGTTGCCTTCGGTGCGGTAGCCCGTGGTCACCACGTTGCACAGGTTCTTGACGGCCAGGCGCTGGTCGGCGAATTCCAGTTGCAGGGGCCGCTTGCGCGAGGCGGCGGTCAGGAACCAGCTCTGGTCCTCGGTGCCCTGGGGCGTGAAGGCCTGGCGAAGATTCCAGTGGTAGGCGGTCAGCGATTGGGCATCACCGGGTGGGCCGGCAGGGGCCGACGCCTGGGTCTTGGCGCCTTCTTCGGCATTGCCACCCTTGTCGATATGGCTGCAGGCGCCGAGCCCCATGGTGACGATCACGGGCAGGCACCAGGTCCAGCTTGGCTTCATGTTGAATTCCTTGGTTGATGGGTACGGAGACAGGCTCAGGCGCGGCGGGCTGGTGGCAGCCCTGGCGCGGCATGTGCCGCGCCGGCCCTGGCCGAACCGGGGCACCATAACGCAGATGCGCGGCGGCGCCTGTCAGAACGGGGCGCTATTCACATTCCTTTGCATCTATTTGATGCAGGCGGAAAAAACGGATTGCTGCAAAGTTGCCGGCCGATGCGTTGCGCTCAGGTGAGAATAGGCGGCCAGCCGCCATGCCATCCGCAGGCTGCGGCGCCGGAGCAAGGAGCAGGTTCGTGTATCGACGTTGGAGTGCAGCAAACAGGGTGCGTGGCATGCGCTACGCGGGAGCTTTGGCCATCATTGCAATGCTTGCGGGCTGCGGCTCGACCATTCCCCAGCATGTGCCCGTGCAGGAGAGCTTCGGCTCCACCGAGACCTTCTCGCGCATGTTCGATGCCTCGCCGGCCCAGACCTGCGAGGCCGCGCGCCGCGCGCTGCTGAGCCAGGGCTACATCGCCATGGCGCGCACGGCCGAACTCATAGAGGGCAGCAAGAGCTTCCAGCCCGACCCTGAACTGAACCTGCAGATGAACATCCGCGTGGTCTGCGTGCCCGAGACGGCCGATGGCCAGGTCAGCATCGGCTTTGTCACGGCGCTGCAGGACCGCTATACCTTGAAGAAGAGCGCCAACTCGGCCAGCCTGGGCGTGGGTGCGCTGGGGTCGGTGTCGCTGCCGTTCTCCTCGGGCAGCGACTCCATGGTCAAGGTGGGCAGCGAGACGATTGCCAAGAGCGGTTTCTACGACAGCTTCTTCGAGCTGGTGTCGCGCTACCTGGCGCAGGACCGCGAGTCCATCGCCGTGCCCACGCCCGTGGCGCCGCAGAACACCATTCCCTCGGCCAACCACTGACGCCGGCGGGCGCCGGCCCGGTTCACGCCGCCAGGAATAGGGCCGGGTCCACCATGGCGCGGTTGAGCATCACGCCCCAGTGCAGGTGCGGGCCGGTGACACGGCCCGTGGCGCCGACCTTGCAGAAGGCATCTCCCGTGTCCAGCTGATCGCCCAGCTTGCACTGCACGCTGCTCAGATGGCAGTACATGCTCAGCAGGCCGCCGCCGTGGTCCAGCCACACGGTGCCGCCGTTGAAGAAATAGTCGCCCACATCCACCACCTTGCCCGGCAGCGGCGCGACGACGTTGGTGCCCGTGGCTGCCGCGATGTCCATGCCGCTGTGCGGATTGCGCTGCTGGCCGTTGAACACGCGGCGCAGGCCGAAGCTGCTGCTGCGGCGGCCCGGCACGGGCTGGCGCATGCGCAGGTCGCCAGGGCGTGCAGGCGGCTCGGTGAACAGCGCCATGATGGTCTGCTGGTGGGCGCGCTCACGCTGGTAGCGGGCATCGTCCTCGGGTGACAGGTCCACGGTCTTGGGCGAGACCTTCAGGCGCTGCTCGGTGTATTTCTTGTCGCGCACTTCGTAGGGCAGGGTGCGCGGTGCGCCTTCGCCCTTCACCGTCACGCCATGCGTGCCGGGCGCCACCGACAGCGCAATGCCGACCACGGCCGTCCATTCGATCATGTCGCCCACCACCAGCACGGGCACGTCGCCGGCCAGCACCTGGGGGCGCTGGGCGGCTGGCCCCAGCGACAGGCGGGCCACGCCACCGGGCACGCGGCTGTCATGCGGCCAAGGGGATTCCCCGGAGGCCGCAGCGGCCCAGGCCGGGACCATCAGGCCGGCGCCCGAGGCGCACAGGGATTGCACAAACAGTCGGCGGGAGCGGGAATTCGTCGTCGGTATCTGCATGAGGGAAGCGGGGGGGGGGCTGTGGTCGAGCGCCCCATTGTCCGCCATGCCAGCGCGCCAGCTTGCCAACGCCTCAACGCCTCAACGCCTCAACGCCATGACGCCATGGCATTCAAATGCGCTTGCGGGCCGCTCAACGGTCCCGGCGCTCGTCGCGCCCGCCGCGCCGCTCCTGTGGGCGGGCCGCGTTGGCCATGCGCTGCTGTTGCTGGCGTTGCTCCTGCTGTGCGCGGGCCTGCTGCTGCTGGGCACGCGCCTGTGCCTGGGCCTGCTGTGCTTGCTGGGCCTGCATGCGTTGCTGCTGGGCAGCCTCGAACTGCTGCTGTCTTTGCTGCTGCGCCTGCCGCTCCTGCATCTGGGCCTGTCTTTGCGCCTGCTGCTGGGCCTGTTGTTGGGCCTGCATCCTGGCCTGCATCTGCTCCTGTGCGCGTGCCTGCTGCATTTGCTGCTGGCGCGCCTGGTCCTGGGAGCGCTGCTGCAAGGCCTGGCGATCGCGCTCGGCCTGTTGGCGGGCCTGGGCTTGCGCCTGAACCTGGGCCTGGTCACGCGCCTGATCCCGCATCTGCGCCTGGGCCTGCATCTGGGCCTGGCGCTGCTGTTGCTGGCGCGCCTGTTCCTCGCCGCGAAGGCGGGCGGCCTGCGTCTCCATTTGCTGCTGTTGCTGCTGGCGCTGGCGCGCTGCATCGGCCATGGAGCGGTCGCGGTCCTGCCTGTCCTGTGGCCTCATGCCCTGCTGCGTGGCTGCGGAAGACCAGGAAGGCACGCGGGAGTCGCGGCCCCTGTCACCCTGCATGGCTGCCGCAGGCAGTGCGGGCGCAGGTCGCTGCGCGGCGCCCGGTGGGGATGAGGGGGCCGATTGCGCAGACTGAGGGGACTGCGGCCACTTGCCGAACTGGCCCGGCTGCGAGGCCGGCACCGGGTTCATCCGGGGCTGCAGCGAGGCCTGGGGCCGGTCATCGGGCCTGAGGCCCGGGCGTCCGCGATCGGCGCCATCGTGCCGGGCAAAGCCCTGGGCGCCGCCGGGCGGCACCATGCCTTGGGTGGACGGGGGCGGGCCGCCCTGCGGCGGCCTCAGGCCCAGGCGTTGGGGCATGCCGGAGTGCGCTGCGGCGGCGGCGCCGGCCATGCCTGCGGCACCGGCCAGGGCCGCAGCGGCCATGCCGCCTGAACGTGGGTCACCGGAGCGTGGGTCGCCCGAGCGAGGATCACCACCTTGCTGCGGGAAATCAGGGCGGCGCGGCTCGAAGTGCGGGTTGTTCGCGATGTGGGTGACGTTGCCAACGTTGTTGATGTGCGTGTTGTGGATGTTTTGCACCACCGTGGTCGAGCGCGAGACGTAGGTGTTGTTGTTGTAGATCACGGCCGGGCGGCGCGAGGGCGGTGGTGGCGGTTCGTTGCGGTGCCAGCGGTAGCCGGGCTCGCCCCAGCGCATGCCCCATGAGTTCCAGCCCCAGGGGCGGCGGTCCACGGACTCGGCCAGGATCACGCCTGCGCCGAAGCCGATCAGCCCCGCCACCACGGGCGCGGCCGAACTGCCCACGTATACGGGTTGCGGCGCCACGATGGGGCGGTATCCGCCGTACATCGGCACCGGCTCGCCATAGACCACGCCCGGGTCGTACTGCGGCACATAGACGGTGTCAGGCTGGGCCGGTGCGATCTCGATGAATTGCGGCGGCGTGTCGATCACCGGCACGGGCAGCATGGACGACAGCGGCTCGCCCACGGCCTGCGGTGCGGGCTGGGGCACGGGGGGCGGGGCATCGGCCGTGGCCACGGCCACCTTGAGCCGGCTGGAGTCCTTGAGCGTGCCGGCCTTGTAGGCGCGCTGGCGCATCACCTGGATGGCGTTCATCACATCGGCCGGATCGTTGTAGTAGGCCTTGCCCAGGGCCGTGGTCCAGGGAACGTTGGATGACAGCTGCGCCAGCACATTGGGAAACTGCGCCAGCGACTTGACCGAAGGGTCCCAGTCCTGGCTGTTGACGGCGTTTTGCAGTTCCTCGGGCTTGAGGCCGGGGTTCTGCCCCATCCACACCTCGGCGGCGCCGACCTGGTCGGGATAGGTGGAGGCGGCTAGCACCTGGGCCACGAGCTTGTCGGGGTACAGCGCAATGGGCGCCACCATCTGATAGAGCGTCTCGGCCGAAGGCGGCACATAGGCCACGGGCGTGGCGACGGGCTGGGCGCTTTCGGTGGCAGGCGGCAGCGGCGCGCTGGCGGCCTGCGGGGGCTTGTCCTGGGATTCGTTGCAGGCGCTCAGCGCCAGGGCGGCGGCCAGGCCCAGCACGCTCAGGCGCAGGGCACCAGCGTGGGAAGTTGAGCGGGCCGTGGTGCGTGCTGTGGGCACGGCTGATTGCAGCATTGCGTTCTCCTGGGCAGGAACGCCTTGCGCGCCGAAGCGGCAAGGCACATGTCATTTGAACGCCAAAGTGCGCGCTGCGTTGACACCGGCGTGTCAGCCGATGCCCCCAGTGCGCGCAACTTCTGTGACGCGGTGTTTACCCAGGCTGAATCAGGCGGCGCTCAAGCTGCGCTCAGGCCGCGATCAGGCGGGCCTGGTAGCTCTCGGCACCCTTGGACCAGGCCAGCAGGCGGTCGATGTTGGGATGCTTGCCGGGGAAGGCGATGGCGTCCTGCGTGTGCTCGGCATACCACTCCAGGCCCAGCTCTGCGGCGGCCGGCGTGATGCTGCCGCCGTACAGCGCGGCCAGCGCGTGGTACACGGCCAGCGAGCCGGTCTGGCCGGGCTTGTTCTCGATGGTGGCCACGACCTGGCCCTGGGCATCGGCCAGCTGCAGCGCGGCGAGGTGGGTGACGGTGGGCAGTTGCTGAAGGCGTGCGGAGAAGTTCATGCTGAAAGGCTAATCAAAGGGAAAAGAGTGAAAGGGACGGGTCAACCGACGCCGGGCGTTCTGGTGTTTCAGTGGCTGAGGGGTTCAGTGGTCAGGCCTTGAAGGCAATCCAGGCACACCAGAACAGGCTGGAGAAAAAGCGCTTGGGCTGCACGAAACCGGCCTGGGCCAGCAGCTGCTCCACCGCCTCTTCCGAGGCCGGTGGAACCGCGCCCTGCCGGATTTTGCCGAGTTTCGCATGGACAGCGGCCTCGTCCACGCCCGCCATGCGCCAGCGCATGGCCCAGGCTTCGAGGAACAGCGGCTCGCTGTCATAGCGGTGGCGGTTGCAGGCCAGGATGAAGGGCGCCCCCGGCGCCAGTCGCGCCGACAGGGCCTGCAGCAGCTGCAGCTTGTCCGCGTCGTCAGGGACGTGGTGCAGCACGCCGATCAGCGTGGCCGCGTCGAACACCGTGCCGGCCGGCAGGTCCTGCACGGCGCAGGGAGCTGCCTGCACCTGGGCTGAGAGCCCCGCCGCGGCGATGCGGTCCATGGTCTGGTCCAGCATGGGGGCCGAGGGGTCGGCAGCCGTGAATTTCCACTGCGGCCTGAGCCGCGCCGTGGCCAGGATTTCCTGGCCCGTGCCACCGGCGCCGCCAATCAGCACGGACTTCGGGCCGGCATCCAGGCTGGCGGCCAGCAGGCAGGCCGCCAGTTCGTGGCAGGCGTCGTAGCCGGCCAGTGCGATGCGGCTTTGCGTTTCGTACTCGGCCGCGCGGGAGGTGTCGAACTTGGCGGCGGAAGCCGCCTGTGGCAAGGCTTGGTTCATGGCCTGGCATTGTGCTGAGGCCACGGTCCCTGCAAAAGCGCCGATGTGCGATGGCCCACCCCTGCAAAGCAGGATGGTGGGCCATCTTCGGGGAGCAGCGGTGCAGGTGCCCGTCAGCGGGCCATGCGCCTACTTGCCCCAGGAGTCCTTGAGACCCGTTGCGCGGTTGAACACGGGCTTGCCCGGTGTGTGGTCCTTGCGGTCGGCCACGAAGTAGCCGAAGCGCTCGAACTGGAACTTGTCGTCAGGCTGCGCGTTGGCCAGCGAAGGCTCCACATAGGCGGTCACCACCTTGAGGCTGTCCGGGTTGAGCAGCGTCAGGAAGTCCTTGCCGCCCGCATCGGGCTGCGGGTCGGTGAACAGGCGGTCGTACAGGCGCACCTCGGCCTGCACGCCGTCGGCCACGCCCACCCAGGTGATGGCGGCCTTGACCTTGACACTGTCCGCACCCGGCGTGCCGCTCTTGGTGTCGGGCACCACGGTGGCCAGCACCTTGGTGACGTTGCCCTCGGCATCCTTCTCGCAGCCCGTGCACTCAATCACGTAGCCGCCCTTCAGGCGCACCTTGTTGCCGGGGAACAGGCGCTTGTAGCCCTTGGGCGGCACTTCGGCGAAGTCCTCGCGCTCGATCCACACCTCGCGGCCCAGCGTGAAGCGGCGCACCGGCACCTGCTGGCCTTCGGCGGCGTGGGGCAGGGCGGGCAGCTCGCAGGCTTCCAGGTGTTCGGCGCTGCCGAAGACCTCGGCCCAGTTGGTCAGCTCCAGCTTGAGCGGGTCCAGGGCCACCATGCCGCGATGGGCCTGGTTCTCCAGGTCCTCGCGCAGGCAGCCTTCCAGCGTGGAGTAATCGATCCAGGCGTAGTCCTTGGTCACGCCGATGCGCTCGCAGAAGGCCTGGATGCTCAGGGGCGTGTAGCCACGGCGGCGCAGGCCGACGATGGTGGGCATGCGCGGATCGTCCCAGCCGCTGACGATGCCGTTGTCCACCAGGTGCTTGAGCTTGCGCTTGCTGGTGATCACATAGGTCAGGTGCAGGCGCGAGAACTCGTACTGGCGCGGCTGCGGCGCGGCGATCAGGCCGCCTGCGCGCAGGTGGTCCAGCAGCCAGTCGTAGAACGGGCGCTGGTCCTCGAACTCCAGCGTGCAGATGCTGTGGGTGATGTGCTCCAGCGCGTCCTCGATGGGATGGGCGAAGGTGTACATCGGGTAGATGCACCACTGGTTGCCGGTGTTGTGGTGCTCGGCATGGCGCACGCGGTAGATGGCGGGATCGCGCAGGTTGATGTTGGGCGATGCCATGTCGATCTTTGCGCGCAGCACGGCAGCGCCATCGGGCAGCTTGCCGTCGCGCATTTCGCGAAAGCGCGCCAGGTTCTCGGCCACCGTGCGGCTGCGGAACGGGCTGTCCACGCCGGGGCGCGAGAAATCGCCGCGGTTGGCCTTCATGTCGTCGGCGCTTTGCTCGTCCACATAGGCCAGGCCCTGCTCGATCAGGTACTCGGCTGCGCGGTACATGAAGTCGAAGTAGTTGCTGGCGAAGTACAGGTTCTCGTGGCCGTCGGCTTCCTTCCAGCCGAAGCCCAGCCAATGGACGGCATCGATGATGCTGTCCACGTACTCCTGGTCTTCCTTCTCGGGATTGGTGTCGTCGAAACGCAGGTGGCAGGCACCTTCGTAGTCGCGCGCCAGGCCGAAGTTCAGGCAGATGGCCTTGGCGTGGCCCACGTGCAGGTAGCCGTTGGGCTCGGGCGGGAAGCGTGTGCGGATCTTCGCCACGTCCACCTGGCCCTGGTTGTGGTGGTCGCCATCACCGGGGCTTCCACCCCAGCGGCGCTGGGCGTGGGTACCGTTGGCCAGGTCGGCCTCGATGATTTGGCGCAAAAAGTTACTCGGTTTGACCGGATCTTTGGAGATGGGGGAGGCGTCAGCAGAGCTCATCGCAGCATTGTAGGCGCCCGCCTGCAGACCCGCTCCGGACGGCTTTCGGACAGCCGCGCCAGCCAAGGGTTGAGGCATTTGGAAACAAACTTGTATAAAAGCCTGCCATCCGTAGACCCCTCTCGCGCGTTGAGAATGCAGGGCGTATGCCGTCCCCCTGTGCCAAAGTGGGGGAAGGCGGCACCAGCGGCAATGCCTGCCACGCCTGTCCAACTTCGAGGAGAGACACCATGACAACGACAGCTTCCCCGTGGGTTGCAAGAGCAGCAGCAGCCGGCCTCGCATTGGCCGCCCTGGTGGCTTCGGGCGCCGCCCAGGCCCGGGGCGATGTGCACTGGTCCATCAGCCTGAATTCGCCGGGCATGTATGGCCCGCCCGTCTATGTGGCGCCGGCCCCCGTCTATGTGGCGCCGCCCCAGCCCATCTACTACGCTCCCCCGCCTCCGGTCTACTACGCGCCGCGCGCCGTCTACCGTGCTCCGCCCGTCGTGGTCGTTCCCGGCTACGGATACGGCTATGGCGGCGGCTACCGGGGTGGATACCGTGGCGAGTACCGCCATGGCCATGGCCACGGGCATGGCCACTGGCGCCGTTGATCTGAGCTGAGCCGCGCTGAACCGACGCTTGCCGCCCCTTGGGGCGGCTTTTTCCGTGGTGCCTGCGCCAAGACCGGGCCGGGGATGGCCCGCATAATCCAGCCCGTTGGAAACCTGGAGTGTCCCCGCCGTGAAAACCGTCTATGTCCTCAATGGCCCGAACCTGAACCTGCTGGGCCTGCGTGAACCCGCCATCTATGGCTCCCAGACCCTGGCCGATGTGCGTGCGCTGTGCGAAGCCGCCTGCGCGCGCTACGGGCTGGCGCTGGAATTTCGCCAGAGCAACCATGAAGGCGAACTGGTGGACTGGGTCCACGAAGCCGGCCGTGTGCACGCCGAAGGCCGCCTGGCCGGCCTGATCTTCAACGCCGCCGCCTACACCCACACCAGCGTGGCCTTGCTGGATGCCGTCAAGGGCACGGGCGTGCCGCTGGTGGAGCTGCACATCAGCAACGTGCATGCGCGCGAGAGCTTCCGCCACCACTCCTACCTGGCGGCCGCCGCGCGCGCCGTGATGTGCGGCTTTGGCGTGGCCGGCTACGGCCTGGCCATTGACGCCGTGGCCCAGTGGTGAATACGCCCGCCGCCATTGAGCGCCTGCGCGCCCAGGCGCGGCGCCTGACCACGCCGCTGTCTGCCGCGCAGCCCGAAGACGGGTACATGGTCTGGCATGTCTGGGGCGAGGCACGCGCGGGCGAGCTGCCCATCGTCATGCTGCACGGCGGCAGCGGCAGCTGGACGCACTGGCTGCGCTGCATGGACGCACAGCTGGCCCAGGGGCGCCAGCTGTGGATACCCGACCTGCCCGGTTTCGGTGATTCCGATGGCGTGCCGGGCGGGCAGGATGCCGACACCCTGGTCGAGCCGCTGCGCCAGGGCCTGCGGCAACTGCTGGCCGATGGCGGTGCGCCCGCCGCCCCGCTGTGCGATCTGGTCGGCTTCTCTTTTGGCGGCATGACGGCCGGCATGCTGGCCGCCGCCGACGGCACGCTGGCCCGGCGCCTGGTGCTGGCCGGGGCGCCCGGCATGGGCGTGGGCAAGGGCCTGGCCGTGCGGCTCAAGGGCTGGCGCCACCTGGCCACGCCCGAGGCGCAGGCCGTGGCCCACCGCTACAACCTGCAGGCGCTGATGCTGCATGACGCCGGCCTGATCGACGAGGACACGCTGGCCCTGCATGTGCTCAACGTGGAGCGTGACCGCCTTCCGCGCCGCCGCCTATCGCACACCGACGTGCTGGCGCGTGCCCTGCAGGCCGTGGACGGCCCCGTATGGGCCATCTATGGCGAGCACGACGCGCTCTACCCGGGCCCGATGATGCAGGAGCTGGCCCAGGCCTTTGCACGCCATGCGCGCGACTTCCGCGGCCTGGCGCTGGTGCCCGGCGCGGGCCACTGGGTCATGCATGAGCGTCCCGATGCCTTTGTGGCGGCATTGACCGCTGCGCTGGATGCCTGAGCGCATGCGGCCCATCGAGCTGCACGAGGTGCAGTGGACCGCCATGCGCGCCCAGGGCGCAGGCGGCCAGAACGTGAACAAGGTCTCCAGCGCCGTGCACCTGCGCTTTGACGTGCGCGCCTCGCGCCTGCCCGAGGCCGTGCAGCAGCGCCTGCTGGCCCTGCGCGACGGCCGCATCACCAACGAGGGCGTGGTCGTCATCAAGGCACAGCAACACCGTACGCAGGAGCAGAACCTGCGCGCCGCGCTGCAGCGGCTCAACGTGCTGGTGGCCGCCGCCTATCCCGAGCCCATCCTGCGCCGCGCCACCCGGCCCACGCTGGGGTCGCAGCGGCGCCGCCTGGAAAGCAAGAGCCGGCACGGCGCCACCAAGGCCCTGCGCGGGCGCCCGCGCGACGATTGATTCGGATTGGCCCGGCCAGCGCAACAATGTGTGCTGCCGCTGGCGGCTTGGCGCGGCGCCCGGGCGTCCCTACATTAGGGGAATGCAAGACTCCCACGCTCCCCACTCTCCCCGGGTTTCCTCCGCTGCCGGTGCCCGGCTGCCCGTGCTCTATATCTCCCACGGCTCGCCCATGTTCGCGCTGGAGCCGGGTGAAACCGGCCCCGTGCTCGCGCAATGGGGCAGGGCGCTGCGCCAGGCCCACGGCCCGCTGCGCGGCGTGGTCGTCATGTCGCCGCACTGGATGTCGCAGGGCGTGGAAGTCATGACAGGCGCCACGCCCTCCACCTGGCACGACTTCGGCGGCTTTCCGCCCGCGCTCTACGAACTGCAATACCCGGCCCCCGGCGCGCCGCAACTGGCGCAGGAAGTCATGGACCGCCTGCAGGCCGCAGGCATTGCCGCCAGCGCCAACGCGCAGCGGCCCTTCGACCACGGCGCCTGGGTGCCGTTGATGCATTTGCTGCCGGATGCCGACCTGCCCGTGGTGCAGCTGTCCCTGCCCGCCTCGGCCGGGCCGGCCGAAACCCATGCGCTGGGCGCAGCCCTGGCGGGCTTGCGCGATGAGGGCGTGCTCATCGTTGGCTCCGGCAGCATGACGCATAACCTGGGCGAATTCCGGGGCGGCACGGGCGAGGCCACGGTGCGTGTGGACGACGCCGTGCAGGCCCTGCGCAGCCAGGATGGCCTGCAGGACGACCATGCCGTCGGCGGCTCCAGCGCCTCCTCGCCCTACGTGCAGGATTTCAGCCGCTGGATCGAATCGCGCCTGCAGGCGCAGGACCTGCCCGCGCTGCTGGACTACCGCACCCGCGCGCCTTCGGCCCGGCGCGCCCATCCCAGCGAAGAGCACTTCATGCCGCTGTACTTCGCGCTGGGCGCGGCCGGCGCGACAGCGCGGCCACGGTATCTGAGCCGCGAAGTCATGTATTCCATCCTGGCCATGGATGCGATGGCCTTCGAGGACGCGCAGGCGGCATAACCTCCTGCTGCCGCGGACTTGGCGAGGCGCCACAATGGCGCGTTGCCCGGGACCACCCCGGTCCTGGAAATCGCTAAAAAACCAAGGAGTCCGTGATGATCGACCTGCCTCTGGTGGCGCTGGAGCGCCCCGCACAACCCGCGCCGGGGCAGCAGCCCTGGCTGCTGGTGCTCATGCATGGCGTTGGCAGCAATGAGCAGGATCTGTTCGGCCTCGCATCGTTCGTGCCGCCGCAGTTCCACGTGCTCAGCCTGCGCGCTCCGTTTTCCATGGGTCCCTCAGCCCATGCCTGGTTCCAGTTCACGGTGGATGCCAACGGCACGCGCCACATCCACGCATCGCAGGAAGAGCACAGCCGCGCCCTGGTGGCCCAGACCGTGCAGCAGGCCGGTGCGCGGCTGGACATCCCTGCCCAGCGAACCGTGGCGGGCGGCTTCAGCCAGGGCGGCATCATGGCGCTCAGCCTGCTGCTGACCCAGCCCGCGCTGCTGCGCGCCGCCATGTGCTGGCACAGCCGCCTGCTGCCCGAGGCCTTGCCGCACCAGGCCCCTGATGCGGCCTTTGACGGCAAGTCGCTCTGGGTCAGCCACGGCACCTACGACAACGTCATTCCGCTGACCAGCGCCCACGCCATTCGCAGCCACGTGCAGCGCCTGCCGCTGCAGCTGAGCTACCACGAGTACCCGAGCATGCATGAGATCCGCCCCGACGAGCTGCAGGCCGCCATGGCCTGGCTCCAGGATCTGGGCACGCAGGGCTGAGACGGCCGCGTAAGCCGGGTAACGCGTTGTTGCCGGGCGCGCACGATGGCCTGCGCAGAGAGCGCGGCGGCTTATAAACACAAGGCAGGGGCCGGTGTCAGCAAAGCCGGGGAACCCTGGTTGTGCTTTGCTGTCGCACGTCCTGCGGCAACTGAGCTGCCAGCCCCCTGCCCAAGCCAAAGGACCCATCCATGCCAGAACGCGATCCCCAAGACTTCCGCCCCCGCGCCAGATCCTCCGGCCCATCGGCTTTCGGCATCGCCGCAGCGGTGCTGGCGGCTGCCGCCCTGGGGGGCGCGGCCTGGTGGTACTGGTGGCGTCCCGCCCCCGTGCCCGAGGCGCCGCCGGAAGTGGCGCAGGCGCCCGCCCAGTCCACCCAGCCCTCCGAACCTGAACCCGTCCCCGCGCCCGAGCTGACCGAGCCCCAGAACCCTGTCGATGCGCTGGAGCAACCCGCCCCCGGCCTGCCCGCGCTGCAGGACTCCGACGCCCATGTCACCCAGGCCCTCAACGGCCTGCTGGGCCGTGACAAGGCAGGCAGCTTTCTGCAGATGGACGGCTTTGTGCGCCGCGCCGTGGCCACCGTGGACAACCTGACCCGCTCCCAGGCCCCTGCACGGCTTTGGCCCGTGCACCCGGCGCCTCAGCGTTTCACGGTGGAGGGCGCGGCGGAGGCTGGTGAGGCGCAGGCCATCGCCCCCGCCAACGCCGCACGCTACAAGGCCTTCGTGACCTTTGCCGAGTCCATTCCCATGGACGGGGCCGTCAAGCTCTATGCCCGGCTGTATCCCCTGTTCCAGACCGCCTATGAAGACCTGGGCTATCCCAGCCGCTATTTCAACGATCGCCTCATTGCCGTCATAGACCACCTGCGCGCCGCGCCCGAGCCCGCGGGCCCGGTGCAGGTACGGCTGACCAAGGTGGAGGGCGAGGTGCCCTCCATCCAGCCCTGGGTGCGCTACGAATACGCCGACCCTGAGCTGCAGGCCCTGTCCAGCGGCCAGAAGATGCTGGTGCGCGTGGGCCTGGACAACGAGCGCCGCCTCAAGGCCGTGCTGGGCGAGTTGCGCCGCCGCATCGCCACCGGCGAGATGGCCAAGCCTGCGGGCTGAGTCGGGATTCGGATCAACCCGCCGCAGGCAGTGGCAGGGCGGTCTTGTACCGCACCTGCTTGAGTGTGAAGCTGGAGCGGATCTTCTCTATGCCCGGAATCGGGGTGAGCTGCTCCACGATGAAGCGCTCCAGCGCTCCGATGTCGGCCAGCGCCACGCGGATCAGGTAGTCGGCGTCGCCGCTCATCAGGTAGCACTCCATGACCTCGTCGTGCTCGGCAATGCGGCGCTCGAAGTCGGCCAGCGATTCCTTGGCCTGGGACTTCAGGCTGATGTTGATGAACACATTCAGCCCCAGCCCCAGCGCCGACGCATTGGCCAGCGCCACATAGCGCGCGATCACGCCGGCCTTCTCCAGTGCCTTGACGCGCGCCAGGCAGGGCGAGGGCGACAGATGCACGCGCCGCGCCAGCTCCACGTTGGACAGCGAGCCGTCCGTTTGCAACTCGGCCAGAATGCGCAAGTCGATGGTGTCCAGTTTCATGTGCCGGATTTTATGTAGATACCGGCATGAAATGCTGGAATATGGCGTTTTCCTTATCCATGAACGGCTGCTCATGCCGGCCTGCCAGTCCTAAAGTGGCGGACATGAACGCACCCACGCCACTGGCCGCGCTGGCCGATATCGATACCGATCCCCAGGAAACCGCCGAATGGCGCGAGGCCTTTCTGGCCCTGGTCGCCACAGAAGGTCCGCAGCGCGCGCGCTTCGTGCTGGAAGAGCTGGCGCGCATGGCGCGCGAGCAGCGCCTGGGCTGGCAGCCTGACCTGAACACGCCCTATGTGAACACCGTGGCGGCGCAGCAGCAGCCGGTGTTTCCGGGCGACCTGGCCATCGAGGAGCGGCTGGCGTCCATCATGCGCTGGAACGCGCTGGCCATGGTGGTGCGCGCCAACCAGGCCTATGGCGAGCTGGGCGGCCATATTGCCAGCTATGCCAGCGCGGCCGACCTGTTCGAGACCGGGTTCAATCATTTCTTCCATGCCCGGGAGGGACTTGAGCCGGGACAGCACCGGGGCGACCTGGTGTTCTTTCAGCCGCACAGCGCGCCCGGCGTGTATGCGCGGGCCTTCCTGGAAGGGCGGCTGACCGAGCAGGACCTGCAGCACTACCGCCAGGAGATCAGCGCGCCGGCCGCTGGCGCGCAAGGCCTGTCCAGCTATCCCCATCCCTGGCTGATGCCCGATTTCTGGCAGTTCCCGACGGGCTCCATGGGCATAGGCCCCATCAGCAGCATCTACCACGCGCGCTTCATGCGCTATCTCACGCACCGCCGCCTGCTTGACTGCCAGGAACGCAAGGTCTGGGGCGTGTTCGGCGACGGCGAGATGGACGAACCCGAAAGCATGAGCGCCCTCACGCTGGCCGCGCGCGAGGGGCTGGACAACCTGGTCTGGGTGGTCAACTGCAATCTGCAGCGGCTGGACGGCCCGGTGCGCGGCAATGGCCGCATCGTCGATGAACTGGAGCGGCTGTTTGCCGGCGCGGGCTGGAACGTGGTCAAGCTGCTGTGGGGCAGCGACTGGGACGGGCTGTTTGCGCGCGACCTCACCGGCACCCTGGCACGCACGCTGGGCGGCACGGTGGACGGGCAGATGCAGACCTTCGCCGCCAAGGACGGACGCTACAACCGCGAGCATTTCTTCGGACAGAACCCCGAGCTTGCCGCCCTGGCCCAGGGCCTGACGGACGAGCAGATCGACCGCTTGAAGCGCGGCGGCCATGACCTGGTGAAGATCCATGCGGCCTATGCAGCGGCTGCCGCCCATCGCGGCCAGCCCACGGTGATCCTTGCCCATACCAAGAAGGGCTACGGCATGGGCTCGGCCGGGCAGGGCAAGATGACCACGCACAGCCAGAAGAAGCTGGACGAGTCCGACCTGATCGAGTTCCGCAACCGCTTCAACCTGCCGCTCAGTGACGAGCAGGCCAAGGGCCTGGCCTTCCACAAGCCTGCCGATGACAGCGCCGAGATGCAGTACCTGCGCGATCGCCGCACGGCCCTGGGCGGCGCACTGCCGCGCCGCGAAACCGTGTGCGACCGCGTGCCCGTACCTGCCCTGGACCAGTACGCGCAGTTCGCGCTGGCGCCTGCCGGCAAGGAGATGAGCACCACCATGGCTTTCGTGCGCATGCTGGGCGGCCTGCTCAAGGACGCGCAGCTGGGTCCGCGCATCGTGCCCATCGTGGCGGACGAGGCGCGCACCTTCGGCATGGCCAACCTGTTCAAGCAGGTGGGCATCTACAGCAGCCTGGGGCAGCGCTACGCGCCCGAAGACATCGGCTCGGTGCTGTCCTACCGCGAGGCGCTGGACGGCCAGATCCTGGAGGAGGGCATCAGCGAGGCCGGCGCCATCGCCAGCTGGACGGCGGCAGCCACCAGCTACAGCGTGCACGGCATGGCCATGCTGCCGTTCTACATCTACTACTCCATGTTCGGCTTCCAGCGCGTGGGCGACGCCATCTGGGCGGCGGCCGACCAGCGGGCGCGCGGCTTTCTGCTGGGCGCCACCTCGGGCCGCACCACGCTGGGCGGAGAAGGCCTGCAGCACCAGGACGGCTCCAGCCATCTGGTGGCGGCCACCATTCCCAACTGCAAGGCCTGGGACCCCGCGCATGCGGGCGAGCTGGCCGTGATCCTGGACGCCGGCATGCGCGAGATGCTGGTCGAGCAGCGCGACGTTTTCTACTACATCACCCTGATGAACGAGAACTACGCCCAGCCCGACCTGCCACCGGGCGCGGCCGAAGGCGTGCTGCGCGGCGGCTATGTGTTCAGCCGCTTTGGCGATGCGGGCCGTGCCACGCAGCATGTCACCTTGCTGGGATCGGGTGCCATCCTCACCGAAGTGCTCAAGGCCGCCGAGCAATTGGCCAGCGAGGGCATGGCCGCCACCGTGGTCAGCGTGACCAGCTGGAGCGAACTGGCGCGCGATGGCGTGGCCTGCGAGCAGCGCATGCTGGCAGGTGAGGCACCTGGCCAGCCCTGGATCGCCCAACTGCTGGACGGCACGCAGGGCCCGGTGATTGCTGCCACCGACTATGTGCGCGCCGTGCCCGAGACCGTGCGCGCCTTCCTGCCCGCAGGCAGGCGATTCCTCACCGTGGGCACGGACGGCTTTGGCCGAAGTGACACGCGTGCCGCGTTGCGCGGCCACTTTGGCGTGGACGCGCACAGCGTGGCGCAGGCGGCGCGCCGCTGCAGTCAGGCGGTCTGAGCCCGGCGGGCGAGCCGCCACCCCATACACTGACGGATACACCGACGGTGAAATCAGCGGCCCCTTGCGGGCCGCTTTTTCGTGCGCACCCGAGAAGGCTGCGCGCGCTTTTTCCTTGCATTGATTAAGCCCGCGTTAAATGCGCTATTGGCTTATCGTTTTCGTCGGCTTGCATGGAAAAAATAGGGAGATACCACTAGAATTCGTATATATAAGAAGATATTGCGCAAAGAGATTGTCATTTGCTGCAATGGCTGCAGGCGTTGGGTTGAATATCTCGTCAATATCCGTTTTTTCCTCTTTCAATAATAATTCATTTCAGTGGATCGAAGACGATGAAACTCTCGCTCAAGCAAGGCCTGCTGTGCGTGGCCGCGCTGTCGGCCGCCGCCTGGCAACTGGCCATTTCGGCGCCGGCGCCCGGAGTGGACCATGCGCAAATGCCACAAATCATTGATGACCTGCCTGCCGATTACGCGGCGGACCTGACGGAGGAGCAAAGAACCCTGGTCGATCGCGGCCGATATATCGCACGCCTGGGAGATTGCGTTGCCTGCCACACCGGCAATAAATCCCAGCCCATGGGTGGTGGGCTGGCGCTGGAGACGCCATTCGGCAAGATCTATTCCACCAATATCTCGCCCGACGCCGATACGGGCATGGGCAAATACAGCTTCGAGCATTTCGACCGCGCCATGCGCAAGGGCGTCGCGGCCGATGGCCGCAACCTGTACCCGGCCATGCCCTATCCCTCCTACGCCAAGATGACGGCCGAGGACATGCAGGCCCTTTACGCCTATCTGTTGCAGGGCGTGGCGCCCGTGAAGGCGGCCAACAAGGAGTCCGACCTGGGCTTTCCCTTCAACCAGCGCTGGGGCCTGGCGCTGTGGAACTGGGTGTTTCTGGATGACACGCCCTTCCAGCCCCAACCGCAGCAAACTGCCCAGTGGAACCGGGGTGCCTACCTGGTACAGGGCCTGGGCCACTGCGGCGCCTGCCATACGCCGCGCGGCGTGGGCTTCCAGGAAAAGACCATGACCGGCGAGGGCGGCAAGGGCGAGTATTTCCTGGCCGGCGAGACCGTGGAGAACTGGCGCGCGCTGAGCCTGCGCAATCTGTGGACACCCGAGGAAACCGCCCAGTTGCTCAAGACCGGGCGCAACAGCCACGGCACGGTCTCCGGCAACATGGTCGATGTGGTGCAGCACAGCACGCAGTACATGAGCGATGCGGACCTGCTGGCCATTGGCACTTATCTGAAGTCGCTGCCCGCAGGCAAGAACGATCTGCCCATGCAGGTGGCCCAGGGGCCGGGGCCGGTCATCGCCCCGCATCCGGCGTCGCAGGCTTCCGTGCATGCGCCGTCCGCCACGCCGGCAGTGTCTTCCGACGTGCCTGCCGATCTCTACGCCAGCCGGGGTGGCCTGGGCTATCTGCAGTTCTGCGCCGACTGCCACCGTGCCGATGGCGGTGGCGTGAAGGACGTGTTCCCGCCGCTGGCCGGCAATTTCTCGCTGCAGTCGCAGGACCCGTCCACCCTGATCCATCTGATGCTGGTGGGCTGGAAGGCGCCCGTCACGCAAAGCCATGCGCGGCCGCTGACCATGCCGGCCTTTGCACAGCTCAAGGATGCGGAGATTGCCGACATCCTCAACTTCGCCCGCAAGAGCTGGGGCCGTGCCAATGCGCGCGAGATCCATGCCAGGGAGGTGCAATCCATGCGCAAGCAGCTCGATGCCAAGGGCGAAAGCGCACGCCCCTTCGAGACGCCGCGCCTGGCCGCCATGCTGGACGAATCCAACGCGAAGCAACTGGTCTACGGCGCCCGCCTGAACATAGAGACGCGTGACCTGCTGCCCAGGAATGTGGGCAATGCGCTGAACTGCGCCAGCTGCCACCTGAACGCGGGCACGGTGGCCGATGGTTCGCCCTATATCGGTGTCTCGGCCTTCTTCCCCGGCTATGCGCCGCGCGCGGGCCGCGTCATCACGCTGGAGGATCGCATCAATGGCTGCTTCCTGCGCTCCATGAACGGCAAGCCGCTGCCGCTGGAGTCCGACGAGATCAAGGCCATGGTCGCCTACTTCGACTGGATGCGCCGCGAAACCAAACCCGAAGACAAGGTCGAAGGCCGGGGCGTGGGCAAGATCAGCCAGTCCATCGTGCCCAACGTGGACAACGGCAAGAAGGTCTATGCGGCCCAGTGCGCGGTCTGCCATGGCGGCGAGGGCGAGGGCGTGAAGAATGCCAAGGGCCAGTGGGTCTATCCGCCGCTGTGGGGTGACGAGTCCTTCAACATCGGCGCGGGTATGGCGCGCACCTACACGGCAGCGGCCTTCGTCAAGCGCAACATGCCCATCGCCTTCCATGGCAACTTCCCGCTGGGCCAGGGCGGCCTCAGCGACCAGGAGGCCGTGGACGTGGCCGAGTACTTCAGCCACCAGCCGCGCCCGGACTTTGCCAACAAGCACAAGGACTGGCCCAAGGACAAGAAGCCGGCCGATGCGCGGTACTGAGGTGCTGAGGTGCTGATGGAATCCTGAAAACACAAGGCCCGGCGCTGGGCCCGCGCCACGCGGCACCATCAACCGTGGCGCAGGCAAAAGTGTGATGCGCTGGTGGTGCGGGTTCCCGCGTCGGGCGGTGCCAACTCGCGCGCCACGGTGGCCGCGAAGCTGGCCAGGCTGGCCGTGCGCAGCGCGATGAAGGGCACGCCATGCCGCTCGCTGAGGCGCTTGAGGTTGACCACGGAATCATGGTCCACGCAGTCCACGGGGAACACCACCAAGTCGACGCGGGGCAGCTGCGCGGCCAGCAGGCCCTTGCGCGTCTCCAATCCGCCGTCGTGGTGCAGGAACTCGCCGCCATGGCGCTGTACATGGTCGCGTATGGCAGGGGTGGAGCTGGGGCGCCCGCCCACGTAGAGCAGCTTGCGGCCCTGCAGCGCCTGCTGCTGCGCGGCATCGGGGGCCTGGGGCTGGGTGGCGGCGCGATGCAGTTCCTTTTCGGCGGCGGCCAGTTCCTCGGCCAGCCATTGCACGCGCTGCTGCAATTGCTCGGCCATCTGCTGCAGGCGGCCAGCCTCGGCCCAGGCCTGTTCGGCAGCGCGTTCTGCACGCTCGCGCCGTTCGGTGTGCATGCCGACCAGGGCGCCGGCATCGGCGGGGCGGGTCTCGCCTCCAGGGGCTGCCCCTGCCCTGAGTTGCGACAGGCGGGCTTCGAAGTCCAGGGACTGCTGGCGCAGCTGGCCGGCCAGCGCATCACGTTCGAGCTGGGATTGGTGGTGGCGCTGGCGTTCGCGTTCCAGCTTGTCCTGCAGTTCCAGGTTTTCCTTTTCCAGTGCCACGAAGCGCTTGAGTTCATGCCGGTTGGCCGATCCCATCAGGTGCGACAGCATGTGCACCTCGCCAAAGGCCATTTGCCGCAGCGCAAAGCTGGTGCACTTGTGCGTGAGCAGGGCCCAGTAGGCGCCCGGAATCTCGCCCTGCTGCCAGGCCTGCTTCCACGCGGCCTCCAGTGCAGCCTCGTCCTGGGCGGCGGCAAAGCCCTTGATCACGGCGGCATGGCGCTGGTCCAGCGCCTTGTGGATGGCCTTGGACAGGTCGCCGTTCTCATGCGCCAGGCCCACGGCCTGGTGGTGCAGTTCCAGGTCGGTCTTGCCCTTGATATCCATGTGCCGGCCCATCAGCTTGCGCAGCTCGGCCGGGCTCAGGCAGGTGCCTATCACCGAGCAGTGCAGATGCGTGTCCAGCTGGTAGAGCCGGGTGCGCGCCTGGGCGTGCGCTGCGCCGCCATGCTCTTCGCGGACATGGTCGTGCCCGCAGCACTGGCCGTCCCCGGACTGCAACGCGCCGGCCGACACGGCGGCGCCCAGGGCGGCCATGCCGCCTGCGCTGAGTTTGAAGGGGGGCGTCAACATCGGAAGGCCTCTCATGGAAGGGCTGGTGCAGTTCGTAATATACGATGAAGCATAGCGAGGCGTGTGCCAGAGGTTCACATAGTTGACTGCCGTTGGCCGATGGAGTGTGGGCGCGCGGCGCGCTCAGGCCACGCGCTGCAAAAGTACGGGCACGGAAGACGCCAGCAGCGCCACGCCGGACAGGCACAGCAGGCCCAGCACGATCTGCCGGAACCGTGCCTCGCTGATACCGATATAGAGCCTGGAGCCCAGCAGCGATGGAATGAGCATGGCCGGCGCCACGATGGCGAACAGCGGCAGCATGCTGCGCGTGACCATGCCGGTGCCCAGGTAGGTGGCCATGGTCACGGCCAGCATGGACAGGTTGAAGTTCTGGATGACGGAGCGCTGCTCATCCTTGGGGTAGCCGCGCAGCGTGCACCACAGCGTGGGCAGCGTGCCCGTGAAGCCGCCCAGTCCGCCCATCACGCCGCCCGCCAGGCCCACGGCACCATCGGCCAGGCGGCCGCCGCGCGCCAGCCTGGGCAGCCGTGCCGACAGCAGCATCACCGGGCACCACAGCACCAGCATGCCGCCCAGCAGGGCCTTGAACCAGGCCATGTCCAGGTGCGGCAGCAGCAAGACGCCCAGCGGAATGCCGGCAAGACCGCCCAGGATGAAGGGCAGCAGCTTTGCCAGCGCAAACCCGCGCCGCACGGTGATGGCCGACAGCACCTGGCCCAGCAGCGAGCCGAAGACGGTGAGCACGGCCGCATCGCGCGGCTCCAGCACCCAGGCCCAGAACGACATGGCCACCATGCCGAAGGCAAAGCCCGACAGGCCCTGCACGAATCCGGCCGCCGCCGCGCCCAGCGCGATGATGAAAAACATGCCATCCATGGTCTGCCTGGTCCTTTCGTTTTGGGTGTGCAAGACGCATGAATTCTGGAGCGCGTGCATAAGCAGAAATTCGTTTGTTTTTATTGTTCAATATGGTTTTGCTTATGCCGCACCACGCCTGAATCCATGCCGCAAAACCGCACTGCATCGTCCGCTGCCCAACTGGCCCACCGCATGGCCACGCGCCTGAAGATGAAGCATTTGCTGCTGCTGCGCTCCATCAGCGAGCTGGGCACGCTGACCCGCGTGGCCGAGCGCATGGCCACCAGCCAGCCCGCCGTGACCCAGGCCCTGGCCGAGCTGGAGTCATTGTTCGGCGCGCCGCTGTTCCTGCGTTCTGCGCGCGGCATGGAGCCTACGGAGCTGGGCGCGCTGGTGCTGGCGCGCGCCCGGGGCATGCTGGCCGATCTGGACCATTGGGCCCACGACATCGAGGCCGTGGGGCAGCAGCGTGCGGCGCACCTGCAGGTGGGTGTCATCCCCTTTCTGCCGGCGCGCATGCTGGCCGATGCCATCGGCAGGACGCGGCCGCAAGGCCGGCGCATCACGGTCACGCTGCATGAGGACACCAGCGACCGCCTGCTGCAAAAGTTGCGCGCACATGAGCTGGACTGCGTGATTGGCCGCGCCTCGGCTGTGCTGGACATGAGCGGCATACGGCACAGCGTGCTTTATGAGCAGGAGCCACGCCTGATCGCCCACCGCAGCCTGGCCGCGCGGCTGGGGCGCCGGCCTCTGCAGTGGGCCGAACTCACGGGGCTTGACTGGGTGCTGGGCCAGCGCCGCACGCCCATGCGCGAGCAGATCACCGACTTTTTTCTGCGCGCGGGCGTGGAGCCGCCGCCGCCGTTTGTGGAAACGCTCTCGGCCAAGGTGATCGGCGAGCTGGTGGCGGCCAATGAGCGGGCCGTGTCCATCGTGCCGGCCGACATTGCCGAGGAACTGGTGCGCATCGCGGGCGTGGGCATCGTGCGCCACCGTTTCGGCTGGACCCTGCCACCCATCACCCTGTTCGAGCGCAAGGCGGGCGGGCAGTACGAGGAGCAGCGCCTGTTCGCCCAGGCCCTGAAGGAGGTTTGCTCCGATCAGGGTTGACTGGTGGCCGGCTTGAAGAGCGCAGCCAGCAGCGGCGCCAGCGTGGGAAATTCCAGGGCAAAGCGGGCGCGGTCCACGAAGAAGGCCTCGCAGGCCACGGCGAAGAATTCGGCGGGCGCCGTGGCGCCATAGCCGTCCAGCCAGGGCCATTCGCCACCAAAGCGCTCGGCGATGGTGATCTGCTCACGGAAGGCGTCGTAGGCCGGTGCCCAGGCGGCCTGCCATATCTCGCGGGCCTGGCGCGCGGAGCTGCTGCCCATGAAGCCCGGCGGCAGGGGTGGGCAGCCATCGGCGCCGCCGTTGCGCATGTCGATCTTGTGGGCGAATTCGTGGATCACCACGTTGGCGGGCTGGCCGCCGTGGCCATGGTGGCTGGCATGCGACCCGCGGCCTGCGCCAATGGCCTGCCAGCTCAGCATGACGGGGCCGCCATGCATGGCCTCGCCCATGATCACTTCGTCGTAGTCGTGGATGACGCCGGCCTCGTCCATGCTCTGGCGCCGCGCCACGGCATCGCCCGGGTGCACCACGATGCCGACAAAGTCGTCATACCAGGACAGCGCGCCCTGTGGCTCGCCCCAGTGCAGCAGGGGCAGGCAGGCCTGGGCGGCAATCTCCAGCGCCATGGCGTCGCTGACTTCCAGGCCATGGGCGCCGTGGAAGCGCTTGCGCTGCAGGAAGACGGCGGCCAGGGCGCGCAGCTTGGATTGCTCCTCCAGCGTCAGCGACGCGAGAAAGGGGTAGGCGGCCAGCGTGGACAGCCACAGCGGCGCGGGAATCTCGGGCACCGGCGACACCGTGGAGCGTGCGCGGCGGCCCAGTCTGCGGACCCAGCGGCCCAGGTGTTGCCAAAGGCTCATGGCGGGCTGGCCTGTTCAAGAACGTCGGACAGTGGCAGGCGCTGCAGGCCCATGCCGCGCTCCCAGCGCAGCACCTCGGCGCGGGGCACGGGCGCCGCCAGATCCCAGTCGCTGAGCACGATGCGCCGCAGGCCATCGCCCAGGTCATGGTCGGCCGGGCGGTGCGTGTGGCCGTGGATCAGGGTGGCGGCACCTGCGGCATGCAGCCAGCTGCGCGTGGCCTGCGCGTCAAGGTCGGCATAGGTGGGCATGGCGGCGCCATGGCCGTCCGATTCCCGCTTGCGCGATTCGCTCTCCTGCCGAATGCCGCGTGCCTGGTCGCGGCGCACCTGCAGCGGCTGGGCCAGGAAGCCAGCCTGCCAGGCGGCCGAGCGGGCCATGGCGCGAAAGCGCTGGTAGTCCACATCGTCCAGGCACAGGGCATCGCCATGGCTGAGCAGGATGCGCTGGTCGCCGCAGTCAAGCACGGTGGGATCGGCCAGGGTGGTCGTGCCGCACAGCGCATCGAACTGCGCGCCGGTCAGGAAGTCGCGGTTGCCCTGCATGAAGAACAGCGGCGTGCGGGTGGCTGCCGCGCGCATGGCGGTGGCGCATTCGGCCTCGAAGCTGCCCGGCTCCAGCAGGGCGTCGTCACCCACCCAGACCTCGAACAGGTCGCCCAGCAGAAAGACGGCATCGGCCCGCGTGGCGGCCAGGTACTGCCGGAAGGCCTGCACGGTGGCGGGCTCGCTGGCCTGCAGGTGCAGGTCCGAGATGAACTCCAGCGTGCGCCAGCCCGCAGGCAGTGTCCACTCGGCCGCAATGGGCGGCACGGGAAGAGGGCGGGGCGCGGCGGTCTGGGCCATGGGACGGGGCACCCGGCAAGGGCGCTGCATGAAGGGCTGTAGGAGCCTTGGGACGGCTCTGGAGCGGGTCTGTTGTCCATGCGCACGGCCTGGTGCCATACGCATGGACAACAGGGCGGCCGGACCCGAAAGGGCACGGCCGCCCCGTGTGCGCAAGCGCCTGATTACAGGGCCACGGCCTTTTCGATGATCACGTCATCCTTGGGCACGTCCTGGTGGCCGCCGTTGCGGCCGGTCTTCACGCCACGCAGCTTGTCCACGATCTCGGTGCCCTTGACCACCTTGCCGAACACGGCATAGCCCCAGCCCTGTGCGCTGGGCGAGGTGTGGTTCAGGAAGCCGTTGTCGGCCACGTTGATGAAGAACTGGGCGGTGGCAGAGTGCGGGTCGCCGGTACGGGCCATGGCCAGGGTGTACTTGTCGTTCTTCAGGCCGTTCTTGGCCTCGTTCTCGATGGGAGCGTCCGTCTCCTTTTGCTTCATGCCGGGCTCGAAGCCGCCGCCCTGGATCATGAAGCCATCGATGATGCGATGGAAGATGGTGTTGTTGTAGTGGCCCTTGTTCACATAGGCCAGGAAGTTCTCTGCGCTCTTCGGGGCCTTGGCGGCGTCGAGTTCGATGGTGATGACGCCGTGGTCGGCGATGTGGAGTTCGACTTGGGGATTGCTCATGGCGATTCCTTGTTGGATGGAGGGGAAGGGCGTGCCACGCAAGGCGCGGCGCGCGGTTTACTTGACTTCGGTGGCCGAGAGGATGGTCACCGGCTTGGTGGGTACATTCTGGTGCATGCCCTGGTTGCCCGTGGCCACCGTGCGGATTTTGTCCACCACGTCCATGCCCTGGACCACGCGGCCGAAGACGGCGTAGCCGTGTCCATCGGGCTTGGGCGCGTTGAGCATGTCGTTGTTCACCACGTTGATGAAGAACTGCGAGGTGGCCGAGTTGGGGTTGCCCGTGCGCGCCATGGCGATGGTGCCCCGGTCATTCTTGAGGCCGTTGTCCGCTTCCAGCGGAATCGGCGCGCGCGTGGGCTTTTCCTTGAGGCTGGCATCCATGCCGCCGCCCTGGATCATGAAGCCGTCCATCACGCGGTGGAACACCGTGCCGTCATAGTGCTTGTCGCGCACGTACTGCATGAAGTTGGCCACGGTCTTGGGTGCCTTGGCTTCGTTCAGCTCCAGCACGATGTCGCCCATGCTGGTCTTGATCTGCACCTTGGGCGTGGCGTTCTGCGCCATGGCGGGCAGGGCGGTGAAAAGGGAAGCGGCCAGGGCCATGCCGGCCAGGGAAAGCGACGCAATGCGGCGTGTGGTCATGCGAATCTCCTGTGAAAGCCAAAGGGCTGGGGGATGGAGTGGGGAAAACCGGGCAGGTTCCTGCGGGTGCGCGCCAGGCATGGCAAGACCCGATCGACCGCCGCACGCGCGCTGGCGCAAGGGCTGCGCGCGTGGGCCGGGGGCCTACTTGGCGGCGGTGACGGGTGCCAGCAGGTCGCGCAGCAGCTTGAGCTTGGGGCGCACGCTGGCCGCGCGGCCATCCAGGCCTTGCGCCTTGGAGTAGGCCTCGTAGGCCAGGCGGGCATGGATGTCGCCCAGGTTCTCGTAGGCGACGCCGTAGTTGGGGTTGTTGCGCACGGCGGATTCGAGCGCGGAGCGCGCCTTGTCGAGCTGGTTCTGGCCGGCATAGATGACCGCCAGATTGTTGTAGGGCTCGGGCAGCTCGGGGTAGTCCTCGATGAGCTGGTTCAGCGCGGCGATGGCCTCGTCCGTCTTGCCGCTGTCGGTCAGTGCAACGGCCTTGAGAAAGCGCATCTGCGGGTCGCGTGCGTTCTTGGCCAGATAGGCATCGGCGCGTGCCAGCGCCTGGGTGCTCTTGCCGTTGCGCAGCAACTGATTCACTTCCGTATAGTCGTCGGCGTGGGCGTGGCCTGTTGCGAGCAGGGCCGCCAGTGCCGCGAGGCGCAGGGCGGAGCGAAACGAGTTGCGTAGAGGCATGTAGGTGCTTTCGGGGCCTCGGGGGAATGCCCCGCGGCGCGGGCTTATACTGCGGTCAATTGTAGCTGAGGGGTGTGCTGGGTCACACGGGCTCTGCGCCTGCCGCTCCTGCTCCCTGCTGAGCATGCCTGCATCGGCGCCAAGGGTCCGGCGGCGCGTGGGACGCGCCCCCTGCAGCGACCCTTTCTCCCCTGATAAACATCCATGAGTTTGCGTATCTACAACACGCTGTCGCGTGCATTGGAAGCGTTTTCGCCAATCGAACCGGGCCATGTGCGCATGTATGTGTGCGGCATGACCGTGTACGACCTGTGTCACCTGGGACACGCACGCTCCATGGTCGCTTTCGATGTGGTGCAGCGCTGGCTGCGTGCCAGCGGCCATCGCGTGACCTATGTGCGCAACATCACCGACATCGATGACAAGATCATCCGGCGCGCCGTCGAGAACGGCGAGACCATCCGCTCGTTGACCGACCGCATGATCGACGCCCTGCACCAGGACGCCGACGCCCTGGGCATCGAGCGCCCCACGCATGAGCCGCGCGCCACCGAATACGTGCCGCAGATGCTGTCCATGATCGGCCGTCTGCAGGACAAGGGCCTGGCCTATCAGGGCACGGATGGCGACGTGAACTTCGCCGTGCGCAAGTTCCCCGGCTACGGCAAGCTGTCGGGCAAGTCGCTGGACGAATTGCAGGCCGGCGAACGCGTGGCCGTGCAGGACGGCAAGCAGGATCCGCTGGACTTCGTGCTGTGGAAAAGCGCCAAGCCCGCCGAGCCGGAAGAGGTCAAGTGGGCCAGCCCCTGGGGCGTGGGCCGTCCCGGCTGGCACATCGAGTGCTCGGCCATGGGCTGCGAGATGCTGGGCGAGAGCTTCGACATCCACGGCGGCGGTGCCGACCTGCAGTTCCCGCACCACGAAAACGAGATCGCCCAGAGCGAAGGTGCGACCGGCAAGCCGTTCTCGCAGGTCTGGATGCACAACGGCTTCATCAACGTGGACAACGAGAAGATGTCCAAGTCGCTGGGCAACTTCTTCACCATCCGCGACGTGCTCAAGGAATACGACGCCGAGACCGTGCGCTTCTTCGTCGTGCGCAGCCACTACCGCAGCCCGCTGAACTACAGCGACGTGCACCTGAACGACGCACGCGGCGCGCTCAAGCGCCTGTACACGGCGCTGAGCCTGGTCGCGCCTGCCGAGGTTGCCATCGACTGGAATCATCCCGCTGCCGCACGCTTCAAGGCGGCCATGGACGAGGACTTCGGCACGCCCGAGGCCGTGGCCGTGCTGTTCGAGCTGGCTGCCGAAGTCAACCGCAGCAAGAGTGCCGAGACGGCGGGCCTGCTCAAGGCATTGGCCGGCTGCCTGGGGCTGCTGCAGGGCGACCCGCAGGCCTTCCTGCAGGCAGGCACTTCGGAGATGGATGCCGGCGCCATCGAGGCGCAGATTGCCGCACGCGCAGCCGCCAAGGCGGCCAAGGACTGGGCCGAGGCCGACCGCATCCGCAAGGCGCTGCTGGAACAGGGCATCGTGCTCAAGGACTCCCCCGCAGGCACGACCTGGGAGGCAGCCGCAAAGGGCTGATCCGTATGCCTTGCCAGATGTGCCGCGCCAGGTGCGGGGAGGTGCTTTGATGGCCTCCGCCAAACCCCTGGACACCATGGATTTCGAGCAGTTGCCGCTGGTGGCCGATCTGCCCGTGCCCGAACAGCAACCGGCCCCGCTGCCGATGGTGACGCTGGGCGCGCGCGCAGGTTCGGCGCCTGCGGCCGCCGCTGCCGCTGCCTCCGCTCCCAAGGCCAAGATATCCCTGCCCGCACCGCCCGAGGGCGCCCCGGCCTACTGGGCCGAGGCCTGCCGCCAGCTGGTGCGGCGCGATCGCGTGATGAAGCGCCTGATTCCGCGCTTTGCCCACCTGGCCCTGCAGCCCGGCGGCGATGCCTTCGCCACGCTGGCGCGCTCCATCGTGGGCCAGCAGATCTCGATGAAGGCTGCGCAGACGCTGTGGAACAAGTTCGCGCGCCTGCCCGCCCGCATGGCGCCTGACCTGGTGCTCAAGCTCAAGGTGGACGACATGCGCGCCGTGGGCCTGTCTGCCCGCAAGGTGGACTACCTGGTGGACCTGGCCATGCACTTCACCGAGCACCGCCTGCACCAGGACGACTGGCAGGGCATGAGTGACGAAGCCATCGTGGCCGAACTCATGTCCATCCGAGGCGTGGGCCGCTGGACCGCCGAGATGTTCCTCATCTTCTACCTGCAGCGGCCCAATGTGCTGCCGCTGGACGATGCAGGCCTGATCTCGGGCATCAGCCAGAACTATTTTTCGGGCGACCCCGTCAGCCGCAGCGAGGCGCGTGAGGTTGCCGAGGCCTGGAAGCCGTGGTGCACCGTGGCGACTTGGTATATTTGGCGCTCGCTCGAACCGCAGCCTGCAGCCTGAAGACAAACCGATCACACCCGATCAACCCCCGTTTTCCGGCCGGAACGCATGCACCGTGCCTGGCTGGGACAAGGAGAAACAAGTTGGCGAAAAAGAACTTTCTGGATTTTGAGCAGCCCATCGCCGAGCTCGAATCCAAAATCGAGGAACTGCGCTACGTGCAGACCGAAAGCGCAGTCGATATCTCGGAAGAGATCGAGCAGCTCAGCAAAAAAAGCCTGCAGCTGACCAAGGACATCTACAGCGACCTCTCGCCCTGGCAGATCACCAAGATCGCGCGCCATACCGAGCGTCCCTACACGCTGGACTATGTGCGCGACTGCTTCACCGACTTCATCGAGATGCACGGCGACCGGCACTTCGCCGACGACCAGTCCATCGTGGGCGGGCTGGCGCGCTTCAATGGCATTTCCTGCATGGTCATCGGCCACCAGAAGGGCCGCGACACCAAGGAGCGCACGCTGCGCAACTTCGGCATGACGCGCCCCGAGGGCTACCGCAAGGCCCTGCGCCTCATGAAGACGGCCGAAAAGTTCGGCCTGCCGGTCTTCACCTTCGTGGACACGCCTGGCGCCTTCCCCGGCATCGAAGCCGAAGAGCGCGGCCAGTCCGAAGCCATCGGCCGCAACATCTACGAAATGGCCCAGCTGCAGACCCCCATCATCACCACCGTCATCGGTGAAGGTGGATCGGGCGGCGCCCTGGCCATTGCCGTCGCCGACCAGGTGCTGATGCTGCAATACGCCGTCTACTCCGTGATCAGCCCGGAAGGCTGCGCCTCCATCCTCTGGAAGACCGGCGAAAAGGCCCAGGACGCTGCCGATGCCATGGGCATCACGGCCCACCGCCTCAAGGCCCTGGGCCTGGTGGACAAGATCGTCAACGAGCCCGTGGGCGGCGCCCACCGCGACCCCAAGCAAATGGCCGCCTTCCTCAAGCGCGCGCTGGGCGATGCCTATCGCCAGCTGGCGGACCTCAAGCCCAAGGAACTGCAGGACCGCCGTTACGAGCGCCTGCAAAGCTACGGACGCTTCGCCGATACCAAGGCCGACAACCGCTGAAGGCCTGCGCCACGCTCTGGCACACTGAACGGCTCCCCCTGGGAGCCGTTTTCTTTTTGCGCCGGGACTCGGCCTGAGTCCTGACATACCTGATCCAAGCCTGTGGAAATTCCGATCACCGACCCGCTGCGCAATGTTCCGGCAGCCGCTCCAGATGCTGCGCCGGGTGCCGCTTTGGACGCGGCAATCCATCGCTTTGCGCCGCAACTGCCGCTGGCCGTGGCCTTCAGCGGCGGTGCGGACTCCACGGCGCTGCTGCTGGCCTGCGCCGAGCGCTGGCCGGGCCAGGTCGTGGCCATCCATGTGCACCACGGTCTGCAGTCGGCGGCCGATGCCTTTGTCGGCCAGTGCGAGAAAGTCTGCGCGCAGCATGCCGTTCCTTTGAAGATTCGCCGCGTGGACGCGCGCCACGCGCCGGGCCAAAGTCCTGAGGACGCCGCACGCCAGCTGCGCTACGCAACGCTGATAGAGGCCGCCCGCGAACCCTGGCCTGGGCAGGGCGCTGGCGGAGAGCCCTTGCCGCCCGTTCGCAGCATGGCGCTGGCGCAACATGCGGACGACCAGGTCGAGACGCTGCTGCTGGCTCTGTCTCGCGGCGCCGGTGTGGCCGGGTTGGCCGCCATGCCGGCGCAGTGGAGCAGGGCGGATCTCGAATGGCATCGTCCGCTGCTTGATCTGCCCGGACAGGCCCTGCGTGACTGGCTTGCGGCGCGTGGCCAGGCGTGGGTGGAAGACCCGACCAATGCCGACGCGCGCTATACGCGCAATCGCATCCGCGCCCAGTTGCTGCCCGCGCTGCAGCAGGCCTTTCCCCAGTTTCGCGCCACGTTCGCGCGCAGCAGCCGGCATTGCGCTGAGGCGGCCGAGCTTCTGCAGGAGATGGCGCAGGCCGATCTGGCCGCCATCGGCAGCCCCCCCGGCATCACCGCCTTGCAGGCGCTGAGCCCCGCGCGCCAGGCCAATGTGCTGCGCCACTGGCTGCGCAGCGTGCATGCCACCACGCCCAGTGCCGCGCAGCTCGATCAGCTGCTCGCGCAGATCGGCGTTTGCCTTACGCGAGGCCACCGCATCCATCTCAAGATGGGGCGGGGTTTTGTGCGGCGCCTGGGGTCGGTGCTCGATTGGTACAATTGACGAGTTTTGGTCCAACTTTGTACGAAAACCGGCGGCGCGCCAAAACCAAACGGCTTGCGCAAGACGGGTCCGGGCGGACATTTCGCTTCATGCGCAGTCCTCTCGAACATCCTGGCTTGCACAGGCATCCCTCTGTCGTACAGCGCCGTGGCAAGCAGTTTCGTCACCCTGATATCCAATGGCACTGATCGTTCATAAATACGGCGGCACCTCGATGGGCTCGACAGAGCGCATCCGCAACGTTGCCAAGCGCGTGGCCAAGTGGGCTCGTGCCGGTCACCAGATGGTGGTCGTCCCCAGCGCCATGAGTGGCGAAACCAACCGTCTGCTGGGCCTGGCCAGCGAGCTGGCTCCCGGCTCGGCCAAAACGGCGTACTACCGTGAACTCGACATGCTGGCCTCCACGGGCGAGCAGGCGTCGTCGGCACTGCTGGCCATTGCGCTGCAGGCCGAAGGCGTGGAAGCCATCAGCTTCTCGGGCTGGCAAGTTCCCGTGCGCACCGACAGCAGCTTCACCAAGGCACGCATCGAGTCCATCGACGACAAGCGCGTTCGCGCCGAACTCGACGCTGGTCGCGTGGTCATCATCACGGGCTTCCAGGGCATCGATCCCAACGGACATGTCACCACGCTGGGCCGTGGCGGCTCCGACACCTCGGCCGTGGCCGTGGCTGCGGCGCTGAAGGCGGCCGAGTGCCTTATCTATACCGACGTGGACGGCGTCTACACCACCGACCCGCGCGTGGTGCAGGCCGCCAAGCGCCTGAACACCGTGAGCTTCGAGGAAATGCTGGAAATGGCCAGCCTCGGCTCCAAGGTGCTGCAGATCCGCTCGGTGGAATTTGCCGGCAAGTACAAGGTGCCCATGCGCGTGCTCTCCAGCTTCACGCCCTGGGACATCGACCTGGAGGAGGAATCCACCTCCGGCACGCTGATTACTTTTGAGGAAGACGAAAAAATGGAAAAGGCCGTCGTATCCGGCATCGCATTCAACCGCGGCGAAGCCAAGATCTCCGTTCTCGGCGTGCCCGACACCCCCGGCATCGCCTACGGCATCCTGGGTCCGGTGGCTGATGCCAACATCGAAGTCGATGTGATCATCCAGAACATCAGCAAGGAAGGCAAAACCGACTTCAGCTTCACCGTCAGCCAGGGCGACTACCAACGCGCCATGGAGCTGCTGCGCGACAAGGTCGTGCCCGCCCTGGGTGCCACCGAAGTCGTCGGCAACCCCAACATCGCCAAGGTCAGCATTGTCGGCATCGGCATGCGCAGCCATGTGGGCGTGGCATCCACCATGTTCCGTGCACTGAGCCAGGAAGGCGTGAACATCCAGATGATCTCCACCTCCGAGATCAAGACCTCCGTCGTCATCGACGAGAAGTACCTGGAGCTGGCCGTGCGCGCCCTGCACACCGCCTTCGGTCTCGACAAGCCGGAATAAAATCATCGTTTTGCCGAAACCGGCAAAAAAGCACGTTACAATAACGTCATTCCGGAAACGTGACCGAGTGGCCGAAGGTGCTCCCCTGCTAAGGGAGTATGGGGTGTAGAGCCTCATCGAGGGTTCGAATCCCTCCGTTTCCGCCAAGATAGAAAAAAGCCACCCGCAAGGGTGGCTTTTTTTATGAGAGGGTTGCTTCGGCGGCCTGATCCGGTGGTTGGAGCTGATGCTCTGGTTGCTGCGGTAGGGTTCTTGTTGTTGGCGGGTTGAAAAAACGTGCTACAATGCAAGGCTGTGCTGAAGAGAAGCGATGCAGATCGCTGGTGTTGAAAAGATCGAAGAAATTTGATTGCAACGACGCTAAAAACTGTGCTAGAATTCAAGGCTTCGCTGATCGCAGCGAGTCGGAAGTAAAGAAGAAATTCTCTGCTTCGATCCTTAAAAATATACAGCCGATAAGCGTGGGCGTTTGAGGCGAACAGCCAAGTTCTTTGGAACTCGGCTCTTTGAAGCCAAAAACGCTCATGAGAATAGAAGTGAAGTTCACTTCAATTCCGTTTTTATGAGTTAGTCGAAAGACTTTAAATTTCAAGATCGAACTGTAGAGTTTGATCCTG